>NZ_JACUZI010000001.1:0-1598369 GCF_015355705.1 Nocardia sp. XZ_19_231 | reverse complement strand
GATTCCTACCGGATGAAACACCGCACGAAAGCAGGTGAGCGCCCCTGATCTGAGCACCCCACCCCCGCCTGGGGGTGGGGACTTCCCGTTGGCCACCAGCGGGGACTTACGAATGGCCGTTGACACCGACCGGGCAGGGCCATCCGTAGATGTCGGGCAGTCGAATTCCTGGGTGAAGGGTCGGTTTCCGTAGCGCTCACAACCCTGCGACGACCCTTCAGCGAAAAGGCAACGCCCGGTCGCTGGTCGGATCGACCTCGACCGGGCATACTCGAATGCGGCCCGCCAAATCACATCACCACGTCAGTGTCCGGTCGCCGACGATCCGGTGGGAGATGTTTTCTGCCCGCTGCGGCGGCCGCGCGTAGGTGCGATGAGGTGCTCGTGCATGACCTGTTCCCACCATGATTGCAGCGGACTGGGGTCCGGCCAGGACACGAACGCAGTATCGATAGACGGTGTCGGTGAACGGTCGAGGTGATCGGACATGACGGTTCTCGATTGCAGTAGCGATCCCGCCGGAGGGGCAGGAACTAAGGGACGGGTGGCCGAGGGGTTGCGCACAGTCGTTGCCGAGGGCGGCCCAGGGCTTGCCCGTTGCGTTGCACGACGAGCTCCGCCAGCCGCCGGGGAAAGCTCGGACTGAGCCGCGGCCAGGGCGTCGACGAGTTCGGGGTAGACCGGCAGCCAGTCGGTCAAGCCGGTGATCTCGACGATGCGACCGGTCACCGCGTACGGTCTAGCTTCGACCACGCTGATGCCCACACCGAGCCGCTGGCCTGAGCGGGTGAGTTCGGCCAACGCGAAGATCGTGCGCAGGGACATGAACTCGACCGTGGTCAGGTCGATGATCAGATGTCGGCCGCCCTCGATCGCGGTCGCGCCGATCGCCGATTCCAGCAACCGCCGCCACGGGGTGAGTGTGTGGGCGTCAGCCATCCCGCGCACATGCAAGATGGTGGTTCGGCCGCAGGGTTCGGCCTCGGCGCGCAGGCGTTGAGCCGCGTCGGGTGCTTCAGCAGTGATGGTGTTCGACCAGTAATGTGTTCGGCGAGTGACGTTCATCGAATACTCGATTCCTCGGCACCGGCAGACCTACTACCGCCCGCCCGCTCCTGCGCTACTCAAGACCGAGCGGTTTCCCCCATTCCAACACAAGCCATGTCGAGCCCGCCTGATCGTGATCTATCTGTGGCCTTTGCGCAGGTGAACCCAGCGAAATGCCCTGTCGTGCGATTCTCGCCAAGCCACCGAAGTCCGGCAGGTCAGCGCGTTATTCGGGTATGAGTGGTCGCTGACTACTCGTGTCGGCAGCGACCTGTTTCATCGCCAGCAGCCCGCAATCCGCGGCTTCGCGGGCCTCGAATATCGGGGTGATTCGGCATTGCTGCGAATGCCGGGTCACCCCGTCCGCGTCCCGGGAGAAGCCAGCCGACTCAAACCGGTACCGGGTCGCGGCCGGAAAATCGCCCAGTCCATGCCTTCGCAGTTCGAGGTGGGTCAGGTGACTGGAAACAGTCGGCTGATGGCTATCGGTGTCAGGCCCATCGCGTCGTCCAGCCGGTCCAGCACCGACCGAAACCCAGCTCGGCCATCGACCGAGCCGGTCAGCCGGGTCAGTTCGCCGACGTGCAGGGCTTGCAGTTCGGGGAATGCAGCGCACGCCCGAGCCGACAGCAGCCCTTCGACGACGAATTCGTAGAGCATTTCTTCCAGGTTGCTCGCGCGGCAGCACTCGGCCTCATCCCCCTCGAGTGGACTCTGTGTCGACACCAACGGTGATCCACGCGCAGTGAACACGGGCCACCAGTGCGCGGTGCCGGCCGTGTACGAACTCTGACACCAAGGTGAATCCGGACGGAATACAGGTTTCCGGTGTCGGGCTCGCGGAATTGGGACAGGTTCGTCGGTCAAGTACCGCTCGAGCATTGCCACTGCCCGTGGTCAGCTAACGGGAGGCGTCGTTACGGCGACTCGCGGCGCGGATGTGGGCTCTGGCGTCATCTGATCAGAGCCAGGACGAGGTCCGAGTGTGGTTACGATCTGGGTTCTCTGGTCGAACACCAGCGACCCATGAGCGAAATCGACTCGCACGCCTGCTTGGACAGGATATTCGTTGCTGCGAGGCGCACCCAGGACACCGCGGTGACCGCCGAGCTGGGAATACCGTTGTCCGATTCGCCCGCCCACTTCGAAAATCCGGCCCTCCGCAGCTTGATACAAGTAACCGTTGACGAACTGGGCGTACTGACCACCGTCGTCGGTGGGCTTCGGCTCCGAGGCCGCCGGCCCCAGGCGTCCCCGCGGTCCACCTGCCTCGATCCATTGCCTGGCCAGCACGTTGCTGTCGCCCAGCGCCAACAGTTTCGCGGTCATAGCCTGCAACGTCGAGGCATCGGGATCGGGTTGCGCGAGTGCTGATGTCGTCGAATCCTGCCCGTCCACCATTTGTTTCGGTGCCGCCCCGGAGTTGAAATCTGCCGCGAGATCACGAATGCGGTCCAGCAGGGCATAGGCGGCGTCCCCGGCACACGCGGTGTTACCGACATCTCGGTGGGAGAACACTACGGGCAGTTGCACCTGTTCACCCTGCTCGAAAGGGGTGAATTCAGTGCCTTCGGAGATCATGGTGGTAGTCCCATGAGGATCCAATCCTGCTATGCGCGTGCGCCATCCGATGATCTGCGCCATCGCGGTGACTGCGGCTGGAGTCGGTTCCTCGGACTCGTGATTGCCCATGAATGCCACCCCGGCGGTGTTCTGATTGAACCCGCCCGCGTGCGCTCCCTGCACCGGCCGGTCTAGACCACCGAAGTGCCCTTCATAGATCTGACCGTACTTGTCGACGAGCGCGTTGTAGCCGATGTCGCACCACCCCAACGTCTCTGAGTGATAGGCGTAAATTCCACGCACGATCGCCGCGGACTCGGCGATGGTGTAGTCGTTGCGGCCTGCGGTGTGATGGACGATCACGCCGGCGAGGCCGTCGTCGTACGTCGGATCTTCACACCGAATTGATTCGTCGGCACCCCACTGGCCGCGGCTGATCACCGGGGGCCCACCATTTCCTGGCGGGGCCGCGACCACTGAGGATTCTTCCTCGCCGTGACCGGGATCGAGCAGTACCGCGGTCAGTTCCGGGCCTGCCGAACCGAGGTGGTCCGCACCCGCGATCGGGCTCGGACCCTGCAGGCGGGGTTGGTCGGAGGGCTCGGGTGTATGCGTGCTCAGGATCTGTACCGCGTCGGTGTCACCGACATAGATCGGTTCGCTACCTTGCATGTTCCCTTGGCCCGGTGGTCGAGCCGCGACACTGTCGTCGGTTCCGGCCTCGAACCACTGTCCCCAGGATCCGTCGAGTTGGCGGGCCCGCACCCTGATGGTGGTTCCCTCGAGGTCCGGCGCGGTCAACCCGATCATGCTGAATCGGCTCTGGTGGGTCAGCTCTTTGACCTCGGGCCCGACTCGATCGGCCAATTGCTCAGGCACCACACCGGGATTCAATGCCGGCGTGGTGCTGGTGACAGACTCGGACGCGCCCGCGGCGATGAGTCCGATCGGACCGGTCGCTGAACCTGTAGGAAGCGGTGATGCGCCGGGCACCAGCCGAAGATCACCGACCCGAAGGTCGGGCAACTGCATCTCTGCCAACTCTCGTAGCGGCACCACCACTGTCGGGGCGCCCGCCAGCCCGACCTGCGTGGTCGTCGTTTTCGCGAAGCCGTCGGAATCGCTGTCATTGGAAACGCTGTACTGCCCTGCGTCGCCGAGAAAAGCGGCGGCGACCGGCGCCGCAACCACAGCTAAAGCGACCAGAGGAAGCGCATACGTCCGTCTGCGCGCGTAATTCGGCACCAGCTACTCCACTTCGGTAGAACCGCGTCGATGGCAGTGCACAGTCATCGACCACACCAGTACCACCGATCACACCAACCACAATTACACCAAAGTGTGAAGTGCTACTTGACACTATAGCTACGTGTTAGCTCAGCCGTCAACGCGGGACAATCGGTACCAAAGCCTCTGTCGCCAAAGGGATGCCAGCCACATCCGCCCAAGGCGTCCGCATCACTCGTTCGGTGAATCGGCCAGTGGCAAGAACGTGGCCGGTCGGGTCGATGGCTTCGATGGTGGCAGAGCGTTTTGTGTGGATCTATTCCGATGATGACGGCCATCGCTGGGCCTGCCGTGGTCTACGAACGTGTGGTGTCCGTGCCGGGAGGGCATTGCTAGTTCGAGCGTGGGGCAGTCCCTTTCGAGCCACTCCGGCACGGCTCCGGGTGGGAGGCAGGCCAATTAGTGAGCCACACCAGTCACGATGGTGGGCAGCCGCTGAGTGATCACCCCACCGGACACCTGAACCAGATCAGGGCACCCCGCCACGAGCATATCCGGGTGCGCGCCCGGGTAGTCGGTCGAGCAGATCGAGGTCATGGGAGGCCTCGACACCGAGGAGCTCATCGTGCATCACACTGATGTCGGCAATCTCAGCGAGTTCGGCGCGCACTCTGCTCGCCGAGGCCAGCGCCTGTTCGAGTAGGTCGTGGCCGAATTCGACCATCTGCCGTCGCCACCCGTCGAGCGCCGCATAGATCAACACGTTGGGGCTGGTAGTCATCAGCAGATCAGCGCAACCGCGTAAACGCACCGGATCGATCAGATCGCCCTGCAGATGAAACACCGAGCCCTGTTCGAAACCTATGCCCATCTTGTGCAAGGAGGATGGCAGTTGGGTGCCGACTCGTCACGCTGATCAAAGGCACGGATGCCACGGATGAGCTCGGTTGCGCTGGCGACGATTCGTTCTTCGAGACCGATCGGGCGCTGGGCGATCTCGGTCATGCATTCGAACAGACTCTGCGCTTCTCGGGATATCACCGCCGAGATGATGGCGTCCTTGGATCCCAGCTTGCGGAAGACCGTCATGCGTCCGACCCCGACCCGCTTAACGATGTCGTCGATGGTGGTCTTCTCGATCCCGATTTCCTGAAATTGTTCCAGCGCCGCGTTGAGGATTCGCTGGGTCATGGCATCGGTCACGACGGTCGAATCCGATGTCTGAGCTGGTAAGACGCGGGATGTCCCTCGAAACCGCCGAGCACGTCACCCGCCGCGAAGGTGCCGACACCGCCGCCGACGCGTTTCGTTCGATCCGCACCACCACGGGCGTCCTCGAGCCCGGCGAGCTGCCCATCAACGATTACGGGAACTCAATGTCGCCCAAGCCGTAGCCGAGGTGAAGGAACTGACCGACTCGGCCGACATCCGAGCGATCGTCGCCTACGAGCAAGCTCACAAGAACCGCCACAGCGTCGTCTCGGCCGCCCAGACCCGGCTCGCGGCAATCGCCCAACAACTCGCAGGACTCACCTGAAAATCCCCGCACAGCCCCCCGACAAGATACCCACCACTGAGGCGATCGACACTCCACCCGCGGTTACCGGTTGGAGTTCCATGTCTTCGCCGCGGCTGCCCCGCCGAGCCACGGCCGGATCCACGGAATCATCCAACGGCGGGCGGGCCCGAAGTGCTGCAAGAGCCCGCCCGCCGATCGCTACCTGGCGCCGGTGTCAGCGGCAGGAGTAACTTCGGTCAGCGTGGTATAGGCGACGATGTTGGATTGGTAGCTGCGAGTCTCGGTGTCGAATACCCCGCCACAGGTGACCAATTGCAAGGCGCCGAAACCATGCGATCCGTACACTTCTTCGGCTGGGAACTCCGTCTTCGGGTAGGTCTCGACCCTGGTGACGGAGAATTGCGCTGTCCGGCCGTCGCTCAAGATCACCTCGACCTGCTCTCCTGCCTGCAGTTCGGGCAGCCGGAAGAAGATCGCCGGACCGGCGAAGGAATCCAGGTGGCCCAGGATCACCGCTGAACCCGGTTGGCCGGGAGAAGGTCCCAACTTGTACCATCCCGGCTTGCGGAAATCACGGGGCACCTCGACGGTTTCATCGGGATTGAGCCCGAGCGCGTCGATCGACTGATCAACACCGATGGAAGGGATACGCAGCCTCACAGGCACCGGGGAACCCGACTCCGACCCCTCGGCGTCGGAGGGTGCAACCGGTTCCGGCACCGACACCGACACCGCCCCGGGTTCGGAGGAACCCGGATCGTGCTGGCCGCGGGTGACGAACACGACCAGCCCCGCCGTGATCAGCATCAGCACAGCGACGAGCAGCAACCGCTTCTTCACCGACACCTGCTTTTTCGGGATGCCAGCGGCTTCGAATTCGCTCGTTCCAGATTCGAAGAATCCCACCCCATCGTCGAATCGACCCGGCTCACCGTGGAATCCGGCCGAATAGGCTTCGGGTTCCCTCGGCGGGTCTTCGAACTCGCTCCTCCCGGAGTTACCGTCACTCATCGCTGTTCTCCGGACAAGAGAGCGCCCCCGTCGATCGCTACTTCGGACCCGGCTGCGGCCGGGCCGGCGGCGGGAGAGTGAGCCGCGCTGTGCTCGGAGTGGCCGATCGTAGCGGTTGCGGTACCGCCTCCACCGGTTTCCGGATGCCCCTTCGGAATTGTGTATCCATTCCCACCGGGACCACCTTCACCCTTATCACCAGGGCCACCCGGACCCGGGCCCATTTCACCGGGACCGCTTTCACCGGGACCGTTTTCCTGCGGAGCGCCTTCGCCAGGACCACCGGGACCGCCAGGTCCACCTTCACCCGGACCACCCGGACCTTCACCCGGACCACCGGGTCCACCAGGACCTTCACCGGGTCCACCGGGTCCACCGGGTCCACCGGGACCACCGGGACCACCGGGACCACCGGGACCACCGGGACCACCGGGACCACCGGGACCACCGGGACCACCGGGACCACCGGGACCACCGGGACCACCGGGACCTTCACCGGGTCCGCCGGGTCCCACTTGCCGAGATGCCGGAAAGCGACTCGGAGCCAACGCGCTTCGGTTTGGGTCGTCTTCAACGACTCTCGAGAAACCAGATCCACCATGTGTGGTGGTAGATCGAGGTCGGCCACCGCCAACTGCGGTGCTGAAGGCGCGTACTCGACATGGAAGATGTACCGCTCGTAGGAATATTCACGCACCTTGATCCGTAGCCTGACCTCGACTAACCGTCCGTCGGCATATCCGCCCAGTTGCAATACCGCTGGCGTGTCCTTCACAGTGTGCAGCCCAGGAAACCGGGCGACCAGCGCGTCCCGGCGTGCGACCGCCACCAGCGGACGCCGGATCTGCCACGGCCCGTCCGCTAGTACGCGCTCAGCGAACACCGTGCACAGAACGCCTTCCGAACTGCCGGGGGTGCGGTGACGGTTGTCGACCGCGGGCGATTCGCATATTCCACAGCGAACGTACTCGACCATACGGAGACCCTACGGCGGGGAGACTTCGTGCGCACAACGCATTTTGATCGACCGGTGACCATCCTCAACTCGGCAGATGCGGACGTTCGTTACCGCGCACCCAGCGGCATGAACGGATCCACTCGACGGCGGTATGAGGTTTCACCTTCACCCGCTTCCTGCCCGTGGGCGTGGGCGTGGTGAAGGTTGATTGCCGTTGTCGGCAATATCTGGTCTTGCAGCGTGGGCGTGGTGGGGATCGACATTTGTCGCCGAGGAGTTCGGCTCCAGCGACCTGGTCGCGAGTTCGGTGAGGAGATGCATCAACGCTCGAGCCGCGGCAGGAGTGAGGACGGGCGGATTCGTCGGGACGATGATTTCGAGCTCTGCCGGTTCTGTGCTGGCGTCTCGGCGGGTGGGGTGCGCCGGTGAAGGGTTTTGGGGCAGGTCCGGTTTCTGCATGGGTCCACCTTCAGCAGTGGTGGCCTCGCCAGGGTTGCCTGCGGCGAACTCGAACGGTTGATGTCCTCCGAGGCTGGGAGGGTTCATGATCCGCTGATGTCGTCGTTTTCTCAAGGATCTCTCAGATGGACCCGTGTTGAACCCCCACGGGCTCCTGCCTGCGGTTTTACGAATTACCCGACCCGGCTGCACCATCGACCCACATCTATATGTGCAGGTCAGAGGGGTGATACATTGAAAAGCGTTGTGTCCGGAGGGGGACTCGACCGCTACGCACACGGACTCACCCGGCAGACGTCGCTGATGATCGATTGACGTCGGCGACCGCGTGGCAAACCGCGGCGAAGGCTTCAAGCATCGATGGCATGCCGGTTCGATCTTGGGCTGGTTATGTTCTGCACCAAACTCTGCCGGTTCAGTACCTCAACAGACTGCATGTCAGATACTACGCACCCTCAGAGGCAGCGATCGCGTCAGCCTGCCGCCACAGCTCGTTCCATTCCACGCCTATCTGCACGATGGTGACTACTGCGAGACCAAGGGAGACCAGCTCGCCGAAAGGCAGTGGTCCGTCCGCTGCTGACAGACCTAATGCCACGGCCCCGCGGATTGCGAATCGGACCGCAACAGCCTTCCAGAAATGGCGCCACAGAGCTCGCCCTGCGACCGCCAGACCGACCGCCGCGACAGCTCCGACAGCGACCGGGGCCAGGTTACGAGCCTGGACCTCACCCGACAGACGTTCGCGTTCGCGTTCTCGCTCATCGGCACCGACACTCTTAGGCGACGGATGAGGCAGCGCTTGGACCGCGTATGCCAGCAGACCCGGCATACACCAGGCTGTCTTGATGACGACCGCGGCACCCGGAATAGGCACGACCAGCTGCGGCGGTTGGTAGACCGACGGCAGCATGGGCACCACTACAGTGACGCCGGCACCCGCACGCCACATCACCTGCTCGTGGTCGGTGGCGTTACCGTGGGCGATGTAGCCCGCCAGTTGCGTCTCCCCCTCGAGAAGATGATCCGGCAGCGCGGGCTTGATCTCGGCGACCGACAGCACTCCCGCCTCGTTTCTCCGAGCCAGATCCGGTTTGCCCATACCGGCCGCTCCCCCGATTGTTTGCGGTGGAACGACATTCGGCGGCCCGCCAGTAGTCCCTCCGGTCCGGTAGGGAGCGAATGAACCGCCCGGAATGCCGATTGACAACGCGCCCGGTACGCGGAGGGCGAAGTCCTTCTCGATTAGTTGGTGCACCACAATCCCGGACAACAGACTCATATTGGGGCCCTCGGACAAATCGGCACAGCCGGCAAACTGCCGACGTACTCGCGGGGCCCGATTCGCATCGTGCTGCGTCACGTGGGCAAGTTCGTGAACGATCAGTTCGCGCCCACGATCGATGTGCGGCTCGTATGCGCCCCGCCCGAAAAAGATCTGCCGCCCGATAGTGACCGCCTCAGCATTGACACTGCGCGAAAGTTCTTCCGCTACGCCGTCAGTGTGAATCCTGACGTTACTGAAGTCGTGCCCGAAGACGGGGCCCAATGCTTGCGGCGTGGCCGCAGTTCCTGGCCGTAGCCGGGAGCGAACTGTCGCTGCCTTGCGGTCGGCCGCCACCTCGTCGGCGTCTGTTGGCGAGCTGATCTCCCACGGCACACGCGTGCGGCACACTGCCGGAGCTACGGCGGAGGACCCGCCCAGCGGCGTGTCGGTCGGTCCGTCGACATCACGATGTGTCGAGATTCGACAAAAGCCGTGTGCGAAGTGACCGGATGCGCCGACCGCCATGGCTTCGACCGGATGAACAATACGTGTCTGCCATGTAGGTGCTATCACCACAGGATTACGGGCGCGCCCCCAAACGGTGGGGACGGCCACCGGTTCTCGTCTGGACTGCTCAGCTGAATGTTCCATCTCGTCCTCCGGCACGTTTTGTCAAGCGGGACCGTTCACATTCTCGAGCGGCGCGAACAGGCGACGGCAGTCAGTCGTCACGGTGAACACGCGGTCATCGACGGCCATCTCCGCGAGCGGCGCGTAATGGTGCACCACTCCGCGCGGGGGTAGGGCATCCGGCGCCGAGCCGATCGACCATGGCCATTCAACGTCGCCGGTGGCGGTGCGGGCGGGCACCAGCCAATAGTCGCCGGTTCGGTATTCCCGTTCTGGACCTTCGCCGGTGGCGAACTGGATCCGGATTCCGTCCTCGAGGTCGATCCAGCCGTCGTCACCACTCGATTCCCTTACCGGCAGCGCACCCTCGAATTCGCTCGCAGCGTCGTGGTCCCAGCGCCGCAGGACGGGGTGCAAATCGGGCTGGGTGCCCACCCCGTCATGCGTTGCTCCGGTGAGGACCACCTCGAACTCGTCCCGATCGACCGAGGCGACCTGCAGCAGCGGCGGACTGGCAAAGGCCAATGCGGTGGCGTCGTCGGAAAGTTCCACCCAGTCACCCTCTTTCAACCCCAGACGCGCATCGCGGCCGACCGACCCAAGTGTAAGGACAACGGAGCCGCGATTATCCCGCCATTGTTGCAAGATAGGAAACGCAACGGACCCATTTTCTCGCGACCATTTGAAGGTCGCGCCGCTGGACGCGTACTCGCGACATGCCGGTCCGCCCCGGTGGATCTCGACCCTGTACAGCTGGTTCTCCGCGCCTCGGTAGCGCGCCTCGGGATCGATAACACAGGCATCGGGCGCTGGCTCGGGTTCGCGCCCCTTCGCTCGCATGAGTCCGCTACCACAGGCGAGGAATTCCTCGGTGGCAGCGCAAGTGAATATCTCACCCGCGCCGAGCAATGCACGCACCTGCCACACCAGCTGACTCCTGGTAGCGGTGTCTGGTCCGCCAAGTGCGACCTCACGCAGACCGGGCGCTTCGAGGTAGCTCACATGACGCTCCCAAACATCGAGGTAGAGCAGGAACCCGCTCGCCCGCCGCAGCTCCTCGAGCGTGGGCTCGAAGGGATAGCTGGGTTGCTCGGTATAGCCGATCTTATTCTCATTCTCGCAAAGAAGACCCTGGACATAGTACCGACCCACGCCGACAGTCAGGTCACCGGCATCGGAGACGGCGATTTGGAACCCACCATCACCCGCCGGACCACCATGCTGCCCGACGACATCCGTCACGAATACGCGCAGATAGCGCTGAGCGATCGACGCCTGTTCGTTCCAGTCAGCGTCAACCTGCACGCGTCCCTGCTGCATGAATACGCGGGTGTAGTGGTTGCGCGGGTCGAATGTATCCCGTGTGAAATCGCCCTTCATGGTGTACCCCTAACTCGCGTAGAAGATGCCGGTGGCCATACCGGCTGGTGTGTACTCGTCCAGTCGGGTCCGCAGATTGTCCAAGCGCTGCGGTTGACAGAGGTCGTGGAAGACGCCGACCTCCGACTCGTCGTCGGCGCCACGCAGGATCTCATCCGCGACCGTTTCTCTCAGGCGCAGATACTCGGGCTCGCCATAACGCATGCTGTCGAAAGACGGTGCTGGGCAGGCGGGCAAATCGTCTTGCGTCTCCGCCGGTGGCTGACACGAGTAGCGGCGGGGGGTACGCGAGCCGGGCGGAACGTAGCAGTAACGCACACACCCGATCTGGCGTCGCGCCACGCGCACAGGCCCGGTGAACAGCGAGTTCTCAGCGAGTTCGATGGCGTGGACCATGATCTCGCCGATTACCGTACAGCGGGCGAGGGTGACTTTCGTGTAGGCAAGCCGTCCCTCTGGATCGGAGACCGCCAGACCCTCGACGCTCGTGGCATCGACAATGCTGTCCGAAATCATCAGCGGGAGTGGGTCGGTGCGCCGTTCATCACCGGCCACCCAGATCGACCCGACGATGCTGTGTTCGATACGCACGGCGGCGCGGGAGTTGTCGACAGTCAGGCTGGGTTCCTCTGGGCGCGCGGGTGCGCAGTCGGCAGCCAGGTCCCATCCGGGAACCAGCGTGCAGTGCCGAATCGTGATGTCGCACAACTCGTCGGCAGCAGCTGGCTGGTGATCGTCCTCCGCACAGCTATCCCGGTGCGCATTACCGATCACCGTGATTCCCCGTCCGGCGACGAGCATGCCATCGAGCACGAATCGGCTACCGGTGTCGCCGCACACACTGAACGGGTCGGGTTGGTCCACCCGATAGTCCAGTAGCCGCAGTACCGGACGTCTGCGGTCGGCGGCGCGCAATTGCAGGCTCTCCCCTGCCACCAGCTCGAGTTCGAGCCGTTCGGCGTAGACACCGCTGTCGGCGATTTCCACGACGGCCCCGCGGGGCGACTCGCCGGTCTCTGAATCGACCTGCCGTTTGTCATGATCCCATTGGGCCAGAGCAGCATTGATGGTTGCGAACTCCCCCGCCAGGCGGTCTCGTTGCCTGACCCGATACAACCACGCGCCGAGCGGCTGGGCCAGTGGTCGCCGATACTCGCCACCGCCGATTTCGGCGCTGAACCCATACCGGTAGCTGACCGCGACGCCCTTCGGCGACTGGCCCAGCGGGAACACCATGCGCCCGCGTTCGGTATCGACGAGGACCTTGCCGCGGGGTGCGCGGTATCGGTGCCATTGCGACAGATCTGCGGGAATGACGTTGCGCGCGTCGATTATTCCGTTCACCCCGCGTTTCGGCCAGCCCCGCACCTCGATCGCGAGGCTGCGATCCTTGCCGTAGTAAGTGGCCGAAGCCACGCTGACGAGCGGATGTTCCGACAGCCGATGCTCGAAGGCGCGCAGCCGGATTCGCGCCGGGACATTGATCTCCTCGGCGATGCGCACCGGATTCGTCTCCACCACCGGTCGGGTGAACAGCGAGCTGTCGTTGCCGAGCACGCTGAACGTGTAGCACTGTGTTCCTTCCCGTTCCACACAGCAGGCCGGTGTCCAGGTCACCGGGTAGGAGCGCAGTCGCCAGACGAAGACACCGACGCTCGGAATATTGAAATGCCCCGTCGTGCGATGCGAGGTGAGCCGCCGCACGTCCACGGTGTGTGCGGCGGTCTCGAAGGGCTCGTCCTGGGGTGGCGTTCGTACGTCGAGGTACCGGCCGCGGTCCGGGTATCGATGGTCGAGATGCTGGGTCCAGCCCAGCAGGCGATAGAATTCCACGGCACGCGCCGGCCAGGCCGCTACGTCTGACGCGAGCTCCTCCAGTAGCGCCAGCGTGCCCTTGCGGCGGCGGGATCCGATGGTCTTGGCCACCTCCCGCCGGGGCACCAGGATCTTCGCTTCGCCGCCGCCCGCGTGCACCGGGCGGTAACCGATGAGGTCACCGATGTAGGGGACGGCCCAGTCCGAACAGGTTTCGATGAACCAATCGGCGTACAGCCCTTCGATATCCGCTTCGAGGATGTCGAGCTGTTCGCCCGCCACCCGTAGTAGGTCTCGCAGCGCGTAGCCGCCCTCGGCATCGCGGACCCGGTGGACGTACGGGAGCAGGTGGTACAGGTAGTCGGGTTGCCTGGTCATGCCCTCACCTCGTTCAGGATCAGCGTGTCGCGTACCGACGGCTGTAGGTAGGCCAGTTGCGCGGACAGAATCCGCCTGTCCACGAATCGCGCCGGTAGCACCCGCACGGTATCGACGCCAGGCAGCACCAGCGACGAGCCGTCGGACCGGATACCGTCGACGATCCGGGCCTCGTCGATCGCGGTCAGGACGTTGAGGTCGACGTACTCCACGCCGGGAACAGCCTGCATGGTGGCCAGCACCATGCTCGGCACCAGATCCTGGCCGAGTTCGCGCCGATCGAATCCGAAGTCCGCGAGCAGCGCCGCACGTAACGCGGGCTCGATCGTCTCCCAGCGATAGTCTGGTAGCACACCGACATTGGCACTGAGCGCGATGACGAGTAGTTCGCGCACCGCGACCTGGATCGGCAGGAAGGGATCCCCGTGGCGGCGCAGCGCGATCCGCAGGTTCGCGTACAGGTCCGAGGTGTGATCGACCGGAGCGTCGCCCGCCCCAGCGATCGTCACATGGACCACCTCGCGCACACCGTCGGACAACCGCACCGACACCGCCTTGCCGATTCCGGCGAAGGTACGTGCGAAGTCCGCGTAGTCACCGATGCCGACGAGGCGATCCAGAGCGAGCACGGCCAGCGGCGCGTTCCGACGGGCATCGTCGCGGCTCTCGGGTCCCGCCCCGCCAGAGGCCCGGATCGGATTGTCGACGCCCGTCACACCGAGCGGTTTGGTAGCGGGCAGGCTGATCTGATTCGGCCGGACATTGCCGGGACCGCCGATGCCGGTTCGGTAGGTCGCTGTGATGTTGTCGAACCCGGTGGGCAGCCTGGCGCCATGGCGTCCATTCCCGAAGGTCACCGATGTTTTGCCGGTGTCGTCGATGCTAGTGATGAATCCTCGACCCGCGGGGCCGAGTGCGAGCAGGCTGTCCGCCTCGTACCATTGCACATCGGCGACCCTGACCTCGAGCGAACTCGCTACGCCGGAGGTGGTCGGCGCGGAGGTTAAGGTGAGCGGTGATTGCTTGAGCGCGAAGGTCTGTAGCGACGCCGTCGCGTCCCCGCCGCCGAGTACCTCTCGCCGGGTCTCGCCATGGGTGGCATGCACGACATTGCCGTGCATGACGACCGTGTCGCGCTTGTAGCGGTAGGCGAGGTCCTCGGCGAAGGTGAGGTAGGTGTGCAGGGTGTCGCCCGGTCGGCGTATCACGCTGTCTCCCTGCGTGACGAAGCTCGTACCATGGCGAACACCGGCGATCATGACCAATTCGCTCGCCCGAACTCCGCTCGTGCCCGGCACATCGGTACGTTCGCCGGAGACGATCACCCATCGCCCTGATCGCAATCCCTCGTAGAGCCCGTCGAGTTCGACCTCACCGCCGACCACATCGTCGCGGATCGGTTCCTCGGCAAGTTCGAGGCGTTCGCTCCGGCAGTACACGGTCGTACCACGGATGACGTCGAATCCGTCGCCATCCTCGCCATCCTCATCTTTCGGTTTCCACCAGTCACTGGTAAAAGTCAGTCTCGTTGTCTGCGCAGACAAACCGTAGGCTGATCGTGAGAAGGTTGTCGCCGTCGCGACCTCCGAGAGGATCCAGCGAACGTCATCATCGGTCCGTTGCACGATCACCGGTGTGCCCACGGCCACAGACGGATAGGCGGCGTCGAGGAACGCGGTCTCCGAACTCTCGGTGTCCCTGTCCAGGTCCCACTCGTCCCATGGCTGCGATTTCGGCTGCCCGGCAAGCGGATTGGGCTCTTGCCCGTCGTTGTCATCACCGACGTCGTCCTCGCCGTCCTCGAAAAACCAGGGTTCGTACTGAGGCTGCCGAGGCGCATTGTGACCGAACAGCGGTGCGGCTCGGCGCATAGCCTCCACGACGAGCGGCGACGGCTCGGTGACCGGCAGGTTCGCCAGCGCGCTGTACAGCGACGGTGTGCCCGAGCTCAGTAGGCTGGGATAGACATCCGATCCGGCGGCGAATGCGGTAGTGGACGAGCGGGCGAGATGCGCGCTCGTGCGCGGGGGAAACGAGGGCGGCAGGCGCAGCGGCGCGACGATGTCGTCGATCCCGGTCGCAGGGAGGTCGGTCCCGCCGATACCCTGATCGGCCGAACTCGAGGCGGTGGCAAACTCGCTGACTCGCGTCAGTACCCCGATCATGCCGGAGAGCCACGGCACCAACCGTCCGAAGTGGCTCGCGCGCGCGGCATCACGTTCCGGCCGCAGCGCCGCCAGCGCGTCGCTGGCGGCCGCAGCCACACGGGTCGGCGTCGAATCGCCACTCACCTCACGGTCCATCGCGTCGAGGGCATCCAATGCGCGTACCGCTACCGCGCCGTCATGCGCGATGCCGAATCGGGTGAGCTCACGGAAAGGCGCCAGCTCCTGTCGCAGGATTCGCGCGAAATCGGCGCCGGTGACCCATTCACGGAGCGTGACGCGAGTGCGCTGGTTGCCGTCGTCGGGCTCGACGGTCCCGACCCGCACCGGAACCGGCAGCCCGGGTGGCGGTTTGATATTGATCAACAGCGCGTCACCAAGGTGCAAGTTGGTGGCGGTGCCCGCGAGGTACAGCCCGTTCGCGAAAATCGATTCGACGGTCTGCGGCCATGTCCTTCGAATCCGGAGAGTGCTCCACTCGGTACGAGCCTCCAGATCGTCGGAGGTCTCGAACGCCTGCATCTCCTCCCCCGGGCCGGGAACACTGCTGGCACGAGCGCCTTTCGGGATCGTCACCGGTTCAGCGCCCTCGGCGACGGTGTAGGCGAGGTAGACACTCGCCGCCACCCCGGGACGGGGAATGTAGCCGATCAGCCGCGCGAGTTCGACGATGGATCGCCGCTCGGTCGCGGTCCGCAGGTAGCCCTCGTTGGCGACACGCTCCTGGTAGAAGGTCAGCACATCGCCGACGACCGCCAAGGCATCGAGCAGGGCGACAGACGGGTCGCCGATATCGTGGGTGCGCAGCCCAGCCAGGCCTGGATACTCGGCCGCCGACAAACGTGCACGCATGTCGCGCAAGAACGTCGCATGGGTCCCGGCCCGATACGCGACCGTGCCGAGGCCCGGCCGGTTTCCGGCTCCCCCTTCCGATCCGCCACAACCGCAAGCGCATTCAGTACTCATCGCCCACCTCCCAGCACCAGTTCGAGCCGTCCGAGCTCGGCCAGATTGCGGTCGTTGGAGATCCGGGCGACCTCCATATCACCGATCCGCAGTACGCCGCTGTCGACGGCGCCGTCATCAGGCTCGTTCCAGCGGCGCAGGCGCGTCACCGACACGCTCGCCACGCCCTCCACCGCCTGCGCGGCGGCGACAATCGCCGAGACGCGCACGTCGGTGCCGAAGGTGAGACTGTCCGGGTGGAACATGCCGAGCCGCCCATCCGGCAGGCTGCCGCTACCGAGCACCGCGAGCAGTGCCCGCCGCACGTCGCCACGCGAATAGTGTGCTCGGACACAAACTGTCACCTCGACATCCAATGGAATCTTCGTCGCCGCGACGACTTCCAGGTCGTGGCCCACCCGCCGGTACGGATGGAGGAATTCGGTGACGGCCGTGCACAGCGCGTCGTCGACCTCGTCGGTGTGGTCCGGGTCGAGCCCGACGCGAGCGGCGTACCAGCTACCGGTCCACACCAGTTCCCCCGCGGCGCGCAACCCGCCGTGGCGTTGGGCGATGCGCGCGTAATCCTCGGCGGTCACCGCGCGGCGCAGCTGGGCGCGGAACGCATACGGCGCGAACATTTTCGCCTCCGCGATCGGTTCCGGGTCGGCGCCGCCCGTCGCGGCGATGGGGTTGCGCGGCCACAACCTGACACCGCTCCAGCGTTGACCGCGCACTGCCAGCGCGACGATGGCGTCGCGGCCCACATTGCCCGCCGTGCCGTTACCGACCCGGTAGGTGGCGTGCACCGAGGCGCGAGCCGGAGGTCGCGCGCCCAGCTCGCCGTCGCCGAACCGCAGGTGTGCAGCGCCTTCGTCGTCCACCTCCACGACGAAGTTTCGCGCTTCGCCGTCGCTGGACAGTAGATCCGGAAGCGGGGTCCAGCACTCGACCGGTGTTCCGATGGCCAGCGATACCGCGGGCTCGGCAAGGCCGGGGTCACGCCGCAGAACAGACACCGCCGGTCGCGCTCGATCCACCGGCTCGGCCCATGTCAGCGGCGACCCGGGCAGTGTCGGCTCATAGGGTGCGGGGCGTTCGACCAGGTCGACGAGGCTTCCCTCGCAGGCGCATTCCCCGACCGTCGCTCCGGCTGGCACCGTGCCGAGCGGAGCACCGACGGTGCGTCCGTGATCGACGAGGATCACATTGCCGCGGGCGACACTGATGCCCTGGATGAATTCGCAGGATGGAGCGGGGCGCCGCACCGACACCGTCAGGCAGAACGGCAGCGCGTCGGCAATATCCCATTCCACCTCCAGAACCTGCACATCCAAGAGCGGGTCGGTCGTCGCGTACACCCGCGTCAATCGCACGGCGTGGCGATGCGCGGGATCGGCATCGGCGGGATGGGCCGTGACCGCACCCTTGACCTCTTCGAATACGAGGAGGTCACCGCAGACGAGATGCAATACCCGGCAACCATTTCCGTCGTCGTCTAGCAGCGTCGCCCGGGTGGTGCCCTCGGGCAGACGGCATTCCTCATCTCCCCAGGTGTAGATGCTGATCTCGCTGTGGTCGGCGTGGAAAGACACTGTGCGCGCTGCGGTGACCGCCTCGAATGCCCGATATGTCGACGCGGGGTGGGCGAGAACCTCGTCCTCGGTGAGGACGTGGCCGTCGACCGGGAGGTCGGCGAGCGCGGTCACGAACAGCAGATCCTTCGGGTCGACCTTATGGATATCGGTGTCGGTCCGTACGGTCACCCAGGCACGGGCGTTGGTTCCCTCGCCCAGTCGGTAATCGACCAACCGGGCGTGACGACGCACCGAACGGCGCCGACGGGCGGTGCCCAGATACGCCTCGGTGGCCACCGCGTCCTGGTGGTAGCTCAGGTGGTCGGCCGCGTAGGCGAACAATTCGACGAGGGTGACACCGAGGTCGGCTTCGTGGCGCTCGCTCCAGTCCGGAATCGTCACGGCGAGCCGGTCGAGCATGAGCCGACGGAACGAGGCGTAGTCCTTGGCGAGATAATCAATTTCGATCGGCTCGTGTGCAGGCGGCGGGCAGTCCGCCACAGGCACGCAATCTGTGCCGTCCGGGCAGTCGATCCGGAATCGTACCTCGGCGCACACGTACCGCGGATCGAAGCCCACCGGCGGCTTCTCCGGCTCTTCCTCGTCGACCAGACACAGCAGGTAGGTCGAGAAGTCGCCCTCACGATCGAGCCGCAGGTGCAGGCAATCGTCGACTTCACCACTATTCGCCGATTGCGCCTCGACGGCCACAACCTCGAGGTTCCGGATTCGACGTCCACCCAGGATTCTGATGTTGCCGACACCGAGTTCTTCCGGCACGTCGCCGAAGAAGTGCACGCACAGGGAGGTTCCGTCGTCGAGCGCCTCGACGTAGTCGAGGCCGTTGAGCCGGTCACGCGCGGCGAAGAGTTCGGCACGGCGGTGCCGTGTGCCGCAGACAGGCACGGCGGGCTTCATCGCGTGCTCGCCAGTTCGAAGGTGTACTCCCTGGTGGCGCCCGTGCGCAACACGACATAGCTGGTCGCGACAGTTAGTGTCGCATCGCTGCTCTCGACCTCCAGTGAACGAATATCGACGACGTCGCCCAGCCAGCGCTGTAGCGCGGCGTTCGCGGTGAACTGCAGGGCGGCCGCCAATTCAGGGCTGTTCGCACCGAAGACCAGTTGGAGCAGTCCGCACCCGAAGTCTGGTCGGTTGACGCGTTCGCCCGGATTGGTGAACAGCACCTGTTCGATCATGTCGCGCACGTGATCGTCGTAGTCAGTGGTCGCGGTTCGGCCCGACGCGTCGAAGTGGAGCGGGAAGTCGATGTCCATCAGTGCCTCACTCTGCTGTGACCCTGGTCTGGGTGGTGGTGACGAGCAGCGGCGTCCCGGTGGGCGCGCAGATCGCCTGACTGTCCAAGAGCAACAACGGCACTCCGCCCGAGGTGACTCGGGTCGCAGCCGTCACCCATTGCGCGGTCACGCAGGGACCGTTGGCCGCGGGCGGAGGCGGCAGGGTGCAGCCGCCGACGACGTACGGCGCGGACATGGTCACGGTCGGCTGTCCCGAGACCATGACGCGCGGGTTCTGCGCCGTAGGTTGGGCCTGCCCCGCGTGCGCGCACAACACCGTCGCGCCCACATGCACCATGAATCCGGGCACTGTGCTCTCCTCTCAAATCACTACGAGCGCACCGTTGTTGACGGTCACTGTTGGTCCGGTGAGCACGATGCTCGCGCCCTTTCCATTGCTGATGGTGATGCCAACGTCGTTGACGAGGATCATCGCGCCGAGCGTGCTCTTGATGAGGATGCCGCCGGTGGGTCCTGGCATATCGCTGATCGTGATGCCGTTCTGCAGCCCGCTCTGGATCACGATGCTCGGGCTGACCGGATTTCCCGCGAGCGCGGTGGCGGGCACCTCGGCGGCCGACCCCCAGAAGCAGCCGGTCCAGATCGGATAGTCCGGATCGCCCTGCTCGTACTCGATCCACACGCCGGCGCCGATCTGCGGAACCAAATACGTACCCATGGACTTTCCCGCGACGGGCACGCACGCTGATGCCCACGTCGTCGGGATGATATTCGACACGTCGGGCACCAGCGCCTGGATCCGGCCGCGCTGTTCCGGGTCGATGTTCTGGACGACGGTGCCGCGATACTTGCCGAAGTATTTCGTCGGCGAACTACTCATACCGGAACCTCCTGGACCGTGGACACCAGGCCGTTCCTGGTGAGGGTGAAGTCCTGTTTGTATTCGCCGCGTTTGATGCGGTGCTTGACCTTGGTGACGTAGTAGAGGCCGTCGAATGCCGTGCCGACTCCGCGTACGCCGACCAGCTGCCTGGCCTTCAGAATTCGGCCGTACCGTGCCACGTCGAGACTCCCGTCTCCGGTCACGGTGTCCGCGGAGCGCGCGGCCTCGGCCAAGCCGACGAGCACGGCCTGCACAGCGGAGTACTTGGCCGTTTCCGGCAAGCTCCGGAACTTCACCGGAAGCGGTTGCAGCAGTCCGAGTGGCGGATTGAGCGGGCCGACATCGGGCAGCGGAAGCGGGATCGCAATCCCGGTCTGATCGTTACGGATATACACGACCGGTAGCGACCGAGCCTGGCTGTTGAAACCGAAGGTGATCTGGCCGGCGTTGGAATGCGCGTCCATATTCACATTCAGGGCCGGCTGCGGCACCCCTACCTTCACCTTCGGTCCCCAGTACGCGGTGCTTGTTCCCGGCACCGGACCTGGTTGCAGGTAGAACACGTAGCCGACGCGTTCGGCGAGGAGCCGAAGGTATTCCAGATCGGTGCCGCGCTGCGCGGGTATGCGGCTGGTCGGGATGGGGACGTCGAGCATGATGCTCGGAATGATCAGCGGAACGACACCGAGCGCGGCGTATTTGGCCAGCACGAGCGCGACGATCGCCTCGCCCGGCATCGCCGGGTAGGGCAGACCGGTCAACTCGATCTGGTCCATGATCGTGGTGAGATCCTCGCCGATCACCTGCAGCGCCGAATGCCTGCCATCGCCTCCCGGCACGATCTGGGTCTTGGTGACTACCCCGTCGACGAGGACTTCGGGCGTACCGTTCACCGTCGCCACCAGCACCACCCGGACGATGGGAATCGGACTGCCGCCAGCGATCAGGAACAGGGTCGGCAGGACCGAGCGATTGTCGAGGCTGAACGACAGCGAGAATCCGCCGACACCCTCGTCCTGCGCGGTGACCTCGACCGAAGTCAGCGCCTCGACCACAGACCGGGGCACCGGAACCGCGACCGCGGGTCCGACCATCAGGGTCAGGTTCACCGCCCTAAGCATCTCGGGCTCCCGGAAATCCCGCGGGCAGCGTGATCCGTAGCTCCCTGCCGACCACGGCGAGCAGATCGTCGGGGCGCAGCGCCCGGTTCGCGTCCGCGATCCGCCAGAACTGTTCCGGATCACCGAGGTACCGGGCGGTGACGTTGTCCAGGCGCTCACCTTCGGCGACGGTGTGCGTGTGCAGCAGCGCGAGCTCCTCGGGTTGTGGAAGGAAGCGTCGCGTCAGATATCGGGTGGTCCGGCCATCCACGTCGTGAGTGGCGGTCGGGATGGTCACGTAGCGGCTCGTCGCCGGAAAATCGGTGGTCACGAGGGCACTCCCGTCAGGCCGAGAGCGCCGAGCACCGTGCCGCCCCGGCGAGCGAACTCTTCCTTTTGCCGCAGATAGCTCATGAACAGATCACCGCCCTTGTGCGTAAATCCGACGTCGTCGACCGAGAGCACCCGCAACCCCAGGCTGACCTTCGCCCGGATCGGATTGAGCGCCGCGTCGAACGCCTCCTCGGTAACCGAGAACTCGGTAACCCGCACCGGCACGATGCGCGACTTGCTCCAGACGAACAGCGCCAGATCGGTCTCCATCGGCAGGACCTCGAGCGTGCCGGACCCGGCAAGGTTGTTGTTGGCCGCCAACTGCCCACTGGTCGGGTAGACCAGCGTCTCCAGCGCGGCCAGCTGCGGAAAGATCCCGAGCTTCGCCGCGTCGGCATGCCGCGCCGGATCCTCGAGCTGATCGGTCGCATCGATCTCGGCGTCGAGTTTGATCGTCTCGGTCGGCGGCCCGGTCAGCCGCAAAGCCTCCGACCGATCCCCGCCCTCGGTCCCCACCCCGCGCACCTGAAGGCCGCGCGACAGCGTGTCCGGGTTGTATTGCAGTGCAATGACTTTGCGCACGACTGCGGACTGTGGGTCGATGAGGACCAGTCCACCTTTGAGCAGGCGGGGCGAGAAGGGAGCGGTCATGGCTGGTTCCTCACTGTCTCGGTATTAACAACCGCTGGCCTGCACGCAGGCTCGCCCAGTCGATGGCCGGATTGGCTCGCTTCAATGCCGCGACAGAGATACCGTTCTGCGCGGCGATGCCTTCGACCCTCTCTGTCGACGCGGCGTCAACCGAAGTGACGGTGGCGACGACAACATGCTCGCGGAGCCCAGGCAACGTGACTCTCCGAGGTAAGCCGACCGGTCCGAGCCCGGGGTTCGCCGCGCGGATCTCCGACTCGGGAATGCCCGTGCGACTCGCCAGATCCGCTGCTGTCGCGATTCCGGCGGGCACCGTGACGAGGCTCGTTTCGACCGTAGCCGGGGGTGCGCCTACGAAGTCGTTCGTGGTGGGGTCGATACCCAGCATCTCGACGTGCCCCTGAAAGTATGCCGCCCGCACCGAATTGCCCCCGCCGGACATCGTCCGAGCAATCTTTTCGACATGCCGCAGGGACTCCAGGTAGCTCTCCGGCGTCTTGTAGTCGCCGACCACCTCGCGGGTCGTGGGCGGCGCGAAGATGCCGCCTTCGACCTTCTTGACGAGACCGGTGTTCTGGTGGGCGACCGGAGCGGCCTTGAGCAGAACGGCTTTCGTGAAGTACTCGGTGAATCCCTCTTCCATGACAGGCCCGATGTACGCAGCACGGAATGTGGGATGCGCGAGGGTATGCAGGTATTCATGAACGCCGACATGCCACGTCATCCACATAGCCTGGCGGTCGGGGAGGTTCGGGATCGACCCACCAGCGCCGAGCCTGCCGCCGGGCACCGTGGTCGGGACCGCGATCGTTCCGGTTTCGAGGGCAAGTGCGAATCCGAACAGATCGTATCGCTCGACTTCGGCACGGCGGCCGGGCACCGCGAGAAATGGTTCGATGACCGTGTCTTCCAGCCATCCGGGTTCACCGTATCCGGGTCGACGGGGATTGAAGCTGTGCGCCTTCATGTGGTCACCAGCACCGTGCTCGATAATCCAGAGTGCACGCCCCTCGGCACCGATCGCTGCTCCGGCCGCGGCGCGTACCGCCGGATCGTTCGCGTCGATGAGGTTGCCGGCAGCGGAGGAGAACTCGAAACCGGATCGCAACGCCGCTTGACCAGGTGGCGCCGCCGACACGGCATACCAGCTCTTGTACTCGTCATCGGTGACCTCGACCGCAGCACTCGCGGCACCCTCGAGCGTGTGAATCGGGAGCTTTAATGATTTCGCGTGCTCATCCATCTCGCCCTTCACCTGTGCCAGATGGTCGGTCAAGGCAGCGAGCAACTTCGTGCGCAGCACGTCCCTCGACGCTTCCCAATCCCCCCAGTTCTCAGGGTCATCACGGCCATCCCACAATGTTTGCTGCGGTAGCGACTTTGTCGCTTCTGCGAGCGGCTCGACGGCGGTGCCTGGCAGCAGTTCGTTGCGAACCGCCAGCAGCTGTTTCCCCGAAAGTTCGGCCGGTGTTCCGGCATGCGGGTCGGGCACCCACAGCAACTCGAGCGCGTGCGCCAGCTCCGATCCGGACATCTCGTCACCGAGCCGCATCTCAAGGGTCGCCGGGTCGCTGTTACCCATTGCCCGGGCGAAGGCGTCCTTGATACTGGCGACCTTGTCTGGATTGCCCGATAAAGGTTCGAGCACGGCGAAGATCGCCTCCTCGTCGGTGCCGAGGGTCCGGTACTCCACGGCCGCTTTCAGCCGGCGCGCGAGCGCATCCCAGCCGATAACGCTCATGATCGGCCCCGTCGGAATAGCCTGTGCGGAAATCGGCGCGACCGGCTCGCCCAACAGTCCTTTCGCGTAGTCGAGCTCATCCGAGTCGAGATCTCCCTCGAGCGCTTCGAGCAACTTCTGCTGGTACCGCCGCTGGTATGCCGACTCGAGTTCGCGAATGGACTCGGGATCCCGTCGTAGTGAATTCAAGGCGCGATAGATCGCTTCCTCGTCCGTACCGATTCCCTCGATCGCTGTATGGATCTCGCCCGCGAGCTTCTCGTAGTCGACGACCACGCCGAACTTCTGTGCGACGCACACACCGTGGGTGCGTTGCTGCGCGACGTGGGTCAGTTCGTGACCGATCAGAGCCCGTCCTGCAGGCGTCGTCGGCACGAAAGCTTTTGCAGCAAACCAGATATGCGTGCCCTCGGTGATGCCGAGTGCTCGCTTCCGTGCCGCACAGACCTGCGCCGCCGGTCCGTCATCGAACTCGACACCGGCCAATCCCGTCCCGAGCACAGGCTCTACAGCGCGGCGAACCCGGGGGGAGATCGGCCCCGCTGCCAGTGGAACCGCGACAAGGGCCTCGGCGATTCGGCTGCCAAGGCGATCGGCCTGGACTTCTGCCGGATCCCGTACGCCCGACCCGGGCACGACGCCAGGTGGTGCCACAAGTTGTTCGCCATGCGGTCGCCACGGCTGGCCTGCGAAGGTCGGCACCTGCGACAGGGATCGGCCGGGCGCCCGCGTCGACAACTCACCGACCAGCGGTGGCACGCGCCTGGGTGCGCGGTCCTGCCCGGCCTGGCGATGGTTCGGCTGCTCGGGTCGCTGCAGCGGCGCGCGGTCGATCAGCATCACTGCATACCTCCGTACACTGCCCGCGCGATATCTCGACCGAGCGTCACCGGATCCGCGGCGGCAGGCGCATCGATGCTCGGCGCTTCAACGCGGGCCAGTGCCTGTGACCGAGTATGTCCCGCTATCGGGCCATACTCTTGGAACAATCGCGCGAGTTCGGTGCGCACGGAGTCGCTGAGCGCAGCGTATCCGCCCGGCGGGATCATGATGCCATCCAGCACGATTCTTTCGATCGAGAGTTCTATATTCATGCTGAACCTCCGGCGCGTTCGAGCCAGCGAAAGTCGGCCTCGTTGACGGGGCGGTCGTTCTTGCGGAATTCCGTTCGGGCGGCAGTCAATATCATCGCCATGGTGACCGTTCCGCCGTCACCGGCGGCACGGAAGGCGGCATTGACCGCGATATTCTGTATACTGCCGCCGCTCAGGACCAGCCGCGACAGACGGTCATAATCCAATGTGGCACAGGGTGTTTCAGGCGGAAACACCTGTTCCCAGATAAGCTTTCGCTCGGCTACGGCGGGAAAGGGGAAGGTCACCACGAAGCGCAGCCTGCGCAGGAAGGCCGAGTCCATCGCGCTTTTCATGTTCGTGGCCAGAATCGCCAGGCCGCGGTATGCCTCCATACGTTGCAGCAGGTAGTTGATCTCGATATTGGCGTAGCGGTCGTGGCTGTCCTTGACCTCGCTGCGTTTGCCGAACAGCGCATCCGCTTCGTCGAAGAACAGGATGGCGCCACCGCTGTCGGCCGCGTCGAACAGTCGCCGTAGGTTCTTCTCGGTCTCGCCGATGTACTTGTTCACGACGGCGGACAGGTCTATGCGGTAGAGCATGAGCCCCAAGGCATTGGCGATGACCTCCGCGGCCATGGTCTTACCCGTGCCGCTATCGCCCGCGAAGAGCACGCTGATGCCGAACCCGCGATTCATGCGGGTGCGGAAGCCGAATCGGTCGTAGACCGCGCCGCGGTGTGACACCTGATCGGCAATCTCGTGGAGCAGAGCTTCCTCCTCGCGCGGCAGCTTGATATCGGCCCAGGTCGCCTTCGGTTCGATGCGCTGGGCCAGCCGCTCCAGGCTCGGCCGGGATTCGCCCAGACAGGCATTCCACAGGCAAGTGGACTGCTCCGTGACGGCCTCCTGGTCGCTCACCTCTTCCGCAATACGGCGGATCGTTGACAGATTGAAGTTGAACTGGCCGACTAGCCGCTCGGGATTTGCGCCGCCCGCCGACTCCGCGAGCGCGGACACCCAGCCGTCGCGCTGCTCCCCCGGCGACGGTCGTGCGATGTCCACCGTGTGCGACCGCGCCCCGAGATCCGGCAGCGGGTCGTCGACATCACAGAACACCGGACCCCTACCGTGCGACAGCCACCTGCGCAGCGACCCGAGTCCCGCGCTGTCGCGCTCTGTCCCCGAGGCGTCGAGGTAGAGCATGACCGGCGACAGAGCGGATTCGCGCTGCCATAGCCGGGCCAGCAATTCAAGTTCCGTTGCCTGCTCGGGCAGCAACTCTGCGGGCAGTTCGTACAGGCGCACGCCCATTCGATCGGCCGCGTGCGCAGCAACCAGCCGCTTGCTCTCGCCGTCGCCGCCCACCAGTTGGAGGACAGTCGATTCAGGACGCTGCGCGGCCTGCGCGATCGCACTGACCAGATGGTCGGCGACCTGCACTTGCGACGGGGCCAGATCGGAGTCCGCCGGGGGTTGGATCGGAATGCTCACCGCGCGGAACCGGAAGTCGAGATGATTCAACCCTTTGACGTAGTTGACGACTCGCTCATCGAGACGTAATGCACTCATGGTCACCGGCTCGGTTCCGCGCTCGTCGAGCGTTACGAGTCGCCAATAGCGCAGCGATCCCTCGGGGGATATCGCTTCCCAGCTCGGATCATCGAAGAGCGCCAGTGCGAGGGCGAAGGTCGGGTAGGCGCGCTGAGGGTCACCGTGCGCGCGGGCACACAGGGCGGCCATTCGAGTATCGAGTTCCATTGCGGCGCAGAGCAGCAGCACGTGGCGTTCGAACACCGAGAGACCCAGCCGCCGGGCCAGCTGGACGAGCGGAGGTGGGATGTCGAGGTCGTCGGCCGCGGTGATTGCCGTCGGCAGGGCCCTGTTCCGCCCACCAGAGGTGGCCACAGGCTCTTCGGCGAGGGAGCTTCGACCACCGCGAACCCAACGCCCGCGCCGATCGGGCTCCGGTGCCGGTGCGGTGGATGTTTCGGCGGCCGACTCCGTCAAACGCGCACGCAGCCACCCCACATACTCGGCCAGGTAGTCGCCGTTCGTTGCGAGCCACCGCTCGTAGTCCTGCGGCTGCTGTGTCATGAGATCACCACCTGCTGGCGGACGTCGAAGGTGGGCGGGTCACCGTCGGCGAGCGGGATGCTGTCCACGTCATCGACGCGCAGGCGAACCAGGTATCGGCCCGGCGGCATTTCCGGCACCGCGCAGGTGACCGTTGTCGGGGTCGTCCCGAAGTTCGGTGATACTGGGACCGGATTGGTCCGCGCGGTCGGCTCGATCACCTTGTCGCCGAACAACACCCGGACGCGCTGGGTGTCGAGGATGCGGGGTGCGCTGGTCAACGTGAGCGTGTCGCCGACGTGTACGGGCCCGGGCGAGGTGCTGTTCGGACTGACTGTGATCGTTGGTGCGAGATCGCAGGCGATTTCATTGCTGATCACGGTCGAAGTTGCGGGGGCCGATACCGCTGCGAGGACCGCGTAGTGTCCGGGTGCCCAGCGACCGAGCGCATCGGGATCGCTCGCGACATCCTGGATGGTGACCAGCGTTTCGCCGGGACGAGCACCTGCGGTGGGCGCCAGGGCCACTGTCGCGAGTGCGGGCACACCGTCGGCGGTGGTCGTCAGACTGCGGAACCGCAGCGTCGTATCGGCGATGGTGAGCGCTTCGGCGATCACCACCAGTTCGTCGCCGAGCAAGGCCGCCGGGCGCCGCCGCGGTGCACGGATCTCACGCAACTCCGGTACCGCACCCACCGATGCGACCGCGCCCGTATCCTCGGCACCCCGACGCAGCACCGGCTGGGGCACGCGGCCGGGCTCGCTGTCAATCAGAACCACTCCCACCTGGTAGGCGGCCGAGATCCGGTACTGCGACTGAAACGCGCTCCACAACTTCGATATGTCATCGACCGACAGCGGTAGGGCGGTGATCCGGATCCGCTCGGCCTGTGCGGCGAGGTCGCTGTCCGCAACGGCGGACAGATCGGTCACGGAGAACAGCGGCTGGTTGTACAGCACACTCATGGCCGCCGCGAGCACGCGGTGCCCCAGCATGTTTGTGTCGACATCATCCGGCCCGAAGGCAGTGATCAGGTACTGCAAATTGAGCGGCAGCGGCGGAACTTGCGGCTCTCCGGCCAGCACCCGAGGCGACGGCTCACCGTTGAACCAGGCGGCGTCGACAACGGTTCGATACAGGAACAGATTGAGCGACGAGCCAGTGACATTCGTCCGCGCGTGGTCGGGCGTTCGGGTCGTGACGGTGAATGGTCCGAGGCCGGCATCCTTGTTCTGCACGCCCGCGAGCAGCAAGTTGCGCAATGCCGTCGTCACCGCCGTGAGCGCGAGGGTATTTGCCATCTCAGCCCCGATGGTTTCGCTGGGCCAGGTAGTCGTCCAGGCTGGTGGGTTTCGCGGTAGCGCGTTCGACGTGGGGGCGAGCGGCGGGCGGCTGAGTCGCGCGCACATCGATGCGACCGATGGTGACCTGAACCGTCGGAGGCGCCGGCATCGCTGCAGACGCCTGCGTGCGGCGGACGGACCAGCGGGCGGTCCCCGCGGTAGTCGCGGCCGGAGGGCGATCCGGGTGCGCCGGGAGTGGTCGTTCGTGGTCCGGTGATGGTTCCGGCGCGCGGCGTTGCACGACAACGGGAACGACAACGCGATCCCGTGGCGCCGGCGAATCCGGCGGAGAGTCGGCCGCCGAATCCCCGGGGTCGACGTGTTCCGGATTTGTCAGCATGACAACCACTTTCGGCGCGTCGGAATGATGCTCGGCTTCGGGCCGCGCGGTCGACGGTTCAGCTTCGGGCCGGACCGTAGACCGATCGCCATCGACTGGGCCGGGCACCAGGGAACTTCCAACACCATGGTGCGGATCATCCGATCGCTTTCCCTGCCGCGCCTGAGATTCCGGCGGGACGGGGGTAGTCGGGCGAGGGAGCGAGCGACTCGGCTCAGCGAACTCGATCGAACCCCGATCGGTTGCCGGTGGATCTTCCAGGTCGGTGAACACGACCGGCCACCGGACCGGCGCCACCCCGTCCTCGGCCTCAGCCCTCTGCCGGAGCAGGGGCTGATCATCACCGTCGCGTGCGCCATTATCGTCGAAGCGTGTATCCAGTTCCATGACAGGCGAAGAGGTTTCGAACCAGATGGGCAGACGTGGCCGCAGTGCCAGCACCTGCAGGCGGCTGCGGTCGATGAGGTCGAGCAGGAAGTCGCTCATGTGCCGATCAGCTCCAGATACCGGCGGCGGCGGCGGGCGGACATGGCCATGACGTCCCGTTCTCGCCACCCGTAAGCCAGTGCGAGCATGTGAACCTCGCGCAGTTGGCGCTGCGCCCAGTGGTCGACCTCGGCCCACAGGAAGGAAGCGATATCGAACGGCTCGGCCCAGTGGTTCGCGCACTCCGGGCAGGCCAGGGCGAACTCGACCCGCGCCGCAGGATCCGCCTGCGCCAAGGCGTCGACGAGGGCGTCGATCACATCGGTGGGTATGGTGTCGAGCCGTGTTGCCTCGCCTTCGAGCCGCACGTCGCGCACACACCGTGCAAGGAGAAGCTCCCTGGCCCGGGGCGGTGGGCTCTCGGCCACGTCGAGCAGGTCGGCGCTGGTCGGGGTGCGGTAGGCGATCTCGAAACCGCCCGTACACAACACACCCCCATCGGCCGACGGAGCGGGTTGCACCTCGCCGATCCCGAACGACAGCTCCAGCGACGCCTGGCACGTCGGACACACGGCGAGACAGGACGCGAGGTCGCCGAACAACTGGGCACGCAATCCCATCAACTGCCGGTCCCGGTCTCCGATGGACAAGGTGGCCAACTGATTCAGCGATGCCCCCGGATTCACTGTGGCGAGCAGCGCCAGCGCCCCGTGTGTCAGCGACCGGTCACAGCCGTAGTCCCACGCCGCGAGCAGCGTCTCGA
Organism: Nocardia sp. XZ_19_231; assembly: GCF_015355705.1. Lineage (NCBI taxonomy): Bacteria > Bacillati > Actinomycetota > Actinomycetes > Mycobacteriales > Nocardiaceae > Nocardia > Nocardia sp. XZ_19_231. The sequence goes on along the minus strand of NZ_JACUZI010000001.1, from coordinate 1,568,441 downwards.
TGTGTGGCTCAGTCATCGCTCACCCCGCCGTGAAGGTCGGCTCCGACGGTTCGGGCACCTCATAGTCGCGTTCCCACCCCTCGTTCTCCAGCTTCAGGTGCTGGATCGCAACGGCATTGGCATTGGCGTCGAGATCGGGCAATGCCTGATACTCCGATACCCAGCAGCGAAATACCTTGTAGGCCAGCGCGACCTGTCCCGCCTCGTTGTAGACCTCGATGATGATGTCCTTGCGGAAGTCCTGGAGTGAGGATTCCGCACCGAGGCCGGATCCGAAGTTCCACACCTTGTTCGCCCACTGCTCGAAGTCGGGGTCGTGGGTCACCCCGCGTTCGATGGTGATCGCCTCGAATTCGGTACGCCCCGGCGACTTCCGGCTCGTCGAGGGATCGCCGCCCTCGCGATGCTTGACAACCTCCGTGGTTCGCTTGAGACCGCCGACCTTACTGGCGCCTGCGACATAGTGACCGTCCCATTTCACCCGGAACTTGAAATTCTTGTATGGATCGAATCGCGCGGCGTTGACGCTGAATTGAGCCATGCTGTCCTCACTAGGTCTGGAGTTGTCCAGCGAGCTGCTGGAGCGTGACGATGACGAATTCAGCCGGCTTCAAAGGTGCGAAACCCACGACGATGTTGACGATTCCGAGGTTGATATCGTTCTGTGGGGTCGTCTCCTTGTCGCATTTTACGAAGTACGCCTCCTGCGGAGTCTTACCCTGGAACGCGCCCTGTCGGAACAGGTTGTGCATGAACGAGCCGATATTGAGCCGAATCTGCGCCCACAGCGGTTCGTCATTGGGTTCGAAGACCACCCAGTGGGTTCCTCTATACAGCGATTCCTCGATGAACAACGCCGTCCGGCGGACCGGGATATATTTCCACTCGGAAGCCAGCCGATCGTCGCCCTCCAGCGTGCGCGCGCCCCAGCACACCCGACCGGCGGCGGGCATCACACGCAGACAGTTGACCCCTAGCGGGTTGAGCTCGCCGTTCTCCGCATCGTTGAGTGACACACTCAGCTCCGGCACTCCGACGAGACCAGCCCCCAAGCCTGCCGGGGCCTTCCACACCCCGCGGGTCGAGTCGGTTCGCGCATATATGCCCGCGATCGCACCGCAGGGCACGAAGTCACCGATCTGGTTGTCGCGCTTGGGATCCGGCTGCCGCAGCCGAGGGAAGTAGAAGGCGGCGTTTCGCTTGGCGTCATCGTCGACGCCAAGGGTCGAGGGGTTCTTGGCATTGTCCTTTTTCCACGCTGCTGGCGGATCCACCAGCAGAATCGCCCGTCGTTGCAGGCAGTATTCCGCCGCACGGGTGACCAGGTTCGTTTCGACATCGCCCGATTCAAGATAGGGAGGGAGGCAGAGGATATTGAACAGGTCGGCGTCGGCAAGCGCGTACAGGCCGTCCTTCTTCGATGCCTTCCCGTCCCCGATGAAATCGTTGACCTCCAGCCAAACACCATCAGAAGCCTTTGCCGCATCAGCCACCTTGGTGTTGGTCTCGGGGCTGCGGTCCGCCCACACATCCGCCCCCGGAGATGCCGGATCATGCGATGGGTCCGGACGCGCCGGCGGCAATGCCCCCGTCACCCGAACCAGGTTCGACTCGTTCGTCAGGACTTTGTCGAGTCGCCGAATGTGGTTCGGCTCCACTGAGACATTCCGAAAGACCTCGACCGAACGAGTGGTGCCATCTCGAACAGAGATGTTGAACAGGTTGACCGAATCCGGACCGGCGACATCGTGGTCGATGCGGGCTCGCAAGGCATTGGCCCAGGACCCCTCCGACACCGCCTCGAGGGCAATGCTCCCGATGCTGAGCGATGCCTTGGACACGGGAGCCGCCTTTTCGGCGGCCGCTTTCGCGGCGGCTGTGACCTTCTCAACGGTGGCGCCGGATGCCTTGCTCGCGGTGTCGGCGGCGAGCGCGACAGCGTTGGCTGCGGACTTGTCCGGATCAGCGGTATAGGTATCAGCCTTGGCTTTCGCGGCGGCCGCCGCCGCAGCCAGGTCGGCACCGACCGCGGCGTCCGCGGTCGCCTTCGCCGCCGCAGCGGCCTTCTCCTGATCCGCCGCAGTGTCGAATGTGGGATGGAAGAGGCGCACGATGACGGCCTGGCTCCCACCGTTGAGGTAGAAGTCGCGCACCGCGTAGCCAAGCGAGCTGTCCGCCCACAAACCGCCGAAGGCGCGCTCGAAGTCGCCGAAGCTGTTGATGGTCACTGGCGTGTCGGTTGGGCCGCGCACCGCACGGCCGATCATCGCGGTGATGGAAGTCGCCACCCCGGTGATCGTCCTGACGTCACTTGCTTTCTCGACGACATACACGCCGGGATAGGTTGTTGCGATTGGCATCACACACCCGCTTTCCGTGAGTTTCACGTCCGCTCAAGCGGAGTGTCCGGCATTCGCGTCACACCAGCGCCAACGCGACGTCTCCCCGAACGGGTTCGCGGCAGAGCGGGACGCGCGGCCGGAGCCGCGGTCAACGGGCCGAATTCCTTCACACCGGCACCGGCAGCCAGGTGCGCTCAGGACGCACAGGGCCATCATGCCGGACCCGCAGCAATCGTCGCCTCGATCCCTCGGTCTGCTGTCCGACTGCTGGTACGCAATGCGGCAGTAATTGCAGTAATTCGGGTAGGCTATTACTCATGCTCCGCATGAGTGTTCGCGGACGTAGATCGGGCGGGTTCAGCGCAGAGTCTTGGCGGTGGGAGTTGTGCACTGAGCGAGCGAGAGGGTTTCGATGTCAAATCCTGACTACTCCACGGCCACAGCATGTTCCAGCTGACGCTCGTCGAGGAGTTCGCGCTCGAGGTGGATAGTCACAGGCTCGTCGTTCCGCATATGGCCGAACGCGTACTCACCTACCTCGCGCTCGTCGGCCGACCTGTGGCACGCTGCCGCCTGGCGGGCACCCTGTGGCCGGAATGCAGCGAGCTGGCCGCCTCGAAAAGCCTACGCACGGCCCTATGGCGCCTCCGCCAGGTGGAGGAGAGCCTGGTCGAGACCGACCGCGATCGACTTCGACTCGACCCTAACGTCGCCGTCGACTTCGCCGACCTCGTCGGCCTTGCCTATGCACTCGTCGATGATCCCCGTTCTGCGGAGCTGGCCCATGTCCATTTGCTGATAAATCACGCTGAGCTACTGCCAGATTGGGACGAGGAGTGGGTTGTCGCAGACCGCGAACGCTATCGGCTGGTTCGGTTGACTGCCCTCGAATCGGCGGCGGAGGCACTGCTGACCATCGGGCAACTGGGCGGTGCACGGGTGGCAGCGGCCGCAGTAGTGCGGGCAGAACCCTTGCGTGAGAGCGCGCGGCGAATATTGATGCAGATCCACCTTGCACAGGGCAACTCGGTCGAGGCGATTCACGAGTACCGCCGATTCCGAGACCTGCTGCGGGACGAGATCGGCATGGATCCGTCCCCTTGCATCGAACGACTGTTGCCCAAAACGCGCTCGAATTGACGACGCGGTGACGAAGCAGTGTCTGGCGGATATCGCCGACAGCGCACGATGAACCCTGTGCCGACTGATAGCAGGCGCCACAGTGTGGCGGTGATCCGGGTGGAGGTGCGCTCGCGTGCCGCCGACGGTCTGCTCATCGAACTGCTCGAGGTCGGGCGAGACAAAGGTAGCGACCGTCCACTCGGCTCGGCGACATCGGCCGCCCAGCTGTGCACGATCGTCGAACGTTGGCTGGCCCACATCGCGTCGCCATGACCGGATGCGTCGGCTCACGCCCACCCGACATCGAGGGCCTGGGTCACCAGTGACGTTGGAGTGACGCGCCATGCCGATACTGGAGATCAGCGAGGCATCAACCGTGAGTGCCGCACCGACCGTATCGCCAAGAGCGGACCCGTCGAAAGCCATGACGCCATGCCGATTGAAACCACCGTGTCCGGGCATACCTCCCGCCGACGGAGTCCCCACCAGAAATCCGACGTGATTCCGGCACGCCGATGACATCACCCAGGTTCACCGAACTTCCCGGCCCCGTCCAGCGTGACCGGGTGATCCGTATTGTGGAACAGGTTCGTGCAAGGCCTGGAACCGAGCTCGATACGACTGTCCGGCACCGGATGCAAGACCGGTTCGGCCGAGATTTCAGTCATGTCCGCGTCCATACAGACACAATTGCGGCGGCGTCGGCGCACGCAGTCGGCGCTCGGGCGTACACGATTGGGCAGCACGTGGTGTTCGGTGCCGGTCATTTCGCGCCGAGCACACCAGAGGGTGCCACGCTGTTGGCCCACGAACTCGCACACGTGGCGCAACAGGAGACGACCACGGGGCGGCCGCTCGACCTGGACGATCCGCACGGTGCGGTCGAGCGCGACGCCGCGCGAGCGACGCAAGACGGTCGAGTCGGCAAACGAAGCAGCAGCAACGTCATCCATCGGTCGCTGCTCGGTGGCGCCGTCGGCGGTCTGCTCGGCGCCGCCGGCGGGGCTCTCCTGGGTGGCTTGGCCGCAGGGCCGATCGGTATGGCCGTCGGAGGCCTCGTCGGATTGGTCCTCGGTGCGGCCATCGGCAACGACGCAACGACGCAGGAGCGTCCGCTCGGCGACGACGAGAGCTACGCCCGCGAGGTCTTCCTCGACAGCCTGGACTACAGCAAGATCCGAATCACCCGCGACAGCATGTACGCGACGGGAGCACCCCGCACCATCGGTAACACGATTCATCTCAAATCGAGTTGGGGACACTTCGTCGGCGACGGATTGGAGCTGACCGAAAACGGCAAACTCACCGTGATTCACGAGATGACGCACGTGTGGCAATACCAGAACGGTGGATTGGCCTACATCCCCGAGAGTTTGATCGCGCAGTTGGGTGCCGCGCTCGGCGGTGGCGACCGAGGGGGTGCCTACGACTGGCGTGCCGCACACCAAGAGAAGCGGCCGTGGGCGAAGTGGAATCCCGAGCAGCAGGCTGCGGCGGTGGAGGACTACAACAAGCTGCTGCGACGGAGCAAGGACACGACCGCCACGGTCGCCGAGATCGCCGAACTGGCTGTGTTGAGCACATATATGCGTTTCGTGTGGAACCGTGAAGGCGCTCCGGACTGGTCGAAGGCGAAGTGACATGGTCACCAGTCGAGCCCGCCGATCGGGACTGATCCAAGAATCTCAGGCCGACCACGTCGCAACCACCGTGTCGCGGCCTGCAAACGGGACCGAACCCGCGCATCGGTCGGGCGCACCGCTGCCCGATCCGCTGCGACGTGGCATGGAAGTGCGTTTCGGGCACGACTTCTCGGGAGTGCGGGTACACACCGACAACGCGGCGGGCCGGTCGGCGCGCGCCATGGGTGCGGCGGCATACACGCTCGGCGAGAACATCGTCTTCGGAGCTGGCCGTTTCGCGCTCAGCACCGTCGAGGGCACCCGGCTTCTGGTGCACGAGCTTACGCACGTCGTCCAACAGGCAACGTCGGGCCGACGGGTGCAATGTAAGCCGGATCCGGCCGCCGGCCCGTTCGCGGTAGGCAAGCTGCGGGCACCTATCTTGGCGGTCTTCGCCAACTTCGATCACGCCAAGGCAGAGCTCAAACCCGAGCACACACCGCTGCTGCGGTCGCTGGCGGAACTGTATTTCACGATCGGCGCCGCGGCGCCGGGCGCAGTACTGGTGCTCACCGGTCACACCGATCTGACCGGTGGGGAACAGGTCAACGTCGACTTGGCGCGCTCCCGTGCGGCGGCGGTGGCGGTCGCGATGAACAGAGCCGGTGTTTCACCCGTGGCGATCCGTGTCGAATCGGCGGGGGAATCCGAGCCGGTCGTCGGTACCCCGGATCAGGAGCCTCGAAACCGCCGCGTCGAAGCGCGAATCGAGCAGATTCCCTCCTCGTTCGGTCTACCGCCGAAGTTCGATCCGGTCGACCCGCGCCGGCAGGTGCTGCCGCCGCCACGGCCTCCGATCTTCCCGCCAGGGCCTTGGCCCCGATCCGGCATCGGACCGTCACCGTCACCCTCTGCCAGCCCACCCGTGCCCGGCCCCAGCGTTCCTCGCCCCGATGAGGAGTCGGCGCCCCGACCCGGAAATGTGGGTGATGTCGCCAAAGCAGCCCTGAAAGCCGTTCTGGCAGATCGGGCGATCATGAAGCAGTTCGATGACGCCAAGGCCCAACTCGAGCGCGACTTCGACAAGCTGACGCCGGGCGAGAAGGCGCTCACGATCTCTGTCAGCGCCTCGATCGCTGCAGGTGCCGTCGCGGGAATCGCCTCGGACCCGGAGGCACGACGCACGGTACTCGACGCGCTCGACGGCCAGGACCTCCCCGTACCCGGGGTCACCTGGCTGAAGTTCCACATCAAGACCAAGGACGCCGGCGGCGGAATCACCATCGACGTCTACAAGTTCATCGGGAAATGAAGGTGGCGGAAACGGCCGTTAGCCAGCCCGTTGTACCGACGAAGCGAGGAGGCTTTCCATGACCACCAGGCCATTGCACAGCACATTCCGGGTTTCGTCGGGTTTTCGAACGCCGGAGCGGCCGGACCATGACGGTATCGATATCGCCGCACCGGCTGGCACGCCGATCTTCGCACCGGTGGACGGTGTGGTCGTCGAGGGTGCGGAACGCCCGCCGGGGTCGGTGTCGGGGTTCGGAAACTGGGTGTGGCTGGATGCGCAGAACAGCCGCGGTGTGGATCTGATCTTCGGGCATATGCGTCATGTGAGCATCCTGGTGAAGCGAGGCGATCGGGTCCGGGAGGGCGAACAGATCGCGAGCGTGGGGTCGGAGGGCCAATCCACCGGCCCTCATGTGCATTTCGAGGTGTGGGGCCCGCCCGGGCGCGTCGGCGGTGAAGCGAGGAATCCGCAGGATTTCCTCCAGGGCGCGGTCGACCCCGGCACACAGCCCGGCCCCGGCACGGACGGGTCCGGCCCGGAGTCCTTCCCGCTGCCGCGCGGGTTCTACTACGGCCCGCTGGAGGGCCCCGCCTCGTCGATCTCCGGGCGTCACAGCAGCGAACGCCCCGAGTGGATCGCGGGCTTGAAGCGCTGGCAGCAGGCACGGGGCCTGCCGCAGACCGGTGTTTACGATCAGGCCACCGCCGACGCGGCACGTACGGTTCAGTTCGCGAATGGGTTCACCCCCGATGGACTGATCGGCCCGGCAACATGGCGCGCGGGATTCACCAGCGCCTCGCCTGGGGAGCGGCCATCGAGGATGCAGCTGGTCGATCACGCCGCGGCGCGCCCCGGGGCGCAGGCAGTGAAGGCCGACGGGTACCACGGGGCTGTTCGCTACCTGGTGGACTCGCCCGAACGCGGCTTGATCAACAAGAAACTCACTCCCGAGGAAGCCGCGGGGTATCTCGACCTGAAGATGCCCCTTGTCAGTAACTGGCAGAAGGGAAAAAACGCCACCGCTGATTGGCGCCGCGGGTTCGACGGCGGTGTCGCCGACGCCGAGGCCGCCGACGCGTGGCACCGGCACTGCGGCGGCCCGGCCGAGGCGCCGATCTTCTTCTCCATCGACGACGATCTGTCGCTGTCGGAGTGGAACAGCATGGCAACCCATTATCTGCGCGGCGCTGCGTCGGTGCTGGGCAAGGAGCGCGTCGGCGCGTATTGCAAGTATCTGGCGTGCGATTGGGCAGTCGAGGACGACGTCGTCGGCACGTGCCGCGACGGCAGCGGAAAACGGTTCCTGTGGCAGCCCAACACCTGGCTGGGCGGTAGGCCGAGGGGCACGATCTCCGAGCACGCCTGCCTGTTCCAGCGGCTCATTCACCCGCGCGACAACGTCAAGGTCGCTGGGATCAACGTCGACGTGAACGACACCCTCACGGCCGACTTCGGGCAATGGCAATATGCCTCTCAGCCCGTTACCCCGGAACCGGTCGTCGTTCCCGGCCCGATTTCGGTGCGGGAACCCGACGGCTACGACATCGCCTGGCACGCCGGGCCGGGCTCCCGCTCAGGGCATGGCCCGTACAAGCGGATCTACCTGCACACCACCGAAAACCAGGACTGGATCAGCCGCGCCGAAATCGTCGCCGACGGTCAAGCTGCCAGACGGGACGGGTCGTATCACTACATCGTCGACGACAACCACATCATCCAAACGGTCTCCACGAAGAACGCCTCCTGGAGCGTTCCGGTGCGCGGCGTGAACGACGAGAACCAGGTTTCGGTGCATATCGCCGTCGTCGGAACGTCCGGCGCGACTCCGCGGTGGACCAGTGGCAACCCCAACGTCGAATCCAACCCGAAGAAGCGCCAGGTGTGGCTCGAGCACGACAAAATGCTCGACATGGTGGCCTTCACCATCGCCAAAGTGTCCAACGAACACCACATTCCGATCGAGCGGGTCGACATCGCCGGTGTCGGAAACGACATGCATGGCGTCTCCAGCCACAACAATTACACCTACGGTTCGGTGAAACTGAGGGGCTTCAAGGACGGCACCCACTGGGACGTCCCCGACTCCTTTCCCTACGATGTCGTCCTCGCCGCGGCAAAGCAGTACGCGGCCATCCCCGACGACCCCGACCGTTTCCCGCTTCCGAATGGGCACTACTGGGGTCCCTTGTCGGGGCCGCAGGAGTCGTGGTCGAACAGGTTCGGCAACGAGCCGCAAGCGTCGAAGGACGGCTTGCGGCGCTGGCAGGCCACCCTCAAAATCGCACAGACCAGCGTGTACGACGACGCCACCCGCGACGCTGCGACCGCGATGCAGAAGGCCAAGGGCTGGCCGGTCACCGGCCATCTCTACGCCGGCGAGTGGTATGGCGTCATCAAGGACGGCTGGCGGTTGCCTGCCCCCGCTGCCGTCCCCACCGGCACACGCAAGATCACCAACGCGACCGGACCCGGCCACACCGACCAGTTCGGTATGGCCGCAACCGATCTCGGGGTGATGACCCGTACACCCTCGGGCCGGATTCTCGCCGTCTTCGGCGACACCTTCCGCGACCCGATGGTCGGCAGTGACGACTGGCGCTCGCCGGTCGCGTTGTACTCGGACACAACGAATTTGGACAACGGAATCGTGTGGCACGAAGCCGCGGGACCGGATCCGAACTATGCCAAGCAACTGTGGCCCTACGACCATGTGGGAGGGACGACGGCGCTGCCCTCCGACGTCATCACCATCGGCCAGGACATCTACCTGCACGTGATGATCAACCAGGGCCTCGGCAACGTGGTGCGCACCGAGATCTGGACGTCGAGCGACAACGGAAAGTCCTGGCGGCACACCGGTGCCCAGTTCGACGCCGGCCTGCACAACGGGTTCGCGCAGCTCTGGACTTGGGAACGCGACGACGACGGGTGGGTGTACGTCTTCTCCACCGGATTCCAACGCGACAAGGGGATCATCCTGCGCCGCGTCCGCCAGGACCGGATCACCGACCCCGGCGCCTACATCGGCTGGGGTTGGCGCGACGGCAGCTGGAACTGGGGAAACCCACCGACACCGGTACTCGAAAGCCAGCCCTCCGCGGAAAAGTTCGGCGAGATGTGCCTGCGCAAAATTCAGAACAAATGGGCTCTGGTCAACTTCGACGCCTCCACCACCGGTGGCTACGACATCGACCTGCGCCTGCTCGACACTCCCACCGACAACCTCTACCTGGTCCCGAAGACGACACCCATCCGCGGGTCGGCATGGGGAGAAGAGGGCAATGACAGGGTCGCGCAACTCTACGGCCCGTGCATCATCCCCGGATCCACCCTCGACGCCGGCCTACACCTGTTGGTGTCGCAATGGAAGACCGCCGAAGGATGGCCTTACCGCGCAATGCACTTCAAGATTCCTGTCCCATGATTTCCCGTTTTCATGGAAAGCTGAGGCGGATCGATCACCAACGCTGCTGTGACTACGTTCCGATCCCGGAGTGGCTGGCATGACACATTTCTTGGACACCCTGCCGCTGGACTTTTCGAGATTGCCTGCCCAGGAGCTGGAACGGTTTCTTTGCCGATACCTTCTTCAGGGAAGCCGACGTCGTCCGGCTGGTACAAAATGTCGGGCTCTCGCCTGATACCCAACGCGGCCTCGACGCCGCCCACGCGGCGGGCGACGACAACCTGACGGCCTCGGCGAGCCTGGCCCTGCTCCGCATCAATCGCAGATGGGACATCGGATCTCCCGACCAGGTGGACGAGTTACGCACGCAGGTCATCCGATTCGCTTCCAGCACGCCGTCGTATGAACGCGCACGCAATCCAGCGCTGCTTTGCGAACTCGCCGCCGAAATCGGCGAGGACATGCCGGTACTTGCTCAGAGAAGCAGCCGTATCCTCCGGTGTCGATATCCCGTTGGAACCCGACGACGATATCGTCGCGCCGGCACCGATGACCGATAAACTGTGCGAAATCCTATGGCCAGCAGCGCAACCGCCGGACGAGTCACCTGGCGCCGCGGAAGCACACCCGCGGCCCAAGGTGACCAGTCAGGCGATCGGCCAGGCCGTCAGCGAATACCTGGAATCCGAACCCGAAGACACTGAAGCATCCGCGGCAGTCGCGGAGTATTTCCAGACCGAATCCGACTCCACGTGGTTCGACTATCGCGATGAGGACGACTGCCGCTGAATCACCGGCCGGGCGTGCTCGGGGCGGTTGACACCACTCCCGAGGTCGACGTCGGCGCGGAAGGAAGGCCGGGCGCTGTATGCCACGCCACCAGTCCGCCGAAGACCATCAAGACTGCGCCGACCACAACCAGCGCGGTCGACGACTTCACATCTTTCAGTGCGGCGGCGAGCTCCTTGCCAAGGTCTACTACCGATGGCAGAATCGCGCCGACGTTGATGGGCCCCAACCCATGGCCGCCTTCTTCACCGATGCCACTCGCAACGGTGTTGGTCTTGGTCAGATCGGCGAGCGCGAGCACGAAACCGCCGACGAAGAGCAGCGCGCCAACGACCATCAAAACCACGGTCGCCCACTGTGCGGTTACCAAGGCAGTCGAGTCAATTCTGGTGTTGCTGGTTACTCCCTGGTTCGTGACTGTTGTTGTGGTCGTGACGTCCTCGAACAGTTCGGCAGCATTGGCGAGCCAGCACGCACCGACAACGACCGCGACGCTCGCCAAGATCCCGACGGCGATCAGCACCCAACCACGAAAACGCGGTACAGCCTCGATCTCGATATCAGCCATCGGCACCATCCTGAGTCGATTCATGAGTGGATCCAGCATAGAGGTTGTCAGCCAGTTGTTGACGTGCCCCGGCCTCGGCTAATCGGGCGATGTGATGTCACGGAGGACTTGCTTGGCCCGCTCGATTCCGGTCTGTCCGTTGAAATCCGGCCAGTCGTGATAATGGATGTGCGGATTGCGGATCAGGAACTCGGAGACGACCTGCATGGTTCTCACGGACGTGACGAAGTCGACGTCACCGAGTCTCGTCAGCGCTGTCGGTGCCGCCATTCTTCCGACAGCGCCGAACGGGCCACCGAGACCACCGCCGAGAATGTTCGATTGCATCAACTGCAACACCGCAACCGCAAACGGTACCGACAGCTCCGCTTGGACGAGAAGGTCGTAGAACTGCTCCAGCAATGTCTCGCGGGTGGTCATTGCATACATGTCACCGTCGAGCACGAAATCGAATGTGCGGTCGCGGAACTCTTGGGGCGTGTAGTCGCCGGAGATTCCGGCTCCCTGCGGGTTGTTGCCCAGCAGGGTGCGCCCCGGTGGACGACACGGCGATCCGAAGGTGATCACTCGCCGCAGATCGTCCGCGCGGTGTTCGAGCGGCCCGCCATCGATCATGAACATCATCAGCCGAACCGCGACTTCCGCGCCCTGGCTGTATCCAGCGAGGATGAACGGGCCGGAGTTCATCAGGATCAGCCGCATCCCCTCCACAACGCCGAGCGCAACCGATTCCTTATAGCTGGTGTGTGGGTCCGGGTTGAGAAAACCACTGGCCGGGTACGCGACCGGTTGGTTACGGACCCGGCGCTCGCCTTCGAGCGCCGAGCCGACGTCGAACTGTGGCCCCTGATTCCAGTGGCCCCACGTACCGGCGAAACTGAAGTAGAACGGCCGTGTCCCGGGTGGCGGCGGAAGCTTGTCGAAGTTCAGGCCGAGCCTGTGCAACGTCGTTGTATCGGCTGTGCCGGGTTCAGCGACATCGAGTCCCGCCCGGCGCTGAAACTCCGCGACGGCTGTCGTCGTGGCTGGGCCGTATTCTCCGTCGACAACCAATCTGGAGTAGAGCGGGTAGTCACGGTTCAGCGTCGCCTGGAGCACCCCGACGAGGTCGCCCCGATCTCCGGGCCTGAGTACGGCGGTCATCGGAACGGCCCGCCGGCTCTCGGATGCAAAGCCCCTTCTATGTTGCGGTTCACAACTGCTCCTTCATCATGGCTCACGCCCACACAGCCGGATCAGGGCGTGAAGATCTCCGGAGAACTTGTCGACGCAGCACGTACTCTGTGTGCCGACCTATAGCCATGACGGAATACCTTTCAATCCTGACGTCGCAAGGTAGCCGACTCACGACCAGATCGGCTCACGCACAGAACTCCGAAATCGCACAGAATGCACGAAAATCGAACGAAGGAATGCAGCTGGCACGCCGTCCGTCAGCGCAGCCGGCACCCCGAGGTGACACCAGAAAGGCTGGGCGGAGTTGCAGAGTGTAGCTTCTTCGCCATCATCCATCCAAGTTCGATCAAAAGATAGAGCATGAGACCGATTTGTTGCGACCACAGTTCGCCCACCCGCCAACGCACTACGACAAACGGGCGCAGCACCCACTTTCGACGCCTGGAGTCTTGTCAACCTGGTGATGATCTCGGCTGCGGCACAATGTGATCAACGTTGCCACTGACATGCAAACTTGCGAAGAAGTCTCGCACGGCAGCCGCTCGTTGTTGGTCAACCGCCTTCCCGAAGACCGGCGTCGTGAGAAGGGATTCAACGTTCCACCATGCTCGGATGCCTTGTGGAAACATGAGACTCATTGATAGTAGACTCTTTGTCGATCGTACGTCAGCATCGATACCCGTCACAAGGCGGAAACTAGTCGCCGCGTACGCGGTTTGCGCACCGATGAAGTTCGGCCAAATGACTCTTGGGCAGTGCATGATAGGTACGTGGCCCAATAATTCCGGCCTCTCCCATCGTGTCGTCCCGAGGCCCACCCGACCCGAATCCGTCTCGTATCAACTCCGGCAATTCGATCCGAAGGAGAGCCAGCCATGTACGCCAACGGCCTCGACAGCTACACGATGCACGTCGACGATGAGGGATCCGCGCCGACGATGGAGTCCATCGACGCGGAGCTCGGTGATGGGCCGCCGGTCGATGCAGGCGATCTCGACCCGGAGACGGCCGCCCGGAGGTACCTGAACGCGATGATCGCGAGCCCGGAGGTACCGTCGATTACCACCGCCGACACCGAAACTCCCGCGACGGAGTATCGCACCGTGCGTACCGAGACGGTGCCGCTTACCGGATCCCGGATCGTGAAATTCACGCAGTATCGGCACCGAATTCCGGTCCACGGATCCCTCGTGACCGTCGAGATGGATGGAGGCAACTCGCTGCTGTCGATCGGTTCGGCCCTGGGCGAGCCTGGCGATGTCGATCCGGTGGCGACGATCTCGCCGGCCGACGTGCAGAAGGCGATCTACAAGGACGCCGGGAAGTCCGCGGTGCTCACGGACTCACCGCGGCTGTACTACTACTTCGACACCAATGCCGAGCCGAACCGATGGCGGCTGGTGTACATCGCGCAGAATGTGCAGCGGCATCCCCCCGTCGACGGTTCCTCGCCGGCCGTGCCCGACATCGTGGACTACGTCATCGACGCGCACAATCGCGAGCTGGTTACGAAGTTGCCCCGTGTGTACACGGTCGCCTGGAGCGCCGACACGGTCGAGGCGCTCGACGGACTGGGCCAGAATCGGCGAGTCAGAATCGAACGCGACGGGAACGGCAATCGCCGCTTACGAGATCCGGAACGCAGGGTCGAAACCTACGACCTCGGCTTCAAGAAGTGGAATGGGCCGGGCACCCTATTGCCGGGAAACGACGTGCTCAACCCGCCCGACCCGTGGACTCCCGCCGCGGTTAGTGCCCACGCTAACGCGCAGGAAGTCGCCGATTTTCTGTTCAAGGTCTTGCAGCGCGACGGTCTCGACGGCATAGGCGAACGGTTCGTCTCGTCGGTCAATTGCACCAGCGTGCGCGAGCCGTCGGCGACGGTCTGGCACAATGCCGCCTGGCTCCCGACGCGCGCACAGATGGTCTATGGCCAGCGCCCGGTCAACGGTGAGCTGACGTCCTACGCGATCGCGAAAGACGTTGTCGCCCACGAGATCACGCACGGGCTTACCGACCGAACCGCCGGCCTCGTGTACCAATCCGAGTCCGGTGCACTCAACGAGTCCTACTCCGACATATTCGGCATCCTCATCTCGAATCAGCACGAACCCGATGTCGACCACTGGAATTGGGAGATGGGCGAGGATCTCAGCCAGACCGGAATACCGCTGCGTGATCTCAGCGACCCCACCAAGCGACATCAACCGGCACACATGGACGACTTCCTCGTTACCAGCGACGACGACGGCGGCGTCCACACCAACAGCGGAATCCACAACAAGGCCGCATTCAATCTGATCACCGCGAAACGCAACGGTCGGCATATCTTCACGTTCGAGGAAGTCGCCGCCTTGTTCTACATCGCACTAACCCAGTTCCTCGCGAGCACCTCCAGGTTCATCGACAGTAGACGCGGCATCGAACGAGCTGCCAAGACATTGTTTCTGCAAGATCCACCCGCGACTCGCGCCAGCAAACTGGCCGCGATCGGAGATGCGTTCGACGCAGTTGGCGTTTCGCTCATATAGCGCGACCGGCAGGACGACAGGCGATTCGCGCGGCGTATCGCCAAGGCGCTCACGCTCCCAGTGGCGCATCCGATCAACCCGCTGCGGCACCGGCCGGAACCGCGTCCCTGACATTCACGAGAAGGGTTCAGCCGATGCTCCGGATAAACGCCCAGCCGCTCGCAACCGACGAAGACCTACGCACCGCCCTGCAAAACGCGATCCGCCTCGAGCACGCGACCATCCCGCCCTATCTCACCGCACTGGCCACGCTGATTGGCAATTCCGATTCGGTGAAGTATGCCCGCCAGGTCATCACCGATATCGTAGTCGAGGAAATGCTGCACATGACGCTCGCCTGCAATATAATCAACGCGATCGGCGGCCATCCAGTTATCGCCGATGAGGAATTCGTCCTGAAATATCCGGACGCGCTGCCGATGTGCGTCGCCGGGGACCTCGCGGTGCACCTGAAGCGCTATTCCAAAGCGCTGGTTGAGGACACATTCATGAAGATCGAGGAGCCCGAGATCCCACTCGACATCCCAGAGATGGCGGGAGTAGCGGCTGTGGCGGAGCCGATCACCATCGGCCAGTTCTATACCCGCATCCGCGCCTATGTCGCCGACCATCCGGAACTGTTCACCGGCGATCCCGAGCTGCAGGTGAGCGGCCACTTCTTCGACGCGGGCGAGGACATCCGCGTGACCGATGTCGACTCGGCATTGCTTGCGATCCAGACCATCGTGGAGCAGGGTGAGGGCACGCCGAAGTCGCCATTCGACCTTCAGAAGGACATCGCGCACTACTACGCTTTCCAGCAGCTCTCCAAAGGCATGCGCATCGTCGAGGACGCCTCTTCGCCGCTGAAGGTGAGCTTCGACCCGGCTCAGCCGATCACCATCGACGACACCGCTGACGTCATCCAGATGATCGACGACCCGCGGCTGGTGACCTACCACGCCGCCGACTCGCGCGCTGAGCAGATCTCTGCCGAGGCCGACGCGTCCTACTCGAACATCCTGCGCGCGCTGCACCGCGGCTTCAACGGCGAGCCCGACAAGGTCGGTGACGCCGTCGCAGCGATGTTCGAGTTCAAGACCATTGTGGGTGAGCTGCTGCAGCAACAACTCACTGTCGGGGACCACGCCGGGCAGTTCGCCGGCCCGCGCTTCCGGTACGTGGTGCAAGGGTGACCTGGAACCAGGACTGGAGTCGATCCTGAGGGATACGCACAGCTGTAACCGGTGATGGCGGACTTTGTCGACCTCGCCGATTACGACAGCGTGGGCGCCAACAAAGACGCGCTCACGCGGGTGCTCAATGCCAGGGGACATTGCAAAGGGCCGGCCGTGTGCATTTCATCAAATTGGCAAATCAGGTTCGACGGCTGGAGTAATTCGTACGATGAAATGTACACTACTCGACGATTGCCGCATCGATTGCGCGAAGCGGTTTCGGCCAACAACCAGACATTGACAGCTTCGGCAAAAGGCGGCGCAAGGTATCACGCAGCGTTGGAACGAGCAGAAAGGCGGTACGCGGATGGGATTTCAGCGTGTCATCCAGATCCTCGACGATTCTGTTGGCGGACCCGATGCCGGCGTGTTACGCCACGGGCCGTTTTGGCGAAACATCAGCCGGGATCAGTTCATCGTCAAAAAGGTGTTCGGACGCCCACTGGTGGTGCTCGGCGACGGCGCGGCCTCAAACCTGGTGCTGGCACTCAAAGGCGAGTCTCCGTTCGGTTCGGATCTGGACGACGCGCCCGAGGATGCCGATACCAGGCGCATGCCGGCCGGCCGCCCGGCCGTGCCGGCGGACCAGATTGCCTTCATCGAGAAGTGGATCGACGACGAGTGCCCGGAGGAGTCCACCGAGGCCGGACCGACGTGGCGTACTACCAATGCGCCGATTGCCAGTTCTCGCACCGACGACATCTGGTTCATTGATCCCGACCACGGCTGGGCGGTGAACAGCAACGGTCAGATCCTGCACACCGAGGATGGCTTCACCACCTGGCAGGAGCAGCTGCTCGATGACGAGGCATATTTCCGCTGCATCGGATTCGCTTCGGCGACGCGCGGCTGGGCCGGGACGCTGACGCCACCGTCGAGGCGCCTGTTCGAAACCTCGGATGGCGGAACCACATGGACGGTGGTCACCGGCCTGCCCGCTTCGGCTCCGGTGAAGGTGTGCGGTTTGTCTGTTGTCAGCGATTCCGTCGTGTACGCCTCTGGCAGCAATGAGCCCGGCGAGCCGGCGCGGATGATGCGCACGGTCGACGGCGGGGTCAGCTGGCAGGGCTTCGACATGGAGGATCACGCAACCCTGCTGGTGGACACGCACTTCGTCGACGATGACAACGGTTGGGTGGTGGGCGGGCGAGCCGCGCAACCTGCCGATCCCAATCCCGCGACTGAGGCAGCGAAGCGCGCCCACGTGCAGGCGGTGGTGTTACGGACCAGCGACGGCGGCCAAACCTGGACAGACATGGCGGAGCCGATTCGTGACCACCTTCCGCTGGGCGAGTGGGGATGGAAAATCCACTTCATCGACGACCGGATCGGATTCGTCGCATTAGAGAGCTTCGAACGCGGCGCCATCCTGAAAACCGTTGATGGCGGCGACAACTGGACACGAATCGACATCAACGACCCACAGGGCAACGCGAACCTGGAGGGCGTGGGCTTCGTCAGCGAGACCGTCGGCTGGGTGGGCGGCTGGGGTCCCGGTCCGAATCACTTCTCCAGAGGATCATCCAGCGCCACCGCCGATGGGGGCGCCACCTGGCAGGACGCCAACGACATCGGCTTGTTCATCAACCGGTTCCGATTCTTCGGTGACCCGGTCAGCGTCGGCTACGCGTCGGGGCAAACCATCTATAAATACTCCGCCGAACCGCTACCGCCGCCTTCGGTGGCCGCGGTCGCAGCGGATGGAGTGCGCCTGCTCGCCGACAACAAGCCCAGGATCAGCGGTGTGCCGCTACAAATCCCGGTCGAGGTGCCCGCCGACGCTGGCAGGCTCAAGGTGGCCATTTGGAACCGATTCGGGCGTGCGGTGCGTCGGCTCGTCGACGAGACGGATCCGGTTGCGGGCATTCGAACCATCGAGTGGAACGGCGTAGACGACGCCGGGCAGCCGGTAGGCGACGGCGAATTCCTCATCCGCGTCACCGTCGACGGCCACGCCGAGAGCCAGATCGTCCACCTGGGCGCCTGAGGCAACGCCGCGAGCCTGCTCGACGATGGACACCTGTCGCCGTCAGTGCGGCCGACACAACCCATCGCTAATCCGCGTGCGAACGGGCCAGATATGTCAAGGCGACTGCTGCACGAGCAGGTCAACCTGTCACCTGATCCTGCAGCAGTCCCAGGCTTCCTGCGTTGGGCTTCCCTGCCGCCCGATCGCGGGATAGATCCGATACCGAACGTTCGCTGAGCCGATAGCGGCGATGTCAGCGGTTTGCGGCGGCCAGTGCGGTCAGAACACGTTCGGTCTTGTTGGTGATGTCCTCGGCGATCGTAATCCCGCGCTGGCGCACCAACTGTGAGAACTTCTCCTGCTTACGCATCGCGCGATCCTGCAACTCGTCGGCAGACTCACCGCCCTTGGGCTTGACCTGTATCGACAGTTCCAGAAAGTCCAGGCCACCGCCCTGCCAACGCTCCATGTCGACCTCGAGGTCGGCGAGCTCGAGGTCGGTCCACTTCGTGGATGCGATAGGGCCCAACGCCTCGAGATCATCGAGGCCGACCGACGTTCGGACGCATGTGTCCACGAATTGCCGTGCGACCGGGTGCAGGGCGGCGGCGGCATTGTCGCCGACCCCGGCGAAATCCACAGTCCCGGGTGGGAGTTCGTTGACCAGCGACGCCGCCAACACTTGGCTATCCCCCGACCAATCACCCTCGATCCGGTACTTCAGCCTCTCGGCTTCCACCTCGAAACGGTCGCTGAACCGGCCGACCAGCTGTTCTTGCACGCACGGCCGCAACTTCGCTGTCAGCTCATCGCCACCCGCGCCGCTGCGGAATCTGATGATCACGCCACTGTCCAGCAACCGAAGCTCACCGTCGCTGAGGCCATCGCGGACCTCGGCGAACCACACCTGCCGATGCAACACCGCGTTCGGCTCGCCGAGCGCGGACAGCGCATCGGCGACCTGGCCGTTGATGTTCACCTTGATCTCGATCGGGAAAAGCATGCAGTACCACTTCCTTCCGCTGTGTCATGCCGCCCGACACGTAGCGCGGGCGGTGCGCCTGAGCGTCAACTCGGCGACTACCGGTGCAACTGAACTCTGTGGGTGCAGGTCTACCCATCCCCGCGTACGCGGTGGACTCGCCACAGCACTCGTGCGACCCATGACCGCGAGACGACGCGGTCGAGCCGACTCTGATCAAGCTATTCGGTGACTCTCGTCGCCAGGGTCAGCACCCCGGTTACATTCGGCACGGCCGCGAGATCACGTAGCGCGGCTTCGAGAACGGCCGCCGACACGGAAGGCGTATCGTCTACCGGCGCCGCCAGGATGTGGACGACGTAACCGTAATCCGGCGCCTTCCCAATGACGAGTTGCTTCGCCTCGCCGAGCGATACCCGGAGGTCGTCCTCCGTGACACGATTCCCTTCGATGAGAACAAGACTCGAGCGCATAACCTGCTCCTTCGCAGTGCCGTTTTCGTCGATGACGCAATTGTGGGCGTGCCGCTGCTACGAGTGATCTTCTAAACCGGCGAACTCACCGCGATCGTACTCGGAGTCACCCCGCGTTTGCGAGTAGTCTCCGCGGTCAGCCTCACGGGCTTCAACCGGGCGCGCTCGGTCATCGTCAACTCTAAGATCCGCGGTGGCACGCGGATTCATCCTCGGCGATCACTTCATGTGATCAGGCAAGCTCGCATCGCATAGCACCACATCGGTGAGGCGGTGGTGTGCTTGAACGGGGAATTCATCGACCCAGAACTGGAGGCAAGTCTGATGCCCGGAAAAACCAAGCCCTTGGCGAAGGGTGTCTACTCGATAAGCAGCAACTACCGCACTGCCGATCGGCCAGACCATCGTGGTACAGATTACGCTGCCCCTGCTGGGACGCCGATATACGCGGCCGCCGACGGAGTGGTGGTGCGCTCCGGTCATGCTGAGGGGTTCGGTTGCTGGATTGTGATCGACCATCAGCCGGAGCACCTAGTGGATACAGTGTACGGACATATGTTCGATAGCGACCTGCTCGTCCGCAACGGCGACACTGTCAGAGCAGGCGATGTGATTGCCCGTGTCGGCTCTAACGGTCAATCATCTGGCCCGCACCTGCACTTCGAAGTGTGGGGACCACCCGGGAGGTTCGGCGGCGTCGACCGAAATCCAGCCGAGTGGCTCGCGGGCGCTGCCGATCCGGGCGCGCCGGTTTGGGTGACCGGCGGGTCGACTGTGAACGGCAAGCAGTTCAAGGCGGATATAGACATTCTGACGACCGCCGACTCGGGCAAGCGCGACCCCAAGCTGTGCCAGTTCTGGTGTCTGCACACCACTGAGAACACCGATACGACACCGCCAGACAACGTTGCCCGCTGGCAGCAGAACCGAGCCAATGAATCGTCCTACAACATCTTGGTGGGCACGGACGGGCGCACCGTCCGCGGAAACGACGACGACTACCGCCCTTGGTCCGCGGGCCCGACCGGCAACGACCGCGGCCTGCACCTCGCATTCGTCGGATTCGCGGCCCGAACCCCCGCCCAATGGCTCGCCAAGGATGTGCAACTGCACGCCGCCGCACGGGTAGTGGCGGACTGGTGCGAACGCTATAACATCCCGACGCCCGAAGTCTCGCCGAAGGACCTGCGGAAGGGAATGAAAGGCGGCTGCGGGCACGCAGATGTGTCTGATGCCTGGCATGAGGTCGACCACCGCGACCCCGGCCTCGGATTTCCCTGGGGTGACTTCGTCCAAATGGTACGGGAAGCCGTCGTGGTGTCTAACTCCGTGCACGCTCCACATGCGTGACCTGACCACGGAAGCGGGTGATGGGCGTTGCGGGACGGGATGTCGCCAGTGACTGCTCGGTGGGTATTCGCCGGTGTCGGCTGGGTCGAACCGCAATTGGCACAACAGGTTCGCGCAATGGCGTTCATCGAAGGTGATCGCCATCTGCGTTGCGGCGGGTGACCGTTGGCCCCTCGGCGCTGTCGGCGGGGAGCCATCCAAGCGTCACTCCGAGCGCATGTGCGCAGTCCCGGATGACCTGCACCAGCTCGGATGCATCGTCCGCCCGCCACAGCAGCGACCACGGATAATAGGTGGGTGGCTCCGCGAGTGGAAGCCACACGGTCTGCGCGTGGACAGCGCCGCAGGATTTGGGCAAGCATAGGACGCAGCCCTGCTCAGCGACGAGGTCTGCGGCGGCACGCACGCTGGAGGCGGTCCCGGGGTAGAGGGCGGGCGTGAAACCCGCGGCCCGGCACATCTCGGCGACGAACTCGTTGAACTCAGGGGCCCTGGAGTCTGGAGCCGCCACGATCCGCTCGCACGCCAGGCTCTCCACTGGAACGGCGCCAAGCCCCGCCAGATGGTGCGCGCGGGAGACCAGCACTCCCATCGGGTCTTGGCGCACCAGCTCGGAGCAGATCTGCGGGGGCACGGCTGCGGCGCGACCGAGGCCGACGTCGATCCGCCCTTCGGCGAGCATCTTGCACTGCTCGGGGACCCCGGACTCGAACCGGTGGATCACCGCTTTGGGACTGCGGCGCTGGGCGGCGCGCAGGATCTGAGGCATGGTGTCGAAGCACGCGTCTACCGTGGCCGCGCGCACTGCTGCGCTGCTGGCTGTTGAGCAGCGCGCCGCGGCCTTGGCGCGGTCGATGCGTTCGAGGATCTGCCTCACCTCGGCGAGGAAGACCTCCCCCGCCGGGGTCAGCCGGACATGGTGGGTGCTGCGCTCGAGCAGCGGGACGCCCAGCTCCCGCTCGAGGCGCCGGATCTGCTGGCTCAGCGCCGACTGCACGATGTGCTCGCGCGCTGCGGCGTGCCCGAAGTGCAGCTCCTCGCCGAGCGTCGCAAAGTATTGCAGCTGCCGCAATTCCACGAGTGCCCCCTAAGGCATCGCCTGGGCTGGGGCGTGTGAAACGCCCGCATGATCGCAAAGTTATCAGCATCTATGACGAGCTTTGACGCGATTGGCCACCACCGGCCTGGCGTGTTGCGAGGTACACCTGTACGAGGGGAAACGTGGCGTCGCCCATGTCTGCGAGGAACTATGCCAGCTCGTGTCCGCCCGCGCAGGAGGAAGCCCGGCAAGCCGTGCGCTCACCTGGCCGAGGCGCGACCCGTCCAAGTCGATCCCTCCAGCCATCAGGACTGCCTGCACGCCGGGCATGCGGAAGGCAAGCTATGGGTCTGCCTGACCTGCGGGTGGGTTTCCTGCCCAGGGTCTGCGCAGGCACCGCCCGGCTTCGGGCACTACAGCGAGACCGACCACCCCATTGCCGCACCCCTCGCCGGCCCGCCAGGAGCGCGCTGGTGCTTCATCGACGCGCGCTGGGTCTGACTCCGCCGCCCCGATCACTTCCCGTGATCAGTCGTGCTCGCATCGCGTACAACTGCCACCGTTCGACTGTGTTGTGCTGGAACTGCATACCTTCAGCCACCCCCGCCCGCACCCGATCCTGTCAGCGCAGCGCCAACCGCCATCGAGGAGGCGGCCATGAGCTCGGCCCATGAGTTTCTTCCTTCGAGGCCTCTTTCCCAACGCATTTCGCTGCGACTTGCAAAGCTTCGTTCGAAGCTCAGGCGTGATCTGGCCTTGTTTCTAACCTGGCTGGCGGTGGTGCTGGCGATCGGACTCATCCTGGCGGTGTCCCTCTTCGAGCGCGCAAGCACGGACGACCTCGTCGAGATCGAGCTCAACGATGGGGGGAGGGGCCGTCTCCCGGTCGGGCTCAGGGATGTGCTCTATGCCGATTTCGGCGTGATCCTTGGCTATACGGTTCTTCTTGCCGCAGCATCGCTCACCGCCTGGTTCCTGGCTTGGACGGTGTCGGGGAAGCGTGTGGCGGCCTTCGGTCTCGCAGCCGCGTTCGTCGCTGCGCTTGCGGATGCGGCTGAGAACTCGCTGCTGCTGATCGCGCTGCCGGACGCTGGCTCATCGTCGGTCTGGCGCATCAGCGCCGCGGTCGCCGCCACCGTCAAGTTCTGCGCGCTTGTTCCCGCGATTGTGGTCGCGGTGTGGGGGATCGGGACGGTGTTCGCGCGTATTGCGCAGTGGCTGTTCGTGAGGACTCCCTACCAGTGGAAGAAGGTAGTCGAACCCACGCCGACTCAAAAGGGCCATCAGCAGGGCTGGCGAAACGGGTACGGCGTGCCCGGGGTCGACCTCGGCAAGCTCCGTGAGAAGGCGGACAAGGAGCAGCACACGATCGGTGTGTGCCTGTCCGGCGGAGGAGTCCGCTCGGCGTGCGTGGCTCTGGGCGCCATGCAGACGCTCGCTAAGAAGGGTGTGGAGGGTGTTCTGCACCAGTCCGACTACGTTATCTCGGTATCCGGCGGCGGATACACCGCCGGGGCCTACATCCAATCGCTGCAGCCCCCCGCTTCCGGGTACGGCCAAGCGTCGTCCGCATCACCGGAGACCGAGCCTCTGGCCTTGTCGGACATGTTTGCCGAGGGGTCGGCCGAGCTCGGCCATCTGCGCCGCCACTCGAGCTACATCGCCAACTCGCCGGCCGCGATGATCACAGCGCTCGCCGTGGTGGCGCGGAACCTGGCCACATCGCTGCTCGCGCTCTTCGCACCCGCCGTGGCGCTCGGCGTGATCGCCGGGCTCGCCTACAGCAAATTCCCCATTACGGCCTTCACGCCTTCCCACCTCGCCGACACGCTGGAGGGCTGGTCGCCGCATCCGGTGCCGGTGTGGTGGGCTATCGGCCTCTGCGCTGGCGCTGCGGCGCTGGCGGGATGCGTCGCGATGTTGACCGAGATTATCGGCGGCAGTACGAGCCCACGAGTCCGGTCCCTCCGGCGGTGGGCGCAGAAGTGCTTTCTGGCCTCGACGGCATTTGCCCTGCTGGTAGCCGCCGTGACGGTGGTTCTTCCTGGCGTTCTGTTGTTCAGCGATCGGCTCACTGCCCAGGCGCGGCCTGTCGTGGGCGGAGCGGCGGCGATAGTGGTGCTGAACTACATCGCGGCGCTGGCAGCGATGGGATGGCGGAACAAGGGGTGGGTCGGCGCGCAGCTGAGCAGGATAGGGAGCTCGGGCAAGCCGCGCGCCGCTGCGCGAAAGGCAATCCCGCGGGGCGTGGTTCAGCACCTGCTGGTGGTGATCACCCTCCTCGTACTGCTGCTGGCGTGGCTCGTGACGCTCGGCGGGGTCGCTGCGGACACGTTCGAATCGTTCGTCGGCCGCGGCAGCATCCGCGGGCCGATGTTGGCATCGGCCGGGGCAGGCGTCGCCATGCTGGTGCTCGCTTGTTCGGATGTGACGTCGTTGAGCCTGCACCCGTTCTACCGGCGCAGGCTCGCGTGCGCATTCGCCATCCGCCGCGTGAAGGACAAGAACGGCTCCCTAGTGGCCGAGGCGTACCCACCCGACGAACCGACGACGCTGCCAAGGTACGGCCGCATCCCAGACGGCGACGCTGGTCCGAGGTTCGTGTTCGCCGCAGCGGCGACGATGTCCGGCGCCGACCGGCCCGCCCCCGGCTTGAGCACGGTGTCATACACGATGAGCGCGGACCACATCGGCGGTCCCGACCTCGGCTGGATGAATACGAACGAGCTGCATGATGCCGCGACCGAGCGGATAAAGCGCGACCTGACAGTCCAGGCAGCGGTTGCGATCAGCGGAGCGGCGTTCGCGTCGGCGATGGGCCGCATGAGCGCCGGCTACCAAACGCTGTTGGCGGTGTCGGGTGCCCGGCTCGGTTCCTGGCTGCCGAACCCGTGCTTCGTCAAAAAATCCCAGAAACATGCCAAGGAATGGACCTGGCCCCACGGATTGCCGAACATCCGCGGCCCCTACTCATACCTTCTCCGCGAACTGCTCGGGATAAACCCCAAAGCAGGACGCCTCGTTCAGGTGACCGATGGCGGACACTACGAGAACCTGGGGCTCGTCGAAGCTCTCCGCCGCCGCTGCACACTGATCTACTGCATTGACGCAACCGGCGATCACGGGCCTACCGCCGAAACGCTGTCGGAAGCACTGCGTCTCGCCGAGTTCGAACTCGGCGTGAAGATCACACTCCCGGATCCCGGGTGCCCCTACGCTCCTGAGGACCTTGCGCCGGGAACCGGAAAGGGGTTCGAGCCCGAGACTGCATTCGGCGTCCTGAACGCCCGCCTGACGAAAGGCGCCATCGTTACGGGAGAAATCGAGTACCCGACCGCGAGCGGGCTCGACAACCACGGAGAACATCTCATCGGCCAGCTCATCGTCGCCAAAGCGGTGCTCTGGGACCAATGCGGCTACTGGCTCAGATCGTATGCGGCCGCGAACCCGGTATTCCCGCACGACAGCACCTCGGACCAGTGGTTCGACGAGGGGCAATTCGCTGCCTACACCGAACTCGGTCGGCTGATAGGCGCCGCCGCAATAACCGCTGGCCAAGGCAGCGAACCCCGATACGAGCCGCACGCGGACAGCCCGCACCACTTCCCTGCATGAGTCCACCTTGTGATCGGTGTACCTAGCGGAGAGGCTTCCCATGGTGGACCAATCGGTCGACATCCGAAGTAGGGCCATCGATGATGCGCCGAAACTGCCAGTTTCTAGAGACGGCGGTGGTTGAACCAGTCGACCCACCGGCGGTAGGGAATTCCACGTGATCGACCGGGCGCCGCACGCGTTCGGCCTCGATCGCGCCGACCCGGTCGAGAAGTTTCGCCCATCGGATCGCGGCGCCGTGGTCGTCGAAGGACTGCGAGGTTTGGACGGTACCAGGCATGCACCACGGTGACGAAGCAACCGCCCGGACCCCTCGGCGCTCGCAGAGGACGGCGAACCCCTCAGGGTGGCCCATCGCCAACGGCAAAGTCGCGTCGGAACCGGGCTGCCCAGGCATCTCCAGTGTCATCTTCACCGCGCGGCCGACCTACGACGCTCTGACGTGCGCGTTGGACTGCATCTACACTGGGCAGCGGAAGAGCCACCGACCAGGGCAGCAACGGCCCAGGAGAAAGCGTGCCTTCCTACGCCCATCCCCGCCCTGTCGGCTCGACCGACACAGCGGCTCAGGAAGCGGCGACGACCGTCAGCGACACCGCCGGCTTGCGCCCTCGACAGCTTGCAACTCTCCAGCTGAGGCCAGTCACAGTGCTCACATCGAGCAGGCGTACACCACACGACGTCCGTACCGGTCGACCAAGCTGCGGTCCACCCGGCGATCTCATTGCATTTGGCAATGAATCTGAATCACCTTGCACACCAACCGAACTCCCCTTTCTGATTGGAGAACCATGACAACCCGGAGACAAACACGCTCGCACTCCCGCCGCGCGCTCGGCGGAATCCGCAAGCTTCCGTCAGGGCGCTGGCAGGCCAACTACACCGGTCCGGACCAGGCCATCCACAAAGCCCCGACTACGTTCGACACCAAGGGGCGAGCGGAGGGCTGGATCGCATCGGAGCTCGAGCTCATCGATCTCCAAATATGGATTCCCCCTGCCACTCGCGACATCACCAAGCCCGAACCAGCTCCCGTCCTGTTCGGGCAGTACGCCGAGCGAGTTATCACGACGCGTGTTTCCCGGCGGGGGAAGCCACTCGCGAGACGAACCGTCGACTCCTACAACTACCTGCTGCGTGAACACATAAACCCGACGTTCGAGGAAGCGCCCGTCACCGGAATCACCCTCGAAGTGGTCCGCGACTGGTACCGCAATGTCGCGCGCGTTCGTGCCCGAGGGGCAAAATCCAGCGACGCCGACGACGCGGTGCCCACTACACGCGCACGCGCTTACGAAGTACTTCGCATGGTGCTCAACGTCGCGGTCGACGACGGTCACATCGACCAGAACCCATGCCGAATCACAGGTGCCACCGCTGTCCAACCCGCACACGACACCAGGATTCTGCTCCCCCGCGAGATCGCCGCACTCGCAGACGCGATGCCTGAAGAGCTCGCCGCGTCCGTGCTGTTGGCCGCCTGGTGCGCGCTTCGCCCCTCCGAGACATTCGAGCTGCGCCGCCGAAATCTCAACGCCGACTGCTCCATCCTGACTGTGGCCTTCGCCGCGACCTATCGCAAAGGAGAGATCGTGATCGACCGCCCGAAAGACGGATCGACAGGAGATGTGTGGCTTCCCGACCACATCCGCTCCACCATCGGCACACACCTCGACAATCACGTCGGCCCGGAGCCAGAATCGTTGCTGTTCCCCGACCCCGACACAGGCGATACCATGCGCGAGTGGATCTACCGCCGGATCTTCAGCCAAGCGTGCGTAACGATCGGCCGCCCCGATTTTCGGCCAGGCGAACAGCGCCATACCGGCGGCACCCTGGCGGCGCAAGCTGGCGGCACACTGCCCGAGATCATGGACAGACTTCGCCACAAGACCCCCCATGCCGCTATGCGATACCAGAAAATCGCCGCAGGACGAGCGAGGACAGTCGCGGCGAGTATCTCGGAAATCGCCAAGGACGACAAAGACGGCCTATAGCCCTCTTGGGGCCAGAATATGGGTAATTCAAATCACCCGACATACGCGCTGACCTATGGATACTCCCGCGTTTATAACGACCCGACCGCGCAAAGAGATGCAGATATGAGGTGACGTTTCTGCACGCATCCTGCACGAAAGCGACTAGGCGATTTGAGAATCATGCCTGACCAGCCATTTTGCTATTATCCCAGCTGGTTTCGAACCAGCTGGGACCATATCTGCAGCCTGAACGCGTTACTACTCAGCATCCCACCGCCATTCTGCGGACCTGTCCGAGCTGGTTGAAGCACCTTTCGACGAGGTGGCGCCGTTTGCAGTAAAGACCTGGATCTGCAGGCGCCATGGGCGTTCATGTGGATATTCGGCTCGCCTCCCCCGTGCACCCACACGCCGCCGCCACGTCGCAGGGCAAGGTTGACCCTAGTCGCTTCAGTGGCCCAAACGGCCAAGGCGCTTCCAATGCCGGGCTGACAGGATTTCAACCTGCGACCACCTGGCGCGCGCTCCAGTTGGACGAACCCTACCCATCGGAGGGGACTGCTGCATGAGCTGGTGACATCTGCTGGGCCAGTTGGTGTGTGTAGTTGTCGAATCACCCTTCCGATGTGCGAGTGTCGGTGCGGCAGCGTGTCTCACGGTCCTGCGAGAACCTCAACTTCGCGATTCCGGTGCACCGGCCGAAATGCGGATCGTCTCAACGGATCACCGACTTCTCAGCGTGCGCACGGGCGTGGGGCTCGACGCGACCGTGCACACGACCGTGCACACACAGGTCACGCAGCGCGGGTGGGTTGTATCGTGCGAATTGCCTGGCGCTCGAGCGGAAATTCAGGTTTCATGGAGTGTGGAGGAGCCACTGACAGGTGATAGGAGCCTGTCGTGTCGTCTTCCGGTCAATCCGCTTCGCCGAATCCGGCCAACCGCCCGGACGAGGGTGATGATGGTGCCGACTCCGACGCGGTCCGCGTCGCCGGCCCTCTAGACCCACCCGTTCTCAATGCCGCTGCAGCGGCCGCACTTTTGCGTCTGCTGCAGCGGATCCCGCGCTCAGAGCCAGACAACGACAATTCGGAGGGGTCATGACCCAGATCAGGTTTGCGTTCGCCGGACGCGTCTCGACAGAGGATCAACAAGACCCAGAAGCTTCCCGCAACTGGCAACTGGGGCGTGCCAACGCGTTGATCGAACGACACGGCCAGGTCGTCGCCGAGTTCTTCGATGTCGGCCAGTCTCGATCCATCCCGTGGAAGCGGCGGCCCGAGGCCAACCGACTTCTCGACCTACTCAGAAACCCTGACCGCGGCTTCGACGCGGTCGTAATCGGGGAACCCCAACGTGCCTTCTACGGCAACCAGTTCGGCCTGACCTTCCCTGTCTTCGTCCACTACGGTGTCCAACTCTGGGTACCCGAAGTCGGCGGACAGATCGACCCGGACTCCGAGGCCCACGACATGATCATGTCCGTCTTCGGCGGCATGTCCAAGGGCGAACGCAATCGGATCAAGATCCGAGTCCGCGCTGCCATGGCAGCACAGGCACAGGTCGAAGGCCGCTACCTTGGCGGTCGACCGCCATACGGGTACCAACTCGCCGACGCGGGCCCACACCCGCACCCCGGCAAGGCTGCCGACGGCAAGCGGTTGCATCGGCTCGAATCCGACCCCATTGCCGCACCGGTGGTGCAACGGATCTTCCGCGAATACCTGTCTGGCGTAGGCGTATTCGCGCTCGCTCAGCTGCTCACTACGGACGGAATCGCTTGCCCCTCAGCGCACGACCGCGCACGCAACAGTCACCGAGAGGGGGCTGCGTGGTCGAAGAGCGCTATCCGCGCGATTCTCACCAACCCGCGCTACACCGGGTACGCCGTCTGGAACAGGCAACGCAAGCAGGAATCACTCATCGACGTTGAGGACGTCGCTCTCGGCCACGAAACACGACTGACCTGGAATCCTAAGTCGCAGTGGGTATTTTCCGATCAGCCCGCGCATGAACCGCTGATCGATCGGTCCGTGTTCGACAAGGTGCAGCTCCGGTTGGCCTCCCGCGGACCGCAATCCACCGGTCGGGCGACCCAGCGTCGCAGGCACCCCTACGCCTACAAGGGTCTGATTTCGCATGAAACCTGTGGTCGCCTGATGCAGGGCACCTGGAACCACGACAAGGCACATTATCGTTGCCGGTACCCGTCCGAGTACGCCATCGCCAACCAGATCGACCACCAACCGTCGGTCTACCTGCGCGAGGACCAGTTGACCGCACCGCTCGACCAGTGGCTGGCTCAGATCTTCCAACCAGAACAGATCGAGGAATCGCTGACAACTCTCGAGAGCACCCAACCTGACCGGTTACCCGAACTCGAGACGACGAGACGACTGATCAGCGACTTCGATCGAAAGCTGGCCCGATACCGCGATGCGCTCGACGCAGGCGCTGATCCTGCCACGGTCGCCGGTTGGACCAGACAGACGCAGGCCGAGCGACAGATCGCTGCGAGCCAGCTCGCGACCTTGGAACGAACAGTCGGCCAGAATCTGCGGCTGACCCGTCAAGACGTTCGGGAGCTGGTCGAAGCCCTCGGGGGGATGCTCGTGGCCCTGCGACGAGCTGACCCGGAGGATAAGAATGTGGTCTACCGCCAACTCGGGCTCAAACTCACCTATAGAGACAAAACACGGGTGGTGATCGCCGAAGCGAACCCACCCGTGGGCGTACTGGTTGTGTCCGGAGGGGGACTTGAACCCCCACGCCCTAATACGGGCACTAGCACCTCAAGCTAGCGCGTCTGCCATTCCGCCACCCGGACTTGCTGGTGTGCCAAAAGATTATCCGACGCGCTGTCGGAAACCAAATCGCCCAGTTGACCTGCTGTTTTTGCGGGTCGGCGTGCCTCGGGGGGCGTACCCACATTTGCCTGCCATCCGACAAGATCGAGGCTTGTGGATCGAAGCCATCTGCCGGGGACGCCGTTCAGTCATCGGTGGGTGCGCTCGTTGTTCGTTTGCGGCGCGGGGTCGTCTGTTCGATGCGCGGATCCTCGGTCACCGAGAAGTGTTTCACGTACTCGGACAGGAACGCCTGCAACGTGGCGGTGGCCGGGATGGCCAGTAGCGCACCGACCGCTCCGAGTAGCGCGCCACCGGCGAGCACCGCCAGCAGTGCGACCGCGGCGTTGACGTCGACGGTGCGGGCGGTGATCCGCGGCTGCAGCAGATAGTCCTGTAACCACTGGTAAACGATCGCGAACAAGATGATCCACACCGCGTCCATCGGATCGACGGTCAGCGCCACGAACACCGGAACGGTCGCGGCGATGTAGGTGCCGATGGTCGGGATGAACGCGGAGATCACGCCGAACCACACGCCGAGGGCGATGGGGTTGGGGATGTGGAGTAGCGCCAGGAACGCGCCGTGCACGACCGCGGAGACGATCGCCAGCAGCACCCGCGAATACAGGTAGCCGCCGGTTTTGTCGATGGCGAGGTCCCAGGCGTGCAGGAAGGTCTGCTGGCGGGAGGGTGGAAGCAGAGAACAGACGGTGCGCCGCACCTTCGGACCGCCCGCGGTGAGGTAGACGCTGAACAATGCGATGCTCAGGATCTGGACCAGACCGCCCAAGACGGTGGTCGATACGCCCCAGGCATTGTCGGCGGCCGTGTGGGCGTAGCTCTCGAGGAGGTCGGACTCGCGCATCATCCGCTGACTGAGGTCGTGCATCGTGAAGTGCTGACCGAAGGTGTGGTTGATCCGGTCGACGCCCTCGTTGAGCAGGCGTGGCGATTCATGGACCAGGTTGGTGGCCGTCTCCACCAATAGCGTCACCAGCGCGGCGAGAAAGGCCAGCACGCAGGCGAAGGTGCCCACGAAGACCAGGCCGGTGGCGAGCCCGCGCGGGACGCCCCGTCGCGCCAGCAGCGCGACGGCCGGTTCCATCGCCAGGGAGATGAAGAACGCGACCAACAGGATGATCAGGATTCCGGTCAGTCGGTGAAATGCCCAGTTCGCGAGCAGGAACAGCCCGAAGAACACCAGGGCTAGCGCCATTGCCCGAGGCAGCCACTTCGGCATTCTGGTAGGTGCGGGCGCCGGCGGGACGTTGCCAGGGGAGTCGATGTCCACGGCTTCCAGTGTGGCCCCGGACCAGCTCACTTCCCGGCTCCGACGCGGCCGTCGCGGCAGACCGCTCACCTTTGACGCGCGTTGCCGCACATCCAGCATTTACACACCCACCGCCCGATCATGCGTCAATTCGTCGGCGGCCGGAGCATCGGCTTGCTACAGTCCCAGACAGTCTGACTACGGATGCGTAGAAATTGTTTATACATCCGTGTAGATCAGAGGGTCGGATCCGGTCGAGCAGCTCGGCGACCGCATTGAACACGGGGTGATCGAGATGGTATCGATAGACAATAAGGCCACTTCAACAACCGATTTCGAGCTCATTGTCAGGTACTGCCTCGACTGGTGGCGCGACCATCCGCGCCAGTCCGTCGAGACCGCGGGCCGACAGGTCACCATGGCGTGGCAGGCCACCGCGGAGCTGGTCCGAGCACTGGTTCACCGGCGCTTTCCGCTGTCGGAATTCCTCCGTCAGAGCTCTTTCATGGCAGGTGTCTCAGCCACTCCGACGCTGCTGGTCGCCATCCCTATCGCGGCCATCGTGTCGATCCAGATCGGTTCGCTGGTGAGCCAGGTCGGCGCGACGACCTTCATCGGGGCGGTCAACGGCCTCGGCATCATCCGTCAGGGCGCGCCGCTGGTCACCTGTCTGATGATCGCGGGCGCGGTCGGTTCGTCGATCTGCGCCGATCTCGGCTCTCGCACGATCCGCGAGGAGATCGATGCCATGCGGGTGATGGGCGTCGACCCGATCGGCAGGCTGGTCGCGCCGCGCCTGCTCGCCGCGGTGCTGGTGAGCATTCTGCTGTGTGGGTTCGTGGTGTTCGTCGGGTTCGCCACCGGCTACCTGTTCAACATCTTCATTCAGGACGGCACGCCCGGTTCCTACATCAGCACCTTCGCCTCGTTCGCCGTCGCGAGCGACCTGCTGGTCGCACTGGTGAAGGCAGCGGTATTCGGCGCGCTCACCGCGATCATCGCCTGTGATTGCGGCCTGAACACCAAAGGTGGGCCCGGCGGTGTCGCGAACGCGGTGAACTCCGCGGTGGTCAGCTCGGCGATCGTGTTGTTCGCGGCCAATATCGCGCTCACCCAGATCTACAACACCGTGTTCCCTTCCAAGGTGCTCTGAGATGACCAATTACATACCGCCCCTGCTGCGTCCGCTACGTGCTGCCAAGACCGCGACCACCCCGCTCACCGAGGCGAACGCGAGATTGGGACACCAGGGTGTCGTCTTCGTCGAGTCGTTGCTGGCCATTCCGTTCGTCCTTCGGCACTACCGCAAAGAGGTGGTGCGATTGATCATCGACGTCACCTGGGGCAATGGCGCTCTGGTGGTCGGTGGCGGCACGGTCGGGGTGATCCTGATTCTGTGTGGCTTCGGCGGCATCACCGTGGGAATGGAATCGCATACCGCCTTGGATCTGGTGACGATGAGCCCGCTCACCGGCGCGATCTCCGGTTTCGCTACCACCAGAGAGCTGGCTCCGCTGCTGGCCACCATCGCCTTCGCCGCTCAGGCGGGTTGCCGATTCACCGCCCAGATCGGCTCGATGCGGATCGCCGAGGAGATCGACGCGCTCGAGTCGATGGCGATCCGCCCACTCCCCTATCTCATCACCACCCGCATGCTGGCCGCCGCGGTCGCGATCCTGCCGCTCTACAGCGTCGGCATGGCCACCGCCTACCTCACCACCAAGGTCACCGCGTTCTTCTTGGGGGACAACGGCATCGGCACCTACGACCACTACTTCCACCAGTTCCTCGACCCGGGCGACATCGTGTATTCGGTCCTCAAGGCGGTCGCGTTCGTGCTCGTGGCCACCTTCATCCAATGTCACTTCGGCTATATCGCCGCTGGCGGGCCGGAAGGCGTCGGGGTCGCGGCCGGGCGCGCGATCAAGATGACGATCATCGTCGTCGTCTTCCTCAATCTGCTTCTCACACTCGCGATCTGGGGCGTCGACTCCGGTATCCGAATCTCCGGATAAGGGGACTGAAATGTATCCGGATCCCAGTGGACGCGGCTGGTCGCGCGGGCGGCTGAGCGTGGCCGGTGTGGCGATGACACTGAGTCTGTCCGGTGTCGTCGCACTGCTCGGACTGCGCTACGCGGGCCATTTCGAGGAAACCGTCGCGGTGACGGCACTGATGACCAGTACCGGCGACGGGCTGCCTGCTCGCGCCGACGTGCGCTTTCACGGGCTGCTCGTCGGCACGGTGTCGGCGGTCGAGATCGCCGAGAAGGGGCTGAGCCAGCGAGTGGGTATGGACTTGGAGCCTGCTGCTGCCGGGGCCATTCCGGCTTCGGTGACGGCCCGTGTCGTGCCGGCCAACATCTTCGGAGTCACCTCGATCGAACTCGTGGACAACGGCCCGGCCGCGACACCATTACGGGCAGGTTCCGTCGTCGAGCAGGACACCAGCCGCGCCACGGTAGCCCTGCAGACCACGCTGACCACCTTGCGCGACGTCTTGAACCGCATCCAGCCCGCCAAACTCGCCCGTGTGCTGGCCACCCTGGCCGAGGCACTCGACGGTGATACCCGAATGCCCGGCTCCACGATCGAACGGCTCGACCAGTGGATCACCGAGGTCCGCGCACTGCCCGGCATCGGTGATCTGCTCGGCGATCTCGGCGCGGCCACCGCGGCGGTGAATCAGTCGGCGCCCGAACTCGCTGATGCCCTCGGCAAATCGGTGCAGACGGCGCACACGATCACCGCTCGCCGCAACCAGGTGATCGCACTGCTCACCTCGGCAGGTACTGCCACCGACGCGACCCAGGCTCTGTTCGCCCGGAACCCGGATGCGGGCAAGGAGCTCGTCGTCGGACTGGACGAGACATTCGGCGCGCTCGCGGCGGATCCGTCGGCGTTGAGCGAAACCGTCACCGCACTCGGTGATTCCCTGAGTCGCCTTGCCACCGTGTTCAATTGGGGACCCAGCAAGCAGATGCAATGGGATGTCACGGTCTCGTTCACTCCGTTCCGCCAGTACACCGCGGCCGACTGCCCGCGTTACGGCAGCCAGGCCGGACCACGGTGCGACACCGGCAGCATCCCGGATTCCCCGGCGCCACAGTCGTATCCGGCACAGCTGATTCCCGGCTGGCTGGCCTCCGCAGGGCCTGCGCCGATTCCCACCATGCCGGCACTGCCTACCCTGCCGCATATTCCGGCGCTGCCGAACATCCCCGGACTCTCGCTCCCCGGTCTGGTGATTCCCGGCATCACCGCACCGGCGAGTTCTGCTCCGCCACCGCCCGGCCACCGAGCCGGACCGGTCGCGCTGACCGGCCCCGCCGCGGTGGCCGCGTTCCTGGGCAAACGCCCGAACACCACGCAGCAGCTTCTGCTCGGCTCCGTGCTCACCGGCGCGACCGTGACGGTCGCGCCGCCATCCTCAGGAGGTCACTGAGATGCGCACCCGCACTACCTATTTCGGGCTCGCCGTCTTCGTCGCACTGTCCATGATCGCGACCTACACGATCTGGTCGACGTTGCAACGTTCGGTGCCGGGCGACACCCATCGCTACAGCGCCACCTTCACCGATGTGCTCGGTTTACGCACCGGCGACGACGTGCGTATCGCCGGAGTGCGAGTCGGCCGGGTCGACGCGATCGATCTGGTCGACCGCCGCAACGCCGAGGTGACCCTGTCGGTGCAGTCTCGCCAGCACCTGAGCACCACCACCACAGCGATGATCCGCTATCAGAATCTGATCGGCCAGCGCTACGTCGCGCTGGCCGTGGGCGAATCCGCGGGCGAACCACTCCCCGCGGGCGGCTCGATTCCCCTGGAGCGCACCGAATCGTCGTTCGACGTCTCCGCCATGCTGTCGGGCTTCGAACCACTGTTCAGCCTGCTGCAACCCGACGAGGTGAACTCACTGTCGGAAACCCTGGTGCAGGCGCTGCAAGGTGACGGAGTGTCGTTGTCGGCCTTGATCACCCAGGCAGCCGCGCTGGCCACGACCTTCTCCGAACGCGACGAGATCCTCGGCGCGGTGATCACCAACCTCAGCGATGTGATCACCAGCCTGGCCAACCGCAGCGGTGAGCTGGAGACGCTGATCACCCAGTCCCGTGCGCTGGTCAGCGGGCTGTACGAACAGGGAGCGGTACTCGAGGATTCGGTCACGGGAATCGCTGAGTCGACGACGAAACTCACCGATCTCATCACCAGGGTCGCACCGGGTATGGCACAGGCACAGCGACAGGCGAGCGAAGGCGTCGACCTGCTGCTGTCCAATGGTGCGCGCCTGGATCAGTCGGCGATCGAACTACCGCTGATCCTGGCCGGTCTGGCCCGGATCAGCGGCAACGGCACCTACGTCAATACCTATGTCTGCAGCCTCGACGTGTCGTTGTGGGGCGTGCTGTTCCCCCGCGGAATGTTCTCCCAGGTCGGCGGCAACGAACACTCGGAGGTCTGCCGATGATCACATTCCTGTTCTCCCTTGTCCGCACGACCCTGCTCGATGCGTTCCGCAACCGGTACTTCGCCCTCGGCATCGCGGCGGGGGTCACGGTGATCGTGCTCGTCCTGGGATCCGGGATACTCTCGCGCGCCCACCTCGGTGAGGACACCGTCCACGCGGAATTCGCCCAGGCCGCGGGCCTGCGGACAGGCAACAGCGTCGACGTGGCCGGGATCGAAGTCGGCACGGTCACTTCCGTGCGGCTCGAGCGGGACCGTGTCCTGGTCACGATGAGTGTGCGGCCCGACCTGTCCGTGGGTCACGACGCGAAAGCGGCGATCAAGATGTCGACCATTCTCGGCAAGATGCACGTCGAACTCGATCCGGGGGCCGAGGGGCACCTGCCCGGTTCTCGAATCCCGTTGTCGGCCACCACCGTTCCCTACAACCTGGCCAAAGTCGTGAACGATCCGAAATATCGCAATTCCTTCGAGCATCTCGAACGACTCGATCCGAACGCGTTGCGCGCCAGCCTGGACGCGGTGAGCACGCAGTTGGGCGATTCACCGGCGCTCACCGCCCAGGCGCTCGACAGCGTCGGCGCCCTAGCCAAGGTGATCGCCTCCCGGCGCGATGAGGTGGATCAGTTGCTGGGCAGCATGGATCAGGTCTCCGGACTGATTTCCGACAACCAGAACAGCGTGCTGGTGTTGCTGACCAACGGCCAGGCAATCGGCGACTCCGTCGTCCAGCGTCGCGATCTGATCAGAGAGCTGCTCGACAACATCGCCGCTGCTTCGAAGATCTTGCAGGACATGGGTATCGACGACGGCGGCAGGCTCGGCCCGCTCATCCACAACCTGAACACCATGTCGCAGGGTCTGGAGAAGAATCGCGAACACCTCGACGCGCTGTATCAGGTGATGCCGGTGGCGGTCCGCCAATTCAACAACTCGTTCGCCCAGGGACCCTACGGCGACATCTACATGCCGTGGCTGTTCCCGGACAACTGGCTGTGCCTGGCCGACGCGGTAGAAGGGTGCAAATGATGCGCAGGTTGCTGCAATGCCTAGCGCTGGTGATCATCACCGGCATCGGCATGGGCTGTTCGTCGATCCCGGTGTCGCTTCGCCCTGATGCCGTCCACCTCACCGCGGACTTCGAAGGGGCCGCGGGTCTGTTCGTCGGCAATGACGTGTCGGTCCTCGGAGTCCCGGTCGGGCGAGTCGACGCGATCGAGCCCAAGGGCGCCTTCGTCGAGGTCGCGATGACCATCGAGCCGGGCGTCGAGCTGCCTGCGAACGCCATGGCTGCCCTGGTCTCCCCTCAGCTCATCACCAATCGTCACGTCGAATTGACTCCCGCCTATTCCGGCGAAGGGCCCATACTCGCAGACGGCGCACATATACCGTTGGCGCACACCAGAACTCCGGTGGAGCTCGACCGCATCCTGCGAAACTTCGAACAACTCGGCGAGGCGCTGAAGGGCGACAACGCGAACGGCCCGATGGCCAGCCGGGTGCTGTTTCCGATGCTCGACGGCAACGGTGACCGAATCCGCGAAACCCTCGACGTCCTCTCCACGACGTTCGAGGTGTCGCTGGCCAATCGCGACCAGATCTCACGCACCATCGTCGAGCTCAACGAGCTCACCACGATGATCGCCGGGAACGACCAGACGGTCCGCGACTTCAGCGGCCGACTCACCGAACTCGTCGCCCTGCTCGCCGAACAGGCGCCGGGCTTGGCCGCGGTACTCACCCAGGTCAACGACTTCATCGCCAACACCTCCACGGTGCTGGCCGAGAATCGCGCACCGCTCACCGACGCGGTGAGCCGTCTGGTCACCGTTACCGGCCAGATGCGCGACAACGCACGCGGCCTCACCGAGATCGTCGATGTGACGCCGCTGATGGCCGACAACTTCGCCCGCGCGGTCAGCACCGACCAACAGACGCTGCGGCTGCATCTGCTCACCGATAAAACGTTGCTGGACAACGAGACTCTGTCGCTGTTGTGTGCTCGGGTCGCCTTGCGCGCCGACGGCTGCCGGACGGGCAAACTCATGGACTTCGGTCCGGACTTCGGTCTGACCGCCGCACTCCTCGGACTGTCCGAATGAGCAGAGCCGCCCGACTCACCGTCACCGCACTCGCCGCGCTCAGCGTGTGCTCGTGCACGGTCACCGTCGACAATGTCCCGCTGCCGCGCCCCGGTGTCGACGGGCCGTCCTACCGTTTGCACGCGGTGTTCGACAACGCGCTCAATCTGCCCGAACGGGCCAGGGTCAAGATCGGCGGCACCGACGTAGGGGTCGTCACCAGGATCGATACGACGAATTTCCTCGCCGATGTCGAGCTCGAGGTGCGCCGCGATATCGCACTACCGCGGGGAACCCGTACCGAATTGCGGCAGCCGACCCCGTTGGGCGACATCCACGTTGCCATCGTGCTGCCGGAACACCAGCCCGGTACCCCATTGCTCGCCGACGGCGATGTCATCGACCGCGAGCACACGTCGGCAGGCGCGTCGGTCGAGGAGCTGATGATGGCGATGTCGATGCTGCTCGACGGCGGTGCGATGAACCAGGTCGCCCGCATCACCTCCGAACTCAACACGATCGTCGGCGGACGCGGACCCCAGCTGTCGCACCTGCTCACCGAACTCACCGCGACGCTGGGCGCGTTGAATCAACGCACGGGGCAGATCGATTCGGTGTTGAACGGACTGGATGGCCTCACCTCCACTCTGCGCGCCCGCAAGGCCGAACTCGGTCAGGCAGCCGACACCTTCCCCGATCTGATCGCCGTGATCGCCGAGAACAACCGCGCCATCACCGATCTCACGACGAAGGTATCCACGGTGACCGCCGCGCTCGGCGACTTCACCTCGACCACCGGTCCCGAATTCCTCAGCCTGTTCGACAGCGTGCAGGCATTGATGACCGGATTCACTCGGATGGGGGACAACTTGGGCACCACGCTGGACAGGCTCAACACGCTGGGGCCGGTGGCGCGGACGTCGATGCAAGGGTCGAGTTTGGCTGTCGCAGCGCGGATCTCGTATCTGGACATCGGCGCGCTCACCGACACCGAGGGCAGCAGGTTGCCCGACGGCACCGACGTCACCGCGTTCGTCGGCAGCCTCGCCCAGGTAACGGCTCGGGTGCTCGGCCGGCTGCAGGGAGGCCATCGATGATCCCGCGCGCCGCTACCCTCGTCGTCCGGCTGGCACGCTGGGCTGAGCGCCACAAGACAGCCGGTGCCATGCTCGGCATGATCGGGATGCTCGTCATCGGATCCGGCTACATCGCCGTCGACGTCGTCGGCATCCGGCCACTGCACACGACCTACACCGTGCGGGTCCAGCTCCACAGCTCCGGCGGACTGCTCCCGCACAGCAACGTCACCGTCCGCGGGGTGCGGGTGGGCGCGGTACGCGCCATCGCGCTCGACGGCGTCGGCATCCTCGCCGAAGCCGAGATCGACAGCGCTACAACCATTCCCGTCGGGACACCCGTAGCGATCGGGCGTCTTTCGGCAGCAGGTGAACAGTATCTCGACTTCCGGCCGACCACCGGCGCGGGACCCTATCTGGCCGATGGCGCGACGGTGGCTGCCGACCAGGTGAGCACCCCGGTCACGATCGACTCGTTCCTGGACAACACCGGAGCGCTCATCGCCGGGATGAACCCGGACCGGCTCACGGTGATCGTCGACGAACTCGATCGCGCGCTGCTCGGCGGCCCCGATGTGCTGCGCACTGTGATCAGCGGTCTCAGCCAGGCGATGACCGGCCTCACCGGACTGCTCCCCCAGACCACCGAGCTGATTCGCAATCTGGGGGTCATCGCCGACACCACCGCACACGCCCAGCCCGACCTCGCCACCCTGGTCCGCGGGTCGAGCGCGCTGTTCGACCAGATGAACGCCGCCGACAACGAGGTGCGCGAACTTCTCGACGACGGTCCGGGCAGGCTGACCACACTCGGCGGCGTTCTCACCGAGACCA
Organism: Nocardia sp. XZ_19_231; assembly: GCF_015355705.1. Taxonomy (NCBI): domain Bacteria; kingdom Bacillati; phylum Actinomycetota; class Actinomycetes; order Mycobacteriales; family Nocardiaceae; genus Nocardia; species Nocardia sp. XZ_19_231. Next base: position 1,528,390 of record NZ_JACUZI010000001.1, on the reverse strand, counting down.
GCGACCCACTGACCAGCCTGGTGACCAATTTCGTCGCCATCACCCGAGCGGCCCGATTGCGGACCCCGGCCATGACAGCACTGTTTCCCGCCTTGCGCGCCGGTGTCGTCGCTCTCGGAGTTCCGGCCCACGACAACGCCTTTCACACCATGGCTGACATCTGGCCGCGTCCCACCTGCGAGTACGAGACCATCCCGGTCTCCCCCGCCGGGGTCTCCGACGGCCGTGGCCGCCTCTACAACTACTGCGTCACCAGCCATCCCGAACTGCAGGTCCGTGGCTCGGCCAACGCACCGCGCCCTGCCGGACCCGACAACGGATCGGGCCCGCCTCCCGGCGTCACCGGCGACGAACTCTCCGTCCCCCTGCCCGCCAACTGACCCCTTCCTCCAAAGGACGTATCCATGACCACCGACGACTCGAACTCCGAGACCACCGAACCGACTACGGAACCTCGGCGAATTACTCTGCGCCGCTTCGTGATCCCGGCGGCCGCGATGATCACGATCGCCGCTGTCGCCGCCGCCTCCTTCCTCGCCGTGGACAACCACCGCATCCGCGCCCGTGAACAGGCGCGCGACTCCGCACTCGCGGCGGCGTGCACCTACGCCCCGACGCTGGCTCGCTACGACGCCAAGGATCTCGACACCTATTTCGCCGCCGTGATTGCGGGCGCCACCGGCAGCTGGAAGACCGAATTCGACGCCACCAGCAAAGATCTGCGCGACGTGCTCGCCCAGGGGCAGGTGGTCTCCACGGTCGGCAACGTCACCTGCGCCATCGAGTCCGCCGACGAGACGTCGGCGACAGCGGTGGCCGTGATCAATCAGACCATCACCAGCCTCGGCACCAAGGGCGAGCCGACTCCCGGACAGCTCTCGGTGAGCATGTCGCTGCGCAAGGACCTCGATCGCTGGCTGGTCAGTGAAGTCAGCACCCCGACGCTTTCGCGCTGATCGAGAGGATGCCACTCGCCCGCGCGATGAGTGCCGTGCGGTCCCAGCCCACTGCCGAAAATGTTCTGTCGGTTGAGGAATGGCGCGCCCGCTCGGTATTCACAGCCGAATTTCGGCCGAAAACGGAGCGCGAACCGTAGCGGCCCGTGGTACGGACTGCTATCATCTTACTTGAAAACTACACGCGAGTAGTAATTGAATTGATAGCTCGCGACCGACAGCAAAGAATATGGGGAGAACCGCATGGCAGCACTACGCGCATGGTTGTCGCTACCGGAGGTCGCGCCGGCCGAGGACTACGGATTCTTCGGACCCGACTCCGTCGCCTGGCGGGTATGGAGTTACCCGACCGGATTGACCATCGGCTTTCAGCGAGCAGTCGTTATCGAGGAACTCGACCCCGCACTGATCGCGGCCGTGGACACCACCGGTGCGATCTATAGCCGCCCCCGTACTCGCTACGACCGCACGTTGCGCTATTTCGCCATGGTGATGTTCGCCGACAGTCGGTCGACGACCAGCGCGGCCGATATCTTGGTCAAGATCCATTCCAAGGCCGTGGGAATCGATCCGGTGACCGGGAAGTACTACGACGCGAACGACCCGCAGTCGCAGTTGTGGATTCACCTCACCGCGTGGCACTCCCTGCTGATCGCCTACGAGAAGTTCGGACCGGGGCGGCTCAGCGCCGACGACGAGTCCCGGTATTGGCACGAGTGCGCCCGAGCAGCAGAACTCCAAACCTGCGATCCAGCAGATGTTCCCCGTACTCGCGAAGGCGTGGCGCAGTACTTCGAACGCATGCGCCCGCAACTCATCGGATCCGATATCGCGAAGAAGGCGATGAATCATCTCCTCGACGCCGAGGTGATGCTGCCGCCGATGCCGCTCGTGCTGCGACCGCTGTTCACCATCGTCGCGGCATTCCTGCGCCGCGGAACACTGGCCACGATGCCGCGCTGGATGCGGGAGATGGCCGGACTACCGACCGGACGCGTTCTCGATCTCCTCGTCCTGCCCTGGCTGAGCGCGGCGATGACAGTGGTCAGCTTCAATACTCGGCTGCAATTGCTCCTGCTGCAGCTGATCTCGCCGACGACGGTGCCGGTGGCGGCACCGGTGCTGCTCGCATTGACGCCGAACAATCCGGTGACCACGACACCCCGGCAGGCTCAGAAGAAATATGGATACGACATCCCGTCGCAAGCCCACCACGCACTACGCGCGAAACAACGCGACCGCGTGTTGATGGATGGCCTCGCTCCCTCCGATGAGGGCCTCATCGAATCGCAACCGATCCTCGGCGACATCGCCTGACAACGGAATAGAGAACGACAATGGTGACAAAGCTACTGGAACGCCGGCTCAGTATCCGTCAGATGATGTACCTGGCCATCGCAGGCGGCATTCCCTATATCGCGATCGGTGTGATCTGGTTGATCACCCACGACAGCCATCTGAGCGACTTGCACGGGCTCGACCGATTGTTCTCCGCGATCGGCCAGATAATCGCCTGGCCCGTGCTGATCATCGCCGATATCGAACTGAGGTAGTCGACCGGTACGAATCCGCTCACCGAATATCGGTGAGCGGATTTCCGTCGTTTCTCGACCTAACACTCAATCGGACTGAGCATCACTGTCCGCATCCCCGGAAAATTCGGCTCCCGGCCTGTCCGGCAATGTTCGGATCATGGACCGGACAGTGGCGCGTAATCGTTCAGGCGGAAAGCGTTGCGGATCCGACAGCACCATTCGTCCCAGTACTTCGGTGAACCCGAGCATCACGTGGGCGATCAATTCGACATCGACCTCGTGCGGGCCACCGCGCACAGCAAAACCCGCGGTCAGCAGCTCGACACACTGATCGAGGAGCTTGTCGCGGGCCGCGCCGAGCAGTTCGCGATAGTCGGTCGGCGCACCGTCGCTGTGCAGCAGGATCAGACGCCAGCGGGTCGGGGCGGCGGCGACAGATTCGAGAAACGCCATCACTGCCGCGACGTACTCACGATCAGGGTCGGATTCTTGCAGGTCACGCGGCATAGCAGCGGAGACCTGACCCATTCCCCGTGCGTGTTCCCGGTGCAGCAGGTGCGCCATCAGCTCCGGCGCGGTGGGATACATCGCGTACAGCACCGGCTTGGCTACGCCGGCTTCCTTGGCAACTGCCTGCATGGTCAAATTCGCGAGTCCGGCATCGCCGACGACACGGAGCGCGGCGTCGAGCAGTTGCGTTCTACGCTCATCCGGCGGAAGTCGGGGCCCGTTGCGACGCTTCGGGCGAGCGTTGGTCTGGATGCTCTCGGTGCTCACCACTGCATTATCTCCCACACCCGCAGCGGTCGTCGGCAATCCTCTGGAAAAGGTTTTCGATGACCACTGTCTCGATTAGTGCATTCAGCAGTCGAGATTTCATATCGCCGCCCGCACGCAAATCAAAAGCCGTGCAATCCCTAATTCAGTGGGGCGCATCCAGTTCCACTGCCTGTACCGCTGCGCGGTTGCTCCGCGCAGCGGTACCGAAGAGGTTCACGGTCAGACTCTCACCGCACCCTGGTCAGAGTTCAGCCCGCGACCACTTCGCTGCGGTCACCGCTCCACAGCGTGTGGAATTTGCCCTCTGCGTCGACGCGCTCGTAGGTATGCGCGCCGAAGAAGTCGCGCTGGCCCTGGGTCAGTGCGGCCGGCAGGCGCTCTGCGCGCAGCGCGTCGTAGTAGGACAGCGAGGACGCGAACGCCGGGACGGGAATCCCGAGCAGGGTGGCGGTGGAGACCACGCGCCGCCAGCTATCGATGGCCGTCTCGATCGCCTCGCGGAAGTACGGTGCCAGGATCAGGCTCGGCAGGGCAGGATCCTGCTCGTAGGCATCCTTGATCCGGTTCAAGAAGCGGGCGCGGATGATGCAGCCGCCGCGCCAGATCGTGGCCAGGTCACCGGGGTGCAGATCCCAGTCGTACTCGGCGCTGCCCGCGGCGATCTGGTCGAAGCCCTGTGCGTAGGCGACGACCTTGGAGGCGTACAGCGCCTGCCGGATGTCCTCGGTGAACTGTTCGACATCGGTGGGCTTGTCGGCGAGAGTGCCCGACGCGAGTCCCACCGCGGCTTTGCGCTGGGCGCGGGAGCCCGACAGCGCCCTGGCGAAAACGGCCTCCGCGATGCCGGTCACGGGAACACCGAGGTCGAGCGCGGACTTGACCGTCCAGCGGCCGGTGCCCTTCTGCTCGGCAGCGTCGACGATGACATCGACGAGCGGCTTGCCGGTCTTCGCATCGGTCTGGGCGAGCACCTCGGCGGTGATCTCGACCAGGTAGCTCTCCAGGTCCCCGGAGTTCCACTGTGTGAACACGTCCGCGATCTGCTTGGCGTCGAAACCGAGTGCGTCGCGGAACAGGTGGTAGGCCTCGCCGATCAACTGCATGTCGGCGTATTCGATGCCGTTGTGCACCATCTTGACGAAGTGCCCGGAACCGTCGGGGCCGATGTGGGTGCAGCACGGGGTGCCGTCGACCTGCGCGGCGATCGACTCCAGTAGCGGGCCGAGCGACTCGTACGACTCCTTCGGTCCGCCGGGCATGATCGCGGGACCGTTGAGCGCGCCCTCCTCGCCGCCCGAGATGCCCGCACCGACGAAGTTGAGGCCGCGTTCGCGCAGGGCGGCCTCGCGGCGAATCGTATCGGTGTAGAGGGCGTTGCCGCCGTCGATGATGATGTCGCCCGGCTCCATCGCGTCGGCGAGTTCGGCGATGACGGTGTCGGTCGCCTCGCCCGCCTTGACCATGATCAACACTCGGCGCGGCTTCTCCAACGCCGCGACGAACTCCTCGACGGTCTCGGTGCGGACGAAATCACCGTCACCGCCGTGCTCGGCGAGCAGTGCGTCGGTTTTGGCGACGGAACGGTTGTGCAGCGCGACGGTGTAGCCGTGCTTGGCGAAGTTACGGGCAATATTGCTGCCCATCACGGCCAGGCCGGTCACACCGATGTGCGCACGCGCGGTAGAGGTCGACATTGAGATCAGCTCTCTTCGTTCGGCGGGATCGATGGAGGCGGAAGACGGACTCCTTGGCAGGCAAGTTACTGGGTGCCGGTCCGCTGCCGAACACCTACCACCGTGACCGGGGCTACACGTGGAACCGGGCCGAGCCCGCGTGTCGGCGGGCGCTGCTAGTGTCGGTCGAGTTCTGACACGGGGTGTCTCGCGACCGCGAGGCTGAGAACAGACCCGCCGAACCTGTTCAGGTAATGCTGACGAAGGGATGTCACGGTGTTGCACGCCCACACCACGAAGACAGACTTGTTCACCGATCACCTCTGGGACCGGACCAAAGTCCTGCGCAGTGCGATCGACGACTTGGAATTCCTGCGGCACCTCGGCGAGGGCACGTTGCCGCTCGAGGTGTTCCGCACCTACATCGAACAGGATTCGCTGTATCTCACCGGATACTCGAAGGCGCTGGCGATTCTCGCCGCGAAGTCGCCTGACCCGCAGACCGCGGCCTTCTGGGCGACCTCGTCCGCGAACGCCGCCGCTGTCGAGTCGGCCATGCACGACCAGATGCTCACCGGTGGCGCGCTGCCTCCGCGACAGGGCGAGCCGGAGCATTCGCAGACCTGCCTGGCCTATGTGTCCTTCCTGATCGCCGCCGCCGCGACCGAGTCCTACGCCGTCGCCGCGGCTGCCGCACTGCCCTGTTTCTGGATCTATGCCGAAGTGGGGCGCGACCTGGCCGAGAGCGCCGCGAAGGTGATCGCCGCCGACTCCGCCCACCCGTACGCCCAGTGGGTCACCACCTACGGCGCGGCGGAGTTCCAGCAGTCCGCGGCCACGGCCCGATCGCTGGTCGACGCCGCTGCCGAGTCGGCGAGCGAGCGCGAGCGGGCGGCGATGGAGAAGGCATTCATCCTCGCCGTGCGCTACGAGTTGATGTTCTGGGACACCGCCCTGCATCCGCAGCCCTGGCCTGCCGCATGAGCGGGCGTCTGCGCCGCGGGCTCGCGGTCATGGCAACCATCGTGGCGACCCTGTCGCTGCTCACCGCCTGTGGTTCGGGCGGCGGCTCCGATCGAACCATCCGGTTCGCGTTGGACTGGACGCCGAATACCAACCACGTCGGGCTCTACGTCGCGTTGCAGCGCGGCTACTTCGCCGACGCCGGTCTGGATGTGCAGGTCCTGCCGTACAACAACACCTCGGTCGACACGATGGTCGATGCCGGAAACGCGGAATTCGGGATCAGTACCCACAATTCGTCGACCTTCGCCCGCGCATCGGGTGCGCAGGTCAAGTCGGTGCTCGCCCCGCTGCAGCACTGGGCTACGGGCATCGGGGTGCGTGCCGACCGCACCGACCTCGCCAGACCGAAAGATCTCGACGGCAAGACCTACGCCGGTTTCGGCGACCCGGGCGAGCGGGAGGCACTGCAGCAGGTCATCCGCAACGACGGCGGCACCGGCGATTTCACCTCGGTGATGCTGGGTTCGTCGGCGTATGAAGCGGTCTACTCCGGCAAGGCGGACTTCACCGTCTCGTATCTGGCGTGGGAAGGGGTCGAGGCCGAACACCACGGCACCCCGATGCGGTACTTCCGGTACACCGACTTCGGTTTCCCGGACTCGTACGCGATCGTGATCGATGCCAACGAGGGCTGGCTGGCCGAGAACCCCGACCGCGCCGCGAAATTCGTGCAGGCGCTGCAACGCGGATACCAGTTCGCCGCGGACAATCCCGATGCCGCGGCCCAGGATCTCATCAATGCCAATCCGGGCGCGTTCAACGACGAGGCGCTGGTCTTCGAGAGCCAGCGCATGCTGGCCTCTCAGTTCATGAAGGACCCCGCAGGCAAAGTGGGCACCCAGACGGTGCAGCAATGGTCGGCGAACTCCGGCTTCCTGTACCGGGGCGGTCTGCTGACCGGCCCCGATGGAAAGCCGCTGACCACCGAACCCGACTGGTCGACCTATTTCACCAATGAGTACCTCGCCAACCCGTGAGCTGTCCGTAGCCAAGTCGTCGCCGGTTCCCACCGGCGACGACGGCGGGACGGCTCGCTGGGCGGGGATCCGATGGGCGGTGCCGTCGTTGGTCACGGTGGCGGTGCTCGTCGCGATCTGGCAGGTCTACGTCACGAGCAGCGGTGTCCGTCCGCAGGTGCTGCCGTCACCGCTGCGTGTCGTCCAGCAGGGTTGGGCGCACCGGGACGAGATCATCTCGCATGCGGCCGCCACCTTGCAGGTGACGCTGGTCGGGTTCGCGGTGTCGCTGACTCTGGCGTGGGTGCTGGCGGTGGTCGTGGACTTCTCGCCCTGGCTGCGGCGTGCGTTGGTGCCGCTGTTCGTCGCGTCGCAGACCGTGCCGATCGTCGCGATCGCACCGTTGATGATCATTTGGTTCGGGTTCGGTCTCCTGCCCAAGATCCTGGTGGTCGCGCTGGTGACGTTCTTCCCGATGGCCATCGGCCTGATCGAGGGCTTCGCCGCGGCCGACCGTGACGCGGGCGCGCTGCTGCGGAGTATGGGCGCTTCCCGGCTGCAGGTGTTCCGTTATGTGCGACTGCCGTCCGCGCTGCCGCGGTTCTTCACGGCGCTGCGGATCGGCATCACCTACGCGGTCGTCGGCGCGGTGTTCGCCGAGTATGTCGGCGCGAGCGTTGGTCTCGGCATCTATATGAGCCTGCAGAAGAATTCGTTCCGCACCGACCTGGTATTGGCGGCAGTGCTGGTCACGGCGCTGCTGAGCATCACGCTGTACCTGTCGACGTTCGCGATCGAACGCCTCGTCGCGCCGTGGTCGCGCGCGCAGAACAGGAGCCGACGTGACTGACGCCGGGGACGACCGTATCGTCGTCGACCACCTCACCAAGTCGTTTCCGCAGCCCGGTCGGCGCAGCCCGGACCTCGCGGTGCTGGGCGGGGTTTCGTTCACCGTCCGATCGGGCGAGTTCGTCACCGTCATCGGGCCGAGTGGTTGCGGCAAGAGCACCGTGTTCAACATGCTGGCCGGACTCGAATCCCCCGACTCCGGCAGCGTCGGCTTCCGCGCGGCCGACGGCGAGGACACCGCCTCGCACTGCGCCTACATGCCGCAGAAGGACCTGCTGTTCCCCTGGCGAACCGTCCTCGACAACACCATCCTCGGCTTGCGGGTACAGGGTGTTCCGAAAACGGAGGCCCGGCGCCGCGCCCGCGAACTGTTCCCGGCCTTCGGCCTGTCCGGGTTCGAGGACGCCCGCCCGTCGCAACTGTCGGGCGGGATGCGACAGCGAGCCGCACTGCTGCGGACCGTCGTCCAGGAGCGTGAACTGCTACTGCTGGACGAACCCTTCGGCGCGCTCGACTCACTGACCCGCACCGAGATGCAGTCGTGGTTACAAGAGGTCTGGCAGCGCTACCGCTGGATGGTCCTGATGATCACCCACGATGTGCGCGAGGCGGTGTACCTGTCGGATCGGGTGATCGTCCTGTCGGCGCGCCCGGCCACCGTTCGCCACGAACTACGCATCGACCTGCCGCGGCCCCGGGGGCTGTCCACGATCACCGCCCCGGAATTCGTCGCGCTGGAAGAGGAACTTCTCGCGATCCTGCACGAGGAGTCGCGTCGGGCGTTCACAGAACAGCGGTAGGTCGAGCGACGCCGAACTGTTGTGCCGAAGCGGCGAACAGCGATTGGCCGCCGTTTCCCTGGGTAGGCGCACCGTATGGGGCTCGTCGTACCGCGCCGGGCGAAAGACCACCGCCACAACCGTGACAGGAGACCAGCGCCGATGATCGATAGGCACAGCATCGCCGAACTGCCGACCACCGCTGTCCGCACCGCCTTCCAGACAGGGGCGCGGATTCGGCACGCACGGGTGTTCCACCCACGCGGTATCCGCCTCGCGGGCCGGTTCCATGCCACCAGCGACTACGTGCCCTGGTTCGGTCCCGGCGACCGAGCGGTCATCGCCCGGGTGTCGAAAGGCATCGGCAGCCCCGGCGGGGTACCCGATGTGCTCGGGCTGGCGTTCCGGGTTCTCGATCGCGACGAGCGCCCCTGGGACTTCGCGCTGGCAACGACCGGCACCAGCACGCTGGGCCGGTTCGTCATCACCCCAGCCCGCGCCTGGTCCACAGCCCGCTTCGGCACTCTCCTGCCCTACCGATTCGCCGACGCATCACCGGTCTGGCTGTTCGCCGAACCGCTCGACACCGACCTACCGGATACGGCCTCCTTGCGAGCCCTCGACGATCACCTCGACGACCAGGTGATCCGATTCTCGCTCATCGCCGATGGGATCGGCCGCCCACCCGAGATCGTCGGCGAACTCGACCTGCGGCGAGCCGAGCCCGGCGAACACCGCACCGACTTCTTCGATCCGATCCTCAACCGACCGGCCGACGTCACGATGATCCCCCAAGCGGTGAACTGGCTGCGCGAAAGTGCCTACACCGGCAGCCGTCGCGGCCGTCCCGACGACAGCGCCCAGCCCGCGACCTGATATCGCGCAGGACGATCTCCGATTCGGCTCCCGAGACGCGGGCATTCGACTGGTGAACCATCTCGTGTTCCCGGATGAAAGAGAGCCCAATGCTCATGAGACGAACCCACCGTCGCGTCCACCCCTTAGGGCGCGTCGCCTTGCTGGGCGTTCTCATATCGGCGGGTGTCATCGCCTGCGCGACGACCACCGAATCGCGAGGCACCGGCGGGGACCCGGCCTCTGGGAACGGGCCGGTGATCGATCCAGCCGCCGGTGCGCGGCTGTGCGACACGATGTGGGCCGATCTCGCTAGCTGGCGCCAACAGGGCACCGCCATCGCTCGCGTGAGGTTCAACGGTGTCGTCCACCTCTGGGCACTGCGCAACGGTGCGATCAATATCGCCGTCGCCCGCGACCGCGACGCGATCGATGTGGTCACGCGCGACCAGTGCCCCAACGCACGCCAGCAGGTCACACAGATCATCGACACCGTGGATCTGGCCTCGGGACTCGTCGGATTCTGAATCGCGGGTGGGCACCGCGCAGCATTCATCGGGTGCCGCCGTGCCATTTTCGTATGAAACCAGCTGGTACACAGCGGTTCTCGGAGCCTCCGAGAGGAACGCTTCTACGAAGACCAACTCGCGCATGGAGCGGACCGGTCCACCGTTTGACCCCTCGGATACCGGGTAAACGGCCGACGATCAGGAGGATATCCGGATGGCGGAGAGTGTTGCCGAACGCGAGCCCGTGGCGCAGGACTGGTCGCAGGGCCCTTCGGCGCTGCGGTGGCGGTCGTGGAGGGGCGTGCTGCGCCGCACCGTGGCCGAGTTCATGGAAGACAATGTGACCGATTGGGCCGCTGCGCTCACCTACTACAGCGTGATGTCGATATTTCCCGGCATCATCGTGCTCACCGCACTGCTCGGGCTGCTCGACCCCTCGGCGACCGACTCCTTCATCCAGACCATCGAGCAACTGGGCCCCGGTCCCGGCACCGAACTGCTCGTCGACGCCATCAGGGAGCTGCAGGGCTCCCGCTCGCTGGCAGGCCCACTGGCGATCGTCGGTGTGGTGACGGCGCTGTGGACGGCTTCCGGCTATATCGGGGCCTTCATCCGGGCATCCAACACGATCTATGACACCGAAGAGGGCCGCCCGATCTGGAAGACGCTGCCGCTGCGCGTCGGGCTCACTGCGGTGATGGTGCTGCTGATCGCGCTGTGCGTGGTCGGGGTGCTGTTCACCGGCAGGTTCGCCGAAGCGGCGGGTGAGTGGCTCGGTATCGGCTCGGTCGGTGTGCTGATCTGGGACGTCGCCAAGTGGCCGGTGCTCGCCGTGCTCGTCAGTCTCGGAGTCGCCCTGCTGTATTGGGCCGCGCCCAACGCGCAACAGCCGGGATTCCGGTGGCTCTCGCCGGGCAGCGTGCTCGCGGTGCTGGTGTGGATCGCCGCCTCGGTCGGCTTCACCCTCTACCTGGCCAATTTCGGTTCCTACAACAAGGTGTACGGCTCGCTGGCCGGTGCCGTCGCCTTCCTGGTGTGGCTGTGGCTCAGCAATGTCGCGGTACTGCTCGGTGCCGAATTCGATGCCGAACTGGCTCGCGGACGCCGCATCGAACAGGGCCAGCCACCCGACCACGAACCCGTCCTCCCCCCGCGAGACACACCCGAATAAGGAGGTAATGCCATGGTTGACAGGCACACCGGACCACCCGCCACCCCACCCGATCGCTCGGTGGCCGAGCTGGTCGACGACGCCACCCAGCAGATCACCCGCCTGGTGCGCGACGAGATCGCACTCGCCCGCGTCGAGATGCAGGACCGCACAAAGGGAATCGCTCGCGGCGCCGGAATCGCCGGTGCCGGTGGACTCCTCGCCTTCTACGGCGGCATCGCCCTCACCGCCGCCGCTGTCTGCGCCCTCGCGCTCGCGCTGCCGAACTGGGCCGCCGCTCTGATCGTCGGTGCGGTGCTGATCGTGATCGGGGCGGGGCTGGGGCTGCTCGGCAAAAAGAATGTCACCGAAGCCGCGCCGCCGGTGCCGAGGGAAGCGATGCAGGGCGTCAAGGAAGACATCGAGATCGTCAAGGATGGGAGTAAGCGATGAATGAGCCCAACGATCCGGAGGAACTGCGCCGGGACCGCGAACAGGCACGGCAGGAACTCGGCGAGACCGTCGCCGAGTTGACCGACAAGCTGGACGTACCCGCCCGCGCGAAGGACAAGGTCCACGACGCGGCCGACGCGGCCAAGGACCGGGTCACCGACGCGAAATATCAGGCACTGGCCGCCGCCGACCAGGCGCGGGACAAGGCCGAACAGGTGCAGGCCACCACCAAGGCGAAGGCCGATCAGGTGCAGGCCGTCGCCAAGGAGAAGACCCGGCACGCGGCCGAGAAGGTCGAGGCCTCAGTTCCCGAGCCGGTGACCGAACGCGGCAAGCAGGCGGCCGAGGTGGCTCGCCGGAATCCGGTGCCGGTAGCCGCGGCCGCGATCTCCGCCACGGCACTGATCTGGTGGCTGGCACGGCGGCGGCGGTCATGAAGACGCTGTATCGGCCCCTCGGGATGGCCGTCGGGGTGCTCGGTGGCATCGCCGCCGGGGCCGTGTTCAACCGGGTCTGGGGTGTGGTGGCCGGCGGCGAGCAACCGCCGTCAGCGACCGCCCGCGACCACACCTGGCGTGAGGTTCTGCTGGCCGCCGCGCTGCAGGGCGCGGTCTTCGGTCTGGTCAAGGCGGCCGTGGACCGTGCGGGCGCGACCGGATACAAGTCCCTGACCGGGACCTGGCCTACCGACTAGCGCGCACCTGACGACAAGTCCCGTGGTTTCGGTTTGGACCTGATGTGCTCGGGTATCTGCCGGTTTGCAGATCGAACCACAGACCGCCGCCGGGGACGGGATGGCCGAGCTCCTGACCGGCCGGCGGGCGGTTGCCGGGGCCAGCGCGTCCCGTCCGGACGCTGACCCAGTCGACGGTCCCGGCAACCGCCAACCAACCCGAGGTCCGACCGGACCGCGGACCCGGACTTACGGATTCGACCCAGCCACAGCGGCGATCGCCGCAATCGAAGGCGCGGTCGAGAAGTCGATCTCAGATCGCAGGGCATGCACGAGATCTCAATCCTCGCCGTGGGTCCCGGTACGTCGACCGGATTCGTCGTTCTCGGTGGCCAGTCCATGCTGCCCCTCGACCACGATCGTCGCCGACACATCGCCGTGTAGACGCCGTGCGGCGGCGTCACCGTCGTTATCGGCGATCGCGATGTCCCGACGCCACTGAGCGACGATGTCCAGGGGTTCCATGAACTCCTCCTCCGACGATATGGTGAACGGCTCGCGGCCGACGGCCGCACCGTCGTGTTACCTCGAAATCCGCATCCCAAACCGCCGCGCCTGAGTGCCGCACTCCTGTTTGCGCTTTCGGGCCCCGGGTAGGCAGTCACTGTACGAGTTGCAGGGCCTCGAAGGCTTGCAGCTGTGACCGAATCCAGTCTGTGATGGCAAGACGCAGACAGGCTGGGGAAGGAGTACCCGTTGAGCACGGTAGCCGCAACTGTCGATGTGGACGTCCCGATCCGCACGGCCTACAACCAGTGGACGCAGTTCGAAACCTTTCCGCAGTTCATGGAAGGAGTCGAGCAGGTCAGTCAGATCGACGACCGCCACACCCACTGGCGCATCCACGTCGGCCCGTCGACACGAGAGTTCGACGCCACCATCACCGAACAGCACCCGGACGAGCGGGTCGCGTGGAAATCCGACAGCGGACCCGACCACGCCGGAGTCATCACATTCCACCGACTCGACGACACCCATACCCGCATCACCGCGCAAATGGATGTCGACCCGCAGGGTTTCGTCGAAACCGCTGCCGACAAACTGGGTGTGCTCGAGCACCGAGTGAACGGTGACATGAAGCGCTTCAAGCAGTTCATCGAGAGCGAGGGCGGCGCAACCGGAGCGTGGCGCGGCGACATCCCGCGCCCCGACGCTGGGATCTGACCCACGACACGCTGACGGCAGCGGCCAGGACTCCCCTGTCCCCCTCGCCGGAACACAACGCCCCGCACTCGGAAAGAGTGCGGGGCGTTCGTGGCAGCCCGCCGGGTTCAGGCGTCGGAGCGCGGACCGGCGGTAGCGGCGAGGGCCGTGGCGAGGTCCGGATGGATCGAAATCCACTCGGACATTCCGGCGAGGTCGATCACGCGCGCGATGGTCGTGGCAGCCCGCCCGTCGGCGAGGTGCATTCCGATGCCGCGTCGGTCCAGATGCTGGGCTAGATCGGTGAGGACCATCACGGCACGTACCGACAGGAACGTGACCTCGTCCAGGTCGACGACGAGATGTCCGCCGTCGGCGGACTCGGGGACAGCAGACTCGAGCAGGCTGCGCCAGCGTGGGAGGGTATAGGCGTCGATCTCCCCACGAGCATGCAGGACGATGACGTGCCCTGCGGATTCCGAGACGGCGCCCAAACGGCGGCAGAGATCGGCAGCCGGGTCGTCGGCTGCGGGCGAGCGAGTTTCGTCGGGACGATTGTTCAAAAGACTCGATTCTTCAGCACCATGGAGCAGTGCATTGCCAACAGTCCTGTGTGCTCAAGATCGGGCCGGCTACCTATTCCAGCACGCGGCCCGGCAAACCGCATGGCCCCGAAGCTTCCCGGGCACCCAGTTGTTCGCTATCGGTCCTGATACGCGGTGATCCGCTTTCGGTTTTTGTCTCTGTGACCCAGGCCCCACAGCCGCGACACGCGGTGCGCCGAGGGTAAAACAACGGGTGCGTCGCCAATTCTCGAGCCGGTAATATGTTGCGAATAGCCATACGGGCGCGGTTGTCCGGCGCCTCGCTATCGCCGCCGTGCCCCCGTCATTGTGTGTCCACGGAGGGAGCGTCGTGCAGAGCTTGAATTTCGAGAGCGACGACCTGGCGGTGACCGAGGAGTTCCTCAACAACGCCTACACAAAAGTACAGATCGGCAATCACGGCCCACACCAGGTGCGCACCCGGATCCGTCGCGAGGTGCTCGGTTCGATCAACTTCGACCAGCTCGAGTTGGGTTTCGACATGGCCTACGACGCCGAGCCGCTGGGCCGGGTCTGCCTCGTCACCGTGCACAGCGGCCGGATCGAGGAGAACTATCACGATGGCGGCCCCGACACCTTCACCCCCGGGCAGACAGGCCTGCTCACCCCCCACGACCTGCCCTACTCGGGTGTCATCCGAACCAGCCGCTACGACATCACCATGTTCGACGCCGCGATCCTGAACCGTATCGCCACCGCCGAGGGCGGGCAACGTGTGCGGGTAGACGGGCACCGACCTGTCACGGTCGCGGCCGGAAACCGGCTGCGGCGGGTGATCACCCATCTGCAGCAGATCGCCGCGGACCCCGACGCAGCGAACAGCCCGCTCACCGTCACGACGGCCTCGGACTATCTCGCCGCCACGGTGCTGGCCACCATGCCGACGACCGCCGAGCACGAGCCGAACGCCACCGATCGTCACGACGCCCACCCCCACACCGTGCGCCGCGCCATCGCCTATTTGGAGTCGCATCTGGGTGACAGAATCGCGATCACCGACGTCGCAGCGGCAACCTTTGTCACCCCCCGCGCCTTGCAGCTGGCCTTTCGCCGTCATCTGGACACCACGCCACTCGAGTACCTGCAGCGACTGCGGCTGTCCGCGGCACACGAACAACTCGGCGCCGCGCTGCCGGGTGACGGCCAGACCGTCGCGACCATCGCCTATCGATGGGGCTTCACCCATCCCGGCCGCTTCGCCACGGCCTACCGTCACCGCTACGGCCAGCCACCGAGGCAGACCCTGCGCGAATGAGCGCTGCTGCTTGGACCGACCTCTACCGGGTATCTGACCCGCATGAGTGTCGGTTTGAAGCGTGCCGTGACCACGCCACTGCTGTATTTCTTCATCCTCGGCGACATTCTCGGCGCGGGGGTGTACGTGCTGGTCGGGTCGGTCGCGCGCGAATCCGGTGGGGCAGTGTGGCTGCCCCTGCTGACCGCGCTGATGCTGGCCGCGCTCACCGCGGGTTCCTACGCCGAGCTGGCTACCAAATATCCTCGCGCGGGCGGTTCTGCTCACTACGTCACCACCGCGTTCGGTCCCGCGGCGGGTTCGTTCATCGGGTTCTGCATGCTCGCCGCCGGCATCGTGTCGGTGGGGGCGCTGGCCAGGGCATTCGCCGGCGACTACCTGCAAGCACTGGTCTCACTGCCGACCCTGCTCGTCATCGTGATCTTCCTGACTGTGCTCGCCGCGCTCAATGTCCGCGGCATCAAAGAGTCCCTCGGCGCCAATGTGGTCGCCACCCTGATCGAACTCGGCGGCCTGGTCCTGATCATCGGCCTCGGTGGCTGGGTCATGCTGCGCGGCGACGCCGTCCTGGACCGGCTCACCCAGATCGGCACCGCCGAGCACGGTCCGGTCGGGGCCGTGCTGGCAGGCACGGTGCTGGCGTTCTACTCCTTCGTCGGATTCGAGACGTCGGTGAACCTGGCCGAGGAGGTCGAGGATCCGCGGCGCTCGTATCCCACGGCACTGTTCGGGGCGCTGTTCACCGCCGGTGTCGTGTACGTGCTGATCGGAGTGGTCGCCGGAGCCTGCGTACCCACCGAAGAGCTGGCTCGATCCAGCGGTCCGCTGCTCGAGGTCGTTCGCGTCGCCGGGGACGTGCCGGACTGGCTGTTCAGCCTCGTCGCACTGGTCGCTGTGGCCAACGGCGCGCTGCTCACCGGCATCATGTCGTCCCGGTTGACCTACGGAATGGCCAACGACGGACTCCTGCCGTCGGTCCTCGGCCGCGTCCTGCCACGCAGGCGCACTCCGTGGGTGGCGATTCTGGTGACCTCCGCGCTGTCGCTGATCCTGGCACTCACCGGCGAAGTGGACTCACTGGCAGCGACTTTGGTGCTGTTGCTCCTGTTCGTCTTCACCAGCGTCAACGCGGCGGTCCTCGTGTTGCGCCGAGAAGAGGGCGAACCCGATCATTTCCGGATTCCGACAGTGCTTCCCTGGCTGGGCATCGCGTCGTGCCTGTTCTTGTTCACCCAGATCGAAGCGGAAGTCTGGCTACGCGGGCTCCTGCTCGTCGCCTTGGGCATCCTGCTCGCCGTCGCAAACGCGGTCCGAGCCCATCGCGCCGGCGCGACCGAGTAGCGCGGGGTTGTCTCACGCCCGAGCGAACCGCATGTCCACCACGGTGCCTGCCGCCGAGGTGCTGACCTCGAATTCACTGCTGAGGGCTGCCATGATGCCCATCCCACGCCCACGTGACTGATCGGTGTCCGGGTCGGGTGTCAACCAGCGCCCCCCGTCGGTCACGACGGTGTGGACGTGGGTCTCGGTGAGCACGGCGGAAACGCGTACTGTGCCGCCGTCGCCACGGTGACCGTGCTCGACGGCGTTGGTACACGCCTCACCCACGGCGAGCACTATGTCGTATGCCGCGTTCGGGTCGACCGGCACCTCCGCCAGCCAGGCCTGCAGCGCGTGACGTACTTCGGCCAACAGCGCGGCGTCTGCCGAGAAATCGATTTCGAACGGCTTCACGGCGCTCTTCTGCCGAGATGGGTGCGTCGTCACCTGATGCCTCCCTCTTCATCTCGACGTCCAACGAATCCGCGAGAACCCCCGCGCCATTGGCAGTACCCCTGCAGTACACGGGTATGCCTCTTCCGGGCGTGACAATGCCCTCTCACGGCGGCCCGGCGGATACGTCCGAGCCAGGGTACCCCGATGCTGCGCAACGGTTTGCGGCCCGAGCGGATGAGGTAGGTTGCTGGGGCAAGAATCGCTCACACATTCGCCGACCCGGCGAAGCTAGAGGCAAGAGGTAGAAAAGTGGCGAATCGCAACCGGGGAGACCTTCGGTGAGTGTTGAAGGCGGCTTCCGAGACCTCGACGTGCAGACACGGGCACAAGACGACTTCGAAATCCTTACCGTTCGTGGTGAGGTGGACATGGCCTCGGCGCCCCAGCTGCAAGCGGTGCTGGAGAAGGCACAGCAGGGCGGCAAGACGCTGGTGGTCGATATGACCCAGGTCGGCTTCCTCGGCTCGGCCGGGCTCAGCGCGTTGCTCGTCGTGTCCAAGGCAGCGCCCTACCAGCTGCGCGTGGTCGCCTCCCGTGAAGTGGCGCGACCGATCGAACTGACCGGGCTGGACAAGCTGCTCGCTGTCTACGGCACCCTGGAAGCGGCGATCGCCGCGGAGCCGAACGCGCACTAGGTCCTGGGTCGCGGCTCCCGCACTCGCGGGAGCCGCACGACCTGCACGAAGAACTCATCGATCTGCCTGATCGCGGCGATGAACTGATCGAGATCCACCGGCTTGGTGACGTAGGCGTTCGCATGCAGTTTGTAACTGCGCAGAATGTCTTCCTCGGCCGCCGATGTGGTGAGCACGACCACGGGGATGTGGGACAGGTCCGGATCGGCCTTGATCTTCTCCAGCACCTGCCTGCCGTCGTACCTGGGCAGGTTCAGATCCAGCAGGATCAGATCCGGCCGTGGAGCGTCGACGTGCGCGCCGGTGCGATAGAGGAAGTCCAGCGCCTCCTGGCCGTCCCTGACCACGTGCAGCGTGTTGCCGATCTTGTTGTCCTCGAAGGCTTCCCGCGTCATAAGTTCGTCGCCGGGGTCGTCTTCGACGAGCAAGATGTCGACCGGCTGGCCGGGATCGGTCATGCGAATACCTCGTTCTCGATGGATACAGTGGTGGTGGGCGCGGGCGCGGCCGCGCGCAGGGTGAAGCACAGGCGGGTACCGTCACGATAGTCGGTGTCGAGCCAGATCCGGCCGCCGTGGAATTCCACGATCTTCTTGCACACGGCCAGTCCGATGCCGGTGCCGCCGTAGGCATCTCGCGGATGCAGGCGCTGGAAGATGACGAACACCTTCTCCGCGAACTCGGGCGCGACGCCGATCCCGTTGTCCGACACCGAGAACTCCCATTCCTCCGGGTCGTCGGCGTTGGGCGCGCATGCCACCCGGACCACAGGGGTCAGGTCGGGCTTGCGGAATTTGATCGCGTTGCCGATGAGGTTCTGCCACAGCATGGCCAACAGGGTCGGTTCCCCGACGAGCTCCGGCAACGCCGCCGGGCGCTCGATCACGGCCTCGGATTCCTCGATGGTCGCCGACAAAGCGGCCACTGCCACGTCCAGGGTCTGATCGAGGCCCACCGGCTCGGTGCCCTCCGACATCCGGCCGACGCGGGAGAAGGTGAGCAGGTCGTTGATCAGCACCTGCATGCGTTTGGCGCCGTCGACGGCGAAATCGATGTACTGCTTGCCACGATCGTCGAGTTGGTCGCCGTAGCGCTTCTCGAGCAGCTGACAGAACGAGGCCACCTTGCGCAGCGGCTCCTGCAGATCATGGGACGCGACGTAGGCGAACTGCTCCAATTCGGTGTTGGATCGGCGCAGTTCCTCGGCCTGGATGTCGAGATCCTGCTTCTGCCGCAGCAGTGCCGCCTCCTGGACGCGCGTGGAGTCGAGCTCGGCGACGATGTGGTGGCGCATGTTCTCCACCGCCTCGCAGACCAACGCGATATCGGAAGGGCCGACGGCGTCGATATGCGCGTCGAACTCCCCCGCGGCCACCCGCCGCGACGACTCGGTGAGATAGCCCAGCGGCCGAACCACCAGTCGCCGTACCAGCACGGTGAGCAGCACCCCGGTCAGCAGGAAGACGGCGACGATGCCCGCCAGCACGATGTTGCGCGTGGTGCGTGCGCTCGCCAGTTCAGCGGAGTCGCTGTCGACGACCGCGGTGAGATGGTCGTTCTGCACCGCGAAGGTACCGCGCAAGCTGTCGAAGAGCGCCTTTCTGCGCACCGCTCCCGTGGCGGCGTCGAGACCGATGCCCGTGCGAGACGACACCGCCCCGGTCGCCGGATCGGTGAAGTCGGCCTGCCACCGCTGGGCGGCGAGGTCGACCGCGGCGAGGTCGGCGAGCAATCCCGGATGGCCGACGAGCAGCTCCCGCAAGCGGTCCGCGGCGCGGGTCTGCTCCTGCCGGCCTCGGTCGTAGGGCTCGAGGAACTGCGGGTCGCCGGTGATGGCGTAGCCGCGGATGCCGGTTTCCTGATTCAGCAGCGCGCCCTGCAGCCGATGGGCTTCGGTGGCCGCGGGCAGAGTTTCGGAGAGCAGACGATCGGTGACCCGGGTGGTGTGCGCGATGACCTGCGCGCCCGCCGCCGCACCGACGATCACCACCAGGATCATCAACGCGAACACGAGCTGGAACCAGCCCTGTGCCGTCATCTTGCGGATCGACCCCGACCGGGCCGATGTACTACTCGTCACGTCATCCGCCTCATCGCATCACTCCACCGCAAATACAGGATGGCCACATCGTCATCCAAACCGCCTGCCGCCGAGGACAGCTCCGCGACCTGCCCGATCAGCGCGTCGACGAAGGACTCGGGCTGCTCGGTTGGCAGTGTCTGTGCCAGTGCGAACAATCCGTCCTCGCCGAGCCGGGTGCTGCCGTCGCCGACGCGCCCTTCGAACAGCCCATCGGTGAACAGCATCAGCCCCGCGTCGTCCGCCAGTGCCACCTCGTGCGCGGGCCACTGCGCGTAGCCCGGGACGAACCCGAGCGCCGGTCCGCCCGGCACCTCGACCCAACTCGGTCCGGCACCGGTGCACCGCAGCATGCCGGGATGACCCGCGCGGCGTACCGACACCTTTCGGGTCGCCGGGTCGAGCACCAAGCTGGTGGCGGTGGCGAAGGTTTGCTGGTCGGCGCGTTCGGCGAGCAGCACTTCCTCGAGCAGGTTCAGTTGCCTGGCACCGGCGACACCGCTGAGCACCAGCGTGCGCCACGCCAGCCGTAAGGCGACCCCGGTCGCCGCCGCATCGGGACCGTGGCCGGAGACGTCACCGATGATGGCGTGCACGATGCCGGTCGGGTCCTGGACCACGTCGTAGAAGTCGCCGCCGAGCAGTGAGTGGTCACGACCGGGTCGATACCGCGACACCACCTCGACCGCGGGGTCGGCACCCAGCAGCGGGGTCGGCAACAGTCCGCGTTCCAGTCGAGAGTTCTCCTGTGCCCGCATCTGACTGGCCTGCAGGGCCGCGCTGGTGATTTCGGCTTGCTTGCGCTGGATCGCGTAACGCACTGCGCGCCCGAACAATTCCGGGTCCACCCGGCCCTTGACCAGGTAGTCCTGCGCGCCGGAGGCCAACGCGAACAGCCCGGTGCGCTCTTGGTCGAGCCCGGTCATCACCACGACCGGGACCTGGTCGTTCTGATGCCGGATCCCGGCCAGCGCCTCGAGTCCGTGCGCATCGGGGAGATGCAGATCGAGCAGCACACAATCGGGGACGTCGGTGCGTAGGCGGTCGCCGGCCTCGGTCAGGGTGCGTACCCAATCCAGGTGCGGGCGCGGAGACAAGTCGGCGACCATCTCCTCCACCAGCAAGGCGTCGCCGGGATCGTCCTCGACCAGCAGTATGTGGAGTTGACGCCGCGATCCGGGCCCGGCCGCGAAGAGATCGGCGTTCAACGACTCACTGCGCACCACAACCACCGCCGGCACAGCCGAGAGTTGCCTGCTCGCACCACATCAGACCTACCCCTCCCACCTGGACAGCACAAAACCCAGGGTGTGCACGAAAGCCTCCGATCACAGGCGCCCACTGCGCGAATTCACTCCGCCGGCCGGTTGCTGGACCGAAAGTAGTATTGAGGATGCTAGCCGATCGCGCCGACACCCATACCCGCGCGGGATTCCCCGGCCGGCATCGGTATTTCGGCTGGATCAGACGAGGCCCTCGACCTCGGCCACCGAGGGTGGAATCCGAGTCGACGCCGCGAACACGTCGATGAGCAGGTCCTCGTCCTCGTAATGGGCCGAGGCCGACAGGCCCGCGGTCTGTCGGGCGATCGCATGGACATCGTCGCCGGTCAGCGGATAATCCGCCACGACGTGGCGCCAGTGCGCGCACAGTAGGGTGCCCCCTGGCTCGAGGTGCGTCACGGCTTGTTCGAAGACGTCGCGCAGACTCGCGGTGTCGAGGTAATAGCAGACTTCACTCAATACGATGAGATCGAAATCCTCTGCCTCCCAGGGCTGTCCCAGACCCCACAGCCGCAACTCCACCGGTGCCTCGACCAGACGCGATCGCGCGGCGTCGAGGGCACGCTCAGCGATGTCGGTACTCACCAGATGATCGCAGCGACCGGCGAGTTCCTCGGTGAGCACTCCGATGGAGCACCCGGGCTCGAACCCTCTTCGATAGTGCGCCTTCGGCAGCATCGCCATCGTCAACGCGCGTTTGCGCCGCTCGTACCAGCGGGTGGTGAAGCGCCACGGGTCGTCGTCGTGGGCGTACATCCGGTCGAAGTAGCCCGGCGGCATAGGCGTTTCGTTCACTGGAAGAAGACCTCGTCCGGTGCGGTGAACCGCTGGAGGATATGCGCGGGCAGGACGGGACGGTCAGCCGGATGATCCGACAGCGGGCGGATCTGGGTGCGATGTTGCGCCATCGCCCGCGCCTTGGCCGCGACCGCCGACGGCGACAGCGGCAGTGCGAGGGCATTCTCCGCGGCCACTCGTGAATGGTCCGGACTGCCCCAGTGCCACATCCACACCGGGTACTCGAGCAGCTCGGTCGCGGTGTTGCCACAGGCCGTGGCGGCGGCACGGCCGACGGCTTCATGGTCGGGGTGACCGTCGTGGCGCCAGGTGGCCGCGCACCGCACTCCTGGTCCGCCGAGGCGCGACAGGACATAGGTGAGCAGTTCGGTGAGCTCGGTCTCCTGCTCCGCGACACTGCCGTCTGGCATACCGAGCCGCAACGGCGCGCCGGTGGCCAGTTCGTAGGCCGCGTTCTGCGATTCCTCGATACGCAGAGCGGCCAGCTCGGCAGGGGTGTGGGTGGGTGAGCCCGGATGCGAGGCCTCACCGTCGGTGACCGCGATCAGCGTGACCGGGATGTCGGCGGATCGCAGCTGCGCGATGAGTCCGCCCGCTCCGAGCACCTCGTCGTCAGGGTGCGGCGCGACCACCACGAGGTGCCGCCAGCCGTGGATCCGAAGTTCGGGTCGACTCGCCCGCCACGGCGCCCAGACACCTTCGCCCGCACCGGGACACTGCGTATCTATCAGCGGCCGGGTAACCATGAGAACTCCTTTTCCGCCTGGTCACGACCGAGGGCGGCCAGATCGCGTTCGGCATGACTCTGACGCAGGTACACGGTCAGGTCCGCGACCCGACGAGCATGGGCGCTGTCGCCGCACAGCGGTCCCGCGCCGAGCGCGCGCCCGACACGGTCCAAGGTCTCGGTCGCCGCGTTCTCGACCACCGCACGCACGGTCCGGGCGCGGACTCGACCGTCACCGGCGGTGTCTCGCGGATCGGCGTCGATCGCGTGCGCGGCGGCGGAAAGGCTGGCGCGAGCGCCGGACAGCGCGGCGGTGACCGCACCCAAGTGGGCAAGCGCATGGTCGTCGGCGCGTCCGGCGGCCGCGTGCCGATGCAGCGCTTCGGCGACCGCGCACGCGCTGCCGTACCAGCAAGCGGCGACGCCGATGGCGCCGTGCCAGAATCCGGGACGGCTCAGATACTCGCCGGGAACACCGATCATCCTGGCCGGGGCGTTGTCGAAATCGACCGCACCGGAGTCGGATTCACTCATTCCGACCGCTGGCCAGGTCTCGGGCACCGGCTGGGCGACTGCACGGTCGAGTGGCACCGCGAACAGCGCTCGCTGCTCGTCCGCGACGGCCGTGACCAGTGCGTGCGTGCACATGCTCGCACCTGAGCACCACAGCTTGCGGCCGTCCAGTACCCAACCGTCGGACACCGGACGGGCTCGCAGTACAGGGGAAGGCGGTTCCGCGGCCCACACGCCCCAAATCTCGCCGGACGGCGCCGCGGGACAGTCGGCGTTTACGCCACCACCGCCGAGCTCAGCCATGATCGCTACGGCATCGGCGTGCGCCTCGGCCAGTCGGCCGAGAACTGTGTCCTCATAAGCCATTTCGGCCAGGGCACGCCATCGCTCGAGAGTGCGTCCCGAGCCCGGCAACGGCAGATCCAGCCGCCCCGAGCTCGCGAGCGACTTCATGGCCGCCGCGATCCGCGGCTCGGCTGTCGCGCGTGGGCCGACTACAGGACTGCCCACGGACGTCACGAGACCTCCTGCGGCTCGTCACGTCCCAGCCTGCGCAGATGCTCGGCGAATCCGTGTGGCGCGCGGCCTCTTCGCCGGGCAGAGGTGGTGACGCGGACGTCCTCCGCCCAGGCGATCCTGGCCCCGGCGGCTTGCAGCCGAACGGCCAGGTCCACGTCCTCGCCGGTGCGCAACGCGCGGAAACCGCCGATTCCCCAGTACGCGTCGGCCCGGAAGCCGAGCGCGGCGCCGTGGAGATGACCGTGACCGTCCGGCCCGTGGACGCGGTATTCGTGCTCGTAGATCCGTCGGGTCCGCGCCGAGTGCGCGTCCCACTGCCGCACCTCCACCACGCCCGCCACCACCTCGAAACCCCTTCGCGCGTAATCGAGTTGGGCCGACAACCAGGATTCTTCGACCTCGGAGTCGGCGTCGGTGGTCGCAAACCAGGTTCGGGCATCGCACGCCGCGCCCGCGTGCTCGAATCCTCGCCGCCGCGCGGCCCCGACATTGCGCTCGCTGACCGTCAGCACCTCGGCTGTCGAAGCGACCCGTGCCGAGCCATCGGTGCAGGCGTCGAGCACGACCTGCACGCGAACCGGAATGTCGACTCGGCGCACGGCACGTTCCAGAGCCGCGAGACATCGCGGAAGCAGTCGCTCCTCGTTACGGGCCGGAACCACCACGATGACCCTGTCTATGTCACCGATCATGACCCGGTACTACACACCACGACCAACGCCTGATTCATGAGATACGTCTACCCGCCTTTACCCAGGGCAAACAGCCCCGAGCGGGTCGATCCGCGTGGTCGGAACGATGGCGGGACTCTTGACGGCTCGGCATCTCGCGCGTAATTTACCAATCAGTCAATTGTACCCGTGACCATTAGTAACATATATCTGCGACCCTGACCGGCGGGCGCGAGCCCGGCGGTCCAGCAAAGGAGCAATGGCGCTCATGGAACACACCACGGCACTTTCGCAGCCTCCTGCCGCCGACCGTCGATCGCGCGTGCTCGATCGCCTCGCACGCCCGATACTCGACGCCGTCCTGCCGCGTATCGACTCGCGTATTCCGGGGTCGACCATGCCTTTCGACACCCCGGAGATGATGAAGCCGCACGCCGGGTCCCGGCGATGGGCATGGACGCACTACGGGGTGTTCCTCCCTGAGCTCCCCGGCCCCCACCGATACCTGAACACGATGACCTTGATCGGCGCGACCGGTGCGCTGGCCTTCGACAACGACTACCTCGCCGCCGATGATGCCCGCGACACGGCCACCGTACTGTCGTCCACCGCCGCCGACGGGCAGCACCACTACCGCGCCTACGACACCGGGCGCGACTGCTCTTTCGCCGATGACGGCTCCCGCCTCGACTGGGGCCACGACCTCAGCATCACCGGAGCCTATCCCCACTTCCACGTTCGCGGTCACTACGACAATTTCGAGGTGAGCCTCGATATCCAAGCGACGGAACAGGTTTCGTGGTTTGTTCGCACTCCGATCTACGACCACCTCAGCCTGCTCGCGACCGCCACCGGAACTCTGACCGACAACACCGGCGCCACCGTTGCCATCGAACAGACGTTGTGCACGTTCGAATACGCCCGTTGCATGTCACCGCAAGCGCTGACGGCACAGGCACTCTCGACACGACGCAAGCTCCCCGTCGACTTCTTCACCTACCAGATCATCAACCTCGACAGCTCGACCCAGGTGCTACTGACCGAAGTGCGCGCCGCAGGCGCGGTCGCCTGCCTGCTCGCGTACGTACGGTGCCTCGACGGAACAACGCGCGTGTACGACGATGTCGCCATGACGGTCCTGTCCTATCAGGAGCAACCACTGGTCGATCCGCGCGGCCGCACGATGCGGGTCCCCCGACAACTTCGCTGGCGGGTGCGCGACGCGGCGGGTGCGGAGATCCTGACACTCGACGCCGACGTCGACAGTCCGCTCCGCTACGGGCACGGCCGCGGCTACGTCGGCGCCTACACCTACCGAGGAATCTGGCAGGGTCAGCGTCCGGTCACGGGCAGCGGTTACATGGAATGGATCGACTGCGAAGCGGGGCAGTAGAAAACTCTTCACGGCGGGACGTCCGGCAGCGGAAACGGATGCTAGTCGGGCGTCCCGTCACGCGCACCTGCTGTTCGGGTGAGGTGCTGGAGTTGTCCTTTATGGATGTCGTTCACCCACTCCCAGCCAGGCCTGACCGTTGGGCCGACCCGTGCGTCGTCGAAGACCTGGGTGTCACGCAGGGCGTGCACGTAGGCCCGATCCTGTGTGATCCTCGCGCGTACCTGATCACCTCTGCCGACCGACCCGTGACCGGGGACGACGACATCGACGTTGTCCGCCACGGCCTCGAGCAGGCGCAACCCCAGGAGATAGTCCTCCATGGGATTCGCGGCGTCCAAATCGAGCATCGGAACGAAGAGGTCGGAGAGCATGTCGCCGGCGACGAGAACCCCACGTTCTTCGACCACCAGCGCCGCATGGCCCTCGGCATGCGCCGGATGTTCGATAATCCGGGTCTCAGGGCCGTCCCACGGAATAGTTTCGGCACGCAGAGCCGTAATGAGTCCGAACGGGTCCAGCGGTATGTCCTCGGCGATTTCCGGCGGTAACCCCTCGACAACGCGGGCCTTCCAGTCCGCGTTCGACCGCAGATCCTGCATAAAGGCTGCGCAGCGGGCCGTACCGTAGCGAGGCACTTCGCCGAGTTCGGCATGCCAGAGCACGTGATCCCAATCAGGATGTGTCGAGAAGCCCGCGACAACGGGCTGACCCAGCTGACGAAGGTCGTTCGCCAGACAGACCATTTCGGCGCTCGTTATCCCCGCGTCTACGAGTAGAACGCCGTCCCTGCCCTGCACGACAACGGTGTTGTTCTGCAGTAGCTCGCTCCGGTGGACCAGTACGCCCTCCGCGACCTCCGTCAGCATGGGGATCCTCCCTCTTGTGGTGCCGCCGCAGATCGACGGCCTATCACTGGGCCACCGGCCGGAAGCGAACGCTGAGCTCCTCGTTCGGGGCACCATCGTGCACACGATCGAGGCGCACAGGTGCGCAGCCCGGCCTGTCGAACAACCGAATGCCGTCGCCGAGCAGAACCGGCAGGATGTGCAGGTCGAGCTCATCGATCAGGCCGCGCTCGATCAACTGCGCCCCGATCGACGCCGAATGGATCTCGACGTTCTTGCCGCCGGCGGCTGCCAAGGCGATCCGCACGGCCTCGGCGACGTCGCAATCGAGAAACGTGACATCGTCGGCCGGTGCGGCGTCCTCGGGATGGTGGGTGAGAACGAAGACCGAGCCCTGCCAAGCCTCCCCGCCGCCGTAGGGACGAGCCCCGGGAAACGCGTCCCACCCATCACGGCCACCGAGCACGGCGCCCGTGGTCTCGGTGTACTCCTGTTCCAGCCCGGACTTGCCGGAGAACCCCGCCATCCAGTCCATCGCGTGGTTCGGCCCGGCGACGAACCCGTCGAGCGACATCGTGAAGTGCCAGAGCACCTTGCCTGCCGCGGTCTGAGGTTCCGGATGGGGAGTTGTGTTCATATCGACTATGACTCCCCTGGCCTGCGAAACTCATCGGTGCGGCGACGCTGACCCATAAGGTTGGGCGACCCCGTCGACAACGCCGCCTTCGTCGGTGGCAGAGCTACCCGGGCCACCGGCTCGACCCGAGGAACCGATGACTTTCTCCCGCACCGCGTCTCGCGCGCTCACCGCGATGGCGGTCACCGCGACAGCCGCCGTCCTTCCCATCGCGAATACGGCTTCCGCCGAACCGGTTTCGTGCCCGCAATGGACTCGGCACACCGTCGCGGCGGGCTACGGGATACTCGAGAATCTCGGTTTCGACGGTCGCGGCAACCTGCTGCTGGCCGAGCAATCGGCCACCGGATCGGCCGGCTCCCTGCAACGCCTCGGCGCTGACGGCGCGAGATCTGTCGCTGTCGACGGTATCGACGGCCCCGGCGCCATCCTGGCCGTCGGCGACACCGCGTATTTCACGACGGGCAACACCGCCACCGCCGCACTCACCGGCCGCACCGACGGCACGATCGGCGCACTGCATCTCGACAGCGGCACCGTGACGACGGTGGCCACCGGCCTGACGATGCCGAACGGGTTGGCACAGTTGCCCAACGGCGACTTCGTCGTCAGCAGGGACATCGGCGCGGGCACCCTGACCCGCGTCACCCCCGACAACGTCGCGACACCGTATGCGCCGTCGCTGAGCTCCACCAACGGCCTCGCGTTCGACCGACAACGCCACCGGCTCATCGTCTCGACGACGTTCGACCCCACCTCGGTCATCGCCGCCGTCGACTACGCCGATCCCGACAGCCCACCGCGACAGGCGGTGATTCCGGGCGCCGGACCGCTGAACTCGGCGGATGATCTGACCGTCGGCCCGGACGGCACGGTCTACGTGGCACTGAACGTGGCGGGCAGTATTCAGCAGGTCGATGTGGACACCGGCCAGACCTGCGCGATCGCGGACGGTCTGCCCTTGTCCTCGTCGGCACGGTTCGGATCCGGACCCGGATGGGACCCGAACGCGTTGTACGTCACCAGCTTCCTCGGCACGGTCACCGAGCTCACACCGCCCTGATTCCTGCCACGAGTCGATCACCAGCGGGTTCATCCGCGAACCGACAGCCAACCAGTCGAGCGATCGTTTCTACGAGCGAAGCCGGAGGCCGCCATGTCGCCACCCGGAGACACCACTGAGGTTACCGTCGAACTCGATCGGGAAGAACGCGCCATCGAGGTTCCCGACGATCTCGCACGCGCCCTGGAACCAAGATCATCACCGAGCTCACCGGAGAAGCCTCGCCCTTGCGCTCGAAATTGCTAGGTAGCCAACAGGATTCACTTTCCTGAATGCGTTCCGAAGGGGTTCGACCGCGGATATTCTCGAAAGATGGATACCCCGGTTGTCATCCAGCGCCCGCCAGTAGCCGTGTTCCGGACAGTGCGGGACGGGGGAACCACCGCGAGCCTGAGCGCCGAGGTTCAGGCCGCAGCGGCACGGACGGCAACGGCACTGGCGGAGGTGCCGACCCATGCCGGTCCGGTCGAGCGCACGACGGCGTTGCGGCAAGGGACGGCCGCTGTCGGCGAGCTGGTCGACACGCTGACCTCGGAGTCCTTACCGATTGTCGGTGAGGACCTCCCCGCAGAGTCGGTGAGTCAGTCGTTCTTCCGGGTTCGTGAGGTGGAGCTTTCCGATCAGCAAGCGGCACTGCACGGCGCCCTGGTCATCCATCGTGGTGTGGCGGACCTGTGCAGGGCCCCGCTGTCCGGTGCGGACTTGGCGGTGGAGGTCGCGGGCATGCGGCAGGCCGTGCTCGACCTCACCGGCGCCGTACAGGCCGACGGGCCGACCGACCAATTCTCCGTTCCCGCTGCGGTGGAACACATTTCGTTGGAGAGCGAGTGGACGGCGCGATGGCTCGTCGGGCACCAGGTCCACGTCCTGTTCAACATCTGCGCGGCCGTCGCGGTGACCGATGCCGCGCATCATCTCCGCCACGGCGCGATCGACGCCGCGTTGGACCGGCTCGAACACGCGACCACTTACGTGCGCGGTTTCCCGGCCGCGATGATCCACGCCGGCACGATCCCGGTGGAGTACTACATATCCGCCGTTCGCCCGAGCATGCAGCCGCCGGAGGTGTCGACTCCATTGAGCGGCAGGCAGCATCGCGGCTACAAAACCTTCCGCAGCGCGATGAAGGACCTACTCACCGTGGTCCCGGACTCCTACGATGAGCTCGCTGCCCGCGATCCAGAACTCGCCGCTGCCCGCGACGCCCTCCTCGAGGCCGACCTCGTCGACAGCGAACGTCACATCACACTCGCCTACTCGATGGTGCGACTGCGCCGTTCCATCGCGCAATCGCCCACCGGCCCGGACAACGCCGTCGGCGAGCTCCGGTTGATGCGCCATCGGCGGGCCGCCCAGTACGCACCGCTGATCCGGTTCGGCGACCACTACATCGCCAACGCCGTGTCATCCCTACGACATGGATGAACAGCCGGATGGACCGAACCGGAAGGGCGTCGATGCACGAAATCGCTGACACCGTCGATACCGCAGACCTGGAGCTGACTCCCCCTGACACAGCCGAGATCGACCGACTGGCTCGCGCCCTGTGCACCGGAGAACGGGACCGGGTGGACGACCCGGCCTGGGTCGCGCGCGCCCGGTACTCCTGGGATGCGATGCCGCTGAGACTGCGTCGCGGCGTTCGACAATTCCGCCGATACTCGGGACCACTGGGATCGCTGGTGATCCACGGCCTGCCGGTCGACGAAACGATGCTGCCCGACACGCCCTCGACAGCGGATTCGGTGCAGCGTACGGCGGTTGTCTCCGCCGCCGTCCTCACCATGATCGCCTGCGGGCTCGGTGACCCGGCCGCCTATCTGGCCGAGAAGTCCGGCGCTCTGGTGCAGGACGTCGTACCGGTGCCGGGCAAGGAATCCTTCTCCGGAAACGCCGGTTCGGCATTGCTGACCTTCCACAACGAGAATGCCTTCCACCTGCACGAACCCGACTACGTGCTCTTGCTGTGCCTGCGCGGCGACCACGAACGGATCGCCGGTCTGCGGACCGCCTGCCTTCGTCGAGCGCTCCCGCTGCTGAGCGCGGCGGCCCGGGACACGCTGTTCACACCCGAATTCATCACCGCACCGCCACCGTCGTTCCCCTCCGACAACGCCGTGCGCTCGCCGCAGCCGCTGCTCTCGGGCGCGGTCGAGGACCCCGATATCCGGATGGCCACGATCGCCACGACCGCGCTGACACCGCGCGCCGAGGCAGCGCTGGCCGAATTCGGCCGAGCCTGCGACTCTGTCGCCCGCACCACGGTGCTCACCCCCGGCGACATGGCCATTATCGACAACCGGGTCACTGTCCACGGCCGGACCGCCTTCCGGCCTCGCTACGACGGCGCGGACCGCTGGGTGCAACGCACGTTCGCCCTCGCCGATCTGCGCCGATCCCGCGACCATCGAACGGACGACGGATACGTCCTCACCCGGTGATCCGGGGTTTCCGCCAGCGCATCCGAGTCGGGCGCGCAAGGCTACGTCGCGATCCTCGCACGGCCGGGCCGGACCCGCTCTCCGCTCGGTCGGCTAGGTTCGAGTCCATGAGTCGCACCACGACCGTCCTCGACAGCATCGACATCGCTGCCGACCCGGTCTCTGTCTATCAGCAAGTCAGCGATCCGACACTGATGGGTCGGTGGAGTCCGGAGAACCGCGGAGCACGGGTCACGCAGGCGCGCGAGTCCACCTATGTGGGAATGGAATTCGAAGGGTTCAACAAGCGGGGCTTTGCTCGCTGGGTGACCCGCTGCGTGGTGATCGCGGCAGAGCCGGGGAAGGTGTTCGCGTTTCGCGTCGAGGCGATCGGCGTGCGACGGCCATGGCTTCGCGGGGGTATCGCGACCTGGGAGTACCGATTCGAGCCGTCCAACGGTGGTACCCGGGTCACCGAGACCTGGCACGACGATCGCAAGACCTGGCCGAACGCGGTGGTTCAAGTCTTCGACCGGATCGCCACCGGCGGCGACACCTTCGTGCAATTCCAGCGCAAGAACATCCACCGCACCCTGCGCAACCTCAAGCAGCAGCTCGAGTCGGCCGACTGAACAACGCCAAGCAGCGGCGACGACAGCGGCACCGCGAGAACTCACTTGTGGGCGCGGCGGGTGGTGAGAACTCCGGCGATCCAGCCGACGATGAACATCGTCAACAGGATCAGCCACATCGGGGAACTGATCGTGATCAACAGGAACTCGACAGATACCTTTCCTCTGTTCTCGAAGACGAAAATGATGGCAAGGATGCTCAGCCCGATCGCGACCCATTGCGTAGGTGAGACGCGACGCAGCAGGGACGGCTTGTCGGCGGCTTTGTTCATCAGAATCCTTCTCCTCTTCGGTATCGGATGGCGTTCACTCGGTGCCTCGCAGGATCTCGCGTAATCGCTCGGTGTCGGTCGCGGTCCAGTCGGGTGGCGCCAGAATCGCGGCCCATGCATCGGCGATCACAGCCTGGAAGGTATGACCGTGCCCGTCGGGCACGTCGACCGAGACAGCCATGTCCGCCGAGACCTGCAGGAACGTCACCACGGGGATCCAGCGGGTGCTCGGCAGGACATCGCGACCACGTTCCTCGTCGAGCCAGTCCGGTTTCTGGAACAGCAGTTGTGGTGTCCACCAGGTGATCGGGTCAGAGGCATGCTGGAGGTAGACCACTCTGGGCGAGCCCCACTCCGGATCGGGACGGGCGAGATCGGGTGCGTCGGCGACGAAACGCACGGTATTCCCGTCGCGGTAGATCGGCAGCCATTGCGGAGAACCCGGGTCGCGTCGCGCGGTGGCGTCGCGCCAGACCGGGTTGGTGGCGGTGGGACCGACGAACAAGACCCCGTCGGTGCGGGCCGCCATGTCCTGGATGCCGGAGAACGCCGCTTCACCACCGAAAGATCCGAGGCTTTCCCCGAAGACCACCAGCTTGGGCCGACGATCGACCGGCAGTGTGTCCCACTCGGCGTGAACGGCCTCGAACAATGCGCGACCGGCTTGGCGCGCACGTTCCTGGTCGACGACAAAGGACAGCCAACTCGGCAGATAGGAATACTGCATGCTCACCAACGCGCTGTCACCGCCGGCCACATACTCCAATGCCGAGGCAGTCGACTCGTTGATCCACCCGGTTCCGGTGGTGGTCCCTATTCCGATGACCGAGCGTTCGAATCCACCGGCACGTCGTAATTCGGCAACCGCGAGATCTGCCTCGGCACTGATGGTCTCGGCGGATTCCAATCCGGTGTAGACACGGATCGGCTCACGCGCGGGCTTTCCACTGAATGCGGTCAATTCGAGCGCGGTCGGCCCGTTGGAGACGAAGATCTGTCCCTGCCTGCCCAGCGAGTCCCACGCCACCAGCGATCCGGGACCGCCGGAGCGCTCCGCGACGACAGGTTCTTCGGTATCCGGCGCACTCTTCTCGTTGACGGCCTTGAACGTTTCGTTGAGCAGCGACATCGCGACATCGGCCACCACCCCGTTGACCGCGGCGACGGCCACCACGGCAACAACCACACCGCCGAGCACCGCGGCGACGCGAGTGGGCATCACCCGCCCCAGTAACCCACCGACCCACCGCGACAACGCCCAGCACCCCCTCGCCACCGCGATCAGCACCGCGAACGCCACGACGGCGATCACCACGATGATCGGATAGGCATGCCAGGAAAGCCCGCTCACCCCCATGAGCGAACGCAAGTCGCGTTGCCAATCGGCGAACCAGGCCAGGGCGGCAATCGAACCGAGGCCGGCGACGATTCCCAGGCCCCACCACAACGCCGGAGGTGTCGGCCTGGGCTGCCGGTGCAGCATCCACCGCAGCAGCGCGGCGACGGCCACGCCGAGACCGTATCCGAACACCGCCGCGGCGCCGGTGACGACTCCTTGGAACAGCGGCCCTCTGGGCAGCAATGACGGCGTCAGCGACAACCACACCAGCACCAACGCCCCCACTGCCCCACCGAAGGCGAGCCCCCGACGTCGAAAGGAAGGGTTCGCGGCCTCCCCGCCCCGTCGCGCGACCGGACTTTCCTGGTCGCGGTCGGCGGCTGTGTCGCGCGACAGGGGATCCTCGGTGGTCCGATGTCGGTAGTGCCCACGCGTGGAATTCATTTGTTCCCCTGTGATTCGACCAACGATTCACCGGCACACGCATTCACTGCCGAACCGAAGCCGCGCTACAGCAGTTCGGTGATGATACGACCAGATGTCACCGCGACCCGGGATTGACGGTCATCGACACAGGCAATATCAGTTGACCACCGCCCGATCAGGAAGCCCTTCCGGTGCAACCACTGGGCGGAGCCCCTTGCGAGGAGGGCTGGCTAGGCGATGTCGAACGCGGCACGCAGGGTCGCGATCGCCTGGGCCACGGCCGCTTTGGCGGCATGGGTCTCGTGCATCGAGTTGACCATCACGAAATCGTGGATGATGGCCCCGTAGCGCACCTGGGTCACCGCTACGCCTGCCGTGCGCAGCTTTCCGGCGAAGGCCTCGCCCTCATCGCGCAGCACATCGGCTTCGCCGGTGATCACGAGCGCGGGCGGCAGTCCGGCCAGCTGTTCGGTGCTCGCCCGCAACGGCGACGCGGTGATCTGGGCGCGGTCCTCCGCACTGGTGGTGTACTGATCCCAGAACCACTTCATACCCTCACGGGTGAGGAAATAGCCCTCCGCGAACTCCTGGTAGGAGCCGGTGTCGAAATTCGCGTCGGTGACCGGGTAGAACAGCACCTGCTGCACGAAGGAGACATCGCCACGCTCCTTGGCCATCAAGGTCAGCGCGATGGCCATGTTGCCGCCGACCGAATCGCCCGCGATCGCGATCCGCGACTGGTCGAGACCCTTCTCGCCGCCATGAGCGGCGACCCATTTCGCGACGGCGTAGGACTGTTCGTTGGCCACCGGATACCGCACCTCGGGAGAGCGGTCGTATTCGGGGAACACCACGGCCGCGTTCACGCCGACGGCGAGGTCGCGCACCAGCCGGTCGTGGGTGTGCGCGTCACCGAACACCCAGCCCGCGCCGTGGGTGTAGACGATGACGGGCAGCGTCTCGGTCGTGCCACGAGGCTTGACGATTCGCACCCGCACCGAGCCGGTCGGGCCGCCCTCGACGGTGATCCACTCCTCGTCGATCTCGGGCTTGAAGATCGGCGAATCCTGGACCGAATCCACCGCCTTGCGCCCCTCTTCCGGGGCCAGTTGGTACAGGAACGGCGGTTGCGACGTCGCATCGACGAATTCCTGTGCTGCCTGCTCGAGCGAGATACCCAACGGATTGCCTGACATGATGACGCCCTTCTCTCGTAGTGGTGAACGATGTTGCTGGTCAGACCGATTCGGCGACAGCGTCGGTGATCACCTTCGTGACCTGCTCGGGGTGGGTCTGCATCACCAGGTGCGGTGCGTCGATCTCGACTACCGAACGCAGGCCGGCTCGCTTGTATCCGAAGCGTTCGACCTCCGGATTGATCGTGCGGTCGGCGCTGGACACGATTCCCCAGCCCGGCTTCGTCTTCCACGCAGCGGCGGTAGCGGCTTCGCCGAACGCGATGGCCGAGAGCGGGCGCTGGGAGACCGCGAGCACCTGCGCCTTCACCGTATCGAGGCCGGCGGCGAATACCGCGGCGAACGCGTCGATGTCGACCGATACATCCGTTCCCGGTGTATCGCCGTCGGTCGGGTAGGGCGCGTAAACCAAATTCGCCGCCAGATCGGAATCCGGAAAGCCGCCTTGCAATTGGCCGAGACTTTCGCCTTCATCGAGTGCGTATCCGGAGACATAGACCAGACCGACGACATTATCGGCGACACCGGCGACAGTGATGACCGCACCGCCGTAGGAGTGCCCGACGAGCAGTACCGGTCCCTCGATCTGCTCGACGAAGGACTTGATGTAGGTCGCGTCGGCGGACAAGCTCCGGTTGAAGATCGGCGGCGCCAGCACCCGATGACCGTCGGCGAGTAGCCGCTCGGTGACCGGGGACCAGCTGGACGCATCGGCGAAGGCGCCGTGCACGAGAACAATGGTCGGCGATGACATCGGATGAGGCTCCAATACTGGGCTGACGTGAACGGGTGAGCGATCCCGTCGAAGCGGTTGCTGTACCCGCATCAGTCTTCACCGGTCAACCCGTCGTGCGCCCCCCTCAACAGGCCGCAAAAGCCTCCGATCAGGACACGGCCCGCGTGTCCGCGACCTCGACCAGGGCGGTGGAGCCGGTGGATCGGAACCGTTGCTGGTATTTGCTGGGAGAAATGCCCAGCCGTGCGACGAACGCGCGCCGCAACGCTTCACTGCTGCCGTACCCGGCGGCCATCGCCGCCTCTGTCACGCTGCACCCGGTATGCAGTATGTCCCTGGCCATGCCGAATCGGATGAACGCGACGTATTCGGCGGGCGAGCGTTCGAGTTCGGTGCGGAACAGTCTGGTCAGGTGCCGCACGCTGACCCTGGCATGGGCCGCCAGACTCTGCACCGTATGCGGAAAAGCGGGATCCGCGCAGATCAGATCGACGACGCCGCGCAGCAGTGGGCTGCGCGGGGTCGGCCCGCTCAGTGACGCCGAGAACTGCGACTGCCCGCCCGCCCGCTGCATGTACACCACCAGCGACTGTGCCACCTGGCGGGCGATATCCGCTCCGTGGTCCTCCTCGAGCAGCGCGAGCGCGAGATCCACACCAGCCGCCACGCCCGCCGAGCTGTACAGGTTGCCGTCGCGGACGAAGATCGCATCCGGTTCGACGGCGATCGCGGGGAACCGTCTCGCCAAGTCGGCGGCGAACTTCCAGTGGGTCGTCGCGCGCCTGCCGTCGAGTAGTCCGAGCTCTGCCAGCACATATGCCCCGCTACAGATCGATGCCACGCGCCGGGTCTTCCCGATCAAATGCCGTGTCGCTGCCAGCAACTCGGATGTCACGAACTTCTCGGGCGGCAGTTCACTGCCCGGTATGACGACCGTATCGAACCGGTCGGCATCGGCCGCGGCACAACCGACCTGAACGCGCGCCCCGATCGAGGTCTGCACATCGCGGCCATCCGCCGAGATCAGGACCACTTCGTAGCGCGCCACGGCTTGATTCGCTTCGACGAACACCTCTGCGGGCCCGACGAAGTCCAGCATCTTGACGCCGTCGAACACCAGAACGCCGACCCGCTTGCGGGGCACTTCAGCGAATATTGAGGACATGGCAACCATTATTCTGCAGTCATGCCTGTCGCGCACGACTGCCCTCGCCGAACCTGGGGCCGGGAGCGCGACGTCGCGGACGAACTGGGCCCGGCGCTCGCAGTAACGCGTGGCAAACATCCTTCAAGCGCCCTCGACCGAGTCGAAAATTGATGGACAATTCGATCGAAGGACCAGATGAAAAGCTCTTTACAACGGACACCAAGGCGCCATCACCGATGTGTCGAGTAACACTTTCAACCACCTAGCGATCTTTCAGACAACATCGATTTCAGGAGGTTCGACATGCTTTCTGCGAAGAGACTCGCTGCTAGTGCCGTTGTTGTCACCGCCACTGCTGCCGCTGCGCTCGTCGGTGGCGGCGTGGCCCAAGCCGACGTACCGGTGTGGCAGGCCAACTGCCACGTGTACAACATCTTCAACACCGGCGGGATGGCCAATTGCGAGCTGCCGACCTGGCATCAAGTGAAGCTCACTTGCGTCGCGTGGCCCGTCCCGTTCGTCTACTGGAAGTACGGCCCCGCGCAGTACGGGCAGAACCAGTCGTGGGCAAGTTGCGACTCGCTCAACGCGATGGTGGGGATCGAGGTCATCCAGGCGTAGCTCGGCTCAGCCGACCGGGGCAGCGAATGCGCTTGCCTCCCGCGCCGCCGTCTCAGCAGGCCCGATCGGTATCGGACTGCGCGAAGCGGGCGACGGCGCGGACGGCGGCCTCGCCCATGGCGGGGCGGTCCATGCCGTAGTGGGTGCCGAAAGATATTCGGATCGAACGCCTTTCGCTGCTCCGAGCTACTCCCGCTAGCAGGCCGACCGTCCACCACCACCGCCGGCCGGCCTGCGGGGTTTCCATTGGCCCACCAGTACCCAGGCCTCCTGTGTCGATCGCGTGCTTTCTCGAGGTCTCCGATGTCGGAGAATGCGCCGTGAAAGCCGCTGATCGCGCTGCCTCGCGCATGACACGGTGGTCGCCGAGTCCGGTCGTAGGACCACATAGGAAATGGTCGGCCCACCGTGGTGGGCGAGCGCCCGAAACTGCGGCAGGAACCACGGCCCGACAATCCCGTCGACGATGACGTCGTGAGAAGGCGGGCGACAGTCGTCTTTCCCGCAGCGGGTGGACCAGTCACGATGATCACTTCACCAGGCAAGGGCCAGTCTTTTCTTCTCGTCTTGTCTGAAAACAGAATTCGAGAATTGCCCAGGTACCGCAGGTAGTAGTAAACGTCGCGGTACACGCGTAGGCTCGATTCGGCGCTCCAGCAGAGGCGACAATATGATCGCCCCCCGAAACTGTCATCCGTAAATATCTCGGCAGCAACGGATTACAGCTGGCGGCCCGATCACTGCGATCACAGACAGGTTCCACTCTTCACCGTCTTCGACGACGCGAGTGAGATATCGGCTCGCCGCTGCACCACGAGCCTGTGAATGCGCCGCGACACGCTGGGCATTTACCTTGATTCCGACCGTATCGGCCGATCGATGATTCGCGCGCCCCCGATGGCCGATTCCGTTACGTCGGCCGCAGCGTTCAAACAATAGAGGAGCATTATTGTGCCAAGAACTCGCAGCGCACGGACCTGTATCGCCGCACTGTTCGGCGGTCTCGTCCTGACCACCAGCGCCATGATCGCCGTGGCACCGCCGGCCTTCGCCGCCTGCAACACCGTGAACGGCGCCGATGGTGCTCCCGGCACCGCCTCGCAGCCTGCCGGTGGCAGCGGCGGCAACGGCAGCCAAGGCACCGAGAACTGCCCGGGCGGTCACGGTGGCAACGGCGGCAACGGCTACGGCGGCGGCGCGGGCGGGGCGGGCGGCAACGGCGGTAGTGGTGGACTCGGTGTTCTGGGTGCGGGTGGGCTCGGCGGCAACGGCGGAGTCGGTGGTCCCGACGGCGGATCAGGCGGCGCAGGCGGCAACGGCGGGGCGGGCGCGACCGGCGGCACGGGCACCGACGGGGCGCCCGGCGGCAACGGCGGTGTCGGCGGTGACGCTCTTGCCGTCGATACCGGCGGGGCCGGAGGAGACGGCGGCAACGGCGGGGCCCAGACCGGCGACGGCACCCTCGGCGCTTGCGGCACCGCGGGCAGCGGCGGCGCGGGCCTGGTCAACGGCGCTCCCGGAAACGCGGGCACCGGCGACTGCTGACCGCCGACCCATCCCGAACCACACCCACACTCGTGCGGGTGTGGTTCGGCGTCGGACGACGGACCGAAATCCGAATAGGTCCAGGCACTTTCGCCGGACTCAGGGTCGTTGCTCAGGCCCGGTACCAGCTCCCGACGGCGGGTCGCGGTGATTGTCTTGCGAGTGAACCGCTTTCGCCATCGACAGCAGCAACTCGATCGCGTACTGCACCGATAGAGCGACAACTTCCGCCGGATCACCGTCGTATTGCCGGTGACTCGCCCGCGCATCGCTACGCGAAACCACACAGAACCACACCGAACCGGCAGCCTCGCCGTCCTGCGGATCAGGGCCGCCGACACCAGTGGTGGCGACAGCGATGTCCGCGTCCATCAGCGATCGCACTCCCTCGGCCATCGCTCTCGCCGCGGTCTCGGACACCACCGGCACATCGGGAACCCCGAGCACGTGCCGTTTGACCTCCGCCGCATAGGCGACGACCCCGCCGCGAAACCACACCGAGGAATCCGATGCGGCTCCCAACGCCGTGGCAACGTTGCCCGCGGTCAACGATTCGGCAACAGCGACCGTCACCCCACACCGCTCGGCAACCTCAGCGAGCTGATCTGCCACGACCATGATCTGCTTCTCCATTCGCGCGCGCTCTCGCTTCGACCTTCACCGTGGTTCCGAGGTTACGTCGCTTCCCCTGATCGTTGCCCATGGTCTTCGGAGAGTTCGACAGCAAACCTGCGCATGGTGAGCGCGGATAGTGTTGTGCCTCATGGAGTCCGAACGAATTGAAGACATTGAGAGGTTCCCACGCAAACGCATGGGGGCCGGTGCGTTGTTCGTCGACGAGTTGAACCGGGTACTGCTCGTCGAACCGAACTATAAGGACTATTGGGAGATTCCGGGCGGCGTCGTGGAGGCCGACGAGTCGCCCTATACCGCCGTTGTCCGTGAAGTCCGCGAAGAACTCGGACTCGACGTCTCGCCAGGGCGGCTGTTGGTAGTGGATTGGGTTCCGCCAGGCCTATATCCCGACGACGGAGTAATGATGATCTTCGACGGCACAGTGCTGACCGCCGACCAGATCTCGGCGATAACTCTTCAGGCCGACGAACTTCGAAGCTGGGCATGGTGCGATGACACTGAGATCGCAAAGCGGTTGCCGGACAGCATGACTCGTCGCGTGACAGCGGCGCTTCGAGCCCGTAACCAGCGGTCATCGGCGTATCTGGAAGACGGATACGGTGTCGCCTGAGACCGAGAACCGGCCATGTGGGTCGGCTCCGAGGTCATCGTCAGGTAAGCGGTGGCTGTAGGTGGTCCTTCGCGAATGCCGCGGTCACATAATCGACGAGATGAAGACGGAGGTCGGTGTGCCAGTCGGCGGAGAGATCATCGAGAACCACACCGAGCGCCTTTTCGACTTCATTCAATACGAAGGGAAGCGGAATACGCTCCTGTGAACAGACCTGTACCGCGTATTCCAATTGATCCACAACGTCGCGCAGATGAGCGGTCTCACTGTCATATGACTCGACATCTAAATCCGAGCCGCGTTCGACAATCCGGCCTACCTGATCATCGCCTTCGCCATCGAACGATCGCGGGGTATTGCTCATGTACTCGTCCATCGACCCCCCTGTCGAACTTGTTCTGTGCCGGTGGTCAACCTACCGAATATT
Organism: Nocardia sp. XZ_19_231; assembly: GCF_015355705.1. Lineage (NCBI taxonomy): Bacteria > Bacillati > Actinomycetota > Actinomycetes > Mycobacteriales > Nocardiaceae > Nocardia > Nocardia sp. XZ_19_231. Next base: position 1,488,183 of record NZ_JACUZI010000001.1, on the reverse strand, counting down.
CGCAGAAAACGGTTGGCTACCGAGGAAGTTATATGGCTAATTAGCGGCTACCTGTGGCGCATTTGTGAGCTGTACCAGCGAGCATGTCACTTATGTGAGATAGATAACTGTCCGAAGAGGCCGGTTGAGGACTCGGCACCCATCCATGTACCAGCGCACAGCGAACTCCGTCGGCTTTGTGAGCGTTGACCAACCCGTTCCCGACGACCATCAGGAGGATCTTGTGACCAGTGCACTCGACGAGGTAGCGATAGCAGGCATCCTCAAAACCGGCGAACGGGAGCTGCGCGTAGAGATCGCCGATCCCCAACAGGACCACACGACGCAACGCTGGCAGTGCACCTACCGCGTCGAAGGCGCCCGAGCGCACAGAGCCCACGGCCCGGACAGGTTGGCCGCCATCTACGCCGCACTGATCGATATTCCGAGCGCGGCAGCCCGAGTCGGCTCGGCAGGCCGACCGACCGACGCGGACCCGTCGAGAGAACCCGAGGCTCCTCCACTACGTATCGGCGAGTTCGCGGGATCCGCGACGCAGGCCAGGGAGTTCGGTTCGCCGCTGGGGGCACGGGCCGTCGACACCGCTACGGGACCGGTGGTGATCACGATCGGACGGCCCCGCCAAGACCCCGATCGTCCACAGACCTACCTGTGCCCGTTCCGCATCGATGAGCGCACCGAAGCCTTCGCGCAGGGATTCGACGGAGTACACGCAGTGCTGGCGGCGATCCGCGATGTGGGCGCCATCCTGGGAATAGCGCCGGACTGGCCTGTGCCGAGCGCACCGACCCGCAGGTGATCAGCAAGCCTGCGCGGCGGGTGCGGCCTGATCGGGGTCGCCGCGCTCGACCGGCTCCTGCTCGCCGACACCGACCATGCGGGCCACGAGGGCAGAACGCAGGCGCCAGACCCCGTCCGAGTGCAGCGGGTCCAATCCGGTGATCTCGGCGATCTTGTTCAGCCGATAGTCGACGGTGTTGGGGTGTACGTGCAGTACATGCGCCGTGCGCAGGCGCGTGGAGCGGGTCGTGAGGTAAGCCTTCAACGTCTCCAGTAGAACCGGATGCTTGTCGAGTGGGTCCAACGTCGCGGCAAGGTGCCGCCCCGCCGCGCCCGGCCTGGACAGCTGATACTCCAGCGACAGTCCCTCGAAGTGCTCGAGCCCGTCTCGGCGCAGTCGACGCATGATGTCGAGTACCGCGTGCACGCGCTCGACCGCTTCGCGAATGCCACCGATTCCCACCGACAAGAATGTGGCACGTACCCGCGTCCGCGCGGCGGTGGCGAGGTGCTCGACGAACTGTTCTGCCGCTGCGGGGTCGAAGTGGTCCTGCGGAATCAGCAGGGTCGCGGTGCCTGCTCCCATCTGCATCAACGCGTGGTCACCGCCATAGTGCGACACCTCGGCTCTGACTCGGCGAACCGTTCGCTGGGAGATGATCTGGCGATCCAGGTGCGGCTCCGCCTCGTCACGGTGTGGTACGAACGCCACGGCGAAGACGAAGTAGCTCTCGGCCAGTCGCACGCCGCAGGCACGGGCCATGGCCGGTGTCGCGTTCCCGGCCATCACCGCCGCGGCCAGAGTGTCGGCGTCGTCATCCACGGCCGCTCGCGTCTCCTCCGAGTACGCCTGTGAAATCGCGGTAGCCAATCGGCTGGAGAGCCCGACGAACACGTGCGCCACGTCGGCCACGGCCACGTGATCCCCGGCGGACCCGGCCTGTGCGGCGAGATGGTCGAACACCATCCCAGTGCCGGTGTGCACCGCCTCGAGCATCGCATCGATGGGGACGCCTTCTTGCGCCCATTCCATGACGCCGAAACGCACTTCGGCCAGCGGTTTCGCGTCGTCCACGCCGGTCAGCAGCCGCGCGGTCAGCTCGAGGCATGCCTTCACCATCGCGGTGACATCGCGACGCAGGGCCGCCAAGGGCACTCTGGCGGACAGTGCGCTGTCGACGATGAATCGGCTCATGATCTTGCCCGAAATCGTTGATGCGGGGGGAAGACAGTCGGCCGCGGGCCGACCTCCCACCGTCACGATCCGGGCCGACAGGACGCTGTCGGGCATGGGCACATTTCCTACTTTCCGGTGTTTGCGCTCCATCGTGCGGTCTCGGCACCCCGCGTTCCAATGGCGATTCGCACCCGAATCGAATCCACGTTGTGCACTATGCATCACCGGTAGTCGATCACGGGCACCACCTGTACACCGAGATGGTAGCGAATCGATTCGATGGCCGCAGTTCGCGTCGCGTCGGACGCGGCCTCCGCCACGGCCCGCAGTCGCGGGACACACCACCACCCGGGTCCGCGCGCGGAGCGCATTACCGCTGTACAAGCGTTGGTTCGACGGAGGGAAGAAGACCGCCCGTCCGCGCTACGTAGGCGCTCACCTCATGCACCGCACCGCCGGCAAGCACCGAGCACACCGTTTCGAATTCGAGTGAACGCGTGTGTACTATTTTGCCGTGACCAGCTCGGGCGCGCAGCCGCTACAGGGTTCGACCAGCTACGCTACTCCGCCGAGGTTCGCCCGATGACTACAGTCGTGATCACCGTGCTCGCACTGGTCGCCGCCGGTGAAGCCGCCGGCTTGATAACCCTGTCGATCCTGCTCGCCCGCAGTCGGCGAAAACGCAGATCCCCGCGTCGGTCGACGACCACGCAGCGGTTGATAGTGGGCGGTCGCGAGGCGGTACGGACGGCCTGGCAGGCCGCGGACCTGGTGCGTGCCAAAGGCTTTCGTGCCGCCATGCTGACCTCCATCGAAGACCTCGCAGGCTGGGCACGGGTCGAGCGCCCCGACCTGGCCCGGCTGGCACCGGACGGCAACGTCGTGATCATGTTCTCCGACATCGAGCAATCGACCGCACTCAACGAACAACTGGGCGACCGCGCCTGGGTCAAGCTGCTGGATCGCCACCACCGTCTCGTCGAGCGATGCGTGCAGGACCAGGGCGGCCATGTGGTCAAGAACCAAGGCGACGGGTACATGATCGCCTTCGCCGCGCCGGAGCGGGCAGTATCCTGCGGCCTCGCCATCCAGGCGGCGCTGGCCAAGGACGCCGAATCGTCGCGCGGCCACACCGAATTCAGAGTCCGGATCGGCATCCACATGGGGACCTCCGTCCGCCGAGGTGACGATCTGTTCGGGCGCAACGTCGCCATGGCCGCACGCGTCACCGCACAGGCCGAGGGCGGCGAGGTTCTCATCAGCGAGCCGGTACTGGAAGCCATCGGCAGCACGACAGATCTCACGATCGGGACTCCTCGGGACGCCACTCTCAAGGGCCTGCGCGGCACTCACCGCCTCACCCCGGTAGGCGCGGCGCAGTAGACCACGCCGAGTTCACATCGGCGGTGGCGTGCGCTGCCGCCAGTACAGCGCATCCAGCGCGACCGCGACGTGCACGCTGTTGTCCGCCAAGGGTCGAGGCAATAACTCGTCCGCGCGGGCGAGCCTGCGCAGAATCGTGTTCCGGTGGGTGAACAGGCGGGCCGCGGCGCGCGTGGCATTGCACTGCTCGTTGATGTAGACCAGAACCGATTCGCGGAGTTCGCTGTCGGCATGTTCCAGCTCGCCGAGGGTGTACTTGATGAAACGGTCTGCCTGGGCGCCGTTTTCGGTGATCAGCGAGGTCAGTTGGACTTCGCCGAAGGTGACCAGACGCCGCGTGCTGTGCGGGCGGGCGAGGATTCGGTGCGCGGCCTGGGCGTCGAGGTGACTCGTCCGGAACCCCGCTACGTTTCGACCGGTCGAGCCGATGGCGATTCGCACCCCGGGAATATGGTCCATCGCATCGGTCAGGGTCGCGATATCGGGAGGGGTGGGTCCCGGCACCCACACCCACAGGGTGGCCGCGCTGGCGAGCAGACTCAGCGCCGTCGCCGCACCGGCGGCCTGCGCGAGGGCCCTGGTCACCCGGTGCGGTTCCTCCAATTCGGCACCGGGAATGCCGCTCCAGGCGATGGCGGCGGTATGGGTCGTATCGAGCCGGTATCCGAGCCTGATCGAAGCACGCTCGACATTGATCGGTTCGCCTTCGAGAATGAGCGAAATCATCTCCCGCCGTTCGGCATACGAGCCGCGGGCCAACTCGTCACGCTCGTCGTCGATGACCTCGGTGATCGCCTCGATGGTGCCGTCGACGAAGCTGGCGATCGACGCGGCGGAAACCTCGAAGACCTCCTGCAGCTCGAACGGGTCGGTCGTCAGGATGAAGATGATGGTCATCCACCGCCGCCAGGCGACGTCTTGACCGACGCGATAGGCCTGCAGCGCGGCCTCGTTCATCCCGCGGCGGACCATGTCGCGAACGATGGCGATCTGGTCGGCGCCGAGATTGATCGGCACCGGCATCCCCGGATCGGCCACGTTGGCCGATGCCCAGTGCAGCAGGTTTCCACGATTGACGCGCCGGACCGCCTCGGCCAGCAACGGATCCCCGGCGATGGCGCGGAGGCTGGTCTTGAGCAGCGTGGCGTCATAGAGCTCGTCGAGCCACTCCTCCGGCGCGTTCAGCGCGACCTCGGCACCTTGGCGAATCACTTCACGCGCGCGGTCGGACAGGCGTCGATCGAACAGACCATCACCAGAGTGCACCACGTCATTATGCAACCCCCGGTCCGAATTCCCGTGAGTCGAATTGCGGTGACCGGTGAGGGCACCCGACTGGCATGTCCACGGGATCCGGACCGACACCGAAACCACTGCAACGCAACGCGTCATCGAGCCCCGGGGAGCCCCGCCAACCTACGATCCCGGAGCGACTGCGGAGGCCGTGAAACCCACCTTTCTGGCAGCTTCTTCACGACCGTTCTCACAACGTCAATAGATGCTGACTGTTACCGTGATCTGCATCTCGGAGTTCTTCTCCGGCTCGACAACGAGAGATCGCAAAGCTCGTGTAGTTCAGGCTGTTTGCGTGTGTTTGCCCGCGGTTGTTCTGTTCGACCGATCCAATGGAGGAAACATGAGCAGAGCTTTGATCATCGTCGATGTACAGAACGACTTCTGTGAAGGCGGGGCGGTAGCCGTCGCGGGTGGAGCCGCACTGGCCGAACGAATCAGCGAACATTTGCGCACCAGCACCTACGCCGCTGTCACCGCCACTCGCGATTTCCACATCGACCCCGGTGCACATTTCTCCGAGAACCCCGACTTCGTCGACACATGGCCGCCGCACTGCCGGATCGACACTCCCGGCGCCGACTTCCACCCGAACCTGGACACCACATCGATCGACGAGGTCTTCTTCAAAGGCGCCTACGCCGCCGCCTATTCGGGATTCCAAGGTGCCACCAAGGACGGCACAGATCTCGCGGACTGGTTGCGCACCAGGGGAATCGACACCGTCGACGTCTGCGGTATCGCCACCGACCACTGTGTTCGCGCCACCGCCCTGGATGCCCGCACCGCCGGCTTCGACACCCGAGTGCTCCTCGACCTGTCCGCCGGCGTCTCTGCCGCAAGCATCGACAGAGCCCTGAACGAACTCCAGGAAGCGGGCGTGGAGATCGCCGCAGACACCGACGGTTGATCGACAGCGCCTACCTGCCGACGTGGGCAAACCCCGCAGCCAACTTTGGTCTGCGGGAGCACGAACGCCCACCAACGCAGCACTTCCTCAAGCGGCCAAGGATGTCGGCAGGTGCTGCCGGTCCGAGCGGCTGATGGTCACGGCCGCGACGACGACACCCACCGTGACGCCGATCAGCGTGTCCACGATCCGGCTGACGCCGATCTCGGGTGAGAGGTGTACGCCGAGGCCGACCATGAGCAACGCCATCGGTGTCACCGAGAGCGAGGTGAGTGCGTAGTTCCGGGTGGCCATCAGTTCGGCGGTCACCTGCAGGACCACGATCATGACCACCGTCGGCCAGTACCCGAGACCGGCCGCGATCAACAGCGCCCCGATGACCGCGCCTCCGACGTTGCCGAGCAAACGCTGGATCGCCCGTTGCACGGTCAGCGCGTACGAGACGCCCTGCATGGCGGCCATCGCACCCATCGACGCCCACAGCGGATGGTCCAGCCCGGCCGCAGCGGCGAACCACCCCGCGCCGGCCGAGGCGAGGGCGATTCGCGCCGCGTTGCCGAGAACCACGCGCGAGCGCAGTCCGGACAGGCCCGTTGCCACGAACCCCTCCGGCCGCGGCAGCGCGGACACCTCGACTGTCGCGCCGTTGCCGAAACTGGCACTGCGACGCTTGATCTTGCGCAGTTCGGACTCGTGACGGGCCACCTCGAACAGCCGTGCCGGGTCCCCCGCCGCCCACTCGTCGACCGCGGATTCGGCCTCGTCGAGCAGCGCGATCAGGTCACGGTGGTGCGCCGAGTCCTTTCCACGAACGCCGCTGAGCGCCACCTTCTCCCGAGCCTGTGCGATCGCGGCGCGGGCCGGTTCGACAGACCCGCCGCGATCGAGCGCGGCCACGGCCGAGAGCGCCCGCGCCACGGCCAGTCGGGCCGGGCCGAGCGGCAGCACCAGCAGCGGCGCCGCTTGCGCGAGCAGTCCCACCGCGGCACCGATCGCCGCGGCCAGGCATACCCGGGCGAGATCGCCGATCGCGGTCACGTAACCCACGGCCGCGGTGGCCGCGAAGACCAGAATCACCGGGCCGGGGCCGGTGATCCGGAAGGCCGACACCGAGATTGCCGCGACGGCGGCACCGACAGCCATCAGCGCGACCTCAGCCCAGATCGGCACGTGCGCGAGCGCGAGCAGCCCGCCGCCCGCGACGAAGGCGACGAGCAGCCCGCCGACGAGACTCACCTTGGCCGCGACCCGAACCATCGGCTCGTGCCGAGCGAAGGCCGACGCCAGCGCGCCGAGTACCGCGAAGCCGGCGTACTGGCGCAGGTCGAGGAGACCACAGCCGACGAACATCAGCGCGGCTGCGGCGCCGACGCGCATCGAGGCCGCCACGGTCGCGTCGGCAGGCCGCACCTCGAGCGCCCGCCGCCACGTGGAGACGGCGACCGAGTGTGCCAGCGCGCCACCGGAGTGCCGCAGCCGGGTAGGCGTGGCCGCGGTCGAGGTCTGCAGGTCGGGAGTCGCGGTAGGCACGGCTCCATCCTAAATATATTTTACTTGTAAAACATATCTGAAATAGTGTGAACCCGGTCGCCTAGGATGGGCGCATGGGCGACATCTCCCCCGACTTCGTCGACGGCGTCCGAGCCGAATGGGCCCGGACCTATCCCGAGCTGGACACCTCGACGATCGAGGTGCTCGGTCGCATCAACCGGATCAGCTCGCTGGCGCTGCACCAGCTCGACCGGGCGCTCGCACCGAGGGGCGTCACCCGCGGCGACTTCGAGATTCTGTGCGTCCTCGCCCGCGCCGAGCGCCCACTACGCGCCAGTGAAGTGACCTCGCGGACCATGACCAGCGGCGCCGCGACCACCAAACACGCCGACCGGCTGGCGAAGATCGGACTGCTCGAACGTCTGCCGTTCGAACGCGACGGCCGGGTGGTGCTGCTCCAGCTGACCGCGGCCGGACGCGAACTCGTCGACGCCGAACTGCCCAGCCGCGTCGAACGGGACCGTCGGCTACTGGAGGGACTCGACGAGCAGGAGCAACAGACCCTCGTAACACTGCTGCGTCGGGTGTCACGCAACACCGACGCGGCCTCCTGGCCCACCGCCGAATACTGAGATCTCACGCAGCCGTCGTCGGTGACCACGTGCTGCCTCTTCACCGATCCGAAGGATGACCATGCCCACCGGCAACACCCCACTACTACTCCTGCACGGCGTCACGATGTCCGAACGCGCTTGGACCGAGGTGGTTCCACTACTGGCGCCACATCACGAGATCATCAGCCCCACCGCGCTCGGCCATCGCGGCGGGCCGCCCGCAGTTCTGCGCCCGGCGCGATGCGCCCACCTCGTGGACAACGTCGAACGCGACCTCGACGCCAGGGGCCTCGGCCAGGTCCACATCGCCGGAAACTCCCTGGGCGGCTGGATGGCCATCGAACTGGCGCGGCGCGGCCGTGCTGTCACCGTCTGCGCTTTGTCCCCGGCCGGGTTCTGGGACTCGGGCAGTACGACGCATTCCGATTCAACCGCCAAGATCGCGCACGGACTGACACTCGCCAAGCTGGCACGACCGCTGGCGCCCCTGGGGCTGCGTTTATCCCTGGTCCGACGGATCGTATTGCGCGACATCGCAATTCGGGGCGACCGTGCCACCCCCGCAGCCGCCCTCGACATCGCTCGCGATCTGCTCGAGTGCACGGTGACCGCGGACCTGTTGAGCACCGACGAACAGATCGCGCCCCTCGACCCACTCCCCTGCCCGATCACGCTCGCGTGGTCCGAACACGATCGGATTCTGCCTGCCGCGATCTACGGCCCCGTCGCCCGGCAACGCATACCGGCCGCGCACTACCGGATCCTGCCGGGTGTCGGTCATGTCCCGATGATCGATGACCCGAACCTGGTCGCCGCAACGATCTTGGAGACCACCGGCGCGACTGCCGATTTCGGTATCGACTCATCGAGGTGAGGTGACTTGCGTTCGGGATGAGCGCAATTCTGTTCGGCGGCGGTGGTGTCGGGTTGTATCGATGACATGGCAACACAGGAAACCCCGGTCGCCGAGGTAGACGATTTCACCGCCGACTGGCAGCAATGGCACCGTCAGCAGGAAGCGCGCCTGTCCGACCGGCACGGGTTCCTGGCTATCACGAACCTGCACTGGCTCACCGAGACCCCGGAGCGGTTCACCGATGCACCCGGCACCTGGTCCACCGGTGTCGACGGTGTGGTCGTGGTCCTCGACGAGGGCGAGGAACTGGTTGTCGACGGGACGCCGGTGCACGGCCGCTACGAGTTCGGCGCGATCGCCGAGCGCGACGGGGTGAACGCCGTGTGGGGTGATGCGGTGATCGAGGTCGCCCGCCGTGGCGGCAACGACATCGTGCGCCCCCGACACCCGAACAACCAGTTGCGCAATGCCTTTCGGGGCACGCCCGCGTACGCGCCTGACCCGAAGTGGGTGGTGACGGGTCGCTACGTTCGGTTCGAGCAGCCGCGACCGACCACGGTCGGCGCCTCGGTCGAAGGGCTCGAGCACGTCTACGAGGCACCGGGGCAGGTCGAGTTCGACATCGACGGTCAGCCGTTGCGGCTGACCGCGTTCCCCGGCAGGAACCCCGGCGACCTGTCGGTGCTGTTCACCGATACCACCTCCGGAGTCACCACCTACGCCGCCAATCGCATCGTGCAGGTATCCACTCCGGCTGCCGACGGCACGGTCGTGCTCGACTTCAATCGAGCGGTCAACCTGCCGTGCGCCTACACCGATCTGGCGACCTGCCCGCTGCCGCCCGCCGAGAACCGCCTCCCGATCGCGGTCGAGGCAGGAGAGAAGATCCCCTACGAGCGTCAGGCATGAGCGCACCGCGCATCAGCACATTGGCGTTCCTGACGCCGGGCAACTATCTCGACGACGACCCGTACACCGGGTTGGCGGACACGCTGCAACTGTTCGAATACGGCGAGCGCCTCGGCTTCGACGGTGCGTGGATCCGGCAGCGTCACCTCGAGCACGGCGTGGGTTCGGCGGCGGTCTTTTTGGCCGCCGCCGCCCAGCGCACCAGCCGAGTGGAGTTGGGCGCCGCGGTCATTCCGATCGGCTACGAGAGCCCGTTCCGGCTGGCCGAGGACCTGTCGCTGGCCGATGTGCTGTCCAAGGGTCGGCTGCAGCCCGGCTTCAGCGCGGGAACCCCGCCGCACGCCGACCTGATCGGCGACCTGGTCTTCGACGGCGACTGGCGCAGCTTCGACCTGTCCTACGGCCGCGTCGCCCGCCTGCTCGAGAACCTGCGCGGCAACTACCTCGGCAACGCCGACACCGTCATCCACTCGCCGGGCAACACGCAGCGTCCCCGCCTCCAGCCGCACAGCCCTGGTCTGGCCGATCGAGTCTGGTACGGCGGCGCGAGTATTCGATCCGTGCACTGGGCCGCGCAGAACGGGCTGAATCTGCTCAGCGGCAACATCGTCTTCGGCGACAACAGTGACGATTTCACCACCTCCCAGCTGACCCTGATCGCGGACTACCGCCGCCTGATCGACCCGGCTCGACCCGCCCGCGTCGCGATCGGACGCGTGATCGTGCCGTTCGACAGCGCCGACACCGCGACCCGCGAGCGCTACCGCACCTACGCCGCGAGCCGCCTCGACCGCACCCGTGGCCCGCAGGGAGAACGCCGAGTCCTGTTCGCGCCCGACATCGTCGGCACCGCCGAGCAGATCCTGGAACAACTGAGGGCAGACCCGGTGCTCGCGCAGACCGCCGAACTGCGCCTGGAACTGCCCTACGAATTCCACCGCGAGGACTACGAGCAGATCCTGCACGACACCGTGCACCTGATCGCTCCAGAGCTGGGATGGACGTCGACGATCGCGAACGAAGCGCCGACGTCGGTCTGACCGCCCGCTCGGTGCAGCTGCCGACCACCGGTCTGTTCTGAACCACCGAGAGAAAGATCCAACCTGATGAGCTACGGCCCCTTCGACCGCACCTACACCGCCGCGGAAGACCGCTACGAGAAGGTCCCGTACCGGCGCACCGGTGCCTCGGGCCTCGACCTGCCCGCCTTCTCCTTCGGGCTGTGGCAGAAGTTCGGCACCGACTACGCCTTCGCCACCCAGCGCGAGATCATCCTGCACGCCTTCGATCTGGGTATCACCCACTTCGACAACGCCGACCGCTACGGTCCCCCGCACCGCGCCGCGCAGAAGAACTTCGGCCGGGTGCTCGCCGAGGACCTCGCGCCGTACCGCGACGAGATCGCGCTGTCCACCAAGGCGGGCAACGCGATCGGGCCGAGCCCGTACCTGCGCGGCGGCTCGCGCAAGTCGATCCTGAACTCCCTCGAGCACAGCCTGCGCGATCTCGGCACCGACTACGTCGACATCTTCTACCACCACAGCCCCGACCTCGACACCCCGCTCGAGGAGACCGTGGGCGCGCTGGTCAGCGCGGTACAGCAGGGAAAGGCGCTCTACGTCGGCATCTCCAACTACCTGCCCGACCGTACCCACGCGATCGCCGAGCAGCTGCGCGCCGCCGGTGTCCCGCTGCTGATCCACCAGGCCCGCTACTCGATCTACGATCGCCGCCCCGAGCAGAACGGTCTGCTCGACACCGCGACCGAGGACGGGTTCGGCGTGATCGTCTACTCACCGCTGGCCCAAGGGCTGCTCACCGACAAGTACCTCGAAACCATCCCCGAGGGCGCTCGCGCGCAGAACAGCACGTTCCTGTCCCCCGATGTCATCGACGAGACCTACCGGCAGCGCACCGCCGAACTGAACAAGATCGCCGCCGCGCGCGGACAGTCGCTGGCCCAGCTGGCTTTGCAATGGGTGCTGCGCCGTCCCGAGGTCACCTCGGCATTGATCGGCGCGAGTTCGGTGGCCCAGCTCGACCACAACACCGCCGCACTGGAGTTCCCCGACTTCACCGCCGAGGAGCTCGCCCTCATCGAGGAGCACGGCGTCCACGGCACCGGCCTGAAGCTCTGATCGGAACCGACCATGTCCGGATTTCACTTGAACCTGACACCGGGACCGATCCGCTCGTCCTGCTCGTCAGCGTCGCGGCGGTGACCGAGCATCTAGGTGTCGTGATCACCTACAACTCCCCTACAACCTCGCGCGGCGATTCCAGGCGCTCGATCACGTGACGAAGGGGCGGGCGGCGGTCAATATCGTGACCACCGAACACCGGCTGCCACAGCGAATTTCGGTCTTCGCATCTCGTCCCCACCGGCTTGGACGAAATCGTCGACCGTGTGGTCCCGCTGCTCCAAGACCGCGGCGCCCTTCGCACGGAGTACACCGGAACGACCCTGCGAGACAACCTCGGCCTCCCCGGCCTACGATCGGCGGCCGTTCCCGTCGACGCCTGAGTGATGTTGCCGCTGTGGGCATCTCGTGTCAGTGCCCACAGCAGTGGCTGACGTCGTACCGTGAGCGACATGCAGGTCCCGGACCGCGTCGGGCTCGTCGCCGTGACCGATGGTAGGACCGACATGTCCACCTGACGTAATCCGACGGGACTCACCTATGACCTCCACCGGCAGCAAGTCCACCGATTCCGGCCCGGTAGTCGTTACCACGCTCGATGCCTGGCTGAGCGCGGGCGACCGACTACACGTCGACAACGAGCTGACCCGCTGGGCGGGTGACGACGAGGCCGTGCTCGCGGTGGCCGACCTGGTGCCTGCGACCACGCCTATTCTCGTGCTCACCCCGCGCGCGGTCTCCCCCACCAGCGACACCATTCCCCGTTCCGCCGTCGGTGACATCCGCTGGGCTCGCCGCGGTCCCGCCGGTCGCCATACGGAGTTGCTGCACCGGCCCGCGACCGCAGCGACACTCGACCTACTTCCGCATCCCGAAGGTGGCTGGTTCCGCGAAACCTGGCGCAGCACACACACCTTCGCGCCCGAGGGCTATCCGGGCCCGCGAGTCGCCGCGACCGGCATCCTGTTCCTGTTGCCCCCGGACGAACAGTCGATCTGGCACGCGGTGCGTTCCGACGAGCTCTGGATGTGGCACCGAGGCGGGCCGCTGGAGCTGTCCCTCGGCGGCGACGGTGACACACCGGGCACACCCGAGCGGGTGATCCTCGGCCCGGACATCGAACAGCAGCACCGTGTACAGCAGCTCGTGCCCGCGGGCCACTGGCAGGCCGCACGACCCTGCGCAGCCGCGGAGGTACTGGTCAGCTGTGTGGTCGCGCCCGGCTTCGACTTCGACGATTTCCGCAGCTGAGATGCGCGGATATTCGTGCACGTCCCGGTGCCCGGGCGGACCACGCACGCATCGGGCACGATGGTGATCATGGACCTCCGCATCTTCACCGAGCCTCAGCAGGGCGCCGACTACGACACGTTGCTGTCGGTGGCGCGCGCGGCCGAGGAGCTCGCCTTCGACGCGTTCTTCCGTTCCGACCACTACCTCGCCATGGGCGATGCCTCCGGCCTGCCCGGCCCGACCGATGCGTGGATCACCCTGGCCGGGCTGGCCAGGGACACCTCCCGGATCCGACTGGGCACCCTGGTCACCGCCGCGACCTTCCGGCTGCCGGGACCACTGGCCATCCAGATCGCCCAGGTGGATCAGATGTCGGGCGGGCGGGTCGAACTCGGTCTCGGCAGCGGCTGGTTCGCCGCCGAACACGCCGCCTACGGAATCCCGTTCCCGGACAATCGGTTCGGTCTGCTCGAGGAGCAGCTGGCCATCGTCACCGGTCTGTGGGAGACCAAGCCGGGGGCGACGTTCAGTTTCGACGGCGTCCACTACCAGCTCACCGATTCCCCCGCCCTGCCCAAGCCGGTGCAGGATCCGGTACCCGTGATCATCGGCGGCAACGGCAAGGTCCGCACCCCGCGCCTGGCGGCCCGCTATGCCACCGAGTTCAACATGCCGTTCGCCTCGATCGCCGACAGCGCCGCCCAGTTCGACCGGGTGCGCGCCGCGGTGCGCACGGCCGGGCGCACCGACGAACTGGTGTACTCCAACGCCCTGGTCGCCTGCGTCGGGCGCACCGACGCCGAGGTGGCGCGCCGGGCCGCCGCGATCGGCCGCGAGGTCGACGAGCTGAAGGAAAACGGTCTGGCCGGTTCACCCGCCGAGGTCGTCGACAAGATCGCCCGCTACCGAGAGATCGGCGCGAGCCGGATCTACTTGCAGATCCTCGATCTCGCCGACCTCGACCACCTCGAACTCATCGCCGCCGAGGTGCAATCACAGCTCTGAGAAGTCCGCGGCTGTCAGTCGGTGTGCAGGACGAAGAACAGGAAGCAGAGGAACCGCGTGCCGGTGCTCTCGTCGAAGATCTCGGGGGCCAGCTCTCGGGCGGCGGGTAGCGCCGGCGGTTCGCTGATGACACTGATGCGCAAGCCCGCCGCGGTGAAAGCATCGGTCATCGCGTGCAGCGGCCGGTCCCAGAAGCTCAGCTGGGCGGTCTGCCCGCCCATGGTCCATTCTTCGACCCGGTTGCGGGTCTGGAAATAGTTGGTCTCCTCCCCGGCCAGACGCTGCCCGAGGAAGTTGGCGAAAGGATGCTCGACCGAGGCGATGAGTCGTCCGCCGGGGACCAGTACGCGTCGTAGCTCGGCCAGTGTCGGTCCCCAGTCCCGCAGATAATGCAGCACCAGAGACGCGACGACATCGTCGAACACACCGTCAGGAAAGGGCAGCGGGTCTGCCAGATCAGCGACCCGCAGGTCCGCGTCGGCGCCGAGGCGCTGCCTGGCCTGCTCCAGCATCCGCGAGCTCGCGTCGATGCCGGTCACGACCGCGCCCCGATCGCGCAGCGCGGCGAACAGCGGACCGGAGCCGCAGCCTGCGTCCAGGATCCGCCGCCCGGTGACGTTCCCGGCGAGCTCCAGCAGCGCGGGCCGGTTGTAGTGCACGTGCACCAGATTCGTCGCGTTCTCTGCCGTGTAGCCCGCAGCGAAGCTGTCGTAGGCGCTTGCCGACGCCGGATCAGCGGGAAGCGCACGACCTTCTGGAACCGATGCCATGCGATCCATCCTGACACGCAGAACTTGTCCACGGCCGAACAATGATTCGGTGCCTGGCGGCCGCGATCGTGGGGATCTGGCCGCGAGAGCAAGTGATCGGGCTAACTCGGACAGCCTGGCGATGACGGCGGGTGTCGCCCTTGTGGAAACCCTTTGTTCTGGCAGGCTGTCCTGGTGACCGGAGTGATTCTCGCGGTGTCGTCAGCGTTCGTGGTGTGGGCGATGCTGGCCGGGTGGTTCGAGCGGCACCGCATCACCGCACCGATGGTGGTCGTCGCCGCGGGGATCGTCGTCGGTTTCGCGGCGTACGACCATGTCGCCGAAGTCCTCGACGCGCATGCCGCGCTGGAGGTCGCCGAGATCATCCTCGCGATCTTGCTGTTCATCGACTCCTCCGAAGCGCGTGGCCGACTGCTCGGCGGCCATCCCGGTGTCGTTGTCCGGATGATGGTGGTGGCTCTACCGCTGAGCATCGCCGCGGCCATGCTGCTCGGTTCCTGGCTGTTCCCCACTGCCGGATGGGCACTGCTTCTGGTGATCGCGGTCGTGGTCATGCCCACCGATTTCTCGCCTGCCACCTCGATCCTGCGCGACAAGCGAGTGCCCGAGCGGGTACGCGATGTGCTCAATATCGAAGCAGGCTACAAAGACGGGATCCTGGCGCCGGTGCTGTTCTTCGGCGTGGCCGTCGCCGCGGGCACCGCACAGTCGGAGACCGTGCTCGGAGCCCTTGGTTCGGCGGCATGGGCTGTCGCCGTGGCGATCATGGTCGGTGTCGCGATCGGTTTCGTCCTCGGCACCACCGTCAATGCGGCCGAACGACGCGGACTGATGACCGCGCAGTCCGAGCGGATGATCGTCGTCGCGGCCCCGGTGCTGACGTTCGCGGTGGTGCACGAACTGGGAGGCAACGAATTCGTCGCCCCGTTCCTGTGCGGAGTCCTGTTCCATCACCTCCGCCGTCAGTCCGAGAATTTCGCCGAAGGCCATCAACTGATCGACGACGTCGGATTCCTGCTCACCACCCAGATGTGGTTCACCTTCGGTGCCGCCGCCGTAGTGGCGCTCGCCGGCGAGGTCGACTGGCGATTGATCATGTTCTGCGCCGCCGTACTCACGGTGGCGCGCATGGTGCCCGTCGCGATTTCCCTAGTGGGATCGAAGCTTCCGCGGCGAGAAGTCCTACTCCTGGGATGGATAGGTCCGCGCGGTACCCCCTCGATCATCTTCGGGCTGCTCGCGTTCAACTTGCTGCCCGAGCAATACGGCGAGCCGGTGTTGACCATCATGGTCATGACGGTTCTCGGCAGCATCGTCCTGCACGGAGTCGGATCCACCCTGGCCGCGAACATTTCGAGGAGATCGCCGTCGGTGACGTGAACACCTCCAGAACCCCCGTGTGCGAGGGTGGAGGACATGACAGTAGAACGGTTCGAGGTCCAGCGGCATATCACCGCGTCACCCGCGGAAATCTTCACGCTGCTGTGCTCCCCCGAAGGGCACGTAGCCATCGACAGTTCGGGCATGCTGCAATCGGCGGAGGGAAAGCCTGTCACCGGCGTCGGTGACGAGTTCGTCGTGCACATGGACCGTGAGTCGCTCAACGACCTGCCGATGGGCAAATACGACGTGACGGTGATCATCACCGAATTCGAGCAGGACACCCACCTCGAATGGACGATCTCGGGCACCATCAAGCCGCCGATCGAGCACCTGTACGGCTATCGCCTCGAAGCCGACGACAACGGCACGCTCGTTACCTCGTACTACGACTGGAGCAAGATCGCGCCCCGCTACCGCGAGGCGGCCATCTTCCCGATCATTCCCGAGGCTGCGCTGCGAGCCACCCTCGGCATCCTCGCCCGCACCATCCAGAAATAGCACGGCCCACATCATTTGTCCGACTGCCTGATTGGCTGCACGAAGCCGGGGTATGCCGCCGGAGAGAGAGCGAGCGCCCGCACCGGGAGCTCGCCGGCACGTACGGATGATGGGAGTAGACCATGCTCGGTCTCGGAATTCTCGGATGGATCATCATCGGCGGACTCGCCGGATGGATCGCCAGTAAGATCATGAAAACCGACGCCCAGCAAGGGATCCTGCTCAACATCGTCGTCGGTATCGTCGGCGGACTGCTCGGCGGGTTCCTGCTCAAACTGTTCGGTGTCGATGTCAACGGCGGCGGACTGTGGTTCAGCTTCTTCACCTGCATCGCCGGCGCGGTTGTGCTGTTGTTCCTCGTCGGTTTGGTCACCGGTCGTCGCGGCGTATCGCGATAACTGACACAACCCCAGTGCACGGCCCGAAGCCCTTAGGCTTCGGGCCGTTTCTGTCTCCCACGCGACCATACCTTTTGGTAGGTTGAACTGTACGGTGAAGTATGGTGCTACCTGCGAGCCGAGAGGAGACGACCATGACCGACGAGCCAGGCAACACCCGGCCGACGGCGCCGGTGTCCAAACGCAAAGCGGCGGCCGCGCGTGGGGCCGCGCGCAGGCTCGGCGTCGAGGACTGGACCGACGCGGCGCTGGGCGTGCTGCTGCGCGACGGCGTCGCCGCCATCACCATCGCCAAGGTATGCGATGAGCTCGGCGTCACCAAAGGTAGCTTCTACTGGCATTTCGACGGTATCGACCAACTGCTCGAGACCACCGCGCAGTTCTGGTGCGCCGATCAGAACGACGCGGCCCGCGGGTTCACCGACCTCGACGAACTGCCAGTGCAGGAGCGCTTGGCCCGGATGGGCGCCTTGCTCACCGGAGAGCGGGTCTGGCAGGTGGAGCTCGCGGTCCGAGACTGGGCGCGCACGAACGCCAAGGTGGCCGAGGCGGTGAAGGCGCTGGATCAGCGGATCTTCCAGACCCTGTCGAAGACCTTGGTCGACATGGGATTCTCGGCAGAACAGGCGGAGATGCGCGCCGGGCTGATGTGCTTCGCCGGGATCGGCTTCGTGCACGGCAACCAGAACCTGCCCGTGCCGACCGAGGATCAGCGCCGCGAGTTCTTCCGGTTCATCACCAACACCGAGTCGCCCCGCTGAGCTGCGGTGCGCCCCAACGAGTTCCATGCCGGTGAGCACGGCGCGGAGGTCATGTCAGCGCGACCAGCTCGTGCAGCGTGGTCCCGCTGCGTCGCTGCGGTCCGCTCTCGGTCTGCACGGTCAGGTCGAAGCTCGACTCGAATCGGAAGTAGCCCGGGTGCCCGACCAGGCGATGCACCAGCGGTTTGACCAGGCGCGAACGCACGATCGGAAGATCGTCGAGCAGGTCGTGGGCGTGGATGACCCGCTCGACGTCCAGGCGCAGTTCGAGCTTTCCGGGCACCTGCAGTGCGACCCACTCGGGGTAGTTCCGGCCCGCGGTGGCGTCGAAGCGCGCGGGCCCCTCGGTGATCACGGTCTCGCCGGTGGACAGCACGATGTCGGCGTGGTGGGCGAGCATCAGCGGGCTGATCTCGTGTCCGCCTCGGCGCTGCTGGGTGAGCACCGAGGCGAACAGCAGCGAGTAGTCCTCGACGTACAGCCTGCCCCAGTGCCAGCGCTCGATGATCTTCTTCATGTCGCCGACGCCCCAGTTGTGGTCGTGATACCCACGTCCGGTGACCTCGTGTCGCACGCCGTCGAGCTCGATCGAGCCGGTGACCGCGGCACGCGGCGCGGCGACCATCCAACCGAAGGAATCCTTACTGCCGAAACGGGTTTCACCCTTGCCGGGCATCCAGCTGGGGACCTCGTTGTGGAACCGCAGGTCGAAGACGAGACCGCCCTCGGCCATCCGCAGGTGATGGATCGGCAGGCCGTCGTCGCGGAACTCGGTGCGCGCGGTGTTGGCGCCGACGCGCACATCGCAGGCATCGGGCGAGAACGAGGTCGCCGAGTGCGGATAGCGCCGCGACACCTGGCGGCGTGTGCCGTCGGGGGCGTAGACCATCATCTCCACCCAGGGCCGGGCCAACGGCAGGTCCTCGGGTCGACGTTTGGTCAGGAAGCCGATCACCACGTGGCCGGTGTCGAGATGCGCGTCGAAATACCAGTGTTCGAAGGCGAGCTTGCTCGGCGAGGGATGCAATCCGTTGTGGCGCGGCGCGACCGGTGTCAGTTCGCCGTCGCTACGTCCCGGCCCGTTCCACACTTCGACGATGTCTGCGGTAGTCATGGCTGCTTTCGGTGGGTTCATCGGCGCAGGGCACCGCTGGCGTCGAATGCCGCTGTGCGGCCCTGCATCTGGGCTCGATACCAGTTCTCGCGATGGGCGAGCATGAGCTTTTCGTGCGCCCGCGCGAACGGCGGGCAGATCCGGCGCACGATCTCCATCACGGTGATCAGCGGAAAGCGCAGGATCGGGATGAGGATCCACGGGAACGCGGGTGGCATGGTGTAGTGGCGGCGGGTGCCGGGGGCCATGTACATCGCGGAGTACACGGAATTGATCCGGTAGTTGTACTTCTCGCGCCACAGGGTCAGACCACGGTGGCCGTCGCGGGGCGCGAAGGCCGCCGGATAGGACTCGATCAGTTCTGTTCCGTGCTGTCCGGCGTCGTAGGACCGCGAAACGATGGTCATCGCCAGTACCCGCAGTCCGTCGAGGACCGTCTCCGGATACCAGCGCACCCGCACGCCGAGCAGGTGGCCCATGTACTTCTGGAAGTGCAGCAGCGCACGGATTTCCGACGGCGTCGTCTGATAGCCCAGCGCCCACAGGCCGAGGCCGGGCGTCACGCTGCCCGCCAACAGGGTGAGCATCTGGTAGGTCTGGCTGATCGGCAGCCCCCAGCGTTCGAGGTCCCATTCGGGGTGGCCCGCGACCTTCGCGCGGACCGAGACATGCATGACCCGCACCTTCAGCGCGGTGGCACGGCCCGGCGAACCCGGGGTGAGCAGCGCGTCAGGGGCGGAGACGTCGATCCAGAAGCGGGTGGTCTCCAGGAACCGGCGCAGGGCGCTGTCGCCCGCGTAGCCGCCCGCCAGCGACAGTGGCGTCGCGACCGCGGCCTCGGTGTACATCTCGAGAGTCTCGGCACCGGCGAAGCTGAAAAGCATGGTGCCCCAGCGTCGCCAGATCGCCGCGCCCTGCTCCACCAGTTCGGGCACCACCCAGTCGGGCACCGTCTCGAACTCGGCGAACAACGCGCGCATGGATTCCGGCGCGTCCGGCACCGCATGGATGCCCTCGGCCAGCGCCGTCTCCAGCATCGCGCGCCCGGCTTTCGACCCGATCGCACCGTGCATCACCTCGGCGACGAACCGTTCGGCTACCGGGTCACCGGTGAACAGGTCCTCGCACAGCGCACTCGCCTGCTCGTCGCTGGGAAACAGTCGCTGCCTGGTGACGGTCGTGAACACGCGCTCTAGCCGACGCACCAGCGGGGTGTCGCGGGCTTCCCAATAGCGAAAGGCGGTGGGGCACTTCACCGGCGCCCCGGAGCGGGTGTGCTCGACCTGACGTTCGACGGCATCGACCACTGTCGACCTCCTGATCTGACATCCACTCGCTGACTGCGATCGGTGTCGACCATACTATGTCGAATCTCTTTCCGTACCTGAAAGTATGGAACCGTCACGGCACGATGCGGTACTTCAGCATCATGTCGTGGTCCTCGTGGTCGAGCAGGTGACAGTGCCACACGTATCCGCGCAGGTCGTCGTGCTGATGACCGGCATGGTCGGGCGCGCGGTGACCGGTATGGGCGCCCGCGCCCGCGCGTTCGGTCGCGACCCGGCGCGGGAACGGGGCGTCCGGGTCGAAGCCCAGTTCCGCCGCGGTCGGGAACCGCACGATGATGCTGGTGACGGTGCCGCCGTCGACGCGCACGATGTCCTTGTTGCCCGCTTCCCACGGCTGCGGCGCCACCATCGGGCCGGCCAGGAATCCCTCGGCAGAGGGCGCCCACTTCTGTCCGACGGGCGGCTGCGGATGGGCCAGCTGATAGTCGACGGTGCGCAGCGGAGTCCGGCCGAGAAGGCGAAAGGTGACCAGGTGCAGGTGGATCGGGTGCGGATCGGGCGTGATGTTGATGATGTTCCACTGCTCGACGGCGCCCTGGCGCGGCATCTCGATATCAGGACTGCTGAAGGTGAGATTATTCAGCGACATGATCGCGGGCGGCACACGCAGCTCGTAGGGCTGGCTGACGGTGACATCGCGGATCACCGTCGGTGTTTCGATCGGCGGCAGCAGCGGCGGCAGTCCGGCTCCGCCACGTAGCCGTTCAGGCACGCCGCCCGCGAAGCCCGGCCGGTCCTCCACCCGGAACTGGCAGAACCGAGGCATCGCGACCTCGCCGAGAATCGCGGCCTGGGAGACCGGCGCCTCGTCGTTGCGCAGTTCGACGGTCTCGCCCGGGGCCAGTGCGGCGAAGTCCACCAGCAGATCCACTCGTTCACCCGGCGACAGCCGCAGCTCGTGGGTGGCGACCGGCGCGTCGAGCAGCCCGTGATCGTTGCCGATCACCCAGAACCGCATCCGGTTGCCGAAGAACAGATTCCAGACGCTGAACGACGCCGCGTTGAGCACGCGGAAGCGGTAGAGGCAACGCGCGACCGGTAGGTACGGCCAGATCTTGCCGTTGACCAGGCCGATGTCGCCGACGGCTCCACCCTCCCAACCGCCTTCGGGCACCACCGATGTCGACCGGACCGATTGGTGCCCGTCTGCGGTGAACAGCTTCTCCTGCAGGACCAGCGGCACTTCGAACTCGCCCGCGGGCAGACCCAGCGGGTTGTCGGGTCCACCGGTGTCGAACTCGTCGCGGAGCAACAGCATTCCGGCCAGCCCGGCGTAGACGTTCACGCGGGTGATGCCCATGGCGTGGTCGTGATACCAGAGGTGGCCGGTGTCCTGCGCCAGCGGGAAGTGGTGGTCGATGTCACCGCCGGGATAGACGAGTTGCTCAGGATGCCCGTCGCTGTCGGGCGGCGTCACCCCGCCGTGTAGATGCAGCGACGACGGCGGCGCGGTGCGGAAACTCTCGGCGACGCCGTGCAGGCTGGTGTCCATATCGGCGGCGAGCGGGTGCGTGGTCATCCTGTTGACGAAACGCAGGCGCAGGGGCGTGCCCGCCGGATGCTCGACGGTCGGGCCCAGATAGCTCATGCCGTTGTAGCCCAGCGACGGCGACGGCGGCAGATCACGGTGGAACCGGTGGGTCGCGGTCTCGGCGACGAGTTCGAGCCGGTCGCCTCGCACCACGGGCAGGCGCGGCATCTCGTCGACGAACGGCTCGACCGCCGGGGAGTGGAACAGCAGGGGACTGCGCACTCCCGAAGGCGCGGTGGGGGCCGCGCCGACCTGCGCCTCCCCCAGCGCCGCGGCGAGCAGGCCCGCTCCGGCCGCCCGCAAGAACCGACGGCGTTCGATCGGATGTTCCATGCTCGAGCCCTTCTCGGGCCGCATCGTCGCAGGCACCGCGCGAGCGACCGTACCACCGAGTACGGTAACCAGTACTTCCCGGGATGGCACTCGGTGCATCCTCGCAGCACCTGCCGATATCGGCTGCGCCCGAGGAGGACTCGCGACCCGTTCTTCCGAGGGATCTCGCGGCTCGGCGCCAGGCGTACGATCAGCGAACCAACATGAGGCGGGGGCTTCCAGCGCGAGGTGATGTCGCATGTTCGATACCGATGTTCTGATCGTCGGCGCAGGTCCGGTGGGGTCGGCGGCCGCCGTGGAGGTGGTCCGCCACGGTGTGCGGTGCCGGATCGTCGACGCGCAATCCGAGCCGCCGCAGTACGCGAAAGCGGTGGGCATCCAGCCCCGCACGCTGGAACTGTTCGAGGCGATGGGCGTCCTGCGGGAGGTCCTCGACGCCGGGATCCTGATGCGCGGTCAGATCGTGTACGTCAACGGCACCGAGGCCGACCGCATGGATCTGACGCTGCCACCCGAGATTCCTTTCGGGTTTCTCGGACTGCCCCAGTACGAGACCGAGCGGATCCTGCGCCGACATCTGGAGTCACTGGGCACGCGCGTCGAGCGCGGGGTCCGGCTCGTCGGGTTCACCCAGGACGAGGACGGTGTCGATGCCGTCCTCGCCGGGCCCGAGGGCGAGCACACGGTGCGGGCACGGTATCTGGTCGGCTGCGACGGCGCGCACAGCACCGTCCGCAAGACGCTGGGTCTGTCGTTCGAGGGTGCGGCCTTCGACGAGCAGTACATGCTCGGCGATGTCGAGCTGGACTGGTCGCAGCCGCACGGTTACAACGTGCGGTCGATGCACCAGACCAACGGTGTCACCGACGACGTACTGGTGTGCATCCCGCTGCCCGGCCACCACCGCTACCGCGTGTCGATGCGGGTTCCCCCGGAACTCCAGATCGACACCTCCGTCGGCGGCGACAAGATCGAGCACGGACTCGGCACCGGGCCCGGCCCCGGCCTGGCCGATATCCAGGCGGTGCTCGACCGGCTCGCGCCCGAACCGGTGACCGCCTCGCACCTGCGCTGGTCCTCGGTCTTCCGGATCAGCCATCGCATCGTCGACGCCTACGGCCGGGGACGGGTATTCGTCGCGGGCGATGCCGCCCACATCCACCCGCCCACGGGCGCCCAGGGCATGAACACCGGTATCCAGGATGCCCACAACCTCGCATGGAAGCTGGGGCTGGCCGTCGCCGAGGTGGCCGCGCCGTCGTTGCTGGCCAGCTACGACGCCGAGCGCAGGCCGGTCGGCGAGGAGGTGGTCGGCCGCACCGTCCGTCACGCCCGCGACGGGATCGGCGCCGACGAATCGGATGCCGAACGTGTTCTGCTGCGCGAGGCGCAGCTCCTGATCGACTACCGGGACAGCCCCATCGTCACCGAATCCCCCACCGGCGCGCGGTCTCCGCTCGCGGGCAGCCGCGCTCCCGACGCGACCGGGCTGACCCGAGACGGCGTGACGTCACCTTTCCGCCTGTTCCCGCTGCTCGCCGGCCCAGGGCATACTCTGCTCCGCTACGTCGACAACACCTGCGACACAGCCACTCTCACCGAGATGGAACGCCACGTCGCGCTGCTTCGGAAACTGACCGACGACCACCTCGACACCTACCTCGTCGCGAGCCCGGAGGCCACCATCGCCCCGACGATCCTGCCGGTCATCCGCGACAGTGACGGCGACTTCGCCCGGCGATATCACTGCGCCGCCGGCGCGGCCTATGTCGTACGCCCCGACGGCTACCTCGGCTACGCCGCCTCCCCCGCCACTCCGGACGACCTCATCCGTCATTTCGAGTCGACGTTCGCCCCGGCTCCCGAAAGCGTCATGGGGATCGCCTGATCCGCGCGATTACCGTTCGGGTCTGTCCGTCGGCGCGGTATCGGCCTCGCCGCCCGGATTGTCGCCGGACCCGATTCTGCGCGGCATCGCCCTCGGCCGAGCACGCCCGGGAGAATCGGCACCGGCACGTTTCCGACGCGAGGCGCCGAGATCTATGACATTGCGTTCGTGCTCGGGGTTCTCGTCGGCCTGCGCCGCAGCCAGCGCCGCCCCATGGAACAGCCACGCACCCGTCTCGCCCTGCAATTCCGCTCGAGTCACCGGTCGAGTCGGCGCCGGATCGTCGACTTCTTCCGAAGGCCACGGCCGAGGTCGAGCTTCGTCGACCTTCTCTCGCCCTCGTCGCGGCAGCCTCGGCAGCCGGACGACGTTCGATGCACCGCCCGCGGCCGCACCGGAACCATCCTCGTTGGCCTTGGCCTCTTCCCACTTCCGACGCAGCCGCTCCACCGCGTCGAAACGGCCTTCATCAGGTCCCATCGTGAACCCTGCCCCGGTTTCCTGCCGACATCGAACTAACCGCGGACAGGTGTCGCGACAGCTATCGGTCCCACAGCAGCCAACACCCCAAACTTCGTCTCAGGCCTATCGTTCACCTTCACATTCTGCATCAAGACACCCGCCGCCGTCTTCGACCCATCCCAAAGGTGTCAGCAGCGCCCGCTCATCTCTCGAACCGATCCCCGCGCTGCGCGGTCCCCGCACCCGCTACATGATCCTCCGTCGCATCGAACAAGCATCGTTGAATCAAGGGCTGGATCAGGGCTTGACTGCGGTCACGCCGGTCGCGCTCGCGCAGAACTGCCACAGGCGATCGCGGTCGGCGGCCGACTCCAGAGTGCGCCGCGAGTAGTGCTCCGGCCTCGGCATGCGGTCGTGCCAGAACAGTCCGGACGGCAAGCCGTCGGTGGCGGCGAGCCAGATCGCGGTATCGGCGCCCTGGGCGGGTGTGCGCAACAAGGGGCCGGTCAGCGCGCGAAATCTCGGCAGCGAGGTGGCGACACCCGGGGTGTCCACCCAGCCGGGATGCATGGTGTGCACCGAAACGCCCGCTCCGAAATAGCGTTCGGCCAGCACCGGTGTGAGTGCTACCTGCATCCGCTTCGAGCGGGCGTAGGCGGTGGCGCCGCGATAGTCGCCGGTGCGGTACTCGAGGTCGTCGGGATGGACGGCCTGGGCGTACATGCCACCCGAGGACATCAGGACCACCCGCGCGTCCCCTGCGCGCTGCAGTGCTGGTGAGAGCATTTCGGTGAGCAGCAGCGGTCCCAGGACGTGTGTGGCCACACACAGTTCGTGTCCCTGCCTGCTCTCGGTGCGGGTGGTGGGCATGACTCCCGCGTTGTGGACGAGTACGTCCACCCGGTCGGTCCGGTCGACGAAATCGGCGGCGAAATCCCGCACGTCCGCCAGGTCGGCGACATCGCATCGCCGCACCTGGACGAGGGCGCCGGGAACAGCCTCGGCGATCTCCGCGGCGGCGGCCTGCCCACGCGCGGTATTGCGCACCACCAAGATGACCGCGGCGCCGAGTTCGGCCAGACCGACGGCGATCGCCTTGCCGATGCCGGAGTTCGCACCGGTGACCATGGCGGTTCGGCCCCGCAGGGCCTGCGGCGCGAACGGCGGCCACGTCCGGCTCCGCACCTGGAAGCCGATCCTGCTGTAGCCGGGGAAGACGGTGCGGTCGAGTGCGGAGTCGATGAAGGTCGGAAGGTGAGTGGTCATCGTGCGCTCCTACCGGATCGATGTACCGTGAATCTATGCATCGTTTGTGCGTCGTTTCAATGGTAGCGTCGAAAGGGTGAGCCGGACAGTCCGCCGGCCGACCGAACTCCGGAGGACGTCATGACCCCCACCTCGCCCAGCAAGAAACGACACATCGCCGATTCGCCGGATCTACCGGTCGCGGTCCGGGGAAGCGAAAAGCGATGACCGGTGATCGACGTCGGGTGGCAGTGATCGGCAGCGGGGTCGCCGGGCTCACCGCGGCCTGGGTGCTCGCCCGCACCTGTGAAGTCGTGCTCTACGAGGCGGATGCTCGCCTCGGCGGCCATGCCCACACCCATCGGGTGAATTCCCGCGCCGACGGCACCGGGGAGTGGCTCGGCGTGGATTCCGGCTTCATCGTGCACAACGACCGCACCTACCCGACCCTGCAGCGTTTGTTCGGCGAACTGGGCGTGCGCACGCAGGACTCGGACATGTCGATGTCGATCCGCTGTGACGGCTGTGGACTCGAATACGCCGGCGCCAAAGGGCTGCGCGGGATCTTCCCGGAGCCGCGGTCGCTGACCCGCGGCCCCTATCTGCGGATGCTCGGCGAGATCACGCGCTTCCACCGCCTGGCCCGCGCCGAACTGGACATCGACCACGGCGACGACCTGCGCACCGTGGGCGAATTCCTGCGAGCCGGCGCCTTCTCCGACTATTTCACCGCGCACTTCCTGGTTCCCCTGGTGGCGGCGGTCTGGTCGTGCCCGCCGGATCTCGCGCTTCGCTACCCCGCCCGCTACCTGTTCACCTTCCTCGACCACCACGGCATGCTCACCGTGTTCGGCTCGCCCACCTGGCGCACCGTCACCGGCGGCTCGGCCACCTATGTGCGAGCGGTCGCCGAGGGCGTGCAGGAGGTGCGGACGGCGGTGCCGGTGCGGGCCGTCCACCGCGCCGCGGGGTCGGTCGAGGTCCGCGACGACGCCGATCAGGTGGACCACTTCGACGCCGCCGTGATCGCCACCCACCCCGGTCAGGCGTTGCGGCTGCTGGATCGGCCGACCACCGCGGAATCCGACATCCTCGCCGGACTGACCTATTCGACCAACCACACCGTGCTGCACACCGACGAGTCCGTGCTGCCCCGTCGCACCGCGGCCCGCGCGTCGTGGAACTACCGACTGCCGCACTGTGATTCGTCGCCGGACCGGGTGCTCGTGAGCTACGACCTGACACGGCTGCACCGACTGCCCGCCACCGTCGATCGCCGGTTCCTGGTGACCCTCGGCGACGACGACCGGGTGGCGCCGGACGCGGTCGTCGCCACGATGACCTACGAACACCCGCAGTACACGCCGCGTTCGATGGCCGCCCGACGGCGGCTGCCCGAGATCGGTGACCAAACCGTGGCCTTCGCCGGGGCGTACCACGGGTGGGGATTCCACGAGGACGGCGCGCTGTCGGGGTTGCGCGCGGCCGAACGCATCGGCGGTCTGTGGCAACCGCGTCCCGCGGCGGCCCCGGCGGTCGCGCAGGGGGTGCGATGACCCGAGCCCGGCTGGTGCGCACCGTGATCCGCCATTCGCGTCGCGAACCGGTGCGGCACCTGTTCGCCTATCGCAGCTACAGCTGGCTCGTCGACCTCGACGAACTGCCGAGCCTGCCCTGGCCGTTGCGACCGTTCGCGGGCTTCCACGCCCGCGACCATCTCGGTGATCCGTCGGTCACGCTGCGCGACAACGTGGTCGACCACCTCACCCAGCAGGGCATCGATCTGCGTGGTGGACAGATACTCATGCTCGCCAACGCGCGGATCTTCGGCTACGTCTTCAACCCGCTCACCGTGTTCTGGTGCCATGACGACACCGGCACCCTGCGGTGCGTGATCGCCGAAGTGCACAACACCTACGGCGAACGCCATCGCTATCTCGTCTCGCCGGAGCCGAATCCCTCGGTCGCCAAGGAGTTCTACGTCTCGCCGTTCAACCCGGTGACCGGGCGCTACCGGCTGCGTCTCCCGGTTCCCGACACACGGCTGCGATTGGCGATCTCGCTCGAGGGACCGGACGGCCGGTCCACCTTCGACGCCACCGTCCTCGGCCTCGTCCGCCCCGCGACCCGCCGCACCGTGACCGGCGCGGTTCTCGCGCACCCGATCGAAACCTGGCGCATCGCCGCGCGCATCCGATGGCAGGGCCTGCGCCTGTGGCATCGGGGTCTGCCGATCGTGCCACGCACACCGCATCTCGCCCAGGAGGCTCTGCCATGACCACCCTCTCCACGTGCGGTGCGCCGCCCGCCACCACCACGTTCGTCGACCGATGGCCGCACCTGGCCGAGGTGCCCCGCGGGGTCCGCGCGAGTGCCGGTCGGCTGGTGGCGGCGGCATTGTTCCGCCGGGCCGCGCAACGGCTCGCGCTGCGGGTCGAACTGCCCGACGGCACGATGTTCGGCGGCGGCGTCGACGACCCGACGACCCCGCGGATGGTCCTGCACGACCCGGACGCGTTCGCCACCCGGCTCGGCGCCACCGGCCTCATCGGATTCGGCGAGGCGTACATGACGGGCGACTGGTCGGCCCCGGACCCGACGGCGGTCCTCACCGTGCTGGCCTCGGACCTCAGCGCTCTGGTCCCGGCGCCGCTACAGGCACTGCGTCCGCTCTTCCTGCCCGGACAACCCAGCCGGACCAGGGCCACGCCCGCCGGCGCCCGCAGCAATGCCGCGCACCACTACGACCTGTCCAACGACTTCTTCGCGTTGTTCCTCGACGAGACCATGACGTACTCGTCGGCGCTGTTCGACCGGCTCGACCCCGCCCCGGAGTGGGACGACCTCGCCGCCGCCCAGCACGCCAAGATCGACCGGCTGCTCGACGCCACGAACGTCGGGCCGGGCAGCTCCGTGCTCGAAATCGGTACCGGCTGGGGTGAACTCGCCATCCGCGCCGCGCAGCGCGGCG
Organism: Nocardia sp. XZ_19_231; assembly: GCF_015355705.1. NCBI lineage: Bacteria > Bacillati > Actinomycetota > Actinomycetes > Mycobacteriales > Nocardiaceae > Nocardia > Nocardia sp. XZ_19_231. The sequence continues at coordinate 1,459,688 of NZ_JACUZI010000001.1, read as the reverse complement.
CGACCGTCCGCTCCGTCACGCTCTCGGCGCAACAGCTCGTACTGGCCCAGCAACGCGTGGCCGCGGCCGACCTCGCCGACCGCGTGACGATCGAACTGCGCGACTACCGCGATGTCGACGGCAGCTACGACGCGGTGATCTCGGTGGAGATGATCGAAGCCGTCGGCTACGAGTACCTGGCGGACTACCTGACCGTTCTCGAGCGGCTGCTCGTGCCGGGTGGTCACGTCGCGGTGCAGGTCATCACCATGCCGCACGATCGGATGCGGGCCAGCCGCGCGACCCATACCTGGGTGCAGAAATACATCTTCCCCGGCGGCTTCCTCCCCTCGGAAGAGCTTCTGGCGCAACTTCTCTCGCACCACACCGACCTGGAACCGGTCGATCGGAGCGCGATGGGACAGCACTACGCGCACACACTGCGACTGTGGCAGGACCGGTTCACCGCCGCCGACGCCCGAGTCGCCGCACTGGGTTTCGACGAGGTCTTCCAGCGAATGTGGCGGCTGTATCTCGCCTACTCCGAAGCCGGCTTCCGCTCCGGATACCTGGATGCGCTGCAACTGATCCTTCGACGTAGCTCGTCGGCCGAGCTCGATGCGGCGGTGACGCGATGAACCCGACCACGCCCTCTCGGATCCTCGGCGTCGCGACCGCGGCCTACGGCGTCGCGGTCACCGTCCGCCCCGAGATCTTGCTGCGCCCCAGCGGGCTCGGCACCGGCGCGGAACCCGAACTGCGCGCGTTGGCCCGCTCGGTCGCGCTGCGCGATGTGCTCTCCGGGCTTGCCTTGGTCACGGCGACCGGCGCCCGTGCGCGCACCGTGGCCGCCTTCGTACGGATCGGCTCGGACGCCGCCGACACGGCCGTGTTCGCCCACGCGCTGAGGGGCCGTCCCGAGCTCGGCAAGACTCTAGCGGTGACCTCGACGTGGGGACTGCTGTGTCTGGCCGGCGCCGTCTACGAGCGTCGCGGGAGAACCCGGCCGGTGCTCGAACGGGGCGTTCACCGGCCATGACGGCCACGCCGGATGACCCTCAGGCGGCGACGGAGCTGACCGTCGGCACCGTCGCGCGCCTGCTGGGGGTTCCGGTCGCCACCCTGCGCAGCTGGAATCAGCGCTACGACCTCGGCCCACGCGGGCACCTGCCGGGTCGGCACCGCCACTACACCGGTACCGACCTGGCCGTGGCCACCAAAATGGTCGAATTGGTCCGGGCGGGCGCCACTCCGGGAAGCGCCGCGCAAGCCGCGCGCACCGTGCTCGCCCCCGAGCCGGAGCTCGGCGCGGTCGACCCGGTGATCATCGCCGCCGAGAACATGGACCTCGCCCGGCTGCTGGACCTGCTGGCGGCGCACATCACCCATCACGGCGTCGTGCCCACCTGGAACCATCTGTGCCGACCCGCCTTCGAGCACATCGTGACTCGTCAGCAACAGGGCCGCGGCTACATCGACGTCGAACACCTGCTGTCGTGGGCGATCACGACCAGTCTGCATCGCTGTGTGCCGCCCTTGACCGATACGGGTCGGGAGCCGGAGGTCGTCCTAGCCTGTACCGCGGGCGAACACCATGTGCTGCCGCTCGAAATACTGCGTGCCGCACTCGCCGAGAAGGGCAGGGCCGCATTGCTTCTCGGCGCGGATGTGCCCGATGACGCGCTGGCCCACTCGTTGTCACGGCGAACACATCCCGCTGTCGTCGTGCTGTGGTCGCAGACGCCCGCCACCGCGGCACCCGCCGCGCTTCACGCCGTCGCCGGACGAGGTCCGGTAATGTCCGCCGGTCCCGGCTGGACGGACACCGTCACCGGGCGACGGCTCAGCTCTCTGGAGGAGGCCGTCGATGTCTTGTCGAACACCGTGCTGTGACTCGTCGGACAGGAGTGAACTGCTATGCGCTGTGTAGTGTTCGGCGCCACCGGATATCTGGGTGGCCGACTCGTCCCGGAACTGCTCGACGCCGGGCACACGGTCCGGGTGCTGGCCCGTGACCCGGGCAAACTCGTCGACGCCGCGTGGCGGGAGCAGGTCGAGGTCGTGCGCGGCGACGTCACCCGGGCCGAGGATGTCCGTGCCGCGCTGGACGGACAGGAAGTGCTCTACTACCTCGTCCATTCCCTGGGCCGCGCCGATTTCGAGAACGTGGATCGCGAGGCGGCGCGCCTGGTCGCGGCCGAATCCGCGCGCGCGGGCCTGACCAGGTCGGTATATCTGGGCGGCATCACGCCCAGCGGCCAGGAGTTGTCGCGCCACCTCGCCTCGCGTGCGGAAGTGGGACAGATCCTGCTGGACGCCCCGACGCCCGCCGTGGTGTTGCGGGCGGCGGTGATCATCGGTTCGGGGTCGGCCAGTTTCGAGATGCTGCGGTATCTGACCGAACGGCTGCCGGTAATGGTGACGCCGCGCTGGGTGCGCAGCCGGATCCAGCCCATCGCGGTGCGCGATGTTTTGCATTACCTGGTGCGCGCGGCCGACCTGCCCGACACCGTCAACGACGCCTTCGACATCGGCGGGCCCGATGTCCTCACCTATGAGGGCATGATGCGTGGCTACGCCGTGGCGGCGGGGCTGCCGCGGCGGGTGATCCTGCCGGTGCCGGTACTCACGCCGTGGCTGTCGGCGCAGTGGGTCAACCTGGTGACCCCGGTGCCGCGGGCACTCGCCGTGCCGCTGATGGAATCGCTGGTCAACGACGTGGTCTGCGCCGAACACCGCATCGCCGACCACATCGCCGATCCACCGGAGGGGCTCACGTCCTATCTCGGTGCGGTGAGTCTGGCCCTGCACCGCATTCGCGATCGGGACGTGCCCACCCGATGGTCGGATGCCGGCCTGACCGACGCCCCGTCCGATCCGCTGCCCACCGATCCGGACTGGTCCGGCGGCACGCTCTACAGCGATGTGCGAGAGCGCGACACGACCGCCGACCCGGCCACGCTGTGGGCCGTCATCGAAGCCATCGGCGGCGAACACGGGTGGTACTCCTTCCCGCTGGCCTGGGCACTACGCGGGTGGATCGACCGCTTGTTCGGCGGCGTCGGCCTCCGCCGCGGCAGGCGCGACCCACACCGCTTGCACGTGGGTGAGGCGCTGGACTGGTGGCGGGTCGAACACCTCGAACGCGGACGGCTGCTGCGCTTGCGCGCGGAGATGCGCGTCCCCGGACGAGGCTGGCTAGAGCTGTCGGTCACCCCGTCCGACGACGGCGGCGCGCATTACCGCCAGCGTGCCCTGTTCGAACCACACGGACTGGCCGGGCACCTCTATTGGAAGGCCATCAGTCCCTTTCACGCGATCATCTTCGGCGGGATGGCTCGCAACATCACCGGGGCGGCCGAGTAGTCATACCTGCCTGCCGAGGCGATGGGGTGGGCCGGAATGCCTCGATGTCGGCTCGGGTCGGTGCGTTCAGCGTCTGATGCGGTCGAGGTAGGCGCCGCGTTGCTGCTGGTCGTACTGTCCGGGGTCCTTGCCGACGAACCGGCGTTTGACCGCGCGCAGGGCTGATTCGGGGATGCCTTGTTCGACCGTGCCCATGGGAGCGAGCCAACGCGGGATGGTGACTTCGGCGCGTCGGTGGCGCACGGTGTCGACGATCGCCTCGCCCACCTCGGCGGGTTGCAAAGTGGGTTGCAGTGTCAAGTTGACCCCCGAGGTCAGTTCGGTGTGCACGGCGGCGGGCATAACGGTGGTGATGCTGACCCCGGTATCGGTGAGTTCGGCACGGACCGCGCGGGACAGCGCGCCCACGGCGAATTTCGAGGCGCAGTAGACCGCGGCACCCGGTGTGGTGACCTTGGCGGCCATCGAGGCGACGTTGACGATGTGACCGTGGCCGCGCGCGACCATTCCGGGCAGCGCCAGGCTCATTCCGTTGATCACTCCACCGACGTTGATGGCGATCTCGCGATGGTGTCCGGCCAGGTCCAGTTCGAGGAAGGGTGCCAGGCGCATGATGCCGGCGTTGTTGACCAGGACCTCGACCGGTCCGGACGTGCCGGCGGCGACCAGGAACTCGGCGAAACTGCTCGGGTCGGTGACATCGAGACAGGCTGCGTGGCCGCCGATCTCGGCGGCCGTCGCCTGCGCGGCGGGCAGGTCGATATCACCGATCCATACCTGCGCGCCGCGGGCTGCGAGCGCGATAGCGGTGGCGCGCCCGATGCCGCGTGCCCCGCCGGTGACGCAGGCGACAGCGCCTTCGAGCCGGATCACCGGTTCTCCTCCCGCTGCGGGGAGCGCAGCGCGAAGTAGCCGATGGCACGGATCTCGCCGGTGCGCGAACTCATCGACGCGCGCCCCAACAGCACCCCTGGTACGAGTTCGACGAGTTCGTCTCGGATGCGATCCATGGGCACCACGCGGCTGGCTGGTGTGCCCAGTGCGGGATCGGTGTAGCTGACGGCGGCGACCTGATGGAATGGCGGGAGCACCGCGGGTTCGATGCGGTACCGGAATCGGAAGCCGTGGTACACGCCTTCCGGAGATCGTTGCCAGCCGTGGTAGCGCGGGACCGCCAACCGCAACGCCGCATAGGCGAGCCGGTTGAGCCGGTTGTATCCGGTCCCGGTGGCGGCATCGAAACCCTTGCCCACCCAGCCCGGCTCCACCGCGACAACCGGATTGAGCAGCGTCGCTTCGGGGATTCCGAACAGCTTGCCGAGAATCAGTCCTCGGTAGTCGCCGTCGAGCTTCGGGGGCGTGCCCTGGGTGAACAGGGCCGCCAGCAGTTCGCGGTCATCGGCGGAGCCGGTCTGGCGCAGGTAGTCCCAGCAGGCCGCGGCGGCCCGCGCCGGAGCCGAGCCTGCGAGCTCGCGTAGCTCGGCGAGCAGCGAGATCGGTGTCTGCCCTGTCGTATCGAGGCCGGGGCGGGCCGATGTCTCGGTGTCGGTCATCGAGAGTCCTTTCGAGGGAATGACGAAACGGGTCAGGCCGCGGCCGATGGTGCGGCGGTGGCGATATGGGCTCGTGTGAAACGGGCGATTTCGGTGGTGAGCTGCCGACTTTCCGGCAGATAGGGGAACACAACGGGAAAGGCGTGGATCTGGCCGTAGAAGATATGTAGCTCGCACGGCACACCCGCCGCGGTGAGCAGAGTCGCCATGATTTCGGAATCCATACGCAGGAACTCGTCGTCGCAGGCGATCAGCATGGTCGGCGGCAACCCGGTCAGATCGCCGTTGACCGGAGACAGCGCCGCATCGATCCGCCCGTCGCGGGTGCAGCCCAGCTCGGCGATGCGGGCGAAGGCGGCAATGGGCAGATATGCCTCGGTGACAGCGTTGCGGTGGGCGAGTTTGGCAGCCAGGTCGAGGTCGAGCCACGGACTCAGCGCGACCACCGCACCCGGCGCGGGCAGTTGCGCCTCGACCACCGCCAGCGCGGTACTCAAGGCCAGGAATCCACCGGCCGAGTCGCCCGCGAACACCACCGATGCCGCGGGGGCGCCACGATCGAGCAGCCAGCGGTAGGCGGTGAGGCAGTCACGCACAGACTCCGGGACCGTCGCCTCGGGCAGGTACCGGTAGCGCACCTGCACCACCGGCAACCCGGTGCAGGCCGACAGTTCGGTGGCGAAGCGGCGATGGGTGTGCAGCCCGCCCGCCACGAAGCCACCACCGTGGAAGTAGAGCAGCGCTCCCGCACCGAAGCCCGGAGTCACCCCAGCGGCTCGCACGATCTCGCAGCGCACCGTCTCCGCGGTCACCGCTTCGACAGTCACAGCGGTCCGCACCGGCAACAGGCGGGAACCGAGATCGACCAACGCACCCGCGCGCAGCACCGGCGTCGAGAGGGGGACCCGCCGCAACACAGGGCGTACAAGGTGACGCACTGCCCCGGTCGCCAGGCGTGATCGCAGGCTGGGGCCGCGGCGTGCGCCCGCGCCGAAGTGGTGACGGGCCAGGAGTTCGGAGGTCATGGGAATCGCCCTATCGGTGCCGGAGGGATGAACAACCCCGGAGAAACCAACAACATGAAACGAGCGTTTCATGTTGAAACGGTCGTTGTCAATGCCGTGCGGGGTTCCCGTGAATCCGAGCCGCGATGAGAGGATCGCCTCATGAGCTCTCCCAAGCTGTGGCGCGGACAGACCCTCGAAGACCGCTCACTGGACCGGCGTGAGCAGTTGCTCGATGTCGGCGAGGAACTGCTCGGCACGGGCGGCGCGGCGGGGTTGACCACCCGTGCGGTGATCCGGCAATCCGGACTGAGTCCGCGCTACTTCTACGAGACCTTCGACACTCGCGAGGATCTCCTCGTTGCCGTCTACGACCGGGTCGAGACCCGACTGTTCGAGCGCATGCGCGATGTTCGCGTCGAAGCGGGCCTGCGGGCGGCGATCCGTCAGATCTTCGAGATCTGCGCCCTGTTCTTCGAAGAGGATCCGACACGAGCGCGCATCCTGTTGCGCGAACCGCTGGGCGACGAGACACTGCGTCGACACAGCGCCGACCGCGCGCCGACCTTCCTTCGCATGCTGATCCCGATCCTGGGCACCGAGGCGGGCGCGATCGTGCCCACCGCCGACGAGGACCTCGCGATGGCGGCGGCCACGCTGGGCGGAGGTCTGATCTCGCTGTATCTCGAATGGGTCGACGGACGCCTGGGGGTCGACCGCGACAGGCTCGCCGACGTCGCGGTGGCCTCGGTGTTCGCCTTGCTCGAGGCGGTGCAACACCGCAACTGAGGGCGCGGGCCTTGACAGGACAGCCATAAAGTTGAAACATGCGTTTCATGTTGAAACGGATGCTTCCTCTCGCTGCACCGAAGGGGCACTCGCCGATGACCGTCGAACCCGCCGTGACACCCGCCCGCACCCCTCGCGTCGATCCGGACCGGCACATCGTGATCGTCGGTGCCGGAATCGCCGGAATCGGGATGGCGATCATGTTGCGCCGCAACGGAATCGAAGACTTCACGATTCTCGAGCGCGGTGATGACATCGGCGGAGTGTGGCGCGACAACGTCTACCCCGGCGTCGGCGCCGACGTTCCCTCCTTCAGCTACCAGTACTCCTTCGAGAAGAACCCGCACTGGTCGCGCCTGTTCCCCAAAGGCGAGGAGATCAAGTCCTATCTCGACCACTGCGTCGAGAAGTACGACATCGCCCGCCACATCGATTTCGACACCGAGGTGCTCGAGCGGCACTGGTCGGAGGATGACCGGGTCTGGCGTGTCCGCACCGACAAAGGCGAGTTCACCAGCCGCTACGTCATCAGCGCCCTCGGTCCCTTCGTCAACGCCCGCACCCCGGCCATCCCCGGTCTGGCCGACTTCACCGGCACCGTCATGCAGTCTCAGCACTGGGACCACGGCCACGACCTGGCCGGTGCCCGAGTCGCGGTCATCGGCACCGGCGCCAGCGCAGTCCAACTGGTTCCCGAAGTCGCCGAGACCGCCGCGCACCTGACGGTGTTCCAGCGCAGGCCCATCTACGTGCTGCCCAAACTGGACCTGTCGGTGCCCGAGACGCTACAGAAGGCGATCGGGACCGTTCCCGGCGCGCAGAACGCGTTGCGGCTGGCCTTCACCGCGCAGGTCGAGGTGCTGCTCGTGGCCGTGGCCGCCTACGGAAAATCGGTGACACCGTTGACACGCGGACTCGCCGCCGCCAGCCGCGCTCTGCTGTTCACTCAGGTCCGCGATCCCGCACTGCGCGAAAAGCTCACCCCGGAATACGATTTCGGCTGCAAACGCCCGAGTGTGTCCAACGCCTGGTACCGCACGTTCGCCCGCGACAATGTCAGCCTGGTCACCGAGCCCATCGAGCGCATCACCGCCTCGGGCGTGCGCACCACCGACGGCACCGAACACCCGATCGATGTCCTGGTCCTGGCCACCGGTTTCCACTTCGCCCACGAACCGATCAACTACCGCCTGTCCCCGGTGGGGACCAGCGACGGATTCGACCTCGCCGACTTCTTCGAAACCGAACCCCTCCAATCCTACGAAGGCGTCAGCCTGCCCCAGCTCCCCAACGCCTTCTCCCTGTTCGGCCCTTACTCCTGGTCCGGCGGTTCCTACCATGTCATGGTCGAAACACAGGCCAACCACATCATCCGTGTACTGCGCGAAGCCGAACACCGCGGCGCCGACCGGGTCTCGGTGCGCCCCGAAGCCAACGCTGGATTCCTGGAATTCGTCCGCGCCCGCGCCGACAACTCACTACTGGCCATCAGCAACTGCGGCGCCTCCAACAGCTACTACTTCGACCACCACGGAGACTTCAGCTCCCTGCGCCCCACCACCGGCCTGCAAGCCTGGTGGACCAGCCGGACCTTCCCCCTCGACCACTACACCTACTCCTGACCCGACAGCGCGGACAGGCATTGGGCACAGCGGGTAAACGACATCCGGCCGGGCTGACTCCCCGGCCGGATGTCGTTGTCCCACAATTCGACTCAGCGCGGCGCCATCCGGATGGCGCCGTCGAGGCGGATGGTCTCGCCGTTGAGCATCGGGTTCTCCACGATGTGGCGGGCCAGCGCGGCGAACTCGGTGGGCTGGCCCAGACGCGAGGGGTGCGGCACCTGCGCGCCGAGGGACTGCAGCGCCTCCTCCGGCAGCGTCTCGAACAGCGGAGTGCGGAACAGCCCGGGCGCGATCGTGACGACGCGGATCTTGAAGCTCGCCAGGTCACGCGCGATCGGCAGGGTCAGGCCGACGATGCCGCCCTTGGACGCGGCGTAGGCGGCCTGGCCGATCTGGCCGTCGTAGGCGGCGACGGAGGCGGTGTTGATGATGACGCCCCGCTCCTCACCGACCGGGTCGGTGCCCGACATGCGTTCGGCGGCCAGCCGGATCACATTGAACGTGCCGACGAGGTTGACGTTGATCACCTTGGTGAAATCGGCGAGCGGGAACGCACCCTTCTTGCCGACCGTCTTGATCGCGTTGCCGATGCCCGCGCAGTTCACGGCGATCCGCAGCGGCGCCAGCGATTCGGCGACGTCGAGTGCCGCGGCTACCGCCGATTCGTCGGTCACGTCCGCGGCCGCGAAGGCCGCGCCCTCGCCCAGTTCCTTGGCGATGGCCGCACCGTTGGACGAGGCGAGGTCGACGATGACGACCTTGGCGCCCTTGGCGTGCAGTTCCTGCACGGTCGCCAAGCCGAGACCCGACGCACCGCCGGTGACGATCGCGGACAAGTTGACGAAATCCATACTGTTTCTCCTGTTTTTCGGTGAGATCTCACCGATATTGACACACTTCGCCAAAACTGTTTGGCTTTCGCGGTGACCCAGCCAGCGCCCCGCCGCCCCGGCCGTCCCTCCGTGCTGGACACCAGGGCCGTGTCGGTCGGCGCGCTGCGTCTGTGGGCCGACCGCGGTTTCGCCACCACCAGCTGGAACGATCTCGCCGAGGCCACGGGAATCAGCACGCGAACCCTGCTGCGGCACTACTCGTCCCGATCCGAGATCGCCTGGATCGGCGTCGCGCCCGCGACGGAGCGGCTGCAAGCAGCACTCGGCGCCGCCGCCCCCGAGGAGCCGCTCGCGGTGGTCGTCCGGGCCGCGATCGTCGAATCGGTGTCCCGCGATCCACGGATCCAGGAGCTGGCGTCGGACTGGCTGCGGCTGATCTCCTCGGAACCCGAGCTGGCTGCGACCGCTCCCCGGATCTACCGGCCGTGGATCGATACGCTGTCGGGCTACCTCGCCGGCCGACTGCCCGGCTCCCCCGCCGCCGTCTGCCGGGCTATCGCGACCGCGTACCAGTCCGCCACCTTCGCCGCGCTGATCGAGTGGGCCGAATCCGGCGCGGAGGGCGACTGCGCGGATTCGGTCGACCGGATGCTGCGATGGATGGATCCGCACCTGCCCGGCTCCACGCCGGACTGAGCAGCGCTCGATCGTGCCTCCCACTTACCGGTCATCCAGTAGTGGTGTCGTCGACGCCGGCGTGGGACTGTCAGGGGTCGAGAACTGTCGATCGAGGAGGCCACCGGAGATGCGGGGAATCAACCACATCGTTCTGTTCGTCGCGGATCTGCCGCGCAGTATCGCGTTCTACGAGGACGTGCTCGGATTCGAGCGGCTCCCCGAAGGATTTCCCGGCGGCGCGTTTCTGCGCTACCCCGGCTCGGCCAACGACCACGACCTCGGGCTCTTCCAGGCCAGGACACCCGCGGCCGGGCCTGCGGGCTCGGTCGGGCTCTATCACGTCGCATGGGAAGTGGACACTTTGTCCGAGCTCGTAGCCGTCCGGGACCGGCTGGCGTCGGCGCACGCGCTGACCGGGGCCAGTGACCACGGGTCGACCAAAGCGCTCTACGCCAGCGACCCCGACGGTATCGAGTTCGAGGTGTGTTGGCTGGTACCCGATGAACACGTCGAGGCCGCACTCGCGCCGGGCACCTCGCTGACCGCGCCACTGGACATCGACGCCCAGATCCAGCGGTACGGCGCGGCCACCCCGGGCGGCCCGCGCACCGATCCACAGGTGTGGGCGCGCGTCGCGGCGCAGCGGTAGGAATTACCAGCTGATGTCGGCCGTCGATTCGAGCGGGCGCCGGTGGTCGACCGACTCCTGGGTCACGAATGTGTCGGCGATGTGCAGGGCCGCGGGGAATCGGCAGCGTGCTCGTTGTTCGATCTCGGGCACCGCTACCTGGAAGACGCGGAACTCGTCGAGCGCGAGCGCTTCGAGTTCGTCGAGGTGCTGGGTCAGGAGAAATGCCTTGCACCGCAGCCGGTTTCCCTCCACGAAGCAGATCACCTTCCAGTACTCCCGCGGCAATGCCACGCCACGATGCACCTGGTCGTCGGCGCGGAAGGCGGGTCCGCCGAAGACGCTCACCTTGAGGTCGTCGATCTCGACGTCGGCGAAGACCGCGTCTTCGAGCTGCCCCCACACCCCGGCGCGGCTGCTCTGGTTGAAGTCGTCCATCTGCGGGGTGATGTTGGTGTAGAAGAACGAGTCGATATTGGCCTGCTCGGCTTCGGCCTCGTTGCCCCACAGCAGGTCCGCGCGCCGCGCCATGTGCCCACGATCGAGCCGATTCCGTTGGTACAGTTCGTTTCCCACCTGCACCTCGGCCGGGATACGCGGATCTTTGACGAATTCGATGCCGGTGCGGGGCAGTTTCCTCATCGCGGCACCGTCGATGTTCCAGGCCACCCAGAACGCGAACCGTCGCGGCGTGCTCAACGCCAACGAGAAGTGCGTGTAGCTGATGACGTCGGAGCCGTCCAGGCGAACCGCGTCAGCGCGGACCGCGGCATCCAGTTCAGGAACCTCGACCCTTGGCCCGAGAAAGTCCGGGTCGTACCCGGTGCGCAGCGTGTCGCTCGCGATGCCGTTCGTCGACGCAGTAGCCACGTTGGCGGTCATCGGATGCCCCTTCCAGCAGGCGGACGTTGTGTGTCGGTAGTTCGAACACCATCGTCGTCGCCGCCGGAGCCGTCCTCACGAGTAGTCGACTACCCGTTTGCGGGCCGCCCGGCCCGGTCCGGGGTCACGTCATCGGTCACCGCGAACGTCGCCCACGCCCGCACGACGACGTTGCCCGCGGCATCGGCGCCGGCCAGTGCGACATCGACGCGCGATTCGCCGTCCTGCACATAGCTCTGCGTGACGCGCCCCGAACAGGACATGACGTCACCGGGCGGCAGCGGTCGCACCGACCTGGTGCGGAATCGACGGATCGCCTCGGCCCCGAGCCAGTCGGTGGCATAGGTCGCCAACAGGGCCGCGGCCTGTGGTGAGACCTGTTCGCCCGCAAAGGTTTCCGCCGCTGCCCACGACTCGGCGACCAGACCGCCGGTGCGGTCGAAGTATCGGGTCAGCGACTCCGCGGCGACGGCGGCGGGCTGGTCGGTGGTGGCGCCCGCGCGAATCGCGGTCAACTGGTCACCCGCGCGGGGCGGCGGCCCGAAGAACCGGTGATCGGTCTCGACCCGCTCCCCCCCGCCGGAGGCGAATCCGTCGGCGGGCAGGAAGGTCGGCGGCACCACCGGCCGATCGGCGAGCCGGTAGGCCGGGTTGCGCGAGCGCGCCGCCTCGGCGAACAGCCGGATGGCATCGGTTTCCAGGAGCATGCCGTCACGGTAGGGCCGCCGCACCGGTTGTGATCGGTTCCGCTCCCACTCATCGGGACGCCGGGTCGACCGCGCCGAAAACATGTCCGCTGACCGGGAACGCGACGGCCCGAACACCCACGCACGGCGCGACCATCGGCGCAGCTCATCCCCACTCCGTCCGAACATGGAGGTTTCGATGCCGGAGAACCCGCCGAACGGCCGCACACTGGACGCCGCCGACTACCGACAGATCGAGGCTGCTGCCGCGCCCACCCGCTTCGCGCGCGGCTGGCACTGCCTCGGCCTGCTCTCGTCGTTCCGCGACGGCAACCCGCACGAGGTGAAGGCCTTCGGCACCATGCTCGTGGTGTTCCAGTCCGAATCCGACGGCGCGCTGCACGTGCTCGACGGCTACTGCCGCCACATGGGCGGCAACCTCGCCCACGGCACCATCAAGGGCGACTCGATCGCCTGCCCGTTCCACGGCTGGCGCTGGGGCGGCAACGGCAAGTGCACGGCCATTCCGTACGCGCGCCGGGTCCCGCCGCTGGCCAAGACGCGCACCTGGCCGACGCTCGAGCGCAACGGCCAGCTCTACGTCTGGCACGACCCACAGGGCAGCAAGCCCACCGACGAGGTGACCATTCCCGAGATCGAGGGCTACGGCACCCCGGAATGGACCGACCTGACCTGGAATTCGATTCTGATCGAGGGCTCGCACTGTCGCGAGATCGTCGACAACGTCGTCGACATGGCGCACTTCTTCTACGTGCACTACTCGTTCCCGCGCTATTTCAAGAACGTCTTCGAGGGTCACGTCGCCACCCAGTACATGCGCTCGACCCCGCGCATGGACATCACGGTCGGCACCAGCTACGACGATCCGAATTCCACCCTGCGCTCGGACGCTTCGTATTTCGGTCCGTCCTACATGCTCGACTGGCTGTGGAGCGAGGCGCAGGGCATGACCATCGAGACGGTGCTCGTCAACTGCCACTACCCGGTCGACGAGAACTCGTTCGTGCTGCAGTACGGCGCGATGGTGAAGAAGCCGGAGGGCATGTCCGACGAGGACGCCAACGCGATGGCGGCGCAGTTCGCGCAGGGCGTCGAGTACGGCTTCGAGCAGGACGTCGAGATCTGGAAGAACAAGGCGCCCATCGACAATCCGCTCCTGTCGGAGGAAGACGGCCCGGTGTATCAGCTGCGGCGCTGGTACAAGCAGTTCTATGTCGACGTCGACGACGTCACCGAGGACATGACCAAGCGGTTCGAGTTCGAGATCGATACCGACCGCGCGGTGACGAGCTGGGAGGCCGAGGTCGCCGACAACATCGCCCGCGGCGCCGTCATCGACACCATGTCCTGACCATTCACCCCACCACGAACAGAAAGCACCACCCGAGATGACCAGAGTTCTCGACAATATCGCCGCGATCGCGGACCAGCTGCGCGAGCAGGCACCGGAAGCCGAGCGCCTCGGGCAGCTCCCCGACACGACGGCGCAGTTGCTCAAGGCGGCGGGCCCGATCCGCCTGCTCCAGCCCAAGAAGTACGGCGGGTTCGAGGTGCACCCCCGCGAGTTCGCCGAGACGGTGATGGCCACCGCCGCCCTGGATCCGGCCAGCGGCTGGATCACCGGCATCGTCGGCGTGCACCCGTGGCAGCTGGCCTTCGCCGACCCGAAGGTGCAAGACGAGGTGTGGTCCGATGATCACGACACCTGGATGGCCTCGCCGTACGCGCCGACCGGTATCGCCCGCCCGGTCGACGGCGGCTACATCTTCAACGGCCGCTGGCAGTTCAGTTCCGGCACCGATCACTGCGACTGGATCTTCCTCGGCGCCATGCTCGGTGACACCGAGGGCAAGATGGCGCTGCCGCCGAAGATGCTGCACATGATCCTGCCGCGCCAGGACTATCAGATCGTCGAGGACTCCTGGAATGTGGTGGGCCTCAAGGGAACCGGCTCCAAGGACATCATCGTCAAGGACGCCTTCGTGCCCGACTACCGGGTGATGAGCGGCGACGATGTCATCGACGGCACCGCGCAGCGCGAGTACGGCGTCACCGAGACCCTGTACAAGATGCCGTGGTCGACGATGTTCCCGCTCGGCATCAGCTCGGCGGTGGTCGGCATCGCCGAGGGTGCGCTGGCCGCGCATCTGGACTATCAGCGCGACCGCGTCGGCGCGCAGGGCACCGCGGTCAAGGACGACCCGTACGTGCTGTTCTCGATCGGCGAGGCCGCCGCCGACATCAATGCCGCCCGCCAGGAACTGCTCGCCAACGCCGACCGGATCTATGACGCCGTCGACGCGGGCAAGGAGATCAGCTTCGCCGACCGCGCCGCGGGCAGGCGCACCCAGGTCCGCGCGGCCTGGCGCGCGGTGACGGCCGTGGACCAGATCTTCGCCCGTTCCGGCGGCAACGCGTTGCGCATGGACAAGCCCCTGCAGCGCTACTGGCGCGACGCGCACGCCGGCCTCGCGCACGCCATCCATGTGCCGAGCACCGTCTATCACGCCTCGGCGCTCAGCTCCCTCGGTGTCGAGCCCGCCGCCAACCTGCGCTCGATGATCTGACCGATCTTCAAGAAGGACAACGGAAATGACAGATATCAAAGGCCTCGGCTACGTCAAGATCCAGACCGCCGACATGGACCGGTGGCGCAAGTTCGCGTTCGAGGTGCTCGGCTTCGCGCAGGGCAGCGGGCCCGACGAGAACGCGCTGTATCTGCGGATGGACGAACGCGCCGCGCGGATCACGGTCGTGCCGGGTGACAGCGACGCCATCGTGACCATCGGCTGGGAGGTTCGCGACCACGCGGCCCTGCTCCGCGTACAGGAGGCCGTCACCGCGGCGGGCATCGCGGTGAAGCCGCTGTCGGTCGAGGAGGCCGACGCGCGCCGGGTCGAGGAGGTCATCACCTTCCAGGACCCGACCGGCGCCACCCTCGAGGTGTTCCACGGCGCGGTGCTCGACCACAGTCCGGTGGTGACGCCGTTCGGCGCGAAATTCGTCACCGGCGCACAGGGTCTCGGCCATGTCGTGCTGCCGACCATGGACCCCAACGGCGCGTTCGATTTCTACACCGACGTGCTCGGGTTCCTGCCGCGCGGCGCGTTCCGGATCCCGGCGCCGCCGGAATTCGGCCCGATGCGGGTGCGGTTCCTCGGCGTGAACGAGCGTCATCACAGCCTGGCACTGTGCCCGGCTCCGCACGGCGGCGCGCCCGGCCTGGTGCACATCATGGTGGAAGTCGACAGCCTCGACGCCGTCGGTCAGGCGCTGGACCGGGTGACCAAGGACGGCTTCTCGGTGTCGTCCACGCTCGGCAGGCACACCAACGACAAGATGGTCTCGTTCTACGTTCGCGCACCCGGCGGCTGGGACATCGAGTTCGGCACCGAAGGCATGCGGGTCGACGAGAGCTCCTACAGCGCTGAGGAGATCACCGCCGACAGCTACTGGGGCCACGACTGGTCCGGTAGCGAGCCGCTCGCGGCGATGTAACCCCGCGCACAACCCACGACGGCCCCCGGCTCGAGCTCATCGCTCGAACCGGGGGCCGTCGTCTTGATATGGACCTGCCGAATCATGTGACAACGACCACAACGGATGGTATGAATAGGTATATGCCTAATCGAAATATGCGAGTGGGCATCAGCTCGTAGATCCGAATGGAGAGCTCATGGTCATCCAGGCCGAGGCCACCACCCCGAGCGCGATTCTCGATCGCGCGTCCCTGCTGCTCGACGCCTTCGACGGCCCGGGCAGGCTCACCCTCGCCCAGATCGTCCGACGCACCGGTCTACCCCGGTCCTCGGCGCATCGCATGCTCGACCGGCTGGTGCAGCTGCGCTGGCTACGTCGTGAAGGGCGCGACTACGAGCTCGGCATCCGGCTGATGGAGCTCGGCTCGCTGGCAGTGCACCAGGACCGGCTGCACAAGGCGGCGATGCCGTTCCTGCACGAGCTGCACCGGGTCACCGGGTTCGTCGTGCACCTGGCCGTGCTGGACGGTCCCGATGTCGTCTATCTCGACAAGGTCGGCGGCGAGCTGTCGGCAGTGGTGCCCACCCGCGTCGGCGGCAGGCGCCCCGCCGCCTGCACCGCGGTCGGCAAAGCGATCCTGGCCTACTCCGACGAGCGCCACATCGCCGACGCCCTCGCTGGCCAGGCCGGCGCGCGGACCCGCTACTCGATCACCACCAAGGCCCAGCTCGACACCGAACTGGACAAGGTGCGCGCGCACGGGATCGCCGTCGAACGCGAGGAATCACTGCCGGGCTTCGGCTGTATCGCGGCGCCCATCGGCGATCTCGGCGAGGCCGCCGTGGCGGCGGTGTCGGTGTGCGGACCGCTGGATCGGATGCTGTTCGATCACCGTCTCAGCGCGCCGGTGCGCACGACCGCGCTCAATATCTGGCGCCACGTCGACGACGGCCGGGTGCGGGTGCACCCGACGTTGCAGCAGCATCCCCGCCCGCTCGGGGTGGGCCCGGCGGCGCGTCCGTACGCGGATCAGCGGGGCCCGCGGACAGCCTGATCCATCACCTCGCCGAGTCGCCGGACCGAACTCGGGCGGCGACCGGCGCGAAGGGTCAGGCCGGACTGTTCACGCAGAAGCTGTGGCAGATACGTTCGCGGACAATCACTTCCGGGCATTCGGGATCGAACCATCGGTCGACGTGCGCCCAGTGGACGGGATGCATCAGATAGGGGCCGGTGAGACCGTCCAGGTCGGTGAACTCCTGTTCCCAGACATGCGTCCACGGCGAGGATCCGATACCGCGCGCGACCCGGCTCAACTGCCAGGACCGGATGCTCGGCAAATAACGGGGCATCCGCAGCAGGTCCGCTTCGAAGCGCTCGATCGTCGCGCGCGATGTGCCCGGCGCGACCCGTAGCAGCAGGACCCGATACACCGATCCGGTGGCGTCCGGTTCGGCGATACCCGCTGTGCCGCCCTGATATTCGGCACCGTCGACGTGGACCACCGGGCTCTCGCTCAGCAACGCGTCCACCTCGGCAGTGGTCCCCGCCCAGTCGGCGGACTCGTCGAAGCGCAGGTGCACCAGGACATCACCGCCGTTGCGGACTCCCGGCAACGTGGGCTGGACCAACACGCGGTGTGCCACCGGAGCGGCGATTCCACGCAGCCCGATCATCAACCGGTCAAGCGCGCCGGGGTCGGTATCGGGCGAAAGATGCACCAGCCGCGTCACCTCAAACATCGCCGAGCCTGTCGACATCGGCAGCGAGCGCACCGGTCGAGCGAGTCCGTTCGACGATCAAGTCCGCCGCCGCGGCCCACCACTGCCGCACCGACTCGTCGGGACGCCCTTTCCAGGTCATCGCCCACCAGCCCCGAGCACCATCGAGGACCCAGCTCGCGATGACCGTGTTCGACTCGTCCGGGAACCACACGGGCGGACTCACCACGATCCTCTCCAGCACCATGCCGCGTTCCCGCGCGCCCGGCGCGTAGTCACGCAGATAGGCGTCGACGAATTCTCTGGCGCGGCCCGGCTTCGTCACTACGGTGTCGATCACGTAGACCTTCGTGGCTTCCATCCGCCGACCGTAGGCAGCCGCCGACGGGCATCGACCTGGTGTTTCCGCCCAGTGGGAGAACGCGGCCATGGGCCGGTCGCTCGAACCCGACGCTCGCGAGGGCGTATTCGACCAACGGATTGACACCAAGAGCCATGTTGACAGTAACTGTCATGTCGAGTGATACTTTCACCAATGATGCGGTGGATAGTTCGTCGCACGGTTCTCGAAGGGTGGTGGGCGGTGTCATTGCGCGATCGGCAACGTCGTCGGGTTCGCGACGACATTCAGCGGGCGGCCTACGGATTGTTCGCACGGTCGGGGTTCGAGGCGGTGACCACCGAGCAGATCGCGGCGGAGGCGGGGGTTTCGCCGAGTACGTATTTCCGGCATGTGCGGAGCAAGGAGGATCTGCTGCTCGAACCGGTGCGGGAAGGAGGCGCCGGTATCGCCGGCCTGTTGGAGACCCGCCCCGGAGACGAGCCAGCCGATATCGCGTTGGCGGGGGCGATCCTGGCGCGCTCGACGTCCATGGCGGTCGAGGAGCTCGAGCAGTGGCGAGCGGCGTTCACGACAGCACCGCACCTGCTGGAGCGGGTCACGTTGATCCCGCCCGATCATCGGGTCCGGTTGGTGGAACTCATCGCCAACCGGATGTCACGCGATCCCGAGGCCGATCCCACGCCGGGACTGTTGGTGCATCTGATGCTCGCGGCCGCGGAGTTCGGTCTCCTGCAATGGCTACGCGACGCACAAGACCCGGCGACGTCGCTGCCGATGTGTATGGAATCCGCGCTGGCCGCAGTTCATAGCCCTCGATGGCGGAGCTCCGAGGCTTGATCTCCCTGGCTCCCAATGTATTTCACAGATAGGAATCAACACCAGCCATGCACCCAGAACACAGCGATACCGACACCGTCGACGTACTGGTGGTCGGCTCCGGCGCCGCCGGGATGACCGCCGCGATCACCGCTGCCCACCACGGGCTTTCGGTACTCGTCGTCGAAAAGGCCACCCATTGGGGCGGATCCACCGCCAGGTCCGGAGGTGGCGTCTGGATTCCGGGCAATACCGTGCTGCGCCGGGAAGCCCCAGATGACGACCTCGAGGCCGCGCGCACCTATCTGACCGACATCATCGGCCCAGCAGTCGACAAGGACAAGATCGACACCTACATCGACCACGGGCCGCAGGTATTCGACTTCCTCACTGCCCACAGCCCGCTGCGGATGCGGTGGGTGCCCGGTTACAGCGACTACTACCCCGAGGCCGAAGGTGGTCGCAGCCACGGGCGTTCCGTCGAACCTTCCCCCTTCGACGCCCGAGGGCTTGGTGCGGAGTTGGCCACCCTCGAACCCGATTACTCCAAGGCCCCCCGCAATTTCGTGCTCACCCAGGCCGACTTCCGTCAGATCCACCTCGGGTTGCGCAACCCCCGTGCACCCTGGCACGCGATCCGAATCGCCACCCGCTGGCTCACCGCTCGCGTCCGAGGCCGTCACCTACTCGCTCGCGGCCAGGCGTTGAGCGCCATGTTGCGGACAGGGATGCTCGACGCCGGGGTCCCGCTGCTGCTCGACACCCCGCTTCTCGAGTTGATCCGCGCCGATGACCGAGTCACCGGCGCGATCGTGCGCCGTGGCGGCCGTGAACACCGCATCACCGCGCGAGCCGGGGTGATCCTGGCATGTGGCGGCTTCGAACGCAATTCTGCTCTACGTCAACTACATCAGCGCGCACCCATCGGCTCGGAGTGGACCGTCGGCGCCGCCGCCAACACCGGCGACGGTATCGCGGCCGGTGCCACCGTGGGCGCGGCGACCGGATTCATGAACGACTCCTGGTGGGGGCCATCGATCCCGTTACCTCGTCAACCGTGGTTCTGCCTGGCTGAACGGAATCTGCCCGGCAGCCTCATCGTCAACGACCGTGGCCAACGGTTCATGAATGAATCATTGCCGTATGTCGATGCCGTACACCGCATGTATGGCGGAGAATACGGACAGGGCGACGGTCCGGCGGAAAACCTGCCCGCTTGGCTGATCTTCGACCAGCGCTACCGCAACCGCTACCTGTTCGCAGGCCTTCCCCCGCGGCAACCCCTGCCCCGGCGTTGGTTCGATGCCGGTGTGCTCGCCCGCGCCGTCACCATCGGCGAACTCGCCGACAAGATCGGCGTGCCTGCCGAGCGACTCACCGGCACGGTGAACCGGTTCAACACCTTCGCCCGCACCGGTGTCGACGAGGACTTCGGTCGAGGCGACAGCGCCTACGACCGTTACTACGGCGACCCCCGTCAACACCCCAATCCCAACCTCGGCGCCTTGGCCACCGGCCCCTATTACGCCGCCCGCCTGGTGCCCGGCGACCTCGGTACGAAAGGCGGCCTGGTCACCGACACACACAGCCGAGTCCTGCGCGCCGACCACACCGTCATCGAAGGCCTCTACGCCGCGGGCAACACCGCGACACCGGTCATGGGCCACACCTATGCCGGACCCGGCGCCACCATCGGACCCGCGATCGTCTTCGCCTACCTCGCCGCCCACCACATCGCCACTACCGGACACCGCGCACCGACCATCGCAAATCCGAACAACGGGTGACGCATCCGCGACGACAATCGGTCGACCGAGTCGACGGGCATCGACCTGGTGTTTCCGCCCAGTGGGAGAACGCGGTTCGGATCGCGTCGCACCGGTCCTACGGTGAGGCCGACGACGTGTTCGACCGCCGATCGCGTCGCCGAAAACCAGGAGGACCAGTGACTGTGCGAACTTTCCCGACCACCGGACCGGGTGCGGTTCCCGATCCGGAAGTCGCGGCCATGCTCGCCACGCTCGACGCCGGATTCCCCGATGTCGCCACGATGGTAGCGGCCGATGTGCGCGCCGCGATCCGCGCCAGACGCGCTCCGCTGCAACGACTTCCCGAGATGCGGGAAGCTCGCGACATCACTATCGACGGTCCCGGTGGTCCGCTGCCGCTGCGCGTGTTCCGTCCCCATCACGACGGCGGGGCACTGCCGGTGATCGTGTTCGCGCACGGCGGCGGCTTCGTGTTCTGCGATCTCGACAGCCACGACGAGTTCTGCCGCTCGATGGCGGCCGGTGTCGGTGCGCTGGTGATCTCGGTCGACTACCGGCTCGCGCCGGAGCATCCCGGCCCCGCGGCGCACGACGACATGTTCGCGGCGCTGCGGTGGGCCGCGGAGAACGCCGGCGCCTACGGCGGTGATCCGTCGCGGATCGCGCTGGCCGGTGACAGCGCGGGCGGCAATCTCGCGGCCACCGTGGCCATCGCCGCCAGGGACGGTGGTGGTCCGCGGCTCGCGGCGCAGATCCTGATCTATCCGGTGATCGACGACGATCTCGAGACCGAGTCCTACCGGCGTTTCGGCACCGGCCACTACAACACGACCAGCGCGATGCGGTGGTACTGGCAGAACTACGCCCCGGACGGCACCGACGACGTTCGCCTGGTGCCGACCAGGGCCGACTCACTCGCCGGTCTACCGCCCGCGGTGGTGATCACCGCCGAGTTGGACCCGCCGTGCGCCGCCGGGGACGCCTACGCCCAGCGCTTGGCAGCCGACGGTGTCGCCGTCCGGCATCGCCGCTACGACGGGCTGTTCCACGGATTCCTCAGCATCCCGTCGCTGGCCGCCACCGTGGCCGCGCGCACCGAGATCTGGGCTACGGTGCGCGAGATGCTCGACCTCGACCACTAGTTCACCACCGGCGCGGCGGTTCGGGTTCAGACCGCGGTGAAGTACTCGATCTTCGGCGCACCCGCCAGCAAGGGAGCCATCAACTTGCCCGCCGCGCGGAAATGGTCCGACCGGCCGTGGGCTTCGACAGCAGCGTCGTCGGAATACAATTCGAAGAACCGGTAGTGCTCGGCATCGGTGCGCGAACGCACCAATTGGTAGGTCAGATTGCCCGGCTCATTGGCCTTGATCTGTTCGATGAGATCGGCGACGACGGCTTCGAACTCCGCACCCGCACCGGCTTTGACGGTGACCTCGGCGATGACTGCGATCATGATTTCTCTCCTTTTCGGTGCGACGCTACCCGCGATCGGGCGCGCCTAGCTCAGGTCTGTAGGTAGGCCACGATGCTGCCGGTGAGCCCGGCGAGGGCATCCTCGAGGTTGCCGTAGGTGCCGAGTGTGCGTTCGGAGGTGATGCCGCGCATCGCCGCGGGGATCAGCGCGGCCACCTGCCGCACCCTGACCGGGTCGACCCCCAGGTCCGCGAACGCACGGTGGCAGGCATGGTCCCAGTTCGGTTTCCACGACGACAATTCCGCGGCGGTGAGCGGGAACTCACGTTCGAGTTCGGCCTGCTCGCGCGGTAGTGCGGCGCGCAGTGTCTCGATGGCCAGTGATTCCGGCGTGCGCAGGCCGACGGCCATGGTGTCGACAAGGGCAGCGACGCGTTCGTGCAAGGTCCCGTCCGGCCGCAGGTTCGCGGGTAGGTCGCCGCGTTTGTCGGCGGTGTAGCGCAGGACCGCGGCCCACAGGCCGTCGATATCACCGAACTGGTACTTGACCACACCCCAGGTGGCGCCGATATCGCGAGCGATGCGATTGCCCGATACCGCCGCTGGATCGCCAGTGGCCAACGACGCGATAGCTGCCTTGATCATGCTGTCTCGCGATTGGATACCGCGCCTGTTCGCGCGTCGCCCACCGATCGCCGGTTCAGTCACGAGGACCGACTATAGCTGCTCCGAGCTGCGCGATCCAGTTTCACCGAACCCTCTTGTATTTTTTAAAAGAGGGTTCTATTCTAATTTCGTTCTGTGGTCGGCATCACACCGAACAGCTCATCGCCGCGTCGGCACGCGCCCGGGTGCCTCTGGAGGATTCCGATGGCCGAAACACCCCTGCCCATGGAACCGACGGGCTGGTTCCAAGTGGCGTGGTGCACCGAGATCACCGCAGGCGCCGTCCACCGGATGAAGTACTTCGGGCGCGAAATGGTCGCCTGGTGTTCGACTTCCGGCCGGATCGCGGTATTCGACGCCTATTGCGAGCACCTGGGCGCCCACCTCGGCTACGGCGGGCATGTCGAGGGCGAGAATCTCGTGTGCCCGTTCCACGGCTGGGAATGGAACCGCGAAGGGCGCAATGTCTGCATCCCGTACGAGAGCCATCCGAACAAGGGTCGCCGCATCCGCAGCTATCCCGTGGTGGAACGCAACGAGGCGGTGTGGATCTGGTACGACACCCAGGGCCGGGCGCCCTATTTCGAGGTACCCGATATCTTCGCGGACTTCGGCGACGACAAGACCGCTCAGGACTACTACCAGCCGGTACCCGTCGCGACGCTCTATCGGCAGCAGCTGGAACTTCATCCGCAGTACGTGCTGGAGAACGGTGTCGACTTCGCCCATTTCAAGTTCGTGCACAAGACACCGTTCGTCCCGAATTTCACGCGCCATGATTTCTCCGGGCCGGTGTCGTTCGTGGACTTCACCATCGCCTTCGACGCGGGCATCGCCGAGAACGACGTCAACAGCGGAGTCGAATCGATCAACGCGGGCCTCGGCTGCACGGTCACCAAGAGTTGGGGCATGGTCGACAACCGCACCATGCCCGCGGTGACACCGGTCGACGATGTCACCTCCGACGTCCGCTTCACCGTCTGGATCGGACGCAAACCCGGCGACGACAGCTCCGAGATCACCACCTACGGCAAGACGATGGCCGCCTACATCATCGAGCAGTTCGAGGCCGACATCCACATTTGGGCGCATCAGCGCTACTCCGACCCACCAGCGTTGTCGCGCAAGGAATTCGACGGGTTCACCGCGTTGCGCGCGTGGGCCGCCCAGTTCTATCCCGACAACGGCGCAGCCACAGATCTCGACCAACGACCCGCGACACAAGGATTCACATCATGAGCAGCTCCGGCAGAGTCCGTGTATTCCAGGTGGCGACCGGCAATCTCGGCACCGAGATGATCGGACGCATCCAACAGCATCCCGATCTCGAACTGGTCGGACTGCATTGCTATTCGCCCGACAAGATCGGACGCGACGCCGGAGAGATCGTCGGTATCGGTCCGATCGGAGTAATCGCTACCGGCTCGGTGGAGCAGATCATCGCCGCCCGACCCGACGTCCTCACCTTTCACGGCGTCTTTCCCGACGAAGACCTCTACGAGAAAGTCCTCGAGGCAGGCATCGATGTGGTGACCACCGCGGACTGGATCACCGGCTTCCACCGCGACACCAACCATCCGCACCCTTCCGGCAGGAAGGTCAGCGAGGTGATCGCGGCCGCGTGCGAGCGCGGCAATGCCACCTTCTATGGCACCGGCATGAATCCGGGACTGAGTCAGATCCTGGGAATCGTGCATACCGCCGACGTTGCCGAGATCGAGAACATCACCGTCACCGAATCGGTCGACGTCTCGTGTCACCACTCGGTCGACACCTGGAAGGCCGTCGGGTACGGGCGCCCGATCGACGATCCCACGATCGGGGAATCGCTGCACAAATACACCGCGGTCTTCGCTGACGCCGTCTACCTGATGGCCGATGCCTTCGGCCTCGAACTCGACGAGGTGAAGTTCGGGTACGAACTCGGCGCCTGCACCGAGGACGTCGATCTCGGCTGGTACTTCCTGCCGAAAGGGTCGTTGGGCGCCAACTACATCAAGTACCAGGGCATGGTCGACGGGGTCGCGCGGGTGGAATCACATCTCGAATGGCAAATGACCCCGCACACCGATCCGGCGTGGAATATCAAGGGCTGCTACATCACTCAGGTGACCGGCGATCCCAGCATCTACAGCAAGCACATGATCTTCCCTCGCAAAGGGTTCGACCTGTCGGATCCGCGGAACTTCGCCTCGATCGGCATGACCGTGACCGGGCTGCCCGCACTCAACGCCATCACATCGGTGGTCGCGGCACCCGCGGGAATCATCACCAGCGCGGACCTTCCCTTGCGAGCCTTCGCGGGACGTTTCAAGCTCTGAACCAGCACAGGAAAAACACGGCCTAGTCTGCCGGGTCGTGCTGCTCGAGTTCTTCCGCGCGCACACGCTGCTCGATCTCGCGCCAGCGCCCCGGCGTCGGATGGGGGTATTCGGCGCGGTCGTCGTGTTCGGCATCGGCCAGCACGGTGGCCGCGTTGTCGATGTCATCGATCAACTGCTGGGCGAGGTCGCGTTCGGTCGCGTAATGGCGCTGCGCCCATTGCAGTACGAGCTGCGAATAGGCCCAGCCCGGTTCAGATTTCGCGGCTTCGGCATCGATCGCGGCGCGCTGCGCGAGTTTGTCGACATCGGCGATATGGTCGTGCAGGATCTGCTTGAGCCGATCCGGGGACCCGAGATGGCCGAACATGACGCGCAGCAGCACGTGGTGTTTGAGTACCGACGGATCGACGGGCGCCTTGTTCCACCACGTGGTCACCGCGGCCCGACCCTCCGCGGTGATCTGGTAGAGCCGCCTGGCGCGCATGGTGTTGTCGGGGTCGAGGCGCGAACTCGCGAAGCCGTGCTGTTCGAGCTTCTTCAGCTCGGCGTAGATCTGACTATAGGACGGGGTCCAATAGATGTAGCGCAGGCTCCAATCGGCCCACTTCTTCAGGTCGTAGCCGGAGATCTCCTCCTCGTACGAGAGCATGGCGAGCACCGCCCAGCTGGTCGGCGGCAGATTCGGCACGCCGGTGTCGGGGTCAGGGGTAGCCATTGCTGAATGCTAGCAACCGGCTTTATCGGAATTCACCCGTCAACAACCGCTGACCGGGAGGGCGTCTTGAGCCGCGCCCCGATCTTCCCGGATTCTGGGAAATATCGAATTCCGTTCGGAAGGACCCCTATGAATGCGGACAACGTCGTCGTCGACGCAGGTATCCCGGCCCCCGCGGACCTACGCAGAGTGCTCGGTCACTTCGCGACCGGCGTCGCGGTGATCGCCGCCCACGACGGGACGCGACCGCTCGGCTTCACCTGTCAGTCGGTGGTGTCGGTGTCGCTCGACCCGCCGTACGTGTCGTTCTGCCCGGCCAAGAGTTCGACCAGTTGGCCGCTGCTGCGCGAGGTGGGCGCCCTGTGTATCAACATCCTGGCGCAGGAGCAGAGCGCGCTGTGCCGCCAGTTCGCGGTGAGCGGCGCCGACAAGTTCGCCGGTGTCGAGTGGGACAGGGCGGGCAACGGCGCGCCCGCGCTGGCCGGGGCGCTGGCCCAGATCGAGGTGACAGTCGAGCTCGAGCACGACGCGGGCGACCACACCGTGGTGCTCGCCCGCATCGGTGACCTGCGGGCCACCGAGGGCGCCGAGCCGCTGCTGTTCTACAAGGGCGGGTTCGGCGGCTTCGCGTCCTGATCCGACGACAACGGGGTGGTCCACGCCGGACCACCCCGTCGTCGTGTGTCACGCCTCGATGACGTCGAAGCCCTTGTACCCGGCGGCCGCGACCTCGGCGATGATCTCGCCGTAGACGCCGAAACCGCCCACGAACGGCATGAACACCCGGGGCCTGCCCTCGATGTTCGCACCCAGATACCACGAATTCGCCTGTGTCATCAGCGTTCCCGCGGCCCGGTCGACGCATTCGAGCACCCACTCCGACACCGCGTCCTGGCGCGCCTCGAGCGCCACCGCTCCCCTACCGTCGAGGAAGCCGATGGCCTCGGCCACCCAGTCGACGTGCAGTTCCGAGTGCAGCACCATATTGGCCAGCACCGACGGACTGCCGGGACCGGTGAGGTTGAACAGGTTCGGAAAGCCTGTCATCCCCAGTCCCAGATAGGTTTTCGGGCCTTCTCGCCACGCCTGGTTGAGTGTCTCACCACCCCGGCCGACGATGTTCATCCGCGAAACCGAGCCGGTCATCGCGTCGAATCCGGTCGCGAGCACCAGGGTGTCGAGCGGGTAGTGCGCGTCGGTAGTGTGCACGCCCGCGGCGTCGATCCGGGTGATCGGCGTCGCCTTCAGGTCGACCAGCTCGACATTGTCGCGGTTGAAGGTCTGGTAGTAGTTCGTGTCGGTGCAGATCCGCTTGGTGCCGATGGGGTGGTCGTGCGGAACGAGCAGATCGGCGACACGCGGGTCCTCGATCACGGCCCGCACCTTCTCCTCCCAGAATTCCCGCGCGGTGTCGTTGGCGGCGAGGGTGGTCAGCTGGTCGGGGAAGGTCTTGCTGAACAGCACACCGCCCAGCGCCCAGCGCTTCTCGTAGGCCTCGCGCCGTTCTCGCGCACTCACCGTAACCGCGGAGTCCGGATGCGCCTGATGCGGGGAACCGCCGCCGCTCGCCATCGACAACCGCCTGCGCTCGGGATAGTTCGCCTTCTGCGCCGCGCGGTCCTGCTCGGTCAGCGGCGTATTGCCTGCGGGCACACTGTAATTGGCGGTGCGCTGGAACACGTGCAACTGCTGTGCCTGCTCGGCCACGCACGGGATCGTCTGGATGCCGGAGGATCCGGTGCCGATCACGCCGACCCGGCGGCCGGTGAGGTCGACCCCCTCGTGCGGCCAGTGCGAGGTGTGCAGGATCTGCCCGGCGAAGGTGTCGAGTCCGTCGATGGCCGGGGTGTTCGCGTTCGACAGTGGGCCGGTGGCCAGCACGACGAACCGGGCCGAGACGGCGTGGCCGGTGTCGGTGTCGACCTGCCAGCGCAGGGTCTGCTCGTCGAGCACGATATCGGTGACACGGGTACCGAATTCGATGTCGCGGCGCAGGTCGTAGCGATCGGCGACGTGCTCGAGGTAGGCCAGGATCTCGGGCTGGGTGGCGTATTTCTCGCTCCAGTTCCATTCCTGTTGCAGGGCGTCGTCGAAGGAGTACGAGTAGTCGACGCTCTCGACATCGCAGCGCGCGCCCGGATAGCGGTTCCAGTACCAGACGCCGCCCACGCCGTCACCGGCTTCGAACACCCGCACGGTGAGGCCGCTGCCGCGGAAGCGGTACAGCGCGTAGAGGCCGGCGATGCCCGCACCGACGACGACCACGTCGACGTCGGTCGGGCCTTTCGCTGGTGCCGATGGGGTCTCGGGGTTCACAGTGCCTACCTTTCGATGGAGACCGGTTTCTCTGCGGCGACGCTAAGGACGCGCGCACCGTTCGAGCAGGTCCCCTTCCCGCTGACCGGCACATTCGCGTATCGATGCCCTCCCGGTGATCGGGAGATCCGCCCCACGGCACCCGGCGGCGGGCCTACCGTCGAGCGCAATTCGAGGTGGTACCAGGAGGAAACAGTGGTGGACTGGAACGACGAGGTCGATGTGCTGGTCGCGGGGTCGGGCGGTGGCCTGGCCGGCGCCTACACCGCGGCCCGCGAGGGACTCAGCGTCGCGGTGGTCGAGGCGACCGACAAGTTCGGCGGCACGACGGCGTATTCGGGCGGTGGCGGAGTGTGGTTCCCCTGCAACCCGGTGCTCGAACGAGCGGGCACCGACGACACCATCGACGACGCGCTGACGTACTACCGCGCCGTGGTCGGCGACCGCACCCCCGACGAGTTGCAGCAGACCTACGTCCGGCGGGGTCGCGATCTCATCGAATACCTCGAAGCCGACGACCATTTCGCGTTCATGATGCTGCCGTGGCCGGACTACTTCGGTAAGGCGCCCAAGGCCCGGCTCGACGGTCAACGCCACATCATGCCGACACCCCTGCCCGCCGCCGAGCTGGGCCCGCTGCGCGAATCCCTGCGCGGACCCCTCGACACCGACCGGCTCGGCGCTCCCCTCCCGGACCTGCTCATCGGCGGTCAGGCGCTGATCGGGCGGATGCTGCGCGCGATCTCGAGCTACCCGCACGCGCGGCTGCACCTGGATTCGCCGCTGGTGGAACTGGTGGTCGAGGACGGCGTGGTGACCGGCGCGATCGTCGAACGCGACGGCGCCAGGATCGCGATCCGCGCGCGGCGCGGCGTGATCCTCGCGGCGGGTGGATTCGAGCAGAACGAGGCACTACGCGAGCACTACGGTGTGCCGGGTGAGGCACGGGACACGATGGGGCCCCCGGGAAATCAGGGCAAGGCGCACCAGGCGGGCATCGCGGCGGGCGCCGATACCGATCTGATGGATCAGGCGTGGTGGTCGCCCGGGCTGACCCATCCCGACGGGCGTTCGGCGTTCGCGCTGTGGTTCACCGGCGGCATCTTCGTCGACCAGGACGGCAATCGCTTCGTCAACGAGTCCGCTCCCTATGACCGACTCGGGCGTGATGTCATCCGGCAGATGCGCGAGCGCGGGCTGACCCTGCCGTTCTGGATGATCTACGACGACACCGAAGGCGAGGTGCCGCCGATCAAGGCCACCAACGTCTCCATGGTCGAGACCGAGAAGTACGTCGAGGCGGGGCTGTGGCACACCGCCGACACCCTCGCCGAGCTCGCCGGGAAGATCGGCGTGCCCGCGGCGAACCTCGAGGCCACCGTCGAGCGGTTCAACGCGATGGTCCCCACCGGCGTCGATCCCGATTTCGGACGTGGTGACGAGGCCTACGACCGGGCCTTCTCCAACGGCGAACCGCCGCTGGTGACCATCGAGAAGGGCCCGTACCACGCGGCGGCGTTCGGCATCTCCGACCTGGGCACCAAGGGCGGTCTGCGCACCGACAGCGCGGCGCGGGTACTCGGCCGCGACGGCGAACCGATCCCCGGCCTCTACGCCGCGGGCAACACCATGGCCGCCGTGAGCGGCGAGGTCTACCCCGGCGGCGGCAATCCGATCGGCGCGTCCATGCTGTTCAGCCACCTCGCCGTCCGCCACATCCTCGGCGAATGACCCACTCCCGGTCTCTCCCGCTGGCCGGGAGAGACCGGGGCACCCGGGCCACCGAATGTGGTTCGGTTCACAGACTCATCCCTTTCGACATTTCAGGAGCGACACGATGGCTTCAGCGGACGACATTCGCGCGACGGTGCGCAAGTATGTGGAGGCCGTCGGCAGCGGTACGGCCGCCGACGTCGTCGCCCTCTACCGCGAGGACGCGACGGTGGAGGACCCGGTCGGCACCGAGCCGCATGTCGGGCACGCGGCGATCACGAAGTTCTACGAGAACATCGAGCCGCTGGAGCGTTCGACCGAACTGTTCACCCTCCGCGTCGCGGGCGACAGCGCCGCGTTCAGCTTCCGGGTGGTTACCAAGTTCGGGGAGCAGACCTTCACCCTCGACCCGATCGATGTCATGACCTTCGACGAGGACGCCCGCATCGTGAGCATGCGCGCGTTCTGGTCCCAGGACGACATGGTCGTCGGCTGAGCGAGGCGGACATGACTGCGACCGAACAACACTGGGATCACGAGGTCGATTTCCTCGTCGTCGGCAGCGGCGCGGGCGGGCTCACCGCCGCGCTCGCCGCCGCCGATCGCGGCCTGGACACCCTGGTCATCGAGAAGGCCTCGGTATACGGCGGCAGCACCGCGCTCTCGGGCGGCGGTATCTGGGTGCCCAACAACCCGGCGCTGCTGCGCGAGGGCCTCGGCGATTCCCGCGCCGACGTGCGCGCCTACCTCGACGCTGTCGTCGGCGACCGGGTGCCGACGAAGAATCTCGACGCGTTCATCGACGAGGGTCCCCGCATGCTGGCCTTCCTCGAGACCAGCCCGCACCTGCGTTTCCAATGGTGCACCGGCTATTCCGACTATCACCCCGAAGCGCCGGGCGGACGACCGGCCGGCCGGTCCATCGAGCCGCTGCCGGTCGACCTCAAACAGCTCGGCGCGGACGAAGACCTCCTGCGACCCGCCGCGCTCGCGACGCCGCCCGGGCTGTTCATCACCTCCAAGGACTTCGTCCAGCTCAATATGGTGACCCGCACCTGGCGGGCGCGCTGGACGGCGCTGCTGACCGGTCTGCGGGCGATCAAGGCGATCGTGTTGCGCAGGCACATGGACACTCTCGGCCGGGCACTGATCGCCCGGCTGCGACTGGCGTTGCGCGATGCCGGTGTCCCGCTGTGGCTCGACACCCCGCTGCACTCGTTGATCACCGACGACACGGGCGCGGTGCTCGGCGTTCTCGCCGAACGCGACGGCCGCGAGATCCGGATCAGGGCGCGCGCGGGTGTGCTGCTGGCGACCGGCGGTTTCGAACACAACCAGGCGATGCGCAAGCAGTACCTGCCCGACGGCGGGCGCGACAACTTCAGCGCGGCCTCGACCGACAACACCGGCGACGGCATCATCGCGGGCGAACAGGTCGGCGCGGCCGTCGATCTCATGGACGACGCGTGGTGGATGCCCTCGTTCCAGCGCCCCGAGGGCATCAACCAGGTGCTGGTGTCGGAGCGGTCGATCCCGCGCTCGATCATCGTCGACAGCGCGGGCAAGCGCTTCACCAACGAGGCCTCGCCGTACGTGACGTTCGTGCACGCCCAACTCGCCGGCCGCCATGATCCGGCGTGGCTGATCTTCGACGCGAAAGCCAAGAGCCGCTACCCCATCGGCGGCATCGTGCCCGGCCAGAAGTTCCCGTCCTCCTGGCTGACGAGCGGCCTGATGCAGACCGCGCCCGACATCGAGGGACTGGCCGCGGCGATCGGCGTTCCCGTCGAGAGTCTGCGCGACACCGTCGGGCGCTTCAACGGTTTCGCCCGCGACGGGCACGACGCGGACTTCGGTCGCGGGGTGAGCGCCTACGACAACTACTACGGCGACCCGACCCTGGCCACGCCCGCGCTCGATGTGCTGGACAAGGGCCCGTTCTACGCGCTGCGGGTACGGATCGGCGACCTCGGCACCAAGGGCGGACTGGTCTACAACGCCGACGCCCAGGTGCTGCGCGCCGACGGTTCGGCCATCCCCGGCCTCTACGCCGCGGGCAACACCTCCGCCGCGGTGATGGGCAACGACTACGCCGGTGCGGGCGCGACGATCGGTCCGGCCATGGTGTTCGGCTACATCGGCGCGCGCCATGCCGCCGGCGAGCGATGAGGCGGGTGAGAATGCAACCCGTCGAATGCGCTTCCTGCGGCAACAAGGTGCTCGCCGAGAAGTTCAGTCCGAGCCACACCAGCATCCAGTGGCTCGACGACGCCGAGTCCGCGTGCCCCGAGTTCGCTCGGCGCGCGGCACTCGGTGAGCACAGCAGTTGGATCCCCACCTGCCCCGCCCTGCGCGATTCCATCGAGGACGCCGTTCGCGCAGGCGCGTTGACGACCGATCAGCTCCGCCACGAACCGGTTCCCGGCCGACTCGGCTGACACCCAGACCAGGAGAGAAACCATGAACAGACTCGACAACCACCGGACGCTGGTCACCGGCGCAGCATCGGGCATCGGCCAGGCCACCGCGCTGCGGCTGCTCGACGAGGGCGCCACGGTGGTGGCCGCCGATGTATCGGCCGACGGCCTCGCCGCGACCAGCGCGCAGGCCGCGGAGCGCGGGACCGCGGACCGGCTCACCACCCTGGTGCTCGATATCGGCGACGAACAGTCGGTGGTCGAAGGCGTGCGATCCTCGGTCGAGACCCTCGGCGGACTGGATTCGCTGGTGAACGCGGCGGGCATCCTGCGCGCCTCGCACACCGAGCAGACCTCCCTCGACCTGTGGGACCTGATCATCCGGGTGAACCTCACCGGCACGTTCCTGGTGGTCCGCGAGGCACTGCCCGCCCTGCTGGCCAACCCGCGCGCGACAGTGGTGAACTTCAGTTCCACCTCGGCCGCGTTCGCGCACCCGTACATGGCGGCCTATGCGGCGAGCAAGGGCGGCATCCAGTCCTTCACCCACGCCATCGCCCTCGAGTACGGCAGCAAGGGCCTGCGCGCGGTCTGCGTCGCGCCCGGCAGCATCAAGTCCGGAATCACCGACGCCACCCCGGGATACCTGCCCGCCGACTCCGACTGGGCCCTGTTCTCCAAGTTGTCCCCCGCACTGCCGACCGACCGCGAATCCGGCGGCGCGGGCATGGGTGACCCGACCGCGGTGGCAGGCGTGATCGCGATGCTCGTCTCCGAGGACGGCGCCTTCATCACCGGCACCGAGATCCGCATCGACGGCGGTACCCACGCGTGATCGACCTGAGCTACGAGGGCACACTGCGCGAGATCACCACCGACGCGGGTGTCCTGCGCTACCACGAGGCGGGTGAGGGACCGCCGCTGCTGCTCCTGCACGGATCGGGGCCCGGCGTCACCGGGTGGCGCAACTTCGGCGCCAATCTCGCCGCCTTCACGGACCGATTCCGTTGTCTCGTCCTGGAATTCCCCGGCTTCGGGGTGAGCGACGACTTCGGCGGACATCCGATGGTCACCGCGCTCGACGCGGTGGTCCGTTTCGTCGACGCGCTCGGCCTGGACAGCGTCGACATCATCGGCAACTCGATGGGCGGCGGCGTGGCGCTCAACTACGCCATCGCCCATCCCGAGCGGGTCGGCAAGCTGGTGACGATCGGCGGCATCGGCCGCAACCTCTTCAGCCCCGGCCCCGGCGAGGGCATCAAGCTGCTGCAGGAGTTCACCGAAGAGCCCACCCGCGAGCGGTTGATCCAGTGGCTGCACTCGATGGTCTACGACCCGGCGATGGTCACCGAGGAATTGATCGAGCAGCGCTGGACCCAGGCCACCGATCCCGCGACCCTCGACAGCGCCCGCCGAATGTACAGCAAGGCCGCGTTCGCGATGATGGTCCGCGCCATGGAAGCCTCCGACGCCCCACCACCGTGGGCGATGCTGCACAAAGTGCAGGCGCCCACGCTGATCACCTGGGGCCGTGACGACCGCGTGAGCCCCCTCGATATGGCACTGATCCCGATGCGCACGATCCCGCGCGCCGAACTGCACGTGTTCCCCAACTGCGGGCACTGGGCGATGATCGAACGCAAGAACGAATTCGAGTCGGCCGTACTGGCTTTCCTCACCCGCAAGGACACCGCACTCTGAACAAGACAAATGCGCGGGCTGCCATTCGGCAGCCCGCGCATTTGTTGTTTCTGTGGCCGAAGATCTCCTCGGCTAGCGCTGGGTACTGCCCGCGTCGATGGGCAGCGTCACCGCGGTGATGTAGCGGCCCTCGTCCGAGGCGAGGAACAGGGCGGCGTTGGCGATGTCGACCGGTTCGACCCATGGAATGGGCAGCATGTTCATCGTCACGGCCGCCTCCGCGAATTCCTCGCGGGTGGGATGTTCGCGGTCGGGCCGGAACACCTTGCGCACCATGTCGTTCTGGATCATCGGGGTGTCGACGTTGGTCGGATGCACCGAGTTCACCCGGACATGGTGCGGGGCGAGCTCTTTCGCGAGCGAGCGCATCAGTCCCACCACCCCGTGTTTGGCGGCGGTGTAGTGCGCGACGCCGACCAGACCGCGTAGTCCGGCGATCGAGCTGGTCAGGATCATCGCGCCGCCGCCGCGCGCGATCAGGTGCGGCGTGGCGGCCTTGCACGTCTGCCACACACCGGTCAGGTTGACGTCGATCATCGTCTGCCACTGCTGTTCGGTCAGTTCCAGCGCGCCGCCGCTGGAACTGATTCCCGCGGTGGCGCAGACGATGTCGAGGCCGCCCAACTGCTCGACCGCGGCG
The DNA here is from genome assembly GCF_015355705.1 of Nocardia sp. XZ_19_231. Taxonomy (NCBI): domain Bacteria; kingdom Bacillati; phylum Actinomycetota; class Actinomycetes; order Mycobacteriales; family Nocardiaceae; genus Nocardia; species Nocardia sp. XZ_19_231. Next base: position 1,425,607 of record NZ_JACUZI010000001.1, on the reverse strand, counting down.
TCGACCGCGGCCCGCAGCGCCGCGCCGTCGCGGACGTCGACGGTCGCGGCGACGATCCGCGCGCCGGTCGCCTCGACCGCGCGCACGGTCTCGGCGAGGTCGTCGTGGGTCGCCCCCGGCGACACCACGGTCTCGACCGGTCCGCAGATGTCGACCGCGACGATGTCGGCGCCTTCCTCGGCCAGCCTGATCGCCTGTGCGCGGCCGATGCCGCGCGCGGCGCCGGTGATCAGCGCGATCTTGCCCGAAACCCGTCCCATGTCACACCTTCTGAGTAAGTCCGGCATCCACCACGAGTTGGGTTCCCGTCACGTAACGGGACTCGTCGGATGCGAGGAAGAGCACGGCATTGCTGATGTCGACCGGATCCACCCACGGAACGGGGAGAATCGTGCGGCGGGCGAGCGCCTCCGCCGCGTCTTCGCGGGTCGGATTCGGCAGGTCGGGGCACAGTTTGGCGTACACGGCGGCATTGAGGATCATCGGCGTCGCCACCGAGCCGGGATGCACCGTGTTCACCCGGATACCGCGCGGGCCGAGTTCATTGGCCAGGGTGCGGGCGAGGCCGACCACGGCGTGCTTGCTCGCCGAGTAGTGCGCGGCCGCGGCCGCGCCGACGATGCCGTTGGTGGAGCTCACGATCACGACCGACCCGCCGTCGGTCAACGCCGGAACGGCTGCCCGCACGGTGTGCCACATGCCGGTGAGATTGATGTCGATGGTGCGTTGCCAGGCCTGGTCCGACAGCTCCCAGGACAGGCCGAGGTCGCTGTAGATGCCGGCGTTGGCCACGATCACGTCGAGGCGGCCCAGTGCGGCGACGCCGTCGGCGACAGCCACATCGAGCTGTGCCTGATCGCGCACGTCGGCGACGCCGGTGACGCACAGGCGGCCCACCGTCTCGACTTCCCTTGCCGTCTGGGCCAATTCGTCCGCGGCGGCCTCGATGTCGAGGGCGATGATGTCGGCGCCCTCCTCGGCCAGCCGACGGCAATGGGCGCGGCCCATTCCCCCGGCCGCGCCGGTCACCAGCGCGACGGTGTTCTGCATGCGGTTCATCGGGCGCCCCCGGAATATCTGGTGTCCACGAGCCCGACGCTAGGGTCGTCGACCACCGCGTCTGCCCTGGTCTTCCCGGTCAGCGGGCTGTGCGCGGCGATCTCCCGGCCACCGGGAGCCATGGGCTCCGCAATGACGTCGGGCCTGCGACGGTTGCTCCGCAACGCCGGTTCTGTGATCGAGGAGGACACCAGTGACGAGGGCGACTGTCGACGTTCCGCGTGGCTCGCGGGTGGTGACGCTGCGGGTGTCGGCGGTGATCGAGGAGACCGAGGACGCCCGCTCGCTGGTGTTCGATGTGCCCGATGCGGTCGCCGACCGCTTCACCTACCGGCCCGGCCAGTTCCTCACGCTGCGTATCCCGAGCGAGCGGAGCGAAGCGGTGGCGCGCTGCTACTCGCTGGCGAGTTCGCCGTTCACGGGCGATCCGCCGCAGGTCACGGTCAAGCGCACGCTCGGCGGTTATGGCTCGAACTGGTTGTGCGACAACATTTCTGTCGGCGACACGCTCGACGTGCTGCCACCGCAGGGAACCTTCACCCCGGCCTCCCTCGACACCGATCTGCTGTTGTGGGCGGCGGGCAGCGGCATCACGCCGGTGATGTCGATTCTGCGTTCGGCCCTGGCGCGCGGCGCGGGCCGGGTGGTGCTGTTCTACGCCAATCGAGGGCAGGAATCGGTCATCTTCGCCGAGGCCCTGCGCGACCTCGTCGCGCGGTACCCGGGCCGAATCACCGTGGCGCACTGGCTCGAATCCCTACAGGGCCTGCCGACCGCGGCGCAGCTGGCCGAGTTCGCCGCGCCGTATCCGTCCTACGAGTCGTTCGTGTGCGGGCCGGGCCCGTTCATGTCGGCGGTGACCGAGGCGCTGTCCGGTGCCGGGTGGCCACGCGAGCGCATCACCACCGAGGTATTCGTCTCGCTGTCCGGTGATCCCTTCGCCGAGCCCACGCCCCTCGACCCGGTCGACGCCGAGGATGCCGCGCGCGTGGAGGTGGAGCTCGACGGGACGGTGCACGCGCTGAGTTGGCCGCGCTCGCGCACCCTCGTCGACGTGATGCTCGCCGACGGACTCGATGTCCCCTATTCCTGCCGTGAGGGCGAATGCGGTTCGTGCGCGTGCACCGTCGTCGACGGCGAGGTCACCATGACCAACGCCGCGATCCTCGATCAGGAGGATATCGACGCCGGCTACGCCCTGGCCTGCCAGGCCCGTCCGCGCACCGACCGGGTCCGTATCCGCTTCTGAGACGAAAGGTGTGCCGTGGCAACCGATACCGCGCGATCCGATGTCGGATTCGGCTCGGACCGTGGGCCGGTGCTGGCCTCACTGATGCTCGCCACCGGACTCGTCGCCCTCGATGCGACGATCCTGGCGACCGCGGTGCTGTCGATCACCGACAGTCTCGGCGATTTCACACTGTTCCCCTGGCTGTTCACCATCTACCTGCTCGCCCAGGCGGTCACCGTGCCGATCTACGGCGCGCTCGCCGACACGTTCGGCCGCAAGCCGGTGATGCTGTTCGGCATCGCGGTGTTCGCGCTCGGCTCACTGCTGTGTGGGTCGGCGAGCAGCATGCTCGCTCTGATCGTGTTCCGCGCCGTGCAGGGCATCGGCGCCGGCGCCATCCAGCCGACGACCATGGTCATCGCCGGTGACCTGTACACACTGGCCGAACGTGCCACTGTCCAGGGCTATCTGGCCGGGGTGTGGGCGGTGGCGTCGGTGACGGGGCCGCTGCTCGGCGGCATCTGTGCCGACTACCTCGGCTGGCGGTGGATCTTCCTGATCAACCTGCCGCTGGCCGCGCTCGCCGCATGGATGCTGGTCCGCAACTTCCACGAGTCCGTACCCCGGCGTCGCCGCGGCATCGACTACGCGGGGGCGGTGCTGTTGACGCTCGGGGCGGGGGCGCTGGTGCTCGGGCTGCTCGAGGGTGGGCACGCCTGGGCGTGGGGGTCGCCGCTCGGCTTCGCGGTGTTCGGTTGCGCCGCACTGTCGCTCGTGCTGTTCGTGGTCGTGGAAGCGCGTGCCGCGCAGCCGATTCTGCCGCTGTGGGTGTTCACCCGGCGGGTGGTGGTCGCGAGCTGCGTCGCGGCCATGCTCGGCGGGGCGCTGCTGTTCGGGTTCACGACGTATGTGCCGATGTTCAATCAGGGCGTGCTCGGTACGAGCGCTCTGGTCGCGGGGCTCGTCACCGGCGCACTCACCCTCGGCTGGCCGCTGGCGGCGGCTCGCGCGGGAAAGGTGTACCTGCGCTTCGGGTTTCGCGCCTGCGCCGTGCTCGGCAGTACCGTCGCGGCGATCGGCGCGGCGACGACGCTGCTCCTCGACGAGAACTCGGCGCTGTGGCAGGTCGCCGCCTCCTGTTTCGTCGTCGGCGCGGGCATGGGGTTGGTGGCCACACCCACGCTCATCGCGGCGCAGACGAGCGCGCAGTGGACCGAACGCGGCGTCGTCACCTCGGCCAATATGTTCGCTCGGTCACTGGGCAGCGCGGTGGGGGTCGCCGCGTTCGGCGCGATCGTCAACGCGCGCCTCGGTGACGTGGATGTGCCGTCGCCGCAATCACTGTCGGCCGCAACACATCTCGTGTTCGCGACCATCGCGGCGATGACTGTCGTTCTGGTAGCCGCGTGCGCGGCGATCCCGCGCCGGGCCTCGCAATTTCCTGTCCATCCAGCGGGAGGGCATGCACCTGTGCACGGTCTCGGCCACGAGCATGGGGTGGTATCACCAGAAGAGAAGAAGAGGGAGCCAGGATGCTGACAACCGGCATGCGCGCCGAGCTCGCCGCCGAACTGGCGCGGGCGGAGCTGGACCGGGTGGCCGTGTCCCCCATCGTCGACCGGTATCCGGGCATCGATGTGGTGGACGCGTACGAGGTCCAGCTGCTCAATATCCGGCGCAGGCTGGACGACGGCGGGAAAGTCGTCGGGCACAAGGTGGGGCTGTCGTCGAAGGCGATGCAGCAGATGATGGGCGTCGACGAACCCGACTACGGTCACCTGCTCGCCGACATGGAGGTCTACGAGGACCTGCCCGTCGACACCTCGAAGTTCCTGCTTCCCCGGGTGGAGGTCGAGGTCGGGTTCATCCTCGGCGCCGACCTGCCCGGCGAGGACTGCACCGAAGCCGATGTCCTCGCCGCGACCGTCGCCTACGCCCCGTCGATCGAGCTGATCGACTCACGGATCACCGATTGGAAGATCGGGCTGGCCGACACGATTTCCGACAACGCGTCCTCGGCCGGGTTCGTCCTCGGCGAGGAGCGAGTCGCACCGGGCGACATCGACATCACCGCGATCGACGCCGTGCTCACCCGCAACGGTGAGGTCGTCGCCGAAGGCCGCAGCGACGCGGTCCTGGGCGATCCGCTGATCGCGGTCGCCTGGCTGGCCCGCAAGGTCGCCACCTTCGGGGTGCGACTCAAAGCCGGTGACATCGTGTTGCCCGGCTCCTGTACCCGCGCGATCGACGCCCGCCCCGGCGACGACTTCCTCGCCGACTTCGCCGGACTCGGCTCCGTCCGCTTGTCGTTCACCTGAGCCGACCCCACCCCGCCGGCCTGCCCGGCCGCTATTCCACGAGGAGGCCGACCGTGTCCCACGGTTCCGTCACCGCCGCGATCGTCGGATCCGGCAACATCAGCACCGACCTGCTCTACAAACTGCTGCGCTCGGAATCCATCGAGCCGCGCTGGATGATCGGCATCGACCCCGACAGCGAAGGGCTCAAACGCGCTCGCGGCCTGGGCCTGGAAACCTCCGCCGAAGGCGTGGACTGGCTGCTCGCCCAGGATGAGAAGCCCGACATGGTGTTCGAGGCGACATCGGCCTACGTCCACCGCGCCGCCGCGCCCCGGTATGCCGAACTCGGCATCCGTGCCGTCGACCTCACCCCCGCCGCCGTGGGCCCGGCCGTGGTGCCGCCGGTGAACCTGGCCTCGCTGCTGGACGCACCGAACGTCAACATGATCACCTGCGGTGGCCAGGCCACCATCCCGATCGTCGCCGCCGTCTCACGCGTCGTGCCGGTGCCCTACGCCGAAATCGTCGCCTCGGTTTCGTCCAATTCCGCAGGCCCCGGCACCAGGGCGAATATCGATGAGTTCACCAAGACCACCAGCCGTGGTGTCGAGACCATCGGCGGTGCGCAGCGTGGCAAGGCGATCATCATCTTGAATCCGGCCGAACCGCCGATGATTATGCGCGACACCATCTTCTGCGCGATTCCCGACGACGCGGACCAGGATGCGATCGCTGCGTCGATCCATCGCATGGTCGCCGATATCCAGCAGTACGTGCCCGGCTACCGGTTGCTCAACGAGCCCCAGTTCGACGAACCCTCCGTCGTCTCCGGTGGGCTGGCGAAGGTATCGGTGTTCGTCGAAGTCGAAGGCGCAGGCGACTTTTTGCCGCCCTACGCGGGCAACCTCGACATCATGACCGCCGCCGCCACTCGCGTCGGCGAGGTCATGGCCGAACAGATCCTGTCGACTCGGGTGTGATCATGACCGATTCATCAGCCTTCGACACCATCACCCCCGAGGCCCTGCGCTCGCCGCAGCCGAGCCGGGCGTAAGGAGACTCGACCATGCCATTCTCTGCCGATCTCGACATCCGGATCACCGACACCTCCCTCCGTGACGGCTCCCACCACAAACGCCACCAATTCACCACCACCGAAGTCCGCGACATCGTCGCCGCCCTCGACAACGCCGGCGTACCCGTCATCGAAGTCACCCACGGCGACGGCCTCGGCGGATCCTCGTTCAACTACGGATTCTCCAAAACCCCCGAACAAGAACTCATCACCATCGCCGCCCAAACAGCCAAAAACGCCAAAATCGCGTTCCTCATGCTGCCCGGCGTCGGCGTCAAAGAAGACATCAAGATCTCCCAAGACAACGGCGCCTCCATCTGCCGCATCGCCACCCACTGCACCGAAGCCGACGTCTCCATCCAACACTTCGGCTACGCCCGCGACCTGGGCCTGGAAACCGTCGGCTTCCTCATGATGTCGCACACCCAACCCCCCGAAGCCCTCGCCGAACAAGCCCGGATCATGGCCGACGCCGGCTGCCAATGCGTCTACATCGTCGACTCCGCCGGCGCCCTGGTCCTCGAACAAGTCTCCGACCGCGTCGCCGCCGTCGTCACCGAACTCGGCACCGACGCCCAAGTCGGCTTCCACGGCCACGAAAACCTCGGCCTCGCCGTCGCCAACTCCGTCTACGCCGTCCGCGCCGGAGCCACCCAGATCGACGGCTCCACCCGCCGCTTCGGCGCCGGCGCCGGCAACACCCCCGTCGAAGCGTTCGTCGGTGTCGCCGACAAACTCGCCATCAAAACCGGTGTCGACTTCTTCGCCATCGCCGATGCCGCCGAAGACGTCGTCCGCCCCGCCATGCCCCAAGAATGCCTACTCGACCGGCAATCACTGATGATGGGCTACGCGGGCGTCTACTCCAGCTTCCTCAAGCACGCCGAACGCCAAGCCGAACGCTACGGCGTCTCCGCAGCCGAAATGCTCGTCCGCGCGGGCAAACGCAAGCTTGTCGGCGGCCAGGAAGACCAGCTCATCGACATCGCCTTGGAACTCCAACGCGAAGCTTCCGTCACCGCCTGAGGGGCGCATTCCGGCAGCTTTCGCCCCGTGCATCACAGAGGAATGGTGACTCACCACGAAGGAAGCGGTGCCGGTATGGTGTTGCTCGCGAGATCCTCTGTCCGGGTAGACATTCCGAACCGATCGGCTAGCGTCTCATGCACGCCGATCGGGACGAGGAAAACCTTTCAGGAGTGGTAGCCGGGAAACCGGCGGTGCAGCGCGGCACCTGCAACACCCTGTCTGTAGACCTACCGCTCGGCATTTTCTCCTCGGCGTCGACGTGCGAGCATCGCACGCGACGTCTTGATGAAGTGGGGGATCATGGCCCAGCGAAGTAATCGCAGGCGTCAGGACGCAGTACTGATCACGTCCGACACCACACCCTCACACGGCTTGGACCAGGTGCGCGTCAGCGGCGAGGTCTCCCTGGCTGTTGCGCCGGAAACGCTGTGGCGCCTACTGTCCCAGCCGGAGCACATCGCCTCGTGGATGTCCGAACTCCACGCCTGGACCGGCCCGACAACAGATCGAGTCGATGCCGGTCGCGAACTCGCCGCACAGGTTCAGATGTTCCACATGATCCAAGACGTGCACTTGGTCGTCACCGAATATCGCCCGACCCGCGGTTGGACGATGACGTGCAGCGCGGTAACCGGGGTCGCTGTCGCCTTCACCGTGGAAGTCGAGCAGCTGCGAGACGTTACCCGCGCGATGCTGCGAACCAGCCTGCACGGCCAGGCATTGCGGGACGCCGATGTGGTCGTGCTCCGTCACGCCATTCAGTCCGGACTGGACGCGAGCCTGCGTCAACTGGCCGACATCGCCCACCCCGACATCGCCCACCCCGACGTCACCGTCTATCCGCTCCCGGTAGCCCTCGGTTACCACCCGACACGAGACAAGGCCGCCGGTTTCACCTGATAGTCAGGCGACGCGTACGTGTTCCTCGACCGTCGCGGGCTCGGCCACCGGCTGCGCGGGCCGACGTCCGGTGACGAGGAACAAGACAACGAGCGCGACGGCCAACCACACGTACGTGTCGCCGATGATGTGTTGATCCCAGGTCCACGAGGTCTCACGGTGTTCGCCGTCGGGCAGGAAGCTGTGCGGCGCGATCACGAAGACCGCAGCGACGGCGACAGCCGTGGCGTACCAGCCTCGGGCGCTGGCGACGGGCAGGGTGCGGGCGTGGCAGACCATCGCGAGCAACGCGGGCGCGATCCAGACCCAGTGGTGCGACCACGAGATCGGCGACAGCAGCAGCGTGAAGACCGCGTTGAGGGACAGGGCGATCGCCGGGGCGTCGGCGGCCTTGCGCATCGCGGCTACCACGAGGACGAGCAGCAGCGCACCCAGCACGAGCCACAGGACATCGAAGGGCAGGCCCGTGATGTGCAGGCGAGCCATGACGGCCTGGATCGACTGATTGGTGTGGAAGGCCGAGCCACTCAGACCCGAAACATTGCCGAGGCCACCGAACCAGTAGCGGGTGGATTCGGTGGGCAGGAACGCGAACGAGGCGATGGTGGCGATCGCGCCGGTGGCCGCGGCGGTCGCGGCGGCCTTGTAGTCCTTGCGGACCAGGAAGTAGAGCACGAAGGCGGCGGGCGTGAGTTTGATGGCGGCGGCGAGGCCGATCAGCATGCCACGGGGGTAGCGGGTCTTCGGGAGCAGGCAGTCGGTGGCGACCAGCACCATCAGCAAGAGGTTGACCTGACCGAAGTCGATGGTCGAGCGGACCGGTTCCAGCAGCATCGCCAGCGGCAGTGCGCAGGCGGTGACGAGCAGGGCGACCTGCTTGCGGTCGGGATGGTAGCGACGGGCGACCAGGTACAGGGTCCAGGCGACGGCGGCGATCGACACCACGACGTAGAGGATCTTCGCCGTGCCCCACGGCAGCAGCGCGAACGGCGCCAGCGCGATGGCCGCGAACGGCGGGTAGATGAAGGGCAGGCCGATGCCGATCGTGGTCTTGGGCAGCTGGCCGTACATGTCGGCGCCGTCGCGCATCGCCTCGATGCCGAGGCGGTAGACCTGGAGATCGATGAACCCGTCGGAATAGCGTTCGAAGGGCCAGATCGGCGTCCTGACGCAAACGACCGAGACAATGGTGAGCAGCACCGGCACCAGCCACCATGCTCGATTGATCGGGCGTGGTGAACGCTCTTGCACGGGGTGGGTGGTGTCACTACTCATCCGCGGCGACTATACCGACTCGCGTGCGCTGCCGGGGCACCGCCCATCGGGCGGAGTGACGCGCGCAATAGCCAGGCGGATGCCCACCGATGGACCGAACGCGCTGAATAGCGGGCTGGTCAGTCGCCGCGGTTGTAGCGGGTCAGGTAACCGGCCATGGCCGCGACGTCGTCGTCCGTCCAGTCGGCGAAACGCGCCTGGAAGGCCTCCCGCCGTCGGCGTTCGGCCTCTCGGGCGACGATTCGGCCCGCGGGGGTGGCGTGCAGGACGTGATTGCGCCGATTGTCGGGGTCGACCGCCCGTTCGAGGTAACCGAGCTTCTCCAGCGCGCCGACCTGTCTGCTGACGGTCGACTTGTCGAGCAGGAACTGTTCGGCGAGATCGGTAGCCAGGCAACCGTCGCGTTCGAGGATCAGGTCGAGAATGCTGTAGGCGACCAGGCTCAGCTCGGGATGCAGCTCGGCGGCGCGGCCGCGGGCGCGCCGGGCGAAGGCGGTGAGCTCTCGCTGGATGGTGTCGACAGCCTGGGTTCTTGTGCTCTGCGCTTTCATAGTTGTATGATACAACCATACTTAGTTGCATTTACCAACTGTTTGGAGATTCCCCTCGATGACTCGCACACAGTTCCGGCACCTCGCCGGACATCTGCTGACGCCGCTGCTGATGTGCCTCGGAATGGCCTTCGCCTACCTGGGCGCGTTCCACCAGCCCGAGCCGAACAATATGGCGCTCGCGGTCGTCGGCGACTCCCCGCAGACGATGGTGCTGGCGCAGACGATGAAGGACAAGGGCGGCGCCGGCCTCGACATGGTCACCGTGCCCGACCGCGCGGCGGCCGTCAGCGCGCTACAGAACCGCGAACTCATCGGCGCCTACGTGCCCGACGCCGTCACGCCGGAACTGCTCGTCGCCACCGCGAGCTCCGATACCAGCGCGATGGCCGCGGAGGTGGCGTTCCGGTCGGTGTCCGATCATCAGGGCGTGCCGCTGGTGGTCACCGATGTGACGACCAAGGCCGGCGGTGATCCGACGGGTCAGGGCATCTTCTTCCTGCTGGTCGCGTTGAGCGTCGGCGCGTACGGCAGCGTCGCCGTGATCGGCGCCGCCGGGGCGATGTTGCGCATGCGGGTGCGCGCGGCAGTCGGTGTGGTGACGGCGCTGGTTGTCAGCCTCATCGGTGTTCTGGTGGCGGGTCCGGTATTCGGCGTGATCGACAGCGACTTCGCGAGCGTGTTCGGTATCGCCTGGCTCTACACCTCGGGCATCATCCTGATCGGCATCGGCCTGCACACGTTCCTGAAGCGCTGGACCACCCTGGCCCTGATCACCCTGTTCGTGATGCTGAACTTCACCACCTCCGGCGGCGTCTACGGGCCCGAACTCCAGAACGGCTTCTTCGGTGCGCTGCACTCGTTTTGGAACGGCGCCGACTTCGTCGAAGGTCTGCGCGACCTGCTCTATTTCGACGGTGGTGCCGGGTTCGGTACCCGGCTGTTCGGGTTGTTCGCCTGGTTGGTGGCCGGTCTGGTGCTGGTCGTGGTGGCGGGTCGCCACGAGGCACGGCACGCGCCGAAACCGATCGCGCCTGCCGCGGTCGAGGAGGAGATCGGCGAATCGGTCGCCGTCTGACGACGTGATGCCACGCCCGATCAGTCGCGTCACGCCCCGGCGAATCCCGTTGCCCGACATCCGGACACACCGCTCCGGATCAGGTCGACGCACTCGCCGCGGCGCTCGCGTATTCCCCGGCGATGTTGTCGTGAATCGGCCACGGCCGCCCGTAGACACGAGTACGGTGTAGCGCGCAACCGCGGACCATCTGGCGCCGCGAGGGGGTGTGACAGCGGAAAGAATGGGTGCCACCGATGAATGACCCCGGCGCGCAACGCCCTGGCGAATCGGTACCGCTCGATCAGCGCTATCAGGGCGCCGATCCGATCGAATGGTGCGGTGCGGCGGTCTATCCGATGTATGCCGAGGCGCTACCCGCCGGGACGACGGCGCTGCATCTGCGCGCACTGTCGGTGATGGCGCCCGAGGACGTGACGGGCCTTGGCCTAGGGCTCTCCGTGCACGAGGGGCACGTGAACCTCGACGGGAGATCGCTGGCGGGCGTCGACATCTGGTACGAAGCACTCGCCGATGGCATCGACATCTCGGTGACCGCCGACGCACCCGACGCGCTGTTCACTCTCACACCCGTCTGGGTGGCGGGGTCGGGCACACATCAGTCCTGGACCGGCAATTACGGCATGGTCGTCGACCTGCTCCCCGACGGAGCGTCGACGCTGTGGTGCAGCACCGGACCCGGCACACCCGATTTCAACGAACTGGTCGTCGAGCTCACCACGGGCCCAACCGAACCCGATCGACCCAGCACACCCGTCGATGCGGTCGAGCCGACCTCACCCGTCGGCCCCACCGAGCCGATTCCGCCGTCGGTATCCACGGAGCCGGCACCCCACACGACGAACCCCGACCCCCCAACTGACGTCGCCATCGCACCCGTCGGCCCTCCGACTCCCCCGCGATCCGCCAGCCAAGGTGTCGGTGCCGCCCTGCACGACCTCGGAACCGCCATGCACGAACGCGGCGAACACGATTCGGCCCGCGCCCTGTGGACCCAGGCCGCCCAGGCAGGCCACAGCGGCGCCGCCTACGACCTCGGCACCCTCCTCTTGCAACAGGGCGAACGCGCCGCCGCCGAACAGTGGTGGAAAACCGCCGCCCACGACGACCCACGAGCGGCAGCCTCCCTCACCGCCTTGTCCGAACTGCCCTAGGTCTCGCGGGCACGACAAAGCCGCCGCCCGCGATGATTCGCGAGCGGCGGCCGCGTGTTCGGGCTGCCCTAGGTTGCCTGGTTCGCCAGTGCGCCGACAGCTTCCGGCGCGACATCCCGCAGCGCGGCGTGAAGTCGCGGGCCGCGATGTATTGCGGGCGGCGCTGGGGGGCGGCGAAGGGCTCCTCCAGGGCGTTTTCCACGCTGTTGAACACTATGAAGATGTTCGATCGCGGGAACGGGGTGATGTTGTTCGACGATCCGTGCATCATGTTGGAGTCGAACAACAGTGCCGAACCCGCCCGACCGGTGAACTGGGTGATGCCGTAGCGGGCGGCCAGGAACGTGACGTCGTCCGTCGTCGGGACCCCGATTCGCTGCTCGCGCAACGACTCCCGATAGTGACCGCTCGGCGTTTCGCCCAGGCACGGCACGAAGGTGCGGTGTGAACCGGGCATCAGCATCAGGCTGCCGTTGAACGGGTAGTTGTCGGTCAACGCGATCGACAGACTCACCGCACGCGGGGTGGGCATGCCGTCCTCGGCGTGCCAGGTCTCGAAATCGGAATGCCAGCCGAAACCGCTACCACCGAAACCGGGCATGTAGTTCACCCGGGTCTGATGCAGGTACACCGGCGAACCGAGGATCTGCTCGGCGAGCCCGGCGATCCGCGACTCGGCGACCAGCTCCGCGATCGGTTTGCTGAGCTGATGTACCTGGAACACCGAACGGACCTGCCCCGCAACGGGTTCCACGATCACCCGTGCGTCGCCGTAGAGCACCGGGTCGGCCGCGAGGTGGCCGACCTCGGCGCCGAACGCGGCCACCTCGTCGGGGGTGAGCAGATCGGGGATCGTCGCGAAACCGTTCGCGTCGAATCCGGTCAGCTCCGGCGAGGTGACCCGGCCCCACACCGTCGGATCGGTGCGCTCGATGTGCGGGGCCGGCTCGGACAACCGGGTCGGGTAGCCGTCGAGCTGATCAGACACTGGCGCCATCCTCCTCGATAATCAGCGGATACACCCCGTTCTCATCGTGTACCTCGCGGCCGGTGACCGGCGGATTGAAAACACAGAGCATCCGCAACTGGGTGCGGGCGGTCACCTGGTGACGTTCGTGGCCGTTGAGCAGGTACATCGAGCCCGGACCCAGCTCGTAGTCGGTCTCGTTGTCGAAGTCGTGCAAACTGCCCTCGCCCTCGACCAACCACACCGCCTCCACGTGGTTCTGGTAGTGGAATTTGTGAACTGTGCCTGCCTCGATCGTGGTCTCGTGGAAGGAGAAACCGACTTTGTCGCCGCCGAGCACGATGCGCTTGCTGCGCCAACCGGGCCCTGCCACATCACGTTCGGTACCGGTGATCTCTGCTGTGGTGCGCACGATCATGCGGCACCACCACAGACGGTGTCGATCGAGGAGACCAGCACCGACAGGCCCTGATCGAGTTCGTCGCTACCGAGCGTCAACGGCGGCAGCAGTTTGACGACCTCGTCCATCGAACCCGAGGTCTCCACCAGCAGACCCTGTTCGAACGCGGTACGGCACACCTTGCTCGCCTGCGACGGGTCGTCGAAGACGATGCCGTGCACCATGCCGCGGCCACGGGTGGACACTCCCTCGTGCCGCTGCGCGACCGCGCTGAGGGTGCGGCCCACGTATTCGCCGTTCTCGGCGGTGCGCAGGGCGAGCTTGTCGTCGGACCAGTACTCGCGCAGGGCGGCGGTCGCGGTGACGAAGGCGGGGTTGTTGCCACGGAAGGTGCCGTTGTGCTCACCGGGTGCCCACTGGTCGTGCTCGGGCTTGAGCAGCACCAGCGCCATCGGCAGGCCGTAGCCGCCGATCGATTTGGACAGCGTCACGATGTCGGGGGTGATACCCGCGATCTCGAAGGAGAAGAACGGGCCGGTGCGTCCGCAACCCATCTGCACGTCGTCGACGATGAGCAGGATGTCGCGCGCGGCGCACAGACCGGCCAGGTGGCGCAGCCACTCGGCACGGGCCAGGTTGACACCGCCCTCACCCTGCACGGTCTCCACGATCACCGCGGCGGGGCGATCGAAACCCGAGGAACTGTCGTCGAGGACGCGCTGCATCCAGCCGAAGTCCTCGATGGTGTTGTCGAAGTAGCCGTCGTAGGGCATCGGCGTGGAATGCTCGAGCGGCACACCGGCGCCGGCCCGTTTGGCCGCGTTGCCGGTGACCGCCAGCGCGCCGAGGGTCATGCCGTGGAAAGCGTTGGTGAAGCTCAGGATGGTCTTGCGCCCGGTGACCTTACGGGCCAGTTTGAGCGCGGCTTCGACGGCGTTCGCGCCGGTGGGCCCAGGGAACTGCACCTTGTAGTCGAGGCCACGCGGCGTCAGCAGATTGTCGCGGATGGTCTCGAGCAGCTCGCGCTTGGCCACGGTCGACATGTCCAGACCGTGGGTGATGCCGTTGCTGCCGATGTATTCCAGCAGCGCCTTCTTCAGAATCGGGTTGTTGTGGCCGTAATTCAACGCGCCGGCGCCTGCGAAGAAGTCGAGATATTCGCGGCCTTGCTCGTCGCGCAACCAGGCGCCTTCGGCGGTGCCGAAGATGGCCGGCCAGTCACGGCAGTATCCGCGCACGTTCGATTCCATTGCCTCGAAAATGCTGGTGTCGGTGGTCGTGATCATCGTCGTTCCTCCTGGCGCTGAGCCGGTGAAATCACATACAGCAGCTCTGCCTCGTGTGAATCGGGGAAATCGTTTTCTTCGAACAGGTCCTCGGTGCGCAAATCGGCACCGCGTTCCCGGGCCACCGCGGAGAACAACGCATGGGATGCGGTGTTTCCGGGTGAGATCGTGGTTTCCAGGGTGGTGATGCCTGCCGCTGCTACCGAATCGAGCAGTGCGTGCAGGATGGCGGCGGCCAAGCCGCGGCCTCGGGCTTGCGCGTCGACGGCGATCTGCCACACGAACAGCGTGTCCGGAGCTTCCGGACGCACATATCCGATGACGAACCCGACGGGCTGACCGTCACTCTCGGCGACCAATGAGGTCGCACTGAAATCGCGACACCACAACAGGTACGCATAGCTGGAATTGACGTCGAGTACCTGCGAATCACGGGCGATCCGCCACAGCTGAGCGCCGTCGCCCAGTCGTGGATGACGCAATCTCGGTTCCGAACCAGGGGCCGCCACACTAGCGGCCGACTCGATGGACTTGGTGGACGTTGTCATATATCTAACGTGCCCAGCTGACTTTGCGGTCATTGTGTCGAACTCTTTGCGGTTGTATGACGAATCGTTTACTACGACTGCACATCGAGGCGATACCCGAGACCGCGCACGGTAACCACGATGCGCGGGTCGGAGGGGTCGCGTTCGATCTTGGTGCGCAGGCGTCGCACGTGGACGTCGACGATCCGCTCGTCACCGTAAAAGCCTTGATCCCACACTCTTTCGAGCAGCACGGATCGACTCAGCACCCGGCCGGGGGTCTCCGCCAGTTCACACAGCAACCGGAATTCGGTGACTGTGAGGTGGATCTCCTCGGTACCGCGGCGCACCGCGCCCGCGTCGGCCGCCAGCACCAGCGGAGCGTGCGGATCGGCGTCGAGCACGGCTTCGGGGGTCGTGTCGCGATCGGCGGTGATGCGGGCACGACGGCGGAGCGCGCGCATCCTGGCAGTGATCTCCTTGATTTCGAACGGCTTGCTCACGAAGTCGTCGGCCCCCGCCTCCAGGGCCGCGACCACATCGTGGGTGTCGTAACGGGTACTGATCACGATGATCGGTACGTCGTGGTCGCGACGGATCTCCCTGATGCAGTCGAAGCCGTCGGCCTCGCCGCGCATCAGGTCGACGATCATCAGATCGGGTGGCCCGTCGTTTCGCAGCCGATCGAGGGCGTCGGAGGGCACGCCTGCCTCGGCGACGGCATACCCTTCGTCTTCCATCGCGCGACGTAGGTTGCCGCGCATCTGGACGTCGTCGTCCACGATCATCAGGTTCGCGCTCATGCCAGCACCTCGCTGACGCTCGGCGCCGACATGACCGCGATGGCGGCTGTGTTTACCCGCTCACTTCGCTCGCTCATTGTGCACATCCTTTGCTGACACGCCGGGCGTGTGCCGGTGCACTGGGGAATTTCGCGTCCCCAGACCGACACGCCATCCCGCCTTCGAGCTTGTTACCGGTTTGTTATGTACCCAGACCGGCCCCGGCGTAAACCCGTCGTAACAATCCACCCGGTCAACAGCCCGTTCAGCGAGGCCGATCCGGTGGCATAGTCGTGAGCGTGACCCCGACTTTCGCTGACATCGAAGCCGCCGCGGCGCGTATCGACGGACTGGTTCGCCCACTCACCGTCGCACCTGCTGGACCAGGGCCGGACCAGCTCTGGTTCGCACTGGAGTTCTTGCAGTTCACCGGCACTTTCAAGGCGCGCGGTGCGCAGAACTTCGTGCGCGCGCACGCCGCTGCGGGGACGTTGCCGGACGCGGGTGTGACGATCGCCTCAGGCGGCAACGCCGGGTTGGCGTGTGCGTGGGCGGCACGCGAGGCGGGGGTGCCCGCGACGGTGTTTCTGCCCGAGACCGCTCCCCCGGTCAAAATTGGTCGACTTCGTGACTACGGCGCCGAGGTCCGACTGATCGGTCCGGAATACAAGCAGGCGCTGGCGGCATGCCGGGAATTCGCCGAGACCAGTGGGGCGCTGGCTGCGCACGCCTACGACCATCCGCTCGTCGCGGCGGGTGCGGGCACGCTGACGCGCGAGATCCAGGCGCGGATACCCGATCTGGATACGGTGCTCGTCGCGGTCGGTGGCGGTGGGTTGTTCACCGGAACAGCGATCGCCGCACAGCATTTCGGGATTCGTACGGTGGCCGTCGAACCCCTGGGTTGTCGATCGCTGCATGCCGCGCTCGAAGCCGGTCGCCCGGTGGATGTCACCGTCGACTCGATCGCCGCGGACTCGCTCGGCGCGCCGAACGTGTCCGCGATGGCCCTGGCCGCGGCCCAGCATCCGAGCGTGCGTTCGCTGCTGGTGCCCGACGAGGCGATCCGCGCGGCCAGGAAGCAACTGTGGGACGCACACCGCATCGTCGTCGAGAACGGCGCGGCCACCGCGGTGGCGGCGCTGCTCGACACCGGGTCGGGCCCGGCCTATCGCCCCGAACCCGACGAACGGGTGTGCGTGATCCTGTGCGGGGCCAATACCGACCCCAGCGACCTCGTTTAGCGGACCAGGGCGTTCTTGTCTGCGTAGTTGGTCATCGCGGTGTTCAGGCCGCGCATGGCCAGGGTGTAGCCGTAGGGGAAGTAGCGCTGGCCCCAGTGGGCGAACTGGATGTCGCGGGAGGTGTAGACCCAGTAGCGGTTGCGTTCGACACCCTTGATGACGGCCGTGGCGCCCTGTTCGGGGGTGACGGCGTGGCGCATGAACAGGCGGATCGCCTTCTGCAGGGCCGCGTTGTCGCGGTCGACACCGGCGATGTCGATGGTGTCGGCCATCGGGGTGGCCATCGCGCCGGGGCAGACCAGGCTGACGCCGATCTTGTGACGGCGCAGGTCGAAACGCAGTACCTCGGAGATGCCGCGCAGGCCGAACTTGGTGGCGCTGTAGGGAGCGTGCCACGGTAGGCCGAAGATGCCCGCCGCCGAGGACACGTTCACCAGGTGACCGCCGCGACCCGCGGTGATCATCGGGCGAACGAACTCCTCGATCACGTGGATCGGGCCCATCAGGTTGATGTCGACGGTGCGGCGCCACTGCTGGGGAGTGAGCTTGTCGACGGTGCCCCAGGTGGCGATGCCTGCCACGTTCATGACGATGTCGACATGGCTGACGGCCTCGAAGGTGTGGGCGGCCAGTCCGACGACCGCGGAATGGTCGCTGACGTCGGCCGCGTGCGCGAGATGCACCGTCGCGCCGGTCGCGCGCAGTTCCTCGGCGGTGGTGGCGAGTGCGTCGGCCGTGATGTCGGTGAGGACAAGAGACGCCCCTTTGGCGGCGGCCGCGAATGCCGTGGCGCGACCGAGGCCGCTGGCGGCACCGGTGATCAGGCAGGTCTTCCCGTCGAACTTCGTCATGATCCCGACCCTACGGTTTGGTGAACAGATGCGTCTACGGTTCCATGGTGATCGCGATGGTGGTCCAGCCGCCGACGTGGATCCGGCTGCCTTCGCGCAGGGCGATCGCCTGCTGTGGGGTGATCGGAGATTCGGCGCCGTCCAGGCTGGTCCCGTTGGTGGAACCGAGGTCGGTGATGGTGAGCGCGCCACCCTGATCGACCTGGATCATCGCATGCGCGCGAGAGACACCGATATCCGCGGGGGCGATGCCGAGGTCGATCTCGGGCAAGATTCCTTGCGAAGCCGATCGTTTTCCGATCAGGAACTGGGTACCGCGCAAGGTGATTCGGCGTTCGGGATAGAAATCAGGGAATTCGACACGCTCGGCATCGGGCCCCTTGCGTGCTTGGACACGCGCGTAGAACTCGCGGTCGGCGAAGATCCGCGCGACCCACATCCTGGACCGACCGCTGTCGGGCGGCAGGCCGGTAGCGACCATGGTGGGGTCGAACCCGCTGGCGGGGTCAGCCGATTCCGGTCGGTCACCGGGCCGCGACGTCGCAGTCGGTGGCGGAAGGGCGGAATCGTGGCCGCATCCTTCACAGAAGCGCCCGCTGGTCGGCGCGTGGCAGTGGGTGCACAGGCGCAGCGCTGCCGGGTCGGGCGCGGGCGGTGCGCCGAGTGCCGATCCGCACACATCGCAGTAGTCGGTCGACCGCGACTGGTGTCCGTCCGCGCACATCGGCATGTCAGCCGCCCTCCGGCCGCACCCGCGCGGTTTTGGTCGAGCGGATGTCGAGGGCGAGTTCGTCGGCCGCGGCGACCTGACCGCGCAGCTTCACGGTGCCGTCGTGCTCGACTTCGACCACACCGCGCAGCAGCTTGGCGGTGGATTCGTGGCCGGAGGCAGCGGCCAGCTCCACCGCGCGCCGCAGTTTCGCGGTGGCGGTCGTGACATCGCCGTTGCGGCGGGCAGCCAAACCCTCCTGGACGGCCTGGGCCAGTTCGACCTGCCCGGTGTAGTGGGCGACGCGAGTGCTGATGCGGGTCGACAGGGTCGAATCGGTGGTCCAGACGGCGCGCACCAGACCCTGGCCGAGGACCTCGGCGCCGGCCAGCACACTCAATCGCGCGGCCAACTTCTCCCGGCCCGGCGCGGCCGGTTCCAGCTCGATCTGGACGTGGTATTCGCGTTCCTCGGCGGCCCACGACGACAGCGGGTACTCCCCCACCTGCGCGCCGACATCGGTACGACGTCCGGTCAGATCTTCGAGCACCGGCGAGACCTGTTTGACCATGCGCACCCGAGCGCCGGCGGGGGTCCAGACCTTCAGGGTCAGTTCCGGGATCACCCGGGCGGCCGACGAGCGCATCATCGCGGCGAAGTCTGCGGCCAGGTCCTTCGGATCGGCGACGATATTGGCGTCACCGGATAATTTCTGGGCGATCTTGCGCACTTCCTCGGCGACCCAGTCGTCGCCGACACCGCGACAGTCGCAGACGAAAAGGCCTTCGGCCCGGTCGAGTTCGGTCGCGAGTTCCTGCGGGGTTTCGTGTTCGTTCTTGCCGTCGGTGAGCAGAATCGCGTGCGCCTGCGCACCGGGGTGCGCGGCGGCGACCTGGCGGGCCAGCGCCAGCCACGATCCCATCGCGGTGCCGCCGTCCGGACGCAACCGATCCAGGGCCCGACGGGCCGAGCCGCGGTGGGCGCGGTCGGCGGGCGCGGACATGGTGTTGTCGGTCGGGTAGATCAGCCGGGCCGATTCGGTGCCCTCGATGATGGCGAACGCGGTGCCGTCGGGGATCTCGTCCAAGGCGGTGCGGGTGGCGTTGCGCGCGTTCTCGAATTTGCGCTTGTTACCCATCGAGCCCGAACAGTCGATGATCAGGATCTCCAGGCGCGGCGGCGGCGTTGCGACGACGGCGAGTTCGGGACCGGTGGTCACCGTCAGCACCGCGTCCACCACGTTCGCGCCTTCGGCGAGGAATTCGTTCTGGTCGACGGCGATCGAGATACCGGCTGTCTCAGGGGAACTCATGACACTCCTGGTTCGTGCGATACGGCGACGGGCACCGGAGCCAGTGCGACCGTGATGTTGTCGCTGCCCCCGCTGTTCAGGGCGAAGTCGGCGAGCGCGCGGGCGGCGGCCTGCGGTGAGGTCTCGACCGTGAAGCCGGCGAGCGCGACCGCCTCGGGCAGGTAGTTCCACAGGCCGTCGCTGCACAGCAGCAGCGTGCCCGGTTCGGTGGCGAGCATGCGTTGCAGGCAGTTCGCCGACCACGGCGCTTCGCCACCGTCGGCGCCGAGCCAGCGCAGCAGGGTGTGCGCGCGCGGGTCGTTCATCGCGGCGGTCTCGTCGAGGGCGCCCGCGTCGACGAGAGCCTGGGCCCACGAATCGTCGATGCTGAGTCGACGCGAGGCGGTGGGATCGCCCGCGGCGAGCCAGAAAGCCCTGCTGTCACCGACATTGGCGACGGTGATGTCGGTACCCAGATTCGTCTCGCGCATGATCGCCGAGACGTAGGTGCACGACGGCGCGTACTCGGGAGTGCGCGACATGCCGCGCACCGCCGCCGTCGCCGCCGCCAGTCCCGCCATCGCGGCGTCGGAGTCGGGCCTGCCCTCGGCCAAGGCCGCCAAGGCGGCGTCGACGCCGGTACGAGCGGCATTACCCGAGGCGGCCTGCGGATCCTGGGAAGTGGAGACGCCGTCGCTGACCACGATCACCCGGATGCCGTCGCCCTCGCGCACCGCGGCCGCGACCGCGTCCTCGTTGCGGGAGTGGCTGATTCCGCGGTCGGTGAGGACATACACCGCGCCGAGGTCTTCCTCGAAGCGATCGGGCATGGGCTTGGGGCTGCCGCACTTGACGCAGTAGCCGCCCTCGTAGCGACGTTCACCACAGGTGGAGCACTGCGGCACCGACACCGGATCATGCACGGGCAGTGCGACTTTCCGCACGCCGAGTTCGCGACCGCAGCCTTCGCAGAAGCGGTGCCCCGCCCGTGCCGAGCCCACGCAATCGGCACAGCCCGGCGCCGTCACAGGGTGGTCCTCGGGCGCACCGAGTTCGCCTGGTCCACCAGGACGAATCGGGTCCACATGTCGTCGGCCTCGCGCGCCAGTGTCCGCAAGCATCGTTCCAATCCCGTCCGCACGCCCTGCTCGGTGAATTCCACGTCCAACAGCTTGCCTGGTGTGCTCGGCCGCTGTCCCGACCGGATCCAGTTCAGTGCCGCCTCGAGGACGAACATGCGCACCTGTGCGGTGCGTTTGCGCGAGTCGAGGCGCAGTTGGTCGACGCGCTCGCCGGTACGGCGCAGCAGCGCTTCGTCGAGGTCGGCCGGATCACGGTGCGTCAGTAGGGTTTCGACGGCGGAGACCCGGGCCTCGGTGAACATCGAGGAGGTGCGGTCCACTTGGTCGAGGACCGCTACCGCGCCCGCGCGGTCGCCGCTGGTGCGACGCAGTCGCGCCGCGCCGAAGGCGGCGGACAGGAAAGTGTGGTCGGTCCGCCAGACCATGTCGTAGAGCGCCGACGCACGGCTGAGCGCGAAGGATCCGGTGCCCGGGTTCTCGCTGCCGCCGGCGGCGCCGAGCTCCAGTGCGGCCGCCAAGGCGAGTTTCGGGGCGGGCTCACCGGGCAGCGCGGCGTAGACGGACTCGAAATCCGCTGCGGCGGCGGCATAGTCGCCGGTGAGCAGGGCGGCCTGGGCCCGATACCAGACGGGGCGCCAGTCGAATTCGAGCTCGGCGTCCAAGCCGGCGAGACGGTTCAGTGCCGCTGCCGCGTCGCCTGCTTCGAGTTCGGCGCGAACCAGTCGTAGCGGGATCTCGACCGACTCGCCCGCTCCGGTGACCACCGCGCGCAGTCCAGCGGTGAGCGCCTGCTCGAGTTCGGCCGGGGTCGCGGCATCGGTGGTCGCCAGCAGGGCGGCGCCGCTGTCGCCGGGGTCGACCAGCGGAGCGGGCAGGCCGGTGATGAGGGCGGCGGGTTCGGGTGTGACGCTGTCGATGCCGAAGACAGCACGGGCGGGACCGAACTGGCTCGACATGCCAGGGCGTGGGATGCCGTCGCCGGTCGCCAGCACTTCCCGCAGGACACCGGTGAGCTGGTCGGCCATCTCGCTCATCGAGGCGAAGCGCGCGAGCGGGTCGGGGTCGGTGGACCGCTGCAGGAAGCGGTCCAGCGAATCATGTTCGGCCAGTAGCGGTTCGGTGTCGGGACCGGGTATCGGACCGAGCTTGCCGTCGACGGAGGGCACCCGCATCATCAGCACGGCCAGCGTGCGGCCCGCGGTGTAGATCTCGGTGGCCACCGTCGGCCCGGTTTCGGCGATCTCGGGCGCCTGGTAGCCGAGGGTGCCGTAGATGGGGCTGGTCCGGTCGTCCATCGCGATGACCGCGCCGAGGTCGATCAGTTCGAGGCGTTCCTCGGTCTGCATCACATTGTCGGGCTTGAAATCGCAGTAGGCCCAACCACGAGCGTGCAGATAGCCGAGGGCGGGCAACATCTCCAGCACATAGGCGATCGCCTGGGCGGGCGGCAGATAGCGCTGGGTCTCGGCGCGGTAGGCGCGCAGGATCTGTTTGAGCGACGTGCCGCCGACATAGGCCATGACGATGTAGCCCACGGGCTCGCCGTCGGCGTCGGCGTGTTCGGTGAAGTTGTGGATCTTGACGATGTTGGGGTGGTCGACCTCGGCGAGGAAGCGGCGCTCGGCCAGCGCGGCGGCCAGCGCGTCGGGGTCACCGGTGTCGATGAGGCCCTTGAGGACCACCCAGCGCTTGTTGACGGCGCGGTCGGTGGCCAGATAGATCCAGCCGAGACCGCCGTGGGCGAGGGCGCCCGCCACCTCGTACTGGCCGCCGACGAGATCGCCTGCCCGCAACCGTGGCACGAACGAGTAGCGGGTGCCACAGTGCGGACAGAACCCGGAGGTCCGGCCGGGAACGCCCGCCTGACCGCGGCCGACGGGCTTGTCGCATTTGCCGCAGAAGCGGTCGGGTTCGGGCACCTGGGGATCGGTGAGCACGGCCGTGGCCGGGTCCACGCGCGGGACCGGCGGCACTTCGACGAGTCCGGCGCCGAGCCTGCCGCGCGCGGCCGACCGTGCCGAGCCCGACCGGGTTCGCACCGAGCGACTCGAGGTGCGGCCGCTCGCACTGACCGTCGACGCGGACGGGCTGTGCATCGGGCCGGTCACCGCGGCCGGAGCGGTACCGCAGGTGTCGCAGTAGCCGTCGACGATCGTTCCGTCACACTCGGTTTCGCCACAGGCACCGGGGACCGGCACGGGCGGCGGTGGCGCCTGACGGTTACCGCTGCGTGGTTGCGCCGTGGTGCGCCCCGACCGGCCGTTGGCCACGGAGCTGGGCTGCCGCACCGGCGGTGGGCTCGCGACGGGCGCGGTACCGCACAGTGCGCAGTAGCCGTCCTCGATCGTGCCGCCGCACCCCGGTTCACTACACGTCATGCTGTCCGCCCCGCTTTCTCCCCGATGATCGAACGATAGTCCGCGACCGCCCGGGTGACCGCGGGCAGATCGCACGGTGTTCGGGTGAGTAGACCGGCCGCGATCCGGTCGGCCGCGAGCACATCACGGTCCTCGCTCACGCCGAGCCGAGAGGCCTTGGCGCGGTAGGCCGTGAGTCTGCCGCGCAGTTCGGCGCGCCGGTCGAGCAGTCCACGCGCTAATTCGTCTCGCCGCGTGGCCTTTTCGGTGGCGTCGGCGGTGCGCACGCGCAGCGCGAGGAGTTGTTCGACCGTCGAGCGGTCGGGCGCATCGCCGAGCGCGGCGAGTTCGGCGCCCAGCCTGGTGGCCGGTTCGCCGCTGTCGGGCAGCGCGCCGGTCGCGACCTTGTGCTCGGCCTGGGTCGCGGTGTCGTCGGCGCGATGTTGGAGTTCGCCGAGATCGGCCAACCGCGCGCGTAGGGCAACGACCGCGCCAGGTATGTCGGCGGCCACAGCGAGATATTCACTGTGGCGGGCGGATTCGGTGTCGATCAGCGCGGTGAGTGAGGCCAGGGCGGTGTCGATCTCGCCCGGTCCGAAGCCGAGCGGGTCGGTGCCCGCGCGACGCAGGAGGGTGGCCAGTGGTTCGCCGGCCGCGTCGAGTGCGCCGCGCGCCTGTTCGACGCGCTGTTGCAAGGGGGCGAGCGCGCCGAGCACCTTCTCGTCGACCGCCGCGATCTCGTCGGCGAAGGGGGCGACGAAGGCGAACGCGGCGCGCATCCGGTCGAGGCAATCGGCGATACCGACCGTCACGATGGTCTCGCTGGGGCCGGTGAGACCGCGCTGCGCCAAGGGAATCGGGATTCTCGCCACTTCGTGGGGGCGGCCACGCAGCAGCTCCGTGAGCCGCCCGCGTGCGCGCTCGTCGACCTTGCCGCGCCCGGCCCGCACCGCCTCGGCTTCGGTGAGGATGGCGCGCACCCGCCCCAGGTCCTCCCAGAGTTCGCCCAGCGCCTTCTCCACCGGCACCCAGCGACGTGCGGTTTCCCCCGTCGGCGGATAGCGGCGGACCAGTGCCAGGCCGGGATGGCGGTCCAGCTCGAGCAAGGTCGTGGTCACCTTCGCCAGTTCCGCTGTCCGCCCGGTGAGTTCACGATCGATCTCGAGCACACCGAGCATCGGCCAGGTCATCCGACGTACCGGGGCACCGGTGGGCCCTGTGAGGCACCGAGAGTCGACAGGTGCTGGGCGTAGATCCGCTGCCAGGTGCCGTCGTTGCGGGTGCGGTCGAGCACGCCGTTGACGAAACGCACCAGTTCGTCACTGCCGCGCGGCACGCCGACCGCGTACGCGCCCGCACCGATCGGGTCGCCGACGACCTCGAGATTGCGGTCCTGGGCGACCAGACCCGCCAGGATGGGCTCGTCACCGCTGATCGCGTCGACGGTGCCCTGCTGCAGGGCGACCAGGCAGTCGGTCCAGTTGGTCACGCCGAGCACGTTCGGGGGCGTCGGCAAGGTGAACAGCGGTGCGGCCGCGGTCGTGCCCTTCGCCACGCACACCCGCTTGCCCGCGAGCCCGGCGCCGTTGGTGATGCCCGCGCCGTGGGGGGCCGCGATCCGTTGCGCCGCACGGTAATACACGCTGGAGAAGTCGACCTCGCGGCGGCGTTCACAGGTCGCCGAGAAGGTGCGCACGATCATGTCGACCTTCTTCTCCTGCAGCAGCGGGATCCGGTCGGCCGCGGTGACGGAGCGCAGTTCGATCTTGTCCGGGTCACCGAACAGGTCGCGCGCGATCTCCCTGGCGAGGTCGATATCGAAACCTTCGAGCCTGCCGGTCGACGGATTGCGGAACCCGAACATGTAGGTGTTCTGATCGACACCCACGCGCAGCCTGCCGTTGGCCACGATCGCGGCCATCGCCGATCCCACCGGCATCGCACCCGGTCGCGGCTGGGTCGTCGGTGCCAGAGTCGCTTCGGTATCGCAGGTTCCGGTGCCCTCGGCTGCCGGGGCCGAGGTGATCGCTTCGGCGCCGGGCAGCGGTGGGGCGATGGCGGTGGCGGCGATGGTCGACGGTTCGGGTGCGTCGGCGCAGCCCGCGACCAGCGCGAGGGCCGCGGCGAGCACGACCAGCAAGGGGCGCCTCACAGGAATTCCTTCAGTCGTGGCCAGAGTCCGGAGATCACCGCGCCTGCCGCGGCCAGGAGCAGGAACAGGGTGCCGAAGGGGCTCAGCGTCAACGACGTCGCCGCGGCGGCGACGCCGTCGCGCAGGTCGTCGCGGGCCTGGGCGAGGTCGTCGCGCAGTTCCTGATCGAGGCGCGCGAAGCTGGTGGCCGAGCTGTCGGGGCCGGTGCCGATCGCCTGGGTGACCGCACCGGGATAGTCGGCCTTCTCGTAGGCGGTGCGCTGGGCGTTGTGTCCCGCGCTCCAATTCGTCAGCGCGCGTTCGGCATCGGAGTCGCCGCCGCCGGCCGCGGTGAGACGCCCGCGCAGGTCGTCGCTGTGGGTTTGGAAGGCCCTCTCCGTGGCGGTGATGTCGCCGCGGGTGATCAGGGCCAGGGTTTCGTCGGTGCGGGCCTGTTGGGCCAGGATGCGGGCGCCCGCCAGGTTCTCCACGCGCGCGCCTGCGCCGGAATTACCGTTGTCGAGCAGTTGCGCGGCGGTCAGGGTGGCACCCGCGGTCCACAGCAACGCCACCAGGGCGGCCAGCCCCGCCATGGCCATCCCGGTGTTCACCAGACGGTTGGTCCTGCGCAGCAACACGATCGATCCGACCGCGCATACCGCGAGTACGAGCACCAGGAGCACGATGCTCGTCCACGGCAGCGTGCCGATGCGCTGTTGGTCCTCCCGCACGGCGGCGAAGCGGGCCTTGCTGAGTTGTTCGGCATTGGGCAGCAGCGAGGTCTGCATCAGATCCGAGGCCTGACGCAGATAGGCCGACCCCACCGGAAAGCCCTGACGATTGTTGGCGCGCGCGGTCTCGACCAAGCCGGTGTAGGTCGGCAGGTCGGCGGCGATGCGGGCAACGATCGCCCTGGTCTGCGCGTCGGCGGCACCGGCTGTCGCTTCCGCCAGTGCGGCGGCGGCATCGGCGAGTGCCTGCTCGTAAGTGTCTCGTACCTGCGGTGATTCGATGCCACCGGACAGGAAGGCCGTCGCCGCGCCCGCGTCGGCGGCCGAGAGCGACACGTACAGACTCTGCGCGGCGAAGGCAAGTGGCTCGGTCCGATCCAGCACCTGTTCGGTACGCACGATCTTCGCGTCGAGCTGTTGGCCCACAGTCGATCCGGCAACCAGGCAGGCCACCGTGGTCACGACGAGGACCACCCCGATCACACCTGGTGTCGTCGCGGCGAATCGCCGCAGCCACGTCCCCGCGTCACGGATGGTCGCCGGTAGGCGAGATCCCACACCGTCCTCCTTCATCTCCCCGGGCGGTGTCTTCGATCGCGATAGTACGGGAGCGGCTGA
This sequence comes from Nocardia sp. XZ_19_231, assembly GCF_015355705.1. Taxonomy (NCBI): domain Bacteria; kingdom Bacillati; phylum Actinomycetota; class Actinomycetes; order Mycobacteriales; family Nocardiaceae; genus Nocardia; species Nocardia sp. XZ_19_231. The sequence goes on along the minus strand of NZ_JACUZI010000001.1, from coordinate 1,398,979 downwards.
AAGTTCGCCCGGGTGAAGGAAACCGGCCGATCACGGACAGCGAAAGGCCCGCCACGGTTCGTTGTGGCGGGCCTTTTCGGGTTCGGTGTCTACGCTCCGGCGACCTTCTCACCGGGCTTGACGGTGGTGCCGGTCTTGGTGAACTGCAGCACGCCGTCTTCGATCGGCGCCTTGTGCATCAGCGTGCGGTCCCGGTAGTAGTTGTTGATCAGCTTCCAGGCGCCGCGGGCACCCTGGCGGGGCATGGCGTCGTTGCCACGCTGGATGTAGCCCGAGGTGAGGGCGCCACCCATGAGCGACTCGTCGGCGATGTCCTCGGGGTCGGCGTGCACCTCGAAGGTGGTGTAGCCGCGGTCGCGCATGATGTTGAGCACGCGGCACAGGTAGGCGGCGGCGAGGTCGGCCTTCAGCGTCCAGGAGGCGTTGGTGTAGCCGATGATCATCAGGAAGTTCGGGATATCGGAGTACAGGACGCTCTTGTACGCGACCGTCTCGTTGAACTTCACCGGGGTGCCGTCGATGGTCAGGGTGATGCCGCCGAGCATCTGCACGTTCAGGCCGGTGGCGGTGACGATGATGTCGGCCTCGAGCTCCTGACCCGACTCGGTCAGGATGCCCTTCTCGGTGAACTTCGCGATGCGGTCGGTGACGATGTCGGCCTTACCGCTCTTGAGCACCTTGAACAGGTCGCCGTTGGGAACCACGCACAGGCGCTGATCCCACGGGTTGTAGCTGGGGGTGAAGTGGCGCAGGTCCACCTTCTTGCCGAGCTGCAGGCGCACCTGGGCCAGCATCAGCTTCTTGGCCAGCTCGGGGTTGGTGCGCGAGAGCTGGAAGCTGGCGCGCTGCAGCGCGATGTTGCGGGCGCGGCCGATCTTGTAGGCGACGGCGTCGGGCACGCGCGACTTCTTGAAACCGATGGCGACCGGGTCGTCGGAAGGCAGGGCCTGGATCCAGGTGGGCGAACGCTGCAGCATGGTGACGTGCGCGGCGGTGTCGGCCATCGACGGGATCAGCGTGATCGCGGTGGCACCGGAACCGATGACGACGACCTTCTTGCCCGCGTAGTCCAAATCCTCGGGCCAGTGCTGCGGGTGCACGATCTGACCCTTGAAGTCGTCCTGACCGGGGAAATCGGGCTGGTAGCCCTTGTCGTAGTTGTAGTAGCCGCTGGCGCCGACGACGAAGTTGGCGGTCCAGGTCTCGGTCTCGCCGGTGGCCTCGATCACAGCCTGCACGGTCCACAGCGCGGTGCCACGATCGAAGTCGGCGGTGACGACCTTGCGGCCGAAGCTGATGTGGTCGGTGACGCCGTATTCCTTGGCGGTGTCCTCGACGTAGTCACGGATGCTGGCGCCGTCGGCGAGCACCTTGGTGCCGATCCAGGGGCGGAATCCGAAACCGAAGGTGAGCATGTCCGAGTCCGAGCGGATGCCGGGGTACTTGAACAGGTCCCAGGTGCCACCGATGTTCTCGCGGCGCTCGAGGATCGCGTAGGTGCGTCCGGTCTGCTCGCGAGTGAGGTGACAGGCCGTGCCGATTCCGGACAGGCCAGCGCCGATGATCAGTACGTCGACATGCCGCGTCATTGAGGAAACTCGTTTCGTGGGGTCGCGACCCGTGCACCGTCGCCCGAGCCTGTGTCGAGGTTACGTGTTTCGCATAGTTACGTCTAGTTAGGTGTGGTGGCGCCGCGGCGTGTCGTGGGTTGCGCGCACGGTGATCGGAATCCGTGACGGGGGCGGGCGCACGGGTCAGCATCGATGGGCCCCATCACTGCAACGAAAAAGGCGGACATGACCGAACGCGGACTGTCGTTCCACTGGTTCCTACCCACCTACGGCGACTCGCGCGGCCTGATGGCGGGCGGACACGGCAGCTTCATGTCCGGTGATCGTCCCGCGACGCTGCGCTATCTCAACCAGCTCACCGCCGCCGCCGAGGACAACGGCTTCGAGGGCGTGCTCACACCCACCGGCGCCTGGTGCGAGGACGCGTGGCTGACCACCGCCATGCTGGTGCAGACCAGCGAGACGCTGAAGTTCCTGGTGGCGCTGCGCCCCGGACTGACCAGCCCCACCCTGGCCGCGCAGATGGCGGCGACATTTCAGCGCCATTCGGCCGGGCGTCTGCTGCTCAACGTCGTCACCGGCGGTGAGCAGCGCGAGCAGGAGGCCTACGGCGACTTCCTGGACAAGACCCAGCGCTACGCGCGCACCGGCGAGTTCCTGCACATCGTGCGAGAGCTGTGGTCGCGGACCGAGCCGTTCAGCTTCACCGGCGAGCACCTGCGGGTGAAGGACGCGATCCTGAGCGCTCGTCCCGACCCGATTCCGCCGGTGTTCTTCGGCGGCTCGTCGGGTCCGGCCGGACCGATCGCCGCCCGCTACTCCGATACTTACCTCACCTGGGGTGAGCCGGTCGACGCCGTCGCCAAGAAGCTGGACTGGATTCGTGGGCTGGCCGCCATCGAAGGCCGCACGGTCGACTTCGGCCTGCGCATCCACGTGATCAGCCGCGATACCGCCGCCGAGGCGTGGGCCGAGGCCGACCGCCTGCTCGACGGCATTTCCCCCGGTGAGATCGAACGGGTGCAGGCGAACCTGGCCAAGAGCGATTCCGAGGGGCAGCGACGCATGGCGCGGCTGCACAACGGTCGCACCGACGGACTCGAGATCGCCCCGAATCTCTGGGCGGGCGTCGGCCTGGTGCGCGGCGGCGCGGGTACCGCGCTGGTCGGATCGCACACCGAGGTGGCCGATCGCCTCCTCGAATACGCCGCGATCGGGATCGACCAGTTCATCCTGTCCGGGTATCCGCATCTGGAGGAGGCGTACTGGTTCGGCGAGGGTGTGCTGCCGATTCTGGAGCGCAAGGGTGTGTGGACGCATCCGTCGCGGCCGGTGTCGGTGCCCACGATCGCGCCGTTCACCGCGGCCGCCAGTAGCTGATGCCGCGCGGTGAGTGCACCGTGCCGAATGGCAGTCGTTGCACCGTTGCGTTATCTGCCATCGGCTGAGCGACGGGATGGCTCAACACCTTTCGGCGTCGCCCGAAGCGGGCGTGACCTGCCGATCTTCCGGTTACCAACTGGTAGGTCCGAAATGCCGTGACGCACATCATGCTTCGCTGCACCGCACTCCCCCAACCGTTTTCGGCATCGAGTGCAGCCGGGGTTCCACGTGAATCAGTGCAGTTCGGGGCAGGTGCGGCCTCGATCGACAGGGTTCGGGGCAGTCGGCGATAGGCTCGCAACCGTGACTCTCACCGTCGGCTTCGACCTGGACATGACTCTCATCGACTCACGTCCGGGCGTCGCCCTGGCGATCGACACCCTCGCGCGCGAGTTCGATCTGCCGATGGACGGCTCGCATTTCGCGGAGCACCTCGGTCCACCGCTGGCCACGCTGCTGGGCGAGGCAGGCGCACCCGACGATCTGATCCCCCATCTGGTCACCCGCTACCGCGAGCTGTACCCGGACGTCATCGACCACATCGCCGCGCTGCCCGGGGCCGACGACGCCCTGGCCGCCGTGCGCACAGGCGGTGGACGAACCTTGGTCGTCACCGGCAAGTTCGAACCGCACGCGCGACTGCACGTCGATCACCTCGGCTGGCACGTCGATCGTCTCGCCGGTGATCTGTGGTCGACCGGGAAGGCCGAGGTATTGCGCGCGGAGGCCGCGTATGTCTTCGTCGGCGATCACGCGGGTGACATGCGCGGCGCCAAGGCCGCCGGTGTGGTGGCCGTCGGTGTCACGACCGGACCCTACGACGCCGAGGGCTTATGGGCCGCGGGCGCCGATGTGGTGCTCGACGACCTCACCCAGTTCCCCGGGTGGTTGTCCGCTCACAGGGCGTTCGACCAGTAGTTCGCCGAAACAGCTTGTTACGCAGCCCCGTTCCGGAACCCATCCGAGACCCGGCGCGTTGACCGGTCATGCCGACCGACCCCTACTGGAACCACAACACGCACTACCACCCCTGGGTACTCGAGCAGGTGCCCGACAACGCCCGCACGGCATTGGATATCGGCTGCGGTGACGGGCTACTCGCCCGCAAACTCGCGACCCGCTGCGATGCGGTGCTCGGGGTCGACATCGACGACCAGGTGATCGCCAACGCCCCCGCCGCACCCAACGTCCACCTCGAACACGCCGACTTCCGCGACCTCGACCAGACCTTCGACGTGGTCACCGCCGTCGCCACGCTGCATCACGTCCCCGTGCGCGACGGCATCACCACGCTGCGCCACCTGGTCGCTCCGGGCGGCACCCTCGCGGTGGTGGGTCTGTGGAAGATGCACCCGGTCAGCGACTTCCACTATCTGCCCCTCTTACCCGCCATCTGGGGACTCGATCGTTGGCGGCACCGTTCGCACGGTGGCCCCGATGTCACCCTGGCCGCTCCACGGGAAACCCTCGCCGAAATCCGGTCCGCCGCCGCCGAACACCTTCCCGGCGCCGAGATCCACCGCCGCCTGATGTGGCGCTACACCCTGCGGTGGCAGCGGCCACGCTGAGCCGGCCGCACGACGCGCGCGGCGGCCATGGCGGCGAACTCCTTGCCCGGTGATCCTGGATCTGCAACGCCGAGAATGGCGTTGACGTCAGACCTGGCCCGCACAGGCCAGGTGCGTACCGACAACGGCGAGTCCGAGGACCGCGACGGCCACCGAGAGCGCCGGGGCCGGTTCGCGAACCAACCGGGTCGCGCCGCGCCGTACCGCGTCGCCGACCCGCTCGAGCCGGATCCCGAGTGTCGAACCTCCCGTGGACTCCGCGCCCGCACGACCGCGCAGCTTCCGGCGGACGACGCCGACGAGAGTGAGCAGGAGTGCGGTGATCAACATCGCGGCCCCTTCCCGCTCAACGAGTTCCGACTACGGCACGCGATGACTTCGCGGGCCGGCCGGGAGCGGTGACGATGCCGAAGGCGATCAGGCTGTCGGCGGTGTCGCGGACGGTGTCCTCGATCGGGCGCATGGTCCAGCCGAGTTCGCGGCGGGCCTTGTCGGCGCTGACGTGTTCGGTGCGACCGAGGACCGGCACCGTCAAGCGGACGCCTTTGTCGAAGACCGCGACGAGGCGGATCACCCAGTTCGGCAGGACCCGGGTCGGAACACGGAAGCCCTCGGCGGCGTAGTCGCGGGCCAGCAGGCGGGCCAACTCCCCCATCCACAGTGGATCGGTCGCACAGATGTATCGATTGCCCGCGGCCTCGGGTACTTCCATCGCCAGCCGGTGCGCGACGGCGAGATCGCGGACGTCGACCGGGGTCCAGCCAGTTTTCACCGAACCCGGGACATCGCGAGCCAGCAGGCGGCGGACCGGTTCGTGGGAGGTGCTGGTCCTGGCTTCGAGCAGCGGGCCGAGGATCATGCCCGGGTTGACCACCACCAGTTCGAGACCGGTTGCGGCAGGCATGGATTCGACGAAGTCCCAGGCCGCTCGCTCGGCGAGGGTCTTGCTCTTCTGGTAGGCGGGGATGCGGTCGACCACCGACCAGTCCTCCTCGGTGCGCACCTCGTCCACGTCGTGGCCGTAGGCGACGGCGGCAACCGAGGAGGTGAGCACGACGCGTCGAACACCGGCGGCCGCGGCGGCGCGCAGCACTCGCAGGGTGCCCTGTACCGCGGGTTCGATCAGGTCCTGCTCGTTCTCGGGCGGGGTGGCGGGGAACGGCGACGCGACGTGGAGCACGGTGTCGCAACCCGCGACCGCCGCGGCCCAGCCCGCGTCGTCGCCGAGGGAGGCCGCGACGAATTCCAGGTCACCGCCGGTGCGGCGCGCGAGCTCGATGAGGTGGGCACGGGCGGCGTGCGCGGCGAGATCGCGCACGGTGGCGCGGACGGCGTAGCCGTGGTCGAGGAGTTCGGCGATGCAGTGGCCGGCGACGAAACCTGTCGCGCCGGTGACGAGTACCCGAGTGGTCATGGTGGTCATCCATTCCGTCGATTCGGTGGGGCGTGCATCTAAGCGATGCTCAATTAATCTAAACACTGCATAGATTTCCTGTCCAGTGCCAATTTCGGCCGCGGTCTCGCCTAGGCTCTCGAATGTGAAGCGCACCCGTTACCACCACGGCGACCTGCGCGCCACGCTGATGGACGCCTGCCTGCGCCTGATCGAGAGCGAGGGCTTGGCCGCGGTGAGCCTGCGCCGCGTCGCCAGGGAGGCCGGGGTCAGTAGCGGCGCGCCCTACCACCATTTCGCCGACCGCGCCGCACTGCTCTCGGCGCTGTCGATCGACGGCTTCCAGCAGTTGGCCTCCTACATGACCACCGCCAGGGCTACGACGCCCGACCCGCTGGAAGCCCTCACTGAACTCGGTGCGGCCTACGTGCGGTTCTCCCGCGATCACCCCGCCCAGTTCCGGCTGATGTTCCGCCCCGAACTGTCCCAACCGGACAAGCACCCCGACGCCCACGTGGCCGGTGACGCCGCCTTCAACGTCCTGGTCGACACCGTCGCCGAATGCGTCGCGGCCGGCGCCATCCCCGCCGACCGCGCCGAAACCCTCGCCGTCGCCTGGTGGGGGCTGGGGCACGGACTGGCGTCGCTGTGGCTCGACGGTCATCTCGAAAAGCGCAGCGAACAAATGGGCACCCACGCGCCCGAGCTCGTCGACACGATCATGCACACATTCACCGCGCTGATCACGCCGGGCCCGCCGCCCGCCTGACGCACCGACGATATTCCGCCGAACCGGCGTGCGCGCTGACCTAGAGTGGGTACGACCGTGTTTGTCGTTGCGTAGCCGTTTCGAGCAGGAGGCCCGATGTCTGGCACCGCGAAACTCGATCCCGTGGTCGAGGCGTTCGTCGACGCGCTCAACGCGCAGGACACCGACCAGTTCTACGGCGTGCTCACCGAGGACGCCACGATGTCCGATGACGGCGTCGAACGCAATCTCGCGCAGTGGACCGAGGCCGAGATCTTCAGCAGCAACGGACATCTCGTCGTGGACACGGTCGACTCCGAAGACGGCCTCGCACTCACCGCCGACTACACCAACAGTAGGTGGGGTTCGATGCGAACCACCTGGAAGTTCGTCCTGCGTGACGGGCTGATCAGCCGATTCGAAACAGGACAGGCGTGAGCGACGATCTCCTGCTGACACCGCGTTACGGCACAGCCGCACTCTCCGATCTACTCCCGTCGGTACTGACCTGCCTCGGCGCGCCCGGCGATACCGACCGGCTCGGCCTCGCGCTCGATGTCGACCGGGTCTGCGTCCTGCTCGTCGACGGACTCGGCGCGCAAGCCCTGGCCGCCGAATCCGCTGCCGCGCCATTCCTGACGAGCCTGCCCGAGGCCAGTCTCGACGCCGGTTTCCCCAGCACCACGGCGACGAGCTTGACCACCCTCGGCACCGGACTGCCGTCGGGCGAGCACGGCATCGTCGGCTACAGCATGCGGCTGCCCGGCGAGGAGCGCCTGTTCAATTCGTTGCGCTGGCAACTCATCGGCGCCGGCCCCAAGGTGGAGGCGCTCACCGCCTTCCCACCCGACCGAATTCAGCCGCACCGCACCATCTTCGAGCGCGCCACCGACGCGGGCATCGCCGCCGTGCAGGTAGCGCCGAGCTATCAGGACGGCTCCGGCCTGACCCTGGCCGGGTGGCGCGGCGGCGGATTCCGCACGGCCTTCTCGGTCGGCGATCTCGTCGACGGCGTCCTGACCGCCCTCACCTCCGCACCGAAAACCCTGGTCTACACCTACCATTCGGAGCTCGACACCACCGGTCACGCCCGCGGACCCGCCAGCCGCGCGTGGCGCTTCGAGCTCGCCAATGTCGACCGGATCGCCGCCGAGATCGCGGCCCGTCTGCCCGCGCGCTCGGCGCTGGTCGTCACCGCCGATCACGGCATGGTCGAACTCGTCGAACGCATCGACTTCGACACCCACCCGTACCTGTCGGACAACGTGCTGGCACTCGGCGGTGAACCGCGCGCCCGCCACGTCTACACCGACGACAGCGCTTCGGTCGCCGACACCTGGCGAGGCGTGCTCGGTCCCGGGTTCCTGGTCCGCACCCGCGAGGAGGCGATCGACGCGGGCTGGTTCGGCCCGATCCTCACCCGCGACGCCGCCGCGCGCATCGGCGATCTCGTCGTGGTCGCCGGCGGCGACGGCGGTGTCGTGCGGTCCGGCGCCGAACCGCTGCAATCGCTGATGGTCGGCCACCACGGCTCGCTCACTGCCGCCGAACTGCGGGTTCCCCTGCGGATCCACCGCGCCTGAGCACCACCACTTAAGCTGTCCCGGACGCGCAGGCGCGCGCTGTGAACCATTCCAGGAGGAAACATGGCTGCCAACACCCGAACCGGCGCCGTCGCGGTGGGCGTCGCGGTGCTGGCGGCACTGGCCACCGGCTGCACCGAGGTCGAGCGCGCGCTCAACCAGGGTGGCGAAACGAGCTGCCGCGACTACGTCAACCAGGACGCCAACACCAAGCGGATCACCATCACCAAGGCGATCAAGCAGCAGACCGGCAACGACAACGAGCCCGCGGGCACCGTGGTCGATTCGATGATCGTGCAGGTCGACGTGTTGTGCGCGACCCAGCGCAATGTCGACACTCCGATCAAGAACGCCGACATCGCCGGGATCTTTCTGAACAAGTAGTCGGCGTCAAGCCGACACGACAGGTCAGCCACCGGTGACCTGGCCGTCCTCGACACAAACGTTCCCATGGTGGCGGTGCAGCTGATAGACAGTAAGCGCCACACCCGTTCTCGTCGCTGGAACGGTGCGTCACCGACGAGCAGGGAGTGAACGTGGGCGAAGAACTGGGAAGAGCTCGACCAGACGCCCCCGACAACCCGATCGCCGGCCCGCACCGCCCCGAACGGCTCTCGGACTACCGCGTCGAGCTCGAGAAACAGTGGAACCGCCTGGCGGCACCCTCGCGCCCACTGACCCTGCCCCGCGACACCGGCGCCGTGCGTAACGATGTCGCCAAATCCTGGCAGCGCTCCCTGCACACCGTCGACCCCGCCACCGAGGTCGCGCCCGGACTCGACGACATCAGCGACCGCTGGTCGGAATCCCCGCTGCGCAGGCCCGTCACCGAACTCGCGGGTCAGCTGCGCGGAATGGCCGAGGAATCGGGCTATCTCGCCGTCGTCAGTGACGAATCGGGCACCATCTTGTGGACCGCGGGCGACCGCACGCTGCGCCGCCAAGGGGAAGCGGTGAACTTCGCGCCGGGCGGGGTCTGGGACGAAAGCCATATGGGCACCAACGGGTTATCCCTTGCCCTGCACGACGACCGGGCCGTCACCGTGTTCTCCGCGGAGCATCTCGTCGCCGCGTTGCACGGCTGGGTCTGCTACTCGGCGCCGATCCACGGCCCCGACGGTCGAACGGTAGGTGTGCTCGATCTGTCCTCGACCTGGGAACGCTCGCATCCGATGGTGATGACCTCGGTTCGCGCGCTCGTCACCGCCGTGGAGACGATGCTGCGCGCGGAAGCACCGACGCCCGCGCCGGGTGTGCGGCTCGAATGCCTGGGCGCGGCAAGGCTTTTGCGCGACGGACGCCCGGTGCCGCTGCCGCCACGCCAACTCGAGATCCTGGCCCTGCTGGCGCTCGAACCCGACGGCTACACCCCCGAACAGCTACACGCCGCGGTCTACGGTGAGCGGGCGGTATCGCTGAACACGCTCAAAGCCGATGTGTCGCACCTGCGCCGCGCCACCCGCGGCGAGATCGCGAACCGGCGCTACATGCTCACCGGCGCGGTGTCCTGCGACGCGGTGGATCTGCTGGCCGCCATCGAGGGCGGCGACCTCACGTCAGCGCTGTGGCTGTATCGCGGGCCGCTGCTGCCCGGTTCGGATCTGCCCGGCGTCGAACAGTGGCGCGCCCACCTCGACGTCGGTATCCGCAATGCCGTGCTGGGCAGCGACCGGCCCGAGCACGCGGTCGCGTTCGGGCAGCGGTGCCCCGGCGATGTCGCCGTGCACGAGCATGCCCTGCGGCTACTGCCTCGTGACGACGTCCGTCGTGCCGTCGTTACCGCCCGACTTTTCACCGCACGTCAAGGCTGACCTGCGCAAACGCCGTCACCAACCTCGTACCAACCTTCGCCGACCATAGTGTGGGGCACCACGCAGAGGTCGCGAGGAGCGAGGCGCATGATCTACGGCAAACCCGGATCGGATACCGGCATAGTCAGCTATGCCCCCCGATACGACAACTTCATCGGAGGTGACTGGTCTCCTCCTGTCGAAGGCCGTTATTTCGACAACACCTCACCGGTCGACGGTGAGGCCTTCTGCGCGGTGGCCCGCTCCACCGCCGCGGATATCGACATGGCGCTCGAGGCCGCGCACCGCGCCACCGAGCGCTGGGCCGCGACCTCGGCCACCGAACGATCCGACATCCTGCTCAAGATCGCCGACCGGATCGAGAACAGTCTCGAACCGCTAGCGGTGGCCGAAACCTGGGACAACGGCAAACCGGTTCGCGAGACCCTCGCCGCCGACCTCCCCCTTGCCATCGATCACTTCCGCTATTTCGCGGGAGTGCTTCGCGCCCAGGAGGGATCGCTGTCGCAGATCGACGCCGACACCGTCGCCTATCACTTCCACGAACCGCTCGGAGTGGTCGGGCAGATCATTCCGTGGAACTTCCCGATCCTGATGGCCGCCTGGAAACTCGCCCCCGCTTTGGCGGCGGGCAACTGCGTGGTGATCAAACCGGCCGAGCAGACTCCGGCGTCGCTGCTGCTCGTCGTCGAACTCATCGCCGATCTGCTGCCCGACGGAGTTCTCAACGTGGTCAACGGTTTCGGCGTCGAGGCGGGCAAACCGCTGGCGCAGAGCCCGCGCGTGGCCAAGATCGCCTTCACCGGCGAGACCACCACCGGACGGCTGATCATGCAGTACGCCAGCGAGAACATCATTCCGGTCACCCTCGAACTCGGCGGCAAGAGCCCCAACATCTTCCTACCCGATGTGATGGCCGCCGACGACGACTATCTCGACAAGTGCGTCGAGGGGTTCGTCATGTTCGCCCTGAACCAGGGCGAGGTGTGCACGTGCCCGTCGCGCGCGCTGATCCACTCGTCGATCTACGACGAGTTCCTCGCCCGCGCCATCGCCCGCACCGAGGCCATCGTGTCCGGTCATCCGCTCGACACCGAGACGATGATCGGCGCACAGGCCGGCAACGACCAGTACGAGAAGATTCTGTCCTATTTCGACATCGGCAGAGCCGAAGGCGCCCGCGTGCTCACTGGAGGGGAAGCACGCAAGGTCGACGGTCTACCGGGTGGGTACTACATCGAACCCACCGTCTTCGAGGGTGACAACACGATGCGGATCTTCCAAGAGGAGATCTTCGGCCCGGTCGTCGCGGTCACCCGCTTCGATACCGTCGACGAAGCGATCCGCATCGCCAACGGCACTCTCTACGGTCTCGGTGCGGGCGTGTGGACCCGCGATATCAACACCGCCCATCGGCTGGGCCGCGGCATCAAGGCGGGTCGGGTCTGGACCAACTGCTACCACGCCTACCCCGCCCACGCCGCGTTCGGCGGCTACAAGAAGTCGGGATTCGGCCGGGAGAACCACGCGATGATGCTCGGGCACTACCAGCAGACCAAGAACCTGCTGGTCAGTTATTCGACGACGAAACTCGGGATGTTCTGATGCAGAATCGAATCCACCGTGTGGAGATCACCGAGCGCGCCCAGACCCTGCTGCGCCGCCTCATCGAGGACAACGGACCGGTGCTGTTCCGCCAGGCGGGCGACGGCTGCGACGACGACAGCACACCGGTATGCCTGTCGACCAAGCAGTTCCCGATCGAGAAGGCCGACATCCTGCTCGGCCGACTCACCTGGCACACCGAATTCTGGATCAGCCCGGCGCAATTCGAATGCTGGAAAGATACCCACCTCACCGTCGATGTGACGCGCGGTGAGGCCGCCGAGGATTCGCTCGAAGCCGGCCAGGGCATGCGATTCGTGTTGCGCGCCAGGCTGCTGACCGATGCGGAGAACGCGGCACTGGCGGCCGGGCCGCCACCCCGAACCGGCGCCGACCGCACCCTGTAGCGGCCCCCCCGAAAACCTGACCTGGCAGCATCTTTCCGGCGCTGCCAGGTCGCGGCGAGCCCCCGCCGACTGGGCCATCGCGGCTCAGCCGGCGGGGTGAGCTCGCCGTTTTTTCGTGTTCGACCCCATATAGCAAATGTGTTCCCGCACAAACCAAATCGCGTCTCGCTCACCGAGACACACACGACAACACTGCAACGATTCCGTTACGTTATGGCGATGTTCTTAGCGAGACTCGGTGTGCGCACCCGGATTCTGGCGATTGCTCTCATTCCGAGTTTGACCCTGGTGGTGGTCGGGGTCGGTACCGCCGGCTATCTGGTCGAGGAGAGCAATACGGCCAAAGCGTGGGCCACCGAACTCCAACAAGCCGGCCGCTTCACCCAGGAGATGGTCGAGGCGATCCAGTCCGAGCGTCACCTCACCCTGTCGCTGGTCGCCGGAGACATGACCACCACCCCCGCTCTACCCGCCGCGCGTACGCGCACGGACGCCGCGTTCCTGAAGCTCAATCAAATCGCGCAGCAGATGCAGGCCGTCGACGGCGCCGATATCGGCGACGACCAGACCGAATTCGAAGCATTCCAGGGGCACCTCAAGGCCATGCGCGGCGGCGCGGACGTGGGTATGTTGCCCGCACCGGACGCTTACATGTTCTTCAACCTGGTGGTCGACAAGTTCATCCGTGGCACCAAGATCGCCATGCTCGCCGCCCCCGACGCGACCGTGTCCTCCGGCGTGGGTGAGGGCATGCGCCTGCTCAACGTCATCGAGGCCATGTCACGCGGCAACGCGCTCGGGTCGGCGCTGGTATCGGCCGAGGGCGACTTCGCTGTCACGGTCGACGAATTCATTCGTCAAAGCGGCTTCTACCGCACCGAACTCAGCAACCTGACCCCCGAACTGCCCGAAGGCGAGCGCAACGCGATCGTCGCGCTGACCGCCTCGGCGCCGTGGCAACAGCTCACGCAAATGGACAACGCGATCATCGCGCGCTTCTCCGCTCCCGCCGCCACCACGAGCACCGCCAGGGCGACTACCCCGCCCGCACTGCCGATGTCGGCCGCCGAATGGCAGAGCGCCTCGGCGAGCGTCAATCGCGCGCTGCTCGATGTCTATACCGGTCACAACCAATTCATCCAGACTCTGGCCAAGGACTCCGCACAGCGCTCGGAGGCGACCGCGGCCGCCGCCGGCGGCGGCGTTATCGCGCTCAGCGTGCTCGTCTTCCTGGTCTCGGTGGTCCTGGCCAATCGAATCATTCGTCGCCTACGTCGCCTGCGCACCGCCACACTGCAGCTCGCCGACGAAAAGCTGCCGGCCACCATGCGCGCTCTGCGCGACGGTGAGGAGGTCGACTCGGCCGAGACCTCGCCGTCCCTCGACTTCGGGCAGGACGAGATCGGTCAGGTCGCCAAGGCCTTCGAGCACGCCGCCGCGGCGGCGATCGGTGCCGCCGTCGACGAGGCCCGCACGCGGGAGGGTGTGCGCGCGGTGTTCCTCAATATCGCCCACCGCAGCCAGATCGTGGTGCACCGCCAGCTCGAGATCCTCGACGAAGCCGAACGCCGCCAAGAGGATCCGGCACTGCTGGAGACGCTGTTCCGGCTCGACCACCTGGCCACCCGCGAGCGCCGCAACGCCGAGAACCTGATCATCCTCGGCGGCGGTCGGCCGGGGCGCCAGTGGCGTCAGCCGGTGCCCGTGATGGACGTGGTGCGCAGCGCCATCGGTGAAACGCTCGACTACGCGCGCGTGCGCGTCACCAAGCTGCCCGATGTCAACGTCGTCGGCACCGTCGTGGCCGACCTCGTGCACCTGCTCGCCGAGCTCGTCGACAACGCCACCGCGTTCTCCCCGCCGCAGTCGCGGGTCGAGGCGGGCGGCAATGTCGTCGGCAAGGGTGTGGTCGTCGAGATCACCGACCAGGGCATGGGCATGAGCGCCGACGACCTGGTCCGCTACAACAGCATGCTGGCCGATCCGCCGGACTTCGGTGTCGGCACGCTGTCCTCGGACTCGCGCCTCGGCCTGTTCGTGGTCGCCCGGCTGGCCCTGGCACACGGCGTGTCGGTGCGGCTGAGCGAATCCGATTACGGCGGTATCCGTGCCATCGTGCTGATCCCCCAGCAGTTGCTGGCGGGCGAGGCCGACTCGGCAGGCACGCCGCCCACGACGACGGGCCCGCTGCGGCGTGGTCTGCCCGCCCCGCAGGAATCATCGGGACCGGTCGCCGCCCTCGAAGCGGCTCCGGCGCCCGTCGCGACCCTGGTCGCCGACCCGCCGACCCCGCGTCCGATGGCGCCGGCCCCGGAGGCGCCCCCCGTGCAGAACCCGCGCTACGACACCGGCTCCGACGAACGCCCGGCACTGCCGCGGCGCAGCAGGCAGACGAATCTGGCACCCGAGCTCACCGAGCCCGCCGCCGAGGTGCCACCCGCACCCGAGCGTCCCCGCTCCGCAGAACAGGCGCGCGACATCATGTCCGCGATCGAGAACGGCACCCGCCAGGGTCGCAAGCAACAGACCACATCGAATCAGGACGAACAGGAAGGCTGAGGTGAACTCTTCCCCCGGTGATCTCAACTGGCTACTCGACGATCTCGTCGACCGGCTGGCAGGGGTCCGCTACGCGGTTGTGCTGTCCACCGACGGACTGCTGCTCGGACGCTCCTCGCAGATGAAGCGTGAAGATGCCGAACACTTCGCAGCCATGTCCTCGACCCTCTACGGTCTCGCGCGCAGCGCGGGTAGCCGGTTCGACGGTGGCGGTGTGCGCCAAGCGGTGATCGAGCTCGATCGAGCGGTGCTCTTCGTCACCTCCGCGGGCGAGAACGCTTGCCTGGCGCTGCAAGCCAACGAGTCGGCCAATCTCGGCATGGTCGCCTACGAAATGAATCTCACCGTGCAGCGGGTCGGCAGTTATCTGTCGACGGAGCCGCGGCACGGGCATGCGCAGCTATAGAAAGTTTCGACAATGACTCGACTCGGCGATCCGTGGTTCGACGACGCGGCCGGACCCCTGGTCCGGCCGTACGCGGTGACCCGCGGCCGCACCATGGGTGCGGCGCACGACCTGGACATGCTCACGGTGGTGGTAGCAGTGCATCCCGCCCCCACCCTGCGCAAACCAGAACCCGAGTACACGACGATCGCACAGTTGTGCAAGCGTCCGCAGTCGGTGGCCGAGGTCTCGGCCGTGCTGAAACTGCCTCTGGCGGTGACCAAGATCCTCGTCGGTGATCTCATCGCCGAGGGCCACCTCATCTTCCGGGCTCCGGTATCGGCCGAGGCCGGTGCCGGTGACCTCAACATATTGCGAGCGGTTCTGGATGGCATCCGAAAACTTTGACCCGACGTCCGCAGGCGACCAGCACATGGCCGCCTCGGTCAAAATCCTCATCGCCGGCGGCTTCGGCGTCGGCAAGACCACCATGGTCGGCGCGATCAGCGAGATCGCGCCGCTGCGGACCGAAGAGTTGATCACCGAGGTCAGCACCGGTGTCGACGATCTGTCGGGCGTGGAGCAGAAGCACACGACCACCGTCGCGCTCGACTTCGGTCGCATCACCATCGACCGGGATCTGGTGCTGTACCTGTTCGGTACGCCCGGACAGGACCGCTTCTGGTTCCTGTGGGACGAGCTGTGCCGTGGCGCCCTCGGCGCGATCGTGCTGGCCGACACCCGGCGGTTGAGCAACTCGTTCGCGGCTGTGGACTTCTTCGAGCGACGCGGTTTGCCGTTCCTGATCGCGGTGAACTGCTTCGACGGTGCCCCGCGCTACACGGTCGACGAGGTGCGCGACGCGTTGGACCTCGACCCGAACACACCGGTGATCCTGTGCGACGCGCGCGATCGGCCCTCGGCCAAGGCGGTGCTGACGCACCTGGTCGAGTACCTGATCGATCGCGCCGCACGGACTCCCGTCACCACCTGAGCGGCTAGGCCGAGCCCGGCGCGGCTACTGCCCGCTCCGCGGCTCGGCTGGTCTGCTCCCATGCCGACCAGGTGGCCAACTTGGCGCGCGCGAGGTCGAAGGCCAAGTCGTACACCATGTTTCCGAGCAGCAGGCGCAGCGGCGGTTCCTCCGCGCCGACGAGCGTGAGCAGCGCCTCGGCGGCGAGAGCCGGTTCGCTGTCGATCGACCCTTCGGCCCACTGTGCCTCCAACTGGGCGCGCAGCGGGGCGTAGGCCTCGATCGGTGTGGTGTTCGCCATCGCCGAATACAGGTCGGTCCAGTACCCGCCCGGTTGCAGAATGCTCACGCGCGCACCGAATTCCGCGGCTTCCATCGCCAGCGCCTCGCTCATGCCCTCCAGCGCGAATTTGCTCGCGGCATACATTCCCGACAGCGGGAACCCGGCGAGTCCGCCGATGCTGGAGACCTGCACGATGTGCCCGCCATGCTGGGCGCGAAGGTGCGGCAGCACCGCCTGGCTCACCCAGAGCGCGCCGAAGAAGTTGACCTCCATCTGCGCGCGGGCCTCGGTTTCGGTGAATTCCTCGATCATGCCCATCGACAGAGTGCCCGCGTTGTTGACCACGATGTCGAGGCGACCGAAGTGCGCGACGGCGGCATCGACGGCCTCGTGTACCGCATCGCGATCGGTGACGTCGAGTATCAACGGCAGGACCCGGCCCGGATGGGCGGCGGCGAGTTCGTCGAGTGCGGAGCCGGTGCGCGCGGCAGCGGCGACCCGATCCCCCGCCGCCAGCGCGGCCCCGGCGAAGGCCCGGCCGAGACCGCGGCTGGCTCCGGTGATGAACCAGATGCGGGATGCGGTGGTACCGGCGGTGGTCATATCTATCCTCCTTGCCTAGACAAGACGTTGCGTCTCGTTTGATGATTCGAGGATGCCACCGACACACCCGCCTGTCAAGACGCAACGTCTCGTCTCTTCGGTTGGTAGGATGGCGCCATGAGTCAGCAGGTGAACCCCGCACCCCGTCCTACGGCCGACGCGACCCGGCGCAACGAGGGATCTCGGCGCGCGATCCTGTCCGCCGCCTTCGAATTGGCAGGCGAGATCGGCTACGACAAGCTGACCATCGAGGCGATCGCCGCCAGGGCAGGCGTCGGCAAGCAGACGATCTACCGATGGTGGCCGTCCAAGGGCGCCGTTTTGCTCGACGCCTTCCTGATGCTCAGCGAGACCGGCGACGACGCGACACCCGGCCTTCCGGACACCGGCGACCTGGAAGCGGATCTGAAGCTCGTCCTGCGCGCCACCGTCGCCGAACTGGCCGACCCCCGCTTCGATCTCCCCCTGCGCGGTCTGACCAGCGCCATCATGCACGACACCGCCCTGGCCGCCACTTACGTGGAACGCCTCCAGGGCCCCGTAGACGACCTGAAACGCCGACGGCTGGCCGCCGCGCAGACCGCCGGCCAGATCGCCGCCGACATCGACCTCGACGTGGCCATCGCGATGATCTGGGGCCCACTGATGGACCGATGGCTACTGCGCACGGGCACCCTGACCACCGAATTCGCCGATCGCGTGGTCGAGACCGCCCTGCGCGGTCTACGCGGCTGAACTCACGGAACAGGCTGCCCAACAGCGCTGTTCGGCCGACTCGGCCGGGCCTCGGCACCCCGAACACCCCGGCTGCCACGCTCGATGCCTTCCAGCGCGCCTGGTACGTGACCGCCGCGGTCGCGGTCCCGGCCGGACTCATCGGCTTCGCCGTGCGGTTCGGGCCACCGATCGAATCACCCGGCGGGGTCACCACCCCGGTGGCAACCGAGAACTCCGGGGGCGCACCAGTTTCCGCCTGACCCCCGAGCGGTCGGCGACGACGATGTCGCCGGCCGCGTCCCTCGGTCCGCTCAGCCCCAGTTCGCTTGGTTCGGGACCGACGAATCGAAGATTACGTAGAAGAAGTGACCGGGGGTCAGTTCGTTCATGTCGTGCCAGCGACCCCATGGGTCTCGCTGGTAGTAGTGCTCCATCCCGGTGCCATCGTCGAAGCAGACGATGTTCGAGGTGCCGAACGGGCTCCAGTACGCGTCGGTGCCGGGGCGCGGCGGTTCGAGCGGGGTGCGGAACAGGTGACTGCACGGCGTGATGACGGGATCGTAGTAGGTGGGCTGGGCGGCGGCGGTGGCCTGCCCGGCGATCCCGGCGACCGTGACCGCGGCGGCCGCGAAGCCGAGACGAACGGTGGAACGCATCGCATCTGCTCCTCACCCGAGCGGAAAGGAAGGCGCTTCGTATCGCAAACGATTTTACGCCCGCTCGCCGGGCTGCGCGGAAATCCGACCGTAGACGGATATGCCGAGCACCAGGTCGCGCTACCGTGGCATGACCGGGCTCAGCGGAAAGTAGGAACAGCTGTGGACAGCACGACGATTGCACGGCAATGCACACTGTGCGAGGCACACTGCGGAATTCTGGTCACCGTCGAGGATTCGCAGGTCACCCGCATCGAAGGCAACCCTGACGACGTGCTGTCGAAGGGCTACATCTGCCCGAAGGCCACCGCCATGGGCGGTCTGCACCATGATCCGGACCGGCTGCGGACACCGATGCGCCGCGTCGGCGACACCTTCCAGCCCGTCGGCTGGGACGAGGCATTCCGAGAGATCGGCCAGCGTTTGCGCGCGGTCCGGTCCGCGCACGGTTCCAGCGCCACCGGGATGTACATCGGTAACCCCGCCGCCCACAGCTCCTCGGTGATGTACGGAGCGCTGCTTCGGACCGCCCTGCTGACCCGCAACTTCTTCTCCGCGTCCTCGATCGATCAGTTCCCGCAGGAATTCGTCGCGTGGCGGATGTTCGGTTCGAACGTTCTCATGCCGGTCACCGATATCGATCGCACCGACCGGCTGGTGGTGCTCGGCGCCAATCCCGCGGTATCCAACGGATCGATCACCACCATGCCCGGCGCGAAAACGCGGATCAAGAACGTCCGCGCACGGGGCGGCACGGTGGTCGTGATCGACCCGCGCCGCACCGAAACGGCCAGGCTGGCAGATGAGCACGTGGCGGTCCGTCCCGGCGGCGATGTCTACCTGCTGCTCGGGATGCTGCATGTGCTGATCGCCGAGGAGCTGTGCGACGAACGGGCGGTGCGGTCACTCTGCACCGGCTGGGACGAGCTCGCCGAACTGGTCGCCGATACCACCGCGGAACGCATGGCGCCGCTGGCCGGCGTCGACGCCGATACCATCCGACGGCTGGCCCGCGACCACGCGGCGGCGCCCTCCGCGGTGTTGTACGCACGGATCGGGGTGTGCCAGCAGGTGACGGGCACGCTCACCCACTGGCTGGTCAACACGATCAACGCGGTGACCGGAAATCTCGATCGAGCGGGCGGTCAGATGTTCGCCTCCCCGGCCGTCGACGCCGCCCGCTACGCGAAGTACCTGCCGATGGGCCACGGCGCGTGGACCGACCGGTCCGGCGTACACAAGTCGTTCCGCAGCGAACTGCCGGTCGCGGTCCTCGCCGAGGAGATCCTCACCCCCGGACCGGGTCAGATCAAGGCGATGATCACCTACGCGGGCAATCCGGTGCTCTCGACACCGCAGGCGGACAAGCTCGACGCCGCGCTGGAGTCACTGGATTTCTACGTGGCTGTGGACATGTACGTCACCGAGACGACCCGGCACGCCGACTTCATCCTGCCGCCCGTCTCGGCGCTGGAGCGCGAGGAACTCAGCCTGCTGTTCCCGATATTCAGCGTTCGCAACAACGCCCGCTACGACGCCAAAGTCTTCGAACCATCGGCCGACGGACTCGAGGACTGGCAGATCCTGGCCCGACTGGTGACCGAGGTGGTACCGCTGCCGCTACGACGGTTCGCCGGACGCGCGCTCAACGCCGCGTTCGAACAGCTCAGTCCCCTGCGATTGACGGCGGCGGCCGTCGCGACAGGCCCCTACGGCGTCCTGCGCCGCGGGCGAAAAGGGCTGACGCTCAGCAAGATCCGCGACACACCGGGCGGTGTCGACCTCGGCCCGTTGCAGCCACGGCTGCCCGAACTGATCGGCACCAGCGACCGCAAGACGCACTTGGTGCCCGAGGATTTCCTGGCGGCGATGCGCACGGTCCTCGACGAGACGACCGCGGCGCCGGAACCCGGCTACGACCTCCAACTCATCGGACGGCGCCACCTGCGCAGCAACAACTCCTGGCTGCACAACATCCCGTCGATGGTGAAGGGCCGTGACCGCTGCACCGTGCTCATCCACCCCGACGACGCCGCCGCCCGTGGTCTCGCCGACGGCGATCCGGCGACGATCGAATCCCCCGTCGGTTCGATCGAGATACCGGTGGAGATCAGCGGCGATATTCGCCCCGGGGTGGTGGCGATCCCGCACGGATGGGGGCATCGCGAACCCGGGGTCGGCTGGACCGTCGCGGCGGGACTGCCGGGCGCCAATGTCAACCTGTTGCACGACCCGGCCCGCATCGACCCGCTGTCCGGCACCTCCGCGGTCAACAGCACGTGGGTGCGGGTGAACCCGGTCGAGACCGAAATCCCGGACGCCACAACGCGATCCGAGGTCGCCGCCGCGCCGCGGTGAACCCGATCAGGAATCCGGGTCCACCGCGTCGGGTTCAGCGAAAGCGCAGGTTCGCGGTGGCGAGACCGAAGATCTTGCGACCGCCGGACTTGGCGACGATGGCGATCACCGCGCTGCGGGTGGCCGGGTCGAGCGACTTCACGCGGCCGACGTATTCGACCTGGCCGCCTTCCCTGCCGACGATCGTGTAGGTCGACAGGCGAACGCCGTAGCGGGTGACAGCGCCGGGGTCGCCGGACCAGGTGGAGAGGAAGCCCGCGCCCAGACCCATCGTCAGCATGCCGTGGGCGATGATGTCGGGCAGGCCGGCCAGCTCGGCGATCTTCTCGTCCCAGTGGATCGGGTTGACGTCACCGGAGACACCGGCGTAATTGACGAGGTCGCCGCGCGAGAGGCGGGCATCGCGCAGCGGGAGTTCGTCGCCGACGGTCAGTTCGTCGAACGACATCGTGGTGTTCGGAACGCGGGCGCCGCCCTCGACGGACAGCGGAACCTCACCCTCGGGACGCAGCGTGGTCTCCACGACGGCGTTCTTGTCGGCGCTGTAGATACTCACGCCGTGCACCATGATGTTCTCCACCGCGGCGGTGATCGCGGGATCGACCCCGTCGTCACCGGTGATGCCCACGACAGTGGTGTGCATGATGTGGACGGTCTCGCCGAGCTCGTCGACGAAGGTGTTGGTGACAGTGATCAGGTCCTTGCCCGCAATCGTGCGCACCGAGGAGAGCTCCACGTCGACGACGAGGCGGTCACCGGCCACGATCGGCTTGTGCTGTTCGAAGACCTGCTCGGTCTGCACGAACATGTCGTAGCCGACCACCACCGTTTCGAACAGCAGCCTGTTGGCCGCCATAGCCGGGATGGACACGAACGTCAGCGGCGCGACCAGACCCGGGTAGCCGAGCGCGGCAGCCGCCTCGTCCTCCCAGTGCGCGGGGTGGAAGTCCTGGACCGCGCGAGCGTATTCGCGGATCTTCTCGCGGCCGACCTCGTAGACACCCTCTACCCGGTAGTAGTGCCCTACCTTCGACGCAGTATCAGGGGCATCGACGGGCGGGACATCGACTACGGAAGTCACTATGAATCACCTTCGTTCGGGGAACGGACACCCGGCAGGCTAGTCGACGCGCAGGCGGACCGGGCATTCCTTGGCACAGTTCACAGTTCTGTCGCCTTCCCTCGCGCTCAGAAGGAGGGTACGTCGCTGGTGCTGGCATTGCCACCGATAGAGGGTTGCAGCGTGATCTCCCAGTCGGAATCACCGTCGAACGGGTCGTCGAACTTCTGGAACTCGCGCTCGCGGGTGAAGGCGAGCGTCGCCTCGTCCCAATCCTTGCCGGTCTTGAGATAGACGTAGTAGGTGCCGTCGATGCCGTCGAGCGTGGCGTTGGAATTGCCCTGGACGTAGATGGTGGCCTGCGGCTTCTTGGGATCGCCGTTGGTGACCACGACCGCGAAGTCGTCGCTGTTGCCGTTGACGATGTCGAGCTTGCCCGCGCCGACCAGCCCGTCCTGCTGGACCACCGCACCGTTCTCGCCTCGGCGGTTCAGCACCGGCGCCGCGGGAGTGGTCGCGCGCACGGTCGTGGTGGCCTTCGACGAACTGCTCGTCGGCGTGGCGGCGACAGACGTGTCCGAACCCCCGCAACCACCGACCAGAAGCACAACCGCGATCGCGGAAATGGCATACCACTGACGATTCGACATCGATCCCCACCCCGTGTTCCTTGACCGATCTCCCCGACCGGCCTCCTCGCACAGTATTGCTCGAGTTTCGCCGAATTGTCAGACGGAAAGCCTTGCCACATTATCTGGAATGAGTCATAATCTGGAATGTGTCCATACAATCGGACTTCGAACAGATGCTGCGCGCAGCCTCACTGCGCGTCACCGCGCCACGCCTGGCGGTGCTCACCGCAGTGCACCAGCATCCGCACGCCGACACGGACACCATTCTGAGCCGAGTCAGAGCCACCCTCGGGGCCGTCAGCCAACAGGCCGTCTACGACGTACTGCGGGCACTAACCAGCGCCGGACTGCTCCGGCGGATCCAACCGATGGGCACCGTCGCGCGCTATGAGACCCGCGTCGGTGACAACCATCATCACCTGGTGTGCCGATCCTGTGGGGTGATCGTCGATGTCGAGTGCGCCGTCGGCGACACGCCCTGTCTGACTCCCCTCGACGACCGCGGTTTCGTCGTCGACGAGGCAGAAGTCATCTATTGGGGCAGGTGCCCCGACTGCACGACATCACCATCACTCTCCTGAAAGGATTCACCGTGCCCGAGGAACACCCACCTATCGCGGAAGCCAACACGGAAGCCGGTGACAGTGGTTGCCCCGTCATGCATCGTCCGTTCGCCTCCACCGACGCGCGCGGAGCGAACAGCGAGTGGTGGCCGAACCAGCTCAATCTCACACTGCTGCAGAAGAATCCGCCCTCGGTGAACCCGATGGGCGAAGACTTCGACTACGCGGCCGAATTCGCCACCCTCGATCTGGCCGCGGTGAAGGCCGATATCGAGCAGGTCATGACGACCTCGCAGTCCTGGTGGCCCGCCGACTTCGGCCACTACGGCCCGTTCTTCATCCGGATGGCCTGGCACTCCGCGGGCACCTACCGGGTCGGTGACGGCCGCGGCGGCGCGGGCGCGGGCCTGCAGCGCTTCGCCCCGCTCAACAGCTGGCCCGACAACGCCAGCCTCGACAAGGCGCGCCGCCTGCTGTGGCCGGTGAAGAAGAAGTACGGCCGCAAGCTCTCCTGGGCCGACCTCATCGTCTACACCGGCAATGTCGCGCTCGAGTCGATGGGCTTGCCGACCTTCGGGTTCGGTGGCGGCCGCGTCGACGCGTGGGAGCCGGAGGAAGACGTGTTCTGGGGTCCCGAGCGCACCTGGCTCGGCGACGAACGCTACAGCGGTGACCGCAATCTCGACCGTCCGCTCGCCGCGGTCCAGATGGGCCTGATCTACGTCAATCCCGAAGGCCCCAACGGCAATCCGGATCCTCTCGCCGCCGCCGCCGACATCCGCGAGACCTTCGCCCGGATGGCGATGAACGACGAGGAGACCGCCGCGCTCATCGCCGGCGGGCACACCTTCGGCAAGACCCACGGCGCGGGCGACGCCGACCTGGTCGGCGTCGAACCGGAAGCCGCGCCGCTGGAAATGCAGGGGCTGGGCTGGAAGAGCAGCTTCGGCTCCGGTGTCGGCGAGGACGCGATCACCAGCGGCCTGGAAGGCATCTGGAACAGCACCCCCATCACCTGGGACAACAACTTCCTCGAAACCCTTTACGGGTTCGAGTGGGAACTGTCTAAGAGCCCGGCGGGCGCGCATCAGTGGATCCCGAAGGACGGCGCGGGCGCCGATACCGTGCCCGATCCGTTCATCGCGGGCAAGAAGCGCGCGCCGGTCATGCTGACCACCGACCTGTCGCTGCGGTTCGACCCCGTCTACGGGCCGATCACCCGCCGCTGGCTGGACAACCCCGCGGAGTTCACCGACGCGTTCGCGCGCGCCTGGTACAAGCTCACCCACCGCGATATGGGCCCCGTCGTGCGCTACCTCGGCCCGCTGGTGCCGTCCGAGGAACTGCTCTGGCAGGACCCGGTTCCCGCCCAGAACGGCCCGCTCATCGGCGACACCGAGATCGCCGCCCTCAAGGGCCAGATCCAGTCCTCGGGACTGTCCATCGCCCAGCTGGTGACGACGACGTGGGCGGCGGCCTCGTCGTTCCGCGGCAGCGACAAGCGTGGCGGTGCCAACGGCGGCCGGATCCGGCTGCAGCCGCAGGCGGGCTGGGCGGTCAACCAGCCCGACGAGCTCGCCCAGGTGGTGCGGGTCTACGAGGGCATCCAGGACACGTTCAACGCCACGGGCGGCGTGCAGGTGTCGTTCGCCGATCTGGTCGTCCTCGGCGGTGCGGTCGGTGTCGAACAGGCCGCCCAGGCCGCCGGCTTCCCGGTGACGGTGCCGTTCACGCCGGGCCGCACCGATGCGACCCAGGACCAGACCGACGTCGAGTCGTTCGACGCGCTCGAGACCGCGGCCGACGGGTTCCGCAACTACGTGTCCAAGGACGCGCAGATCCCCGCGGAGTTCCTGCTCATCGACAAGGCGAACCTGCTCACGCTCAGCGCACCCGAGATGACCGTGCTCATCGGTGGTCTGCGCGTGCTCGGCGCGAACTACCAGTCCTCGTCGCTGGGTGTGTTCACCGAGACCCCGGGGGCGCTGACGAACGACTTCTTCGTCAACCTCCTCGACATGGGCACCGAGTGGACGCCGTCGGCCACCGACGACAACGTCTACGAAGGCCGCGACCGCGCCACCGGTGCGGTCACCTGGACCGGTAGCCGGGTCGACCTGGTGTTCGGCTCCAATTCGCAGCTGCGAGCGGTGGCCGAGGCCTACGCGACCGACGACGCGAAGGAGAAGTTCGTGCACGACTTCGTCGCCGCGTGGACCAAGGTGAGCAACCTGGACCGGTTCGACGTCACAGCCTGATCCGAACAGCGAAACACCCTGCGACGCACAGTGCGTCGCAGGGTGTTTCGCTGTCGTCAGGACTCCGCGAGCTCGGCCAGCCGGTCCACCGAGGCCTGCAGCTTGTCGGCGGTCGTGGCCTTGGCCCGCACCTGCCGCAGCTCGTCGTGCAGTTCGGTCCAGTCGTAGGTGTGGGTCACCCGGGTGTGGGTGTCGTCGATCGGCTCGAGCTCCCAGCGCCACAGGTGTCCGGGCGGGGTCTTGTCACGCTCGGACGGGTTCCACGCGATGCGGCGACCCTCCTCGAACTCCACGATGTGGTTGTCGCGGTCGGCACCGTTGGTCAGCGTCGTGGTGAACACGTCACCGACCGCGCGGACCCGCTGGCCCGCGCTCGCCTGCGCGAGGTTGTCGTTGCCGTCCCAGCGGGGCTGCTGCTCGGGATCGGCGATCAGGTCGAAGATCGCGGCGGGGCTCGCCGCGACGTCGCGGGAGGCGTGGACGATGCGTGGCACGTCGATGGTTTCGGTCACCGCGCGATAGAACCAGCAGCTCACCCACCCCGGCAACCATTCCGCTCGAGGCAGCGATTAAGTGCCTGCCCCAACGATCTTGATGAGCACCGCATTCCGGCGCTGTCCACGGCATATGCGTCGAAGTCGTGACGTACTCTAACGTTGCGGGGTGCTAGGACATTCACATGCGACGAGTGGGGCGCTGGCCTGGGCCGGTACTGCCGCGGCGTTACCACTCACGGTCGCGGCTTTCCCTCTGTTCGACAGCGAGACAACGCAATTCGGCATCGCCGAACTCATCATGGGCACGCTGCTCACCGCGGGTGCGGCGCTGCTGCCGGACGCGGATCATCCCAGCGGCACCATCTCCCACGTGCTCGGCCCGGTGTCACATCACCTGTGCCGGTTCATCTCCTGGGCGTCGGGCGGGCATCGTCACGGAACACATTCGCTGCTGTTCGTCGTTGCCGCGGTCGCGGCGACCTGGGCGGGCGAGCACTATCTCGGAAGGCCGTTCACGCTGGGCCTGGTGTTCTTCCTCCTCGCGCTGGCGGTGCGTTCGCTGCACCTGTGCCCGCCGGGGAAGAGTGTGCGGACCTACGGAACCGTGATCGTGCTGGCCACGGCGGGAACCTTCGCCGTCGATCACTGGATCGTCGATCGGCCGGTGTGGCTCCCGATCTGCGTGGGCCTCGGATGTCTGGCGCACCTGCTCGGCGACTGCCTGACCGACCGGGGCTGTCGACTGCTGTGGCCGTTTCCGTTGCGTACCCGGGTGCCACTGATCGAGCGGACCGGGAACCGGGTCGAGACCTGGGTCATCTCCCCCCTGTTCGTGCTCGGCACGATGGGCGCGCTCTGGTACGCGATCACGCACCAGCCGTGATCACCGGGGCGGCGGGGCTCCCGCCGTCCCGAGCCCGGTCGGCGCAGCCGGCCCCCTTGTCATCCTGACGCAACTACATTCGTTGATGCGCATATCGCTGTATCACGATGTTATTTGTGACCCGCCCCAGACCCAGCGGCTCGGCATCGTCGCAGGTCTCGAAGCCGCCCCCAGATCGAACGTCTTTCAGTGCACAGTTGTACTCTCAGGGCTGTGACGGAGCAGCTCCCCCAATCCCAGGCCGAAGTACAGGCGCTCACGCGGCTCGCCGGTGACGAGTTCGTCGGTGCGGTCGACGGGATCGCGGCCATCCACCGCGCCATCTCCGATCGGGTGTTCGCGGCGGTGCGGTTCGGCGTCGGACCCGCGGCGGCTCCGGTGAAGATCGTGCACGACGCAATCACCGACGGCATATACGCGGCCGTCAGCGGCACCGGATTCGTCGTCGGCGAGGTCGCGAGCGCGGTCACGCTGCCCGGCGTCACCGCGCCGTCGCGCACGGTGTGGGGCTCGGGCGTACTGGCGGCGATCCAGGGGCTGATCGGTGACTCGCTCGAAGACGAGACCCCGATCCTCTCCTCCCCCATGACCTTTCGCGTCGACGGCGTTCCTGTTCCGCCCGAAGAGTTCGCCGCCCACGTCCCGGTGCCGACGACCAGACTGGTCGTGCTCCTGCACGGACTCGTGGAGACCGAACACTCCTGGCGCCTGGGTCACCGCCCCACCTACGGCGAGCGCCTGGAAGCCGATCTCGGCTATATCCCAGTCTTCGTCCGCTTCAATTCCGGGCTGCACATCTCCGAGAACGCCGCCCAGCTCAGCGCCCTGCTGACCCGCCTTGTCGACAGCTGGCCGATGCCGGTGCACGAGATCTGCCTGGTCGGGCACTCGATGGGCGGACTGATCATGCGCAGCGCCTGCCATCAGGCCGAGGAGTCGGGCCAGGCGTGGGTGCGATCGGTGCGACAGGTCGTGTGCCTTGGTTCCCCTCATCACGGTGCGCCGCTCGAACAGTTCGTGCACTACGCCTCGGCCGCACTGGACCGGCTGCCCGAGACCCGGCCGCTGAGCACCCTGCTGCGCAGGCGCAGCGCGGGCATCCGGGACCTACGTCAGGGTTCGCTGGTCGACGAGGACTGGCGCGACCTCGATGTGGACACCCTGCGGGCGCGGGCGGTCAAGGAAGTGCCGCTGCTCGCCGGCGTCGAGCACTACTTCGTCACCACGACCATCACCCACAGCCCGAAGCATCCACTCGGCGTGATCATCGGCGACGGCATGGTTCTCACCGGAAGCGGGTCGGGACGCGGACGGACCAGGCGCCTGGATTTCGACGCGGTCAACGGCCTGCACATCCCCGGGGCCAACCACTTCAGCCTGCTCAATCACGACGCTGTCTACGATGCGCTGCACAGCTGGTTGTCGAGCACGCCCCGCCGCTCGCGTCAGGTGGATACGCTGTGGCCATGACTCTCGACCACGGCGATCCGGGCGACGCACCTGCCATTCCGCTGCCGACCGCTCCCCTGGCCAACGAGGCCCGCCCCTCGCCGGCCGAAGAAGCCAGAACCATCGCGGCAGGCACCAATACCGGCACCCTGGCCAGCCTCACCGCCGACGGCGCACCGTGGGCCTCGTTCATCACCTACGGATTGCTCGACGGCGCACCGGTATTGAGCGTGTCGCGGCTGGCCGAACACGGCCGCAATCTGGCCGCCGATCCGCGCGCCAGCATCGCGATCGTCACGCCCGACATTCCAGCCGACCCGCTCGCGGGCACCAGGATCACCCTCGCGGGTTTCGTGGAACGGCCGACCGGCGCCGAGGCCGAAGCGGCCCGCGCGGCCCACCTGGCGGCGATCCCGGCGGCCAAGTACTACATCGACTACAGCGATTTCACGCTCTGGGTGTTGCGGATCGAACGGGTGCGCTGGGTCGGTGGCTACGGCCGGATGGATTCGGCCTCCGCGGCCGATTACCTTGCCGCACAGCCGGACCCGATCGTCGCGCACGCCGCGCCCGGCATCGCGCACCTCAACGCCGACCACGCCGAAGCACTGCTGGCGATGGCCCAGCAGCTGGGCGGCTTCCCCGACGCCATCGCCGCCACCTGCGAGCGCGCCGACCGCTACGGCCTCGACCTACGCGTGGAATCCCCCCGCGGAGTGGCGCGCACCCGGGTCGGCTACGCCGCGCCGCTGTCGGAGATCAGCGAATTGCGCGCGGCGACGGTCGAG
Organism: Nocardia sp. XZ_19_231; assembly: GCF_015355705.1. Taxonomy (NCBI): domain Bacteria; kingdom Bacillati; phylum Actinomycetota; class Actinomycetes; order Mycobacteriales; family Nocardiaceae; genus Nocardia; species Nocardia sp. XZ_19_231. The sequence continues at coordinate 1,370,246 of NZ_JACUZI010000001.1, read as the reverse complement.
TTGGCCAAACGGGCCCGCGCGACGGACTGATCACGCCTCGTACAGCTCGAGCGGCAGGTCGTCCGGATCGAAGAAGAAGGCCATCTGTTTGCCGGTGTGTTCATCGGTGCGCAGTTCCTCGGTCCGGACGCCACGGGCTCGCAGCTCGTCGAGGGCGGCGGGCACGCTCGCGACCGCCAGAGCCAGGTGCCGCAAGCCTGCCGCTTCCGGCCTGCTCGACCGTGCAGGCGGGTCGGGAAACGAGAACAGTTCGATGCGGACCCCGCCGGGCAGCTCGATGTCGAGCTTCCACGAATCGCGATCGGCCCGGTAGTTCTCGTCGATGACGGTGCCGCCGAGGGTTTCGGTATAGAAGCTTCTGGAGCGGGCGTAGTCCGTCGCGATGATCGCGATGTGGTGGACGCCGAGAAATCGCATGTCGCTCGCCCGCTCAGGTCCAGAGCACCGCGACCAGCACGTTCACGATCGCGAGGCCACCGGCGGCATCGGTCATCCAGTCGATCTGCTTGCCCCGCTTCGCATCGCCCCTGCCCATTTCGGCGAACGCGGCCACCGCGAACGCGACCGCCAGCTTCACCGCCAGCTTCGCCGTATCCGGCTCCTTGTCGAGCGAGTCGATTCCCGAAGCCATCCCGGCCAGGATCACGCCGGTGATCAGCTGCGCGCGAGCACCCCACACCATCAGCTCCGACACCACCGGGCGCCCTGCGACGTAGCCACCGACCACCGCGGCCATGCCGAGCAGATGGGTGACGACCACCAGGTTGTAAACGAATTCCATAGCTGCGAAGCGTAGTTCAGACGAAAACGGCCGGTACCCGAAGGCACCGGCCGGTTCAGACGAACTTTTCCGTGGGGGGCTCAGACCACCTGCTGGTCCAGCAGATGCGCGTCCTTGCGGACACCGAAGGCGGTGATGACCTCCATGACACCGATGATGATCAGGAAGATGCCGACGACCCAGACCAGCGTGGACAGCGACGAGATCGGCCACACGATCAAGACGACACCGGCCAGCGCGCTGATGATGCCGTAGAAGATCTGCCAGCCGCGGCCGGGCACGCCCGACTCCGAGAGCGCGGCGAAGAGCACGGCCACGCCACGGAACAGCCAGCTGATACCGATCCACAGCCCGAGCAGCACGATCGAGGCCAGGTCGTCGCGGAAGCAGAAGACGCCGATGATCAGCGACAGCACACCGCTGATGAACGACAGCACGCGAAAGCTGGTGCTCGGCAGATGAGTGAAGGCGGCGATCAGCTGGAAGATTCCGCTGACAACCATGTAGATACCGAACAGAATGCCCGCCACGAGCAGTGACGGACCGGGCCACACCAGCACGATGATGCCGAGGACCACCGCGAGGAGGCCGGTGACCAGAATTGTTTGCCAGGTCTTCTTGGCAAGAGCCGTCAACGGGCTCCCTATCACGGTATTTGTCGTCATAACGAGATGTTATGCCCGGTCGCTCCGGTTTTCCGGAAAATAGCTGGGGCTGTCATCGTGTCGCGATCTGGCGGGTCGCACGCCGCGGCCGTCGAACCGGCCCGCCACATCGTTGCCCTGGCGAAAAGTTTGGTCGGCGACCGTCTCGGGTAGATGAAGAATGTGTCGGTTGTACTCGTGCTGCAAGCTCGTGGCCTCGGTGAGCTTCTCTCCGCGGTCCCGGCTCTGCGTGCCCTGCGCCGGGCCGAACCACAGAAACGGATCGTCTTGGCGGCGCCGCATCGGTTGGAGCAGATCGTCGACCTGATCTCCTCGGTCGACGAACTCGTCGCCACCGCCGATCCGGCCGCCTTGATCTGGGATGGACCCGCGCCCGAATTGGCGGTGAACCTGCACGGCCACGACGGCGACAGCGCACGAGCGCTGGCCGATACCGGGGCCGAGCGGATCATCGGCCATCGAACGCCCGCCCTACCCAAGCTCGCCGGTCCGCGCTGGGATCCGGAGGCGCATGGGGTCGACCGGTGGTGCCGCCTGCTCGAAGGCGAGGGCATCGACGCGGATCGACGCAACCTAGGGCTGGTTCCGCCGGTGGCCTCGATCAGCCGCCGTGACAGCATCGTCGTCCACATCGGTGCGGGTGCGCCCGCGCGCCGGTGGCCGCCGGAGCGATTCGCCGCGGTGGTGCGGCACCTGCTGGTACTGGGCCGCGACGTGGTGCTCACCGGCGACCCGTTCGAGCACGACATCGCTCGACAGGTGGCCGCGCAGGCCGGCCTGCCCGACGACCGCGTCCTCGCGGGGAGACAGAACCTCACCGATCTCGCGGCGACGGTGGCCGAAGCCGCCCTCGTGATCAGCGGCGATACCGGTGTCGCCCATCTGGCGACGGCGTTCGGCACCCGCACGGTGCTGCTGTTCGGTCCGACACCGCCGCGCCGTGGCGGCCCGCCCGCACACCTGCTCGGCAGGCACGCGGTGCTGTGGGCCGGACAGGTCGGCGATCCCGACGGCCTCTCACCCGACCCTGGCCTGCTGCGGATCGGCGTGCCCGAGGTGATCTCGGCGGTCGACATGCAACTGGACAAGCAGGCCTGGGCCGAATCCGGCAGGTCGCGCTACCGCCGAGTGGGCTGAGCCGGGTCGTCGCCGACCGCGTCCCGCAGCGCGGCGGCATGGGCCGCTAGGGCGCTCGGCCAGTATTTGTCGAGGTAGTCGCGGGCATCGTTGAGGCCGCGGGGGTCCAGGGAGTAGAGGTGCCGGTTCCCGTCGCGACGCATGCGGACCAGGTGGGCCTCTCGTAGCACGCGCAGGTGCTGTGACGCGGCTGAACTGGTGATTCCGGTGGCGGTGGCGAGGTCGGCCACCGAGCGGGGACCCTGCGGCAACGATTCGAAGATCGCGCGCCGGGTGGGGTCGGATAACGCCGTGATGGCACGGACTCCGTTAGCGTCCACTGAATCAGTGTCCCCGGGATGCGATATTTCGGCAACGATCTTGACCAGCGACATTTCACCCGGTGAGTCCGAGGATGCCAGCTATCGTTAGGCTATTGTTATAGATCAACTGGGGTTTTGCCGCTTCGTGATCGCAGCCACAGGATTCGCCGCGAAGGTTACGGTTTAGCTACGTTCTTAAACATGTTCGTGACCAACCCGTTATCTGCTCGAGTCTCCGACGCCTTCGCAGGTCGTTGGGGAGGCGTGGTCGCGGGTGCGGTGGCTTTGTCCGCACTCGTGGGTACCTCCGTCGCCACTTTCAGTGAGCCCGAGAGCCCTGTCCCCACTACCACGATCGCCGCGGATACCACCGAGGCCATCAACACGGGCCAGTCACCGTACCGCTTCACCGCGTACACCCCTGCCGAGGCCCAGGGCCCGCAGGGCGTGACCCCCGCCCCCGCCTCCGCCCCGATCCCGTGGGAAGAGCACCGCGAAGCGGTCGGCCTTGAACTGTCGGCGCTGCCGTTCATCGCTCCCCCGCCGCCGCCGCGCCCGCAGACCGTTCGCCCGGTCAGCGGCAGGCTGACCTCCTACTACGGCGCCCGCTGGGGCACCGCGCACAACGGCATCGACTTCGGCGACCCGGTCGGCGCACCGATCTTCGCCGTCACCGACGGTACCGTGATCGAAGCCGGTCCGGCTTCGGGCTTCGGCCTGTGGGTCCGCGTCCAGCAGGACGACGGCACCATCGGTGTGTTCGGCCACGTCAACGACATCCTGGTTCAGGTCGGTCAGCACGTCAACGCCGGTGACACCATCGCCACCGTCGGTAACCGTGGCAACTCCACCGGCCCCCACCTGCACTACGAGGTGCACGTGCCGGACGGCTCGCTGTACGGCGCTCCGATCGACCCGCACCCGTGGCTCGCCGCGCGTGGGATCGACGCCGGCGTAGCCCAGGACTGATCCTCACCCACTGATCGCCGCCCGACGCGCGATCAAGAATTCCCGAAGCCGCGCGACCGCGAGCGTCGAGTCATGGTCTCCCGAGACCAGGCCGACCTCGCGGTCGCGTTCGCCATCGATGGGGATCACCGCCAGGTCGGGATTCGCGACCTCGGCGGCAGGCAGGAGCGCGACCCCCTGCCCGAGCGCGACCAGGGCGCGCAGAGTTTCGAACTCGGTGATCTCGAATACCACTCGTGGTGTGAACCCCGCTGCGGCACACCAGGTGTCGAGCAGGGTGCGCAGCTGATAACTTGGCGGGTTCGCGATGAACGCCTCCTCGGCCAGTTCGGCGAGGTCGATGCGGGTGCGCCGCGCCAGCGGATGCGCGCGCGACACGTGCAGGTCGATGCGCTGACGTCCGAGGTCGACCGTCGGCAGGTCGGACGGGGGCGGGATCATCACCGCGAGGTCGAGCCTGCCGTCGCGCACCTGCTCGGCCAACGCCTCGCCGTGTGCCTGCACCAGATGCAGCCGGATCCGCGGCGCGCGGGTATGGAACTGCGCGAGCAGCGAGGGAATGCTGACCGGGCCCAGCGTGAGCGGGAACCCGAAACGCACCAGCCCGCTGTCGGGGTCGGCGTCGGCACGCACCCGGTGCACCGCGTCGTCGAGTGCGCGCACCAGCCCGCGCGTGCGTTCGTAGAGGTCACGACCCTGCGGGGTGAGCGTGACGCCGCGCCCGACCGGCTGGAACAGGGCCACTCCGAGTAGGTGCTCCATCGTCTTGATGCGGCGGCTCAGCGAGGACTGCGGCACGCCGAGACGCTGGGCGGCCCGGGTGAAGTGACCTTCTTCGGCTGCCGCGTCGAAGGCGGAAAGCAGCGGGGCCAGCGCCTGCGCTCCCGACTCCGATGAATCATCCATATCCGGATCATATACTCGGCGATTCCGTGTTGGACGGATCACTGCTCCCGGCGTGACGATAGGGGAACACAGCTCACGGGAGGTTCGACAATGAACGACACCACACCCATCCGGTCCGAATCCGGCAGTGGCGAAGACATTCTCGACGCGGTGCTGATCGGCGGCGGCATCATGTCGGCCACGCTCGGCGCCCTGCTGAGCACGCTCGCGCCGGACTGGTCGATCGCACTGTTCGAGCGCCTCGGCGAACCGGCGGCCGAGAGCAGTCATCCGTGGAACAACGCGGGCACCGGACACTCCGGGATGTGCGAGCTCAACTACATGCCCGACCCGAGCGAGGGCGCCAAGGCGGCCGGGATCGCCGACCAGTTCGCGCTCTCGCGCCGGTTCTGGTCCGCGCTGGCCCACCGTGGCGAGCTGGAGCCCGCCACTTTCCTCACCCCGACACCGCACGTCACGGCGGTGTTCGGCGAGGCCGATATCGCCTACCTGCGCCAGCGCTACGCGACACTGCGGGAACTGCCGGCCTTCGCGGAGATGGAATACACCGAGGACCGCGCGGTGATCGCCGACTGGGCACCGCTGCTCGTGCGCGGTCGGGCCGACGGCGAGGCGATGGCGGCCACCCGGCACACCGCGGGCACCGATGTCGACTTCGGCGCGCTGACCAGGTCGCTGTTGTCGACGATGCGCGCGGCGGGCAACGCGGTGCGGATGCATCGTGAGATCACCGGCCTCACCCGGGGCAAGGACGGACTGTGGACCGTGCGCGGGCGCGATCTCGACAGTGGGCGGCGGTTCCAGGTGCGGGCCCGGTTCGTGTTCGTCGGCGCGGGCGGATACGCGTTGCGGCTGTTGCAGCGGGCCGGGCTACCGGAGGTGCGGGGGTACGGAGTGTTCCCGCTGGGTGCGCAGTTCCTGCGGACCGACAATCCCGAGGTCGTCGCCGAGCATCACGCCAAGGTCTACAGCCAGGCCGCGCTGGGCGCACCGCCGATGTCGGTGCCGCATCTGGATCGTCGTGAGGTCGACGGCATGGGCGCCTTGCTGTTCGGTCCCTACGCGACCTTCAGCACCCGCCTGCTGCGGCACGGCAAGCTCACCGACCTGTTCACCACCCTGCGCCCGCACAATATCGTCCCGCTGGTCGCGGTCGGCCTGCGAAACTTCGATCTGGTCCGCTACCTCGTCACCGAACTGCTGGCCTCACCCCGGCGCAAGTTCGCACAGCTGCAACGCTTCTACCCGACCGCCGACCCCGCCGACTGGACCTTGATCCAGGCCGGGCAACGCGCCCAGCTGGTGAAACCCGATGGCCGGCGCGGCGGAGTACTCGAATTCGGCACCGAACTGGTCTCCGGTGCGGACGGCAGCATCGCCGGGCTCCTCGGCGCCTCTCCCGGCGCCTCCATCGCACCGTCGATCATGCGGGATCTGCTCGAGCGCTGCTTCCCCGAGCGCCGCTACGAGTGGGCCCCACTGCTCGCGGAATTGCTCCCGCCTACCGGAGCGACCACGAAGGTTTCCTCGTAAGCGACTGTCGCACAACTGAATCCGCACCCCAGCGGGAGTCGGGGTGCGGATTGCGTCATCGTGGGGCCGTCAGGAGTGCGCCGATCAGCCGGTGGCTGCGGGCGGTCATCTGAGCGGCCGTCTGATCGGGGTGGCGCAACCACCACAGGACCAGCGAGGTCACCGCGCCCATCCAGACGTCGGTCAGCGCGGACAGGTCGGTGGGGTCGGTGAGCTCGACAGCACCGATGGCGTCGGCGACACCGCGGGCGGCCTGGGCGGCAATCCGGCGACGGGCGGCACGGACGGCGTCGGCGGCGGGCCCGTCGTCGGGGTGGGATCGATCGAAGAGCACAGTCCAGTCGTGCGGGCGCGGCGCCAACGCGACGAAAATCGCGTCGAGGGTACGTTCGGCCTTGCTGATACCGCCCGTCCCGCCGATGGCGGACTCGATCGCGTCGAACAGCACACCCGCCGCCCGGTCCACGCAGGCGATGTAGAGCCCGTCCTTGGAGTGGAAATAGGTGTACACCAGCGGCTTGGACACTCCGGCGCGCTGCGCGACGTCGGCGAGGGAGAGCCCCGCGTAACCCACACGGCCGATCTCGGCGACAGCCGCGTCGAGGATCTGCTGTTCGCGCTCGGGGCGCGGGACGCCCTTGGTACCGGCTGTGCTCACCCAGCCATCCAACCATTCGACCCCCCGCCGGTTGACACCCAATTGGCCTCTTTGTAATTTACTATTAAGTAAATTAGCTGTTCGTCCCACCGCTCGACTCGACAGGAGTCCCCGTGTTCGCCGAAGTCGCACAATCGGTGCTGCTCAATCCGCCCGCCCTTCCCGGCATGCTCGCGCGATGGGTCCGTGGTGAGCGACAGGAGATCGCGGGCAAGACCGTCGTGTTGACGGGAGCCTCCTCGGGTGTCGGTAAAGCCGCGGCGCATACCCTCGGCCGACAAGGGGCGCGGGTGGTTCTCGTCGCCAGGAACGCCGAACCACTGGCCGAGGTGCGCGACGCGGTCCGCGCCGACGGCGGCAATGCCGAGATGTTCACCTGCGACCTCGCCGACGCCGAGCAGAACGACGCACTGGCCAAGGCCCTGCTCGAGCAGTTCGGAACCGTCGACGTGCTGGTGAACAACGCGGGCCGTTCGATCCGCCGCGGCGCCGCCGACACCACCGACCGGTTCCACGATTACGAGCGCACCATGGCGCTGAACTACTTCGGGGCGACGCGGCTCACGATGGGGCTGCTGCCGTCGATGCTCGACGCGGGTACCGGGCACATCATCAATGTCGCGACGTGGGGTGTGGCCGCCGGGTCGATGCCGCTGTTCACCGCTTATCACGCGTCGAAGGCGGCGCTGGGGGCGTTCGGACGCAGTCTCGGCGCGGAGACCAGGCGCCGCGGCGTGCACGTCACCACGATCGGCTATCCGTTGGTCCGCACGGAGATGATCGCACCCACCGGCAAATACGCCGACGCGGCAGCGCTGTCGGCCGAGGAGGCCGCCGACTGGATCACCACCGCCATCCGGACCCGTCCGGTCGAGCTGTACCCGACCTACACCCGAGTCCTGCAGGCACTCGCGCTCGTCTCCCCCCGTGCGGTCGATGCCGCGATCTGGCGCATGGGAATCTGAGAAAACCCCTAGAACTCGGGTAGGACGACCCGTACCCCGGTATCGGAGTCGAACCGTTCCGCAGCGGGACGTGATGTGGCGCACCGGATTTCTACCTTCGATCCATGGCGACGATCGATCTCACCCACACCCTGTCTCGGATAAAGTTCCACAGTGCGCGCGATGGCACCGACCGCGCCCCCTGGCACGGCCCGCTGCTGGTGAATTCCGCGCTCATGGCCGCGTTGGTCGTGGTGTCGATCGTCGGGATGGTGGTCGACGACCGACTGCTGCTCGGCGAGTCGGTGTGGCTCAAGCCTGCCAAGTTCGGCCTCGCCTTCGCCCTCTACGGCGTGACCCTGGCCTGGATTCTGCGGCTGCCGCATCGCGGGCGGCGTGCCACCTGGTGGCTGGGCACCGTCTTCGCGATCACCGGCGTCGTCGATGTGGGGTTCATCGCGATGCAAGCGGCGCGCGGGACGTTCAGCCATTTCAACGACTCCGCCGATCCGGTCAACGAGATCGGGCAGCAGGTGTTCGCCTCCGGCGTGCCCGGATTGTTCCTCGCGAATCTCGTCCTGGCGGTGATCATCTCCTGGCAGAAGCTGGCCGACCGGCCGACCAGGATCGCGTTGAAGGCGGGACTGTGGCTGGCGGTGACCGGGATGGCGCTCGGATACCTGATGGGGCTCACCGGGCCGCAGCTCGTCCGCCAGGCCGATGGCACCGTGGTGGGATTGGTGGCCGGTCACACGGTGCGCCCCGGCGATACAGCACGTGACAGTGCCGCGGGCATGCCGATCACCCACTGGAGCACCATCGGCGGCGACCTGCGCATCCCGCACTTCGTCGGCCTGCACGGCATCCAGGTGCTTCTCCTGCTCGCCGTCGTCCTGGTCGCCCTCGCGCCTCGATACGCCTGGTTGCGCACCGAGACGACCCGCGCCGCCCTGCTCGTGGTCGCCGTCCTCGGCTACTTCGGCCTGCTCACGCTCGTGGCCTGGCAGGCGCTGCGCGGACAGGCCCTCACCAGCCCCGACCTCGCGACCGCCGGCGCCGCCGCGGCCCTCGTGCTGTTCGTCGCAGGGGGCGTCACCGCCGTGTACCTACGTTCGCGCGAGGCATTGTCGACCTGACGCCGTTGTCGCCCGCCCGATGCCGAGGCCCCGTGTTCCCCCACCGAATCACAGTGGGAAGCACGGGGTTTCGCGCATTCAGCGGAGTCGTTCAGCTTCCCGCGCCAATTGCACCAACGTCGCGCTCAACTGCGCCAACTCCGCCGGGGAGGCACCCTCGCCCACCGCCGTCGCCACATCCTCGGCCGCACACCGCGCCGCGAACCACCGATCTGCCAGATCCGCGGCTTCCTGCGCGGTCAGCACGACCGCGTCCTCGGGAATCCCGGTCCCCTTGAGACTGCTGCGGTGTTCATAGGCACGTTGGCGGCACGACTGGCGGCAATAACGGCGACGCCGACCCGACTCCGAATCCACGATCTCCCGCCCGCACCACAGGCAGGACAGCAGGCGACTGCGCGACATGATCGGAAACCCTATCGGCCCGCGCCGGTCTTCGCCGGTTCAGGTCTCGCTGAGCGGGCACCCTCGGCGATATCGACCCACCGCCACCACAGATTCGGGGGTTGCTCGGCTTACCTCGCCCTACGACTACAATGGAACAGTTCAGACCTCGCGCGCGTTGAAATAGTACTTAGTCCTGTTTTCGGCGCGCCTCCGCCGATGGACTGACCGAAGGGTGCGACGAAGGAGTGCCCGTAGGGAGGGAAGAGGCGGAGTTAAGCGCCGAAAACCGCGGCCCCGGCCGCCATATATACAGGAGCACACATGGCAGATCGCGTACTCCGGGGCAGTCGGCTCGGAGCGGTGAGCTACGAGACCGATCGCGACCACGACCTGGCCCCGCGTCGGATCGCCCGCTACCGCACCGACAACGGTGAGGAATTCGACGTCCCGTTCGCCGACGACGCGGAGATCCCGCCCACCTGGTTGTGCCGTAACGGCCAGGAGGGGCAGCTCATGGAGGGCACCTCCGTGGAGACCAAGAAGGTCAAGCCGCCGCGCACCCACTGGGACATGTTGCTGGAACGTCGCAGCAAGGAGGAGCTCGAGGAACTGCTCAAGGAGCGCCTCGACATCCTGAAGACCCGCCGCCGCGGGTAAGACGGTTCGACCGCACAACGCCGAAGGCCGCCTCCCCCATCGGGGAAGGCGGCCTTCGGCGTTCGAGGGCTTGTTCAGTGGCTCGCAACCTTGCGGTACTGCAGTAGGGCGGCCGGCATCGCGATGGCCAGAATGACCAGCGAGCAGATGATCGCGTAGAGGATGCAGTTCTCCGCGGCCCAGCCCGTCGCCGGGACGAAGGTGGGGGGCGAGTCGTTCTCGAAGAGTTTGCGACCCGCTGCCGAGACCGCGGTGATCGGGTTCCATTCGGCGATGGCGCGCAGGGGTCCGGGCAGCGTTTCGGCGGAGATGAACGCCGAGGAGATGAACGTCAGCGGGAACAGCCAGATCAGGCCCGCGCTCTGTGCCACTTCCACCGTCGGCGAGACCAGACCGGTCAGGGCGCCGACCCACGACATCGCGAACGCGAACAGCAAGATGATCGAGAAGGCGATCACGGCGTCGCCGAAGCTGCCGTGGATGCGCCAACCCACGATGTACCCACAGATCGACATCACGCCCAGGCTCACGATATTGACGACCAGGTCCGACAGGGTGCGCCCCATCAGGACCGCCAGCCGCGACATCGGCAGCGTCCGCATCCGGTCGATGATGCCCTTCTGCAGGTCACCGGCCAGCCCGACGGTGGTGAACGCGGCATTGAACGCCACGGTCTGGGTGAAGATGCCCGCCAGCAGGAATTCGCGGTACTGATCGCCGCCGAGCGAGGCACCGAAGATGTAGGCGAACAGGAACACGAACATCAGCGGCTGGATGGTGGCGGTGACCAGCAGCGTCGGTACTCGCAGGATGGTGAGCAGGTTGCGGTAGGCGACGATCGCGCTGTCACGCACGAACCGGGCCCGTGGTTCCATCTCCTCGGGGCCGGCCGACCGCGGGGTGGTCGACTGGACCGGCAGGTCGCGGGTTTCGTACTCGTCCACCGTGACCTCGGGGGCACTCACGACAGAACCTCCTCTTGCACATCGTCGGTTTCGGGTTCGGGGATCGGCTCGGCCGGGGTGCCGGTGAGCGAAAGGAAAACATCGTCGAGAGTCGGGCGTACGACGGTCGCGTCGAGGACGCAGACCCCGGCGTCGTCGAGGCGGCGCAGCGCTTCGACCATCGTGCGTGACCCGTTGCCGACCACCACCGACACCTCGTCGCTGCCGGGTTCGTGGAGGGGTTCGCCGACGCCCACCTGGTGCAGCACCGACATCGCGGGCCACGGGCTCTGCCCGGCGGCGAGGGTGACGGTGAGCCGGTCGCCGCCGATAGAGGTCTTGAGTTCGTCGGCGGAACCACGGGCGATGACGGTGCCCTTGTCGATGACGGTGATCCGGTCGGCGAGCAGGTCGGCCTCTTCGAGGTATTGGGTGGTGAGCAGCACGGTGGTGCCGTCGTCGACGAGATCGCCGATCACCTGCCACATGTCGAGGCGACCGCGCGGGTCGAGGCCCGTGGTCGGTTCGTCGAGCACCACCACGGGCGGTCGCGCCACCAGCGCACCGGCCAGGTCGAGGCGACGTGCCATACCGCCGGAGTAGGTGCCCGCCCGCCTGCCCGCCGCGTGGTCGAGTCCGAACGCGGTGAGCAGTTCCTCCACGCGGGCGACCGACTGCTTGCGGCCCATCCCGTACAGGCGAGCCACCATGCGTAGGTTCTCGTAACCGGTCAGGTTCGCGTCGACCGCCGCGTACTGGCCGGACAAGCCGATCCTGGTGCGCGCGGTGGCCGGATCGGCCAGCACGTCGATACCGGCGACCCGCACCGAACCGGCGTCGGGTCGCAACAGCGTGGTGACGATCCGCACGGTGGTGGTCTTGCCCGCGCCGTTGGGACCCAACAGCCCCAGTACGGTGCCCGCCGGGATCTCCAAATCGATTTCTTTCAGGACGCGCACCTTGCCGTAACTCTTGGCCAGGCCACGCACTTCTACCGCGAGACTCACGGATGCATCTCCTTCTGGCCGCTGCCGCACACGGTGATCTCCGGTATCGCGTCGAGGTGGCGATGCAGCACGGGGCCGATCGCCGCCAGCGATTCCGGTGTGGTCATCGCCGCGTGCCTGCAGGGCAGGTCGTGGTTGTGGATGTTGCCGGTGACGAACGGCTGCCAGGCTTGGGCACACCGGCTCGGATCGGCGGCGTTGATCTCGTCCGCCGTGGCGGTGAAGAACACGAGATCGCCGTCGAAGGTGCGCGGCCGGAACCGGTTTGCCATGACAGTGCCGTCGGCGTACCCGGTGTAGAGGCGTTGCAGGTGGTCCACCGAGAGCGCGGCGAACGGGCCCGCCTGTGCCCGTAGCAGATCCGCCGCTTCGTGCAGGTCCAGGTCGGCGGGCAACGGTGCGCCGTCGACCAGGTCGGCGCCGAACTCGCCGAGGATATCGGCGACGCTGGGCATCGAGGTGTCGAGCCAGCGGTCGCCGAGTTGGTAGCTGTCCATCATCGCGAGCAGTGCGACGTCTTCACCCGCTTCCTGCAGTTGCACCGCGACCTCCTGCGCGATCAGGCCGCCGAGCGACCAGCCGAGCAGGTGGTAGGGACCGTGCGGCTGGATCGACTTGATATGGGCGACATAGTGTCCGGCGGCTTCGGGAATCGAGGTGAAGCTGTCGTCGCCGGACACGTGCGGGGCCTGCAGGCCGTATACCGGGCGCTGCGGGGCGAGATGAGCGAGCAGTCCCGCGTAGCACCAGGCCAGACCGATCGCCGGGTGCACGCAGAACAGCGGGGTGTCGTGCGGGCTGGTGGATGGGCGGATGGGCAGCACCGGGCTGGTCGCCGCCTCGATCACCGCCTCCGGGTCGGCGCCGTCGAGCCTGGCCGCGATGGCCGAGGGGGTGGCGTCGCCGAACATCATCTGGACGGGCATCTCGTACCCCTGCTCACGCAGTGCCGCAACAACTTTGGTGGCCAGCAAGGAGTTGCCGCCGAGTTCGAAGAACCCGTCGTCCGCGCCGACCCGCTCCACCCCGAGCACCTCGGTGAACACCGCGCACAGTGCCCTCTCGGCCGCGGTCACGGGCGCGCGGTAACCGCCGGACGCCGTGAACACCGGCTCGGGCAGCCGGGCGCGATCGAGCTTGCCGACCGGGCTCAGCGGTACCTCGTCGAGCAGCATGATCGCCTGCGGGACCATGTAGTTCGGCACGTGCCCGGCGACGTGGGTGAGCAGATCGGGCACGCTCGGCGCGGACCCGTTGCGCGCCTTCACATACGAGACGAGCGCCGTGACCCCGGCCTGCGTGGTGTGACCGATGGTGAGCGCGAGCTCGACATCGGCGTGCCGGGCGAACGCGACGTCGATCTCGCCGAGTTCGATCCGGAAACCGCGGACCTTCACCTGATGGTCGGTACGGCCGACGTACTCCACGTCCAGCGCCGACTTCGCGCCGTTGCGCCAGCGCACCAGGTCGCCCGTGCGGTACATCCGTTCACCCGGTGCGCCATAGGGATCGGCGACGAACCGCTGGGCGGTCAGACCCGGCCGGTTCAGGTAGCCGCGGGCCAGCGCCGAGCCGGCCAACTGCAGTTCACCGGTGACGCCGATCGGCGTCGGATGCAGTCGCCGGTCGAGCACGGTCGCCGCGACGCCGCGGATCGGCCCGCCGATGGTGATCGGACCCTGTGGGGTCATCGGCTGCGGCATCAACGTGACGATGGTCGTCTCGGTGGGGCCGTACACGTTGTAGAAGTTGCGCCCCGGCGCCCAGCGGGCGAGCAGTTCCGGCGGCAGCGCTTCACCACCGGTGAGCACATGGGCCAGCGAGTGCACGCCCGCCGGGTCGACGGTGCCGAGCGCGGCGGTGGTGACGAACGCGTGGGTGATCCGTTCCCGGATGAACACCTGCCGCAGATCCTCGCCGCCGACCACCCCGGCCGGGGAGATCACCAGCGTCGCCGCACCACCGAGCGCGAACAGGATGTCGAGCATGGCGGCGTCGAAGCTCGGGGTGGCGAAGTGCAGCACCCGGCTGCCGGGACGCACGTCGAAGCGGTCGGCGGTCTCGGCGGCGAAATTCGACAGACCACCGTGGGTGACGACGACGCCCTTCGGTGTACCGGTGGAGCCCGAGGTGTAGATCACGTACGCCGGATTGTGCACGCGCAGTGGGCGAACGCGTTCGGCGTCGGTGATCGGCGAGTCGTCGGTGCCGAGCACGGTGGCCCTGGTCTGCGGATCGTCCAGCACCAGCCAGCGGGTGTCGCTGGGCAGCCGATCGCGGTGCTCGAGCAGCGTCAGACCCAGTGCCGCGTCGGAATCGGTGAGCATGTGACTGATCCGCTGTGCCGGGTAGTTCGGGTCGACGGGCACGAAAGCGGCGCCCGCCTTGGCGACGGCGAGCATGGTCGCCACCGATTCCACCGAACGCGGAATACCCAGTGCCACCAGGGTTTCCGGACCGACGCCCCGACCGATGAGGACGCGGGCGAGCCGGTTGGTCCACCGGTCGAGCGCGTCGTAGGTGACCACCGTGTCGCCGGCGCACAGCGCGACGCCGTCGCGCGAGCGAGCCACGGCGGCGCCGAAGACCGCGGGCAGTGTGACCGGCTGCTCGGCGCGGGTGCCGTGCACCGGCGCCAGCGCGGTCCACTCGACCGCGTCGAGCAAGGCCAGGTCACCGACCGCGGTGTTCGGGTCGGCGGCCACGGCGGTGAGCAGCCGGACCAGCCGGTCGCCGAGCCTGCGCGCGGTGACCTCGTCGAACAGGTCGGCCGCGTAGTTCACCGACAGGCTGATGCCGTCGCCCACCCGGTCGGCGGTCTGGGTTTCGGTGAAGGTGAACTGCAGGTCGAACTTGGCGATACCGGCGTCGGCGTCGACCGCTTCGATCCGCAGGCCGGGCAGTTCCAGCATGCGCACGGGGGTGTTGCGCACCGAGAGCATCACCTGGAACAGCGGGTGATGTGCCTGTGAGCGCGCCGGGTTGACCACTTCGACGAGCCGTTCGAAGGGCACGTCGGCATTGGCGAAGGCGTCGAGGTCGCCGTCGCGCACGGTGCGCAGCAGATCGACGAACGCGCGCTCGTCGGCCACCTCGGTGCGCAGCACCAGGGTGTTGACGAACATGCCGATCATCGCGTCGAGCGCGGGATGCCCGCGGCCCGCGCTGGCGGTGCCGACGGCGATGTCCTCGGTGCCGGTGACCCGGTGCAGCAGCACCGCCAGGGCCGCGTGTAACACCATGAACATGCTGACGTTGTTCGCGGTGGCGATGCCGCGCAGCGCCCGGTGGGTCGCCGCGTCGACCGCGCAGTCGACGGTGCCGCCTCGATAGGAGGGCACCGGCGGGCGCGACCGATCGGCAGGCACGGTGAGCAGTTCGGGCAGGCCGTCGAGCACGCCGCGCCAGTGCCCGAGCTGCTTGCTGATCAGCGAATCAGGATCGTCCTCGGTGCCGAGGAGGTCCTGCTGCCACAGCGTGTAGTCGGCGTACTGGATCTGCGGGATCTGTTCGCCGAACGGTTCACCGATCTGGATGCCACGGTAGGCGGCGGCCACTTCGGCCGCGAGCGGTTCCAGCGACCAGCCGTCCATCGCGATGTGGTGCACGACCAGCACCAGCACATGCTCGGTCGACCGCGCGACGGCGAACTTGGCCTTGGTCGGCACCGACTGCCCCGTGTGGTCGACGCTGATCAGCGCCGCCCGCATCGGCACCGAGGCCGACAGGTCGAATCCCGGGGTGACGAAACGGGTCACAGCCGTTTCGACCTCACCGGCGGTGGCCGTCGCGTGGAACAGCGTGACGGCGGCGATCGCCGGGTCGAGCACCAACTGCTCGGGCTCCCCCGAGCTTTCCGGGAAGACCGTGCGCAGCGTCTCGTGCCGACGTTGCACCGTGTGCAAAGCGGCGATGAGCGCATCGAGGTCGACGGTGCCGTGCAGACGCAGCACGACCGGGATGTTGTAGGCCCCCGACGATTGGCTCTCGCCATCGGCGCCCGCGTTGAAGCGGTTGAGGAACCACAGCCTGCGCTGCGCCGCCGACAGCGGAATCCGTTCCGGTCGGCGCTGGGGCACCAGGTCCGGCCGGTACTCGTCGCCGGACGGTCCGGATTCGATGAGCGCGGCGAGCTCGGCGACAGTCGGCGTCGCGAACACGGTGCGCACTTCCAGGCGCACATTGCTGGCCGCGGCCAGGCGGGCCACCAGCTGGGTGGCCAGCAGCGAGTTGCCGCCGATGTCGAAGAAGCTGTCGGTGGCGCAGACCTCGCTCGTCCCGACCAGATCCTCGAACACCCGCGCGACGGTCCGCTCGGCTTCGGTCTGTGGCGCCCGGCCCGCGGTGGCGGTGAATTCCGGTTCGGGCAGCGCGGTGCGGTCGAGCTTGCCGACCGGAGTGAGCGGCACCTGGTCGATCAGGTTCAGCGACGACGGAACCATGTGCCCGGCCAGCCGGACCATCGCATGGCGCTTCACCCCGGCCACTTCGGCCGGGTCGATGCCCTCGTTCAGCTGGATCCAGGCGACGATCCGATCGTCGCCCGCGATCCGCCGCACATCGGTGTGCGCGAAGCGGACCTCGGGATGGCTGCCGAGCACGGCGCTGATCTCGCCGAGTTCGATGCGGAAACCACGCACCTTGACCTGATGGTCACTGCGACCGAGGTAGTCGATCTCCCCACCCGCGGTCCAGCGAACCACGTCGCCGGTGCGATACATCCGGCTGCCCGCCGGGCCGAACGGGTCGGCGATGAATCGTCCGGCGGTCAGGCCGTAGCGCTCGTGATAGCCCTGGGCGATACCGGCGCCACCGAGGTAGAGCTCACCCGGCACTCCGGTGAGGACCGGCCGCAGCCGTTCGTCGAGCACGAGTGCCCGTGAACCACGCACGGGCGTTCCGATGGCCACCGGAACACCCACCCGCAGCTCCGACATCGCGGCGATGACGGTGAACTCGGTGGGCCCGTAGGCGTTGACGAACCGCCGGCCCGGTGCCCAGTTCTCCACCAGGTCCGGTGGCACCGCCTCGCCGCCGGCCATCAGACCGCGCAGCATCGGCAGCGGCCAGCGGCTGGCATCGATCGAGGCCAGCACCGCGGGCGTCAGGAAGGTGTGGGTGATCTGTTCGTGTTCCAGCAGGGCCCCGAGTTCGTCACCGCCGTAGATGTCGATCGGGCCGATCACCATCTCGGCGCCGGAGTAGACGGCCAGGAGCATGTCCAGCACCGAGACGTCGAAACTGGGCGTGGAGAAGAAGAACGTCCTGGAGAACCGGTCGAGACCCATGCGTTCGCGCAGGTCGAGCGCGAGGCTCGTGAGACCGCTGTGGGTGACGGTGACACCCTTGGGCAGGCCGGTGGAGCCGGACGTGTAGATCTGATAGGCCAGGTCGGCGGTGCGCACCGGACGGATCCGCTCGGCGTTGTCGATCCGGACCCCGTCGTAGCCCGCCAGTTCGGCGTTCAGCTCGTCGTCGTCCATCAGCAACCACTGGGTGTCGAGCGGGCCCGCGGCCTCGCGCAGTGCGTCCGCGTCGGCGCGCACGGTGATGACCGCGCCTGCACCGGAGTCGGTGAGCATGTGCCGCACCCGGTCGGCCGGGTAGCGCGGGTCGACGGGGACGAACGCCGCACCGGAGGCCGCGACGCCGAAGATGGCAAGAGCGCAGTCCAGTGAACGGGTCAGACCCACCGCCACGCGGTCGCCGGTGCCGATCCCGCGAGCGATCAGTGCCCGACCGAGCCGGTGTGCCCGGCTGGCGACTTCGGCGTAGTCGAGCTCGCCCACTTCGCCGGTGGCACTGCCCTCGGCGAACCAGCGCAGCGCGGGCCGACGCGGAAACTTCGTCGCCGCGCCGTCGAGAATGTCGGCCAGGATGACCGGCGTGACCGCGGCCGGTCCCTGTGCGGGGACGTGGTCGCGCCGTTCGAGCACGGTGAGCGGGTTCAGATCGCACACGAGCCGCCGCGGGTCGGCGGTCACCTGGGTGAGAATCTGCACGAACCGATCGGCGAGGGTGGCGATGGTGGCGGCGTCGAAGAGTTCGGCGGCGTAGACGAACTCGAACCGCAGCCCGTCCTCGTCGGCGGGCGCGACCCGCAGTTCCAGGTCGAACTTGGCCAGCGCGATGTCGAGCTCGCGCGCGTCCAGCCGCAGGCCGGGCAGTTCCAGCGTCGGTGTGCGGTTGTCCTGCATGCTCAGCGCGACCTGGAACAGCGGGTGCCGGTTGCTCGCCCTGCTCTCCCGGCCGAGCGCGTCGACGACGCGTTCGAACGGCACATCGGCGTGGGCGAGGGCGGCCAACTCACTGTCGCGGTCGGCCTGCAGCAGTTCGGTGAAGCTGCGGTCGGGGTCGACATCGGAGCGCAGAACCAGGGTGTTGACGAACATGCCGACGAGGTCGTCGAGCTGGATGTCGGTGCGCCCGGCGACCGGAGTACCGATGGGGATGTCGCGTCCGCCGGTGACGCTGCGCAGCAGCACCGACAGGGCAGAGCGCACGACCATGAACAGACTGACACCGGTATCGCCTGCCAGCTCGGCCAGTGCTTGTTGCAGCGGCGCCGAAACCTGGCAGGTCACGGTGCCCGCCGCCCCCGTCGGTTCGACCGGACGGGGGCGGTCGAACGGCAGCGGCAACTCGTCGGGCAGCTCGGACAGGGTTTCGCGCCAGAACGCGAGCTGGGTGGCGGTGATGCTGTCCGGATCGTCCTCGGTACCGAGGACGGCCCGCTGCCACAGGCTGAAGTCGGCGTACTGCACCGGCAGCGGCGCGTGCTCGAAGGCGGTGCCGCCGGTCCGCGCTACGTACGCCATGGCGAGATCACGCGTCAGCGGGCCGAGCGACCAGCCGTCGGCGGCGATGTGATGCACGACGACGCCGAGCAGATGCTCGTCGGATGCGGTGCGCTGCAACGACACTCGCAACGGCGTCTGCCGGGTGAGGTCGAAGCCCTTGCGGGCCAGCGCGGTCAGCGCCGCCTGCGCCCGATCCGGTGCGGTGTCGACGACCTCGATCGCCGGCATCGCCTGCGCGAGCGGCAGGATCACCTGCTGCGCGCCGGAGAGGTCTTCCGGGAACACAGTGCGCAGTACTTCGTGGCGCTCCACCAGGTCGGTGAGGGCGCCCTGCAGCGCGTCGACGTCCAGATCTCCGCCGATTCGCAAGACGAATGCGATGTTGTAGGCGCTGGATTCGGGGGACAATCGGTTCAGGAACCACAGCCGTTGCTGCGGCAACGACAGTGGTATGCGTCCCGGGCGCGGGGTGTGTACCGCCAGCGCCACCCGCTGCGTCCGGGGCGCTTCCGTGATCAGCCGGGCGATGCCCGCCACGGTCGGCGCCTCGAAGATCTGCCGGACGGGCAGATCCACTTCGAAGTCGGCGTGCAGCGCGGCGGCGAGCCGGGTGGCCAGCAGCGAGTTGCCGCCGATGTCGAAGAAGCTGTCCTCGGCGCCGGGAATCGGGCGACCGAGAATCTCGGTGAACACCGCGGCCACCCGCATCTCGAGGTGCGTGCGCGGCGCGCGTGACCCACCGTTGACCACGAATTCCGGTGCGGGCAGCGCCTTTCGGTCCAGTTTGCCCGCCGGGGTGACCGGCATCGCGTCGAGCACCGCCAGCGCGGCGGGCACCATGTAGCCGGGCAGCCTGCCGCGGGCGGTGTCGAGCAGGGCGGCCGGTTCGATCGGGCCGTCGGCGGTGACGTAGGACGCGAGCCGCTGCTGACCCTGCTCGTCGACGTGGACGATGGTCAGCGCGGACCGCACGCCCGGGTGTTCGCGCAGCACATGGTCGATTTCGCGCAGTTCGACGCGGAAGCCACGGATTTTGATCTGGTCGTCGGCACGGCCGAGGAAGCGCAGGCGGCCGGTCATGTCGGCGACCACGAGATCGCCTGTGCGATACATTCTTTCGCCGACTCGACCGTGCGGATTGGCGACGAATCGCTGCGCGGTGAGTGCCAGCTTGCCGAGGTACCCGCGAGCCAGACCGGGCCCGGAGACGTACAGCTCGCCCGGTGTCCCCGGCGGCACCGGGTTCATCCGGCCGTCGAGGACGAACAACCGCATGCCGCGCACGGGCGCGCCCAGCGGCACCGGCTCCCCCGGCACCATGGCCGCGCTCGCGGTGACCGCGACGGTGGCCTCGGACGGGCCGTACATGTTGTGCATCCGGTATTTCTTGGCCCAGGCGTCGACGAGCTCGTCCGAGCAGGCCTCGCCACCGACGATGACCGTGCCGAGGGCCGGGAACTCACCCGCGGGCACGGTGGCCAGCGCGGCGGGGGTGATGAACGCGTGGGTGATGCGTTCCGAGCGCAGGAAACCGGCCAGTTCCGCGCCGCCGTAGAGGTCGGCCGGGGCGACCACGATCGTCGCGCCCGCGGCGAACCCGAGCAGCAGTTCGAGCACCGAGGCGTCGAAGCTGGGCGAGGAGAAGTGCATGGTGCGCGCGTGGTCGGTCACCTTGAACAGCTGGGTCTGTTCGCTGGCCAGCGAGGCGATACCCGCGTGGGTGACCACGACGGCCTTGGGGATGCCGGTCGAGCCCGAGGTGTAGATGAGATAGGCGGGCTGACCCGCCCGCATCGGATTCCTGCGGTCGGCGTCGGACAGCGGGGTGGCGGAGCGGACCGCGCAGTCGGCCTCGAAATCGGCCGTCCCGAACACCATCCACTCCGGCGCCCGCCGGTGCTTGCCGGTGGTAGTGGGCAGCGCGGCGAGGTGTTCGGGCAGGGTGAGCCCGAGCGTGGCGCCGGAGTCGCCGATCATGTGCGCGATGCGTTCGCTCGGGTAGGCGGGATCGACGGGCACATACGCGGCGCCGGTCTTGGCGACCGCCCAGATGGCGATGATCGACTCGAGGCTGCGCGGCAGCGCGACGGCCACCACCGATTCGGGGGCGGCACCGTGCGCGATCAGGCTGCGCGCCAACCGGTTCGAGCATTCGTCGAGCTCCCGGTAGGTGGTGTCGAAACCGAGGTAGCGCACTGCCACCGAGTCGGGCAGGTGTTGCGCGGTGTCGCTGAGCAGCCGGGCCAGCGTGCCCGCCGGTTCGGCGGGCGCACCGGCCACCGGAACCAGTCGGGCGATCTCGCGGCGGTCGAGCACGTCGAGGTCACCGATGGCCGTGGCGGGGGTCGCGACGGCAGCGGCCAGCAGAGTGGTGAACCGCCGGGCGATGGCCTCCACCGAGGCGCGATCGAAAACGTCGGTGGCGAACCCGAATTCGGCGTGGAGCGGTCCGTCGTCGTGGTTGTCGCGCACCTCGAGCTGAAGGTCGAACTTGGCCACACCGATCTCGATCGGCACCAGTTCCGCTGTGACGCCGGGCAATTCGACGCGCAGCTCCGGAGTGCGGTCGTAGGACAGCATCACCTGGAACAGCGGATGCCTGCTGGTCGAGCGATCGGGGTTGACCAGTTCCACGAGCCGCTCGAAGGGCACGTCGGGGTTGGCGAAGGCATCGAGATCGGTCTCGCGGACCAGGTCGAGCATGCGGTCGAATCCGGCATCGAGGTTCACGTCGGTGCGCAACACCAGGGTGTTGACGAACATGCCGACCAACTCGTCCAGCGCCGGATCGGACCGGCCCGCGATGGGCGTACCGATGGTGACGTCGGTACTCGCGCACAGCCGGGCCAGCAGGGTGGCCAGCGCCGCGTGCAGCACCATGAACATGCTCACCCCGCGACCGGTCGCGAGTTCGGCTGCCGCACGCCGGGTTTCGGCGTCGATGACGAATTCGACGGAGTCCCCACCGGTGCCACGCTGCATCGGCCGCGGCCGATCGAGCGGCAGGTCGAGCTGATCGGGCAGCCCGGCCAGCGTGCCGCGCCAGTGCCCGAGCTGACGCGCGATGGGCGCTTCGGGGTCGGTTTCCTCACCGAGCAGTTCGCGCTGCCACATCGCGAAATCGGCGTACTGCACCGGCAGCGCCGCCCACTGGGGTGCGGCACCGCCCGCGCGCGCCGACACCGCGACCATCAGATCCCTGGCCAACGGGGCGACCGACCAGCCGTCACCGCTGATGTGGTGCAGCACCACGAGCAGCAGGTGATCTTCGGCGCCGACCCGGTACAGCGCGACCCGCAGCGGTGTCTCGGTGCGCAGATCGAAACCACGCGACGCCACCTGCGCTGCCAGCGCGGGGATCTCGGCGGCGGACACGTCCACCGGCGTGAGTTCGGGTTCCACCCCGGCCGCCGCGTGGATGAGCTGGTACGGGCCGTCGGGGCCCTCGGGGAAACTGGTGCGCAGGCTCTCGTGGCGGTCCAGGACGTCGCGCAGACCCGCGCGCAACGCGTCGAGGTCGAGATGTCCGGTGAGCCGCAGGGCCAAGGGCATGTTGTAGGCGGCGGCGTGTTCGGCGAAGCGGTTGAGGATCCACAGCCGCTGCTGGGCCAGCGACAGCGGCACCTGTTCGGGCCTGCGCACGGGAACCAGTTTCGGCGTGGAGGTTTCGGGCCGATGGGTGCTGATGTAACCGGCCAGCGCGGCGATGTTGGGCGACTCGAACATTTCCCGGATGGTGAGGTTCGCATCCAGGGTGGTGTTGATCCTGGCAACCGCGCGGGCGGCGACCAGGGAGTTGCCGCCGAGGTCGAAGAAGCTGTCCTCGACACCGATCACGGTGCCGTCCAAGGCGAGCACCTCGGTGAAGATCTCCGCGAGTGCGCATTCCAGTTCGGTCTGCGGCGCCGCGGCGCCGGAGGTCACCCGCACACTCGCCTCCGGCGCGGGCAGCGCCTTACGGTCGACCTTGCCGTTCGCGCTCAACGGCAGTTCGTCGAGCACGACCAGCGCCGAGGGCACCATGTAGGACGGCAGGCCACGGCGCAGTGTCGAGAGCAAGGCGGTGGACTCCGGCGCCGGGGCGCCCCGCGCGGCGACCACGTAGGCGACGAGTTCGTCGTCACCGGTACGGCTGGCACGAGCGACGCAGACCGCGCGGGCGATCCCGTCCTGCGCGAGCAACGCGGATTCGATCTCGCCGAGTTCGATCCGCAGTCCGCGGATCTTGACCTGGAAGTCGGTGCGGCCCAGGTATTCCAGGACACCACCGGCGATCTGCCAGCGCGCCAGGTCACCGGTGCGATACATCCGCTGCCCCGGTGTGAACGGGTTGGCGACGAACCGGTCGGCGCTCAGGTCGGGGCGCCCCAGGTAGCCGCGAGCCAGCTGCACGCCGGCCAGGTACAACTCGCCCGCGACACCGGGCGGCACCGGTCGCAGATACGAGTCGAGCACGTAGGTCTGGGTGTTCCACACCGGCGAACCGATCGGCACCGTGGTGGCGTCGGCCGGGCACGGCCAGTAGGTGACGTCGACCGCGGCCTCGGTGGGCCCGTAGAGATTGTGCAGTTCCGGTCCCCCGTCGGGACCGTGCAGCGCGGCATGGAAATCGCGAACGGTGGCGCCCGGTAGCGCCTCGCCACTGCAGAACACCCGGCGCAGCCCCGCCCCGCCGCGCACGCGCGGGTCGGTGACGAACAGCGACAGCATCGAGGGCACGAAATGTGCGGTGGTGATGGCCCTTTCGGTGATGATCCGCGCGAGGTAGGCCGGGTCGCGATGCCCTTCGGGAGCGGCGACCACCAGGCGCGCACCGACCTGCAGCGGCCAGAAGAACTCCCACACCGACACGTCGAAGGTGGCCGGGGTCTTCTGCAGGACCGCGTCGGTGTGATCGATGGGGTATTCGGCCTGCATCCAGCGCAACCGGTTCACGATCGCGGCATGCGTGACGCCGACGCCCTTGGGCTTACCGGTGGAGCCGGAGGTGAAGATCACGTAGGCGAGATGCTCGGGCCGCAAGGGCGCGCGACGGTCGGCATCGGTGATCGGCGCGACATCGTTGCCGCTCACGTCGAGAGCGTCCAGATCGACCCGGACGGTGCCCGCAGGCAGCCGGACACCGTCGCGATCCGCGGTGAGCACACACACCGGATCCGCCTGTGCCACTACCGCTTCGATGCGATCGACCGGATGCTCGGGATCCAGCGGCAGGTAGGCCGCGCCGGTCGCGAGCACCGCGTAGATCCCGACGACCAGATCGATACTGCGATGCAGGCACACACCGACGGTGGTCTCCGGGCCCGCACCGCGGGCGATGAGTTCGCGCGCCAGCTGGTTCACCCGGTCGCCGAGTTCGGTGTATCCGATGGTGCGGTCACCGAATTCGAGACCGACGGCATGGGGGCTGCGGCGCACCTGATCCTCGAACAGCGAGACCAGGGTCGCGGCCTGCATCGGCATCTCGGTGACGTTCCACTCCCGCAGCACCCTGTCGTTCTCGGCGGCGGTGATCGCGGTGAGCGCGTAGGTGGGGGTGGTCGGCTCGGCAGCGAGGAAGCGCGCGAGGAAGTCGAGGTAGCGGGAGTGGTGGGCAGCGTTCTCGGACTCGCCGTAGAGCTTCGGGTTGGCCTCGAAGTCGAGTTGGATGCGGCCGCCGTCGCCGTTGTAGATGTTGATCGAGAGGTCTTCGACGGGTCCGGTGGCGAGAACATTGACCTGACCGGCGATATCGTCGAACTTCAGCTCGTCGTGGAACAGCATGATGTTGACCATCGGCCCGAAGAAACCCCGCGCGTCGCGGGAGTAACCGCAGTCGCGACGGATGTCGTCGGAGCGGTAGCGCTGGTGCCGCAGTGCGCCGGTGATCTGCAGTTCGGTCTGGCGCACGACGTCGGCGACGGTGGTGTGCTCGTCGAACCGGACCCGCAGCGGCACCACGTTCGACACCACGCCCGCCGAACGGCGCAGCACCACGGTGGTGCGGGCCGAAACCGGCAGACTCAGCACGACATCGGGGTCACCGGTGACCGAACGAACGTAGGCGGCCAGTGCGGCGACGATGAGCGCCGAGTTGGCCGAACCGTGGGTGGCGATCGCGTCGGTGAGCAGGGTGTCGAGGTCGGCGTCGAGCACCGCGGTCGCGCGGTGGCGACCCGCGTCGTGGGTATCGCCCGCGGCGGTGACCGACGACAGTGTCATCGGTTCACCCACGCCGGCGAGCTGTTCCTTCCAGTACTCGCGGTCGGCGCGGAACCGGCTGGACTCACGGTAGCGGGATTCGTCGGCGTAGAGGTCGACGAGAGCGGCGGCCCGGGACACCGACGGTTCGCGCTGCTCGCCGACGGCGGTGTAGATCTCGGCGGTGCGCGAGAGCGCGTTCATCGCACCGTAACCGTCGATAACGATGTGGTGTCCGCGCTCGTACCAGAACCATTCCCGGTCACCGACCCGCAACACCACATTGATGGTGAGTGGCTCGTGCTCCATGTCGATCGGGGTGCTGGCGTGGGAGTTCATCCATCCCAGCGCGGCAGCCCGCGGGTCGGATTCGCCGCGCAGGTCGATCCGAGCCCACCCGGGCCGCCAGGTCGGGTCAACTCGTTGGTGGGGTACGCCGTCGATCTCGAGTAGGCGGACATGTCCCACCTGGGACTCCGCACCGTAGCGCTCCACCGCGTAGAGCAGCCTCCCGACATCGAGATCACCGTGCAGTTCGACGTAGTGCGCGATGGTGAGCGGGATGTCGGGCCGGATCCGTTGCGCGTACCACAGTGCTGTCTGACCGGGTGAGAGGGCGAACGGTTGGCCCGGGTCCTCGTCGGTGACGCTCGAGCTGACGTGGTCGGTGGCCAAAGAACTCATCAAGCACTCCGTTTCTGCCTTGTGTCACAACTCCCCGAGCAGCGCCCGGGCACACGACGGCCCAGGGCGTGGCTTTTCCACGCCCATGATTCGGAGTACTCCGGCAGCCGGATGGCTACCGAGATGGATTTATTTTGATCTCTGTGGATTACGCCCCTGCAGCAGCAACTTCGTGCCGCTTCCCCCGGGTTGAAACAAACCGCTTATTCAGAATTGTCCGAAATCCGCACAGCCTTCGCCGGATTCGCTCCGCGCCGTCGAAGAAACACCAGCCCGACGCCGATCGCGGTCAGGATAACGGACGCCATTTCGGGCCATGCACCGACTCGGGTAGCGATTGTCGTCGCGTCGCGCAAAGGTAGCTGAGCCACCAGCGCGGCGGGGATGACCTGCTCGGTGTGCTGCCTGAGCACGCCATCAGCAGTGATGATCCCGCTGACTCCGGTGGTTGCTGCGACCACGAGCGCGCGCCCGTGTTCGACCGCACGCACCCGCGACATGGCGAGTTGCTGATAGGTCATCTCGCTCTCACCGAACGTGGCGTTGTTGGTCGGCACTGTCAGCAGTTGAGCGCCCGCGGCGAGAGATTCCCGAAATGCTCGATCGAAAGCGACCTCGTAACAGGTCGCCACACCGATCGGAACACCAGCGGCTGTCACCGTTCCGTCACCGTTACCCGGCACGAAATAGCCCGCACGATCGGCATAGGAAGAGAACAAACGGAAGAAACCACGCATCGGCAGGTATTCGCCGAATGGCTGGATGATCTTCTTGTCGTGCCGCTCCCCCGGGCCGGCCGTGCCGTTCCACACGATCACCGAGTTGGTGGTCGTGCGGTCACCATTCACCAGGACTGCGCCGACCAGGATCGGGGCGCCGATCTTCACCGAGGCTTCGGTGATCTCCGCGGCGGCGTCGGCATTGCGCAGTGGATCGATATCGGAGGAGTTCTCGGGCCAGATCACGATGTCGGGCCGTGCGGCCTGTCCGCGGTTGACGGCGTCGGCCAGCTCCTCGGTGCGCCGGACGTGGTTGTCCAACACCGCGCGGCGCTGGGCGTTGAAGTCGAGCCCGAGCCGCGGCACGCTGCCCTGGATGGCGGCGACCGTGATCGTCCGGGTGCCTGCATCCGGGGCGGGCAGTGTCGGCCGCAGGATCACTCCGGCCAGGGGCATGATAGCCACGGTCACCACGGCGGTGGCAAATCCGATGCGCGCGGCGCGGGTATTCGCGCGCGGCGCGGGGGTGCGCGCCCAGGCGAGCAAGCGCAGGGCAAGGGCGGCCAGGCCGGTGCCGGTCAACGCGACCGCGAAGCCGACCAGCGGCGCACCGCCGTAGGCGGCCAGCGGCAGATACCAACCGTCGGCTTGCCCGAACGCGACGCGCCCCCACGGGAATCCACCGAACGGGAAACTCGACCTGACCCATTCGCTCGCGGTCCACGCCAGCGCGAGCCACACCGGCCAGCCCGGCAGCGCGCTCAACCACCGGGCGAGCACGCCCCACAGTCCGAAGTACACCGCGCACACCGTCGAGAGCGCCAGCCACGGCACCGGCCCCACATAGATCCCGGTCCAGGGCAGCAGCGGCACGAAGAACGCCAGCCCGCCGAGCATCCCGTAGCCGAACCCACCACGCAGCGTGCCCGGCCCGCGCACCGCGACGGTGAGCAGGGCGATGGCGACCGGCGCGAGGAACCAGAACGGGCGGGGCGGGAAGCTGCCGAACAGCAACAACCCACCCGCCGTCGCCACCAGCATCCGCAGCATCATCGTGTAGCTCTGTCCCTTGTGCGTGTCGGCGACGTCGGACGTCGTGGCGTCGGGATGGGCCGTGGCGGGGTCGATCATGGTGTGCTGCTCCGTGATTCGTTGCTGGCGCGGGTGCCGACGGCGGGTCAGGCGGTGTAGATCGTGGTGCCGTTGTGCACGGTGCGCAGGCAGGTCGGCAACTCGGCACCCGGGTCGAGGCGTGGGAGGCCGGGGACCCGGGAGCGGGGGTCGGTGGACCAGCGCTGCACGGTATCGGCGGCCGCGGCGACGACGAGGTCACCCGCGTCCCAGACCGCGTAGGAGGCGGGGGCGCCGGGGACCAGCGTGCCGGCCATGCCGTCGCGCACGCCACCCGCTCGCCAGGCGCCGCGGGTGGCGGCGGCGAAGGCGGCCCGCGGGGACAGTCCGTGACCGGAGGTGCGGTGATGCACGGCCGCGCGCACCTGTTCCCACGGGTTCATGGCGGTCACGGGTGCGTCGGAGCCGATGGCGAGGGAGATGCCCGCCGCCGCCATCGCAGAGAAGGGGTTGAGGCCGGCGGCGCGCTCGGCGCCGAGGCGCGTCGCGTACATCCCGTCGGGGCCGCCCCAGGCGGCGTCGAAGCCGGGCTGCACGGACGCGATCACGCCGAGCGCGGCGAGCTGTTCGATCGCGGCGGCGTCGGTCATCTCCGCGTGCTCCACCCGGTGCCCGCGTGCGGCGATCGCCGGACCTCCGAGTTCGGCTGCGACACGGGCGAATCCGGCGACGACGGTATCCATGGCGGCGTCGCCGATGGCGTGGAAGCCTGCCTGGATGCCCGCCTCGGTGCACGCGTGAATGTGCGCGGTGACGGTGTCTTCGTCGAGGAAGCTCTTGCCGCAGCCCGCCGCGTCGGCGTAGGGCGCACGCAGCAGCGCGGTGTGTGAGCCGAGCGAACCGTCGACGAACAGGTCGCCGCCGAGCGCGTGCACCCCGAGCTCGGCGATCAGGGCGCGCGCCTCATCCGCGGTCCGCACGGCTTGACCCCAGTAGGCGCGCACGGCCACGCCGTGTTCGAACGCGAGCAGTTCGCGAATGTCGTCGCGGCCGGAGATATCGGGCCCCGCGCATTCGTGCACAGCGACGATGCCGTGTGCGGCCGCCGCGTCCAGAGCGGCCTTGCGCGCCGAATCGCGCTGGGCGCGAGTGAGTTCCGCGAGGGCGACCGTGCGCACCCGGTGGTGGGCGTCGGCACGCAGCAGTTCGCCGCGCTGGTATCCGTCGCCGAGATCGCCTGCCGCGTCGAGCAGCGCCGAGGACGCCACGGCCGAATGCGCGTCGACGCGCGCCAGGTAGACGAGCCTGCCCGCACCGGCAGCCTCGTCGAGTTCGGTGACCGTCGGCGGGCGCTGCTCGGGCCAGGTGGTGTCGTCCCAACCCTCGCCGATGATCACCCCGTCCGGCTGATTCGCGGCGTGGATGCGGACCGTCTCGAGCAGTTCGGCCAGGGATCCGGCGCCACTCACGTCGAGTCCGGTCAGCTGCAGTCCCAGCGCGGTGATGTGCACATGCGGGTCGACGAACGCGGGTGCGACGAACGCACCGTCGAGGTCGACGATCTCCGCGTCGGGATGCATCGCGCGCCCGGGCGCTTCAGCGCCCAACCACACCACGGTGCCGTCGGTGACCGCCATCGCGGTCGCGTCCGGGGAACTGGAACTGTAGAAACGACCACCGATCAGCAACTGGGTACTCACGATGCCCCAGTCTGCCGTATCGACGGATCGTCACCTCGGCAGGGACAGTCTCAGCCGGGCGGCGAGCGGGTCAGGTCGGCAGCGACAGCGCGGCGCGCACTTCGGCGTCGCCGAACCCGGCGGGACAGTGCCCGCCCGCCTCCACGGCGATCAGTTCCAACCGCCATGCGGCGGTGGTGAAGTCCGACATCGACTGTCCGGCAGCGGCGCTCGCTCTACGCACCGCGTCGGCCAGTTCCTCGCTCACCGTGACGGTGATCTGCTCGGGGGCCATGTCGGTACTGTAGACCCTTCGCCGCCGCGCGCGGGCATGTCGCTCGGAGCCTTTTCGAATTCAGGCGGGGCCGAGCGCGCGCGGACCCGCGGTGTGACCGTCGTCGTACCACTGACCGACCACGGTGCCGTCCACCACGTCGCCGTCGGCGTCGACCACCATCCCGCGATACGGCGAGGGCGCGAACGAGGGCAACGGACCGAAGCGCCGGGTACCGAGCTTCTCCAGCGCCGGTCGCAGCAGTGCCCTGGTCGGCGGGAACAGCGCGAGCAGGCCGACGAGTCCGGTGACCAGGCCCGGCACGAACAGCAGCACCGATCCGGTGGCGACGATCACGCCGTCGGCGACCGCGCTCTCGGCGGTCACCTCGCCGCGTGAGGCCCGCCGGAATCGGTCGAACACCCGCCTGCCCTGCCGTGCGAGCAGTACCAACCCCACGCCCGACACCGCGACCAGCGCGACCAGCGCCCAGCCGATGCCGATCAGCTGGGCGAGACCGACGAGGGCGGCGATCTCGACGACGAGGTAGAGGACGAACAGCAGGGCGGTCATGGCGATCCTTTCGGACGATCTATCCCGTCAACGCACGAGCGCCCGATTTTTCTCCCGAGCGGGACCGCGCGCTCAGCCACCGGGCCGGACGAGCCCCGTTTCGTAGGCCAGCACCACCGCCTGCACCCGGTCGCGCAAGCCGAGTTTGGTGAGCACCCGGCCGACATGTGTCTTCACCGTCGCCTCCGACAGGAACAGCGCCGCGGCGATCTCGGCGTTCGAGCGGCCGATCGCGATCTGTTCGAGTACTTCGCGTTCGCGGGCGGTGAGGACGTCGAGGATCTTCGGGTCGCGCAGACTCGTCGGGTCCTCGGCGACGAGCCGGTCCAGCAAGCGCTTGGTGACCTTGGGCGACACCACCGCGTCCCCGCCGGCGACGCTGCGGATGGCCGAGATGAGGTCCTCGGGTGGGGTGTCCTTGAGCAGGAATCCGCTCGCACCGGCGCGCAGGGCACCGAGAGCGTGTTCGTCGAGGTCGAAGGTGGTCATCACGAGCACCCGCACACCCTCGCCCGCGGCCACGATCCGCGCGGTGGCGGTCACCCCGTCGACGACGGGCATCCGCACGTCCATCAGCACCACATCGGGGCGCAGTTCGCTCGCCCGCCGCACGGCCTCGTCACCGTTGCCCGCTTCGCCGATCACCTCGATGTCGGGGTGTGCGCCCAGCACCATTTTCAGGCCCATCCGCATGAGTTCCTGATCGTCCACCACGAGCACGCTGATCGGCATTGCCTCACCCTAATGCGCACAGCCGCGCCGCGTTCTTCCGTTTTTCGCGTAGGGCCGCAGCGCGTGGGTCAGTCCGTTTCGGTGCGCAGCGGGAGGTCGGCCCGCACCCGCCAGCGTCCGTCGTCGAGCCTGCCCGCGCTCAGGGTGCCGCCGAGCACCGCGACTCGTTCGCGCATCCCGACCAGCCCCATCCCGGCACCGGGAATCTCGGCGCCGGGGCTCACCCGAGCGGGAACGCCGCCACTGTCGGTGACTTCGACGAGGATGTCCTCCTCGCGCCGGTGCACCCGGACCACGGCCTTCGGCTCTGTTCCCGCGTGCCGCAGGGTGTTGGTGAGCGATTCCTGCACGATGCGGTGCAGGCCGAGGCTCACCTCGGGAGCGATGTCGTCGAGTTCACCGGTCAGTTCCAGGTCCACGGCCAGACCCGCCTCGCGCATCATCTGGGCCAGCTTCGCGATACCCGCGCTGCCGTGTTGGGGCAGCAGTTCCGGGGCGTGCTCGGTGCGCAGCAGCGCGACGGTGCGGCGCAGCTCGCGCAGGGCTTCGCGCCCGGTCCCCGCGATGGTGGCGAGCGCGCGTTCGGCGGTTTCGGGGTCCTTGCGCAGGGCGTATTTGGCGCCGTCGGCCTGCACGATGATGACGCTCACCGCGTGCGCGACCACATCGTGGAGTTCGCGGGCGATGCGGGTGCGTTCGGCGGCGACCGCGTCGTGCGCGCGACGTTCCTTGTCGTAATCGGCGACCGCGAGCCGCGCGGCGACCTCGGAGTCGTACGCGTGCCGGGCGCCGTTGAACTCGGCCAGCGTCCAGCACAGCGCGTAGATGAGCCCGGCCATCGCCAGATCTCCACCCCTCGGCTGGTCGAGCAGCAAGACCGACAACGCCATGTCGAGCGTGAGAAAGGCGAGGAAGATGAGCCCCTCACGCCGGCCGACATAGGCGACGAGCGTGTAGAGCATCACCCCGAGGCCGATCAAGGCGACGTGGTCGGCGGCGTTTTCATCGGCCAGGTAGCCGATCAGGGTGTTCAGCAACGACAGCACCAGCAGCGCCGCCGCCACCGCGCGCGGATACACCCGGCGAAGGATCAGCGGCAACGGCAGAATCACCGAGAAGAACAGATAGACGACCTTGTTGCGTTCGTCGCCCACCCCGAGGGCGTCGAGCAGCAGGAGCAACCCCGCGAGAATCGAGTCAGCGACGATGGGTCGTCCGCGTAGCCACAGGCTGAACCGGCGCACGAGGCCCAGCGTAGCCCCGGCTGGCTTTCCGGCCGTGATCTTGATTGCCTGGACGCGTGCAACTCGGAGACTGGACGGTGCTACTGGTCGCCGCCGCGGCGGCGGGCTGGGTCGATGCCGTGGTCGGCGGCGGTGGGCTGATCATTCTGCCGACGCTGTTCCTCGTCGTCCCCGGCATCGCACCGCAGACCGCGCTCGGCACCAACAAGCTCGCCGCTCTGGCAGGTACCGCGACCGCGGTGGCGACCTTCGCGCGCAGGGTGCCGATGCAGTGGAAGATCCTGCTGCCCGGCGCGGTGATCGCCGCGATCACCGCCGCGTGCGGCGCGGCGGCGGTCTCGCTGATCGACCGCGACCTGTTCATCCCCCTGGTGATGGTGGTGCTCGTCGGCGTGGCGGTTTTCGTGACCTTGCGCCCCTCGGTCGGCCTGACGATGGCCACCCATCCGCCGACGCGCCGCAAGGTGATCCTGGTCGTCGGCCTCGCATCCGGACTGATCGGCCTCTACGACGGGCTGCTCGGACCGGGCACCGGCACCTTTCTGATCATCACTTTCGCGACGCTGCTCGGCACCGAGTTCGTGCGGGCGGCGGCGATGGCGAAAGTGATCAACTGCGGGTCGAACGTGGGTGCGCTGCTGTTCCTCGGCTCGACCGGCCACATCCTGTGGGGCCTCGGTGCGGGCATGGCGGTGGCCAATGTCATCGGTGCGCTGATCGGTTCGCGGATGGCATTGGCCAAGGGCGCCGAGTTCGTTCGGATCGTGTTGCTCGTCGTCGTGGTGGTGATGGTGATCCGCTTGGGGTGGCAGCAGTTCGGTTAGCGCACCGGCTCGGAGGGCGCGGAGGCGGCCAGCCAGGGCTGCAGGACCCGCGAGGTGGTCTCGTGGATCTTGCGGTGCAGGCGTTCGCCGTCGTCGATGCCGTGCTGGGGCTGTTGGAACAGCACGGTCAGCGCCCCCGATACCGCGCCGACCACGGCGCCGACCAGCGCCGCGGCGCCGACCTCGTCGAGTTCGTGCGGGAACGCGATGTGCAACTGATGGGCGATCTCCCGCTGCGCGACCAATTGCGCGTGCGCGGCACGACCACTCACCGAGGGGACAGTGCGCGAGACCCGCGCCCGCAGCGCGGCCACCCGCGAACTGATGTCGTCGACGAGGCGTTCGCCGGGATTGTCACCCGCGGCGCGCAGGGCCCGCAGCAACACCTCCACCGGCCGCTCACCGGGCCGACGCGTGGCGATGGCGGCGACCGCCGCGCGCACCCGTTCGTCGCTCTCGGGGAAGAGCAGATCTTCTTTGCTCGCGAAGTAGTTGAAGAAGGTCCGGGTGCCGACCTCGGCCTCGGCCGCGATCTCGGCGACGGTCGTTTCCTCGTACCCTCTGGCCTCGAACAATTCGACGGCGGCCACGAGGATCGCACGACGGGTTCGTTCCTTTTTTCGATCGCGCAGGGCAGATGGCGGCACGGCGGGCACCCTACGGCATTATCGGCGTCGCTCGCGGGATGACCGGAGTCCGCGCGTCACGACGACAACCGACATGACGGTGCGCCGGAAGCGGTTCCGGCGCACATGTGTCGGTGGCACCGGTTAGCGTAGGTGCGGTGAGGGATACCACGACTTCCAGAGATGTGGATGAGGAGTTCCGCGCGCTCGGGCTCGCTACCCTGGCGGAAGCCGCGCTGTCGGCGGCCCGCGCGGCAGGGGCCGAGCATGCCGATCTGCGCGTGCAACGCTTGGTGTCGCAGTCGATTCGGTTGCGCGACGGTCGCGTCGAAGCCGTCACCGACGCCACCGAGCTGGGGCTGGCGGTGCGCGTGATCGTCGACGGCACCTGGGGTTTCGCCTCCCATGCCGCGCTCACGCCCGAGATCGCCGCCGAGGTCGCGCGCCGCGCGGTGACCGTGGCACGGGCGCTGCGTTCGCTGAATCGGGAGCGCGTCGAGCTGGCCGACGAGCCGCGCTATGACGATGTCTCGTGGGTCTCGGCCTACGACCTCGACCCGTTCGCGGTGCCGACGGCCGACAAAGTGGCGCTGCTGCAGGACTACTCGGAACGCCTCTCGGCCGCCGATGGTGTCGACCATGTCACCGCCTCGGTCTTGCAGGTCAAGGAACAGACGTTCTACGCCGACACCGCGGGTTCGTCGATCACCCAGCAGCGGGTGCGCCTGCATCCCCAGTTGGCCGCGGTCACCGTCGATTCCGCGTCCGGGGTGTTCGAGACGATGCGCACCCTGGCCGCGCCCGCGGGTCGCGGCTGGGAGTACGTCACCGGTGCCGACGGAACGTGGGACTGGACAGGCGAACTCGCACAGATCCCCGGTTGGCTGGCCGAGAAGGTGAAGGCGCCCAGCGTTGTCGCGGGCCCTACCGATCTGGTGATCGACCCGACGAACCTGTGGCTGACGATCCACGAATCCATCGGCCATGCCACCGAATACGACCGCGCGATCGGCTACGAATCCGCGTATGCGGGTACCTCGTTCGCGACTCCCGATCAGCTCGGCACGCTGCGGTATGGCACGCCGATCATGCATGTCACCGGTGACCGCACCCAGGTCAACGGCTTGAGCACCGTCGGTTACGACGACGAGGGTGTGGCGGGCCAGCAGTGGGATCTGGTGCGTGACGGCGTCCTGGTCGGCTACCAGCTCGACCGCGTGTTCGCCCCGCGTCTGGGCCTCGACCGCTCCAACGGTTGCTCGTATGCCGATTCGCCGCACCATGTTCCGATCCAGCGGATGGCGAACGTGTCGTTGCAGCCCGATCCCGAACGTGACACCAGCACCGCCGAGTTGATCTCGCGGGTGCAGGACGGCATTTACATCATGGGCGACAAGTCGTGGTCGATCGATATGCAGCGCTACAACTTCCAGTTCACGGGTCAGCGATTCTTCCGGATTCGCAACGGCGAGCTGAACGGGCAACTGCGCGATGTCGCCTACCAGGCGACGACCACCGATTTCTGGGGGTCGATGGAAGCGATCGGCGGGCCGAGCACCTGGCAGCTCGGTGGCGCGTTCAACTGCGGTAAGGCACAGCCCGGTCAGGTGGCGGCGGTGAGCCACGGCTGCCCGTCGGTGCTGGTGCGCGGGGTCAACATTCTCAATACCCGGACGGAGGGCGGTCAGTGAACGAGGGTCTGTTCCCGGCGGGCGCGGTGGTCGAGCGTGCGCTGGCGGCGTCGAAAGCCGACGAGGCGATCGTGATCGTCACCGACGCGCACGATGCGTCGCTGCGGTGGGCCGGCAATTCGATGACCACCAATGGTTCGTCGATCTCGCGGGATTGGGCGGTGATCTCGGTGTTCCGTGACGGCCCGAACACCGCGCGGGTCGGCTCCATCAGCTCCACCAGCGTCGATCCCACCGAGATCGAGGCCGTGGTGCGCGCCAGCGAGCAGGCCGCTCGCACGGCGGCCCCCGCCCGCGACGCTATGCCGCTGCTCGAACCCACCGACGACGACACCGCCACCTGGGATCAGGCGCCCGGCGCCACCGAGATCGAGGTGTTCGCCGGGTTGGCGCGCGAGTTGTCCACCGGATTCGACGGCACCGATCGCCTCTACGGTTTCGCCCACCACCAAGTGCACAGCACCTGGCTGGGCACCTCGACCGGTATCCGCCGACGGTTCAGTCAGCCCACCGGTTCGGTGGAGATCAACGGCAAGCGGGGCGAGGGCAAGGATCTGGCGAGCGCGTGGGTGGGAGTCGGCACCGCCGACTTCACCGACGTCGACACCCCTGGCCTGCTGGCCGAGCTGTCGCGGCACCTCGACTGGTCCAAGCGCCGCGTCGAGCTGCCCGCGGGCCGCTACGAGACCCTGTTGCCGCCGTCGTCGGTCGCCGATCTGATGATCTATCTGGCGTGGAGCATGGAGGGCCGTGGCGCGCACGAAGGACACACCGCGTTCTCCCGCGCCGGTGGCACGCGCGTCGGTGAGCGGCTCGGCGACATCGCGCTGACCCTGTTCTCCGACCCGAATGCGAGCGGTCTCGAATACCGGCCGTTCGTGGCGACTCCGTCGTCGTCGGAGTCGCTGTCGGTGTTCGACAACGGCCTGTCCGCGCAGCGGGTGGACTGGATCAGCGACGGCGTCATCGAATCGCTGGTCTATCCGCGCGCGACGGCTGCCGAATTCTCCGCCCCCGCAACGGTTCCCGGCGAGAACCTGCTGCTCACCGGTGGCGGCGACGCGTCGCTGGACGACATGATCGCTCGCACCGAACGCGGCCTGCTCCTCACCTGCCTCTGGTACATCCGCGAGGTCGATCCCGCCACGCTGCTGCTCACGGGATTGACCCGTGACGGCGTCTACCTCGTCGAGGACGGCCAGGTGACCGGCGCGGTCAACAACTTCCGCTTCAACGAAAGTCCACTCGACCTGCTGCGGCGGGTGTCGGAGGCGGGCGCCACCGAGATCACCCTCCCCCGGGAGTGGAAGGACTGGTTCACCCGCACCGCCATGCCCCCGCTGCGCATCCCCGACTTCCACATGTCGTCGGTCAGCCAGGCCACCTAGCGGGTACAGGCGCGCAACGGGCCTATCGGTCATCCCGGCCTGGTCGTCGACGCGGCGCGTGAAAGCATGATCGGGTGACCGGTATCCGGATGTTCGCCACCGACCTCGACGGCACCTTGCTGCGTTCCGATCGCACCGTCTCGCCGCGCACCGCCGAGGCCATGGCCGGTGCGCAGGCCGCGGGCATCGAGGTGGTGTGGGCGACGGCGCGTGCCCGCCATTCGGTGCACGAGTTGGCGCAGTCGTGCGGTTTCCGCGGTAAAGCGGTGTGTGCCAACGGCGCTGTGCTGCTCGACCTCGCCGACGGCACACCGGAGATCATCGACACCGTCTCGATCGACACCGGCGCGGCGGGTGCGGTGATGGCGCAGATCCGCGCGCTGATTCCCGGTGTCGTCTTTGCCAATGTGGGCGCCACCCGGTTCGTCGCCGAGCCCGCCTATGCCGCCCTGTGCAAGTTCACCGATCATCACCGGAACCCGCACGAGATGGAATTGTCGGACACCTTGCCGACGGGCATCGACGCGATGGTGAAGATCGTCGCCCGTCATCCCGAGTTACCGGGCGCCCAGCTGTACCGGCAGGCGGTGGCGGTCGGGATCACCGGAGTGGAGCTGACCCACTCCGGTGCCGCGTATATGGAGATGGCGGCGGAGGGTGTGTCGAAGGCCAGCGCGCTTGCCCGATTGTGCGCACTCGACGGCATCCACCTCTCGGAGGTCGCGGCCGCGGGGGACGCGCTCAACGATGTCGCCATGCTGACCTGGGCGGGTACCGCGCTGGTTCCGGCCAACGCGGTACCCGAGGTCATCGCCCTGGCCGACCGGGTGCTCCCGAGCAACGACGAGGACGGTGTCGCCTCCTACCTGGAGGAATTGGCGGGTTCGTCACCGCGCGACTCGGCTAGCTGACAGATGTCGGCGCCCGACCGACGCTGAGGTGCAGGATCGCATCCGTCACGTCCACGGTGTCCGCATCCAGCGGGAAGTATCCCTGCTCCCGGGTGACGTCGGTGCGGGTTCGTCCGGGTCCGATTTCTGCCGCCGGGAGCAGACCCCATGTGTCGATGCGGTTCTGCAGCGTGTGTTCGAAGGTGCCCGGCGCGGGTTCGGCGAGTTCGAGGCCGTCGCTGCGTCCCAGACTGCCGAGGATCACCCCGTAATGCTCTCCCAGTAGCGATCCGACGATCGCCCCCGCACCGGACCAGACGAGCTCCATCGACCCCATCGCCATGACGCTGGTGTTGCGCCGCAGGTGCAGGTTGTGCGAGTACACCAGGGTCGGCCCACGGCGCGCTTCGATGGACCGGATGTCGAGCAGGTTCTGGGCCATGAGTGCGTCACGGGAGGCGGCCAGGCTGTTCCATCGCACGCCGTCCTCGGTCGGCTGAGCCGCCTGCCGGTGATAGCGGAGCAAGCCGAGTCCAGCGGTGAGATGGACTTCCGCCCTTCGCCACTCGGCGAGCGAAGTAGCCGCGATCCGCTC
This sequence comes from Nocardia sp. XZ_19_231, assembly GCF_015355705.1. NCBI lineage: Bacteria > Bacillati > Actinomycetota > Actinomycetes > Mycobacteriales > Nocardiaceae > Nocardia > Nocardia sp. XZ_19_231. Next base: position 1,332,250 of record NZ_JACUZI010000001.1, on the reverse strand, counting down.
CGGCGCGCGCGTGTAGAGAAGGGTGAGCAGGTCGTCGGCGATCACCCGCAACCGCTCGGCCTCGGGGGTGGTACCGGGCGAGACATTCGCGTCCAGGACCGCTTCGGCGCGGCTCCATCGCTCGTCGCTGCCGGCAGGCCCGCTGATGTCGAAGTCGATTTCCAGGTAGTCGCGGGCGAATTCGAGGTAGGTCCGAGGGCTGGGCGCACTCATCGTTTCCATCGCGGCGTCGAATCCGTAGAAGCCGACCTGATCTTCGGCCGACCGACCCGCGTTGTGGTCGCGCAGCCAAGCGACCAGTTCCCGGTTGCCGGTGAGTTCGCCGAATTCGTGCGAGAAGCCTGTCCGCATCACCTCGTCGAAGGCGCCGTGGCCACCTCGAACGAACTCGTCCACGGCGAGTGCGGCAACCCGATCTGTTTCCAGTGCGATCGATCGGAACCCATCGGCCACCAACTCGACGAACAGTTCGTTGCGGACCGACGCGAAGCCGGGTTCCTTGTGCGTCGGTTCCCCGAGCGCAAGCAGTTCACAGGACGGGCGGACGAAGTCGCTGATTTTCTGACTCATATCTATCAATCGTATCGTTGAAAGAACGGTTGAGACTTGATCAGGCATTATTCGCGCGCTCTGTCGTAAAGTCTCAAAACAGTGAGAACCCTACGACCGTCCGACCTAGCCCGCGAGCACGCGATCTCGACCCAGGCCGTCCGCAACTACGAACAGGACGGCTGCCTCCCGCCTGCCGAGCGCACCCCCACCGGCTATCGGATCTACACCGAGCTGCACGCGACAGCGCTGCGCACCTACCTCACCCTGATCCCCGCCTACGGCCACGCGACCGCGGGCGACATCATGCGCGCACTACACGAGGACGACCTCGACAATGCCCTCACGATCATCGACCGCGGGCACAGCCGACTCCTGCGAGACCGCGAGACCCTCACCTCGGTACATCGAGCCGTCGACCACCTGATCGCCGAATCGAGCTCTGACACAACACATTCAGCGGGCACCAGAACCATCGGCGAGCTCGCCCACCATCTCCGGGTCACCCCGGCCACCCTCCGAGCCTGGGAAGCGGCGGCCATCCTCTCCCCCGACCGCGATCCGACCACCGGGTACCGCCGCTACGGCCCCACCGACCTCCGCGATGCCGAACTGGCGCACATCCTGCGCCGCGGCCACTACCGCCTCGACCACATCGCCACCGTCATCGGGCAGATCCGCGCCGCGGGCAGCACCGAAGCATTGGCGAAAGCCCTCGCCGACTGGCAAACCGGACTCACCGCCCAGGGCATCGCCATGCTCGACGCCGCCGCCGCGCTGAGCCGATATTCGGCCGTGCTGCGCCGCTAGTCTCGAACGACCGTGGACGATGGCGGCCGAGGACCCCGATGGACGTCCGGGCGCACCGTCCCCGCCCCGGTGCGCCCGACCGATCTCCTCAGACCCGCTCGAGCACCGCCGACGCGCCGATGCCGCCGGCCGCGCAGATCCCCAGCAGTGCGGTCTCTTTCCCCGTGCGGGCCAGTTCGTTGGCCATGGTGGTGACCATGCGGGCACCGGTGGCGCCGAAGGGGTGGCCCAGCGAGATCGAGCCGCCGTGCACGTTCAGCTTGTCGATGTCGACGGTGCCGACCGGCTCGTCGCGGTCGAGACGGGCCTTGGCCCAGTCGCTGCTCTCGAGCATGCGCAGCACCGAAAGAGTCTGCGCGGCAAAGGCTTCGTGGATATCGACGAGGTCGATGTCGGCCAGGGTCATGCCCGCCTTGTCGAGCGCGCGCGGCATCGAGATCGCGGGACCGATGAGTACCTGATCGGCGGGGTCGACGCTGACGAAACTCCAGGAGCGGAAGGCGGCCTGCGGGGTGAACCCGAGGGCGCGCGCTTTCTCCTCGCTCATCAGCAACACCGCCGACGCACCGTCGGTGAGCGGGCTGGCATTGCCCGCGGTGACCGTGCCGTTCTCCTCGAACACCGGTTTCAGGGTGGCGAGTTTCTCGATGCTGGTGTTCGCGCGTACGAGCCCGTCGACGTCGATCAGCGTGCCCGACGGGGTGGTGACCGGCACGACCTCGTCATCGAAACGTCCCGAGGCGATCGCGGCCGCGGCACGCTGGTGCGATCGGGCGGCGAAAGCGTCCTGATCAGCGCGCGAGATCCCGTTGATGCGGGCCATCTTCTCCGCGGACTCGCCCATCACCTCGCCGGTGGTGCGCTCGGAGATCTTCGGCTGACGCGGCAGGATGTCGGTGAACGGCGCGAGCTGGCGGACCACGTCGAGGTAGTCCCTCGCCTTGGGCTTGCCCAGTGCCACCGGCGCGACCGCGTGCACGACCTTCTGCGGCAGCTTGATCTCGGCATTACTGGTGGAGTCGCTACCACCGGCGATCATGATGTCGTACTCGCCGCGCTCGATCGCCGCGGCCGCCGAGGTCACCGCCTGCAGACCGGACGCGCACGCGCGGGTGACCGTGTACCCCTCGCAACCGAAGTCCAGGTTCAGGTCGAGGGCGATCTCACGCGCGATATTCGGCGCGTGACTGGGCAGGACCACCCCGCCCCAGACGATCGACTGGATCTCGCCGGGCGCGATCCCGGTCCGCTCGATCAACCCCTGGACGGCCGCACCGGCCAGGGCGATGCTGTCGAGGCGGGTGAAGTCGGTGAACGCGCGCACGAAGGGGGTGCGAGCACCCGCGACGACAACGGCGCGGCGGCGCTTCTCGGCCATGGGGATCCTCTCGGAGAGCGAGTGAACCCCCACGGTATCCGATACCGGCAGTACTAGGTACTGATTCCGTGAACGGGGATCAGGCCGGAGTGATCTCGATGCCGATCGTGCCCGCTTTCCCGCGGCGCAGGTTGCTGGCGAGGATCACCAGCGGGCCGGTCAGCCAGTACTTTCGGCGCACCCCCGACCGCACCTGATCGGTTTCGGCGGCGTCGAGCAGTCGGGCGGTCCCGGTGACGACGGCGCCGTGCGCGGCTCCGCGCGCGTTGCACGGTTGCAGCGTCACCTCCGGATTGCGTCGGATGCGCTTCACTTTCCAGCTGTCGGTGACCGTCCAGACGTACAGCTTGTCCTCGCGGGCGACAGCCCACAGCGGCGTTCCGACCGGTGTGCCGTCTTTGCGGAAGGTGGTGAGGAGTACGTAATTCGCGGTCGCCAGTTCGCCGAGGCGGTTAGTCATGCCCGCAGCCTAATGGGCGCGGGGCCGGTCGAAAGATTATGGGCGCTCGCGCGAAAGTCCTCGTAGCCTCGGAAACGAATCGACTCTCTGGCGAAAGGCCGACGATGACCGATACCGCGGTACCCCTGCTGTGGAGCGGCGACCTGCCGAGCACCCTCGAGTTCTACCGGGCGCTCGGCTACACCGTGACCCACGAGCAAACCCGCCCCTATGTCTACGGTGCGATCGAACAACACGGCTGCGCGCTGCATTTCGCACCCGCGCCGAAGGGCATCGAACTACCGGTGGAGCACGCGGGCGCGCTGGTGATGGTCGACGACGTGGCGGCACGCCATGCCGAGTACACCGCCGCACTGCGCGCGCACTACGGCAGGATTCCGAGCAAGGGTTGTCCGCGCATCACCCGATTCCGTCCGGGTCAGTCCCGGTTCTCCCTGGTCGACCCGGTCGGCAACACCGTCCTCGTGATCCAGCGCGACGAGCCCATGGAACTCGAGTACGGCGGCTCCCGCGAGCTCGAAGGCCTGGCCCGGGTGCTCGACAATGCCCGCATCCTGCGCGATTTCAAGAACGACGACCGCGCGGCCACCCGCGTTCTGGAGACCGGCCTGCGCCGGTTCGGCGCCGCCGCGACCGCGCTCGACCGGGCTCGCGCCTACACCGCCCTCGCCGAACTCGCCGTCGTCGCCGAGGACACCGACGGGCTCGCACACTGGAAAGCCGAACTCGACACCGTCGAATTGACCGCCGAGGAGCGTGCGGCGATCGCTGACGATCTACTCACGGCCGCGCCTTCCCCGACCGACTGAACCGGCCTGGCGTCCGTTCGGCCAGTAGGCTTCGACCATGCGCGGTCGATCGAAGGAACGCACCACCCGTCGGCGGCGGACCCGTTGTCTGGCAACAGCAGTCATGGTTGCCGCCGCCCTCGGGGTCGGCCCGATGGGTACCGCACAGGCCGGTGCGCCGTCGTGCGCCGACGGCTGGCATGCCGAGGTATTGGCGGCCGATCTCGGCGGCTTGGAGAATCTCGAATACGACGGCCGCGGCGGCTTCTATCTCAGCGGCATCGTTCGCGGCGAGCTCCTGCATGTTGCCGCCGACAGGCACGTCACCACCGTCCGCACCGGCCTGGACAACCCCGCCGGGCTGCGGCTGATCGGCGAGGACCTCTATTTCGTCACCGGTGACGGCACCACACCGAACGGCGGCGGCACCCTGAGCCGACTCCACCTCGGTACCGGCGAAGTCACCGTTCTGCTTCCGAATCTGGTGCAGCCCAACGGATTACTCCTGCTCCCCGACGGTGACCTGCTCGTCTCCCAACTCTCCGTCCCCTGGCCCCCGGTCGGCATCAGCCGCTACCGCCCCGCCACCGGTGAATTCACCCTCGCCTGGTCCCCCGTGCCCCGCCCCAACGGCCTCGCACTCGCACCCGACCACCAGGCAGTGATCACCGAGGACGTCGCGACCTCCCAACTCCTGCGAGTCCCCCTCGACGCCCCCGACCGCCCGACCCCCATCGCCACCGTGAACGACGGCCTGCTGCCCGCACTCGACGACCTCGACGTCACCGCCGCCGGTCTCGCCTTCGTCACCGGCGACTATTCCGGCAGCGTCTACCAGGTCGACCCGACCACGGGTACCTGGTGCACCCTCGCCACCGGCTGGACCACCCCGCGAGGCCCCCTCCCCACCCCGCCGCCCATCGGCCCCACCTCGGCCCGCCTCGCCCCCGACCCCACCACCGGAGCCTGGTCCCTCTACGTCACCAGCATCGACGGCACCCTCCGCCGCCTCCGCCCGCCTCCCGCACTGGACCTCACTCCCTCCTTCCTCCGCTGAACACCTCCGCCGAGCCGGTCAGCGGGGCCGCTCGGCCCGGAAACGGAACATGGCACGGCCGGTTTCGACGTCGATGCCCGTGAAGCCTGCCGACGCCAGTCGGTCCGCGAGAGTATCCGGCGGAACCGGCACACACGTGTCACCCAGGTGCTGGAGCCGAAACAGGCGATTGTCGAGACCGTCCGAGCCTGCGAAGACACCGCCCGGTCGCAACACCCGCAGCGCTTCGGCGAACAGGTCGTCCTGCTGAACGGGTGACGGCACGTGATGCAGCATCGTGAAGCAGACGACCGAGTCGAACTCCTTGTCCGGCAACGGCATCGCTGTCGCGTCACCGTCCACCACCCGCAGACCTCCGGCGAAGCGGGTGCGTAGCCGCGCGGCCAGCACCGGGTCGATCTCCAGACCGGCGAGGGAGGCCGTCCGGTCCCGCAGGGGTGCCACATTCGCGCCGAAACCCGGGCCGATCTCCAATGCCGACGGGCCGAGTTCCACATCGCGCGTCACCCACGGCACGATCTGCGTCGCCGTCACCCACTCCCACGCCGCGGTCCGACACAACAGCCTGTGCCAATAATTCATCGCCATGGTCACGACGTTAGGAGCCCTTGTCCGTGGCCGATAGTCACTACACTGACAGACCATGTCGCAGAACAGACAGAACCTTGTTCTGGCCGCGGACACCGGTCCGACGGCGATGGTGTTCGGCGCCGGGGTCCTCCCGGCCGGGTACTGGTTCGATGAGCACCACCATCCACAGCACCAGATCGCTTGGGCGGGAGGGGGAGTCATCGGGATCGAAATCGGCGCCAACCAGTGGGTGCTACCGCCGACCAGGGCCTTGTGGATCCCCGGCGGGATCGCGCATCGCACCGGAACGACGGCCGGCGCCGATATGCGCGGCATCTTCGTCGAACCCGACCGGTGCCCGGCTCTGTTCGCAGGGCCGACCCTACTGAGCGTCTCCGCGCTGCTGCGAGAACTCTTCGACCACATGACTTCGCGACAGTTGTCAGACGATGAACGAACACGCGCCGAAGCGATGGTGTTCGATCTCCTCGAACCGGTCGACGTCATCCCGATCGGCGCACCACTGCCGACCGACCCACGAGCTCGCGTGGTTGCCGAGGCCCTGCTCGACAATCCGGCCGACGACCGCACCCTCGCCGAATGGGGTCCGCACGCCGCGGCCAGCTCCCGCACCCTGGCCCGTGCGTTCCGTGCCGAGACCGGCATGACCTTCGCGCAGTGGCGGACCCAGATCCGACTGGCCGCCTCGCTGACGCCACTGGCCGACGGTATGCCGGTGACCCGCATCGCCGCCCGGGTCGGCTACCGCAGTGCCAGTGCGTACGTAGCCGCGTTCCGACGAGCGGTCGGCACCTCGCCGGGCCAGTACTTCGCCCGTTAGCCACTCGCTCGACAGGCCACCGCCAGCCCGGATCGATCGGAGTTTCGCGCATCGTGCGGCGAGCAGTGGCGCAATGCCGATCTTCATGGTGGACTGGCGAATTCGGCTATCGGGAGGTCAGCGTGCGATCGGCACCGCAGTGGGCACGGCAGGACGGGTTCGGGATTCGGGTCGATTGGGGGCGGACCGGTGCGGCGGTGCTGGGGCCGGGGGCCGGGTGTCTGGTGGTGATCGATGTGTTGTCGTTCACGACGTCGGTATCGGTCGCCACCGCGGCGGGTACCGCGGTGTTCCCGTATCGGTGGCGTGATGATTCGGCGCGGGTCTTCGCCGAGGAGAACGCCGCCGAACTGGCCGTCGGACGGCGGGAGACCGGTCCGTGGTCGTTGTCGCCGGCGGCGATCCGACGGGCACCGTTCACCCCGCGACTGGTGTTGCCCTCACCCAACGGCTCCACCATCGCCGCCGCCGTCGAGGGGACGCCGGTGGTCGCGGCTTGCTTGCGCAATGTCGGCGCGGTCGCCGACTGGCTCGTCGCCCAGCACTGGGGTACTCCCGATCAACCGATCGCGATCATCGCCTCGGGCGAGCACTGGCCGGGCACCGATACCGTGCGACCGGCGCTCGAGGACTGGCTCGGCGCCGGTGCGCTCGCCGCCGCGCTGCTCCATCGCGGCCTCACCACACCGTCCCCCGAAGCACACACGGCGGCAACCGCATTCGAGGCGACAGCCGACGTCGGCGCCTCGATCACCGACTGCGCGTCCGGCCGCGAGCTCGCCGCGATCGGCTTCGCCGACGATGTGGCCATCGCGATCGAACGGGATGCCGACTCCACCGTTCCGGTGCTCACCGACAACGCCTTCGTCGACCGCCGAAGCGGATAGACAAGGCACAGTCAGCGTGGAACGGCCGGTCAGTCCTGTGAGGTGAGAATCCGCGGGCCGTCGGCGGTGACGGCGATGGTGTGCTCACTGTGCGCACAGCGAGAGCCGTCGGCGGAGCGGATGGTCCATCCGTCGGCGTCGGTGTAGACCTTGGCGGTGCTCGCCGCGAACCACGGCTCGATCGCCACGGTGAGACCGGGTCGCAGCCGGAACCCGCGGCCCGCCCTGCCATCGTTGGCGATATGCGGATCCTCGTGCATCGTCCGCCCGAGTCCGTGCCCACCGAACTCGGTGTTGACCGGATACCCGTACCCGCGTGCGACATTCGCGATCGCGGCGGAGATGTCACCGATCCGGTTGTCCGGCTGCGCGGCCGCGATCCCGGCAGCCAGAGCTTCCTCGGTGGCCCGCACCAGGCGCTCGTCCGCGGGCGCCGGGGCTCCCACGATGAACGAGACCGCCGAGTCGGCGACCCACCCGTCGATCGACACGGCCAGATCAGCCGTCAGCAGGTCTCCGTCGCGCAGCACGTAGTCGTGCGGAAGTCCGTGCAGCACAGCATCGTTCACCGCCAGGCACACCGTATTGCGGAACGGTCCACGTCCGAACGACGGTGAGTAGTCCCAGTAGCACGACACCGCGCCGCGCTCGCGAATCCGTTCCCGCACATACGCTTCCAGCTTGAGCAGGTTCACCCCGACCGCCGCACGGTCGCGCACCCCGGCCAGCACGTCGGCGACGAACCGGCCGGTCACCCGCATGCGCTCGATCTCCGCGGGCGATTTCAACTCCACCATCACGCCTCCCATTGGTATTTTCATACCGACACTAGCGGCGCCGGTATAAAAATACCAATCTCAGCGGTTCAGGTTGCCCATGTCCACGGGGATCTGCGCGCCGGTGATCTGACTCGCCTCGTAGGAGCACAACCATGCCACGGTCGCCGCGATCTCCTCGGGCTGACAGATGTGACTGGGGAGCGCGTTCATGAAGATGGGCGCGAGCGTGGCACCGTACTCCTCGAACAGCGGCCCCATCTCGTTGATCTGCATGCCGGTCGCCACGCCCGCCGGGTGGATGGTGTTCACCCGGATCCGGTGCGCGCCGAGCTCGTTCGCCATCGTCTTGGCCAGCCCCGTGATCGCGTGCTTGGTCGCGACGTAGTGGCCGGTGAACGGAATGCCCTTGATGCCCGCCACCGAACTGGTGAACACCATCGCGCCGCCCTCACCCTGCGCGATCAGGTGCGGTACCGCGGCTTTCGCGGTATGAAAGACGCCCGTGAGGTTGACGTCGATGGTCTCACGCCACTGCTCGGCGGTGATCTCCCACGACATCGCCGCCGAACAGATCCCCGCATTGGCCACCACCACATCGAGCCTGCCCAGCTGCTCGATGCCCGCCGCCAGCGCCGCCGAGAGCGCGTCGAAATCGCGCACGTCGACCTTGCTCGCGACGATCTTGCCGCCTGCCGCTTCGACCAGCTTCACGGTCTCGGCCAGATCCGCCTCCGTCGCACCCGCGTAGCTGGTGCTGGCGAACTCCGCGCACGCGTCGATCGCGATCACGTCGGCGCCTTCCTCGGCGAAACGCACCGCCTCCGCCCTGCCCTGCCCGCGCGCCGCTCCCGTGACGAAAGCGACCTTGCCCTCGAACCGTCGTGTCATTCCCATGCCTTTCGAACCTCGATGTCCTCCCTTGACACCTACCATCGCCACCGCCCGGGCGAGGCGAAACGGAGATCCCTACTCAACTTGGCCAACTTGTTCGCCAGGACATACCATCGGTCGCATGGTCCGTCTCCCGCTCAGCCCCGCGCAGGTCGAAGCAGGCCGCCGCCTCGGCCGCCGCCTTCGCACCGCGCGCGGCGATCGCGACCTCGCCGAGGTGGCCCTGCGAGCCGGTATTTCCCCGGAGACGCTGCGCAAGATCGAGTCGGGCCGACTGCCCTCCCCGGCCTTCGGCACGGTCGTCGGCCTCGCCGAGGCCCTCTCGATCCCCCTGGCCGAACTCGCCGAGTCCTACCGCGACGAGCAGGTCGCCGAGTCGGCCTGACCGTCCCCGCCTACCGGCGGTTCATCGACTCCTCGTTGTCGTAGCCCAGCGTCACATCGTGCGTGATCTCGCCGCGCGTCACCGAGACCTGGCTCGCGACGGGTGGATATCCGCGCGCGACCACGGTGTACTCCCCTTCGGGCAGGTCGGGGACCAGATACCTGCCCTTCTCATCGGTGCGGGCCGTCGCCGCCGGATCGCCACCCGAGTCCAGCACGGTGATCTGTACGTCGGGGACGGGGCGCTCGCCGTCCACCCAGGCCGAGCCGAGCAGAATCGCCATCGGTTCGAGGTCGATATCGCGCTGCAGCGAACCCGTCTCCGGCACGGTCAGCGCGACCGCCGAGGGACGCATGTGGTCGGCCACCGCGACCAGGGTGTACGTGCCGCTCACGACGTCGCGGCACACGTAGGTACCGTCTGCGCCGGTGATCGCCGCGCCCACCACCTCGCCCTCGGGGTCGGTGAGGGTGACCGTGGCACCCCAGAGCGGTTCGCCGCGGCGCGCCGACCGCACGATCCCGGTGAGTTCGCCCGCGCCGGTCAGCATCAGGTCGACGTGCTGGGCGCGCTCGCCGATCGACACGCTCACCGCCTCGGGCTGATGGCCGGCCGCGGCGGCGATGAGCACATAGTTGCCCGGTCGCGGCGCCTCGATCACGTACGCGCCGTCGGCGTCGCCGTTGCCGCGGGCCACCTGGCGTCCGTGTTGGTCGATCAGGGTGAGCGTGGCGGCGGGCACCGGACGCGCGTCGTCGCGGCGCAACAGTCCCGCGATCACCCGACCGGTCGAGACGGGGTGCAGTTTCCCGGCCATCTCGTGCGCGTCGTGCAGGCTCACATCGCGCAGCAGGGTGGCATCGTCGTGCTCTTCGGGTGCCGGATCCTCCTGCAGCGGAATCTCTTTCATGAACACCAGCACCAGGCAGGCCACCACCGCGAGATCGGCGGCGAGCAGGAACACACTGTGCATCGAGTCGGTGAATCCCTCGAGGATCGGGATCCGCAACTCGTCGGGCAAGGTGGCAATGCCGCTGGTATCGCTCAGCAACCCCTCGAGCTGCGCCCCGTCGAAACCGGCGGGCAGGCTCCCCCCGAAGGCTTCCAGGATCGAACCGGGCAGCCGGTCGAACAGCACCGTCAGGAACACCGCGACACCGAGGGTCCCGCCGAGCTGACGGAAGAACGTGGCCGCCGCGGTCGACACGCCCATCTCGGTGCGCCCGACCGCGTTCTGCGCGGCGATGATCAGCGTCTGCATGCAGCAGCCGAGCCCGAAACCCATGATCGCGCTGAAGGCGAGCGGCTGCCACAGCGGACCGTTGTAGGTGATCCGCGCGAACAGCGCGCACCCGATCGCCAGGATCAGCGCGCCGAGCACCGGCAGCACTTTGTAGCGCCCGGTGGCTTTGGTGATCAGTCCGGATATCTGCGCGCCCACCATGATCCCGAGCACCAGCGGCAACATCAGCAGACCCGCCTCGGTCGGCGAGAAACCACGCACGACCTGGAGATACTGCGGCACCATCGTGATCGCGCCGAACATCGCGACACCGACGAGGAACCCACCGAGGATCGCGATGCTGAACGTGGAACTGCGGAACAGCCGCAGCGGGATCAGCGCCGAGTCCTTCATCAGGAATTCGACCAGGATGAACAGCAGCAGCCCGGTCACGCAGATGCCGTAGCAGAGTAGTGATTTCGGCTCGGTCCAGCCCCACACCCGACCCTGCTCGGCCACGATCAGCAGCGGCACCACACCCACGATGAGCGTGATCGCACCGAGCCAGTCGATCCGGCTCTGTTGGCGTGTGTGCCCCACGTTGAGCACCTTCGCGACCACGAGGAACGCCAGCACCCCGACCGGCACGTTCACCAGGAACACCCAGCGCCAGCCCTCGATGCCGCCGAGGCTCTCGTAATCGGACAGGAATCCGCCGACCACCGGGCCCAGCACCGTCGCGATGCCGAACACCATGAGGAAATACCCCTGGTAGCGGACCCGTTCGCGCGGGGGCACGATGTCACCGACGATGGTGAACGCCAGCGACATCAACCCGCCGGCGCCCAAACCCTGGAAGGCGCGGCACCCGGCCAGCTGGTACATGGTGGTCGCGAAGCAGCAGGCCGCCGAGCCGATCACGAACAGGGCTATCGCCAGCAGATAGAACGGTTTGCGCCCGTAGATGTCGGCGAGTTTGCCGTAGAGCGGCGTGGTGACGGTGGCGGTGATCAGGTATGCCGTTGTCGCCCATGCCTGTTCATCGAACCCGTCGAGGCTGTTCGCGATGCGGACGATCGCGACGCTGACGATGTTCTGATCGAGCGCGGCGAGGAACACCCCCAATAGCAGGCCCGACAGAATGGTGAGTGTCTGGCGGTGCGTGAGGCGTGATTCGGCAACGACGGTATCGGTCATGGAAGAAGCCCTGGTTCTGATCGGCTGGCAAGTGGGGGTCGATCATTCGGCCCACACGAGGGCCGACAACCCCGCTGCGAGGAAAACATTGCGCCGCGGGTGGAACTCTTCATGCACTGGTGCGCCGAGCTTACCCACGTCCGATTTGCCGCCGTCACCGAGGGATCAAGTTATCGATCATTTCACCGGGAAACGAGCGCCTGCGGCGCTGGGAACTGTCGGTTCGGCGGACGTGAATTCAGCTGCCGAGTTCGGCGAGCGCGCACAGAGTTTCCGAACACCCCGCATCGATTCGGAGGGTGGCCAGTTCGTCGCCGCGAGTGCGCCCGCGATTCACGATCACCACTGGCACACCGTTTTTCGCGGCTCTGCGCACGAACCGCAGGCCCGACATCACCGTCAGCGAGGAACCGGCCACCAGTATCGCCCGAGCCTGTTCGACCATATCGAAAGCGGCTTCCACCCGGTCGGGCGGAACGTTCTCGCCGAAATACACGATGTCGGGTTTCAGCATTCCGCCACACGCCATACAGTCGACCATCCGGAATCGGTCGGTATCGGTCACCACGGCGTCCGCGTCGGGTGCCACTTCGATACCGGTCGCCCCCGCCGAAACATTCTCCGCGAAACCGGGATTGGCGGCTTCGAGGTGTTGCGCGAGCGTCATTCGCGAGATCAGATTCGCACAATTCAGGCACCGCACTCGCGCGTAAGTTCCGTGCAGATCGATCACCCGCCGCGCCCCCGCCTTCATGTGTAGCAGGTCCACATTCTGGGTGATCACTCCCGACACCGCACCTGCCCGCTCCAACCGCGCGAGGGCGTGATGACCGGGGTTGGGCCGAGCGGCGTCCATCCGCCGCCAGCCGATGTGGTTGCGTGCCCAATACCGTTGCCGAAAGACTGGGTCACCGACGAACTGCTGATAGGTCATCGGCGTACGCGGTGGCGAGTCGGGGCCGCGGTAGTCGGGAATACCGCTGTCGGTGCTCAGGCCGGCTCCGGAGATCACCACGGTGCGGCGCCCGCTCAGTAGCTCGGCCGCGCGTTCCACCGCGTCGGTGGTGTCGTCGTCCACCATGGGATCCACTCTACGAGCGGGGCGGCGCCGTGTTGCGCGGGGGACGAACACGCCGGGGCCGAGTTGCGTGTGGTGGGCGCGCGGCGACATGATGTTTCATCCGCCCGGCATCGACCGCTGCAGAGGAAAACCTATGTCCGACACCGATGAGTACGACCGCACCGCGCTCAATGCCGCGGTCGACGGGACCATCGTCACCGTCCGCCGGATGTTCTATGTCCTGGGTGACGAGGTCGACCGCACCGAGGGTCCGATCGAATTCACCTTCCACAACGGTTCGACTCTGCTCTTCGACGCCGGTACCGACGGTGCGGAACTACGCATCGGTGGAGCGCCGTGGCGGGACCCGTTCGAGCCGCTGGTGGATCCGGTCAATATCGAATACGTCGCCAACTCCGGCAAGTACACCGCCTTCGACGTCACCGACGAGGCACCCTACGACGAGCTCGCGGGCCGCCGCGTCGACGCGGTCTCGGTCGTGCCACTGGCCGACGGCCGCCCCCGTGCGGCAACCCTGTACCTGGGCACGGGCATGGTGAAGGCGGAGTCGATCGCCGACGAACTCATCGTGACATTGATTTCCGCGTGAGCGCCTCGCCGAGCCATCTACCGACGTCGAGCGAGGAGGCCACGTCGTTCGAGCCTCGGACACGACCGCCCGCCGTGCCTACTGCCTGACCGCCTCCGCCACGAACGACTCCGACAGCTCGTCGATGACGTCGCCGCGGATCTGCCTGCGCTCGTTGGCGAGCGCGGTGGTCGTGCAGATGCCGAACGCGCCCTGCTCGTCGTAGAGCACCGCGGCACCCGCCGCGATCCCGTCGTCGCTGAGGTGACTCTCCGCCTCGATCCCCATCTCGCCACCGACGGGCATGCGCGAGAACGTGATCGACACATCGGTGTTGATGAAACCGATTCCCTCGGTGCCCCAGTTGGTGACCAGGCTGGTCTGCTCGCCGGTCATCGCGGCATAGCAGAACGGGGACGACTCCTCCCCCGCGACAACGGGGATATTGCGTACCCACTTGCGTTTGCGGGTGTCGTTCTGATGTTCGGTCATATTCGCCGACCAGCCCTGCCCGTCACTGCCGAACAGGTGCATCACCTCGTCGAGGGTGGCGAGCACGTTCGGCGGCGGCACCGGGCGATCGCGGTCGTGGCGCCATACCTCGCCCGGCGGCTGGGTCGAACGCTTCAGCAGCAGCGCGCTTCCGCGGGCGACGATCTCGCCGTCGGCACGGGCGACGATCGTCGCCGAACGGACCCGGTTCCCGTCGCGCACCAGTTCGCTGGCGACCGTCAACGGCACGGCGGGCACCGCACGGTGCAGGTCGATGGTCAGGCGCGCCGGGACGAACCCCTCGGAGCAGTAGCGCGCTTCCACTTCGCGCGCCATCAACCCGCACACCGGTGGCCCGGACAGCGTGCTGGACGACCACAGGCTCAGCGAGTACCGCATCGGCGTGTAGACGCCGTCCGCGTGCGTGAAATAGCCAGGGGAGGTACTCATCGTGCCCCTTTCCTCCGCGGGCGCCGGGCGGGATCGCGGCGGCACACCATGCCTCAGACTAGAACGTGTTGCAGTTTTGCGGCAAGTCGCGTCACTCCAGCTCGCCCTCGGTTTCCAGGTAGACCTGGCGCAGCTTGTCCAGCGTTTCCTGTTCGGGGTGCTCCCACAGCTTGCGCTCGGCCGCTTCCAGGAGCCGTTCGGCGATGCCGTGCAGGGCCCATGGGTTGGACTGCTCCATGAACTTGCGGTTCACGTCGTCGAAAACGTAACTCTCGGAGAGCTTTTCGTACATCCAGTCGGCGACCACATTGGTGGTGGCGTCGTAGCCGAACAGGTAGTCGACCGTGGCGGCCATCTCGAAGGCGCCCTTGTAGCCGTGGCGACGCATCGCCTCGAGCCAGCGCGGGTTCACCACGCGGGCGCGGAAGACGCGGGCGGTCTCCTCCGAGAGCGTGCGGGTGCGCACGGCGTCGGGGCGGGTGGAGTCGCCGATGTAGGCCTCGGGGTTCTTGCCGGTCAGCGCGCGGACGGTGGCGACCATGCCGCCGTGGTACTGGAAGTAGTCGTCGGAGTCGGCGATGTCGTGTTCGCGGGTGTCGGTGTTCTTGGCGGCGACCGCGATGCGCTTGTAGGCGGTGCGCATGTCGTCGGCCGCGGGGGCACCGTCGAGGTCGCGGCCGTAGGCGTAGCCGCCCCACGTGGTGTAGACCTGCGCGAGGTCGTCGTCGGTGCGCCAGCTCTTGGAGTCGATGAGCTGCAGCAGGCCCGCGCCGTAGGTGCCGGGCTTGGAACCGAAGATGCGGGTGGTGGCGCGGCGGGTGTCGCCGTGTTCGGCCAGATCCGACTGGGCGTGTGCGCGAATGTAATTCGACTCGGCCGGCTCGTCGAGATCGGCGACGAGGCGGACCGCGTCGTCGAGCAGGGCCAGCACGTGCGGGAACGCGTCACGGAAGAAGCCGGAGATACGGACGGTGACGTCGATGCGCGGGCGGGCGAGTTCGTCGAGGGAGATCACCTCGAGCGACGTGACGCGCCGGCTCGCCTCGTCCCACACCGGCCGAACACCCAGCAGGGCGAAGACTTCGGCGATGTCGTCGCCGGAGGTGCGCATCGCCGAGGTGCCCCACACCGACAGACCGACCGACTTCGGGTACTCGCCGTGGTCGGCCAGATACCGGGCGAGCAGCGATTCCGCCATCGCCTGACCGGTCTCCCAGGCCAGCCGCGAGGGCACGGCCTTGGGGTCGACGGAGTAGAAGTTGCGACCGGTGGGCAGCACATTGATCAGACCGCGCAGCGGCGACCCACTGGGGCCCGCGGGAATGAAACCGCCGTTGAGGGCGTGCAGGACACGGGCGATCTCGATGCGAGTTTCACGCAGGCGCGGCACTACTTCGGTCGCCGCGAATCGAAGGACGGTCGTCACCGCGTCGAGGCGGGCGGCTTCGTCGGCCGCATCGCTCACTCCCCCGGCGAGAATCGCGGTGGCGAAGTCCTTCACCAGTGTCTCGACCGCGTCCGCCGACCAGTCCGTCGCCTGCAGTGCGCCGAGGAGTTCGCGGGCGCGGGCTTCCACCACGTCGACGCGTTCACGGGATTCGTCCCCGGCTTCGCTCAGGCCCAACGCTTCTCGCAGGCCGGGCACGTTCTGTTCCCCGCCCCACAACTGGCGGGCACGCAGCATGGCCAGCACCAGGTCGAGTTCCATGTCGCCGGCGGGGGCCTGGCCGAGGATGTGCAGACCGTCGCGGATCTGGACGTCCTTGATCTCGCACAGCCAGCCGTCGACATGCAGGAGCATGTCGTCGAAGACGTCTTCCTCGGGGCGTTCGGCGAGGCCGAGGTCGTGGTCCATCTTGGCCGCGCGCATCAGGGTCCAGATCTGCTGGCGGATGGCGGGCAGTTTGGCCGGGTCGAGGGCGGAGATGTTGGCGTGCTCGTCGAGCAGTTGTTCCAGCCGGGAGATGTCGCCGTAGGTCTCGGCACGCGCCATCGGCGGGATCAGGTGATCGACGAGGGTGGCGTGGGCGCGGCGCTTGGCCTGGGTGCCCTCGCCGGGGTCGTTGACCAGGAAGGGGTAGATCAGCGGCAGATCGCCCAGCGCCGCGTCGGTGCCACAGGAGGCGGACATGCCGAGGGTCTTGCCGGGCAGCCACTCCAGGTTGCCGTGCTTGCCCAGGTGCACCATCGCGTCGGCGCCGAAACCGTCGGGCGCGGACAACCAGCGGTAGGCGGCGAGATAGTGGTGGCTGGGCGGCAGGTCGGGATCGTGATAGATGGCGACGGGGTTCTCGCCGAACCCGCGAGGCGGCTGCACCATCAGCACCACATTGCCGAAACGCAGTGCGGCGATGACGATTTCACCCTTGGGGTCGGCCGACCGGTCGACGTAGAGTTCGCCCGGCGGGGGCCCCCACGCCTCGACCACGGCCTCGCGCAGATCCTCGGGCAGGGACTCGAACCAGCGGGTGTAGGTGGTGGCGCCGATGCGAATCGGATTGCCTTCCAACTGTTCCGCGCTCAGCCACTCCGGGTCCTGGCCGCCTGCGGCGATGAGCGCGTGGATCAGCGCATCGCCGTCGCGTTCCACCAGGCCGGGGATCTCGTCGATATCGCCGAGATCGTAACCGGCGGTGTGCAATTCGGTGAGCAGGCGGATCGCGCTCGCGGGGGTGTCGAGGCCGACGGCGTTGCCGATGCGGGCGTGCTTGGTGGGATAGGCCGAGAGCATGATCACGATCCGCTTGTCGGCGGCGGGGATGTGGCGCAGGCGGGCGTGGCGCACGGCGATCCCCGCCACGCGCGCGCAGCGTTCGGGATCGGGGACGTAGGCGGACAGCCCGTCGGCGTCGAATTCCTTGAAGGAGAACGGCACCGTGATGATGCGCCCGTCGAATTCGGGCACCGCGACCTGCGTGGCCACATCGAGCGGTGACAGGCCGTCGTCGTTGGCCTCCCACTGCGCGCGGCCGCTGGTCAGGCACAGGCCCTGCAGGATCGGCACGTCGAGGGCGGCGAGCGCGGAGACGTCCCAGGCTTCGTCGCCACCACCGGCCGAGGCGGTCGCGGGCTTGCTGCCGCCCGCCGCGAGAACGGTCACCACGAGAGCGTCGGCGCGGCCGAGCAGGGTGAGGAGTTCGGGTTCGGCGGTGCGCAGCGAGGCCGCGTACACCGGCAGCGGGCGTGCGCCTTTGGACTCGATCGCCTTGCACAGCGCCTCGATGTAGGCGGTGTTGCCCGCGAGGTGTTGGGCGCGGTAGTAGACGACGGCCACGGTCGGGGCGTGCGGTTCGAGGATCCGTGGGGACCGGTCGAGTTCGCCCCAGGTGGGCAGTTGTGCGGGAGGTTCGAAGCCGTGGCCGGTCAGCAACACCGTGTCGGACAGGAAGTTGTGCAGCTGGAGCAGGTTCTCGGCCCCGCCCGCGGCGAGGTAGTTGTGCGCGTCGGCCGCGACACCGACCGGCACCGTCGAGCATTCCATCAGCTCGGCGTCGGGCGCGATCTCGCCGCCGAGCGCCACCATCGGCACCCCGCTCGCCCGAATCGCGTCGAGGCCCTCTTCCCAGGCGCGCTTGCCGCCGAGGATTCGCACGATCACCAGGTCCGCGCCGTCGAGCAGGTCCGGCAGATCCTCGACCAGCAGCCGGGCGGGATTGCCCCAGCGGTACTCGGCGCCGCTCGCGCGGGCACTCAGCAGGTCGGTGTCGGAGGTGGACAGCAGCAGGATCACAGGGTGAGACCTTCCTCGGGTTACGCGCCCATCGGGTTGCGGTGCTCGCCGGAGAGGGTCTGGCTGTTCACAGTGGCGCGACCGCACCGGATTTCCACCGGTTTCCTCGACGCCCGCCGAGCAAGACGATGCTACTGGGCCCGCCCCACCCACAACTTTCCAGGCCGCCCCCTGACGCTGGACGATTGATCAGCAGGCGATGGCGCGAGCATCGTCCGAGAGCGTTGCCGCGGTGTGATGGAGGCTGGTGTCAGTGCGTGGGTCGGCGGGTGGTGTCCTCGGCCGCGATCGCCGCCGCGACCCCCGCGCAGGCGCCTCGGATCAGCGCGCCGTAGTCGTCGTCCGGGAGGATGTCGAGGCGTTCGCGGGCTGCTTCGATGTGGCGGGTGGCGGCGGGGAACGCGCCGAGGCGGCGGAAGTTGTCGGCGAGGTTCAGATGCAGCGAGGGGTAGAAACCGGCGACCTGGAGGCCCGTGTGGAAGTCGTTCAGACGGGTGTCGGTGAGGGTGTCGGCGGCGTCGAGGGCCCGGACATCCCAGACGAGCGCTTCGGCCGGGTCGTCGTAGGTGTCGGCCAGGTAGTGGGCCAGGCTGCAACGGTGCAGGGGGTCACCGGCGGGGCCGATGTCTGCCCAGACCTCGAGCAGGCCGGCGCGGGCGCGATCGGGGTCGCCGGTGCGGAAGTCGCTGACGCCCTGGGTGATTCGGGTCATGATCGGGTCGGCGGTGGTCATCGGGAGATCTCCTCGGTGGGTTCGGGTTTGCACGGCATGGCCAAGGTCGACAGGTCTCCGTCGTCGGCGGAGCGGATCAGAACGGGCTGGTCGGGGGCGATGAGGTCGAGCATCACGTCGGGTCCGATGGCGGTGGCGACGGCCGGGTAGAGGGTGGTAACGGCGAAATGGATCGTCATGGCAGGGCCGGTGGCTATCGCGTGCGGGATGTGCCGCACCGCGCCCCGTTCCGATGCCTCGCGCGCAGCGGCCGCGGCGCTCGAACTCGCTTGCGCGACAGGGTCACCCGTCGTGGGCGTGCCTGTCGGTGGGGCGTGCTCCGTCCGCAAGCTAGAGGTCGTCACGGAGACGGCGCCGGTGGAGGTCGTGTGCAGGACCACGGTGGGCGAGTCGAGGTGTTCCATGGCGTCGAGCAGCGCCGCACGAGTGAGCACGACGCGGGTTCGCACCGGGGCAAGCGCGGCCAGCATCGCTCGGTAGTCGGGGAAGTCGTGCGTCGATCGGCGGCAGCTGCGTCGCGTGTCGTCCGGTCGGGCAGCGGGCCATACCGTCGGCTCGCCGCCTGCCTCGGCGTGGGCATCGTCGATCGAATCCGTTGTAGCCATGTGGAATTCGATGCGTTCGTGATGTGGGCGGATCGCGACAGCGTGTTGGCGACGCAACCAGGACGCCGCTGCACGGAGGTCGGCGGCGTCAACCGTGGCATCCCACACCGCGGTACCGACTCGCGTCGGACGGACGGTGCGGGTGGCCAGGCGGAAGCGGTCCGTCGCGGTGAGGATCAGCTGCTGCCCGTCGGTCTCGAACAGGATCGTGTCGAGTACCGCCAGATCTGAATCGGCGACAGTGGCCGTCGCGACCTGGTCGATCGCCGCCGCCAGCACCGGTCCGCTCACCCACACGTCGTCGCGGGTCCCGGGCGAACCTCGCTCCGACTCCGGGCCTTGCCCGGTGCCGAGCGGCGATCGAGCGCTGCCTCGATCGCCGCTCGGCACCGAGACCTGGTCGCGATGCCCGTCCCCGCTGAATCCGGACGCCGATCCGTGGGTGGCCAGAAGGACGCCGAGGGCGGCCGCGGCGGCGGCGCGGACCTCGCCCTGGTGCCGGTCCAGGTCCGCGAGGTGCTCGTCGAGGAGGGTGAGCGCGCGGGCGGGGTCGGGCTCGGCGAGCAGGGCGGTCACGGCAGGCAGCGGCATGTCGATAGCGCGCAGGTGACGCAGCAGGCGGGCGGGAGCGGACTGCTCCGGGGCGTAGTAGCGGTAGCCGGTGACCTCGTCGACGACGACGGGGGCGAGGACGCCCGCGTCGGCGTAGAAGCGCAGGGCGCTGGTGCTCAGGCCGCAGGCGCGGGCGAAGGCTCCGATGGTGATCAGTTCGGTGTCGGGCACCGATTCATGATCGGGGTTCGAGTGAGTCGAAGGTCAAGTCGTCGATCAGTCGGTGCCCGCGGCGACCATTTCCGGGGAGCCGGTGCCGAGATGGCGGTACACGTTCGCGATCACCAGTTGACCGAGTGCGTTGTTGCCGACGCCACCGATGACCGCGCCGATACCCGCGGGGACAAGGGTGCCGAACAGCAGCAGAGTGCGTTTGACCAGGTAGTTGACGATGAAGCGTTTGGCCGGGGAATCAGGCATGCTCGCCAGACCGGGAATGTGGTCGGTGACGACCGCGAGCCACTGGCCCTTCTTGTGGCCTGCGGTCTGGTCGAGCACCTTCGTGCCCGCCTCGCCGAGCACGACCTTCGACACCAGATGCGCCTGCCGCGAGTCGTCCGGATCGAGGCCGTACGCCGCGGCGGCGCCGACGGACAGCACCGACGACGCCTCGAGGAACACGAGCGTGTCCACACCGGTCGCGGCGAGTCCGATCAGGGTGCCCACCCCGGGCACCGCGGCGGTGAGCCCGACGGCGACGCCGCTGGCGGTGACAACGACCAGGTACTGGCGCGACAACCGCTGCACGGTCTCCACCGGCGCGTCCTCGGGGTGTCGGCGGCCCATCCAGTCGACGTAACGGTGCACCACGGGCGCCTGTGCCTGCGCGACTCTGTCGAGTGCGGGAACGACACGCTTGTCCACGAATTCACGCAACATGTGGCGGCTCTCCTGTCAGTGCTCGGCTGGCGAAGGATCCGCCACTCACCCTAGGCGAATACCCCCGAACCGCCCCGTCACGCGGGTCGGCCTCGTCACACCGACGAAGCCCGGCCGGGGCCGGTCGACAGCGACGCTCGGCGCAGGGAGGGGGCCGATCACGGGCGAGGTTCGGGGCACAGTCGGCGCGTCGTAGGCTGGAACATCATGACCAGGAGCGCACCCGATTCTTGTCCAGGGGTTCTGCGGTTGCATCAGGCTGCCGACGGGCCACTGGCGCGGATTCGTGTGCCGGGCGGACGGTTGGAATCAGCGCAGTTGCAGGCGCTGGCCGATGCGGCACGCGATCTCGGCAACGGGAACCTCGAGCTGACCTCGCGGGGAAACATTCAGCTGCGCCAGGTCCGTGACGCCTCCGAACTCGCGCTGCGATTGGGTGCGGCGGGACTGCTGCCCAGCGAGACCCATGAACGGGTACGCAATATCGTGGCCTCGCCGCTGTCCGGACGAGTCGGCGGGTTCGCCGACGTCCACGGGCTCGCCGTCGACCTCGACACGGGATTGCTGAGCGACCCGCTGCTGGCGGAGCTGCCGGGGCGAGTGCTGTTCACCCTCGACGACGGACGCGGCGATGTGAGCACGCTGCACGGCGACATCGGCATTCACGCGGTGGGTGAGGACGAGTTCGCCCTGCTGCTGGCGGGCGCCGACACCGGACTTCGGGTCACCGCGGGCGAGGCGGTCGACGTGATGCTCGACGCCGCGCGCGGCTTCCTCGATCTGCGGGGAACCGCCGATTCGGGACAGTGGCGACTGCACGAGATTCCGGGCGGGGTCGAATCGGTGGTCGAGACGCTGGACCGCTCCCCCGTCGGCGAACCTCTCGAACTCGGTGCGACACACGCTATTCCGATCGGATGGCTCGACCAGGAGAACGGCCTCGTCACGCTCGGCGCCGGGGTACCGCTGGGCACCTTGTCGGCCAGAACCACCGAATTCCTGGCCGCCATCGAACGGCCCGTCTTCGTCACCCCGTGGCGCAGCCTGGTGATCACCGACCTCGACGAGGGGCCCGCCGAGACCGTGGTGCGGGTGCTCGCGCCGATGGGGCTGATCTTCGACGCGAATTCCCCGTGGCTGCAGGTCAGTGCCTGCGCCGGACGCCCCGGCTGCGCGAAATCACGCACCGACGTCCGCGCCGACTTGGCCGCCGCCATCGAATCCGATCGCGTCCTGCCCGCCGCAGCCGAGGCTTCCGAGCATCGGCCGCTCGTGCGGAACGAACTCGTCGCGGCCGAAGCCGTCACCGTGGCGGGTCGCCAGCACTGGTCCGGATGCGACCGTTGCTGCGGTCGCCCGCGCGGACCCGTGACCGATGTCGTGGCCACCGACCACGGCTATCGCATCGAGGTCGACGACGCGGCAACCGCTCCCTGAGTCGCTTCGGCGGCCGAGCGAAACTCGATCGACGATCCCGAAACCTTCTCGTACCCTTGCCTTCTCACTATGAGGGGGTTCCCATGTCCACACTGCAGGTGACGGCCGAGCGGCTCGTCGTCGTCGCACATCCGAATGCCGATCGGCTCGAGTTGGCCCAGGTCGGGTTGTACCGGGCCGTGGTCGCCAAGGGTCAGTTCTCGACGGGGGATCACGCGGTCTACATTCCGGAACAGTCGGTGCTGCCCGACGAGCTGATCGCCGAGCTCGGCTTGACCGGGAAACTCGCGGGCTCGCTGCGCAATCGGGTGAAGGCGGTGCGGTTGCGTGGCGAGGTGTCGCAGGGCATCGTGTGCACGCCGACCACGCTGGGCGGAGTGGACCTCGCGACGGCCGCGCGCGAGCGGACCGACTTCGCCGAGTCGCTGGGGATCGTGAAATGGGTTCCACCGGTACCGGTCTCGATGTCGGGACAGGTCGAGTCGGCGCCGGATCTGCTGCCATGGGTCGATGTCGAGAACATCAAACGCTTTCCCGACATCTTCACCGCCGGGGAGCCGGTGGTGGCGACGGAGAAGATCCACGGCACCGCCTGCCTGCTCACCCACGTTCGAGACGGTGACCGAATCCTGGTGTCGTCCAAGGGTGTCGGTAGTCGGGCACTGTCACTGACCGAGGCCGACGGCAACCTGTACTGGCGCGCCATTCGCGCCCACAAGCTCGACGAGGCCGCTCGCAAGCTCGCCGCCGTGCTCGACGCCGACCGGATCGGTCTGTTCGGTGAGGTGTACGGCGCGGGCGTGCAGGACCTGCACTACGGCGCGTCCGCCGCGCACGACGAATCGCTCGGCTTCGGCCTGTTCGATATCGCGGTGGACACTGGCGCGGCGCCGGTTCGCTGGCTCGACCATCACGAGATCGGCGCCCTGTTCGACGATCTCGGCCTCACCGTGCCGCGGGTGCCGGTCCTCTACGAGGGCGCCTACGACGCCGAGTTGCTGCTGGAAACGGCCGAGGGCGGCGAAACCGTCAGCGGCGCCGGCGCCAATATTCGCGAGGGTCTGGTGGTGCGGCCTGCCGTCGAGCGGCAGTCGCCGATTCTCGGTGGCCGGGCGATCGGCAAGATCATCTCCGCCGCGTACCTGCTGCGCGACGGCGGCACCGAGTACGAGTGAGCCCGGCGCCCGCTCGGCTAGCCCACGGTCGTGTCGCGGCGGGTGTGCAGCTCGAGCACGCAGCACTTCACGCCGCCGCCGCCCTTGCGCAGTTCGGACATGTCGACCGGGACCGGAACGAATCCGCGCTCGCGCAGCTGGGCGATGAGTCCGGTGGCGCCGGGGTCGAGGAAGACGTGTTCACCGTCGCTGAGTCCGTTCAAACCGAAGCAGAGCGCGTCGTTGTCGTCGGCGAGGATCGCGGCCGGGTAGAGCGCGGTCAGCACATCGCGAGCGGCGGGGCTGAACGCGGCCGGGTAGTAGGCGATGGTGGTGTCGTCTAGAACCATCAGTGCGGTGTCGAGGTGATAGAAGCGCGGGTCGACCAGTTCGAGGGACACCACCGGCACATCGAAATACCGCTCCACCTCCGCGTGCGCGGACAACGAACAGCGGTACCCGACGCCGGCCAGAATCCGCTGCCCGGCGAACGCGAAGTCGCCCTCTCCCTCATTGGTTTCGGCCGCGGCGGCCAGTGCACGCAGTTCGCGGGCGGCGAACCACTGATGGAAGGCAGGGCCCTCGGCGGCACGTTCGGGGTGGGCGAATCGTGCCGAGAGTGCGTGTCCACCGATCACGATGCCGCTGTTGGCCGCGAAGACCATATCCGGCAGGCCGGGTTCGCCGGGCACTGTTTCCACCGTGTGCCCGTGTGCTTCCAGCCTCGCGCGCAGGATCTCCCACTGGGCGAGTGCGCGTGCCCGATCGACCGGGGCGGCCGGGTCCATCCACGGGTTGATCGCGTAGGTGACCTCGAAATGGTCGGGGCGGCACAGCACGTAGCGGCGCGGCGAGGCGGTCCGCGCCGGTGCTGATACACGAAGGGGGCTAGCGGCGGTCATCAGGACTCCTGGTGGCTGCGCGGATGGTTTCTACGACCGTAATCGCCGTTCCGTTGCGCGGGGAACACCGTTTCGTTGTGCATATCAGTGCAAGAATGGGGAATCGTTGCGTGAACAATCGAAGGAGCGACGTGAACGATATCGATCGGCGCATTCTCGCGGAGCTGCTCGTCCACGCCCGCGCCTCGTTCCAGGAAATCGGTTCGGTGGTCGGCCTCTCGGCGCCCGCCGTGAAGCGACGGGTGGACAAGATGGTCGCGAGCGGGCAGATCACGGGGTTCACCGCCCAGGTCAACCCGGCCGCACTCGGCTGGAAGACCGAGGCATACGTCGAGGTCTACTACCGCGACAACATCTCCCCGGCCGAGCTGCGCCGCACCCTGGAACCGATTCCGCAGGTCGTCGGGGTGTGGACGATCGCGGGCGAGGCCGACGCGCTCGTGCACGTGATGGCCACCGATATGGCCGAGATCGAGGTGACGGTCGAACGGATCAGGGAGAACGCGCGCGTCGGGCGCACCCGCAGCTCGCTGGTGATGTCACGCATTCTCGAACGCCCCCGCACCTGAGCCGCCGGACACCACGTCAGACCCAGGTTCTAGGGTTACCGGCATGTCCGACGTGCGTGCCAACTACCTCACCGACGGGGCCGAGATCTATCGGCGCTCGTTCGCGACGATCCGCGCCGAGGCCGATCTCGCCGGTTTCCCCGCCGATGTCGAGCGGGTGGCGGTGCGGATGATCCACGGCTGCGGGCAGGTCGACCTGGCTCCCGACATCGCCTACTCCCCCGGCGTGGTCGCCGCCGCGCGCGCCGCGCTGCACGCGGGTAAGCCGATCATCTGCGATGCCAATATGGTGGCCTCGGGGGTGACCCGTAAGCGCCTGCCCGCCGACAACGCGGTGCTGTGCCACCTCACCGATCCTCGGGTGCCCGCACTCGCCGCGCGACTGGACAACACCCGCTCGGTGGCGGCCCTGGAACTCCTGCGCGACCAGCTCGACGGCGCGGTGGTGGCCATCGGCAACGCACCGACCGCGCTGTTCCACCTGCTCGACATGCTCGACGCCGGTGCGCCGCGACCCGCCGCGATCATCGGCATTCCGGTGGGGTTCATCGGGGCCGCCGAATCCAAGCAGGCGCTGATCGACTTCGGCGGTATCGAATATCTGACCGTGCGCGGTAGGCGGGGCGGCAGCGCGATCACCGCATCGGCACTGAATGCGATTGCGAGCGAACAGGAGTGAGTGAGATCAGCACCGGCAAATTGTGGGGTATCGGCCTCGGCCCCGGCGACCCGGAACTGGTGACGGTGAAGGCCGCCCGGCTCATCGCCGAAGCCGATGTGGTCGCGTTCCACAGCGCCAAGCACGGGCGCAGCATCTCCCGCGCCATCGCGGCGCCGTACCTGCGCGCCGGACAGATCGAGGAGCACCTCGTCTACCCGGTGACGGTGGAGACCACCGATCATCCCGGTGGGTATCAGGGCGCGATCGACGAGTTCTACGAGCAGGCGGCCGCACGGCTGGCCGCCCACCTGGACGCGGGGCGCACCGTCGCGCTACTCGCCGCCGGTGATCCGCTGTTCTACTCCTCCTATATGCACATGCACCGGCGGCTGGCCGATCGGTTCGATGCCGAGATCGTTCCCGGCATCACCTCGGTCAGTGCGGCGTCGGCGGCGCTGGGCACTCCTCTCGTAGAGGGCGAGCAGGTGCTCACGGTGCTGCCCGGCACGATGCCCGTCGACGAGCTGACCCAGCGCCTGCGCGAGACCGACGCCGCCGCGATCATGAAGCTGGGTCGCACGTTTCCCGGTGTGCGCCAGGCGCTGTCGGATTCCGGTCGTCTGAAGGACGCGTACTACGTCGAACGCGCGAGCAGCACCCGTCAGCGGGTACTCGCCGCGGCCGATGTCGACGAGGCGGACGTGCCGTACTTCTCGATCACGCTCGTCCCCGGTCCGACACCCACCACCCCGATTCCCGCTCGCGGCGCGAATTTCCACGAGCGGCCCGTGGCCATCGATGCGGCCGCGGCGTCCGATGGCGCTACTACTGCGCCCGATGTCGAAGCCGGCGAAGTGGTGGTCGTCGGCCTCGGTCCAGGTGATGCCGATTGGACGACGCCGCAGGTCAGCGCCGCGTTGGCCGCGGCGACCGACCTCGTCGGGTACACCACCTACATCAATCGGGTGCCCGAGCGAGCCGGTCAGCGCAGGCACGCCAGCGACAACAAGGTCGAATCCGAGCGGGCCGCGATGGCACTCGACCTCGCCAAGCGCGGCGCTCGCGTCGCTGTCGTCTCCTCCGGCGACCCCGGCGTCTTCGCCATGGCGGCGGCCGTGCTCGAGGTATCGGCCGAACCACAGTTCAAGGATGTCCCCGTGCGGGTGCTGCCCGGACTGACAGCCGCCAACGCGGTGGCGAGCCGCGTCGGCGCCCCGCTCGGGCACGACTACGCCATGATCTCGCTGTCGGACCGACTCAAGCCGTGGGAGGTTGTCGCACAACGCCTTTCGGCGGTAGCCGCGGCCGACATGGCCATCGCGATCTACAACCCGGCCTCCTCGCAACGCCGCTGGCAGGTCGGCGCCATGCGCGAGGTGCTGCTCGAACATCGCCCGCCGCAGACGCCGGTGGTGCTCGGCCGCGATGTCGGCGGGCCGACCGAATCGGTTCGGGTGACCACCCTGGGCGAGCTCGACCCGGACGAGGTGGACATGCGCACCTTGCTGATCATCGGATCGTCGACCACCACCACCTTCGACACGCCGGAAGGCACCCGCGTTTTCACCTCACGCAGGTACGGGTCGGTAGAGAGCCGGTAGTCCGCACCGGACAATCAGCAAACCGCACGGTCGGTACCCCGCACCACCCGCGCCGAGCAGCCGACGAATCCGCACGGCGGCCACTCCGGCGACCCCACGGCCGACCGCGACCACCGCGATCCTCGGCGACCCGCTCGGTCTGCGAGGCCAGACGAGACGCACGTGCGATGGCACACTGGTTCCGCGGGCTTGCCCGTAAGCACAAGAGTATGACAGCTCGTTTCCTGGTTCGATTCCCCAACGCGTCCCCCGTGGACGATGAAAGGATTCACCACGATGAGAGTTCAGCACCACGCACAGAACGCCCTCGGTACCCGATTACGACGCGGCGTGACGGTCGGCCTGATAGCCGCCGCCATGGCGGTTCCCGTCGCCGGGATCGCGTCGGCCCAGCCGGCCCCACCGGCCCCGCCCGCTGCGCCCGCGGCACCCGCCGCTCCCGAAGCGCCGGCCGCACCTGCGGCACCCGCCGCACCCGCGGCGCCCGGATTGCCCGGCCTGCCGGGTCTGCCAGGGCTTCCGCTCGCCGAGAACGCGACCAGCATCACTTTGACGGTCAACGGCCTGGACGGCGAGCCCATCGCGGTCGATGTCGACACCACGGCGACCGTCAAGGACCTGAAGGCGCTCATCCAGGAACAGACCGGTGTTCCGGCGGCCGAGCAGCAGCTCGTCACCGAGAGCGAGGTCAAGCTCGAGGACTCCAATACCCTGGCGTCCTACGAACTGGCCGACGGTGACGTCGTGAACCTCGCTTTGGCCTGAGCCTGACGGGTCGATCACCGCGGCGGTGGTGCTCAGCGCGCGAGCACCACCGCCGCGCCCCCGGTCCGGCGAACACACCGCAACACCGGCACTATTGGTGGACCGCCCACTCAGGCGTAACATTCCACTTAGGAATGTAGTTCGAAGGGAGTTGACCGTTGACCGACATCGCGACACGACGCCGCCCGCTGAACTCCACCGCGGCCTCGCTACTCGGGTTCCTGCACGAGGGTCCGAAGTCGGGCTGGGATCTCGCCACGCAGGCCCAGCAACGCATCGGCGACTTCTGGACGATCACGCAGAGCCAGGTCTACCGCGAACTGTCCACGATGGACGCCGCAGGCCTGGTGACCAAGGGCGAACGCGGCGCCAGGGAACGCACGCCGTACCGGATCACCGATATCGGGCGCGACGCGTTCGCCGAGTGGATCGGGCGCGATCCGGGCGCCGAGACCATCCGGGTGCCGCTGCTGCTCACGCTGTCCTTCGGTGAGCACCTGGATCCGGCTCATCGCGATCGAATCATCGCGGCCAACAAGAACATTCATCAGGATCGCCTCGACCGCTACCTCGACGAGGACGAAACCGCCCTGGCACCGCACCAGCGAGCGACCCTCGAGTTCGGTATCGCCTACGAGCGAGCGGTTCTGCACTGGTTCGACCAGTTGCCGACGATCTTCACACCGCCCCAGCCCCACTGACCGGGTTCAGCGCACCCGGTGCGAGGCGGACTGGCGCAACCACTCGACGGCGTCCCCGACCTCGGCCACGGTGGCCGCGCCCGAGGGCAGCGGCGGCCGGTCGACCATGATCACCGGTAGACCCGCGGTACGGGCGGCGAAGATCTTCGCCTCGGTCTGCTCACCACCACTGTTCTTGGTGACCAGCACATCGATGCGATGACGCGACATCAGCACGAGTTCTTCATCGAAAGTGAACGGCCCACGCGCCAGCAGCAGTTTGGAGCGCGGCGGCAGCGGGACTTGGGGGGCGTCGATGGAGCGGATGACGAAGCCGTGCCCCGTGCACCCGACGAACGCGCCGACCCCCTGGCGGCCGATGGTCAGCAGCACCTGTTCGTCGCGGGCGGTCAGCGCCGCGGCCGCCGACGCGAGATCGGGCACTCTGGTCCACAGGTCACCGCGCCGCTGCACCCACTCCGGGCGGCGCAGATGCAGCGCGGGGATGTCCAGGTCGGCCGCGGCCGTGGCCGCGTGCGCGCTCACCTGCGCGGCGAAGGGATGGGTGGCGTCCACGACAGCGTCGATCGCATTCTCGCGTAGCCACGTTCGGAGGCCCTCGACACCACCGAACCCACCCACACGGACCGCTCCGACCGGCAGCCGCGGGTTGGCGACACGACCCGCGAGGGAGGACACGATGTCGAGTCCACGCTCGCCGGACGCTCTGCGCGCCAACTCCCTGGCCTCACCGGTGCCGCCGAGGATCAGAACTCTCAGGACAACCCTCCGAAATCATCGGCACCTGCATCGCCATCGAACTTCGAGTACTTCATGTAACTCTCCATCGTGGAAAAGCGAACCGGGGGGATTACCCGGAACGGCAACGACCCTACCCCCGAGCCGAGGGTTCTACACGTTCGGTCCGAAACTTTTACGGCGCGCGGACCCTGCGACAACGGATTCATCGTGATCTGCGCGTGATCTGATCGTGATCGGGACTACGGGTCCACACTCCGGCGACCAGCGGGTTTTCGGACAATCCACTGGGCGACCGGCAGGTGTGGTCGCCAGGCCGTGAACCCGCCGAGCGGTTCGCCTCGATAGATCTGGAATTTGCGCAGGGTCCCGCCGAACCCGGCAGACCAGTCGAGCAGCAGCGCTTCCGATTCCGCGGTGACCGCGTTGGCGACCAGGCGGCCGCCGGGGCGCAGGTATTGCCAGCACCGCTCGAACATGCCGTCCTGGGTGAGGCCGCCACCGAGAAATATGGCGTCGGGCGTCGTGATCGTTTCTTCGGCTAACTCTGAGCGCACTTCGCCGCGGATCGTTATTCCCGGCACCCCGAGGGCATCGATATTGGTCGCGATTTGTTCGCGACGAGCAGGCAGTCGTTCGAACGTGACCGCGCGGCACAGTGGATGCGTGCGACACCATTCGATGGCGATGCTGCCCGAGCCGCCGCCGATATCCCACAGCATTTCCCCCGGTGCGGGGGCGAGAGCGGTGACGGTGAGCGCGCGGACCTCGGATTTGGTGAGTTGGCCGTCACCGGCGAAGGCAGTGTCGGCCAAGCCGGGCAGGCGCGTGTCGCGGCGTGTGTCGGGATCGGCACGGCAGTCGATGGCGACGATGTTGAGTGAGTCGCCGCAGGAGTGTGGCCACGCGGCCGCGGGACCGGCGCGCAGGTGCTCGGCGGGGCCGCCGAGTTGTTCGAGGACGGTCAACGTCGAGGCGCCGAACCCGTTGTCGCGCAGCAATTCCGCGATTCTGCTCGGCGTGGTCTCGTCTTCGCTCAGGACGAGAATCCTTCGACCTTCGGACAATTCGGGCAGGACGGTGGGCAATGGCCGGGCAACCACGCTCACCACCGGAGTTTCGGCCAGTGGCCACCCGAGCCGGGCGCACGCCAGCGAGGCCGAGGACGGCTGCGGGAACACACGCAGTGCCGCCGGGCCGAACCGGCGGGCCAGGGTGACGCCGATACCGTAGAACATGGGATCACCGCTGGCCAGGACGCCGATGCGTCGATCCACGTTGCGCGCGAACAACTCCGGTAGCGCGGGCAACAGGGGCGTCGGCCACGGCACGCGTTCGATATCGCTCGCCGGGAGCAGCGCCAGTTGACGTGGGGATCCCAACACCACGTCGCAGTCGCTGACCGCCTGTCGGGCCGCCTGCCCCAGCCCGGACCAGCCATCGGCGCCGATGCCGGCCACGATGATCGGCTCGCCGGTCCAGCCGACGGCTTCCGTCTCGGTCACCGTGGCATCCGGCGCCAGACGGATTGCGGGATCAGGCCCATCACGAAGAATGCCAGCGACAGCCGACCGGGTACCACCACTCGGGTCGCACCCTTGCCGAGGCCGCGGACGACGGCGTCGGCGACCTGGCCGGGAGTGCTGGACATGGGGGCGGGGTCCATGCCGGTGGTCATTCGGCCGATCACGAAGCCCGAGCGCACCAGCAGCAGTTGCACACCGGTGCCGTGCAGGGCGTCACCGAGGCCGCCGGCGAAGCCGTGCAGGCCCGCTTTGGCCGAACCGTAGACGTAGTTCGCCCGGCGCACGCGGACGCCCGCGATGGAGCCGAAGACGACGATCTGGCCGGATCCCTGCGCGCGCATCAGGTTGGCAAGGGTGGTCAGGACGCTGACCTGGGCGACGTAGTCGGTGTGCACGACGGCCACCGCGTGCGCCGGGTCGTGTTCGGCACGGTCCTGATCGCCGAGAACGCCGAACGCGAGCACCGCGGTCGCGATGCCGCCGTGCTCGGCCGCGAGCTTGTCGAGCAGCGGCGCGTGGGTGGCCGTCTCGTCGGCGTCGAATTCCACAGTGTGCACGGCGGTCGCGCCCGCCGCGCGCACCTGCTCGGTCTCGGCGTCCAACGCGTCGGCGCGACGGGCCGCCAGGATCACCACCCGTCCGGGTGCCAGCCTGGTCGCCACCTCGAGGCCGATCTCACTGCGCCCGCCCAGGACCAGCACCGGCCCATCGTTCTGCTGCATTCCCATGGCGCCAGTCTGTCATCCGGCCGAGGTTGTCGGATTCGGCCCGCCCCGATGGCGCGCAGATGCCCGACGGCCGAAACCCGAGGGGGTCACCGCTGGTCGGCCCGGCTACCGTTTCCGGTATGCCGACCACCACCGCACAGCTGTCCCCCGCCGCCATCGAGTTCGTCACCGAGCGGCACCTGGCCACGCTCACCACGCTGCGCGCCAACGGCACCCCCCACGTGGTCGCGGTGGGATTCACCTGGGATCCCGAGAGCGGGATCGCCCGCGTGATCACCGACGGCGCGTCGGTGAAGGCGCGCAATGCCGGACGCAACGGCTACGCGGCGGTGAGCCAGGTCGAGGGGCCGCGCTGGCTCACCCTCGAAGGACCGGCGACGGTGCTCGACGACAGCGCCGACGTCGCCGAGGCCGTGCGCCGCTACACCGAGCGCTACCGGGTGCCGCGCGAGAATCCGACGCGCGTCGTCGTCGCGATCCAGGTGCGCCGGGTGCTGTCGTCGAGCACGCTGAAATAGCCGGTGCCGCTTACAACACCGTCAGACCGTGCGGCCGGTTGTTCATCGACTCCACACCGTTGTCGGTGACGACCACGATGTCCTCGATCCGCGCGCCCCATTCGCCGCGGAAGTAGATGCCCGGTTCGATGCTGAACGCCATGCCCGGTTCGAGCACCAGGTCGTTGCCCGCCACGATGTAGGGCTCCTCGTGCACCGACAGGCCGATGCCGTGCCCGGTGCGGTGGATGAAGGCCTCGGCGAGGCCCGCGTCGGCGAGCACGGCGCGGGCGGCGGCGTCGATGGACTCCGCGCTCACCCCTGGCCGCACCGCCGCCACCGCCGCGGCCTGGGCGGCCTCGAGGACCGCCATCTGCTCGACGATCCGCGGGCTCGGGGTTCCGAGCACGTAGGTGCGGGTCGAGTCGGAGTAGT
Organism: Nocardia sp. XZ_19_231; assembly: GCF_015355705.1. Classification (NCBI taxonomy): domain Bacteria; kingdom Bacillati; phylum Actinomycetota; class Actinomycetes; order Mycobacteriales; family Nocardiaceae; genus Nocardia; species Nocardia sp. XZ_19_231. Next base: position 1,299,572 of record NZ_JACUZI010000001.1, on the reverse strand, counting down.
AGCCGGGCTCGACCGGGCCGCCGATATCGATGACGACCACGTCGCCCTGTTCGATGACGCGTTCGGATACCTCGTGGTGCGGGTCGGCGCCGTGCGGGCCACTGCCGACGATGACGAAGGCCGCCTCGGTATGGCCTTCCTCGACGATCGCGGCGGTGATGTCGGCACTCACCTCGGCCTCGGTGCGACCCGCCCGCAGGAATTCGCCCATCCGCGCGTGCACGCGGTCGATGGCCGCGCCCGCTCGGCGCAGCGCGTCGATCTCGGCCTCGTCCTTGATCATTCGTGACTCACGCAGCACCGGCGTCGCCGAGGCGGGCAGCCCGGTCGTCGATTCGGCGAGCGGGATCAGGTGCAGTGCGGGCATGGCATCGGCGACCGCGATGCGGGAGCCGGCGTGCAGGATCGAGCGGACCAGTTGATACGGGTCGACGCCGTCGACCCAGTCGAGCACCCGCAGGCCGAGTTCGCCCGCGGCGGAATCGCCGAGGGAGGCCAACTCGAGTTTCGGGATGACCACCGACGGTGTCGAGCCGTCGGCCGGGATCACCAGGCAGGTGAGTCGCTCGAAGGATTCCGCGGCCGAACCGATCAGGTAGCGCAGATCGGGCCCCGGGGTGATCAGCAGGGCGTCCAGATGCGCCGCACGCATCAACTCGACCGCCCGCTCCAGACGCTGACCGTAGACCTTCGCCGCGAACCTGGCATCCGTGTGCGCGCTCATAGGATCCGACGTTACCCGCCCCGAGCCGACGCCAGCCACCGAAGCCCGTCGGCACGGCTACGGGCACGGTGTCGGTGGTTCGGGGCACAATCAGCGGGTGACCGCTGACGAGAGCACCCGTGGACCCCTGTTGATCCTCGACGGCGCCAGCCTCTGGTTCCGCGCCTATTACGCCATCCCCGACAAGCTCAGGGGCGCGGACGGCCGCTCGGTGAACGCGCTGCGCGGATTCACCGACATGGTGGCCTCGCTGGTCACCAAGCATCGCCCGAGCAGGCTCGTCGTCGGGCTCGATCTCGATTGGCGGCCCCCGTTCCGGGTGGCTCTCGTGCCCTCGTACAAGGCGCATCGGCTCGATACGAGCACCAGTGCGGCGCCCGGCGCGGAGGAGGTGCCCGACACCCTCACCCCGCAGGTCGAGATGATCCTCGAGGTGCTGGCTGCGGCGGGCATCGCCACCGGCGGCGCGGAAGGCCTCGAAGCCGACGATGTACTCGGCACGCTCGCGAGCAGGGAGCGCACCGATCCGGTTGTCGTCGTCAGCGGTGACCGCGATCTGCTGCAGTTGGTGCGCGACGAGCCCGCCCCACCGGTTCGTGTGCTCTACGTCGGCCGCGGCCTGGCCAAGGCCGAACTGTTCGGCCCCGCGGAGTTGTCGGCGAGATACGGTGTGCCCGAACAGAATGCGGGCCCGGCCTACGCCGACATGGCGACGTTGCGCGGCGACGCCTCCGACGGCCTGCCCGGAGTGGCGGGCATCGGTGACAAGTCCGCCGCCCAACTGATCACGAAGTTCGGTTCGCTCGACGCGCTCATGGATGCCGTCGCCGATCCGGGTTCCGATATCGCCAAGGGTGTGCGCGCGAAACTCGTTGCCGCGCAGGATTATCTGAAGGTCGCCGCACCGGTGGTGCGGGTGGTCCGCGACGCCGAGGTCAACCTGTCGCGTCCGGATGTGTTGCCCGCCACCCCCGTCGACCCCGACCGGCTGCTCGCGTTGGCTACCGAGTACAACGCCGAGAGCCCCATCACCCGCCTGGTCACCGCCTTGACCGCGGCACACGCCGACTGACCCGGCGGCGGAACCACCGTCGACCCTGTCAACGACACCGGGCCGCCCGCGTAGTCGCGGACGGCCCGGAAAACGTAGTGCGAGCGCCTAGTTCGGGCGGCCGACCTCGTAGGTGCCATCGTCCTTGGTGATCTTGACGGTGACCTTCTTCGCCTCACCGCTGACCTTCAGGTCGCAGGTGAAGGTCGCGTCGACCTCCACCGCCTGACCGGAGGGGCAGCTGACATCGGAGACGTCGGCGATGCCGTAGGAATCCTTCAGCACGCGCGAGACACCGTCCTGCACGGCCACGTTGTCGAGTTCGTCGGAGGAGAACACGACCAGGAGCAGGCCGATGACCGCGGCGACCACGAGCACGCCCGCGATCACGAGCCCGATGATCAGACCCTTGCTCTTGCCACCGGAGGACTGCTGCGGCTGCTGGCCCCACGGCTGCTGCGGTGCCGGCTGCTGCCCCCACTGCTGCTGCGGCGGGGGCTGCTGGCCCCACTGCTGCTGCGGGTTGGCGGCGGGGTTGTTCCAGTCCTGCGGAGGCGGCTGGGTCTGACCCCACTGCTGCTGCGGTCCGGTCGGTTGCTGCGGCGGCACGCCACCCTGCTGCGGCTGCTGACCCCACGGCTGCTGCGGCTGCTGGGGCTGTTGTCCCCACTGCTGCTGCGGCTGCTGGGGCTGCTGCTGGCTCGGGTCTCCCCACTGCTGGGTGGGCTGGGCGCCCTGTTGCGGCGGCTGTTGCGCGCCACCCCAGTGCTGAGTGGGACCGGCGCCACCGGCCCCCTGCTGACCCCCCCAGTGCTGGGTGGGATCGTTATTCCCCTCCCCGGGGTTGTTCGGTCCGTAAGGGCCGCTCATCCACTCGCCTCCACTCGCATTATTAGTCCATACGGTAGCCCCCCGCGCCGGGCCTGCCGCATTCGCACGACATCCGCCTCACGGTCGGTACGCGAAGAAATCAAATCACAGACGTCCCGACTACGCGGCGTCCACGGCGACGACACCCCGCCGCACGGCGCGCACCGCCTTGGCCGCGGTGGACGCGACCTCGGGGTCGTCGGCGGTGTTGTGGATCTGATCGAGCAGGTCGATCACCTGCCTGCACCACCGCACGAAATCGCCCGCCGACATCGTGGTGCCCTGGTCGCCACTGGCCAGCAACGCCTCGGCCAACGCGTCACCACGCGCCCATTTGTACACCCCGGTGACGAACCCCAGATCGGGTTCGCGGGTGGGCGGAAGTTTGTGCCGCGCCTCGTCGGAGCGCAGGTCCGACCACACTTCGATGGTGGCCGCGATCGCCCGGCGGATCGGATCGGTCGGCCCCGCAGGCGTCAGCAGGCCGGCCTCCTGGCGCGATTCGTAGACCAGCGTCGATACCACCGCGGCGAGCTCGGCCGGCCCGAGTCCGCGCCACAGACCCTGACGCAAGGCCTCGGCGACCACGAGATCGCTTTCGGCATAGATCCGGGCCAGTCGTCTGCCGTCGGCGGTCACCTCACCGTGGGCGACGAACCCGCGTTCCTCGAGCAGCCCGACGATCCGATCGAAGGTGCGCGCCAGCGAGTTCGTGGTGGCGGCAACCTTCTGGCGCATCGTCTCGGTTTCGCGGGCGAGCCGCGAATACCGCTCGCCGGTGCGGCTCAGTTGCTCGCGATCGGGACGATCGTGCGCGGGATGGGATCGCAGGCTGCGGCGCAGCGTCGAGAGTTGACGATCTTCGCCGCCACGAACACGATCGTTGCGCTTACCCCTGCGCGGAGCTGAGATACCGGTGCCGCGCAACGCCGAGGCCAGATCGCGGCGGATGCGGGCGGTTCGGTGGTCGACCCGGCGCGGCAGATCCATCCGCCCGAGCGCTTCGGCGGGCTCCGGGAAATCGGCCGCGGACACGCGCCCGGCCCAATGGTCCTCGGTCAGCACCAGTGGACGCGGGTCGCCGGGCGTCTGGTCGGGTTCGAGGATCACCGCGAGCCCGGAACGTTTGCCCACCGGGATCGACACCACGTCGCCGCGACGCAAGCCGATCAGCGCTTTCACCGCCGCGCCGCGCCGATCGGCTCGGCCCTGCTGCTGGATATCGCGCTCACGCTGCTTGATCCGGTCGCGCAGCGACAGGTACTCCATGAAATCGCCGCCGACACCCCCGAGCTGACTCTCCAGCTTGCGCAGCGCGCCCTCATTGCGTTCGATGCCACGGACCAGCCCCACCACCGACCGGTCGGCCTGGAACTGGGCGAACGACCGTTCGAGCAGGGTTCGAGCCTCCTGGGCGCCCATGCGATCGATCAGGTTGATCGACATGTTGTAGCCGGGTCGGAACGAGCTGCGCAGCGGAAAGGTGCGGGTGGAGGCGAGGCCCGCGACCGCACTGGTGTCGACCTCGGGCTGCCACAGCACTACCGCGTGGCCCTCGACGTCGATGCCGCGCCGGCCCGCGCGACCGGTGAGCTGGGTGTATTCGCCGGGGGTGAGCTCGGCGTGGGTTTCACCGTTGAACTTCACCAGGCGCTCGAGGACCACGGTGCGGGCGGGCATATTGATGCCGAGCGCCAGGGTTTCGGTGGCGAACACCGCGCGCACCATTCCCTTGACGAACAGTTCCTCGACGGTGTGCCGGAAGGCGGGCAGCATGCCGGCGTGATGGGCGGCAAGGCCGCGGTGCAGCGCCTCGCGCCACTCCCAGTAGCCGAGCACCTCCAGATCGCCCTTGGGCAGATCGCCGGTGTGCTTCTCGATGATCTCGTCGATCTGCGCGATCTCACCGCGGCGACTCAGATCGAGCCGGGCGCGCAGGCACTGGGCCAGCGCGCCGTCACAGCCCGCGCGGCTGAAGATGAACGTGATCGCGGGCAGGAGATTTTCCTCGTCGAGTCGAGCGAGGACGTCCGGTCGGGGCAGCGGACGGAAGTTGCCACCGCGACCGCCACGACCGCGTGGCCCGCCGTAGCCGTGCATCCGGTCGGCGCTCTCCCGCTGACGGATGAACCGTACGAGGTCTTCGTCGACGACGACCTTGCGATCGCTGGACTTGGTGTCGAACAGGTCGAACATCCGCCTGCCGACCATCACGTGCTGCCACAGCGGCACCGGCCTGGTCTCGTCGACCACCACCGCGGTGTCGCCGCGCACGGTTTCCATCCACGCGCCGAATTCCTCGGCATTGGACACCGTCGCCGACAGGCTCACCAGTCGCACGTCCGGCGGCAGGTGCAGGATCACTTCCTCCCACACCGCGCCGCGGAATCGGTCGGCCAGGTAGTGCACCTCGTCCATCACCACATAGGACAGTCCGTGCAGCGAGTCCGAGGACGCGTAGAGCATGTTGCGCAGCACCTCGGTGGTCATCACGACCACCGGCGCGCCGGGGTTGATCGACTGGTCACCGGTGAGCAGGCCGACACTGTCGCGGCCGTAGCGGGCGGTGAGATCGGCGAACTTCTGATTCGACAGCGCCTTGATCGGCGTGGTGTAGAAGCACTTTCCGCCCGAGGCGAGTGCCATGTGCACGGCGAACTCGCCGACGATCGTCTTGCCCGCACCGGTGGGAGCGCACACGAGCACGCTGTGCCCGTTTTCCAACGCCGCGCACGCGGTGCTCTGGAAGGGGTCCAGATCGAACGAGATTTCACCGGCGAATTTCGCCAGTTCGCTGGGCAGCCCCGGAGTGTCGGTCACCCCTCAGAGCGTATCGGAGTAGTCCGACACCGGGCGCGTGGTTTTCTCCGGCTCGCCCACCGGATCGGTGGTCGCCACGGGTTCGGGGTTCTCCAGTGGTGAGGCTTGTTCGTCGTCGAGCGGGCCCCAGCCCTCCTTCGCCTCCCTGCGCGCCTTGCGGGCATCGCTGAACCGCGAGAACTGCACCGCGAACTCGAACAGCACGGTCAGCGCGATCGCCAGCGCGAGCATGGAGAACGGGTCCTGCGGGGTGACGATCGCGGCGAAGACGAACAGGCCGAAGATCATCCCGCGCCGCCAGGCCTTGAGCTTGGTGTAGGGCAGCACCCCGACCAGGTTCAGCCCGATGATGATCAACGGCGTCTCGAAACTGACGCCGAAGATGATCAGCAACTGGATGATGAACCCGAAGTACTGATTACCGCTGAGCGCCGTGATCTGGACGTTGTCACCGATGGTCATCAGGAACGACAACGCGTGCGAGACAACCACATAGGCCAGCACAGCGCCCGCCACGAACAGCACCGAGCCCGTGACCACGAACCCGACCGCGTACCTGCGTTCCTTGGCATACAGCCCCGGGGTGATGAACGCCCACAGCTGATACAGCCAGAACGGCGTCGCGATCACCACACCGGCGGTGAACCCGACCTTCAACCGGAGCATGAACTGGTCGAAAGGTCCGGTAGCGAGCAGTCGACAGGCGCCGTCGGGAGTCAGGGTCGCCCGCGCCGATGCGGGCAGCGCGCAGTAGGGGCCACGCAAGATTTCGCCCAGGCTCTCCATCCCGAAGAGAGTGTGCGCGTACCAGAAGAAGCCGATCAGGGTGGTCACCGCGATCGCGGCCAGGGCGAGCAGCAGCCGGGTGCGCAGTTCCTGCAGGTGCTCGACCAACGACATGGTGCCGTCGGGATTCGTCCTGCGCTTGGTGCGCCGGGGATCGAACGGGATGCGCATGGTGGGTGGTGGCCTCTAACCCTCGGTTCGGCGGATGCTCGGCGACAACTTTTGACGAGACAGCACTTCGCCCCGGGGCGGTGACAACCGCCCCGGGGTGATGGCCGAGGTCAGAGGGTTTTGTGGCCCTGCTGCGGTTCGACGATCGGGGTCTGCGCCTGCGGGGCCGACGCGGACAACTGCTGCGGCGGCGCGGGGGTGGACGTGGTGGTCTGCGGTGCGTCGGACGTCGCCGACTCCGCCTGCATCTGTCCGACCTCGCTCTTGAAGATGCGCAGCGAGCGGCCCAGACCGCGTGCCGCGTCGGGAAGCCGCTTCGCGCCGAAGAGCAGAACGAACAGCAACGCGATGATCAGCAGGTGCGTCCAGCTGAACGTGCCCATTATCAGATACCTCCAAAGACTGTGGTGATTACCGATGCTACCTGTCGTCGGACCGCGATGATCGGCCAGCCGCGACGGTGTTCGCCACGCGTTCAATCCGAGACAGCGGCCGCCGCCCCGGTCAGCTCCGCGAACAATCGGGTTCCGGTGAACCGTGCGGTGTCGCCGGCCTCGGCGATCCTGATCAGTTCCGTCAACCGCCGGTTGACCGGCGTCGGGTGTCCCACCATCTCGCCGAGGCGCACGATTTCCCCGCACAGCCACGCGATTTCGGTGCGTCGGCCGAGTGCGAGGTCATCGGCCATCGACGAGCGCGCGAGCGGGTCGATGGCGAGCACCCGGCCGAACACCCGCCGGAAGACGGAGTCGGGAACACGAAGTAGATGCACCATCAACTCGGGCGGAACGGGGGTGAGCTGTGCGGGCCGAATTCGCGCAGTGTTCATCACGGCGAGGGCTTCGGACTGGGTGAGTGCGAGGCAGCGGCGGAAGTCGCGCTCGGCGAGCTCCTCGCGCAGCGGCCTGCCCGACAGCGCGTTGATCGGGTTGTTCAGATTGAGCAGAAGTTTGGCCCATTGCACCGGACGCAGGTCGCGGTGGCGGCGCAGGGGCAGGCCCGCCGCGCGGAACCGTTCGGCGAAGCGGTCGACGACCTGGTCGTCCTGGATCGCGAGGTCGCCGTCGCTGGCGCGGTGGAAACACCCGCGACCGCGATGCACCACGTTGAACATCACCATCCCGGCCAGCGCGATGCTGGTCGGCAGGATCTCTCTGATCACAGAGTCGTTGCCGATGCCGTTCTGCAGGCTCACCACCGGCGTGCCGGGGCGTAATCGCCCCGCGACGGCACGGACCGCGGCGGCGGTGTCGGCCGATTTCACGGTGACCAGGACCAGGTCGGCCAGTTCGGGTTCGTCGGGTTCGAGCGCGAGGCCGAACCGGTCGGGTGCGACCTCGGTCGAACCGCCGTCCAGATCGGTCAGGCGCAGGCCGTGCTCGGCGATGTCGTCGAGGATGCGCTGACGGCCGACGAAGATCACTTCCATGCCCGCGGCGGCCAGGTGACCGCCGATGAAGACCCCGACGCTGCCCGCACCGAGGACCAGTACTCGCTGACTCACGCGGGTTCGGTCTCCCCCACCAGTCCGGCGGCCGCGTAGGCGGCCAGGGCTGCGTCGGCGCGCATGCGCACGGCCGCCACCAGTTCCGGTGGCCCGAGCACGGAGACGCCGGTACCGAAGCCGAGCAGCAACCGGGCCATCCAGTCCGGCGAGGCGAAGCGCATACCCGCCTCGATGCTGCCGTCGGCGCGTGATTCGATGCGGTGCATGGGGTACTGGTCGAGCACCCACGCGTAATCGGCGCGGATCCGCAGCCGGGCCAGCGGCACGTCGGGGTCGTCCTGGAACAGGTCGAGCGCGGCGGCGTCGGTGGCGGCGTGGCTCGGCGCGTGGGCCGGTTCGTCGAGTTCGGTGGCGTCCTCGATCCGATCGAACCGGAACAGGCGAACGCCTTCGGCCTGCCTGCACCAGGCCTGCAGGTAGCTGTTGTTGTCGACCAGCACCACCCGAATCGGGTCGACGATGCGTTCGGACACCTCGTCGCGACTGGCGGAGTAATAGACCAGGCGCAGGGCCCGCGCGTCGGCCAGCGCGGCGCGCACGGTCGCGACCACCGGCTTCTCGACGGGGACCTCGACCGGTTTGCCCGCGACCACCGCGTCGCTGCTGGCGATCGCCGATTCGATCTTGGCGATGGCGGCGTGCGCGGCGGTCGGGTCGACCATGCCCGGCATCTCCACGATCGAGCGAAGTGCCACCAGCAGTGCGGTGGCCTCGGTGGAGGTCAACCGCAGCGGCCGTTCGATCCCGGCTGAGAAGGTGACCTCGATGCTCTCCTCGGAGAACGACAGGTCGATCAGATCGCCGGGGCCGTAGCCGGGCAAACCGCACATCCACAGCTGGTTGAGGTCGCTCATCAGCTGTTTGGTGGTGACACCCAGTTCCGCGGCGGCCTCGGCCGCGCTGATACCCGGGTGCGCGAGTAAGTACGGCACCATGTTCAGCAGGCGCGAAAGTCGTAGGGAAAGGCGCGAACTCACGACGTGACCTCCGTGTGGTCGAGTACCGACCGTAGCCGGTCCATCACGTCGGCGCGCAGTTCCGGTGGTTCGAGAACGAGGACGTCGGGGCCGAGGCCGGTGATCAACCGGGCCACCCAGTCCTTGGATCGGACCGGCACCTCGAGCACCGAGCCGGGGCGACCGCCCAGATCGCGGGTCTCTACTTCGGTGCCGATGCGGCGCAATTCGCGCCCACGGCCCTTGGCCACCCACACGGTGGCCGACCCGGTGACGGGAGCATCGCCGGTGACCCGGTCGACGATCGCGCGCAGGTCGGTGTGCGCGGGCTTGTGCACCGCGTCGACCGGACCGTACGGCCGCACCTGCCCGCCGATCCGCGACAGCCGGAACGTGCGAACCGCGTCGCGTTCGCGGTCGTGCCCGACGAGGTACCAGCGCCCGTGCCGAGTCACCACACCCCACGGTTCGACATCGCGGGTCACGAACGGATCGGTGACGGCGCTGTGGTGGCCGAAACGCACCGCCTGCCCCGCGTCGATCGCCGCAAGCAGCTCCCGCAGCACCGGCTCCGACCCACGGGTGCGTGCTGGCACCGCGGGAACCGACACTCCGACGTTGTCGGTCTCGACGGTGACCCCGGCCGCGCGCAACTTCAACAGCGCGCCCTCGGCCGCCCCGGCCAATTCCGGCGAGGCCCACATCTGCACCGCGACGGCGACCGCTGCGGCTTCCTCGCTGGACAGGTCGATATCGGGCAGCTCGTAGGCGTCCCGGTTGATCCGATACCCCTCGAGTGTCGAGAACCTTCCCACCGGACCGACTTCCAAGGGGATGCCCAGATCGCGCAATTCGTTCTTGTCACGCTCGAACATCCGGCTGAACGCCTCGTCGGTCGCGGAGTCCTCGTAACCGGCCACACTGGCGCGAATACGTTCCGCGCTCAGGAACTGCCTGGTCGACAGCAGCGCGATGACCAGATTCATCAGCCGCTCGACCTTGGATATCGCCACCCGATAGAGGGTAATGGTCGCGCCCCCTCCCCCGCGCGTCGGCGCACAGTTGCGCCGCGGCCGGGGACCATGGACAGCGCCCCCACCGAAAGGACCCACGATGCTCGTCGCCTTCTCCGTCGCCCCCAGCGGTTCCGCCCACGCCGACGGCTCGGTCGGCGAAGCTGTCGCCGCGGCCGTTCGCGTGGTCCGCGATTCCGGCCTCCCGAACCGCACCGACGCGATGTTCACCACCATCGAAGGCGAATGGGACGAGGTGATGGCGGTGATCAAGGCCGCCACCGACGCCATCCTGGCCACCGCCCCGCGCTGCAGTCTGGTCCTCAAGGCCGACATCCGTCCCGGCGTCACGGATGCGCTGAACACCAAGGTCGAAACCGTCGAGCGCCTTCTCGCCGACGGCTAGTTCTGGCCGGTGGATGCGACAATGTGACGGTGGACCTACGTCTGACCTGCCGTGCCGCGGGCATCGGCGTGGTGGCGGTCAGCGAGCACGTCGGTCGCGCTCGTCCCCACCGGGCCGTTCCCACGCTGTCCGCGCGGTTGGTCGTCAGCCTCGGCGCCCCGATCGAGGTCGACTACGACGGACGGACCCTCAACGCCCAGGCGGTGGTGGCCGGATTGATGCGGCCCGGGATCGCGACACCGGTCACGACCCTGCGGCCGCGGCAGCCGACGGCCTATGTCGAGTTGTCGGCCGCGGCCTTGCGCAGGCTGATCGGGATGCCGCTGAGCGAGGTGGACGCGGGCGGTGTGATCGCCGATGCTGTTCTGCCGTGGGTGAACTCGCTGTGCGAGGAGTTGGCGGACCATCCCGTCGGTCACCGCGAGACACTCCTGCGAATCCGGCTTCTCGACCAGCTGTACCGGGCCGATCCCGACACCCGAGCCGACGACGCCTACCGCGCGCTGGACCTGATCCGAGCCGGTAGCGGGACGGCTTCGGTCGACGACCTCGCGCGCGAGGTGCACCTGAGCCCCCGGCGACTGCGACACGTGATGCGACGCTCGCTGGGGATCACCCCGAAGTTCGCCTCCCGCGTGGCCCGTGTGGAGTCCGCGGTGGGCCGTGCGGGCACAGGTGCTGCCTCGTGGGCCCAGGTGGCAGCCGAGTCGGGCTACCACGACCAGAGCCACCTCGTGCACGACTTCCGCGACCTCATGAACACCACGCCCACCGAGTGGCTCGACGAAGAGGGCCGAAATCTACAAGGCCGACAACGCCCCGCTCGGTGAGCATGGAGGCATGAACAACCACCTGGTCCCGAAGCTGCTGGTCTCCGATGCGCAGGCAGCGATCACCTTCTACACCGAGGCGCTCGGAGCCGAGGTGAGTCTTCGAGTCGCCGATGACAACGGCGTGGTGAACCATGCCGAACTCACGCTCGGCGCGGTCGTCTTCGCTCTGGCGCAGAGTGTCGAGGAATGGGGGTGGTCCGATCCACGTTCGGTGGGCGGCTCGCCCGTGCTGCTCGTGCTCACCGTTGCCGACCCGGAGGCCGTAGCGCACCGGATGGTGCGCTACGGCGCCGAGCTCGTGATCCCCGTCGAGAACCGCCCTTACGGCAAGCGCCAGGGCAGGGTGGCGGACCCGTTCGGCCACCTCTGGGTCATCAGCGGAGAACTCCGATAGTCAGCGGAGGAAGCGGGCGATGGAATCGGCCACACACGCCGGGCGGGGCGCGTTTTCGAGTTCGACGGTGACGTGGCGATGGATTTGGACGCCGCCGGGAACTTCGGTGACCTCGGTGAGGGTGAGGTGGGCGCGGATGCGGCTGTCGACGGGGACAGGGGTGAGGAAACGGACTCGGTCGAAGCCGTAGTTGATGCCTACCTTCGCGGCGCTGACGCTCATGATCTGTTGGGTCATCGGCACGATCAGCGACAGGGTGAGGAGTCCGTGGGCGATGGTGGTGCCGTAGGTGCCCGCGGCGGCGCGTTCGGCGTCGACATGGATCCACTGGTGGTCGCCGGTGGCCTCGGCGAACAGGTCGATGCGGCGCTGGTCGACGGTGACCCACTCGCTGGGGCCCAGTTCGGTTCCGACCGCGGCGCGCACGGCGTCGAAATCGGCGAAATCCGTTGTCATGCCGCTCCTCCGAAACGTTGGCGCAGTTCGCGCTTGAGAACCTTGTGGGTGGGACCGAGCGGTAGCTCGGTGACGAATTCGACGCGGCGCGGGTACTTGTACTTCGCGACCTGAACCTTGGCGAAGTCGATCACTTCCTGCTCGGTCAGCGCGCCGTCCGGCACGACAACCGCCACGACCTCCTCACCGTAATGCTCGTCGGGCACGCCGATCACCGCGACCTGCGCGATGTGCGGGTGCCGCATGAGGGCCGCTTCCACCTCGGTCGGATAGACGTTGAAACCACCGCGCAGGATCATCTCCTTGATCCGGTCGACGATGCGCACCCGGCCGGTTTCGTCGCGGGTACCGAGATCGCCGGTCCGGAACCACCCGTCGATCACGGCCGCCGCGGTCGCCTCCGGCCTGCCGGTGTAGCCGCTGAACACGTTGTGCCCACGCACCACCACCTCCCCCACGGCGCCGATGGGCAGCAATTCGATGCGATCGGCGATCGCGGGATCGGCGATCTCCACATCGACTCCCCACACCGAATGCCCCACGGTGCCCGGCTCGGTGCCGAAGCACGGCTGGTTCACCGCGGCGGTCGGCGAGGTCTCCGACAGCCCGTATCCCTCGAGCACCGGCGCGTGGAAGACGCGCTCGAATTCCTCGAGCACGGCCACGGGCAGTGCGGCGCCACCGCTGATGCACAGTTTCAGCTCCGGCAGTCGCGGTGCCGATGCCGCCGCCTCGATCAGCGACAGATACATGGTGGGCACACCGTGGAACAGGTTGACCCGCTCAGCCTCCATCAGCGCAATAGCCGCGGCCGCATCGAATCTCGGCATCAGCACCAGGGTGCCGCCGACCCGCCAGTGCGAATTCATCGACACCGTCTGCCCGAACACGTGGAACAGCGGCAGCGCGCCGAGTGCGATGTCGTCGCGGTGGATCTCGTTGGCGTCGAAGGTGTTCACCGTCGCGCACATCACCATATTGAGATGGCTGAGTTCGGCGCCCTTGGGCGTTCCGGTGGTGCCGCTGGTGTAGAAGACGACGGCGGTATCGAGGGGACCACGCGAGACGAAGTTCGGAATCACTTCGCCGACAAGCTCTTCGGGTGCCACGATATCGATGCCGGCGTTGCGAGCGGCTTCGGCACCCGTGGCCGCGACCATCGGATGACAGATCAGCGACGAGGCGCCGCTGTCGCGCAGCACGTACTCCATTTCCGGCGCGGTGAGCAGCAGATGCACGGGCACCACCGTCGCGCCCGCGGCCAGGATGGCGAAGTAGGCGCGCGGGAAGTCGGCGGTGTTCGGACACAGCAGCCCGACCCGGTCACCGGGTTTCACACCACGCGCGATCAGGGCACCGGCTTGTTCGCGGGCCTGGCGCCACAGCTCGGCGAAGGTGATGCGGGTGTCGCCTTCGATCAGGGCGAGGTGGTTCGGTCGGCGACGGGCCGGTTCGGCGAGGATGCTCGCCAGGGAAAGAGTGGCGTTCATGGTGTTCCTAGTGTTCGAAGCGATGGAGGTGGACAGCGAGGCCTTGTCCCACGCCGACGCACAGGGTGGCGATCGCGTGGCGCGCGTCGCGTTCGACGAGTTCGAGTGCCGCGGTGAGCGCCAGCCGCGCACCACTGGCGCCGAGCGGATGTCCGAGCGCGATCGCACCACCGTTGGGATTGACGTGATCGGCGTCGTCGGGCAGGCCGAGCCCGCGCAACACCGCAAGGGCTTGCGCGGCGAAGGCTTCGTTGAGCTCGATGACGTCGATCTCACCGATCCCCAAACCTGTTCGGGCGAGCAGTTTTTCGACGGCAGGCACCGGCCCGATACCCATGGTTCGCGGCGCGACGCCGGCCGCGGCCACCGCCCCGACCCGTGCCAGCGGGGTGAGACCGTACCGACGAACCGCGTCCTCGGAGGCGAGCAGCAGCGCAGCGGCGCCGTCATTGATCCCCGAGGAGTTGCCCGCGGTGATCGATCCGCCGGGCCCCACGGCCCGCAACGCCGCCAGCGACTCCGCACTGGTCTCGCGCGGATGTTCGTCCCGATCGACGAGCACCGGTTCACCGCGCCGCCGCGGCACCGGCACCGCGGTGATCTCGCGCGCCAGCCTGCCCCGGTCGATCGCCGCCGCCGCCCGCTGCTGCGAGCGCAACGCGAACGCGTCCTGATCGGCACGCGCGATGCCGTACTCGTCGGCGATGTTCTGCGCGGTTTCGGGCATCGTGTCCGTGCCGTACCGTTCACGCATCCGGGGATTCACGAACCGCCAGCCGATCGTGGTGTCGGTTAGTTGCGCCGAACGATCCCATGGCGCACCACTTTTCGGCAGCACATATGGCGAGCGGGTCATCGATTCCACCCCACCGGCGATCACCAGGTCCGCGTCACCGGACCGGATCGCCCTGGCCGCGGAGCCCACGGCATCCAGACCGGACGAGCACAGCCGGTTCACGGTGAGACCGGGCACGGTCACCGGCAACCCGGAAAGCAGGGCCGCCATCCGCGCGACATTGCGATTGTCCTCGCCCGCCTGGTTCACGCAGCCGAACACCACATCGTCGACGGCGCCGAAATCCACGCTCGGCAGGCGCGCTACCAGCGCCGCGATCGCGTGCGCGGCAAGGTCGTCGGGGCGCACGTCGGCCAACGCGCCCCCGTACCGGCCGAACGGCGTCCGCACACCGTCGACCAGATACGCGGCGCCCGTCACAAGCCCATGTCCTTGGCGATGATCATCTTCATCACCTCGCTGGTGCCGCCGTAGATCCGGTTGACCCGGTTGTCGGCGTACAGGCGGGCCACCGGGTACTCGTTGATGTAGCCGTAGCCACCGTGCAGCTGCAGGCAGCGGTCGATCACCCGCGAGGCCACCTCGGAGCAGAACAGTTTGGCCGAGGCCGCGTCGGCGGCGGTGAGCTCATCGCGGTCGAGGGCCTCCAGCGCCCGGTCCACGACCGCCTCGGCGGCGTCGACCTCGGCCTGACAGGCGGCCAGTTCGAACTTGGTGTTCTGAAACTGCGCGACCGGCTGGCCGAAAACGTTACGGCCCCTTGTGTATTCGAGGGTGAACCGAATCGCCGACTTGGCCTGGGCGTAGGCGCCGAGCGCGATCGAGAGCCGTTCCTGCGGCAGATTCTGGCCCAGGTAGCTGAAACCCTTGTTCGCCTCGCCCAGCAGATCCGAGACCGGCACCCGCACGTCGGTGAACGACAGCTCGGCCGTGTCGGACACCTTCAGACCCAGCTTGTCCAGCTTGCGGCCCACCGCGTATCCCGGCGAGTTCGTGTCGACGACGAGCAGCGAGATCCCGTGACGCCGATCGGTGTCCGAGGCAGGGGCCGTCCGCGCGCAGACGATCACCCGATCGGCGTGCACACCACCGGTGATGAACGTCTTGGAACCGTTGAGCACGTAGTGCGTGCCGTCCTCGGAAAGCTGCGCGGTGGTCCGCATTCCGGCGAGGTCGGAGCCGGTGCCGGGCTCGGTCATCGCGATCGCGAACATGATCTCGCCCGAGACGAACCCCGGCAGCCAGCGCTGCTTCTGTTCTTCGCTCGCGAGATTCTTCAGATACGGCAGGCACAGGCCCACGTGCACGCCCGAACCACCGAAAGACACACCGGCGCGGGTGGTTTCCTCCAGCAGGATCGCCTGGAACTTGAACGACTCGATGCCGGCGCCACCGTATTCCTCCGGCACCTCGATCCCGAACACACCGAGATCGGCCAGCTTGCCGTAGAACTCGCGCGGCACGATGCCCGCCTCGTACCACTGGTCGTAGACCGGTGCGACCTGCGATTCGATGAACGCGCGCACGGTCTTACGGAATGCCTCGTGCTCGTCGTTGAAAACTGTTCTCTGCATGATGGTTCTCCGAAATCTAGAGACGACGTCCGCCGTCGACGTACACGGTCTGTCCGGTGACGAACCCGGCATCGTCGGAGGCGAGGAAGGCGACCACATTCGCGATGTCGGCGGGCAGGCCGACCCGGCGCAGCGGGGTGATCTCGGCGGTCTTCGCCTGCAGTTCCTCGGCGCTCATGCCCCTGCGCGCCGCGGTGGCCGCGGTCATCTCGGTGGCGATGAAGCCGGGTGCCACAGCATTGACGCGAATCCCGAACGGGCCGAGTTCCATGGCCAGCGTGCGGGTCAGGCCCTGGATGCCGGCTTTCGCCGCCGCGTAGTTGGCCTGACCACGGGTGCCGAGCGCCGAAACGCTCGAGGTGTTGACGATGGCGCCGCCGCCGTTGTCCACCATGTGTTTCTGCGCGGCCTTGCAGCACAGGAACGCACCGCGCAGGTGCACCGCCATCACGGTGTCCCAGTCCTCCACCGACATCTTGAACAGCAGGTTGTCGCGCAGCACGCCCGCGTTGTTCACGAGGACGTCGAGCGAGCCGAAATCTGCCACAGTGCGCGCGACGGCGGCGGCTACCTGCGCCTCGTCGGCGACATCGCAGCCGAGGCCGATCGCGGTGCCGCCCGCCGCGTTGATCTGCCCGGCGGCCAGTACCGCGGCGTCGGCGTCGAGATCGAGGACGGCCACGGCGAATCCGTCGTCGGCCAGGCGGGCGGCGGTCGCCGCGCCGATACCGCGGGCCGCCCCGGTGACGAGGGCTGTTCTGTGGATCATGGGTCGTACTCCTGTGTCAGACAATGGCATTCACGCCGGTGAGGGCGCGCCCGATGAGCAGTTTCTGGATCTGGGTGGTGCCCTCGTAGAGGGTCAGCACGCGGGCGTCGCGCAGGTACTTGGCGACGGGGTATTCATCGATGTAGCCGTAGCCGCCGAACACCTGGATCGCGTTGTTGGCTGCGGAGACCGCCGCCTCGGAGGCGAACAACTTCGCCATCGACGCGGCGGTGCCGAAAGGTTCGCCGCGGTCGGCGAGATCGGCTGCGCGCCAGGCGAGTAGCCGTGCGGCGTCGGTGTCGACGGCGATATCGGACAGGAGTTCCTGCACCAGCTGGTAGCCGGCGATCGGCTTGCCGAACTGTTCACGCTCACCGGCGTAACGCACCGCGGCTTCGAGGCAGGCACGAGCCAGCCCGACACACCCGGACGCGACCCCGATGCGGCCCTTGTCCAGCGCGGACATCGCGATCCGGAAGCCCTGCCCCTCCTCGCCGAGGCGCAGCGCGTCGGGCACCCGAACCCCGTCGAGGACGAGTTCGGCGGTGGCCTGGCCGCGCAGACCGAGCTTGCCCTTGATCTCGGTCCGGCCGAAACCCGGTGCGTCCGTCGGCACCACGAACGCCGTGACCCCCTTGGGCCCGGGGCCGCCGGTCCGCGCGAATACCAGCGCGTGATCTGCCCAGGTGCCGTTGGTGATGAAGATCTTGGTGCCGGACAGGACCCAGTCCGAACCGTCACGTGTCGCCCGGGTGTCGAGGTTCGCCGCATCCGAGCCGGTGCCGGGTTCGGTCAGCGCGAAACAACCGAGCTGCTCCCCCGCGCAGATTCCCGGCAGGAACCGCTGCTTCTGCTCCTCGGTGCCGTACGCGGCGATCGACTTGCCGAACAGGCCCAGCGAGACCGACACGATGCCGCGCACCGCGCTGTCACCGCGCCCGAGCTCCTCGAGCAGCAGGCAGTAGTCGAAGGTGTCGCCTCCGGAGCCACCGTATTCCTCCGCGATCCCGATGCCGAGGAAGCCAAGCGCACCGAGCTTGCCGACGATCTTCGGATCCACCGATTCGTCGCGATCCCACTGGGCGGCATACGGCACGACTTCCTTGTCCACCCAAGTACGGGCGAGTTCGCGCAGGTCGGACTGCGCGGGGGTGAGCTGGAAATCCACGGAACCACTCCTGAACCAAACGGCGTTAGGTTTACTCGGGCACCGTATCCTAACGCCGTTCGGTTAATCAAGAGTCGTTTTCGACATCGGTGATACCGTTCGATTCCCCGACGAGAGATGGAGGAGCGCATGGCGAGGCCGCGCGTACCGCTGTTGAGCCGCGAGCGAATTCGCGACGCCGCGCTGGTCCTGATCGACCGCGACGGGCTCGCCGAGGTCTCCATGCGCAAGCTGGGCGCCGAACTCGGCGTGCAGGCCGCCTCGCTCTACGGCCACTACCCGAACAAGGACGAGCTGTTCGACGACATCGCCACCGGCATCATGAGCCTCGTCGACACCTCGACCTTCGACACGGTGAGCTGGGATCGAGCACTCGCGGACTGGGCACGCAGCTATCGCGCGGCACTGGCAACCCACCCGAATTTCGTGCCGTACCTGGCCACGGGCCCGGGGCGCCGCGCCGAGAATCTCCGCGCCGCCGACGCCGTGCACGGCGGTCTGGTCGGTGCGGGCTGGCCACCGCGCTACGCCACCATGATCGGCGCGGCCACTCGCTACCTGGTCATGGGTTCGACGGTCGGCTCGTTCGCCGGGGGGTTCGCCGACGACGTGCAGGTCTACCGCGACCGGTACCCGCACCTGAACCAGGCCCACCTGCTGCGCGCGATCGCCGACGAAATCGATGACGACAGTTTCGAATTGGCGCTCACCGCGTTCGTCGCCGGGCTCAACGCCACCTACGCGACGGTCGTCACCGCGGACTGAGCCGCCCTACACACGAGGGAACCGGTGGCGCCTACGCAATCGCTCCCATGCGCCACCGGTTCCGTCGTGGTCCCCCCGTCTGAGGGGTTCGCCTACATCGAGGCGATCAGCCGGTCGACGCGCTCGTCGACCGATCGGAACGGATCCTTGCACAGCACCGTGCGCTGCGCCTGGTCGTTCAGCTTGAGGTGCACCCAGTCGACGGTGAAATCGCGGCCGGCCTCCTGAGCGGCGGTGATGAAGTCGCCGCGCAGCTTGGCCCGCGTGGTCTGCGGCGGGGTGTCCACCGCGGCGTCGACGGCGTCGTCCTCGGTGATCCGCTTGGCCAGACCCTTGCGCTGGAGCAGGTCGAACACACCGCGACCACGCTTGATGTCGTGATAGGCCAGATCCAGCTGGGCGATCTTGGGATCCGACATCTCCATGCTGTAGCGGTCCTGGTAGCGCTGGAACAGCTTGCGCTTGATCACCCAGTCGATCTCGGTGTCGACCTTGGCGAAGTCCTGCGCCTCGACCGCGTCGAGGGTGCGACCCCACAGATCCACCACCGCGTCGACCTGCGGATCGCGGTCGCGGTTGCGCAGGTGCTCGACCGCGCGGGCGTAGTACTCGCGCTGGATCTCGAGGGCGCTGGCCTGACGTCCGCCGGCCAGGCGCACGGGACGACGACCGGTGAGATCGTGGCTGACCTCGCGAATGGCCCGTATCGGGTTGTCGAGGGCGAAATCGCGGAACGACACCCCCGCCTCGATCATCTCCAGCACCAGCGACGCCGTACCCACCTTGAGCATGGTGGTCGGTTCGGCCATGTTGGAGTCGCCGACGATCACGTGCAGGCGCCGGTACTTCTCGGCGTCGGCATGCGGCTCGTCGCGGGTATTGATGATCGGGCGCGAGCGAGTGGTCGCCGAGGAGACGCCCTCCCAGATGTGCTCGGCACGCTGCGACAGGCAGAACGTGGCCGCCTTCGGCGTCTGCAACACCTTGCCTGCCCCACAGATGAGCTGGCGGGTGACCAGGAACGGGAGCAGCACATCGGAGATCCGGGAGAACTCACCCGCGCGGACCACGAGGAAGTTCTCGTGGCAGCCGTAGGAGTTGCCCGCGGAGTCGGTGTTGTTCTTGAACAGGTAGATGTCGCCGCCGATGCCTTCCTCGGCGAGGCGCTGTTCGGCGTCTATGAGCAGGTCTTCCAGTACCCGCTCGCCTGCCCGGTCGTGGGTGACCAACTGCACCAGGCTGTCGCATTCGGCGGTGGCGTACTCGGGATGCGATCCGACGTCGAGGTACAACCTGGCACCGTTGCGAAGGAAGACATTGGAGCTACGGCCCCAGGACACCACCCGGCGGAACAAGTACCGGGCTACCTCGTCGGGGGACAGCCGACGGTGACCGTGGAAGGTGCATGTCACACCGAACTCGGTCTCGATCCCCATGATTCGTCGCTGCACACTATCGACACTACAGCCATGACCAGTGCCCGCGCGGCGCTCCTGACATCCCATTCGCATACGTGTTCACAACGATTCGGACAGCGAACGACCGCCGCGCACACGACGAGATCGGGCCTGCGAACCAGAGTGATTCGCAGGCCCGATCATGATCGTGACGGTGGGTTATTTCCCCGCGTCGTCGTCGGGTTCTGGCAGTTTCGCCTCTTTGACCGGCTTCGGCTTGGGCTTCGACGCGGCGAGCGCCGACTCCAAGGCCGGGCCCTGCAGCCTGCGGAACGCCCGACGCGGCCGCTGCTGCTCGAGCGTGGCCACCTCGAGGGAGGCCTCACCGAGCGAACGCTTGTCCTTGTCGGCTTCGGGCTGACCGGCCAGCAGTGCGCCGATCGCCACCTTCAACGCGTCGTCCAGGGACAGACCCGGCTTGTAGGTGGCTTTGAGCTGGGTCAGGATCGGCTCGGTGGTGCCGCCCATGACGACGTACTCGCGTTCGTCGACGATGGACCCGTCGAAGGTGATCCGGTACAGCACCGAGGTCGGTGACTGTTCGGGATAACCCACCTCGGCGACGCAGATCTCCACCTCGTAGGGCTTGAGCTGATCGGTGAAGATCGACCCAAGGGTCTGCGCGTACAGGTTGGCCAGCCCACGCCCGGTGACATCGCGCCGGTCGTACTGGTAACCCTTGAGGTCGGCCTGCAGGATGCCGCCGCGGCGCAGGGCCTCGAACTCGTTGTACTTACCGACCGCGGAGAATCCGATGCGGTCGTAGAGCTCGCTGACCTTGTGCAACGTCGCCGAGGGGTTCTCGGCGACAAACAGCACGCCGTCGGCGTAGACCAGCACGATCACGCTGCGACCGCGACCGATGCCCTTACGGGCGAGCTCGGTCTTGTCGCGCATGATCTGCTCGGCCGAGGCGTAATACGGCAGCGTCATAGGACGGCGCCCCCTTCTTCCGCGGCTTCCCGGTCGGCGATCACACCGCGGGCGATCTCGGCGAGACGATCCTCACCGATCTCGTCCGCACCGTCGGCGCCGATCACCACCGCTGTCGGGAAGATCCCGCGCAGCATGTCGGGACCACCGGTGGCGGTGTCGTCGTCGGCGGCGTCGAACAGCGATTCCACCGCGATCCGCAGGGCCCGATCCTGATCGATGCCGCGCTGGTAGAGCTTCTTCAGCGACGACTTCGCGAACATCGAACCCGAGCCGACGGCGGTGTAGCCGAACCGCTCCTCGCTGCGCCCGCCGACCACGTCGTAGGACACGATGCGACCGGACCGGTCGAGGTCGAGGATCTGGTCGTCGAAACCGACCAGCAGCGGGATCGCGGCCAAACCCTGCATGGCGGCAGGCAGATTGTCGCGAACCATCTTCGACAGCTTGTTGGCTTTACCGTCGAAGGTGAGCGGTACGCCTTCGATCTTCTCGTAGTACTCCAGCTCCACCGCGAACAGCCGAACCATTTCGATCGCGATGCCCGCGGTGCCCGCGATGCCTGCCGCCGAGAAGGTGTCGGTGATATACACCTTCTCGGTGTCGCGGCTGGCGAGCAGGTTGCCCATGGTCGCCCTGCGGTCGCCCGCGATCAGTACGCCGCCACGGTAGGTGACCGCGACGATGGTGGTGCCGTGCGGCGCCAGGTCCTTCGTCGCGGTCAGATCCGAGGTCGGAAACCTGTTGGCGGGCAACAGGTCCGGAGCGTGCATGCGGAGATGTTCGGTGAACGAGGAGAGAGCCCGCCCCGCGTGGAGGCGCAAGGGGTCACCTGGGGTCACTGGCCGCCCTTCTGCACATATGCCCGCACGAAGTCTTCGGCGTTCTCTTCGAGCACGTCATCGATTTCATCGAGCAAGTCGTCGGTTTCCTCCGCGAGCTTCTCGCGGCGTTCCTGCCCTGCCGCGTCGACGCCCTCGGGGCCCTCGTCCTCGTCGCCACCCCCGGCGCGCTTGGTCTGCTCTTGTGCCATGGCAGCCGACCTCCTCTTCCTCATCACGATGATCGTGTGTGTCCCACAACCCTACCGAGCCGATCCGACAAGGTGGTCGATAGCGATCGGATTGTCGCGCGGTCGTGCCCCGCGACGCGTCAGTGGGTGAGCTGCTCGACCAGTTCCGCGGCCGTGCGCGAGGCGTCGAGCAGCTTTCCTACGTGCGCTTTCGTGCCCCGGCGCGGTTCCAGCGTCGGAATCCGCACCAGCGAATCACCCCCGAGATCGAAGATCACCGAATCCCAACTGGCGGCGGCGATATCGGCGCCGAACCGGCGCAGGCACTCACCGCGGAAGTAGGCGCGGGTGTCGGTGGGCGGGTTGGTCATCGCGTCGAGCACCTGCTGCTCGCTGACGAGCCGCTTCATCGACCCGCGCGCGACCAGTCGGTTGTAGAGCCCCTTGTCCAGGCGCACATCGGAGTACTGCAGGTCCATCAGGTGCAGTTTCGGCGCGGCCCAGCCCAGCCCTTCCCTGGTGCGCATGCCCTCGAGCAGACGCAGTTTGGCCGGCCAGTCGAGCAGGTGCGCGGCCTCCATCGGATCGCGCTCGAGCAGGTCCAGGACCATCGCCCAGTTGTCGAGGATGTCGAGCACGCGCGGGTCGTCGTTGCCTTCGCGGTGGACGAACTTGGCGGCCCGCTCGTGGTAGAGCCGTTGCAGCGCAAGGCCGGTCAGCTCGCGACCGTCGGCAAGGGCGACGGTGGCGCGCAGCGTCGGGTCATGGCTGATCTGGTGCACGGCGGTGACCGGGCGGGCGAGCTGGAACTCCGAGAGGTCCTCGCCCCCCTCGATCATGTCGAGCACCAGCGCGGTGGTGCCGACCTTGAGGTAGGTCGACATCTCGGCGAGGTTGGCGTCGCCGATGATCACGTGCAGTCGCCGGTACTTGTCGGCGTCGGCGTGCGGCTCGTCGCGGGTGTTGATGATGCCGCGCTTGAGCGTGGTCTCCAGGCCGACCTCGACCTCGATGTAGTCGGCGCGCTGGGACAGCTGGAAACCGGCGTGGTCACCGGACTGGCCGATGCCGACCCGGCCCGCACCGCAGATCACCTGGCGGGAGACGAAGAACGGCGTCAGGCCCGCGATGATGTGGCTGAACGGGGTGTCGCGGCTCATCAGGTAGTTCTCGTGGGTGCCGTAGGAAGCGCCCTTGCCGTCGACGTTGTTCTTGTACAGCTGCAGCCGGGGCGCGCCCGGCACGCTCGAGGCATGCCGGGCGGCCGCCTCCATCACCCGCTCGCCCGCTTTGTCCCAGATGACCGCGTCGAGCGGATCCACGACCTCGGGTGCGGAGTACTCCGGGTGGGCGTGGTCGACGTAGAGCCGGGCGCCGTTGGTGAGGATCATGTTCGCCGCGCCGACCTCGTCGGCGTCGATGACCGGGGCGGGCCCGCTCATCCGGCTCAGATCGAATCCACGCGCGTCACGCAGCGGGGATTCCACCTCGTAGTCCCACCGGGTCCGCTTGGCTCGCGGCAATCCCGCGGCGGCGGCATAGGCGAGAACGGCCTGCGTGGAGGTGAGGATCGGGTTGGCCGTCGGCTCCGTGGGGGTCGAGATGCCGTATTCGACCTCGATTCCGATGATGCGCTGCATGCAGACGAGCCTAGGCGACGGGTCCGACCCGCACCCGCATCTCGGCCCAGCGGGGCCGTGGGAGGCCGGGAACGTCCCCCAAGAGGGGGACTACGGAATCGTCCTCGTGAGCGATCCGCTGAGCCGGTGGTCGCGCTGATACTCGGTGCATGACCGACGCCGTCGCACCCGCCGCCGCAGCGCCCGCCGCGCCAGGGCCCGCTCGCCTGATCGCGCTGGATGTGCTGCGCGGCATCGCGATCCTGGGCACTCTCGGTACCAATATCTGGATCTTCACCGATGCGGCGGGCATGGTCGGCTACCTCGACGAGCTCGGCGCGACCCCCGAGAACGCCTGGATGTGGTCCGAACGGGTGCTCCAGCAGCTCGCGCAGGGCAAATTCCTCGGCCTGCTCACGGTGATGTTCGGGATCGGGCTCGCCATCCAGCAGGGGTCGGCGCAGCGTGGCGGGCGGCCGTGGCCCGGCAGATACCCCTACCGCGCGGGACTGCTGTTCCTCGACGGTCTACTGAACTTTCTGTTCGTGGCGGAGTTCGACGTACTGATGGGTTATGCGCTGACCGGCCTGGTGGTCGCGTACATACTCGCGACAAGTGAACGAGCACAACGCCGTTGGCTGGTCATCGCCGCCTCGGTCCACGTGACGATGTTGACGTTGTTCGCAGCCGCCTGGACCTTCGCGCCACCACAGGAGAGCGCCGACTCGGCACCGCTCGACCCGAATCCCTATGCGGACGGCTCCTTCTGGGATCTGGTGCTGTTCCGTATCGACAACGCCCTGATCTTCCGGCTCGAGACGATCTTCGTGTTCCCGATGTCGATCGCGCTGTTCCTGGTCGGCGCGCGACTGTTCCGTGCGGGCGTCTTCCGGCCCGAGGGCGCGCGAATTCGCCGCAGGCTCATGGTGATCGGGTTCGTGATCGCCGCGCCGCTGGATCTGGGGGTCGGCATCGTGGGCGGTGGCAACTTCATCTTCTTCACGCGGTACGGGACGGCGCCGTTCGTCGCCCTCGCGATCTTGGCGGCGGTCGCCGAGTTCTACCTGCGCAGGCCCCGCATCGGCTTCGCGGGCACACGATTGAGCGAGGTCGGCCGCACCGCCCTCAGCTGCTACATCCTGCAGAACCTGATCGCCGGAATCCTCTGCTACGGCTGGGGTTTCGGCCTGGCGGCACGGGTATCCGACTCGGCGAGGGTGCCGTTCACCGTGGCGATCTACCTGCTCGTCGCCGCCGCGATCATCACCTTCGCCCACCTGTGGTTGCGCCGATTCGAGCGCGGCCCCGTGGAGTGGCTGTGGAATCGAACCTATCGCGCGCTGGCCGGTTGAGTCAGCGCAGTCGCTCACCGGGCGGCGGGGCCGCGTCCGGCGCGATGAGCAGGTCGGCGATGAGCGAATCCCGTTGCAGCGGAACACCGAGACTGCGCGCGTTGCCCTCGAACAGCGACAGCACCGACTCGGTCAGAATGCCCTGCACCTGCTCGGTGGTGAGGACCGGTTCCGATTCCGCGCGCCAACTCGCCACCACACCGTCGACGAGACCGACCATGCCGAATGCCATCGGCCGACCACGCGCCGGGTCGATACCGAACCGGGCCAGGGTGGCCGCGAAGATGTCGGCAAGCTGTCCACCCACCGCGCGGCCCGCGCCGCTCAGACTCGGCGCGCCCTGCGGTGCCGCGTCGCCGAGGAAGCGGTGCAGATTCGGGTGGCGTTCGATCCAGCCGAGGTAGGTGCCGATGGCACCGCGGACGGCTTCTTTGAGCGAGCCCTCGGACTGCAGGGCGGGCAGCAGCTCCGCGAGCAGCAGCTCCAGGATCCGCTGCCGCGACAGCGCGTCGAGTTCGGCCCGCCCACCGACATGGCGGTAGACCACCGGTCGAGGCAGTGCCAGATGTTCGGCGATCAACTGCACCGAGATCTCGAGACCGTGTTCCTCGATCACCTCGATGGCGGCGTCGATCATCTCCGCGCGGCGGCGCTCTTTGTGGCCGTGCCAGCGGGTGGCGCGACCGTCGCCGGCGGTCTGATCGGCGTGCGCGGATGGTGCAGTCACAGTGGCAACGATACCCGTGCCGATATTGACCGTGACATGGCGTTCCACTAACCTTGGTGATACACGCTGTAACACCTAGCGTGGCACGTTACGCCGAGAGTGAGCCCGCGATGCCCAACGCTACCGCCTCCCCGCGCGATTCCTTCGCCCAGCGCCTGCTGATCGGCTCGGTGCGAAGATCCTATGACCCGGTGGTCGACATCGACTGGGCCGAACCTCTCGACCCGGCGAAGCTGTTCCTGCCCCCGCGCGTCATCTCGCTCTACGGCACCGAACTGTGGGACGCGATGACACCCGACCAGCAGCGCGAGCTCTCCCGCCAGGAACTGGCCAATGTGCTCTCGGTCGGCATCTGGTTCGAGAACCTGCTCAACCGACTGCTGCTGCGCGAACTGCTCCGCGGCGACCCCACCTCCGCGACCTCGCACTACACGCTCACCGAGATGGCCGACGAGTGCAGGCACATGATGATGTTCGGCAAACTCATCGAGCGCATCGAGGCCCGCCCGTACTGGCCGCGTCCGGCGGCGCGGCTCGCAATCACCGCACTGCCCGCCGTGCTGCACGGCCCGATGGTGTGGGTGGCGGCGCTGGTCGGTGAGGAGATCTTCGACGCGCTGCAGCGGCGGATGCTCGACGATCCCCAGTTGCAGCCGATCGTCGCGCGGGCCATGCGCGTCCACGTCACCGAGGAGGCACGCCACATCGGCTTCGCCAGGGACGCGCTGGCTCGGCGTGTGCCCGCGATGTCGGCGGGTGAGCGAGCCTATATCCGCCTGTGCGTGGCGGTGGCCGGACCGCTGTTCGTCTCGCTGGTCACCAACCGGCATCTGTACATTCGCGCCGGACTCGACGGTCGACAGGCACGCAGGGCCGCACTGCGTAATCCGAGGGCGCGGGAATCCAGGGCGGCCGGGGCGGCGGAACTGGTGACGTTCCTCGGTCAGCACGGGCTGATCGGATCGGTCGGACGTAGGCGGTGGCGGGCGGTGGGTCTGCTGTGAGCGTCGCTGTCATCGGCGCCGAATCCGCGGCGATCGTGCGCGCGCTGCGGGCGGCCGGTATCGCCGAAGTGAGTGTCTACGAACCGGTTCCAGCAGGTGATCCGTCTCGATCTCCGGTCGGCGGACAGCGCCGGACGCCTTGGACGTCACGGCACAGGTGGCTGTCTCGCGAGGATCGGCCGCTCCCCCGGCGCCTGGTCGATGTCAACGAACTCGTTTTCGACGAGAACGAGGACCACTGGCTGATCCACCTGGTCGGGGACGAGCCCGCCCAGGCGAGGGTGGTGATTCTGACCGCCGACACCACCCGGCGACTCCGCGTCGACTCCGCACCTGAAACCGCGGACCGTCCCGTCGGCGCCCGGACCGAGGGGGTCCGACTGCCGGTCACCGGACGCGAGGCCCGCACACTCGACGCGGCGTGGTCGCCCGCTCCGGTCACCTTTCGCGGCATCGCGACCCATGGCTTTCCGAACCTGTTCTTCGTCGGCGGTACCGAACCCGCCGTCCAGGAACCGTTGGCCGCACAGTCGGTCCGAGTCGATCTCGTCGCCACCTGGGTCCACGCGCTGCAGCGGCAATCGGGCACCCGGATCGAAGTGCGGGCCAGCATCCAGCACGAATACCACCGGCGGCTCGACCTGACGCCGAGCAAGCGTCGCCCGGGCCGGCCGAAACCCCACCATTTCGACATCACCGTCGCCGCCGACCGGCATCCGGATCACGACTACGCCGGACCGGCCCTCCTCGATCTACCCGGAGCCGAATACTCCGTCGTGGCCACCCTCACCGGCCACCTCGACCCGATCGACGGCCGCTACCACTGGTACGGCCGCCTCGATCCCACCGAGACCACCACCCTCCCCGAACCGACGCGCGCATCCGCCTTCCTCGTCCTACCCGGCCGCGAACCCGCGGCGGCGCACCTCACCGAACGTGACCCATGGGGCAATCTCCGGGTCACCGGCATCGGCACCCCACCCTTCGCGCTCGAGGCATAGCAGCAGCCCGCACTCACACCGTCGGTATGCTCGGTGACATGCAGGCACGGGCGATGGTGATGGCGTACGCGGTTCTCGCGTGCGTGCTGCCCGCCTTCGTGCTCATCTCCACGCCCGGCGGTGAGGCCACGCGCATGCTCGCGTTCGGCGCCGTCGCCGCCGCGATGGTGTGCGCGCTGGTCGCGGTCACCGGCCGCAGTCAGCTACCTGTTCGGGTCGCGTGCGCGGGCCCGCCGCGGTCGGCACAGCGCCGGTTGCGCGGTTCGTTTCTGCGACAGAGCAATCCGGATGCCGCCGGTCGTCCACGTCCACGAGCGCCGGGGATCGATCACTACTGACAGGTGCCGCGCCGTCGGCGCCGCCTGTCGGATTTCGTGATCCCACTCCCCTTTTCGTGCGTTCGCGCACGCTTCACGGACAGGTCGTCCCGTCATGCTCGATGTCGTCTATTTTCCCGTGTCCGCGGTCCTGTGGTGCTGGCACCAACTCTTCGCGATTCCGCTCGGCCCGGCCAGTGGTCTCGCGTGGCTGCTGGCCGTGGTCGCGCTGGTGGTCACCGTCCGCGCGCTACTCGTACGCACCGCGCTCCGGCAAGCCCGCTCCCAGCAAGTCCTGCGTTCCCTCCAACCGCAGATGGAGGCCATCCGCCGCACCCATCGCGACGACCCGCGCGCCCAGGCCGAGAAGATCCGGCTGCTCCATCGCGAACACGGCGTCAGCATGTTCGCCGGATTCGTCCCGCTGATCGCCCAGGGGCTGGTCTTCCTCGGCCTGTTCCATGTGTTGCGCTCGTTCGATCGGACCGGCACCTACGCGGTCGGCCCGTTCAGTTCGACGGACAGCCCACTGCCGGTGGAGGTCAACAGCGCCACCGCGAACTACCTGTTCGGCGCACCCGAGGTCCGCGCGTTCCTCGATGCCAGGCTGTTCGGCGCACCACTGTCGGCGACCCTCAGCGGCGCGGGCGAGGTTTTCGTCGCGGTCGCCGTCCTCGCCGTCCCGCTGGTGCTGATCGCCGCCCTCGCCACGCACTTCACAGCCCGACTCACCCCGGCGGTCGGAGACGGCGGCACGGCCGCGATCATGCGCACCCTGTCACTGTGGGTGTTCCCGGCGGGCGCGCTCCTCGGCGGCGCCATCCTGCCGGTCGTCGTGCTCACCTATTTCGCCACCAATGCCCTGTGGACCTGCGGCCAGCAGTATCTGATCCGGCGCACCCTCGCCGCCGAGGAATCCGCGAAGAAGGCGCTGGTCACCGCGGCGGCCCGCGCCGCCGCTCCACGACCGGGGGTGAAGCCACAGCGCCGGAAACGATGAATCACGGGGTGGACACTCGCGGCGGTTACCCTCGGGCGGGTGTCAGCGAATCCGGAGGCCGAACTGCTCGCCGTCTACGATGCCGAGGGGCTGGTGATCGGCGAGGCCGATCGCGGCACCGTCTACCGTGAGGGACTCTGGCACGCCAGCGCGGGCGTGCTGGTCCGGTCTGCCGACGGCGCTCGGGTGTACGTCCATCGGCGCACCGACACCAAACTCGTCTTCGCCGGCATGCACGACTGCCTCGCGGGCGGCGTGGTCGACGCGGGCGAGCACCCGTCCGACACCGCGATCCGCGAACTGCGCGAGGAACTGGGCATCGCTGTTCCCCCGGGCACAGTGCTTCCGTTGCGCGCCACCGCGTCCTGGGACGGTGACTGGGCGGGCCGCGCACTGCGCTGCCACCTGTTCGCGTACGAGTACCGCTCCGACGGTCCGATCGTCCACCAGCCGTCCGAGATCGTGGACGGCTGGTGGTGGACCGATGCCGAACTGCGTGCGCACCTGCGTAATCCGGCGTGGCCCTTCGTTCCCGACACGCGGGTCGTCCTGGACGGCCTGCTCACCGGAGGCGACGTGCCCCCGCCGCTCACCCGGTAGACGGAACCAGGTTCGGCAACTCGCCGATCGCCGCGATCAGTCCAGCGTGCGCAGGGATTCCTCGTCGCGAGCCACCACCGCGCCACCGTCCGCGGTGAGCACGATCGGCCGCTGGATCAGCTTCGGATGCTGGGCCAGCGCGGTCAGCCACTGCTCCCGATCCGCCTCGGCGCGACCCCATTGCGCCATCCCGAGGTCCTTGGCGATCTGCTCGCCGGTGCGGGTGATGTCCCACGGCTCGGCACCGAGGCGCGTCAGCACCGCCCGCAACTCCTCGACCGTCGGCGGATCGTCGAGGTAGCGGCGCACGGTGTACTCCACCCCGGCCGCATCGAGGTGCGCGGTGGCATTGCGGCTCTTCGTGCAGCGTGGGTTGTGCCAGATCTCGGTCTGCCCAGATGTCATATCGGCAGCGTAGTCAGGGGCCCTGCGGGCACGGCCGCACGTGGCGATACTGGAAACCATGAGCGACACCGCCTCCCCCGAGAATCCTTACGGCACACCGACGACCACCGGCCCGGAACCGCTGCGCTCCTATCAGGCCAAGCTCAACACCCTCATCCGCAGCCTGCTGAAGGTGCCGGTACTGTCCGGCGTCGTCGGCAAGCGGCTGGCCACCCTGCATGTGGTCGGCCGCAAGTCCGGCGCCGTCTACGACGTCCCGGTCGCCTACACCGTGCACGACGGCGCCTTGCTGATCGGCACCGCGCTGCGCCCGTGGGTGAAGAATCTGCAGGGCGGCGCGCAGGTGCGTGTGTCGCGTGGCGGCGCGCCCGAAACCTTCACCGCCACTGTCTACACCGACGAAAGCGACGTCATCGAACTGTTCGCGGTCATCGCGCGCGACAACAAGCAGAACGCGAAATTCAACGGCATCGGCTATCTCGCCGACGGCGAACCGTCCGAGGCCGACATCTACCAGACCTGGCAGCAGGGTGGCGTGGTCATCGGACTGACCCCGCACTGAGGCTACTTTCCGCCCTCGGTCGGGGTGACCTGAGCAGGTTGGTAGCCCGCGCCCGTGACGTCGACGCCCGCGGCTTTCAACTGGTCGAGAGCCTTGGTGACGTACTCGGTGGTGTAGGCGTCGGCGTCGGGGTCCTTGCTGAGAACCGTTGCGCCCTCGGCATTCTTGGTGTTCTTCGCGATCGAGACCGTGCGATCCCATGCGGTCTCGTCGATGGCGCCGATGCCAGCGGGTGCGGGCCAGATCAGCTTGTTCACCTCGTTGATCTGCCACTGCTGGTGTCCCGCGCCGAGCGTGGCGCCCGCGGCGACGGTGATGTCGCGGCACTTGTCGAGATTGTCACGGCAGAACGCCCAACCTTTCAGCGAGGCGACCAGGAACTTGACCGTCTGATCCTGGTACTCGCTGTCCTTCAGCTTCTCGGTGTTGGCCCACAGGGCGTCCTGCAGCATGGC
This sequence comes from Nocardia sp. XZ_19_231, assembly GCF_015355705.1. Classification (NCBI taxonomy): domain Bacteria; kingdom Bacillati; phylum Actinomycetota; class Actinomycetes; order Mycobacteriales; family Nocardiaceae; genus Nocardia; species Nocardia sp. XZ_19_231. Next base: position 1,268,579 of record NZ_JACUZI010000001.1, on the reverse strand, counting down.
TACACCCTCGTCGTTCCAGTCGATGGTGGTGAAATCGTCTGGGGTGTAAAGCTTTCCGGTGGCCGGATTCTTGGTTTCGAGCAGCTGGGCGTACTCGTTGTAGGACATGGCCTGGGCGGCGGCGATGTCCTTGGCGAGGAAGGCGTTCATGTCGAACTGCTGCTGGACCAGTTTCACGTCCTTGGCAGGGTCGATGCCGACCTTGGTCATTCCGGCGAAGAGTTCGAATTCGTTGCCGTAGCCCCAGTTTCCGACGGTCTTGCCGCGCAGCGCGGCGGGCCCGGCGATATTCTCGGATTTGAACGAGACCTGTTTGGTGCCCGATTTCTGGAAGATCTGCGCGATCTCGGTGATCCCGGCGCCCGCCTCCCGCGATGCGAGGGCCTTGGGCACCCACGCGACCGCGTAGTCGGCCTGGCCCTGGGCGAGCACCGTCTGCGGGACGATGTCGGTGCCGCCGTCGAGGATCTCGACCGACAGGCCCTGTTCCTTGTAGAACCCCTGGTCGACGGCGGCCAGGTAGCCCGCGAACTGCCCCTGCTTGAACCATTGCAGCTGCAAGGTCACCTTGGTGAGGCCGTCGGCGGTGGTCTCGGAACCACTGTCGGTGGTACTACAGCCGGTCAGCGCGGCGGCGGCCACGGCGGCCAGCGCCACCGCGGTACGCAACCGGAGTGCGGTCTTGCTCATGGACGGATCTCCCTCATCGGATCGTGGACAGCAGTGGGGTTCGGGGTCGGCGGGTGAGTTGTTCGAGCAGCAGGACGGCGGCCAGGAACACGAGGCCGACGCACATCGCACCGACGACGTAGGCCCACGCCCGCGGATAGGCGGTATTGGCGGCGGCGGAGGTGATCCGGCTACCGAGCCCGTTCTGCAGGCCGCCGAAGTATTCGGCGATGATGGCCGCGATCACCGCGCCGGGCGCGGCGATCCGCAAACCCGTGAACAGGTGCGGCAGCGCGGCGGGCACCCGCACGGTGCGGGTGATCTGCCAGCCCGACGCGGCGTAGGACCTCATCAGGTCGGCCTGCACCTTCGGCACCTGACGCAGCCCCCGCGCGGTGCTGACGAAGACCGGGAAGAACACGACGATGGTGACGACGAGCCGTCGCGGTGTCTCGGTGGTCGTGGAGTACATCGAGTTCAGCAGCGGTGCCAGCGCCACGATCGGCACCGCGGCGGCGGCTGCGGCCAACGGCGTGAGCAGCCCGTCGATCAGCTGGAACCGCACTGCGAGGACGGCGGCGGCCAGGCCGAGAAGTGTTCCCGCGACGAACCCGATCAGCGCGTTCGTGCCGGTGGCCAGGGAGGCATCCAGGATGCGGCCCGCGTTCTCGGCGAACTGCGCGGCGATCGCGCTGGGCGCGGGCAGCAGGAACGACGGCACGCCCGCCACCACGGTGAGCACCTGCCACAACGCCAGGACGACGACACCGACCACCAGTGGTGGCAGCCAGGTCTTCATCGCAGATCCTGTCCGTCGGCGGTCGTGTCGTCGTGCTCGCCGCGCAGTGCCGCGCGTACCGCGGCGACAGCGGCGAAGAACTCGCCGGAGGCGCGAACATCGTTGCCCGCCTGTCGATCCCAGCCACCGGTGGCCACGATGTCGCTGATCCGGCCTGGTCGTGCGGACAGCACCACCACCCGGTCCGACAGGTACACCGCCTCCGGAATCGAGTGGGTGACGAACACGACGGCGGCGCCGGTCTCCCCCGCGATGCGCAGCAGCTCGCCCTGCATGTGTTCTCTGGTCATCTCGTCGAGCGCACCGAACGGTTCGTCCATCAGCAGCAGCGACGGTTTGCGGGCCAGCGCGCGGGCGATCGCGACGCGCTGCTGCATGCCGCCGGACAGTTCGGCCGGGTACCGGTCGGCGAATTCGCTGAGCCCGGCCATGGCGAGCAGTTCGGCGCTGCGTGCCTTGCGTTGGGCTTTGGCTACCCGGTGCAATTCGAGGGGCAGTTCGATATTGGCGGCGACCGTGCGCCATTCGAGCAGGCCGGCCTGCTGGAACGCGATGCCGTAGTCCTGGTCGATCCGGGCCTGACGCGCGGACTTGCCGTGCACGGTGACAGTGCCGCTGCTCGGCGTCTCGAGGTCGGCGATGATTCGCAGCAGGGTGGACTTGCCGCAGCCCGAAGGCCCGATGAGCGAGACGAACTCGCCCGCCGCGACAGTGAGCGAGACATCGGACAGCGCTGTCACCGCCCCCGCGGCGAAGGTCTTGCCGAGGTCGCTCAGTTCGACCGCGGCAGCGACCGGTGACACCGGAGAGCCGGGATCGGTGACCGAGGTAGTCATGGGTACTTCACTCATCAGCCCTCGCTCGATGTGTCGGTGCCGGGCGGGTGGCTGTAGCGGCGCAGTGCCAGCTCCATCAGTCCGACCAGCGCGGTGAGGACGACGCCGAGCAGTGCGGCGGCCAGGACAGCGGCGTAGAGCCGGGCCGAATCACCGGTGGCCTGCTGGGAGAACACGATGATCTGGCGCCCGATCCCGCCCGCGGTACCGGTCGAGATCTCGGCGACGACCGCGCCGATCACCGCGGCCGCGACGGCCAGTCGTAGCGCCGGAATCAACGACGGAACCGCGGCGGGAAACCGCAAGCGCGTCAACGTCGCCCACCAACCGGCCGAGCAACAGCGCATCAATTCGACCGAAGCCGCCGACGGTGCCTGCAGCCCGCGCAGCATCCCGATGGCGATCGGGAAGAAGGCGAGGTAGGCCGCGATCACCACGATGCTCATCCACGGCCGCCACGGCTCGCCGCCGATGGACAGTTTGCCGCCCCATGCCACCACCAGCGGCGCGAGCGCGATCAGCGGAACCGTCTGCGAGAGGACCACATACGGCAGTAGTCCTCGTTCGAGCCAACCGAACCGCTGCATCGCGACCGCCAGGGCCACGCCGACCACAGCACCGAGCAACAGCGCCAGCAACGACAGACCCAGCGTGAACATCGCTGTGCGCAAGAGTGTTTCGCCGACGGTACTCTTGCCGTCCGCGTCGCCGAGCACGGTGAACACCGCCCAGACGTGTGGGAGAGCGCCGTCGCTGGTGCGAGGGAGTACGCGGGTGTCCGCGATGCTCACCCCGTCGGCGGGCACCAGCACCTTCACCAGCTCCCAGATCACCGCCACGAGTACGAACGCGCTCACCGCGTAGACCAAACGCAGCAACCGGGTTCGACCAGGGGTGGATGCTCGGATCTTTTGCGGCACAACGGCTGTCGCCGGATCGATGGTTACCGTGCTCACCGATGCACTCCCACCGGCCATCGTCCGGCGATACCGTGCGCGCCGGTGTTCGACGCCCGCACCAGCGTGAGATCGGCCATCACGACAGACCGGCCGCTTCTATCGCGGTGACCTGCTGATTCAGCCGCGGCAGCACCTGCTCGCCATAGGCCTCCAAAGTGGACGTTTTGGCATCGTGCTGCAGATACACCGCGAATTGGCCGACGCCGAGCTTCTCGAGCTCCCACAACCGGGCGAGCTGCTCGTCGGGGGACCCGATCAGGCAGAACCGGTCCACGATCTCGTCGGGCACGAAGGCGGCATGCGTATTGCCCGCGCGCCCGTGCTGGTTGTAGTCATAGCCCTGCCTGCCTGCGATGTAGTCGGTCAGCGCCGTCGGAACATCGCCGCCCGTACCGTATTTCGCGACGATGTCGGCGACGTGGTTGCCGACCATGCCGCCGAACCAGCGACACTGATCGCGGGCATGTTCCAGTCCGGCCTGCGATCCATCGGTGACATAGGCCGGCGCGGCGACGCAGATCTTCACCGACAGCGGATCTCGGCCTGCCGCCGCGGCCGCGGCACGCACCTTGCCGATGGTCCATGCGGTGATGTCGGGGTCGGCGAGTTGCAGGATGAACCCGTCGGCGACCTGCCCGGTGAGCGCGAGGGCCTTCGGTCCGTATCCGGCCACCCACACCTCGAGCCGCGAATCGCCGGCCCACGGGAACCGCACCTCGAGGTCACCGACGCGGGCACTGCGGCCGTTGCCGAGTTCCCTGATCACCTCGACCGATTCGCGCAGGGCGGCCAATGTCGTCGGCTTGTCGCCGACCGTGCGGACCGCCGAGTCGCCGCGTCCGATACCGCAGATCGTGCGGTTGCCGTACATCTCGTTGAGCGTGGCGAAGACGGACGCGGTCACCGTCTGGTCCCGGGTGGCCGGATTGGTGACCATGGGCCCGACGATCACCTTGCGGGTGGCGGCCAGGATCTGGCTGTAGATCACGTAGGGCTCCTGCCAGAGCAGGTGCGAGTCGAAGGTCCACACATGCGAGAACCCGTGGGTCTCGGCCACTCTGGCCAGTTCGATCACCCGCGACGAGGGTGGTGTGCACTGCAGGACGACTCCGATGTCCATCGGCACTCTCCGTTTCGGCAGTTGGTTTCTACAGCAGGTTCTGTGACAGGCCGCGACGGACGAACCGGCCGTGCCCGGCGCGACCGTGGTAGGCACCGTCGTCGACGATCACCCGGCCGCGGGACAGGACCGTGTCGACGTGTCCGTCGATCTCGAAGCCCTCCCACGCGGAGTGATCCATGTTCATGTGGTGGGTCTTGCCGAGCCCGATGCTGGTGTGGCCGTTGGGGTCGTAGATCACCACATCGGCGTCGGCACCCGGACTGATCACGCCCTTGCGCGGATACATGCCGAACATCCGGGCCGGGTTGGTGCAGCAGACCTCCACCCACCGTTCGAGCGAGATCCGCCCGTCCTTGACGCCCTGGAACAGCAGATCCATCCGGTGCTCGACCCCGCCGATCCCGTTCGGGATCTTGCTGAAATCGCCCACGCCGAGCTCTTTCTGGTCCTTCATGCAGAACGGGCAGTGGTCGGTGCTCACCGCGGTGACGTCACCGGTGCGGATGAACCGCCACAGCTCGTCCTGGTGCCCCTCGGCGCGCGAGCGCAGCGGCGTCGAGCAGACCCACTTGGCGCCCTCGAAACCCGGCGCGCCCAACTGTTCTTCGAGCGAGAGGTACAGGTACTGCGGACAGGTCTCGGCGAAGACGTTCTGCCCGTTGTCGCGCGCCGTCGCGATCTGTTCCATCGCCTGCTTGGCCGATACGTGCACCACATACAGGGGGGCACCGGTCAACTGCGCCAGCATGATCGCGCGATGGGTGGCTTCCTCTTCCATCTGCCACGGGCGGCTGGTGCCGTGGAAGTAGGGCGAGGTGTTCCCGCGGGCGAGGGACTGTTCGACGAGGACGTCGATGGCGATGCCGTTCTCCGCGTGCATCATCATCAGCGCACCGAGGTCGCCCGCGGACTGCATGGCGCGCAGGATCTGGCCGTCGTCGGAGTAGAAGACGCCCGGGTAGGCCATGAACAGTTTGAAGCTGGTGACGCCCTCGTTGACGAGTTCGCTCATCCCCTTGAGGGATTCGTCGTTGACGTCGCCGATGATCTGATGGAACCCGTAGTCGATCGCGCACTGTCCGGCCGCCTTGCCGTGCCAGTCGGCGAGGGTGTCCTGCACCCGCTGGCCCGGTTTCTGCACGGCGAAGTCGACGATCGTGGTGGTGCCGCCCCAGGCCGCGGCCCTTGTCCCGGTTTCGAAGGTGTCGCTGGCCTCGGTGCCGCCGAACGGCAGCTGCATGTGCGTGTGCCCGTCGACGCCACCGGGGATCACGTACTTGCCGGTCGCGTCGATCACCGTCTCGGCGTCGGCGGCCGGATCGGCGCCGAGCGCGGTCGAACCCGGTTGCAGGACTGCGACAATCGTCTCGTCTTCGATCAGCACGTCGAGCAACTGGGACCCGGTGGCACTCACCACCGTCCCGCCGTGGATGAAAGTGCGCATCAGGGGTTCACCAACGGTCCGTAGGCATCCGGGCGACGATCGCGATAGAACGCCCATCTCTCGCGAACGATCTTGATCAGATCCATATCGAGATCACGAACAACCAATTCCGGCGAAGTATCGGAGGCGACCTCGCCGACGAACTTCCCCTCGGGGTCGACGAAATAGCTCGTACCGTAGAAGTCGTTGTCGCCGTATTCGCTCTCGATACCGACTCGGTTGATCGCGCCGACGTAATACTCGTTGGCCACCGCCGAGGCGGGCTGCTCGAGTTTCCACAGATAACTGGAAAGCCCTCTCGACGTCGCCGACGGATTGAACACGATTTCCGCGCCCGCGAGGCCGAGCGCCCGCCAGCCCTCCGGGAAATGGCGGTCGTAACAGATATAGACGCCGACCTTGCCGACCGCGGTGTCGAAAACCGGCCACCCGAGGTTGCCCGGCCGGAAGTAGAACTTCTCCCAGAAGCCGGTCACCTGCGGTATGTGGTGTTTGCGGTATTTGCCCAGATAGGAACCATCGGCATCGATCACCACCGCCGTGTTGTAGAGCAGCCCGTCCATCTCGCGCTCGTACACCGGCGCCACGATCACCAAGTTCAGTTCGGCGGCCAGGGCGGCGATTCGCTCGGTGGTCGGGCCCGGTACCGATTCGGCGTATTCGTAGAACTCAGTGTCCTGTACCTGGCAGAAATACGGGCCGTAGAACAACTCCTGGAAGCAGATCACCTGCGCTCCCTGCGCCGCCGCTTCCCTGGCGTAGTCCTCGTGAACTTTGATCATTGATTCTTTGTCACCAGTCCAGCTGGTCTGGACGAGCGCCGCTCTGACGATTCCCATGCTTTGTTATACTGCACCTCCAACTGATTCTGTTGTGTTACAAGAGCGCGGAAACAGTTTCGGTGCCGTAAACGTTGGCGGTGCGCCCCGGATCGGCCGCGCACGACCCGCAGAATGAGCCGATGACCGAAGCCTCGCCGACCGCACTGCCCGCGGACTTCGCCGGGGACCTCGACGAACGAACAGCCGCCGGAATCGCCGCCGCCCTCGGCCGCCGCATCCGCTCCGGCGCGCTCGCACCGGGCACCCGACTGCCCACGGTGCGTGCGGTGGCCCGCGAACTCCGGGTCTCCCCCGCCACCGTCAGCCAGGCGTGGCGGGCGTTGGCCGCGACCGGCGCGATCACCGCGCGCGGTCGGGCGGGCACCTTCGTCGGGGAGAGGCAGGAGGCGCCGATCGGCCGGTATCAGCGCCTGCACTCGCCCTCCGACAATGCCTTTCGTGTCGACCTGTCCCGTGGCACCCCTGACCCGGCGCTACTGCCCGACCTCGCTGCCGCGTTGCACGCGCTCTCGCGCGATACCGCGCCGGGCGATCTGTCGGCGCACTATCTCGGCGAGGCGGTGCTGCCCGCTCTCGCCGCCACGCTGCGCGCGGACTGGCCGTGGCCGTGCGAACGGCTGACCGTCCTCGACGGCGCCCTCGATGCCGTGGACCGGCTGCTCGCGGCACACGTGCGTTTCGGCGATCCGGTGATCGTCGAGGACCCGTGTTTCCCACCGTTCCTCGATCTGCTCGCCCGCCTCGGCGCGCGCCCGGTCGCCGTCCGTCTCGACGAATCCGGTTTCCGGCCAGAGGAATTCGCCCGTGCCTTCGACGGCCCCGCACCGCGCGCGGTGATCCTGCAGCCGCGCGCCAACAACCCGACCGGCGCCTCCCTCGGCGCCGCCAGAGTGCGCGAGCTGACCGCTTTACTCGGCCCGCAGCCTGCGCTGATCATCGAGGACGACCACTCGGCGGGTATCGCCACCACCGCGCTGCGGTCGCTCGCCGCGCACTTCCCCGATCGCGGTGTCTACATCCGCTCCTACTCCAAGTCCCACGGCGCCGATCTGCGGCTGGCCGTCGCGGGCGGGCCCGCGGCACTGCTCGATCCGGTGGTCGAACGCCGGATGCTCGGGCCGGGGTGGTCCAGCCGGCTATTGCAGCGCGTGCTGTCGACGATGCTCCATGATCCCGATGCCCGCGCCACCGTCGCGAGTGCGCGAGTCGAATACCGCAGGCGCGCTACCGTTTTGCGTCGCGCACTCGCCCGGCACGACGTGATCGTGGCCGCGGGCGACGGCATCAATGTCTGGCTCCCGGTCTCCGACGAGAACGCCGCCATGATCAGCCTCGCCGCGGCGGGCATCAAGGCCGCGCCCGGCGGACCGTTCGAAGCGGGCGAGCGACCCGCCACCGACCATCTGCGGCTGACGCTGGGCGGCCTCGGCGATACCGACATCGCTTGGCTGGCCGCCGAACTCGCCGCCGCGGCCGCCGCCACCCCGACCTATCGGCGCATCCGCCGATCCTGACCCCTCACCGCGCGCTACATCGTGCGTAGGTCGAGCCACAGCTGCGACCACGGTCGAACCGGCTGGTCGCACCGCCAGATCGTCACATCACGGGTGGCGCCCTCGTAGCCGAGCCGGGCGTCGGATCGCCCGACCGGCGTCACCGACCCGAAGCTCTCGCGCAGTTCCTCGAGCTCCCCGCCGACGTAGAGAATCGTCGTCGCCGAGTCCGGCGGTGTGCCCAGGTAGCCGTACCCGCGATTGGGGCTGTACACCGCAGGCCAGCCGTACTGCTGTCGATAGGTGTCGAGAGCCCCTGCCTGCCAATAGGATTGGGCGACGATCACCACACGTGCCCGCTCGTCCTCGGGCAGCGCCCGGTAGGCGAGGTCGGTCGACGCGGCCAGGTCGGACCAGCCGAACTTGCCGTGCAGCAGCAGATCCACGCCACCGGTACTCGGCGGGATCGAGGATTCCGGCTGCCACGGCAGCGACAACGCCGCGAGGACCACCGACAGCCCGATCACCGGAACCGCGGCGATCCGCTGCCAGGTGACCCTGGCCTCGACCAGCCCGACGGCCCCGGCCGCCATCGCGACCGGATAGATGCCGACCGCGTAGTACGACCGCCCACCGGTCGCCAGGAACGCGACCACGAGCAATAAGACAACCAGGCCGAAGAACCGGTAGGGCCGCAGCGATTCGGCGCGGAACAACCGCACCGTGCCGTAGACCAGCAGGATCGCACCGAGCAACCCGGCCGCGAGCAGGGCGAGAGGCACGAAGGCCAACCGGCCACCGATCGCCTCCTGCTCCGCACTCACCACCGCTCCCATCTCGAGCTGCGGCCACCCGTTCGCCGCCTGCCACAGCAAGCTGGGCACCATCGCGACCGCGGTGATCGCGGCGCCGATCCACAGTGCGGGCCTGCGCAACAGATCGCGGGGTCCGTAGACGAGCACGCTGATCCCGACGCAGATCCAGAAGAAGGGAATGAGCCATTTGACCTGCATGTCGATCGCGGTGACGACCCCAGCCATGATCAGCAGCACATCGGCGCGAGTCCGGACCCAGCGCACGAGCAGCCAGGTGATGAGTACCCACAGCGGCCCGTCGATCGCATTGGTGGAGAGCTGGCTGCCCTGCACGAACAGAAACGGTGACGTCGCGTACGCGGCCGCGCTGATCAGCTGCGCACCGCGTCCGCCGCCGAATTCCCGCGCGATCGCCGCGGCGAGCACGATGCCCGCCACCGTGACGAGCAGTGCCGGAAGTCGCAGCGCCACCAGCGAACCGGGTGCGATCGAATCCATCAGCGCAGCGATCAGCGGCAGCAGCGGGCCCTGGTCTGCGTAGCTGACCGCCAGGTGGTGCCCGCCCGCCGCGAGGAAGTACAGCTCGTCGCCGAAGAAGCCGTACTGCCCGAGCACGGCGAACAGTCCGATCGCGGACACCAGCGCGATCGCGCCGACACCGAGCACCGCGAAGGGCGGAACCTCCCGTGTCGCACCGGGTTCCGTCGATTCCGTTGTCGTTGTCATCGGTCGTCGTCCTTACTCGTCACCGCGTCGTACATCCGGATGAGGTGCGTGCGGTAGTGGCGCACATCGAAATCAGGTTCCCGCACCGCCCGGTTCGCGATGCCGTCGATCGAGTCCCGGATCAGACGCGCGAGCACGGTCGGGTCGAAGTCGCCGAACTCGCCGGCGCGCTGCCCCTCGGCCAGCGCCGAGACCAGCGGCGCGATCATCTCCCGGTCACCGTCGGGGGTGTCGAATCGCAGCGAACCGTCCGGGCCGCGCAGGTTGAGCACGATGTCGCCGACTGCGGCGACGTAGCTCTTGTTGTCGTCGATGAATTGCAGATTCGACGACAGGTAGGCGTGCAGGACGGCGCGATAGCCGTCGGCGATCGCCGCGCTGACGAACGGCGACATGAACTCGGCACCGGAGACGAACAGCTGGATCACGACCTGTGACATCAGCTCGTCCTTGCCCTCGAAATGGTAGGAGATCACGCCCTTGGAGATCCCCGCGTGCTCGGCGATCCGGGCCAGGGACGCATTGCTGTACCCGACCTCGGAGATCACCTCGACGGTGGACGCGATGATCTGCCGCCGTCGCGCCTCTTCGATGAACGAGCGCTGTTGTCCATCCGGCTTGTTTTCTGGCCGCATGGTCAGAATTTAGCACGTACGGCCTGGAACCGCGCCCTAGATGACGTCAGCCTGGGCCGATACGGCAGAATGAGGGACCCCTCCCCCGGAAAGGCAGCAGTGGTGACGCTCGACATGGCACTCGGCGACGCAGTCGCGCGCATTTCGACGCCGTAGCGACCGACCGAGAGTCGGCGTCGCGTCCGACGTCGGCGTAGTCGAGTCACCAGTACCGTCGATCACCGGGAGCAGCCATGTCCACCATCGCATGGACCGAAGACCACAGTCAGTACACCGCCGTCTGGCATTCGGAGAACGGCGCGCCCGCACCGCGCATCGTCACCACCGCCGACGACCGGCTGTCGGCCGATCACGCGTATCGCCGCATCAGGGCGGGTGAGGCGCTGCTGTGGCAGGGCGATTACAACAATGGTCGCCAACTGTTACAGGCGCTGGGCCGACGCGCCGATCGCAAGCCGGCGAAGAAGCCCGCTACCGGCGATCTCGGCGCGCTCTACGAGCACGAACGGATCAAAAGGCGGACGCGGGCGGGCATTCTCGGCAGTCTGCTGATCCGCCTCGGCCCGGGCTACGACCTCGACCTGCGCCGGGCGCCCGACGTGGCGGCGGCGTGTACGGCGGCGTACGGCCCGGCAGCCGCCGAACGCGTGGTCACCTTCACCGAACTGCTCGGTGTGGTGAGCGCGTACCGCTGGCAACAGCAGGGTGTCGAAGTGCCCGCGCTCGGCGCGCGCGTGTACCCCGGCTACGGCGTATTCTCGCCCACCCGAAGCGAATACGTCGATCTCGTCGCCGACGCGCCACTCGATCCCGAGATCCGCACCGCGTTCGATCTCGGCACCGGCACCGGCGTGCTGGCCGCGCTGCTCGCCTCCCGCGGCGTCCCCGAGATCGTCGCCACCGATATCAACCCGCGGGCGTTGCGGTGCGCCAAGGACAACGCCGAACGGCTCGGCTTCGGCCGGACGATCGCCGTGACCGGGCCCGCCCTGTACCCACCCGGCCGCGCCGATCTCGTGGTGTGCAATCCGCCCTGGCTGCCCGGCGTGCCGACCTCGGACCTGGAACGTGGTGTCTACGACCAGGATCAGTCGATGCTCACCGAGTTCGCCCGTGACCTGCGCGCGCACCTCACTCCCCATGGCGAGGGCTGGCTGGTGCTGTCCGACCTGGCCGAACTGCTCGGCCTGCGCCCCGCCGACTACATTCCGCGCCTGCTCGACGACTCGGGTCTCTACGTGCTCGGCAAGCTCACCACACGTCCACGTCATCCCCGCGCGACCGATCGCGACGATCCCCTCGCCGCGGCTCGCACCGCCGAGACGACCACGCTGTGGCGATTGCGGGCCCGCTAGCGAACTCCTCTCGCCCGCCGATCGGCCCGAAAGCACAGAATTCTGTGTCGATCACACGACGAGCGGACCGGATCCGGTGGTCTCTCCCCACACGGGCCGGTGCGGCTGGCAGGATGCGCGGTACATCGTCCGGTAGCACCCGCTCTCGAGGAGATCCCGCCAAGGTGACCAGCATTTCGCAGGACCGACCCTTCATTCGCGCGCTCTTCGGTATCGGCATCGCCGCGGCCGCTCTGGTGGCCCTGGCCCCCGCCGCGCAGACCGTACCGAATCATCAGGCCGTGATCCCCGGCTGCGCACCTGCCGCGGCGGGTCAGCCCAACGGCAAGCAGTGGCCCACCGAACCGGCGCTCACCATCGACACCGCCGCGAGCCACACCGCCACCCTCGAGACCACCTGCGGCACCGTCACGATCGCACTCGACGCCGCCGCCGCTCCGCGCACGGTGAACTCGTTCGCCTTCCTCGCGAGCGAGGGCTACTTCGACCACACCCGCTGCCACCGGCTCACCACTCAGGGCATCTTCGTGCTCCAGTGCGGCGACCCCACCGCCACCGGCATGGGCGGCCCCGGCTACAAGTTCACCGACGAGAACCTCGCGGGCGCTGTCTACCCGGCGGGCACCGTCGCGATGGCCAACGCGGGCCCCGCCACCAACGGCAGCCAGTTCTTCCTGGTCTACCGCGACACCCAGTTGCCCCCGAACTACACGCCCTTCGGCACGATCACCGAGGGCCTGGACGCGCTGACCAATGTCGCCAACGCGGGCGTAGCGGGCGGCGGCGCCGACGGCACCCCCGTGGCCGACGTGGTCTTCGATGCCGTGACCACCACACAGGGCTGATCAACGACCGAGGGCCGCGTCTCCGGAATTCGGAGACGCGGCCCTCGTCGTGGGGCTGGTCGATCAGCCGGCGCTGATCGAACTGAACAGGTTCTGAATGGTCTGCAGGATGATCTCGGTCAGCAATTCAGCGGCGGAACCGGCCATGTCAACGCTCCTCGTATGTCCTCATCAGGTGAAACGAACAAGTGAAGCGTGCCCTATTCACTTACCGTCGCGCAGCGTTTCGGTGAAAATAGGTGAACAGAAACGCGAAGGCCGCGCCCCACCGGGACGCGGCCTTCGCAGATCGTGACTACAGGTACTGACCGGTGTTGGACTCGGTGTCGATCGCCCGGCTGGCCGAGGCGTTCTTGCCCGTGACGAGCGTGCGGATGTAGACGATCCGCTCGCCCTTCTTACCCGAGATCCGTGCCCAGTCATCAGGATTGGTGGTGTTGGGCAGGTCTTCGTTCTCGGCGAACTCGTCGACGATCGAGTCGAACAGGTGCTGGATCCGCAGACCCGGGTTGCCCGTGTCGAGCACCGACTTGATCGCGTACTTCTTCGCCCGGTCCACGATGTTCTGGATCATCGCGCCGGAGTTGAAGTCCTTGAAGTACAGGACCTCCTTGTCACCGTTGGCGTAGGTGACCTCCAGGAACCGGTTGTCGTCGCTCTCGGCGTACATCCGCTCGACGACCTTCTCGATCATCGCCTCGACGCACGCCTGCTTGTCGCCGTCGAACTCGCGCAGATCGCTCTCGTGCAGCGGCAGCGTCTCGGTGAGGTACTTCGAGAAGATGTCCTGTGCCGATTCCGCGTCGGGGCGCTCGATCTTGATCTTCACATCGAGACGGCCCGGCCGCAGGATCGCGGGGTCGATCATGTCCTCGCGGTTGGACGCACCGATCACGATGACGTTCTCCAGCCCCTCCACGCCGTCGATCTCCGAAAGCAGCTGCGGCACAACGGTGGTCTCCACATCGGAGGAGACACCGGAACCGCGGGTGCGGAAGATCGAGTCCATCTCGTCGAAGAACACGATCACCGGAGTGCCCTCGGAGGCCTTCTCGCGCGCCCGCTGGAAGATGATGCGAATGTGGCGCTCGGTCTCGCCGACGAACTTGTTGAGCAGCTCGGGGCCCTTGATGTTGAGGAAGAACGACTTGGCTTCCTTGGCATCCTGACCACGCGATTCGGCGATCTTCTTGGCGAGGGAGTTGGCCACCGCCTTGGCGATCAGCGTCTTACCGCACCCGGGCGGACCGTAGAGCAGCACACCCTTGGGCGGGCGAAGCGCGTACTCGCGGAACAGATCCTTGTGCAGGAACGGCAGTTCCACCGCGTCGCGGATCTGCTCGATCTGACGGCCGAGTCCACCGATGTCGGTGTAGTCGACGTCGGGAACCTCTTCCAGCACAAGGTCTTCGACCTCGGCCTTGGGAACCCGCTCGAACGCGAAGCCCGCTTTGGAATCGACCAGCAGCGAATCACCGGGCCGCAGTTTGCGAATCGGGTAGTCGGGGTCAGCCATGTCGTCGTACTCGGCGATCTTGGACAGCGGACCCGACAGCCACACCACCCGCTCTTCGTCGGCGTGGCCGACCACGAGGGCGCGCCTGCCGTCGTCGAGAATCTCACGCAGCGTGCCGATTTCGCCGATTGCGTCGAAATTCCCGGCCTCTACGACGGTGAGTGCCTCGTTGAGGCGCACGGTCTGGCCGTATTCCAGTGCGTCAGCGTCGATGTTGGGCGAGCAGGTCAACCGCATCTTGCGTCCGGAGGTGAAGACGTCGACCGTCTGATCCTCGTAGGCGTGGATGACGATGCCGTAGCCGCTCGGCGGCTGGCCGAGACGATCGACTTCTTCCCGCAAGGCGATCAGCTGCTGGCGCGCTTCTTTGAGCGTGTCCATCAACTTGCCGTTGCGGATGGTCAGCGAATCGATCCTGGCTTCCAATTCGCGTGCGCGATCCGGCGAATCGGCGAGTTGCCTGCGAAGAGCAGCCGACTCGGCGCGTACCGCCTCGAGCTCTCGCCAGGCCGCCGAATCCGAATTCTCGTTGGGGCTCATGATGCTGCTCCTCCCAGTCCCGGTCTATCAACGCTACCGGGCGCGGTCCGTTCTCGCTTTCCGACATGGTTTCGTCGTGATCACATCTTGTACGGTCGGTACGACATCAACCACACATTTGCACCTGTTAGGCTCCCCTAACACCCCGTACGGGGCACTCGCCAACGAGTCGAAAGGTTGCTGAACATGCTCCTTCCTCCCCGCACGATCCGTGTCGCCGTCGCCACCGCCGCGGCGGCGCTCGCCGTCACGGTCGGACTGACCGGTTGCGGCGACTCCGACGATTCCTCGACGAATGCCACCACGAGCAGTACCAGTATCTCGGCCGCTCCGTCCAGCGTTTCGGCAACTCCGGCACCTTCGGGTGACAACGCCGCCGCCCCCACCGCCGATTCCCTGAAGGCGACGCTGATCAAGTTCGCCGATCCCGGGCTGTCCACCGACGACAAGGCGAAACTGATCGTCAACGGCGATTCGCACAAGTCCAACATCGATCAGATGAACGGCATGCTGGCCGGCTACACCCTGACTTTCGCCGTCGACAACGTCGCGACCAGTGGTGACACCGCCACCGCCGATGTGACGATCACCTCCCCCCACGGCACGGCGCCCGCGTTCCCGGTCACCTGGCAGAAGGACGGCGGCACCTGGAAGCTGTCCGACGCCAGCGGCTGCTTGCTGCTCGGCTTCGCGCAGGCTCCCTGCACGCCCGCCTGATCGATCGGCATGCCCGGATGACCGCGAAGTACCTCCGGGACCGCGTGGACGCCCTGCAAGCCGAGTAGGCCGCCAAGATCACTCACGGTGAGCGTCCCGCGGGTACGGCTTCCGGGCGGGGGCGCACGCTCGAGTAGTTCCACCCGGCGAACGGGTAGTTCCGCGCTGTGCCCGCGGGATGGTTTCCTGCGATCGTCTTGCCATGAGTGTTGTACCCAGCGTCGCGGTGGTCGCCGCGAACACCCCGGCCGATCGTGATCGGTTCCTGGACCTGCTGCGCATTTCGTCGCTGGTGGTGGTCGTCGCAGGCCATTGCCTGATGTTGACCGTGACGGTGTCGGGCACCGAGGTGCACTTCGGCAATGTGCTCGCCGACCTGCCGATGCTGCAGCCGCTCACCTGGGTTCTGCAGGTACTTCCGCTGTTCTTCTTCGCGGGGGTCGCCGCAGGTGCGCGCGGCCTCGGGCCCGGGACATCGTGGGGTGCTTGGCTTTTCCGGCGCACCCAACGGCTGGTGCGACCGCTCGGATACTTCGTCGGCGCCTCGGCGGTGCTGCTGGTGGTGGCCGATCTGGTGCTCGCGCCGGGATGGCACCGTCCACTCGCGGTGACGAGCGTGCAGCTGCTGTGGTTTCTCGGGATGTATCTGGTGGTGCTGGCGTGTGTGCCGTTGCTCGCGGCACAGGTCACCAGTGGTCGCCGGATGTTCGCTGTAGTCGCGGTGATCGTGGTGATCACCGCGGCCGTCGACGCGGTGCGGCTCACCGGTGGGCCGATGGAGCTCGGCTACCTGAATCTGATCGTCTGGCTGGTGCCCGCGGCGCTCGGGATCGGCTATCTGCGCGATCTCCTGTCCCGCCGGACCGCGGCGGTGCTGGCCTGCGTGGTCCTGGCAGCCGATGTGCTGCTGGTAGTGATCGGCCCGTACGAGACGAGCCTGGTCACCGTGCCGGGCCAGCGACTGTCGAATCTGGCGCCGCCCTCGCTGCTGCTGGCCGGGCACGCGGTGGTGCTGTGCTGCGCCGCCGTCGCGATAGCGCCCTGGTTGCGCAGTATCGCCGCGCGCCCTCGGGTCTGGTGGTTGACCGTCATCGGCAACACCGGGGCTATGACTCTCTACCTGTGGCACATGCCAGCCCTGCTCACCGTGCTCGTGCTCAGCCACCTGGCTGGAGTCGATCGCACCGCGCCGACCGAGTCCGGGTTCTGGCTGCTCACAACGGTGCAGCTCGTCGCGACGGCCGCGCTCACCGGCGCCTTGTTCCTCGCCCTGCGCGGCCTGGAGAACACTCCCCTGCGCTGGTGGGACGGGCCGGTTGCCGCGGTGCGTGGTGTCCGCTCGGCCGCCACCGTATTCGCCGTGATCGCGGCCGGGCTCGCGATCCTGCAGGCCACCCGATGGGGCCTCACCGTGGACGGGTGGAGCTGGTTCGCAGGCGCGGCGGCAGCGTTGCTGGCCGCCCGCCTGCTCACCCGTGCGTGGATCAGCCCTTGGACGGGCGCCGCTGCGGCTTGGGCGTGACGGTGCCCTCGGCCAGGCGCCGCGCGCTCACCAGGAACGCGGTGTGGCCCTGCATGCGATGCTCAGGGCGCACGGCCAGACCGACGACGTGCCAGCCACGGACCATCGACTCCCACGAGCGCGGTTCGGTCCAGCATTCCTGCTCGCGCAGCGCCTCGACCACCTTGGACAGCTGGGTGACGGTGGCGACGTAGACCACGAGCACCCCTCCGGGAACCAGCGCCTTCGACACCGCGGGCAACGCGTCCCACGGCGCGAGCATGTCGAGCACCACCCGGTCGACCTGCGGGCCCTCGTACTCGGCCACGTCGGCGATGGTGATCGACCAGTTCGGCGGGCGCTCACCGAAGAAGGTCTCCACATTGCGCACGGCGTGTTCGGCATGGTCGTCGCGGATCTCGTAGGAGATCACCTCGCCCTCGAGCCCGACCGCGCGCAACAGCGAGCAGGTCAGCGCACCGGAACCGGCGCCGGCTTCCAGCACTCGCGCACCCGGGAACACATCACCCTCGTGCACGATCTGGGCGGCGTCCTTGGGATAGATGACAGCGGCGCCGCGCGGCATCGACAGCACGTAGTCGGTGAGCAGCGGGCGAAGGGCCAGATAAGGGGTGCCGTTGACCGACTTCACGACGGTGCCCTCGTCGTTGCCGATGAGGTCGTCGTGCTTGATGCCGCCGCGATGGGTATGGAATTCCTTACCCTCTTCGAGCACCACCGTGAAGAGGCGACCCTTGCCGTCGGTCAGCTGCACGCGGTCCCCGATAGCGAATGGGCCCGTTCGTCTGGCCGTCAATGTATCTCCGTTCTCCGTTGGAGTAACCAGCCTGCCAGGTCCGACGACCCCGACCCGAACAGGGTGAGGGCTCCGAGCTACTTCGCGGCAGCCAGAACCCGCTGCTGCTCGCGTGCCGCCGCATGAGTCTCGTCCTGGGTCTTGCCCCAGACCTCCGCGACGTAGCGTCCACCGGTCACCACGCAGACCCAGGCGTTGGCGTTGCTGTTGCCGTCGGTCAGGCAGGTAGCACCCGGGACGTCCGCAGGCGCGGGCGCGACGGACTTGGTCCACGCCGCGGCGATCGCGGCCGAGGTAGCGGCGGCAAGCCTCGCCGCACCCGCGGCGTCCCCGGTGCGGTAGACGGTGGTTCCCTTGTTCGCCATCGCGACGACCCCTACCTCGCGGTACAGCGCCACCGCCGCCTGCTGGTCCTCGGCGAACAGCAGCGCGCCGTGCTGTCGGTAGGCGCCCCGGCCGGAACTGTTGTCACCGACCGACAGCTCGAAGATTCCGTCCGGATCGTAGGGCAGTGTCGCCAGCTCGCGCTCCGGCGTCGGAGTGAACGAATCCAGCAGTGGCCGTTGCTGTTCCAGTGCCTTGGTGATCGTCCGTTCGATGTCGGGCCGACCACCCGCGCGCACCTTGGTGAACACGACGAACCCGCCCTGCGGCGTGAACCCCATACCGGTGAGCCTGCCACGGTCCTCGAGCAGGACGAGCCGCGTGGAAGGCGAGCCGGGAACTGTGGCGGGAGTCCACTCTCCGGATTGCAGCAGGCCGCGTTCCTCGGTGGCGGCTACCGCGAAATCGGCCGCCGCCGCTGTAGCGGTCGCCGCATCGCGAAACCGCATCACACCGTGGGTGAGCCAGTCGGTGTCGGCGGTCCCGCTGCCGCCGTTGGAACGCTCGGAGACGAACCCGGTGATCAGACCGTGCCGGTCGGCAACGGCGGCGATCGCGTTGTGATGCCCGGCCGACACCTTCAATCGCGCGGAGTGGAGCACATTCGAGTTGCCGTGGCGGCGATAGGCGGGGTCGATGTCGGTGGGCAGCGCCAACACCTCCGCGATCCGCATGCCCTCGGCGAGTTTGCCCATGGCCAGCCGCTGATCGTCGGTCTGCGCAATCGTCGACGTGGTCGGCGTCGCCGCTGTCGTCGACGCGGCCGCGGTTGCGCTGACCGGAACCCGGACCACCTTCCCCGGATCCTCGCACGCGCTCACCATGATCACCGCGGCCAGAACCGCCCCCACCCGGAACACCAGTTGCATGCCGCGATCCTGGCAGAACCAGCCCACAACCGCCGAATCCCGAGTCCGCCACCGCGCCTGAGCCGAATCGGGCAATCCTGTCAGTGGCTGCCGTTAACCTGCGAAATATGTCAGCGCCCTTGTCCGTGCCCCTCACCGATGTCACCGCCGCCGCGCCGGTGCATCGGTCGCGTCCGGCGTTGTCGCCTTCGCGGGCAAGCGATTTCAAGCAGTGCCCGCTGAAATACCGGTTGCGGGCGATCGATCGAGTACCCGAACCGCCGTCGCGCGCGGCGGTGCGCGGGACCGTGGTGCACGCGGTCCTCGAGGATCTGTTCGGGTTGCCCGCGGCCGAGCGTCAGCCGGAACGGGCGGCGGAGTTGGTTCCCGACGCCTGGGAGCGGGTGCGCGCGGAGCGGGACGGAGTGGACGAGCTCGTCGCCGACGGCGGACCGCAGGCGCTGTTCGACGAGGTGCGCAAGCTGGTCGCAAGCTACTACGAGCTCGAAGACCCGCGGCGATTCGAGCCACATGCGCTGGAGGAGCGGGTCGAGGTCGACCTCGACGGCGATATCCCGCTGCGCGGTTTCGTCGACCGGATCGACGTGGCGCCCAACGGCCTGTTGCGGGTGGTCGACTACAAGACCGGTCGCTCGCCCGGGCCGATGCACGAAGCGCGCGCGCTGTTCCAGCTCAAGTTCTACGCGCTGATGATCCTGCGCACCCGCGACATCGTCCCGGCCCAACTTCGCCTGATCTATCTGGCCGACAAGAACATCCTCACCTACACGCCCGAGCGCGAGGAATTGGACCGCTTCCAACGCATTCTCACCGCACTCTGGCAAGCCATCATCGACGCGGGCAAGACCGGGGACTTCCCGCCCACGCGCAATTCGATGTGCAAGTTCTGCGACTTCAAACCGCTGTGCCCCGAGTACGGCGGCACCCCGCCGCCGTATCCGGGTTGGCCGGTCCAGACCCCGATCCCTGCCGACCTGGTGACAGAACGCCTCCCCGAAGACGTGTGAGCGCGATCGGCCGCATCGGCTCGGGTCGTCCGGGTTAAGCTGCGAACACCCTATGCAACTCGTTGAATATGAGGTGAGCTGACAGATGCATCCTTTCCGCGCGGCGGTCGAAGCACGAGACGTTGCGGCCATCGAGGCACTGCTGGCCGAGAATGTGGTCTTCACCAGCCCCGTCGCCTTCCAGCCCTATCCCGGCAAAGCCATCACCGCGGCCATCTTGCGCGCGGTGATCCGCGTGTTCGAAGACTTCCGCTACGTGCGCGAGATCGGCGAGGGGCGCGATCACGCCCTGATGTTCGAGGCGACCGTGGACGGCAAGCAACTCACCGGGTGCGATTTCGTCCACCTCGACGAGGACGGCAAGATCGACGAATTGATGGTGATGGTCCGGCCACTGTCGGCCGCGAACGCCCTGGCCGCGCGGATGGGCGCGCAGTTCGAACAGATCAAGGCCGAGGCGACCGCGAGCAGCCGGGCTGATTCCTGAGGCTGCCCGCGGCGGGCACTCAGACCGCGAAGTCGCGGAACAGCAGCACCGAAAGACCGAGGCCGACAGCGAGATTCACGATCACCGCCGATCCGAAGACCACGATCGGCCGCCAGCCGGCTTCGCGCAGCCCACGCAGCGAGAACTCCAGGCCGATGGAGACGAAGGCCAGGATCAGGAACCAGGTGCGCAGGTCGTTGATGACGGCGATGTGCGCGGCGCCGGTCAACTTGTCGACCGATTGCAGATACAGCGTCCCGATGATCGAGGCGGCGATGAACCCGAGCACGAATTTCGGGAACCTGGCCCAGAATTCGCCGATGCTCGGACGAGCGGCGCCCTCGGTGCGATCCACGCGGAACGCGAACCAGGCGGTGAGCGCGATCGCCACCAGACCGATGAGTGCGTTCTGAGTGGTCTTGACGATCGTCGCGATCTGCAACGACTGCTCACCCGCCAGCGCACCCGCGGCAGCCACCGCGGCCGTGGTGTCGATATTGCCACCGATCCACGCGCCTGCCACCGCATCGGAGAGCCCGAAAACATCAGCGAGCCAAGGCAACAGGAAGATCGACGGCAGGGCGAAGATGATCACCAGCGACGCCGCGTAGGCGATCTGCTCGCGCCGCGCCTGCACCGCACCCGCCGCCGCGATGGCCGCGCTCACCCCGCAGATCGACACCGCCGACGACAGCAGCGCCCGCAGCTTGTCGTCGAGCCCGAGCACCCCACCGAACCACCAGGTGAACCCGAAAACGATGGTGATCAACGCCAACGCCTGCACGATCGACGGCGCGGCGGCGGTCACCAGGATCTTCAGATTGATCGACGCGCCGAGCAGCACCACGCCGGTCTTGATGAAGAACTCGGTACGGAACCCGGCCGAAAGCCGTTCTCGCAGACCCAGTTTGTTCAAGACCACATTGCCGATCAACCCGATCACGATCGCGTAGACCGGGTACTCGACTGTCTTCGCGACCCGCCTCAACGGCGTATCCGCCGCCCACTGCGGAACATGGGTGTCGAAGAACCGCGTCAACGCGCCCAGCACGAGCACGAGGGCGATCCCTGCCACGACATCGGCCACCGCGGGCCGCGAATTCCCCTGCAACGCCGCGGTTTCCGACGTCGTCCGTGTCTCCCCCATCACGGCACCAGCCAATCCGGGATCGCCCCGACCAGCACAAGGCCGATCAGAACGAGCCCGACGACGGTAGCCAACCAGTCTTCGTTCCAGCTGAATGCGCTGCCCGGCCGCGGCTCGGGCTCTGTCTGCGACACGGTGACTCCTTGCGTTCCTGTCGAGAAACGCAAGGTAGCAATGGGATAGCGCGAATACACCGATTGCACTCGCGCTGAATCAATCGTCGAGATCGCGACCGAGGCGCCGCGCGGAAACTACCGCAGGCGGCGTTCCTCTTCGCCCGATCATGGATTGCCCGGACAAATCTGCCGTCCAGCCTACTCGCGGCGGAGCGCGCCGCCGCGGGCTCGACCCGGCACCCACGGTGGCGGGTCGAGCCCCGATATTCCGGGTCTCCCGGTAGCACCTCGCCCCCCGTAAAATGCAGGTCGCGGGCCTACATCGAATCCCGCACGGCGAGGAGAAACCAATGAACCGCAGCCTGTCCCGGACCGTCGCGGCCGCCGGTATCGCGCTGGCGATGGCAACCTTCCCAGCCATCGCCTCAGCGAGCTCAGCCACAGTGCCGACCGTCGCCCAGCCCATCGTCAACGGCGCGCCGACACCACCGTTCGACCCGATCTGCCCGCTGTGTTTCGTGCGTGAGGCGCTCGAGAGTCTCTCCGCGCAGTAAACGCACAGCCGCCCCGAGTTCCTTATGACTTTCCGAGGGCAGAAACGTGCCCGTATGATGCCGTTCGAGGGTGAAAGTGATGGCGGCACAGCGGGGGAGGTCAATTGATGTCCGATGGCGACGGACGCGACCGACTACGCGCTGAGATTGCCGACTTCTATGCGGGATTCGGACAGCCTGCCGCATTGCTTGCCGCGTTCCGGCAGGCTGCGCTGCTCGTCCCACTGACGGCGGATGATCGCGTCTTCTTCTCGCCGCTGGGCGGCGTCGACTGGTTGTGCACCTTCACCAGCATCGAGGAGTACGCCCGATTCATGGTGGCTCGCGGTCATCTGCAGGACGGTGGCGTCGACCTGGCCCGGGAATACCGCCACCACTGGCTGTTCGGATGGCGACTGCAGGATTATGTCGAGGCCCGCGACGAGCCCGCCGGAATCACGATCGACATCGTGGGTTCGGCACCCATGGCGTTTCCGCCGGATGTCTCCGGGTAATCGACACATGGGGAGGGGTATGCGATGACGAGGCTCGAGATCGATCCAGCGGTCCTGCAGCAAGCCGCGAAAGGTATCGAGGACACCATCGGTCAACTGTCGGACATGGGGATCGGCGAGACAGGCAATATGGGTCGAGGCTTCGCGCTGCTCACGCTCTCGACGCTCGAAGCAGGCAAGCACACGGTGCAGAAGACCTTCGAGGAGTTCACCGAACGGTGGTCCTGGGGTGTGCGTGCGCTGGTCCAAGGGGGCAACTCGATCGCCCGGACGCTCGGTTTGGCCGCGGGCCGGTACGACGAAATGGATGCCAAGGCCCATGGCACGCTCAAGAAGATGTGGACGCACCTGGCAGGAAACCCACATCTGTCCGACGAGGAAATCACCAAGCGTTCCTGGGGCGATACCTTCTCCGACAACTCCTTCAACCACATCCGCAACGCGGATTACAGCGTGAAGTCTTTTCAGGACGCCAACCAGACCATTCAGAACAATATGAAGGTGATCGAGACGGTCGGCCCGCAAGCACTGGCGAATGTGAGCCCGGTGAGCGGCCTCGTCACCGGTGAATCACCCGGTTGGAACACCGGCGCCGCCCAGCAGGCAGCCGATATCATGAAACAGGGGCAAGGGGGGCATTAGTCAGTGGGACTCGGCGATTTCATCGACAAAGTCGGCAGCGCGATCGAGGACGGTGTCGAGGATCTCACCGAGGGCGCCGGGCAGGTCATCGATGACGGCCTGGATATGGTCGGAGACGCGGCCGGGTATGTCGGCCTGGACAGTGTCGACGACGCGCTCGACGATCTGGGCGACAACATCGCCTCCGCTACCGGCGGCGATGTCGAAGAGGAAGAACTCGGCCAGACCGAGGACCCCAAAGAACTGATCCTGGGTGAGCCGTCCGAAATCGGTTCCGCTGCAGAGACATTGAAGAAGATGGCCGAGGCGATCGAGTCGACGGGTCAGGCGCTGCAGAAGATCGACGCCGCCGATTGGACGGGCGAGGGCGCTGACGCGTTCAACCAGGTGTACGACAAGCAGCCGAAACTCTGGTTCGAGGGCGGCGATGCCATGACGGCGGCGGCCGGTGCCATGGAAGCCTGGCAGAACGAGGTGAAAGCCGCACAGGACAAGGCCGCGACCGCCATCGAGCGATGGAAGGCCGCCCACGCGGAGGAAGTCAGGCAGAAGAACTGGTGGAACTCGCTGACCGGTAAGGAGCAACAGCAGAATCCGCTGGTCGATACCTGGACGTCCCTTCGCAACGACGCGCGAGAGATCCTGCGGGGCGCACGAGTTCAGCGTGACAACGGCGCATCGATCGCCAACGGAGCGTTGTCCGCGGCTACCGAGAAGGCTCCGAAAGAACCTCCTTTCACCGAACGTTGGATTGCCAACATCTCCGACCTCGGTGGAGTCCTCGAGCACGGAGCGTTGAATTTCTCCGCCGGTTTGCTCACCAGTCTCACGGGGCTCGTGCAGTTCGTGCGCCAGGTGAATCCGACCGATATCTACAACATCACCCACCCCGCGGACTACGCGAAAGGGTTGTCCGACCTCAGCACCGGACTGGTTGTCGCCGTGGCGGATCCCGGCGCCGCGGTCTCGGCGATCTTGAAGGACGCTCGGGCCAACCCGTTCGAGTTCGTCGGTGCGCTTACCGGCGATGCCCTGCTCACGGCCGCCACCGGTGGTGGGGGTAGTGCGAAAGTCGCCATCAGTGCCTTGAAGAAGGTCACCGATGCGGGCAGACGACTTCCCGGTTCCGGCCCGAGCCCGAGCCCGCACAGCCCGAACCCGAGCGCGCACAGCCCGAACCCGAACCCGCACAGCCCGAGCCCGACCAGGGAAGTCGACCCGACCAGAGCGACCTCCCCGCCTGGGCCGGAAGGCCAACGCCAAGGCGCCGGCCTTCCGACTTCCGATCGAGGGCCGACACCGGAAGGACGTCCGGTCGAGGGGGCACCGCAACGCGAAGCACCGACCCAGCGAACCGAGGACACCGGAGACGGTTACTCGCCGACACCGGAACACACCGAGCCACGGCACTCCGAACCGCAGGCCCAGACCGACCGCGACCAGCCGTCACCCACTACCGAACCCACCGGCAACGCACCCGATCCCGAACCCATCCGACAGCCCGAACCCACTCAGGCGCCGGATCCCACCCCCGACGCCGACCCGCAAACGAGTCGACCGGAACCGCGCCCGGAAGCGGCAGGCACATCGACCCCCGACTCGACGCCCACCCAACGCGCAGATCAAACACCCGCCCAACAGACCGACGACACGCCAACCCAACGCACCGACCCGACGCCCACCCAGCAAACCGACCACACGCCAACCCAACGCACCGACTCGACGCCCACCCAACAGACCGACCACACACCGACGCAACGCACCGACCCGACCCCCACTCAACAAACCGACCACACACCGAACCAACGCACCGACCCAGCGTCGACTCACCACACGAATCCCGATTCACCAGCGACACCGCACGGGGACTCGCCCCGCTCGCAGGCGGATCCCGACACGACATCGCACAGTGATCAGGACACCGCACCGACTCAGCACAGCGATCCCGACCGAACATCCCGCGAGGACGGCTCGGCCTCGGAAACCCGGGTGAACCCCATCGCTGATCGAGCGCCGCACACCAACGACGCCCCATCCGACGTCGACTCCCGACCGACTGCGCACACGGATCCGACGCCACAGACCTCGAGCCCCACGACACCTGCCGCAGGCTGGCAACCCGGCCACAGCATCAATCCCGACAACGGCCCCGCACACCGACCGACTCCCGACGCACACCCAGCGCGCACCCAGCCCGGCGCCACCCAGGCCGGGCCATCCCCTACGCCGCACTCACCCCGCGTCGATTCGACACCACAACGGCCACAACACGATCCAGGCACCGGACCCCAGAAGGCCCCCGTCTCCCCGCGCGCCGGCACGGCGCCCGACCCGGCCGGACGCGCGAACGGGCATTCGCCACTGACCGCCGGACCCCATCCGGATTCCCCGACCAGGTCGACACCAGGGCACACGCCGACACGCGCAGATGCCGAACCGCCATCCCGCGCACACCCCGATTCCGACGGCCGAGGACCGGACCACGACCCGGACAAACCCCGCGACCGCGCTGACGGACGCTCCCCCGAGCATGAACCGGCGCCGAAAGATCGCACGCCTGACCGAGGGCCGAACGATTCGGCCACTCCACGTGACCGCACCCCTGACCGCGACCCCGACACGCACCCCGACCGCGACTCCCCCACCGATCGCACCCCGGATCGCGACCGGGACAGCGCCTCACCCACCAAGCGAAACCCCGAGCGTGATCACGACCCCGACTCCCCCAGAGATCGCACCCCCGACCGTGATCACGAAACGGACCGCGACGCTGATCCTGACCGCCGGACGGCGCAGGATCGCGCCGATGCCGATCGCAGCGCGCACGAGCACGCGCGGGAGTCCGGTGCGGAATCCGATCGAACACCGGACCAGAAGACCTGTTCCGAAGACCCCGTCGACATCGGCACCGGCGAGTTCCTGCTTCCCGAAACAGATCTCGATCTACCTGCTGTCCTGCCGATGACGCTGCAGCGGGCGCACCATTCGAACTACCGGTTCGGTCGCTGGTTCGGCCCGTCTTGGTCCAGCACATTGGACGCGCGGATCGTCGTCGAGGACGCAGGTGTCACCTTCATCGGCGAGAACGCGATGATGCTCGCCTACCCACACTCCGAGGTCGGCGTTGCGACACCGCCGCTCACCGAAGGGCAACAGTGGTCGTTGACCCGCACCGACACCGGCGGATATCGCGTGTGGGATAAGCGGCGAGAGGTGATCTGGCACTTCGCACCGGAACCGGGACACGACGGTCTCGAAGCGCGACATGGCAACTACGCGATCTCGGCCATCACCGACCGGCACCACAACCGCCTTCGTTTCCACTACGACGCCGATGGGGTACCGGTCGAGGTCACACACTCGGGCGGATATCGGGTCCGCATCGACTCGGACCGTACGCGGATCACCGGACTCTCGCTGATCTCGGACGATCCCGATATGGGCGAGTTCGCCACGCCGGTACTGGAATTCACCTACGCCGACGCGGATCTGATCGCCGTCACCGACGCCGTGGGAGCAACGACCCGCTACACCTACGACGGCGAACATCGGATGACGTCGTGGACCGACTCCAACGGCAATCAGATGGTCAATTCCTACGACGAGTTCGGTCGAGTCGCCTTCCAGCGCGGAACCGCGGGAATGCTGAACTGCGACTACCTCTATCGGCTACTTCCTGACGGCGCCGGCCGCCTCACCGCCGTCACCGATTCGCTCGGCGCCACCACCTCCCACGGTTTCGACCGCGAACTGCAACTGCGCGATCTCGTGGACCCCGTCGGCGGCCATACCCACATCGATTACAACGCCGACCGCAGGCCACTGACCATTACCGGACCGGATGGAGCAACCACCCAGTACCGATACAACGGCGCGGGCGACCCGACGACAATCATTCGACCCGACGGATACTCCACCGAGATCGACTATCTCTGGCGCAACCGTCCCACCACGATCACCTCCCCCGACGGTTCGATCTCGCGCCAGGAATGGTCGGCCACCGGCGACCTCACTGCCATCGTCGGCGCCACCGACGACGATCGCACCGAATTCACCTACCACCCGAATGGCGCGCTGGCCACCGTTGTCGAGCCCAACGGCGCCCGAACTACCATCGAGGTGGACGCCGCCGGTCTCGTCGCCCAAGTCACCGAACCGGACGGCGCGGTAACCCACTTCCGACGCGACGCCGCCGGCCGACCTACCCAGATCACCGATTCCCTCGGTGCGGTGACCCGCTACG
Source organism: Nocardia sp. XZ_19_231 (assembly GCF_015355705.1). Taxonomy (NCBI): domain Bacteria; kingdom Bacillati; phylum Actinomycetota; class Actinomycetes; order Mycobacteriales; family Nocardiaceae; genus Nocardia; species Nocardia sp. XZ_19_231. The sequence continues at coordinate 1,241,004 of NZ_JACUZI010000001.1, read as the reverse complement.
ACTGGACTCCCACCGGAAATCTGCTCCGCAGAACAGATCCCGACGGCCACGACGAAACGTGGACCTATGACGGCGAAGGAAACACGCTCACACACACCGACCGCGTCGGTGGCCTCACCCGATTCTCCTACGGGACTTTCGATCTCCTGCACTCCCGCATCGATCCCGACGGCTCGATCACCCGGTACACCTGGGACACCGAACGCCGCCTGATCGCCGTTCACAACCCGATCGGCCAACGCTGGACCTACGAATACGACAGCGCCGGAAGACTTGTCGCGGAAAGCGACTACAACGAGGCGACTACCCGATACGCCCTCGACCGTGCCGGACGACTCGCAGCGATCACTCCCGCCACCGGCACGACTCGCCATTTCCGCCACGACCTTCTCGGCCGCGTCAACGAGATCACCACCGACGACGGCTGGATCCGCTACACCCACGATCCCGCGGGACGTGTCCTGTCCGCCGTCAACGGTGTCGGTGCGACGACCACCCATGCACTCGAATTCGCCTACGACGCAGCGGGGAGTCTCGCCTCGCAGCGACTCGACGACCAACCGCCGATGCTGTTCGAACACGATGACCGCGGTCACCGGATCCGCCGAACCACGCCCTCGGGCGCGGTGTCGAGGTGGCATCACGATTTCGTCGGTCGCATGGACCGTCTCAGTGCCGACGGCCACGACATCACCTTCGGCTACGACCCCCTGGGGCGCCTCACCAGCTGGCGGATCGGCGAACTGGCGATAACCCGCGGACACTCCGGCCTCGGCCAGTTGGCCGACCAGGAGGTTACCGCGTTTCCGGCGCAAGCGGTTTCGCTCGATTCGGGCTCGACCACCAGGCCCGCACCGCACCGGCTCCGCCGCGACGAATTCACCTATCGCCCGGACGGCTACCTCACCACCCACACCATCGCCCGTGCACAGACCGACCTCGTCCACCGCGACTACAGCCTCGACGCGGTCGGCCGAATCACCACTGTGTCCACCGACGGCGCCCCCACCGAACGCTATGCCTACGACGCACTCAGCAATATCGTCAGCTCGTCCACTCCTTCGGCCGGGACTTCGCAGGCGTCCGCGCCGCGTACCCCACCTGCCGACGACGACCGTCGCGAATATCGCGACAATCTCCTCGTCCGCGACGGCCGGACGCGCTTCCACTACGACCCCGCCGGACGCCTGATTCGCAAGACCACCGTCCGGCTTTCTCGCAAACCCGACGTCTGGCACTACCGATACAACGCTTTCGACCAGCTCACCGACGTCTGGACCCCTGACCATCAGTGGTGGCACTACACCTACGACGCCCTCGGCCGCCGCACCACGAAACAGCAGCTGACGAACGGCGGTGCCGTCCTCGAACGCGTCGACTACGTGTGGGACGGTCTACATCTCATCGAGCAGGCCACCCGCGACGCCACCACTCGCTGGCAATACCAGCCCGGTTCGCACGCCCCACTCACGCAGTCGACCGACGGGGCCGCGATCGACCGCGAGTTCTACGCGATCATCACCGACCTGGTCGGCGCCCCGACCGAACTGATCGATCCCGGTACCGCTCACCCCGCGGCCACCGCGGGCGCCGACCTCTGGGGCCGAACCACCTGGCACGGAAAGGCAAGCTCACCGCTGCGCTTTCCCGGACAGATCCACGACCCCGAAACCGGGTTGCACTACAACATGTTCCGGTACTACAACCCGGACACCGGCCAGTACCTCACAGCGGACCCACTCGGTCTGTCCCCAGCACCCAATCCCTACGCCTACACCACCAACCCGCTCAGGTTCATCGACCCACTCGGGCTCACACCGACCGCGTGCGAACGGTTCGAGAATTTCCGTAGACAGGTCACACCCGACGAGCTCTCCAACGCGCCTGCCCCTTACGAGGGCGGCCGACCTGGGCATGCCTGGGATAAACACATGGTCAGCCGCGAGGTTCAGGCATCCATCCTCAACAACCCGGATCGGATCTTCAGCGGGACCTACCACGGAACGAACCATATAACCGGCGAGTCCTATACCCGCCAGGTCGACATCTACTTCCGGGCGGGCCAGAACGATACGACGAACAACTTGGGCTCGGTGGTGATCACGGAAGCCGGTAACAAGCGCTCGGTCGTCACGGCCTATGGTTTGATCGACAAAACCCCGGGTCACCGGAAGCGAGCCGTCGACGCGAACAAGACTTGGGCGCATAACCCGGAATTCGTCGAGATTCGCCGCCGCGGCGATGACATCGACGAAGTGGTATTTCCCGACCGGGCGAGCTGGGAAGGAAACAACTGGCAGTGACGACCGACAGTGGCCAAGAGCACGATTCACCCTCCGGCGGAGCCGACTCGACTATCGACCTCCTCGCTGCTTCCTTTGCCGTGCATCTCGGCCAGCAGGTCACCATCGTCGACTCCAGCGGGATGACACCGGATGGGTTCTCGTGCTTCATCCGAAGCCCTGCGCCCACTGGGCCGACGCTCCAGGTGGCATGGGAGGGAGTTCTCGGGATGAAGTTCATCGACGGACGGCCCGACGTCAGCGTGTCGCTGTTCCTGTTCAGCCGGGGCCGGCGTCTGCGACTCGACGATCATCATCCCGGCAGCTATCTGGAAATCGTCTACGAGGGCCCACTCGACGGCTCGGGAAGTTGGCGTGACCTGGGCTGGCTGCACGACGGTTTCGGCGAGTTCGAAGCATACGACCGTTACGGCGAATAGGTACGCGCCCCGATCGCCACGCAGAAAAGGGGCGGGCCCTTGATGGGCCCGCCCTTTAGCTCAGAAGGCTCGGCAGGAGCGGATGTCGGTGGCGAGGATGGCCTTGGCGCCGAGGTCGGCGAGTTGGTCCATCAGTTCGTTGCCCTGCTTGCGGGGGACGAGCGCACGCACGGCGACCCAGTCGGGGTCGGTGAGGGGCGAAACGGTCGGCGACTCGAGGCCGGGGGTGATCGCGACGGCCTGGTCGAACAGCGACTTGGGGCAGTCGTAGTCGAGCATCAGGTACTGCTGGGCGAAGACGACGCCCTGGATGCGGTTGATGAGCTGATTGCGGGCGCGGTCGTCACGGTCGGAACCGGTGCGTTCGATCAGGACGCCCTCGGAGTCGCACAGGGACTCTCCGAACGCGATCAGGTTGTGCTGACGCAGGGTGCGGCCGGAGCCGACCACGTCGGCGATGGCATCGGCGACGCCGAGCTGGATCGAGATCTCGACCGCGCCGTCGAGGCGGATCACCTCGGCCTCGATGCCGAAGCGGGCGAGGTCGGCGCGCACCAGGTTCGGGTAGGAGGTGGCGATGCGCTTGCCCGCCAGATCCTCGACCTTCCAGTCCTCGCCGGCCGGGGCCGCGTAGCGGAAGCTGGAGCGGCCGAAACCGAGCGAGAGCCGCTCGCTGACCGGGGAGCCGGAGTCCAGGGCCAGGTCGCGACCGGTGATGCCGAGGTCGAGCTCGCCGGAGCCGACGTAGATGGCGATGTCCTTGGGACGCAAAAAGAAGAATTCGACCTGGTTCGTGAGGTCGAGGACGGTGAGATCACGGGAATCGGTCCGCTTGCGGTATCCGGCCTCGCTCAGGATGGAGGTGGCGGATTCCGAGAGCGAGCCTTTGTTGGGAACGGCGACGCGCAACATGGGATGGGGTCCTTTCGGGGAAGTGAGAAACGTGTCGATCGGGACGGATCAGCCGTCACAGATGTCGGTACACGTCCTCGAGCTTCAGCCCACGACCCAGCATCATCACCTGGAGCCAGTACAGCAGCTGGGAGATCTCCTCGGCGAGCGCATCGTCACTCTCGTGCTCGGCGGCCAGCCAGATCTCGCCTGCCTCCTCCAGGACCTTCTTGCCCTGGAAATGAACGCCTGCGTCCAGCGCGGCCACGGTGCCTGACCCCTCGGGACGGGTCTGGGCACGCTCGGTCAGCTCGGCGAACAGGGATTCGAAGTTCTTCACGAGTAGAGATTGTTTCATACCCGACCCAGCGGTTTTCCCGGCGCACCGCGAGGTGCGGCACGCCGGGAAACGATCACACCGGTTCGGCGAGCAGTTCGCGCAGGTCGGCGACAGCGGTGCGCAGGTGGTCGGCGAAGGCGTACATCTGGTCGGCCACCGACTTCGGCGTGGCCAGGTAGATGTTCCACCGATCCGGCAGCAGCACGTAGGCGATGCCGATGCAGCGCGGACTGGTCGAGCCGAAGCCGAAGTAGCGGATGTACTTCGACGGCGCCGAGCTGGTCGAGAGGTAGTCGTCGCGCATGACCGTCCAGCCGGGGCTGTCGAACAGCGCGATCCGCTCATCGGCGACACCGAGCTGTTCGCCGCGACGACGCTGGATCCACTCCAGTTCCCACAGGTGCTGCTCGGGCGCCTGCCCGGCCTGGCATTCCTTCGCCCGCGCGACGTGGGCGGACGCGGCGGTGCGCGCCGCGGCCAGCTTGGTCTCGGTGTCGGCCTCCGCGGACACCATCGCCTCGACGAACGACACCATCTCCGGGGTCACCACGCGCATGGCCTCGGTGCGACCGTTGCGGAACTGCCGGGTGGCGATGGATTCGTAGGTCGCGCCGGTCAGGCCCTTGCTGCGCCGGTGGGCGAGCTGGTAGCTGAGCTGAGCGAAGGCATCGGGTGAGATGCCCAGCTTCTTGGCCTCGCCGGTGCCGAAGTCGTCGAACGACACCAGCGAGGTGGCCGTGTCGGCGACGAAGCGGGCGAAGTCGGCGCCCGCCGCGGCGATGTCGGCGCGGGCGGCCGAGTCGAGCACGAACTCGATCGGTTCCACCGAGGGCAGCCCCTGCGATTGCGCCCCGCTGGTCGCCGCGTGGTCCTGGGTGGTCCGCTCGAGCAGCGCGTCGACGAACGACAGCACGGTGGTGCCGTCGAGCCCGCAGTGCTCGATATTGATGCCTGCCTGACCGTCGGCGAAGACGATGAACGACACCGACTTGTCGAAGTAGCGGTTGCCACTGTCGCCGTGCAGCAGCTGATCGCTGGCGTGCAGTTCGTCGCGGGGCGCGAAGTCCTCCAGGCACACCGCGAACAACGCCGTCTCCACCGCGTCGAACGCCACGACATTGGCGGGCTCGGTGCGCAGCACTTCCCGGCTCCGTGCCCATGCCGCACGGGCTTTCGTGGTGAGATGCCCGACCGAGGTGTCGGTCGCGGCGGGCTTGGTGCCGCCCTTGATCACCGCGCGCAGCCCGTCGACCACGTCGTCGAACGCGTACGGCGCACCGTCGGGTCCGATGACGTCCATCCGGAAGATGTTGCCGCGGTAGAAGACCGCGATATGGCGCGCGTCCGAGGGACCCGGCCGTTCCGGGCTGTAGGGCTTGCGGACGCTGTCCTGGATCTCGCCCGGAATCCGGGTCTCGGAGAACAGGTACTTGTTCTGCCACATCGACAGCGCCTGCCCGCGCTGGGTCACCGGCGCGATCTTCTCCGCGTCCAGCGCCAGCTTGTAATCGACAGCCGCGCCGATGATCGCGGCTGCCCGCTCGGTCTGCCCGGCGACGGTCGACGCCGCGAGGGGAGTGTCGTCACGGAACAGGAACATGAAGTTGGCGTTGACCGCGATCCGGTCCCGACGGCCCAGATACCGTGACGGCCAGAATTCGTCGAGCCAGCTGCCGACGCCGGGGGTGGCGTCGTATTCGGCCAGCGCGGCATGCAGGGCGCGCCCCGCCCCACCGGGGCGCAGCAGCTCGGCTACCGCGCCCTCGGTGGTGGCGTATTCCTCGGCGCCGAGCAATGGCTGACACCACTGCAGGAACCGCGCGCAACTGTCATCCAGTGTCGGCAGCGGTACCCGGGGCAGCGTGTCTTCGGCGGCGAACGTGGGTTGGTTCAATCCAAGTCCTCAGGTCTCGATGGGATGCGGGCGGGACAGGAACAGGTTGGCGTAGAGCCAGCCTTCGGCTTCGTGGTCGGTGGTGTCGATTCCCTTGGCCGCCAACGCATCCAGCACCTGTTCGCGTTCCTGTGCCGAGGCGAACCTCCGCTGCTGGAACATACCGGGACGCTGCTCGCTGCGATAGCCGAGCGCGGCCAGTTCCTCGGCGATGGGACCGAAATCGAACATCCGCAACACGAAATGTGCCATCCACGGCCGCTTGCGCGGATCGGCTTGGGCGACCCTGGACAGGGTTTTCTCGGTGATGTAGCCGACGCATCCGGTGGAGATCACCAGATCGGCCGAGGCCAGCACACGCCGCTGCGCCTCGGTGGGCTCGGTGGCCTCGAGGTCGGCGTGCACGTAATCGTGCAGGAGTCCGGCGGCGTGGGCGTAGGTCAGCGCCGGGCGTGCGGCGTCCATCCCGATGAAGCGTACGTCGGGCATGAGATCACCGCGCAACCGCTCCCGGTCCGCCGCGATCAGTCCGATCTTGTCGGTGTCGGCGTGATCGCGGTAGTGCCCGGCCAATTCTTCGACGGTGGTGTCGCTGCGCAGCAGTGCCGCGTTCACCCCGTAGGAGCACCCGAGGTCGAGGACGGTCGGAATCCGATCCGGCCGTGCGGTCCGCAGCTGACGCAGCTGTTCGGCGAAGTGCGGCTTTGCCAGTTCCGGGATCCGGTAGTCCAGATCATTCATCCGCTCGAAATATGCTCGCGGATCTGGACTTTCGTAGATGTCGTCGAAGGATGCTTTGCCGGTGGTGTGCAACGGAACGGACATGGGCGGTTCCTCTCAGTCGAGCAGTCGGTCACCTCGGACGGCGTCGGCCGCGGCGGCCACATGGTCGGGCAGGACACGGCCGAACAACTGCCTGGTGCGTTCGACCGTGCCGATCACCCCTGGTCGGTCCGTGTAGGCGAAAATCGCCGAGTGTCGTTGTCCCGCACCGGCTACCTCGGTAACTCGATGCAGGGAGAAGCGGCCCTTGAACAGCTGCAGGTCGCCGGGGCGCAGTTCCAGCGACCGGATGAGCCGCGCGCCGTCACCGGTGAGCACGGCGCGCACATCGTCGAGATGCTCGGCGTGCGGGTCGCGGATATTGGGGCAGTACTCGAACACGCCGCCGGCTTCGGGCTTGCGGGTGAGCATGCTGACGGTGAATTCGTTGGTGTCGAAATGCCACGGATGCGACATCCCCGGCTCGACCACGTTCAGGCACAAACCGGCCAGCGGGTCGGCGAATTCGTGCAGATCGTCGAGTTCGAAGCAGTCGGCGACGAACCGCTGGAACACCGGATCGGTGTAGAGACGCTGGATCAGCGCCTCGGCGGGGATCCGGTCGCGGGCCACGAAGGCATTGCCGCGGTCGAGCACGATCCGCGCCGGATGGTCGGCGGGCAGGTCGGCGTCGAGGGGGATGTTGTAGGCGTTGACCCGCTCTACTTTGTAGTGGGCGTGCGGTGCGATCGCCTCCCCCTCGGTGCGCAGCGTCTCGAGCAGCTGCGGCCGGATGAACTCACGCAGGACCGTGCAGCCGTCCTCGGCCAGCTCGGCACGGGCCGCCTCGATGGCCGCCTGCCTGCCCGAACCACCGAGATCGGTGAGTGGATACCGTGCGATGTCGACGATTTCGTCAAGCCCCCGCGTGCCCGTCATGTACTCAGTTTGCGGGAATATTCGGGCGCGCGCCCGTGGTTTCGACAAATCGGGCATATCCCGGGAAGATCACAATCGTGCGAATTCAACTGTGCGGCAACAGTTTTCGCAGATTCCACCTAGGTTTCGGTCTTATCACGGTAGGCTATTACGCCCTATCACGGTGAGCCCTCATCATTTTCAGACGCGGGCGTCGAGCGCGGCGCGCAGATCCGCTACCGACAGGCCGACCAGCGACTCCCGAAACACCCGCCCCGGCGCCTCGGGAACCGCGATCTCGCACGGAATCACGATCAGACCGCAGCCCGCGCCCTGCGCGGCGAGCGAACCGGTCGGCGAATCCTCGATCGCGACACAGTCACTCGGGTCGACCCCCAGCAGTTCCGCGGCGCGGCGGTAGATGGCCGGATCGGGCTTGCCGTGCGCCACCTCGTCGCCGCAGACGGAGGTGTCGAAGTAGTCGCGGCCGAGGGTGTCGAGACCGTATTCGGTGAGCGAGCGCTTGGTGTTGGTGACCAGCGCGCACCGCATCCCCGCCTCGCGCACCATCGCCAGCGCGTCCTTGGCGCCGGGACGCCACGGGATCGGGCCGAGCATCAACTCGGTGACCCGGCGCTCGAGGAACTCCCCCGCCTCGACGATCGTCTCCGGCGTCGGCACCACACCGATACCGTCGAAGAGCATGCGCAGCGCGTTCGGGCCGGAGGCGCCGATCAGGGCGTGGCGGACCTCGTCGGTCAGCTCGCGGCCGTGCTCGCGGGCCAGTTCACGAACCGCTATGTCCCACAGCTTCTCCGAATCGAGCAGCGTGCCGTCCATGTCCCACAGCACCGCGGCCGGTCGCGCGCTCACCTGTTCACTCGCCTCGTTCTCATCACATATCACCCGGTGACCGGCAGTCGCCGAGCCCCGTTCAGCGTAACGGGTTCGCCTCAGACGCCCGATCCGGCGATCTGCAGGTTGCCCGCGTCGCCTGCGACCTGGATCCAGCGGTTCTCCGAGGTCACGGAGCCATTGGCGAGCTGGTAGGTGAGGGTGACGACCGCGCGGTTGGGCCCACTGGGGGTGATCGAGCCGACACTCACCGACCGCACCGACGACCAGAACGACGAGTACTGCCCGAACCCGCCGGTCTGCGCCTGGTACCCGGGAGCGAGCTGCGCCCACGCTCCGCCGATATTGCCGGGCAGCATGCCGTAGTACCCGGCGATGAACTGGTTGATCCGCTCCGGGGTCGGCGGGCCGACCGGCGTGGTGGTGACGGACGTGCTGGTCGGTTTCGGGGTGGTGGGGGTGGGCTTGGCCGAGATGCTGGTCGGGGTCGCACCGGTGGTCGTCGCACCGCCCGGCACGGCCGCGGGCGGGGCCGACACGGTGATCGTTTCCTGCTCTGGCACGATGACGACGGTGCTCACCTTGCCGTCGACCATCGTCGTCACGGTGACCGGCGATGCCGGGGCCTGTGCCTGCTGATCGGGCTCGCCGCCCCGGTCGCGGGTGACCACCAGCACGACGAGCATGACCGTGAAGGCAGCGACGGCCGCCGCCAACAGCAACACGGCGCGACTGTTGTTCGCGCGGTCGGTGCGCGACGGTGGGATGGGGAACGCCGGATGCAGGCCGGAACCGTCCGTCGGCCCAGCTGCCGCTCGGGCTCGCAGCTGCGCCTCGGCACCGGCGCGTTCGACACCGTCCCCGTTGGAGGGCGCGGCGTCGCGCGGCCGTACGAGGCCGGGATCGCCTGCCGCCGCCTGGCCGACCGCGTCTACCCGGCCGCCCCCGTTTGCCTGGCCTGCCGCCGCCGGACCGACGGCGCCGGACGCCGACTGCGCGACCCGCCCCGACCCCTGCTGCGGGCCCTCGCCAGCCTCTGTCGAATTTCGTCCCGAGATGGCCGAGCGCGCCGCCTTGGCCATGGCGCGCCCACCGCCGAACAACGCGGCCGCACCCGACTTCGCCGCCGCTCCCCCGTTCGCGGGGGCGCCGGGCTGCGGGATCAGGGTCGTCGTCGCCTCTCCCACCGGCAGGATCTTCGTCGCGGAGGCTGGCAGTGCCGGAACCCGGCCCGCGGCAACGTCTTCCAGCGCGATGCGGGCCTGCGCCATCGTCGGCCGGTCATCGGCGGACGCGGTCAGCAGCCACATCAGGACCGGCGCGAGCGGACCCGCGTTCTTCGGTTCGGGCACCACACCGCGCGCGACGGCGTGCAGCACGGCGAGCGGGTTGTCGCCCTCGCCGAACGGCGGCGCGCCTTCGGAGGCCGCGTACAGCGTCGAGCCGAGGGCGAACACATCGGCGGCGGGCTTCGGGCTGTCACCGCGCGCGATCTCGGGCGCCAGGTACGCGGGGGTGCCCGCGAGGAACCCGGTGGCGGTGACGGTGACGTCCCCGGTCGCGTGCGAGATCCCGAAGTCGGTGAGCTTGACCGTGCCGTCGTCGCCGACGAGCAAGTTGGCCGGTTTCACGTCGCGGTGCATGATCCCGGCGTCGTGTGCCGCCGATAGCGCCGCGGCGGCCTGGGCGCCGATCCCCGCCACCTCGATCGGGGGCAGCGTCACTCCGCCTGCCAGCTTCGCCGCCAGGCTCGGCGCGTTCATGTACTCCATGACCAGCCACGGCTGGCCGTCCTCTTCGGCGACGTCGAAGACGGTGATGGCGTTCGGGTGGTGCAGGCGGGCCGCGATCCGGCCCTCTCGCATCGCACGCAGTTTGCCTTCCAGCGCCTGCGTACCGGTGAGACCGGGCGCGAGCAGGACCTGCTTCACCGCGACGGTGCGCCGCAGCCGGACGTCGGTGGCGCGCCACACGACCCCCATCGCACCCGTGCCGATCGGGTCGGTGAGTCGATAGCGTCCCGCGATCAACCGATCCGATGTCATATCTGTGCCCCTCCTGCTTGCCGCTGAGTCGTCTCGCCCTCCGCGCCACAGCGGGATGAAACTTTTCGAAGATTCTACGTGCTGAACTGCTTCGATCCTGTTGCGAGACAGCCCGGCCCGTGGACCCGGCGCCCCATCGTGACCATACTCACAAGCGCCACAACGACAATCGGATCGGCCCGCGGGACCGATCCGATCTGCCGACGCCTCTTTCTCGTGCCTGCAGTGTGTCAGGCGTTGAAGTATTTCGCCTCCGGATGCAGCAGTACGAACGCGTCCGTCGACTGCTCGGGATGCAATTGCAGCTCCTCCGACAGCGTCACCCCGACCCGGCCCGCGTCGAGCAGGTCGACCAGCTTGGCACGATCTTCCAGGTCAGGGCAGGCACCGTAACCGAAGGAGTAGCGCGCCCCCCGGTAACCGAGCTTGAAGTAGTCCTGCACATCGGCGGGATCCTCGGCCGCCACAGACTTGCCGTCGACGGTCAGTTCCTCGCGCACCCGGCGATGCCAGTACTCGGCCAGCGCCTCGGTGAGCTGCACACCGACACCGTGCACCTCGAGGTAGTCGCGGTAGTTGTCGGCGGCGAACAGCGCGTTCGCGAAGTCGGCGATCGGCTGACCCATCGTGACCAGCTGGAACGGCAACACATCGACCTGTCCGGTCGCACGGGCCTTCTCCCGCGAACGGATGAAGTCCGAGATGCACAGGAACCGGTCGCGCTGCTGACGCGGGAAGGTGAACCGATACCGTTCCGGCGCATCAGGATTCGGCTCGGTCAACACGATGACCTCGTCGCCCTCGGACACCGCGGGGAAGTACCCGTAGACCAGAGCCGCGTGCTGGAGCACTCCCTCGGTGGCGAGTCGCTCGAGCCAGGCACGCAACCGCGGACGACCCTCGGTCTCCACCAGGTCCTCATAGGTCGGCCCTTCGCCGGCCTTCTGACCACGCAGACCCCACTGGCCAAGGAACAGCGCCCGCTCGTCGAGCAGACCCGAATACTCCGCCAGCGGCAGACCTTTCACCACCCGTGTGCCCCAGAACGGCGGCGTCGGCACCGGCAGGTCCGCGGCGACGTCGGAACGCTCGGGCACCACGATCGGCACCTCGGCGGCCTTGCGCTCGGCGGCGATCCGCTTGGACCGTTCGTGGCGGGCTTTACGCTCGGCGGCCTTCTCCTTGGCCGCGATGGCGGCGGGGCTGTCGGGATCGAGGCCACCGCCGCGCTTGACGGTCATGATCTCGTCCATCAACCGCAGGCCCTCGAACGCGTCGCGGGCGTAGTACACGTCGCCGTCATAGACCTCGGTCAGGTCGTTCTCCACGTAGGAACGGGTCAGCGCCGCACCACCGAGCAGCACCGGGAACTGTTCGGCGACGCCCTTGGTGTTGAGTTCGCCGAGGTTCTCCTTCATCACCACCGTCGACTTCACCAGCAGCCCGGACATGCCGATCACGTCGGCCTTCTTGTCCTGGGCGGCATCGAGGATGGTCGCGATCGGCTGCTTGATGCCCAGGTTCACGACCTCGTAGCCGTTGTTGGACAAGATGATGTCGACCAGGTTCTTGCCGATGTCGTGGACATCGCCCTTCACCGTGGCCAGCACGATGCGGCCCTTGCCTGCGTCGTCGGTGGCTTCCATGTGCGGTTCCAGATGCGCGACAGCGGTTTTCATCACCTCGGCCGACTGCAGCACGAACGGCAACTGCATCTGCCCTGACCCGAACAGCTCACCGACGGTCTTCATGCCAGAGAGCAGGGTTTCGTTGATGATCTGCAGCGGCGGCACCGTCTGCATCGCCTCGTCGAGATCGTCGCCGAGACCGTTGCGTTCACCGTCGACAATGCGCCGTTCGAGGCGCTCGAACAGCGGCAGCAGCGCCATCTCCTCCGCGCGCGAAGCCCGCGACGACGCCGTCGAGACGCCCTCGAACAGCGCCATCAGCGTCTGCAGCGGGTCGTAGTCCTCCGTGCGGCGGTCATAGATCAGGTCGAGGGCGACCTGCTGGTGCTCCTCGGGGATCCGGCTCATCGGCAGGATCTTCGAGGCGTGCACGATCGCCGAGTCCAGACCCGCCTGCACGCATTCGTGCATGAACACCGAGTTCAGCACCTGCCGGGCGGCCGGGTTCAGACCGAAGGAAATATTCGACAGACCCAGGGTGGTCTGCACCTGCGGGCGGCGGCGCTTGAGCTCGCGGATGGCCTTGATCGTCTCCTCACCATCCTTGCGCGACTCCTCCTGCCCGGTGCCGAGGGTGAAGGTCAGGGTGTCGATGATGATGTCGGACTCGGCCAGGCCCCAGTTGCCGGTGATGTCGTCGATGAGCCGCTCGGCGATCGCGACCTTGTGATCGGCGGTGCGCGCCTGACCCTCTTCGTCGATGGTCAACGCGACCACAGCGGCACCGTGCTCGGAGACCAGCCGCATGATCTGCTGGAACCGCGAATCCGGGCCCGCGCCGTCCTCGTAGTTCACCGAGTTCACCGCGCACCGACCGCCCAGATGCTGCAGACCGGCCTGCAACACCGGCACTTCGGTGGAGTCGAGCATGATCGGCAACGTCGAGGCGGTCGCCAGCCGCGAGGCCAGCTCGTTCATGTCCTCGGCACCGTCACGGCCCACGTAGTCGACGCACAGGTCGAGCATGTGCGCGCCGTCGCGGGTCTGGTCCTTGGCGATCTCGAGGCAGCGCTGCCAGTCGGCGGCCAGCATCGCGTCACGGAAAGCCTTGGAGCCGTTGGCATTGGTGCGCTCACCGATCATCATGATCGACGCGTCCTGCTCGAACGGGACAGCGGTGTACATGCTCGACACGGCAGGCTCGTGCTCGGGGTGGCGGCGATCGGTGATCGGGGGCAGCGTCTTCTCGACCTCGCGCACCGCCTCGGCGACCTGACGGATGTGCTCGGGGGTGGTGCCACAGCAACCACCGACCAGCGACAGCCCGAACTCGGAGACGAACCCGCTCAGCGCGACGGCGAGCTCTTCGGGGTCGAGTGGGTACTCGGCGCCGTTGGCACCGAGCACCGGCAGACCCGCGTTCGGCATCACCGACACCGGGATGTTGGCGTGCCGCGACAGGTGCCGCAGGTGCTCGCTCATCTCCGCGGGCCCGGTCGCGCAGTTCAGACCGATCATGTCGATACCGAGGGGTTCCAGCGCGGTCAGCGCCGCGCCGATCTCACTGCCGACCAGCATGGTGCCGGTGGTCTCCACGGTGACGTGGGTGATGATCGGGATCCGGCGACCGGCGGCGATCATCGCCCGGCGGCTGCCGGTGATCGCGGCCTTGACCTGCAGCAGGTCCTGGCAGGTCTCGATGAGGATGGCGTCGGCGCCGCCGTCGAGCATGCCGAGCGCCGCTTCGGTGTAGGCATCACGCAGCGACACGAACGGCGCGTGACCCAGGGTCGGCAGCTTGGTTCCCGGGCCCATCGAGCCCAGGACATAACGCGGAGTACCGTCGGCCGAGGGGCCCATCTCGTCGGCGACATCGCGGGCGATGCGGGTGCCGCGCTCGGACAGGTCACGAATCCGGTCCTGGATGTCGTAGTCGGCGAGGTTGGGCAGATTGCAGCCGAAGGTGTTGGTCTCCACCGCGTCCGCGCCTGCGGCGAAGTAGGCACGGTGGATCTCGGCGAGCACATCCGGGCGGGTGTCGTTGAGGATCTCGTTGCAACCCTCGAGGCCACGGAAGTCGTCGAGCGACAGATCCGCGGCCTGCAACATCGTGCCCATCGCGCCGTCACCGATGACGACACGCCGCCGCAGCGTGTCGAGGAGCGTGGTATCGAACCCGGTGGGCAAGGACGCAGACATGATTCAAGACTAGAGGGCGCCTCCGACGAACAAGACCACTGTGGGTGAATCGAGTGGCCTGCGCCACTGTCCGCGGCGGAAACACGCAACAGCGTCGGTCACCGCAAAACAATTCGAACGAGACACTAGGCTGACCGGGTGGATGCCAGTGAGACCCCCGAGACGGAACTGCCGACGTTGCGCAATCCCGTCATGGTTGCCGCCTTCGAGGGCTGGAACGACGCCGGCGATGCCGCCAGTGGCGCCATCGAGCATCTGGAGTTGATCTGGGATGCCGAGCCGCTGGCCGAGCTCGATTCCGAGGACTACTACGACTACCAGGTGAACCGGCCGACGGTCCGCCAGGTCGACGGCGTGACCAGGGAGATCCAGTGGCCCTCGACGATGCTGTCGGTGTGTTCCCCGCCCGGTAGCGACCGTGACGTGGTGCTGCTGCGTGGCATCGAACCGAATATGAAATGGCGCAGTTTCTGCGACGATCTGCTCGAATTCATCGAGCAACTGGGTGTGGAGACCGTGGTCATCCTCGGCGCGCTGCTGGCCGATACCCCGCATACCCGGCCGGTGCCGGTGACCGGTTCGGCCTACAGTCCCGAGGCCGCCGAGCGGTTCAGTCTGGAACAGACCAGGTACGAGGGCCCGACCGGGATCACCGGTGTGTTGCAGGACCAGTGCGTGAAGGCCGGTGTGCCCGCGGTGTCGTTCTGGGCCGCGGTCCCGCACTACGTGTCGCAACCGCCGAACCCGAAGGCGACCATCGCGCTGCTGCACCGGGTCGAAGACGTCCTCGATATCGAGGTCCCGCTCGGCGAGCTGCCGAAACAGGCCGAGGAGTGGGAAGTCGCGGTCAACGAGATGACCCTCGGCGACGAGGAGATCAGCGAGTACGTGCGCTCGCTCGAGGAGCGCGGCGACGCGGCGATCGACCTCAACGAGACCATGTCCAAGATCGACGGCGACGCCATCGCGGCGGAATTCGAGAAATACCTGCGCAGGCGCGGTCCGGGCAGCTTCGGCCTCTAGTCCTCGTATGGTCGGCCGAACCGAGGCCGCTGCCCGAATGGCCTACCTACCACCGGAATCGGCGGTCGAATACCCTCACGGCATCGAAATCCTCATTCCGGGCGGGCATTTCACCCTGATACCGCCTCGACGACGGCGCGGCGAGGCACCCGGCTCAGAGCGGCGGCACTCCCCGATCGACATCGACTGCGATATCGATCGGGTGCACGCCGCGACGGCTGCGCGGCGGATCGCCGAGGTGTCGGGACTGCCTGCCGGGTATCTCGGCAGGCCTGCCCAACCGCTACCGAGATGGCGGATCGGTGCATGCGTCGGATCCCATGGCTAACGCTCCAGGGTCAGTACCTGAGCGGCCGCCTCGTGCGCCAGCTTCGCGATCAGCAGGTCACGCGGAATCGTCTGGCCGGCAAGGTGATCGAGTGACGGCACCACCACGTGGTGGGCGTCGGCCCGCTTCAGCTCCTGGGTGAGTTCGGCGAACGCCGCACCGTCACCCGCGGGTGCTTCGTGGAACGTCGCGGCGAAACACATGCCCGCGGTGCGCGCGAGGCTGCGTAGCGCATCCTCCAATTGGTCGCTCTGGCCATCGGCCAAATCGTCCCGCAAGTATCCATAGATCAACGCTTCCACCCGAACCTCCGTTGGATTGGGATCGCTGTTCTGTTGTCGGACCTGTTGTTTACCGGTCCCCCCGCGTCGCGCGGTGCGCCACGCGGGGGTACTGCGTTGCCCTGCAAGCTCTCCTGCAAAGCGGGAACCCGGTTGTCGTGCCGAGCACCTGCTTACATCATGAACAGTCGCGGCCCCCGGCAGCAGATGTCAATACGATGACATCTACATGCCCTATCCGGGACGCCGAACGTTAACTGGTGGAATACTACCGCCGTGACCGCAACTGATGATCGACCCGTATGGGCTGTTCGGATGCGCTCGGAACGTGACGCGAGGGGGTGGTCGCAAGGCGATGCAGTTCGCGCGATGCGGGCCAAGTCCTCCCACAACCTGCCGACGGACAGTACCTTGCTGCGCAACTGGCGCCGCTGGGAATCCGGGGAATCGCGACCTGACGAGTTCTACGCGCCGATCATCGCGGCCGCGTTCGACACCGTCCCCGCCGCCTTCTTCCCGAAGTCCCGTCCCAACCGCGATGACGAGCTGTTATCGGCAACCGGTATGGACACTTTGGAGTTCATCGGACGACTCAGGATGTCCGACGTCAACAGCGCCACACTGGACGCGGTGCGGATCACCGCCGAACGGTTGTGCTGCGAATACGCCTATGCCGACCCACATGCGCTGCACACCGAGGGGACCGCGTGGCTGCGCCGGATCACCTCGCTGCTCGACGGCAGACTGACGCTGAGCCAGCATCGAGAGATCCTCGTGCTGGCAGGCTGGGTGGCGTTGCTGGTCGGTTGCGTCGACTACGACCTCGGCCGCAGAGGCGGTGCCGAAGCCACGCGCCGGGCCGCCGATTCCCTCGGTCGGGAAGCGGGCAATCCGGAGATCGTCGGGTGGGCCGCGGAGATGTCGGCGTGGTTCGCGTTGACACAGGGCAACTTTCGTGGCGCGATCGATGTCTCGGAGAAGGCGATGGCCGGTACCACGTCGTCGAGTGTCGGGGTGCAGTTGGCCGCGCAGCGCGCCAAGGGCTGGGCTCGACTCGGTGACCGTCGCGCGATGCAGACCGCGCTCGACGAGGGCAAGGCGATTCTGTCGCGGATGGGTCACCCGGCCGATCTGGACAACCACTTCGTCGTCGACGCCACCAAATTCGACTTCTACGCGATGGACTGCTGCCGGGTGGCCGGCCAAGATCGACTGGCCGAGCGCTACGCCCGGCAGGTGATCAGCGATTCGACCCGACCGGACGGTTCGGTCCGCAATCCCATGCGGGTCTCCGAGGCGCGGCTGACCCTGGCTGTCGTCGCGGTGCGCGACCGCGATCTCGAGCGCGCGGTCGAAGAGGGCGTCGCGGCGTTCTCCGCGGGACGCAAGTCGCTGCCGTCGCTGGCGTGGATCGCGGGCGAGGCGGCCAGGGAGATCATCGAACGCTACCCAGGAGATCCGCGCACCCAAACGTTCCTCGAGCAGCTGCGATCGCTCAATGTCGGATGAGTTCGCCCGGCGATGCCACGCCGATCGGGGACGGGTCCGGCGGAGCACGGGAAGGCCACCACTAACCTGTCTACGGTGACCGACTCCGCCGACGGCCTGCCCAGCGCCGTACCCGCCCTGTGGGACGAACGTCTGCGGTTGTTCTCGTTCGCGACCGCCGAGAAGCGCGCCGACTACCTGCGGGTGCTGCGCGCCTTCGACAGCGCTCGTGCCGCCTACGTGGTGTTGTTGCACGCCGACGACGTCGCGGAGTGGATTTCCCGGGTCGAGGCGGGTGGCCGGGTCGAGGCGGCCGCGGGTGTCCCACTGCCCGCGGTCGAGATCGGCCCGCTGCTCGAGCAGTTGCATCGCTGGGGTGTGCTCGAACGCAGCTACGACGGCACCCGGGCGGCGACGCTGGCCGAGTACCGCAACCGGCACTACGTCTATCAGTTCGCGCAGGCCGGTTTCCAGGCCTACCGGGCGGTGGCCGGGGTGCTCGCGGCCCGCATGGAGGACGCGGCGCTGTCGCGGCTCGTGCTCCCCGAGTTGCTCGCCGACCTGCGCACGCTCGCCGCCGCCAACCGCGACGGCGATGCCGAGCGGGTCTACACCACCCTGCGCAGGCTCGACGCCGCGCTCACCGACATGGCCGCGCGGGCCGCGCATTTCTACCTGTCGCTGGGCGATCTGGTGCGCACGACCGAGATCACCCCGGAATCCTTTCTCGCGCACAAGGACGCGTTGCTGGCGCACATGCGGGAGTTCAGCATGGATCTGGCCCGGTTCGCGCCGCGGCTGGCGGCGGCGATCGGCGAGGTCGAGGAGACCGGGGTCGAGCAACTGATCGGTCGCGCGGCCGGGTGTGACGAGCGGGTGTTGTTGAGCTTCGCCGAGCGCGAAGCGGATTGGCGTTCACGGTGGGACGGTTTGCGCACCTGGTTCGTCGCCGCGGGCACCGAGTCGTCGGAAACGTGTGAGGCCGACCGGCTGCGCGAGGCGACGATGAGCGCGATCGCGGCAGTGCTGTCGCTGTTGCGGCGGGTCACCGAGACCCGCCGTGGCGGCATCAGTCGGGAATCGGCGTTGCGGCACCTGGCCGAATGGTTCGTCGCCACTCCCACCGCGGGCGGTGCGCACGCGCTCTACGACGCGGTGTTCGGGCTCGGCAAGCCGCGTCATCTGTCGCTGGAACATCCCGATGCGGAGCTGATCCCGACCAGCCGTTCCTGGTGGGAAGCACCGCCGTTGGAGATCTCGCGAACCCTCGCCGAGACCGGGCGCGCACCCACCGCGGGCGCCCCCGCCCGGATCGCGCGCAACGACGCGGGCGTGCGGCGGTTGCGCGAGGCCCAACTGGCGGCGCAGCGGGACCGGGCCGCGGCCGCCGCCTCACTGTCGAAGGGCAATGTGCACGAGCGGGTCCTGGATCAGCGCGAGACGGAGGTGCTGTTGCGCCTGCTCGACGCGGCTTCCACCGCCTGGGTGCCGGTGAGCGGAAATGTCGACGGCACAACAGGTTCCGACAACGGTGTGACATTGACGGTGCGGCCGTGCGACGGGTCGACGGTGATCCGCACCGCGGTGGGGCTGCTGCATCTGAACAATCGCCGCCTCGAGGTGCGCAGCGGTTCGGCGCGACGGGGAGTCGCGCGATGAAGCGGCAACGGATCGACGCGCTGGCACTGGACAGCTATCAGCGGGCGGCGCGGGTGATGCTGGCCAATCACCTGGTCACCCGCGTTTACCCCGACCGGATCGCGTTGCCGTTGATCCGTCGCTGGGCGACCGAGCTCCGCGAGGACTTGGCCGATTTGTTCGGCTACCGACTGGAAGTCACCGAGACCACGGCCCGGCTCTACCCGGTCCACGATCGACTCGACGACGCCCGGCCCGCCCGCAGCGTCAACGATCGCGTCTTCGACCGTCGCCGCTATGCCTACCTGTCGTTGGCGCTGGCCGCCCTCGGCCGGGCAGGCGACCAGATCACCCTCTCGGAATTGGCCGAGCACGTCGCCGATTACGCGAGCCGGATCGAGGGCCTCGACCTGTCGACCGAGCGGGCCGCCGATCGCGATGCCTTCGTCGACGCCGTCGGCTGGCTCGGCGCGCGTGGCGCGCTGACGTTGGCCGACGGCGACGCGGGGGGCTGGGCCAGCGACCCGGAGGCGGGCGAGGCGCTCTACGACATCGACCGACCGGTGGTGTTCGCCCTGTTCCGGCCGCCGCGCGCACTCCAACACCTGCACAGCGTGCGCGGTTTGCTGGCCGACGACGCCGACCAGGCATCGCCCGATCAGGCCCGCCGGGTTCGCCGGGCACTGGTCGAGCGCCCGGTCGTCTATCTCGACGAACTGTCGGACGCCGAGCGCGCGCTGCTGGGCCAGGACCGTCTGGTCGGCGAGGTCGAATACTGCACCGGCCTGCGGGCCGAACGCCGGGCCGAGGGCGTGGCGTTGATCGACACCTCGGGTCGGCTGTCCGATACCCGCTTCCCCGGCACCGGCACCCTGGCGCAGGTGGCACTGCTGCTGATCGGTGAGATCGCCGACGTGGTTCTCGATATCGACAACCCGGTCGCCCGGCGTCCCGGCGCGCTCACTCCCGATGACGCGTTGCTCGAGCAACTCGATGCGTCCATTCCCACCGCGGGCGTGTTCGCCCCACTCGCCGACGACATCGAAATAACGACTGCCGCAACAGATTTCGACGGCGATGAGACCAACTCCCCCGAACCGGTCACCTATCCGTTCCTGGACGACACCTGGGTGCGCGCCACGGTCATCGCGCTCACCGACCGCTACGGCGCGACCTTCGCCGCGCAATGGCAGGCCGATGTCGGCGGGCTCACCACCGAGGTGCTCGCGCTGCTCGCCAAGCTGCGGCTGATCCGGCCGGTCGACGACGGGCTGCTGGTCTTGCCCGCGCTGGCCAGATATCGGGGCGCGGTGGTCACCGTGCGAGTGCGCAAGGCCGAGGAATTGTTCGTCACCGCCGCCGATACCGACGGCAGCACCGGAGAGGCAGGGGTCTGAGCATGTCACTCATTCACGGCGGAGTGCGGTTCGTCCCGACCCGGGCGGGAATCGTCAATCTGTGGGACTACCGCGACCAGGAGTTCAGTTTCGCCGACGGCCGTCTGGTGCTGCGCGGACCCAACGGTTCCGGTAAGACCAAGGCGCTCGAGGTGCTGTTCCCGTTCGTGCTGGACGGGCGGATCGAACCGCGCAGGCTGAACCCGTTCGCCGGTGAAGAACGCACCATGAAGTCGAATCTGCTGTACCGCAAGCAGGAATCGGCCTACTCGTATGTGTGGATGGAGTTCGCGCGCGGCAGCTGGGACGATCCAGAAACCGTCACTGTCGGCATCGGCATGCGCGCCACCCGCTCCTCGGACAAGGTGACCCGCTGGTACTTCGTCGCCGACGGCCGCGCCGGGGTGGACTTCTCCCTCATCGGCCCCGACGACCGTCCGCTCACCCGTAAGCAACTGGCCGAGCAGATCGGCAGCGATGCCATCGTCGACCGTCCCGTCGAGTACCGCGCGGCGATCGACGCACGCATGTTCGGGCTCGGCGTGCAGCGCTACGACCAGCTGATCAACCTGATTCTCACCCTGCGAAGGCCCCAACTCGCCAAGAACCTCGACCCCCGTGGGCTCTCCCAGGCACTCACCGACGGCCTTCGCCCCCTCGACGAGCAGTTGATCCTCGACGCCGCTCGCTCGTTCAGCGATATGGAAGAGGTCGGCCAGACCCTCGACGGCCTCGTCCAAGCCGACACCGCGACCCGCCGTTTCGTCGACGTGTACCGCAAATACCTTGCGGTACAGGCGAAAACCGACGTCGACCAACTGCGCACCCGCCTCGACGCCGTCACCAACGCCTCCACCGCGCTCTTCGCCGCGACGGCCCTGCGCACCCGTCGCGAAACCGACCGCACCGAAGCCGAGACCAGAGCCGAAAACGCCGATCACGCCTACGAACAGGCCATCGCCGACCGCGAGAACCTCCAACGCTCCAGCGCCTACGAGGGCAAACAGCAACTCGACGACCTGGCCGACGCCGTGCGCCGCCTCGAAACCTCCGCCGCGGCCCACCGCGACAAGGCCGCCGAAGCGGCACATACCCTGCAACGCCGTGCCGAAGAAGCCTCCCGGGCCACCGAAGCGGTGCGCACCGCGGCAGCCGCCCTCGTTCGCGGCGAAGACGCGGTCCGCGCCGCCGCCGAAGAAGCGGGCATCGAATGGACTCCGCCCAGCGCCGAAGGCCGCGGCGACCAGTTCACCGCGGCGGTCCGCGGTCACGCCGAAGAGCGCGACGCCGATGTCCGTGCCGTTCGAAAGGCACTGGGCAAGTGGGAAACCGCCGCCGCGGACCGCACCCGTTCCGAACGCCTCGCCGAACGCGCGATCGAACTGCGTGACTCCGCCGCCGCGGAAGTGGCCCACGCCGAAGCGGCGGTTACCCTGGCCCGCAGCGAATCCGCGGCCGCCCTGCGCACCTGGTGGAACACCAACACCGAGGTTTTCGCACCGGTCTCCGAACTCGAAGGTGTGCCCACGGAAGGCGCCGGTAGCGCGCCGGACACCAGCGGGCCTGCCGACCGAGGTCGTGCCGCGGGCTTGTTCGAGGCGCTCGACGCTGCCTTGGCCGGCGCGGGAGTGGCCGACATTCCCTCGGCATCAGAGGTTTTGGCCGAGCGATGCGAGCCGCTGCAGGAACAGATTCGCACCCGCCGCCAAGAAGCCCGGTCCCACGCGAGCGCTGCCGCCGCGCGCCGCGACGCACTGACTGCCGAACGTCAACAGATCGCCGCCCAGCGCGACGACGCTCCCCCACCGCACGCCACCAGAACCGGTGTCCGAGAAGGACTTCCGGGTGCTCCACTCTGGCAGCTGGTGCGGTTCGCCGACTCGGTGTCCGCGCAGGACGCGGCCGGTATCGAAGCGGCGCTGCAGTCCGGCGGCCTGCTCGACAGCTGGATCTGCGGCCCGACCCTGCCCGCCGACATCGACTCCGACCACTTCCTGCTCCCTTTGCCGGTCGACCAGCGTCCAGCCGGCCGCACGCTCGCCGATGTCCTTGTCGTCGAAGAGGATTCCGGCGCGCTCACGGTTCCCACCGAGACGGTCGCCGCCGTGCTGGCCTCCATCGCTGTCCACGACGCCGCACAGCCGCACAGCCCGGACCCGACGACGCGCGTCGCAGCGTCGTGCACCGGGACCACGCTCACCGCACTGACCAGTGCCGACACCCCACAAGTCGTGGTCGGCCTCGCCGGATCCTTCCGACAGGGCGTTCTCGTCGGCCACCACCATAAGCCCGAGGCCGAGTTCATCGGGACGACCGCGCGAGCTCGAAGGCGTGAGTCCCGGCTCGCCGAGATCGAGGCAGCGATCGAGGCCGCCGCTGCCGAGCACGACGCCGCGCGGGCCGAAGATACTTCGGCCACTGCGCAATTGGCCACGCTGTCGGCGGCTGCCAAGGCTCTGCCGCGCCCGTCGGCGGTGACCTCCGCCTTGCGTGCCGTAGCCGAGACCGCCGGTCTGATGCGTTCGCGTGTGGAGGCCGCGACGCAGGCCGAGCGCGAACTCGACCAGGCCGTCGCCGAAGTCGCGGCCCTGGACAAGAAGGTTCGTGCCGCCGCCGCGGCACACCGAACCCCCCGCGAGGCGCGCGAACTCGAGGCGCTGGCCGCCGCTATCCGCCATTTCGAGAACACCGGCACCGGACTGCTCCGTCTGCGCGCCGAGCACGAGCGGGAACGTGAACGCGAACGTGAGGGCGCCGACCGGCACGACGAAGCGCGGGCACTGGCCGAGGCGTTCGCCGAAGAGGCCGAGGCGGCGCGGCTCGGCTATACCGAACAGCACCGCAAACTCGAAACGCTGCGAGAGGCATTGGGCGCCAGTGCCGCCGACATCGATCGTGACCTCGACCTGGCCCGTGGTGCCATCGAGGCCGCCAAGGCCGAACAGCGGGCCGCGCGCAAGGCCGCCAATGCCGCCATCGAAGCGGTCGGCGACGCCGAGGCCGCCTATCGCACCGCCAACGAGGCGCTCGCCACCGCGCTCACCGAGGTGCTCGGCGAGGTGCGTTCGCTGGCCCCCTACGCCCGACCCGACCTGCTGAGCTTGTTGGGCGCCTCGGTCGAACATCGGTGGCCCAGTAGCGATGCCGCGTGGTCCACCCCGGAACAGTTGCAGTACCGCATCGTGGCCGCGGGCCCGGAGACCGACCCGGTGGTGCTGCCCGACGAGGTGGCAGCCCTGTTCGCTGACCTCGACACCGCTACCAGCCAGGTCCGCGCCACCGAGGCCGGTCGCAAGTCCACCCGGTCCGCGGTGACCAGCGCACTCCAGGAATTCGACGCCGCGCTCACCGCATCCGGTCGCGACTATCGTCTGAACTGGGACGCCGCCGACGGACTCACCGTCGTCGCCGTCCACGACGAGAACGGCCAGGCCGCCCTCGCCGACTTCGCCGCCCGCATCGACGCCGCCCGCCGCGACCAGGAACTACTGCTCACCGACGCCGAACGCCGCATCCTCGAAGACGCGCTGCTCACCGGCCTGGCCCAGCAGATCCACGAACGCACCACCGACGCGCGCGAACTCATCTCCCGCATGGGCGCGGAGATGAAGCAGCGGCGGATGTCGTCGGGCAACACCATCGGCGTGCACTGGATCCTCGCCGACGGTCTGTCGGAGTCCGCGCGCTCGATGTGCAAACTCCTCGACCGCGACACCACCGCTCTCAGCTCGGAAGACCTCGGCTCGGTCCGCGCCCATTTCGCCGCCGAGATCCGCGCCGCCCGCACCGCACACCCGGAACGCTCGTACCCCGAAATCCTCGCCGCCACCCTCGATTACCGCACCTGGCGAGTCTTCTCCTTCACCCTCATCTCCGGCGACGGCACCGAGGACAAACTCACCGTCGCCCGCCACAGCGCCCTCTCCGGCGGCGAACAGTCGGTCTCTCTGCACCTTCCCCTCTTCGCCGCCGCCCACGTGATGCTCGACTCGGCCGATCCTCAGGCTCCCCGCCTGCTGGCCCTCGACGAAGCCTTCGCCGGTGTCGACGACAACGGTCGCAGCGAATTGCTCAGCCTCAGCGTGCAATTCGACCTCGACCTGTTCATGACCGGTTACGACCTGTGGATCACCTACGCCCACGTCCCCGGCTGCGCGCACTACGACCTGGCCCACTCCACCGCCGAAAATACTGTCAGCGCGACACTTCTCGTCTGGGACAGCGGTGAGCTCCTCGCCGAACACGACGGCGGCGACCTCACCACGGCGCTGGGCTCCCCCAACCGTCGTCGCGTTGCCAACACCATCGAGGGCGGGTTGACGCTGGAGGGCATGCCCGGCGAACCGGCATCGGTGGGCTGAACTGGCACCCATCAACTGCCAGATGACGTTTCGTAGCACGTGACGAGCGCGGCGGCACGCTTGCGTAGAGAGGCGCGCAACCACGGTGGGGCCAGCACCTCGGCGTCGGTGGCGAGCTGCCACATCGCCCATTCGGCATGTCGGGAATCCTGGAAGGTGACCTCCAGCCGCAGCACGCCGTCGTCGTCCGCTTCCTCGCTGTGGACGGCCAGCGCGGTGCCGACCAGTTCCTCGCGCCGCGTCGGGTTCACCCGAACCTGCACGGTGACCAGATCGCCACCGGCACGAAACCGCGCGCTGCGTTGCTGCCATGCCTGATCCAGATCGACCCGGTCCGGTCGCTGTGCGGGTTCGTCGAGCTCCTCGGCGGCCACGATCCGCGACAGTCGGTAGGTGCGGTCCGCGCCGGATCTCGTCGCGAGCAAATAGCCTTGGCGTCGGACGGTGACCAGGCCGATCGGGTCCACCGTGCGCCATTCGGCGCCGTGGCCGACGGCCGCGTAGTTGATGCGCAGCTTGTGTCCGGCGAGCACCGCGCGCCGGACCTCGGTCACGATCGTGTCGGACAGGTCCTCGGTGTCCAGCCGCCGAGACAGGAGGTCGGTCTCCGGGTCGATGAGCAATCGCTCGGCGGCGTCGCTCGCGATCTCCCGATAGTTCTCGGGCAGCGCGTCGACCACCTTGAGCATGGCCGACGCGAGCGCCGAGCCGAGCCCGAACGCCTGTGCGCCACGCCGTGATCCAGCGATCAGCAACGCCAGCGCCTCGTCGTGATTCAGCCCGGTGAGCTCGGTCCGGAACCCGGGCAACAACGCGAAACCACCGTGCCTGCCGCGTTCGGCATAGACAGGGACGCCGGCGGTGGACAGCGCCTCGATGTCGCGCAGCACGGTGCGGGTGGACACCTCCAGCTCGCGCGCGAGGGTTTCGGCCGACAGCCGACCGTGGCGACGCAGCAGGAGCACCAGGGAGACCAACCGGTCAGCTCGCATAGGAAAAACTATGCCAGGAATACACGACACAGGATGTCGTGTATTCCTGGCAGATTCATCAGCATGACAAACACCGAGCACGCACCCCGCCCGACCCACACCGTCGTCAACCCCGACGGCCTGCACGATCCGACCCCCTTCGGCTACAGCCACACCGCCGTCGTCCCCGCGGGAACGGAGCTGGTTCTCGTCTCGGGTCAGTACGGATCCCGACCCGACGGCGCGGTCGTCTCCCCCGACTTCACCGACCAGGTCGACCAGACCTTCCGCAACATCGCCACCGCCCTGGCCGCCCACGGCCTCGACCTCGGCCACGTCGTCCAACTCCGCACCTATGTCGTGAATCACGACGTCAGCAAACTCGGCCCCATCGCCGCCGCTGTACAGGCGAACTGGGGCACGACCCCACCCACCCAGACCCTCATCGGCGTCGCGAGCCTCGCCACTCCCGATGTGCTGTTCGAGGTCGAAGCCGTCGCCGCCCGTCCCTGATCCGGTGTGGGTCCCATAGCGCGGTAAGCGCGTGACCGGACACCCGAGCCGCTCGGTCAGAAGCCGCCTCGTAGGCACACGGCCGCCTACGAGGCGCGGGCGACCGGTCGAGCCCGGTCGAGGACATCGTGGGTCTCGGCGAGCATGTCGAGCAGGTCGGGATCCTCGGTCCGGTCGAATGCCGCGGTCACCGCTTCCATGGCGGGCCCGTTGCCGAGCCACCTGACCAGTTCGTCGTACGCGACCCAGCCGCGGTCCCAGTAGGAGTTCGTCGGAATCACCCTGCCGTCCTCGATCCGGCATCCGCGCACGACGAACTCGTGCAGATTCCGCACCGACAGCGCTGAATCCAGCAGCTCCCACTCCTCGAGCCGTGCGGCGATCGTAGACTCCGCCGCACCCAGTGCGCAGAGGACGACGGCGATGCCCGTTCGTGGATACGCAGCGGTGAACATGCTGTGCCACAACGCGTCCAGCACCTCGGCGATCGCGTCGGCCTGCGGCCACGATTGCCAGCCGACGCTGCCGAGTTTGCGATACACGACCTCCATATCGGGCATGTGCGGATCGTCGGTGTGGAGCAGTTGCAGGATGCGACCGGTCAGGTATCGCAAATCCGCCTCCGACCCCACCGTGCCCAACACACGAAAGGCGTAGCCGCCCAGCTCAGTTCCGGTGAGCTGATGGCGCGGCTTGTTCAGCAGTACCGCGTAGTCCGCCGGATTCCGGCAGCACGAGCAGGCCTCGATCGCGGTCGGCGGACCTACCGCTGCGAACGCATCATCGAGTGCGAGCAGCGCTCCTGCGAGCGCGCGATCGACCCCGATGTAAGTCGACCTGTACGGCATTCGCGAGTCGTCGACCACCCGCCTCACACTACAAGCGGTTCGGGTTGGCCCAGAGACAATTTCGGCAGGCCAGGAGCCAGCCGTACACAGTCGTGCGCAACGACTCGAATGCAGGTTGTTCCAGATGGGCCGGCTCGGCGATGACGCGATCGTGGCCGGGTTACCCGGTCGGCAAGGCGGCGGTCAGGCGGTGCACGAGGATGCGCAGACTCGCGGCCAATTCTGGCGAATTGTGTACGCGGAAGGGGACACCGAGGGTGGTCAGCTGGGTGGCGAGCCACGCAGGGTCGTCGTCTCGGGTGGCGGTGAGGCGGCACGTGGCGGCGCCGGCGGCGTGCAGGGTGTTCGGTTCTTCGCCGAGGCGGCCCGCGATGCGGCCGTGTGGTGCTTCGATGGTGACGTCGACGTGGTATTCGGTTGTGGCCCAGTCGGTTCGGTGGCCTGCGACGTAGTCGGCCGGGTCGGCGGCGGGGAGGTCGCGGGGGGTGATGCGGGCGCCGGTGGGGTGGGGGGTTTCGATGCGGTCGGCGCGGTAACTGCGCCAGGCGTCGCGGTCGAGGTCGTAGGCGACGAGGTACCAGCGGCGGCCCGCTGCGGCGACACCGGCGGGTTCGGTGTGGCGGCGGGATTCGGTGCCGGTGGCGTCGCGGTAGGTGAAGCGCAGGCGTTCTCGGTTGGTGACGGCGGCGGCGAGGGTGGTGAGCACCTCGGGGTCGACGGTGGGGCCCTCGCCCGCGCGGACCGTGACCGCCGAACCGACTACGCGCACCCGTCTGCGCAGTGTGGTCGGCAGGACTTGCTCGAGTTTGGTCAAGGCCCGTACCGAGGCGTCCTCGATGCCCGCGACCGCTTGTCCCGCAGCGACTCTCAGCCCGACAGCCACCGCGACCGCCTCGTCCGCGTCGAGGATCAACGGCGGCAGCGCCGAACCCGCGGTGAGCCGGTATCCACCGGCCGCACCCATCGCCGCGACCACCGGGTACCCGAGCTCGCGCAGCCGGTCGACATCGCGTCGTACGGTCCGATCGGTGACGCCGAGCCGATCGGCCAGTTCGCTGCCGGGCCACTCCCGTGGCATCTGCAACAGGGAGAGCAAACGGAGCAGGCGGGCGGCGGTGTCGGTCATGTTCTCGATTCTGCCGGATATCTAGGACCGATCCTGTCCTAGATGATTTGTAGCGTCGAAATCACACCGACAACGAGGAGTTCCGATGAGCACCATTCGCCCGTTCCGCATCGACATCCCCCAGGCCGACCTCGACGACCTGCACGACCGGCTGACCAGGGCGCGCTGGGCGGCTCCGCTGCCGGGCGAGGGCTGGGAGCGCGGCATCCCCACCGAGTACCTGCGTGAGCTCGCCCGGTACTGGGTGAACGAATTCGATTGGCGGGCAAAAGAAGCCGCGCTGAACACGTTTCCCCAGTTCATCACCGAGATCGACGGCCTCGGCGTCCATTTCGTGCATGTTCGCTCCCCCGAGCCCGACGCGGTGCCGCTGCTGCTGACCCACGGCTGGCCCAACTCGTTCGTGGAGTTCACCCGCACTATCGGCCCGCTCACCGATCCGCGCGCCCACGGCCTCGATCCCGCACTCGCCTTCGACGTGGTGATCCCGTCCGTCCCCGGCTTCGCCTTCTCGGCGGCGCCGCGCGAACCCGGAATGACCACCGCACGGGTCGCCGCGATGTGGGCCACTCTGATGGACCGCCTCGGCTATGACCGCTACGGCACGCAGGGCGGTGACCTCGGCGCCTACATCGCGCCGGAGATGGCGCTCGCCGCCCCGGAATACGTGATCGGCGTGCATCTCGACGGCGGGATCGGCATGCCGACCGAGGCCGACGTGCCCGCGATGTCGGCCGAGGATCGCGCGCAGTGGGCGGAAATGCAGCAGTGGATGACCGGCGGCGTCGACCACCACGCCCTGTTGCGGGCGGCGCCGCAAACCTTCGCCCTCGGCTGGAACGATTCGCCGGTCGCACTGCTGGCATGGATGATGCAGAAGTTCCAGGAGTTCGCCTACATGGCCGACCGCGCCGAAGACGTGATCGAGCGCGACCATCTGCTGACCAATATCGCCCTGTACTGGTTCACCCAGACCACCGGCACCTCGTCCTGGCCGATGTACGACGGACTGCGCGACGGCGGCGGTTTCGGTTGGCCCACCGACCAGAACCTGGTGCCCACCGGCGTCTACGGTGGCGGTTCACCGCTCATGCGCAAATTCGCCGACCACGGCAACAAGATCACCCACTGGCCGTCGGGAAATCCGGGCAACCATTTCGTCGCGATGGAGGAACCTGTCGCACACGTCGCCGACATCCGGACATTCTTCGCCGAGCTGCGCTGAACTGTTCAGCTCTAGCGATGACTCGCGTCCGGCACCCGAGGCGGACACGGTGTGCCGGGCGCGGTGACCAACTCGAAATGCCACCACTCGTTGTCGAAGGTGCGGCACAGCCCCCACCGGTAGCCGTTGATCTCGAGCCACTGCGCCCCCACCTGCGGGCCGACATCGACGGCACGGCCGGAGACATGGGTGGATTCCTCCGGCGGCAGCACCCAGCGACGTGCCTCTTCGGGGCTGCCGTAGGTGGCGAGGCCGTCCTGCCAGAGCCATTGCTGCTGCTCGTAGGTGCGATGGCCGGAGGTGATCGACAGTGGCACATCCTCGGCATGGGCCTGCTGCTCGGCGAGGGTGTAGGCGGCGGCGAGCGGCGGGTCGAGGCCTTCGGCGCCCGCTGCCGATTGGAACTGTTCGCGCGGCTCGGGCTGGGCGCCGACGGCGCCGATGCCGACGGCGGTCACCGCGGCGGCGGCCGTCATCGTCACCAGGATCCGGTCGGCCGCGCGGCCGAGCACAGTTTTCATAGACGGATTCTATCGACCCGACCGGTCGCCGAGACCGAGGCGCCACTGCTCGATCACCCGGCCGGTTTCGGTCTGCGGGGGTTCGCCGTAGAGCCACTCGCGGGCGAGCTGATGCCAGTTGGCGGTGGCGCGCAGCTGGCCGAGGGTGGCGAAGGTGAACAGGTCGGCGCGGCGGGAGAACACGTGCTCGGGGGGCAACAGCTGTTTGTGCATGCCCTGGAAGTCCGAGGAGCGCGGATCGATCGCGAGAAGCAGTGCGCCGGTGGCCAATTCCGGGGTGATCGTGACGGCCTCGTCGAGCAGGTGCCAGCCGGTGGCGGCCCAGACGTAGGCCAGACTCTCCTCGGCGGTAACCGCGGAATCGGGGTCGATGATCCCGCGGCCCACCCACGCCGCGAACAGATCCTCGCCCCGGCCTTCCGCGGCGGCCCGCAGGACGTCACGCTCGAATTCGACGTGGTCGGGGTCCATCTCCTTGTAGAGACCGAAGTCGACGAAGGCGAGTTTGCCGTCAGCGGCCAGCAGCACATTGCCCGGATGCGGATCGCCACAGAACTCGTTGTCGGCGAACAGGCCGGCGATATAGAAGCGATAGATCAGCTCACCGAGCCGGTCACGTTCGGCCGCGGGCAGGGTCTGGATATGCGAAAAGGGATGCCCCTCGACGAATTCGGTGACCAGCACATTGTGCGTACAGAATTCTTCGATGCTGTCGGGCACGGTGATGAAGGGATGGCCGCGATAGCGTTGCGCGACCCGATGCTGGGTTCGAGCCTCACGCTCGTAGTCGAGTTCGCTGCGCAGATTGCTGGCGACCTCCTCCAGCACACCCGTATCGGCCAAGCTCGGCAGCGCTGTTCTCGCCATCTTGCCCAGGAACTCGAGATTGCTGATATCGGCGTGGACGGCGCGTTCCACCCCGGGATACTTCACCTTGACCGCGACGACGCGCCCGTCGTGCAGTCGTGCCCGGTGCACCTGGCCGATCGACGCCGCCGCGATCGACGTCTCACCGAACTCGGCGAAGGTCCGCGACAACGGACCGAGATCGTCCTCGATCACCTGCCGCATCGTCGAGAACGGCATCGCGGGCGCCCGGTCCTGCAGGGACGCGAGCTGGGCGCGGAACTGCTCTCGATGGGCTTCGGGCACGAAGTCGAGATCGAGCACCGACCCCATCTGCCCGAGTTTCATCGCCGAGCCCTTCATGCTCCCCAGCACCGCGACGATCTGCTGCGCCTTCATCATCGCCGACCGCTCGGCCAGTACCTCCCGCGCCTCGTCGGTGCGGCCTATCATCGACAGCCGCCGCCCGACTTCCCGCATGGCCTGACCGGCAGCGAACTGCCCCAACTTCGCGCTGCGCGTCGCCCGCCCCCTCGGCACTGAACCGCTCGCCAATCCGCACCCCTGTCCGCCGTATGTCGGGCGTCACATTACACCGGGGTGACAGGCGCCGCCGGGCCCGTGAAACAGACGAAACCCCGGCACCCGCCGAAGCGGATACCGGGGTTATCGGAGCCGGATGACTACACGCGTTCCTTGGAACGGGTGCGCACGCGCAGGGCGATGGGCTTGGAGGTCTCGGCGAAGAAGTCGTTGCCCTTGTCGTCGACGACGATGAAGGCGGGGAAGTCTTCGACGTCGATCTTCCAGACGGCTTCCATGCCGAGTTCGGCGTATTCCAGGACCTCGACGTTCTTGATGCAGTCGAGGGCGAGGCGGGCGGCGGGGCCACCGATGGAACCGAGGTAGAAGCCGCCGTGTTCGTGGCACGCCTTGGTGACCTGGGCGGAACGGTTGCCCTTGGCGAGCATGACCATGGAGCCGCCCGCCGCCTGGAACTGGTCGACGTAGGAGTCCATCCGACCGGCGGTGGTGGGACCGAAGGATCCCGAGGCATAGCCCTCGGGGGTCTTGGCGGGGCCCGCGTAGTAGACGGCCATGTCGCGCAGGTACTGCGGCATGGGTTCGCCCGCGTCGAGGCGTTCCTTGATCTTGGCGTGGGCAATGTCGCGGGCCACGACCAACGGACCGGTCAGCGAAAGACGGGTCTTCACCGGGTATTTCGACAACTCGGCGCGGATCTCGTCCATCGGGCGATTGAGATCGATCTTCACGACGTCGCCACCGAGGATGTCGGAGGTCTGCTCCGGAAGATACTGGGCCGGTTCGGTTTCCAGCTGCTCCAGGAAGATGCCGTCCTTGGTGATCTTGGCCAGCGCCTGGCGATCGGCCGAGCAGGAGACAGCGATCGCGACGGGGCAGGACGCGCCGTGGCGGGGCAGGCGGACCACGCGCACGTCGTGGCAGAAGTACTTGCCGCCGAACTGCGCGCCGATGCCGAACTCGCGGGTGAGCTGGAAGACCTCTTCTTCGAGCTCGACGTCCCGGAAGGCGTGACCGGTGATGGAGCCCTCGGTGGGCAGGTTGTCCAGGTAGTGCGCCGAGGCGTATTTCGCTGTCTTCAAAGCGAATTCGGCGCTGGTGCCACCGATGACCACCGCGAGGTGGTACGGCGGGCAGGCCGCGGTGCCCAGCGAGCGGATCTTCTCGTCGAGGAACTCGAGCATGCGCTCGGGGTTCAGGACGGCCTTGGTCTCCTGGTACAAGAACGACTTGTTCGCCGAACCCCCACCCTTGGCCATGAACAGGAACTTGTACACCGGGTTGTCGGCGTCGCCCTCGGTCGAATACAGCTCGATCTGGGCGGGCAGGTTGGTGCCGGTGTTCTTCTCGTCCCACATGGTGATCGGGGCGAGCTGGGAGTAGCGCAGGTTCAGCTTGGTGTAGGCGTCGAAGATGCCGCGGCTGAGCCACTCGGCGTCGTCGACACCGGTGAGCACGCCCTCGCTCTTCTTGCCCATCACGATCGCGGTGCCGGTGTCCTGGCACATCGGCAGCACGCCACCGGCGGAGATGTTGAGGTTCTTGAGCAGGTCGAGCGCGACGAAGCGGTCGTTGCCCGAGGACTCGGGGTCGTCGATGATCTTGCGCAGCTGGCGCAGGTGCGCGGGGCGCAGGTAGTGGCTGATGTCGTGGATCGCCGTCTCGGTCAGCAGCCGCAACGCCTCGGGCTCGACCTGCAAGAAGGTGCGCCCGTTGTGCTCGAAGGTGCTGACCCCCTCGCTGGTGAGCAGGCGGTAGGGCGTCTCGTCGGCGCCGATCGGAAGCAGATCGGAATAGCGGAACTCCGGCGCGGTCACGGATCGCACTCCTTCGGGCAGGGCGGGCACCGCAACACTGCGGAGCACCAGGCAGGGCTGGTCACAAAGCAATCCGCAGCCTAACGACCACCCACACCCGCACGGCGGTTAGGCAACCCTATGTGAGGTTCCTGACTGACCCTAACTAATATCGAGGTTGCACGTTCAACCCAAACGGTGCTACCCATTCTCCCGGGCGGTGGCGGGAGTGCACCGTTCAATCCGAAGCCTGCACCTTCAGAATCTGGAGCTCGATCGTGACCGATCCACAGTGGCTCGATGATGTCGAAATGCGTGCCTGGCTGGGCTATGTCCGGACCCGCGACCTGATCGCCGCGGCGATCGGACGTGACGCAGGCAGGGCAGCCAACCTGAGTTATGTCGAGTATTCCGTCATGGTCTACCTAGCCGACGCACCGGGGCAGCGGCTCACCTTCGCCGATCTGGCCTGCGCGCTCGAATGGTCGCAGAGCAGGCTCTCGCACCAGATCACCCGCATGCAGAAACGCGGGCTGGTCTCACGCGAGACGATGCCGCACGACCAGCGCCGCACCGTGGCCAAGCTGACCACGACCGGCGGGCAACTGCTCACCACGGCCGCGCCCGCGCATGTGCGCAGCGTGCGCAAACATATGATCGACGTGTTGGATCGCGACCAGCTCGCCACCCTCGCGGAGATCTACGACGTGCTCGTCGACCATCACCGCGGCGCGAAGGCCGACGATCCGGTCGGTCGACTGCAAACCACCCCACCCGGCGAGGACTAGGACCCGGCGCTGCCGCCGCCGCCGGAGGAATCGGGACGGGCCTTGCCCAGACCACCGCGCGCGACGGTGCCGCCCTTGGTCGGTGCGCCGCGATCGAAGACCTCGCCGGTGCTCGGGCGCAGGAAACTGCCCGCCGCCAGCGCGACGGCGACGCCGATCGCCGGGTACACGAAGGTATCGGTGTGCTGGTACCAGAAGCGCGAGTACCTGGCGCTCGCGGTGTCGCACTGATCGTCGGCGACCCGCACGTTGGTGGTCGTGTCCACACAGACACCGACGGACGCCGGTTTGGCGGCGGCCGCGGTCGTCATGGTCGTCCGCGACGTCGTCGTAGTCGGGGGCT
Source organism: Nocardia sp. XZ_19_231 (assembly GCF_015355705.1). Lineage (NCBI taxonomy): Bacteria > Bacillati > Actinomycetota > Actinomycetes > Mycobacteriales > Nocardiaceae > Nocardia > Nocardia sp. XZ_19_231. The sequence continues at coordinate 1,206,714 of NZ_JACUZI010000001.1, read as the reverse complement.
TCGAGGTGGTCGTGAGCGTGGCCGACGCCGCGCGCGGTGCCGGTTTCGGGGTGGCGGTGCCACATCCGGCCGAGACCAGTGCCACCGCCACCACGGCGGGCAGCGTGTAGGACACGCTGCGCGACATCATGATTCGACGACGCGAACCCTCGATATCCGAAACCACACTCACGAAATCCCCCTCCGGCGGTACTGCCCAACCGCCGATACTAACGAGACGCGGCGCCGTTGACGACTGTTACGTCGGTCGTGAAATCCCCGTTGCCGGAATGGTTTTGCCCCGAACCCACCCCCAACGCGCGTTCGAAACCGGCCGGGATCACGATGTCGTCGCGCGTCAGGTCGGTGATCGAGGTCTTGCGCAGACCCAGCAGCGCGGAATCGATGCCGCCGCGCAGGACGTCGAGAACGTTCTCGACACCGGCCTGACCGTTGGCTGCCAGGCCCCAGAGGTACGCGCGCCCGATCAGCACCGCACGCGCACCGAGCGCCACCGCCTTCACGACATCGCTGCCGCGCCGGATGCCGCCGTCGAGGAGCACCTCGATCTGGTCGCCCACCGCGTCGGCGAGCACCGGGAGCGCGCGGATGGCGGCGGGGGTGCCGTCGAGGTTGTTGCCGCCGTGGTTGGACACCGAGATGCCCGCGACGCCCGCGTCGACGGCGCGCAGGGCGTCGTCCACCCGCATCACGCCCTTGAGCAGCACCGGGCCGTCCCATTGCGCGCAGATCCAGGCGACATCGTCCCAGTCGGGCGCCGGTGTCTGCATCCATTCGCCGTAGGCGCCGAAGAACCCGGGTGCCGCGCCGCCGCCGACCGCCATATTGGGTGCGGTGAGGTCGGGGATGCTGCCCGAGCGCAGGTAGGTCGCGAGCCAGCGCGGGCGCGCGAGGGTCTGCGGCGCGAATTTCATCATCGTGCGCAGGTTCAGCGATTCCGGGATCACCGGGCTGCCCCAGTCGCGGCCGTGTGAGAACGACCAGTCCAGGGTGAGGATCAGGCCCACCGCGCCCGCCTTCTTCGCCCTGGCCATCCGCTCGAGGATCTGGTCTCTGTTGCCACACCAGTACAGCTGGAACAGGGTCGACGGGTTGGCCGCGATGACCTCCTCGACGGGCTTGCTCGCGAAAGAGCTGAGCCCCATGGCGATTCCGCGTGCCGCCGCGGCGCGCGCGACCGCGACCTCACCGTCGGGGTGCACCGCCTGCACACCGGTCGGCGAGATCAGCACCGGCATGGAGACCTGCTGGCCCAGCACGATGGTCGATTGGTCACGTTCGCCGATCGGGCCCGCGCAGTGCGGGGCGAAACCGAGTTCGGTGAACGCGGTCTGATTGTCTTCGATGGTCTGTCCGCGTTCCGAACCCGCGATCAGCGCGCCGTACACCGACTTCGGCAGGCGCTTGCGGGCGCGCCGTTGCGCCTCGGCAACGGTCTCGAACCAGGGATTCATCGGGGTCCTTCCTCATGGTCCTGCGGCCACCATCGGCGCAGGTCTTCCAGCAATGCGGTCGTGGCGACCCGCAGTAGGTCGGCGCCTTCGTCGGCACTCGATCCGGTGGGGTCGCCGAGGATTCCATTGGGACTGGCTGCCCGCACTCCGCCCGCGCGCAGCAGCGGCAGCAGTTCGGCCAGCGGGCGGCAGTCCCCCGGCTCGGCCAGTTCGGTGCGCACCAACTCGGGACTCAGCGCGAGCTGGATCGAGGTTTCGGTGCGCCCGGCGTGCGGGTCGCCGCCGTAGCCGGGCGAGAACACCCGCACGTCGCGTGACTCCGACCGCAGCAAGGCGACGGCTCGGCGCAGCGTTTCCACATTGCCGCCGTGTCCGTTGACCAGCACGATGCGTGAGAACGTGTCCGTCGCGGAGCGACACAGTTCGACGACGAGCAGTTCCAGCGCCGCCTGTCCGATCGACAGGGTGCCCGCGAACCCCGCGTGCTCGCCGCTTGCCCCGTAGGACACGGCGGGCGCGATGAGCACGTCGCAACGCTCGGCCGCGGCCCGGCGGCACACCGCCGACGCGATATCGCTGTCGGTCGACAGAGGCAGATGCGGGCCGTGCTGCTCGGTCGCACCGAGGGGAATGACCAGGATCACTCCCGCGGCGGCGCGCACACCTGCCTCGGGCGATGTGAGGTGCGCCACGAACATGGCGCCAACATTAACGTCAGTCACTGACATAATCAATAGCTCGTGCAGGTCGAAAGCCCGCCGAGTCCCTATCCTGTATCCATGTCCGCCCCGCCGCCGCGCGCCCCGATGTCGATTCCGAAGCCGTCGGGGCACCGCGGGCGTCCGCCGCGCACCACCCGTCGCGAGCTGGAGGTGATCGCGATGAAGCTGTTCGCCGAACACGGGTTCGACGACGTCACCGTCGAACGCATCGCCGCCGAGGCCGGGGTGAGCGAGCGAACCTTCTTCCGCTACTTCCCCACCAAGGCCGAGGTGCTGTGGCACCAGTTCGACAACGAGGTCGACGACCTTCGCGCCGCGTTCGCCGCCGTCCCGGACGACGAGCCGATGATGGCGGCGGTACGCCGAATCGTGGTGGCGGCCAACAGATATCGCGCCGAGGACATCCCCGAATTGCGCACCAGGATGCGGCTGGTCTCCGGGGTCCCCGCCCTCTCGGCGGGCGCGGGGGCGCACTACGACGCGTGGGAGCACGCCGTCGGCGAGTTCGCCGCGAGCCGCCTCGGCGCGGGCGCGGGTGACCTGATTCCCCTCGCCATCGGGCGCACCACCCTGGCAGCCGCGCGTGCCGCGTTCGACGCGTGGCTCGAGCGCGGTGATACCGATCTCACCGTGTATCTGAATCAGGCGCTCCGCGCACTGGAACGCGGGTTCGCCCCGGAATAGCCGGGCGCGCCACGTTTGGGCAGCACCACGGAGGGGGTATGAGTAGGCTCAGGTTCAACGCGCACTGTGCGCACCGCAAACGTCCGTAGTCGAAAGGGGCAGGGGTTTCCATGTCCGAGGTGTCCACGAGTCTTTCGGCGGATTCGCTGCCGGCGCAACCGCTCGACAACCTGCTCCCGCAGTTGGTCGAGCACCTGCGGCAGAACCGCACCGGGCTGCGGGAAGAGTGGGCACGGCGTATCACCGAGGCCGAACTGCTGACCGCGATGACCCCGGAGGAGATCTTCTCCGAGGCGACGTCGATGTACGACAACTACGTCGAGGTGCTCGTCACCGGTAGCGTCGAGGCACTGCAGGCCTATGCCCGCGACCTGTCCGAGCGCATCATTCCGCGAGGCGTCGAGACCGACGAGGTCATCGGCATCGTGCTGCTGCTGCGCGATGTGTTGGCGCGCAGCCTCTTCGAGAAGTACCAGTCCAACTTCGAGTTGCTCAACCGCGTGCTCGACGCCTACGAACCGGCCGCCAACCGCATCGCCAACACCGTGGCCGTGTCGTTCGTGCAGGAGCGCGAGCGCGTCATCAGCCGCCAGCAAGAGGCCATCCGCGAGCTGTCCACCCCGGTGCTGCAGGTGCGTGAGCAGCTGCTCATCCTGCCGATCATCGGTGTGCTCGACTCCCAGCGCGCCCGCCAGCTCACCGAACAGCTGCTGCGCGCCATCCGCGCCAATCGCGCCAAGGTGGTCGTCATCGACATCACCGGTGTGCCCGCGATCGACTCCGTGGTGGCCAACCACCTCGTGCAGACCGTCGACGCGTCCGGCCTGATGGGCGCCAGCGTGATCATCACCGGCCTGTCCTCGGAGATCGCACTGACCCTGGTGACCATCGGCCTCGATCTGTCCAAGATGAATGCCGTCGGCGACCTGCAGGGCGGTATCGAAGAGGCCGAGCGTCTACTCGGGTACGAGGTCTCCCGAGTCACCGAACGCTTGAGCGAGCGGGACGGGCGCTGACCAAGCCACCATGCCGGTACCTATTCTCAAACAGGGCACGTACCTGATCGCGTCCGTACAGTCGGCGTTGACCGATGCCGACACCGAGCGGTTACAGGACGACCTGATGAAGCAGGTCAGTCGCTACCGCGCGACCGGCATCATCGTCGACGTCACCGCCATCGACGTGATGGATTCCTTCGCCGCGCGCTCGTTGCGCACCATCGCGCACATGACTCAGTTGCGCGGCGCGGAAACCGTCATCGTCGGGCTGCAGCCCGAGGTGGCCTTCGCCATGGTGCAACTGGGCCTTACATTCGAAGACATGCACACCGCGCTGGATCTCGAGGAAGGCCTCTCCTGGCTGAATCGGCACCCGCGGCGACGAGACGGTCGCGACAGTGGCCGCTGAGCAGGTGGCGATCGCGGTCAAGGTGTCCGAGGACATCGTCACCGCCCGGCAGGCCGGGAGCGAGTTGGCCGGTGACCTCGGTTTCACCCTCACCGACCGCACGATGATCTCCACCGCCATCTCCGAAATCGCCCGCAACATCACCAGTTACGCGGGCAGCGGCGAGATCAGGTTGCTCATCGACTTGCGCGAGGGTCGCCGCGCGCTCGTCATCCAAGCCGAGGACCAGGGCCCCGGCATCCGTGACATTCCCCGCGCGCTGGAAGACGGCTATTCCACCGGCCGCGGACTCGGACTCGGACTGCCCGGCGCGCGCAGACTGATGGACCGCCTCACCATCGATTCCGCCCCGGGCCGCGGGACGTTGATCGAGATGTGGAAGTGGGTACCCGACGTTGCATGAGGACGGGATCATCGGGCGCATGGAGTGGTCGACGGCCGGCCGGGCACTGCCCGGCCAGGACGTCTCCGGTGACCGCGCGCTCGTGCTCGACACCGGCGCCGGCGTGCTGTTCGCCGTGCTCGACGGGCTCGGTCACGGTGCGCCCGCGGCCGAGGCCGCCGATCGTGCGATGGCCATCCTCACCGAGAACTGCGGCGAACCGCTGGACGTGCTGATGGTGCTCTGCCATCGCGCGATGGTCGAAACCCGTGGCGCCGCAGTGTCATTGGCGCTGATCGAGCCGGGCGAGACGCTGCAATGGCTCGGCGTGGGCAATGTCGATTCGCGATTGCTCACCCTCGGCCCGGCCGGTCCGGAGCTCCGGGCGACGATGCTGCTCACCGGCGGGATCGTCGGGTACCGGTTGCCCTCGCACCTACAGCCGCAGACCCTGCCGATCCGCCCCGGCGATCTGCTGCTGATGGCGACCGACGGGATCGTCGCGGTCGGCCCGGAATCGCTCGACCTGGCCAAAACCGCCACTGCCATCGCGGGCGATCTGCTCGCGCGCGATGCGAAGGACACCGACGACGCACTGGTGCTCGCGGCACGTTTTCGTGGGCCGTGCCCGTGAGGCCCCGACATCGCACCAATGCGTGCGCCCCAGCTCCGTGGACCTCTTTCCCGAGGCCACGACACCGCGGCCTGTTCCCCCGGACCCGGCCGATGAGAGGTTGCCGATGAGCGCGGTCCTGGTCGCATTTCTCGACGACTATTCGGCGGCGATGCGCCGCCACGTCGCCGCGCCAGGCCAGGCCGGCCTCTCGGAGGGTTACGACCTCGGCAGACGGGCCCTCGTCGAAGACATCAGCCTGCTCGATCTCACCGAGCATCATTTCCGCGCTGTTGCCCGAGACACCGAAACGCAGGCCGATCCGCGCCGCGCCGAGGTAGCGCTGGAATTCCTGCTGCAGACCATGGCGGCGCTCGACATCGCCACCCGCGGCTACCTCGACGGCACCCGCCGCTACGAGCAGCAGCGTTCCCGCGCCGAGGATCTCGAAGGCCGCGACGCTTTTCGCACAGCGCTGGTCGAATCGTTGCAGGACGGGTTCTTCGTCGCCGACGACGACGGCACCATCGTCGAGGTGAACTCCGCGTTCGGGGTGCTCACCGGATACGGCGCCACCGAGGTCCCGTTCCGGCTGCCCCATCCGTGGGCACTGACCGATCGCGCCGGATATCCCCAGATCGGCACGGAGGCTTCACGATTCGTGATGCCGGTGCGTCATCGCGACGGCCGCGAACGCTGGCTGGCGGTGAGTGCCAGCTCGCTGGTGAAGCAGGAGAACGACGAACGGATCTTCGTCGGCACCGTGCGCGATGTCACCGCCGAACACGACGCGCAGGCCCGCGACCAGGCCGCCTCCCGCCTGGCCACCGCCGTCGGCGCGGCGACGAGCATGGTGGAGGTCCTCGCGGTCGGACTCGACGAACTGCGCCGGACCATGGGCGCCGAGACCGCGCTGGTCGCGATCTGGCCGAGCCGGACCGGACGCCCCGATGTCTACTCCTGCGGCGTGACACCGTCGAGCAAAGAAGCGGAGCCCTCCCCCGAAACCATCGGTATCACACCACAATTCACCGCGGCGCCGATGCGACAGAGCGGCCCGCGCGCCGACGGCCCCGTCGTGCTCGACGACGACACCCAGGCCCTGCTCGACCGCTCACGCAGGCAGTCCGCCCGTGGGCTCTCGGCCATCACCGGCGACGAGGGCGGGGTCGACGCGGTTGTCGCACCGCTCGGCGAGACCGGTGACGCGGCGCTGTGGGTGCGCTTCGGTGCGCCACGCGCGGTCAGCGCCGCCGACTGGGCCCTGTACTCACTGCTCGTCGGTCACCTCAGCGTCGCGCTCCAGCGCGCCCGCAACTTCGACCAGGCCCGCGCCACCTCGCTCACCCTGCAGCGGGCGATGCTCGGGCCGATCGAACTGCCGCCCAGGTTCTCGGTGCACTATGAGCCCGCCTTGCCGCCGCTGGAGATCGGTGGCGACTGGTACGACGTGGTGCCTTTGCGCGACGGCACGATCGGCGTCGTTGTCGGCGACTGTGTCGGCCGTGGTCTGTCCGCCGCCGTGGTGATGGGCCAATTGCGTACCGCGGCAAGGGCTTTGCTGCTGCGTGGGGCCGGACCGGCGCAGTTGCTCGCCGAACTCGACGCCGTGGCCTCGCGGATTCCGGGCGCCATGTGTACGACCGTCTGCGCGGCCGTGCTCGATCCCGAGCGCGGGATGGTGCGGTACTCGAACGCGGGCCACATGCCGCCGGTCCTCGCACCGCCCGGCGGTCCCGGCCGAATCCTCGAGGGTGGGCGCGCGGTTCCCCTTGCCACCTTCGATACCCCGCGCAGGCCGGAGGCCACCACGGCGCTGCCGCCGGGCGCCACCCTGGTGTTGTTCACCGATGGGCTCGTCGAGCAACGCGGGTACGACATCGCCGAGGGCTTCGTCAAGATCGCCGATGTGCTGAGCGAAACCGGTGCCGCACTCCCCCGCGATGTCGCCGACGCGGTGCTGTCACGGCTGTGCCCGCCCGCGGGCTACGACGACGACGTCGCGATGGTCGTCTACCGGCAGCCCCCGGAGCCGCTGAGCCTCGACTTTCCAGCTGCCGCAACCGAATTGGCCGGCGTGCGCCGTGGCCTCTACCGCTGGTTCGCCACCGCCGCGGTCCCGCACGACCTGGCCGCCGACCTCGTCGCCGCGGCGAACGAGGCCTGCAGCAACAGCGTCGAACACGCCTACCGCGACTCCGAACCGGGCCGCGTGAACCTCACGGCACGCTGCGACGGCGACCGGGTGGTCCTGGACATCATCGACAACGGCGCCTGGATCCCCACGCCGACCGATCCCGGCTATCGCGGTCGCGGTGTCGAGATGATGCGGGTGCTCACCGAGGACCTCTCCTTCGACCACGACGAGAACGGCACCCGGGTTCGCATGTGGGTGACCCTGCCCTCGATCACCTTCCCCACCGCGAACCCGCTGCGCGCGTCCTCGCGTCCGCCGACGGTCAGCTCGCGGCAGAACTCATTCTGACCGGGTGGTCTCGTAGGCCTCGACGTCGAAGGTCTTCAGCATCCGGCGGAACCGGAAGCTGAAGTCCGGCCACAGGGTGGCGTTGTGGCTGTTCTCGTCGACGAACCAGCTGGTGCAGTCGCCCGCGGTCCAGACAGTGCCGTCGAACTTCTTCTGCAGGTCGCGGTTGTAGGTGGTCTGCGCGTGCTCGCGGACCTCGACTGAGCGCAGGCCACGCGCGTCCATGGTGGTGATCGCATCGATGAGGTAGGTGATCTGGGATTCGATGGTGAAGATCGCCGAGGTGTAGCTCAGGACGGAGTTCGGGCCGATCATCAGGAACAGATTCGGGAAGTCGGCGACGGTCGTTCCCTTGTATCCGCACAGACCCCCGGCACCGAACACCTCCGCCAGCGTGCGCCCGTCGCGACCGCTGATCAGATCGAAGGTGGGCGAATCATCGATCCGGAAGCCCGTCGCCAACACGATGGCGTCCACCTCGCGCTCGGTGCCGTCATCGGCGACGATCGACCGTTCCCGGATCTCGGCGATGCCGTCGATCACGACCTCGACATTGTCGCGGGCCAACGCCGGGTAATAGACGTTCGAGATCAGCATGCGTTTGCACCCGAGGCGATGGTCGGGCGTCACCTTGCGGCGCAGCTCACGATCACGGATCGCCCACCACAGCCTCACTCGCGCACCGAACGAGAAGAAGTCGGCCAGCGGTGGGTACTTGGACTGCCACAACACCATGGTCTCGCGCGCCCAATACACGCCCGCGCGGGCCAGCCACTGCGCACCGGGCACATGCCGGTAATAGCGGCGCTCCAGCCAGGAGTACCTGCGGCCCATTCGCGGAAGCACCCACGGCGCACTGCGCTGGTACAGGTCGAGTCGGCCGACCTCGCCCGCGATGGACGGCACGATCTGGATCGCGGAAGCGCCGGTGCCGATGACGGCGACCCGCTTGCCCGCGCGATCGAACTCGTGATCCCAGCGGGCGGAATGGAAGACCGGGCCACGAAAGGTATTGATGCCCTTGATGTCCGGCAGTCGTGGCGCGCTCAGCGGACCGCCGGCCGATACCAGGATGTCGGCGGTGTAGGCACCCCGACCGGTCTGGATCTCCCAGCGCGCGATGTCGTCGTTCCAGCGCGCGCAGGTTACCTCGCAGTCGAAGACGATCGCCTCACGCACGCCGTGCCGGTCGACCACATCGTGCACATACCGCTGAATCTGTGGCTGTGTCGAGAAAGAATGCGTCCAGTGCGGATTGCGGGCGAACGAATACGAATACAGCTGCGAGGGCACATCGCAGCCCGCTCCCGGATAGGTGTTGTCCCGCCAGGTACCACCGAGGTCGTCGGCGCGCTCGAAGACGACGAAGTCGTCGATACCCTGCTGGCGCAATCGAATCGCCACACCCAGCCCGGCGAAACCCGCGCCGATGATTGCGACGCGGGTGTGGGGCGGGGCGGTCACGGCGTATTCGGCCTGGTCTCGTAGGCCTCGATATCGAATTTCCGGACCAGCCGCCGGTATTTGAAGCTGAAGTCCGGCCACAGCGCCGAGTTGTTGCCGTGCTTGTCGAGGAACCAACTGGTGCATCCGCCGTCGGCCCACACGGCGCGGGCCAGCTTCGGCTGCAGCTGCCGGTTGTATGCGACCTGGGCGTCCACCTTCACCTCGAACGAGCGCAGGTTCTGCTGCTCCATCGTCTCGATCGCGTCGACGAGGTAGTTGATCTGGGATTCGATGATGTAGATCAGCGATGTGTAGTTCAACCCGGAATTGGCGCCGAGCATGAAGAACATGTTCGGGAAATTGGCGACGGTGGTGCCCTTGTACATCTGGAAGCCCTCGTCGTCGGCGGCCTCGGACAACGTCCGGCCGTCGCGCCCGGTGTACAGGTTGAAGGTCGGTGAATCGGCGACGTGGAACCCGGTGGCCAGCACGATGGCATCGACCTCCCGTTCCGTGCCGTCCTCGGACACGATCGAACCGGGGCGCACCTCGGCGATGCCGTCGGTGACGACATCGACATTGTCGCGATCGAGCGCACCGTAGAACTTGTTCGACACGAGCATGCGCTTGCAGCCGATACGGTGCTCGGGCACCATCTTTCGCCGCAGCTCCGGATCCCGGATCTCCAAGCGCATCTTGACCCGGCCGACGGTTTCCAGCACGATGCCGGTCCATGGGTACTTCACCTGGGTGACCACGTAGAACTCACGCTGCAGGTAGATCAGCGCGCGCATCAGGCGTTGCAGACCGGGGATGCGCTTGAAGGCGAAACGTTCCAACGCCAGGTACGGTCGCGACACCTGTGGCATCACCCAGGTGGCGGTGCGCTGGTAGACGTCGAGGTGCTCCACGTCGGGCGCGATCGACGGAACGATCTGCACCGCCGAGGATCCGGTGCCGATGACGGCGACCTTCTTGCCGGTCAGCGTGGCATCGTGGTTCCAGCGCGCGGAGTGGAAGAGCTCACCTTCGAAACTCGAAATGCCTTTGATATCAGGCAGATTCGGCTCGGCGAGCACGCCTGCCGCCGAGACGACGAAATCGGCGGTGAAGGCGCCCTTGCTGGTCTCGATCTCCCACCGGCCGTCGGCGTCGTTCCAGCGGGTGGCGGTCATCGCGCAGTCGAAGAGGTGCTTGTCGCGAACGCCGTAGCGCTCGGACACGGTGCGCAGGTACTGCTCGATCTCCGGCTGCGGCGAGAACGTGCGGGACCAGTCGGGATTGAGCGCGAACGAATACGAGTACAGGTGCGAGGGCACATCGCAGCCCGCACCGGGATAGGTGTTGTCGCGCCAGGTTCCCCCGACATCGGGGCCACGTTCGATGACCACGAAGTCGGACATGCCACGCTGGCTCAGCCGGATGGCGGCACCGAGGCCGGACAGGCCGCTGCCCACGATCATGACTCGGACGTGGCGAGTGTTGTTACTGCTCATGCGGTGACCTCAGCGGGATTCGTAGATGCGTTTGTGGCCGGAGACGGCGGCCAACCGGAACGGGCGGCGAGTTTCCTCGACCATGGCGTGGTAGGCGCCGTCGCTGGGCGAAGTGGCCTCGTGCAGTTCCCGGTAGCGCTCGTAACCGAGCAGCTCACGCGAGCTGATCGCCGCCAGATTCGCCTCGGTCCGCAGATGCTCACGGTAGCCGGACTGCACAGTGCCACTGAAGAATTCGGCGACGCTACCCGACCCGTAGCTGATCATCGCCAGCGCCTTGTCGGTGAGGTCCGCCGAATGGTCGAGCAGCGAGGCCAGGCCGAGATAGAGCGAGGCGGTGTAGCTGTTGCCGACCGTGCGGTTGTAGGTGGTCGTGGCACCGAGGGCGGCCTCGATGGCGTCGGCATCGGCGGTGTGGCCCTGGCTCTCAAGCAGGTGGCGGTGTGCCTTGTAGGCCATCTTGGTGAAGGGCTGGTGATAGCAGAACGCAGCGAACTCACCGAGTTCGCGCCCACCCTGGCGGCGGTAATCGCTCCACGCTTCCTGGGCGGCCTTCTGGTAGGCGTTGACCGAGGTCTTGCCGTCCACGATGGCTTCGGAGCGGTAGTTCGGGCGCCAGAAGTCCATGATGTCGGCGCTGTAGAGGCCCGAGACCGGATCGAGTGCCAGGATCGCCGGGTCCGCGGTGACCAGCATCGCGACGGCGGCGGCGCCCTGGGTCGGCTCCCCCGGGGTGTCGAGTTCGTACTTCGCGATATCGGCGGCGATCACCAGCACCCGCTGCGACGGGTCGCGGGCGATCAGGCCCGCCGCGAACTGCAGCCCGGCGGTGCCGCCGTAGCAGGCCTGCTTGAGCTCGACGACACGGGCGGCGTTGGGCAGCCCGATCAGCGAATGCAGATACAGCGCAGCGGCTTTGGACTGATCGACACCGGTCTCGGTGGCCAGCAGCACGGTGCGGATGTTGTCGGTGCCGTGCCGTTCCAGGATCGGCTTGGCGGCGGCCGCGGCGATGGTGACGATGTCCTCGTCGGCGGCGGCGACGCTCATCTTCTCCTGGCCGATGCCGAGGTAGAACTTGTCGCGATCCACGCCGAGTCGCTCGGCGAGGACGGCGTGATCGAGAGCGTAATGGGTGGTGGCGAACGAAAGGTCGTGGATACCGACCGGCGTAGTTGTCATCGTGGGATTCCGTTGCTCGTGGTGGACCGCTCGAATTGGGTATGGGCACGCATCAATTCACCGCGATTGGTCTGTGCCGCCATCAGCGACAGCTCCCCGCACAGCACGGTGGCCGCTCCGATCACCGCGAGGCGTCGGGCGTTCTCGCCGGGCTGCCGGTCTTCGCGGCAACCGAGGCGTTCCAGGTTCTCGTCGACGAAACTCGCGTGCTTGCCGTTGCCGACCGTGCCCACGATCAGGTTGGGCAGGGTGCACGAGAAGTAGAGGTCGCCGTCGCGATCCTCGGCATGGGTGATGCCCTGGGATCCTTCGACGATATTGGCGGCGTCCTGACCGGTGGCCAGATAGAACGCGAGCAGCATGTTGGCGTAATGCGCGTTGGCGGAACGGATTCCGCCCGCCAGCAGGGTGCCGATCAGGTTCTTGCGGATATTGAGCTGCACCACCTGCGCCGCGGTGGTGTGCAGCCGCTGCTCGACCACCTCGCGCGGGACGATCAGTTCGGTGATCACGTTCTTACCGCGACCCAGGATGCCGTTGACCGCGGTGGCCTTCTTGTCGGTGCAGTAGTTGCCCGAGATCGAGCCGTAGCGAACACCGGGCATGGTCGACAGGATGTGATCCATCAGGTGATCGCTGGCCAAAGTCGCCATGTTGTGGCCCGACGCGTCACCGGTGGTGAATTCGAAGCGCAGGAACAGCAGGTTGCCGGTGATCTGATGGTGCAGGTCGATGAGCCGGGCGAAACGACTACTGCCCGAGACCACCTCCTGGAGTTCGGCCATGCGGCCTTCTAATTGCTGGACCGTGGTGTAGGCGGTGTACGCGTCGTCGGCTTCCAACAGGATCGAGCGCGTCATCCGCTCGTCGATCAGCGTCGCGACGATGCCCTTCTCCGCCAGGGTGCTGATCCGCGCGCCGCGCCCGACCGAAGGCCACAGCGGGGTCTCGTAGGTGGCGAGAGGAACGTCGACGACATCGTCGACGACATTTCCGGTAATGCGCACAGGTCCCACCCACTGCATCGGCACCGCCGCGTACGACATGTCATTCATGGGTGACTCCTTCTCGATGTTCGGATTCACGCCACCAGGGGCTCCGGTGGGCGAGTACTGCGGCGTCGATACCGCGAAGTTGGCAGAAGCTCGCGACCTCGCCGGTGACGAGCAGGTCGGCGCCGACCAGATCCGCCGGCGTGCGGGCTCCGAGCACGGTGAGGATGGTGCGCAGTTGGTCGAGCCAGGTCCCGATCTTGTCGACCAGGGCGGCGGTGTCGTGGCTCACCAGGGTTTCCAGGAACGCACCCGCGACACCGGTCGCGTTGGCGCCCAACGCGAGTGCGCGCGCGATGTCCAGTGGCGAGCGGATGCCGCCGGACGCGGCGATATCGATGCCGGGGAGATCGGCGCAGTCGAGCAGGCAGTTCGGGGTGGACTGGCCCCAGCTCTCGATGAACCCGAAGTCGCCGCCTACCCGCCGATCGTTCTCGATGCGAGCGAAATTGGTACCGCCGCGCCCGCCGACGTCGGCCACGGACACGCCCGCGTCGCGCAACCAGGTGACGGTCTGCCTGCTCAGTCCGAACCCGACTTCTTTGACGAAGACCGGCACGGCGGTAGCGGCGACGATTTCCTCGATCCGACGCGGCCACGACCCGAACGAGCGGTCGCCCTCTGGCATGACCACTTCCTGCACGGCATTGAGGTGGATCTGTAGCGCGTCGGCTTCGAGGAGGTCGACGGCGCTGCGCACCTGGTCGACGGTCGCGTTCGCATTCACATTGGCCATCACGAATCCGTGCGGATTCTCCTGCCGCAGCACGCGATAGGTGCCCGCGACCGACGGATCACGGAAGTAGGCGCTCATCGATCCGGAGGCGATCGGGATACCGGTCTCGCGGGCGGCGATGGCGAGTTGGCGGTTGATCTCGCCGGTTTTGGTACTGCCACCGGTCATCGCGTTGACGAACAGTGGGGTGGCCCACTGCTTTCCAGCGATGTCTACCGCGAGGGAGACCTCGTCGGCGTCGATGCCCGCGAGGGCGTGGTGAACGAAAGTGACGGAGTCGAAGTCACTGCTACCGGTGGCCTGGCGTTGGTGGTTCACCGCGTGGCGGACGTGGTCGTCCTTGCGATCGGCGATCATCGATGGTCCCCTTCGACTGGGTGGGTTCGCAGGGGCAGCGGGCGGATTCCGGCGGTGATCCAACGGCCGGTGAGTTCGGCGATCGCGGCGGGACGGGTGCGCTCGATGAGCGCGATTCCACAGTCCCCACCACCGGCACCCGAGGGTTTCGCGGCAGCGCCGACCGCGGCGCCCGCGTCGCACAACGCGTGCAGACGAGGCGTCATGATGCCGAGGCCCGACATCGCGTCGAGGTCGACGAGCAGTGCTCGCGCGCTGTCGATTTCGAGGCGCACGGTCTGGGAGTCGTCGGCCTCGATGGCGGCGACGAGTCGCTCGACGCACTCGTTGCTGTGCGCCCGGAAGGTGGTGCGGTCACCGTCGAGTCCGGCGACCAGGGCAGGCGTGGAGGCCGGGTTTCCGGTCCAGCCGACCTGCAAGGTGAGCTCGGTGGGGGTGGGCAGCGGTCGAACCGACAGGCCTGGCCACGGTGCGCGCAGGGTGGCCTCGACGCCGTCGCGGGCCACCGATGCCGCCACCTGCGCACGGTCCGGGGACCGGTAGGCGAGCCAGCCGCCCCAGGTGCTCACGGCGACGTCGCCGCCCGAGGCGCGGGGGTTGACCGCGATGGTGGCGAGCATGGCCAGCCGGTAGCGATCCATCGGATCGAGGCCGAGGGCGAAGTGTTGCCCGAGGGCGGCGACAGTGGCCACCGTGACGGCCGCGCTGGAACCCAAGCCGAACTTGCGACCGTCGGCGTCGCCGAGGTCGGCGGTGACGCTCAGATGGAACGACGATACGGGGATCGCCCGCTCCACGAGCAGCCGGTGAACTACCGAAACTGCCGCGAAAACGTAGGAAAACGCCTCTGGCACAACAGAATCGGGAGTTGGTACCAATTCGTCACCGTGACGACGGCAGGACAGTGCGATGCCGCCGTCCAGATCCGAATACAGGGTGATGTCCTGGTCGGAATCCACTCCGGTCACCGTGGCGGTGGCGTAGCGATCGACCGCCGTGAGCACCGCGAGGTGTCCCGGCTCGACCACGGCGTATTCACCGGCGATGAAGAGCTTGCCGGGAGCGCGACAACTGATCATCGATCACCACCCGCACCGGGCACCGTCAGGGACGCGCCGGGGCCGATGTGCGCGGTCCGGGTGGTGACGAAGTCCCCGAGGCCGTCCAATACGGCGTCGACCTGCGGCGCGTCGGCACGGGTGCACAGCACTTTGACGTTCGGGCCCGCATCGATCGTGGCGTACGCCATGATCCCGTCGGCACGCAGCGCGAGTACCGCGTCGAGGATGGCGATCGAATGCGGTGACAGGTACCGGATTCCGGGGCGGGCGGTGAGCATGGTGGCGTGCATGCCGAGGGCATTGCGCTCGGCGATCTCCCCGATCGCGGGAAGGTCCTGCCGCGCAACAGCTTTACGCATCTCCGCCAGATCGAGCACCGACGATTCCGCCCACGGGCGATAGAACGGTGACGTGGCGGTGGTCTGCCGCATCGCGACACGGCTCGAGACAGCCTTCGCGCTCTGGTTCACCACGGCGACCACCAGGGCCGGGTCCAGCTCGTCGCCGCCGATGGGCTCCGCGTACGAACTCAGGTCCCCCGCTTCGCCTTCCCCCTCGCCGGCATGCCAGACGACGAATCCACCGAAGATCGAGCGCGAGGCGGAACCGGAGCCGCGACGGGCCAGTCGCGACAGGGCGCGTGCATCGTCGTCGAGCGCATAGGCGGCCGCAGCGGCGGTGGCCAGTGCCGCGAACCCGCTCGCCGAGGAGGCCAGACCGGCGCCGGTCGGCCCGGCGTTGGCGGTCACCACCATCGCACGGTCGTCGCGACCCGCCTTGGCACGCACCAGATCCAGGAATGTTTCGATGCGGGCGCGGGCGGCACCGGTCGCCGTGACACCGTTGAACTCGACGACATCGGCCGGTCCGTCGATCAGCCGCACCGAGGTGGTGGTCGGGAAGATGTCGAGGGTCATCGACAGGCTGCCCGTGACGGGCAGGAAAAGCTCTTCGTCCCGCTTACCCCAGTACTTCACCAGGGCGATATTCGGATACGCGACCGCCTCGGCGGACGACCCGGCCACGGCGCCACGTTCGGTGGCCGCGGGTGATGCGGGAGTGAAAGTCATTGTTTGGCACCGTGTTCCGATGTCGAGGCGGATAGGGACTGCGCGCCGGAACGCAGGCTGCGGGTGGGGACCGTCCAGGTCTGTACCGCGCCGGCGCGCCGCAACGCGGCGCTGACGGTGCGCGCGTCGCCGGTCTCGGTGAGCGCGAGGACACAGCCGCCGAGGCCGGCGCCGGTGAGTTTGGCGCCGTACGCGCCCGCGTCGAGCGCCGCGGCGACCAGGGTGTCGATGTGCGGGGTGCTCACACCGAGTTCGGCGAGCAGGTCCTGGAAGTCGAGCATCGCTCGCCCCAGCGAGGTGGCGTGCCCGGCCGAGAGGTCTACCGCGGCACCGCCGATCAGCTCGCCCGCCCTCGCCAGTAGCCGGCGCGCGGACCGCGGATCGCGCTCGAACGTGCGGCGCACCCCCGCGACCGCGTGTTGAGTGGACCCGGGCACCCCGGTATCGGCGATCACCAGGGCGGCGTCGAGACCGATGTCGAGCGCGGTGGCGGTTCCTTCGTGGAACCGGATCGGGCCGTCGGCCAGCACCGCGCTCGCGTCGATACCGCTGGCCCTGCCGTGTGCGACCTGTTCACCACACTGCACGAGTTCGTAAAGTGTGACGGGATCGACGGTCCGGCCGTGCAGATCGGCAACCGCGCGCACCGCAGCACCCGCGCAGGCCGCACTGGATCCGAGCCCACGAGCGAGCGGAATATCGCACTCCATCACCACATCGGCGATGTGACCGGTCAGGCCCCAGCGCCGCAACGCCTCCTCGACCGCGACGCGCGGACCGGACAGCGAGTTCTCCGCGGCGTTCGGGTTGCCTGCGACGAACCCGAAATGTCCTTCGGGAACCTCGATGACCGCACCCGGCGTGCCGGGACGCGCGACGGCCCGCACCGACAGGGTCGGCAGCGGGAACGCGATGGCGGGCGTCCCGTGTACCACGGTGTGCTCACCCAGCAGGATCGCCTTGGCGTGGGCCCGACCCACGCCACGGACCGGGCCGGTCGCTGTGGAGCTGTGTTCAGCACGTTCTCGAACGGGACTGTTCACGACGATTCCTCTCCAGACTCGGCCCGGCCGTGCCGGTTACCGAGACGATCGGCCGAAAATGGCGCGCACGGACGGGAAGAACGCGGGCACCTGCGCGGCGTAGGCGCGATAGGACGCACCGAACCGAGCAATGAGATCGCGCTCCTCCAGGTAGGTTCCGAGCAGGATGTAGCCGGTCAGCCCGAGAGCCCACACCAGATGCCCGACGGTGAACTCACTGGCGAACCAGAACGACACCAGCAAACCGGTCATCAGCGGATGACGAACCAGTTTGTAGACGCCGTTCACCTGCAGGCGGTCGACCGTCGCGTCCGGTACCTGGATGACGTACTGGCGGTAGGCCTGACTGATGCCGAGCAGGTGAAAGTGGTTCAGCAACAGGGTAGCCGCGTAGACCAAGACGAAACCGATCCAGAACCCGGTGTCGAGTGCCACCCCGACCGCACCGTCGGCCGACCACAGCACCTGCGGCACCGGCTGCCACGCCAGCATGATCACCCACATCACCAGACACACGCCGATGATGTAGACGGTCCGCTCGAGCGCCTCGGGCACCCAGCGGGTGATGAATGCCTTGAACGAGGGCCGAGCCATTCCCGAGTGCTGCAGCGCGAACAGCGCGAGCAGCACGAGGTCGATCGCGATCGCCGGGACCGCGGACAGGTGCGGTCCCTTGTCCACCGTCTTCGGCAACCACCAGCCGCCCGCGAACAGCAGCATCAGCGGCACCGTGATCCCGGCGAAACCGTAGACGGCGAAGGAGAACAGGAACGGGACGAGCCGCGAGGGGGTTCTCACCACGCCCCGAACCTGCTGCGGTGTCATCAGATCCATGCGAACCACGGCAGGAAACGCGAACGAACGGTGCCCGCCTCCAAACGCGTCTCCAGACGCGCCTTCCACTTGTTGCCGTAACCCTCGTTGAGGAAGCCGCCGGGCACGACCAGACGCCAACCCGACTGCGCCACCATCCAATACGGCACGATGACGCCGGGGTTCACGTCGCGCATGTAGTCGAGCTTGTCGGGGATCTGGCTCCAGTGGATGCCGGGGTAGCGGTGGTGCACGCTGTGGTAGCCCTGGTTGAAGATCAGGAAGTTGAGGATGTTGCCCGCGTTGTTCAGCGAGGTGCTCGGCTCGTCGGTGAATCCGCGCGCGGGGGCGTGGCTCAGCCAGGCGAAGTAGCCCGCGTTGACCTGGGTGATGAGGAACGGCACCCAGTAGAAGAGCACGAACTTCTCGAAGCCGGCGACGTACCAGACCGAGCCGATCACGACCGCGTACACGGCCAGGTCGAAGATGAACTGGTGGCGCGTCTTCCGGCGACGCGGCGCCGGGTCCGCGGCGAAAACCGTACGCACCGTGTGGATCTTGACAACCATGCCGTAGCGGACCCAGTACCAGAGGGCACCGATGCCCTTGTCCATTCCGGTGGTCGCGGTGACGTCACCCGGGCCGTCGTTGAACCGGTGATGGTTGAGGACGTGCACCTCGCGCATCTCGGCCGCGGTCAGGTTGCCGGGCAGGCAGCACAGGATGTCGACCACCCGGTTGGGGAACTTGGACACGAACAGCGGACGATGGGTGTGCATGTGCATCACGCCGATGGTCAGCGAGAGGTTCAGCAGCGAGAGCACGATGATCAGTGGCACCGCGAGGTACCAGGCCGAGGTGCCTGGCACGAACAGCGCGGCCGAGGTCATGCCCATCCACAACGCGACGTGGAGCAGCGGGCCGACGTTGGATGCGTGCTCGAGTTTGAACACGCGCCGGCTGAACGGCGGTTTCTCTGTGGGCGCGACGGGCGTTCCGGTGCTCATAGGAGAGCTCCTTCGCTAGTAGTGACGATCATCGAGGAGGTGTTCCTCGATTACTGGTGGCTGCTGTTGTCGAGAGCGGCGAGCTGCAGCCGTGTGGCCAGCGCCCGGATCGCGTCGGGTTCGTGGCTCGGCACCCGCTCCATGGCACCGAAAGCCAGGTGATCGGCGATCATCATGGTGCGGATCGCCGAATCGGAGAGTTCACCGGTCAAGCGGCCTTCGGGCAGCGTGTGCACCAGCGCGAAGGTGGTATCGACGATCAACGGCATCAGCGAGGTTTCCGGCGAGGCGAGATCGCCCGCACCGAGCACCTGCGATGCCGACGCCGAGCCGGTGGTGAAATCCGGTGAGGCATCGAGCATTTGATGAATCGCGGCGTCACCACTGCGACGCACACGCTCGAGCATCCTGGTCCAGTACACCGGCGAGACGGCGGCCAGCGTGGCCGCGGCGACCGGGCGCCGGAACGCCGGTGGCGCGTCGACGGCCCCGCACAGGAACGCGGAGGTGGTGATCGTCATGTACGCCATCGCCGCGCGTGCGCCCAGGCTCGGGGTGCCGGGACCGAGCTTGGCCAGCAGCGCGAAGCCGCCGAGCGCGGGGGTGAGCTGGCGCAGCATCACCATCCGCGTGAGTTCCTCACGGTCGGCGGCGCCGTAGATCGCGAGTTCGTTGTCACGCAGGTCGTTGGCCGACTGGGCGATCACGGCGACACAGCCGGTGAGCTCGCGCAGATCCGCTTCGGGTAGAACATCTTCGGCGACCAGGGCGCACGCGTAGTGGGTGATCCGGCCGAGCACGCCCTCGCTGTAGGCGACGCGGGTCAGCGGTGCGTCGATATTGCGGGCCATGACCCGGCCGACATCGGTGAGCACGTGGCCGACGCGCTCGCGGCCCTGCTCGGACAACGCCGTGAGCAGTGCCCTGATGTCGGCGATGCGCTCGGCGAGCACCCGGTCGACGGCTTCGCTGTCGCGGATCTTGCCCTCGAGCGCGGGCAGCGGCGGCGGGAGGGTGTCGCTGACGCCGTTGAGGTAATCCGCCGCCGCCAGCACGGCACCGCCGGCCACCGCGCGATCGCTGAGATCTTCGAAGGCGTCGAGCACGCGACAGGCGAGCAGCGCGGCGGTGGCTTCGGCGCGCAGGCTCGCCGGCAGCAGGCCGACGGCGATGCCCAGGTTGCGACCCGCGGGGATCAGGGCGAGCGCGGCCAGCTCCTGAGGTGTCCGCGCGGCCCGCAGCGCCGCCAGATCCGGTGCGCGACGCAGGTGCCGCAGTCCGCGGATCAGGAGGGGAACTCGTGCTGTGCTCATCGGGATATCACCTGCTGGAGGAGTTCGCGCAGGTCGTCGCACGCGAGGGACGAGGGGAAGACGTCCAGGGCGCGGGTGGCCTTCTCGGTGGCGTCCATCGCGACCAGCCGGGCGGCTTTGGTCGCGCCGCTGTCGACCAGGTCTTCTTGCAGCGTCGCGCTGGATATCTCCGCGTCGAGCCACATTTCCCTGGCGCCGGGGCGCGTGCCGAGCCATTCGATGACCGGCCAGGTCGGCACGCGGCGCTCGAGGTCACCGCCCGCGTCCTTGCCGAGCCCGGGTCCGCCTTCGATGTCGCGCACGTCGTCCATGATCTGGAAGGCGAGCGCGAGCTGGTCGGCGTACTCCATCAGGGCATGGAGCCGATCGAGATCGACGCCACCCGCGGTGCCGCCGTAGGAACACGAGAGGCGGAACAGGGTGCCGGTCTTGGCCCCGGCCACGAGTTCGTAGTGGCGGCGCAGCGCCACCTCGTCGATCGAGGGGGGCAGGGTCTCGATGAGCTGACCGTAGGACAGGTCGGAGAGCCGATCCGCGTAGGTGATGCCGGGCGCCTCACCGACCCGCGCGAAGACCTCGGGATTGTCGGTCAGCACCCGGGCGACGACCTGCATCGAGGCGCCTGCCAGGTGAAACCCGGCGCGGGCACTGGTACGGACACCGAACGCGGCAGGCACCGACGGTGCATCACGGCGCAGCAGCGAGCCGTCGCAGATGTCGTCGTGGACCAGCGAGGATTCGTGCAGCATCTCCATCGCGCAGGCCAGGTCGACGGCGTCGCGCAGCGGGGCCGCGGTCTCGACGGCATCGGGTAGCAGGCCGGCGCAGGCCAGGACGAGCCGTGCCCGCACGCGTTTGCCGGGCGCGGCCAGGATGTGGGTGTAGATCGCGTCGAAGTCTTCACCGGTGATGAGCAGTTCCCGCAGCCGTTCGGTGACGAGCGCCAGTTGCTCGGCCGGTCCGGCCGGCCTGGGCATGACCACCACTCGGTCGCCGGAGTGCTGGTCACCGGAGTGTTGTGCTGCGGGTAGCGCGGGATTATCCATAGCGCTGAGCTCCTTTGGTGTGGTCACGATGCGGAGAGGTTCACCGGCGACTGCCGGACACGGGTTTACGGACATTTCCGGTGGGGCAGTCGTAGGGAGTCACCTCTCGCAGCCGACGGGGTCGAGCGTCCCGTTCGCTGGCTACCGACGGGTAGTTTTGTGGAGGAAGCTCGAGATGTCAAGCATTCCAATATGTTCCATGTTTAGATCCGCCAATTGTGCTGTACCACAATGCTTTACAGCGTTTATGGGCGGGGAACACAGCAGTTGTGAACGGTCGCCGTTCTCCTTGATGCGGCGTAATCGCCTGCACGACAAAGGCTTCCGCGCCCATCGCGGGCATCCGAAGAGGAGACACCTCGGATTGGTCCGCCGATGCACGGGTCGACCGGTACGCGGTCGCTTCGGAGCCACAACGTCAATGTTGTTGGCACACAGGGGTTTCAGACCAGAGTGACACGAACTGTCAGGTCGTCAACGGCTCCGGCGACGGGGGCAGCTCTGCCTGAACCATACAATCCGAAGTGCCTTCCCGCGAGCCGAGAAGCGATCGGGATCCGACTCGGAGGGCACGCGACGATCCGATGTCACGGCGGCCGTCACATTGAAATGCACTGCCGCACTGTTAGTTTCGCTAGCAAGGCATCAGACCACGGATGTACCGAAGTGAAAAGGCGCGAAACGTGGCAATCCGCCGCCGACCGCGCGTAGGATCGGATACCGCTGTCGCGCGGTCACGCGACAGGAACGGTCAGCGGGCGGCGGTGCTGCCCAAGTTGCCGAGGACCAGTTGGTCCGGCGTCGGGTGGTCCACGAGCGGAGCCGTGGACCGGGCCGGGGGACGCATGATCGTGCAGCGGCGAGCCAGCAGCGTGCCGCAGGTTTTGACGGCGGTGGTGATCATGTCTTCGGCCAGAGGAAGGTCGTCTTCGCGGTAGGCGTACACCGAGAAGCGCACCGTGTGTTGATCGTTGAGCGGGTCAGCCTGCTGAACCGCTTCGGCGGGGCAGCTCGACAGGAGCATCACCGCCGCGGCGAGGTCGGCGCAGGGATCACCGCCGACCAGCGAACCCGAGGCGAAGGCGGCGAACAGCGTACGCAGGCACGGCTGTTCGGGCCGTTGCTGGGAGTCCTGGATCTGCGACCAACGGCGCAGGGCCGGGTGATCGGCGATATCGGGTCTACCCTGCCAGCGCCGGCGCGCGCAGTCGAGCAAGCGGGCGGCGGTCGAGCCCCACAGGTCGGGCGCATCGATCCGGGCGACGATCCGCAGGCGGCGGTATTCGTCGGCAGCGGTGGCTGCGGGCGGTTCGATGAGCGGCGTCGCCGCTTGTCGTTGCGTCTGCATGTGTCGACCTCCTACCGCGCGAGAGAAGAACCGAACGGGTGTTGCTGTGCGGCGGCGGCGGAACCGCGCAGCCACGCCAGGCGAAATGCCCACACCGAGGCCAGTGCCGACATGACGACGACGGCCGCGATCGCCCCGAAGATCACCCCACCGGACCAGCCGACACCGTTATTTCGCGCGATCAACGCCAACGCGAGAATCGGCCCCGCCGTGATGAACACGGGAATCAGCAAGATCAACCCGAGAGTCACTAGACCCGACGGCGTCATCGCTGTTTTCGCTGCGGAGAAATCACGTCGGGAGATCATGGTGTGCGGCCCCGACGGCTGCGTGACTGTAGCCATTTCCGCCCTCTCCGTTACCTGAATGGAACCCAGCGAAACTCTCGAGTCCCAAACGTACAGCCCCGATCCGGCATAGCGCGTACTTCGTCACGAAACAGTGATAACCCGAAATTGAACCCGGTCGAACTATCCGACATATACCCAGTTCAGACGCTATTTCTTCGATTGCTTCTGATTTGCTACAGTCAGATTTCATTCAGATCGGATAACAATTCCGGAGAACGATTGCGCACCTGTCACCGTTCTCATAGAGCAGGTCGAAGCCCATCGAGAATGGACTCGACAACGGCCGGCGTTGCGGCGATACCATTGCCGCCGACAAGTTGCCGGTAATACAACCGCACCGAGAACAGTTCGACTATCTCCCTGATCAGAATTTTAGTGCGCAATTACCCAGAGGCTCCGGTGATTTCGAGTCGGGCGCGTTTCTTCTGCGAGCTTTCGGCGCTCGATCGGTCAGCTCGGTTCGCTACCGAAGCTGCCTTCCAAGCGATTTCGCGAACCGGGATGCACGAGCCGCGCCACGCTGACCAGCCCGCCCGACGACCAGGTGCGGCGCCGGATCAGCAGGCACGGCTCGTCGGCGTCGATGCCGAGCAGGGCGCATTCCTCATGGGCTGCCCGCACCGCCTCGACGACATGCTCGCCACGCAGCAGCGGCGCGACCTCGCTGAGGTAGACGTTCGGGGTGACGGTGGTGAAGTCCTGGGCGAGATAGTCGGGGGCCTGCGCCGGACTGACGTAGCGGTCCTCGAGCTGGATCGGCACGTCGTCCTCGAAATGCACGAGCAGAGAATGGAATACCTTGCCGCCCATCGCATTCGCGAGTTCCTGATCGCCCGGCACTTCCGACCGTACGAACACCACCTCGGTGCGATGGCGGTGCCCGCGGCCGGTGATCTCGTCGGCGATATTGCGGACCTCGAACAGTGGCGAGGTGGCCTTGCTCGCCGCGACGAAGGTCCCGACACCCATCACCCGGGTGAGCGCACCGTCGGCGGTAAGGTCACGCAGGGCGCGATTGATCGTCATCCGGGACAGTCCGAGGGCGGCGACGAACTGGTTCTCCGACGGGATCTGCTCCCCCGCGTTCCACCGACGCGCCCTGATCTGCGCCATGATCAGCTGCTTGACCCGCTCATACGCCGCGAATTCGCTACCGAGCTCGCCGTACAGCGCGGCCAGCTCCGTATCGACTACCTCGATCGCCACCACCGAATATCTCCTCGCCTCGACCAGAGAATACGTTGCGCCCGAACACCTTCGTCACTTGTATATACAGGACTATACTGGCCCCATGGACGACGTGACACCGCCTGTCTCCGGCCCACGCCCCGTGTCCGCGCCGCGCGGCACCGAGCTGCACACCCTCGGTTGGCAGCAGGAGGGCGCACTGCGGATGCTGATGAACAACCTCGATCCCGAGGTCGCCGAACGCCCCGACGACCTGGTCGTCTACGGCGGGACCGGGCGCGCGGTGCGTAGTTGGGCGGCGTTCGACGCGATCGTGCGGACGCTCGAGACCCTCGGCTCGGACGAGACGCTGCTGGTGCAGTCGGGTAAGCCGGTCGGGGTGTTCCGCACCAACGAGTGGGCGCCGCGGGTGCTGCTGGCGAACTCCAATCTCGTCGGCGACTGGGCCACCTGGGAGGATTTCCGCAAGCTCGAGCAGTTGGGGCTGACGATGTACGGGCAGATGACGGCCGGGTCGTGGATCTACATCGGCAGCCAGGGCATTCTGCAGGGCACCTACGAGACCTTCGGCGCGGTGGCGCGCAAGCGTTTCGGTGGTTCCCTCGCCGGCACGATCACACTCACGGCGGGAGTCGGTGGAATGGGCGGTGCGCAACCGCTCGCGGTGACGATGAACGACGGCGTAGCGCTGTGCGTGGACTGTGATCCGGCGCGGATCGATCGGCGGATCGCGCACGGCTACCTCGATACCAAGGCCGAATCGTCCAGGCAGGCATTGGATCTCGCCGTCGCCGCGCGGGATGGGCGCAAGCCGCTCTCGATCGGCCTGGTCGGCAACGCGGCCGAGGTGTTCCCGAAACTGCTGGCCATGGGCGCGCCGATCGATATCGTCACCGATCAGACCTCGGCGCATGATCCGTTGTCCTACTTACCGATCGGGGTCGCACTCGAAGACTGGCACACCCTCGCCGAGAAGGACCCGGTCTGGTTCACGACCCAGGCGCGGGCGTCGATGGCCGAGCAGGTCGAGGCGATGGTCGGGTTCATGGACGCCGGCGCCGAGGTGTTCGACTACGGGAACTCGATTCGCGACGAGGCCCGAAAGGGCGGCTACGACCGGGCTTTCGCGTTTCCCGGCTTCGTTCCCGCCTATATCCGCCCGCTCTTCGAAGAGGGTCGCGGGCCGTTCCGCTGGGCCGCGCTCTCGGGCGACCCGGCCGATATCGCCGCCACCGACCGCGCGATCCTGGAGTTGTTCCCCGACAACGAACATTTGCGCCGCTGGATCACCATGGCGGGCGAGAAGGTGAAGTTCGAAGGTCTGCCCGCGCGGATCTGCTGGCTCGGCTACGGCGAACGCCACCGCGCGGGCCTGAAGTTCAACGAGATGGTCGCCTCGGGCGAGCTGTCGGCTCCCCTGGCCATCGGCCGCGACCACCTCGACTCCGGCTCGGTGGCCTCCCCCTACCGCGAAACCGAGGCGATGGCCGACGGCTCCGACGCGATCGCGGACTGGCCGCTGCTCAACGCACTGCTCAATACCGCGTCCGGGGCGAGCTGGGTGTCGATCCATCACGGTGGCGGAGTCGGGATGGGCCGCTCGATCCACGCGGGCCAGGTGTGTATCGCCGACGGCACCGCCCTGGCCGCGCAGAAGCTGGAGCGGGTGCTGACCAATGACCCGGGCACCGGGGTGATGCGCCACGTCGACGCGGGTTACGAGCACGCGGCCGACGTGGCTCGCGAACGCGGAGTGCGCATTCCCATGCGGGAAGGCTGACGAGCCCGGAAATAACGAGAGCCCCGGCATTGCCGGGGCTCTTTCCACTTTCAATATATAGCGCATGTGGGGACTTGCGGCAAGGCCCCGTGGGTGCTGCACAATCATCCGGTCGCACCGGAAAAGTACAGTTAGGGGCCTATGTCAGCGCACGGGTACGAAGAGGAACGCCGGTCCGAGCGGAGCTATGTCGCCGGGTTGTACTCGCGCCTCGATGCCGAGCGGGCACGGGTGAAGGGCCGCTACGGCGCGGCCTTGCGCTCCAAGGGCGACTCCCCCATGGAGCGCGACAACGAGGTGCGGGCGCTGGGCAAAGAAGTACAGCGCCTCGACGTGGCCGACAACGGACTGTGTTTCGGCCGACTCGACGCGGCATCGGGCGAGCGGTCCTATATCGGTCGGATCGGGCTGTTCGACGAGTCGAACGAGCTCGAACAGCTGCTGCTGGACTGGCGGGCCCCCGCGGCGCGCGCGTTCTACGTCGCTACCGCGGCCAATCCGGAGGGCATGCGCAGGCGTCGTCAGTTCCATACTCGCGGCCGTCAGGTCGTCGATTTCACCGACGAGGTGCTCGGCCGACCGGACGGGAGCGAGGGCGGCGCGGACGCCGCCCTGCTCGCCGCCGTCGACGCGCCCCGCGGGGACGGGATGCGCGATATCGTCGCGACGATCCAGGCCGAACAGGACGAGATCATCCGCCTCGAGCATCCCGGCGTGACTGTGATCGAGGGCGGTCCCGGGACCGGCAAGACCGTGGTGGCCCTGCACCGCGTCGCCTACCTGCTCTACACCCAGCGCAGGCGGATGGAGCGCCAGGGTGTGCTGGTGGTAGGCCCGAACCCGGCCTTCCTGAACCACATCGCCCATGTACTGCCCTCGCTGGGCGAGACGAATGTCGTGTTCGCGACCACCGCCGACCTCGTGCCCGGGTTGCACGCGAGCGCGGAGGACGCCCCCGAAGCCGCCCGTCTCAAGGGCTCGCTGCCGATCCTGGACATCCTGGCGGCGACGATCGCGGATCGACAGCGCCTGCCCGAGGCCCCGCTGACGATCGCGCTCACCGACGTGACGGTGCGGATCGACGCCGCGACCGCGGAGTGGGCCAGACAGGAAGCGCGAGAGAGCGGCCGTCCGCACAACGAGGCGCGCGCGGTGTTCACCGAGATCATCACCTACGTCCTCACCGAACGCGCGATCGCGCGGATCGGCGAGAGGTGGCTGACTCGTGAGGACACCGAGGCGTGGGAACAACTGCGGGCCGACCTGCTCCGCGAACTCGCCGAGACCGACGAGTTCACCGCGGCGATCGATCAGTGCTGGCCGATACTGCGCCCGGAAACCGTGCTGTCCGAGCTGTATTCGTCGCACGATCGGTTGCGCGCGGCGGGCGCGGACGAGGCGCTGTGGCGGGCCGACGGTGGCGCGTGGACGGTGTCGGACGTGCCGCTGCTCGACGAACTGGTGGACCTGCTCGGCCGCGACAAGGCCGCCGACGACTCCGCCGAGCGAGAACGCAAAGCCGAGGCCGAGTACGCGGCGGGCGTGCTGGACACCCTCATCAGCCGCGAAGACCTGATGGACGACGAAGACCATCTGCTCGCCCAGGACATGCTCTTCGGCGAAGACCTCGCCGAACGCTTCCTCGAGCGCGACACCCGTGAACTCGCTGACCGTGCCGCGGCGGACCGTGATTGGACCTACGGGCACGTGGTGGTCGACGAGGCGCAGGAACTGTCGGAGATGGATTGGCGGGTGCTGATGCGGCGCTGCCCGAGCCGCTCGTTCACGATCGTGGGCGATCTCGCGCAACGCCGGTCCGCGGCGGGCGCGACCTCGTGGGCCACGATGATGGAGCCCTACGTCCCCGGCCGGTGGATCTACCGCTCCCTGACGGTGAACTACCGCACCCCGGCCGAGATCATGGCGGTGGCCGCCGACGTGCTCGCCGAGTTCGCACCCGATGTTCGACCGCCGGATTCCGTGCGGTCCTGCGGTGCGCCACCCTGGTCCCGCCGGATCACCGCCGACGAATTGCCCTCTGCGATCGAGGAATTCGTGCGCAACGAGGCGGGCCGCGAGGGGACGAGCATCGTGATCGGCCCGCCGGGTGTACCCGGCACCGTGCCCGCGTCGGAGACGAAAGGCCTCGAGTTCGACGCCGTGCTCGTCGTGGATCCGCAGCGAATCCTCGCCGACGGACCCCGGGGCGCCGCCGAACTCTATGTCGCGCTCACTCGCGCCACCCAACGTCTCGGCGTCTTGCACCAGAGCCCGTTGCCCGAGTCGCTGCGCGGACTCACCGAGGTCCGACCGGCAGAACAGCTGCGGGCATAGGTCCCACGCCGGAGCTGCGGGGAGCACGCCTTCAGCCGAGGGGTCCGATCACCGCTTCGGCGGCGGCCAGTAATGCCCCGGATCTCACCAGACGAACCGCTGCCTCGATGTCCGAGGCGAGGTAGCGGTCCGGGCCGGGGCCGGGGACTTCGGTTCGCAGGACGGTCACGACGGCCGCTGTCGCGGGAGCCGGGGCGAGTGGCGCCCGCAGATCCAATCCGCGGGCGGCCGTCAAAGCTTCGATGGCCAGGACTCGGGTCAGGCCGTCGAGGGCGCGGCGGAGTTTGCGGCCGGCGGACCAGCCCATCGAGACGTGGTCTTCCTGCATGGCCGAGGACGGGATCGAGTCGACCGAGGCGGGGGCGGCCAGGCGTTTGAGGTCGGAGACGATGGCGGCCTGGGTGTACTGGGCGATCATGTGGCCGCTGTCGACACCGGGGTCGTCGGCCAGGAACGGGGACAGGCCGTGGTTGCGGGCCTTGTCGAGGAAACGGTCGGTGCGGCGTTCGCTCATCGAGGCGACGTCGGCGATCACGATGGCCAGGAAGTCCAGCACATAGGCGATCGGGGCGCCGTGGAAGTTGCCGTTGGATTCGACGCGGCCGTCGAGGGTGACGACGGGATTGTCCACGGCACTGGCCAATTCGTAGCCCGCGACCCGTTCGGCGTGGTCGAGGGTGTCGCGGGCGGCCCCGGCGACCTGGGGTGCGCAGCGTAACGAGTACGCGTCTTGCACGACGGTGCAGTCCGGGGTGGCATGACTGGCGACGATCGGCGAATCGGCCAGCACCCGAACCATATTCGCGGCCGCGATCGCCTGGCCCGGTTGCGGGCGCAGTGCCTGCAGATCGGCGGCGAAGACCTTGTCGGTGCCGAGCAGACCCTCCACACTCATCGCCGCGGTCACATCGGCCAGGCGCAGCAGAGCGCGCAGGTCGTGACAGGCGAGCACCAGCATGCCGAGCATGCCGTCGGTGCCGTTGATCAGCGCGAGGCCTTCCTTCTCCGCGAGCTCCACCGGGGCGATCCCGGCGGCGGCCATGGCCTCGGCGGCCGGCCGCAGGTCGCCGTTCGCGTCCCGCGCGCAGCCTTCCCCGATCACGGACAGGGCGACGTGGGACAGCGGCGCGAGATCGCCGGAACAGCCGAGACTGCCGTACTCGTAGACCACCGGGGTGATCCCCGCCGACAGCAGCGCGGCATAGGTCTGGGCGACCACCGGGCGCACACCGGTGCGGCCGGTGGCCATGGTCGACAGGCGAAGCAACATCAACGCGCGCACGACTTCCCGCTCCACCTCGGCGCCCGACCCGGCCGCGTGCGAACGGATCAGACTCCGCTGCAACTGCTTTCGTGACCGCGGTGGAATGTGCCGGACGGCGAGCGCACCGAACCCGGTCGACACGCCGTACACCGGCCTCGGGTCCGCGGCCAGTGCCTCGATTCGCGCACGACTCGCCCCGATGGCGGCGACGGCCTCGTCCGACACCACCACCGCGGCACCCTCCCTGGCGACCCGCACCACATCCGGTGGCGCTACCGGACCCGTACCGACGACGACCGGTCCGGACCGGTCCGAGTCGATGCTCACGATGCTTCTCCCTTCCCTGCGGTCGAGCGATCCTGCGCAGACAGCAATGCCGACAGGCGGCGCAGCGGCCCACCGCTTGACGACCTTGTCTATACAGGTCTATACCTAGAGTACGTGACCTGGCGCACATCCACCGGGCCCGCGCTCCACGGCGTCACCGCAGCAAGACGGGCCGCTCGATAGCCGCAGCTAGGAGGACTCTCCTGTGCCCACCACCGTGCTGAGCAATATCGGCACCCTCGTCACCAACGATCCGACGCGGGGTGACGGCCCGCTGGGGCTGCGGCGCGAGGCCGCGCTCGTCATCGACGACGGGCGGGTGGTGTGGGTCGGTGACAGTGCCGACGCACCCGCCGCCGACACCGGATTCGATCTCGCCGGACGCGCGGTGCTGCCCGGATTCGTCGAGTCGCACGCACACCTGGTCTTCGCGGGCGATCGCGCCGAGGAGTTCGCGGCAAGGATGGCGGGACGGCCCTACGCGGCCGGCGGCATCCGCACCACCATCGAGGCGACGCGGTCGGCGAGCGACGAGCAGCTCGCGGCGAATGTGCGCGCGCTGCTGGACGAATCGTTGCGCGCGGGCAGCACCACGGTCGAATGCAAGAGCGGCTACGGGCAGACCGTGGCGGACGAACTGCGCAGCGTCCGGATCGCGGCACGCTTCACCGACGAGGTGACACTGCTGGCCGCGCATGTGCTGCCACCCGAATACGCCGGGCGCGCCGACGAATACGTGACGATGGTGTGCGAGGAGATGATCCCGCGGTGCGCGCCGTATGCGAGGTGGATCGATGTGTTCTGTGAACAGGGCGCTTTCGACCGCGATCAGGCGGCTGCCGTGCTGAGAGCCGGAATCGCGCACGGGCTGGTGCCACGGGTACACGGCAATCAATTGCGTCAGGGGCCCGGCGTGCGGCTCGCTGTCGAACTCGGCGCCGCATCGGTCGACCACGTCGCACACGTGAACAGTGCCGATATCGACGCGCTCGCGAGCAGCGAGACGGTGGCCACGCTGCTGCCGGGCGCCGATTTCTGCACGCGCAACAGCTATCCCGATGCCAGGGCACTGTTGGACGCGGGCGTCACCGTCGCGCTCGGAGCGGACTGCAACCCGGGCACGAGCTATACGACGAGCCTGCCGTTCTGCATCGCCCTGGCGGTGCGGGAGCTGCACATGACACCCGATGAAGCGGTCTGGGCGGCGACTGCGGGCGGCGCGAAAGCTTTGCGCCGCAGCGATATCGGCGCGCTCTCCCCCGGCTTCCGTGCCGACGTGGTCGTACTCGACGCCCCCTCGCACCTGCATCTCGCCTACCGACCCGGTGTCCCGCTGGTCAGTCAGGTATGGCGAGAGGGTGTGCTCGTCGTGACGAATCGAGTTGTGTCGCAGTGACTTCCGAATCAGCCTGGACCGGCCGTACCGATGGCACGACGCCGGAGCAGCTGCGCTGGCACCGAGCCGTCGAGCCGTACGAGGCGGGCGACGATCCCGGCGCGTGCGTGTTCGTCGGCTTCGCGAGCGACGAGGGCGTGCGACGCAACAAGGGCCGCCGGGGCGCCGCCGAGGGCCCGGATGCACTGCGGCGCGCCCTGTCCCCCATGGCATTGCCCGCCCCGCTGCGCGCGTTCGACGCGGGAACGATCGCCGTCACCGACGAGCGTCTCGAAGACGGCCAGCGACGCCTCGGCGAGACCGTGTCCGCGCTGCTGAACGCCGGTGCGTTTCCGGTCGTGCTCGGCGGCGGCCACGAGGTCGCCTACGGAACTCACCTCGGCCTCGCAGGTTCGAGGGCGGCGAACCCAGCATCGACAGGGCCAAACCCGGTCGCTTCGAAACCCACGGTGGGAATCCTCAATCTGGACGCCCATTTCGACCTTCGCTCCGACCGCATCGCCAGCTCCGGCACCCCCTTCCGGCAGATCCTCGAATCCGACGACACTGTGCACTACGCGGTGATCGGCATCAGCCAACCCAGCAATACCACCGCCCTGTTCGACACCGCGCACCGATTCGGCGTGCGCTACCTCGTCGACGACGACTGCGAGCCCGCTCGAGTCACCGCCTTCGTCGATGACTTCCTGGCCGACATCGACCTCCTCCACCTGACCATCGACCTCGATGTCCTGCCCGCCGCGGTAGCCCCTGGCGTGAGTGCCCCTGCGGCATATGGCGTTGCGCTGTCCACGATCCAGTCCGTCTGCGACCGTGTCACCGCGAGCGGCACACTCGCGATTGTCGACATCGCCGAACTCAACCCACATTTCGACATCGACAACCGGACCGCCCGCACCGCCGCCCGTCTGATCCACCGCATCGTCACCCAGCATGTGCGCGTCGTATGAGATCTGTTGCGGGACAACGATTCAGAAGTAGCAGATCCACACGCAGATCCAGGCGATGAAGCTACTGAGCATCGTGACCAGATCGCCAGGTAGTCGAGCAGGCCGGTCTGCTCGATGACACCGACGATGATCATCATCCCGAGCAGCAGGAAGATGACATTCCAGTCGATGCCCTCGTGGGCGGAATAGAAGACTTCGTCGCCGGGAATCAGGCCGAGCAGGGCCATCGCACCCGCGGCGATCAGTACGGTCTTGACCTTGTCGGCTTTCTCCAGCGCGAAGACCGTCGACCGGCATCGCGCCGATATCTTGCAGAAACTGGGCCTGCGCGACCGGCTCGACCTGACCAGGTACGCGATTCGCGCCGGATTGATCGAGCCTCGAGAACAACGAAGGCCCCCGCATCGAACGGGGGCCTCGACGCGCCGTCATTCCGCGAGCGGATCCACCTTCACCGGCTGTTTGCGACCGACCACCAGCCGCATGACCGGCTCGACGATACGGGCACCGATCGGTCCGATGATGGCCATCAGGAGCACGTAAGTGGTAGCGAGGGCGGCGAATTCGGCGGGCACCGCGCCCGCTGCCACGGCCAAGCCGGCGATGACGATCGAGAATTCGCCGCGCGCGACCAGGGCGGTACCAGCGCGGGCTCGGCCGAGCTGCGACGCCCCGGCCTGTTTGGCCGCCCACCACCCGGTGGCGATCTTGGTGACCGTCGTGACCACCGCCAGCAACACCGCCCAGCCGAGCACCGGCGGGATCGTCGACGGGTCGGTACTCAAACCGAACAGCACGAAGAACATCGCCGCGAACAGATCGCGCAGCGGTTCGAGGATCTTGGTGGCGTCGTGCGCGGTCGAATCCGAGATCGCGATACCGAGCAGGAACGCGCCGACCGCCGCCGACACCTGCACCGCCGAGGCGATACCCGCCACCAGCAGCGCCGAACCGAGCAGCTTGAGCAGGAAGATCTCACGATCCTCACTGGCCACGATCGCCGAGACATACCTGCCGTAGCGCAGCGCGACGACGAGCACCAGGGTCACCGCGACCAGCGCGATTCCCACGGTGGTCATCCCGGCCACGAACCCGAGACCGGCCAGCACCGCGGTGAGCACCGGCAGATAGACCGCCATCGCCAAGTCCTCGAACACCAGGATCGACAGAATCGTCGGCGTCTCCCGGTTACCCAGCCGACCCAGGTCGTTGAGCACCTTGGCGACGATGCCCGACGAGGAGATGTAGGTGACACCGGCCATCGCGATCGCCCCGGTCGGCCCGAGGCCGAGCATCAGCGCCACGATCACGCCGGGTGTCGCATTGAGCACCAGGTCGAGCAGACCCGCGGGCCACGATTTACGCATGCCGGTGACCAATTCACCGGCGGTGTATTCCAACCCGAGCAGCAACAGCAGCAGCACGACGCCGATCTCGCTGGCGATGTGGATGAAGTCCTCCACTTCGTGCAGCTCGATCAGTCCACCGGTACCGAAGACCAAACCACCGAGCAGGTAGAGCGGAATCGGCGAGAGGCCGATGCGAGCCGCGATTCGCCCGAGTACACCCAACCCGAAGAACACAGCCCCCAGCTGGATCAGAGCCAGCGCGGTTCCACTGATCTCCACGGGCTCAGCCGTCGGTCAGGATCGAAGCGGCGGCGTCCAACCCGGCATTCGTGCCGACCACGACGACCATATCGCCACTGGCGAACACGAACTCCGGTCCCGGCGAGGCCAGGACCTGCCCCGCGCGCAGGACCGCCACGATCGAGGCGCGCGTCTTGGTCCGCATCTCGGTATCGCCCAACCGCCGCGACGCGTACGGCGAATTCGGCGGAACCAACATCGATCGCGTGCTCACGCCGTCGAGTTCGCGATGTTCTTCGCGCAGTTGCGCGACCAACTGGGGTGCGCCGAGCAGGCTCGCCAACGTGCGGGCCTCGACAGCGGACAGTGGAATCTGGACGGTCGAATCGGGGTCGCCGACCTTGGTGAAAATCAGGTCGGTACCACCATCGCGGTGGTCGACGATGCCGATTCGGCGGTCCACCTTCGACAGTGAAAACTCTTTGCGGACACCGATTCCCGGCAGGGACGTCACTTCTACATTCATGGGATCACCTAACCTCAGCTAGGGATACCTTACCTGCCCTTTACTATCCGTATGGATTCTCAGCCCGCGCCGAGCAGCCTTCCGGCCGCGTCGAGGCCCTCGTCGGTGCCGACCACGACGACCAGGTCACCGGGGATGAAGGTGAAATCGGTCCCCGGCGAAGGCGTCACCTCACCCGCGCGCACCACCGCGACGACCGAGGCCTTGGTGCGTGTGCGCATCTCGGTGGCACGCAGGGGGCGACCGTCGAAGGGGCTGCCGCGGTCGATCGCGAACTGCCTGGTCGACAACTCGCCCGCACTGTGGGTCTCCCGCGTCTTCTGCACCACCCGGGGCGCGCCGAGTAACCCGGCGAGCACGCCGATCTCGGTGTCCGACAAGGGAATCGAAGTCGTCGAGTCGTAGTCACCGGCGCGCGAGACAACCAGGTCGACGGAGCCGTCGCGATGCTCGATCACGCCGATCCGGCGACGCGCCTCCGCCAGCGGAAAGTCCTTGCATACGCCGATTCCCGGTAAAGGCGTCACATCGATGTTCACGCCCTCACAGTACGACGACATCGGAATAACACCAGCCCCTACCCTGCACACCCGAGTACATCCAGCCACGTCCCCGACCTGACGCAAAGTTAAGGTTAGCGATTGCCGGATCACCCGGCACCTGTCATGGAACGGAGTTCGGGATGGCCGCGACGGCACCTCGATCACATCGGGACGACATCTCGGTGCTCGCGGCGCTGCGCAGCCCGAGACGCTTACGGACCGAAGTGCTGGGCGGGCTGATCGTCGCGCTGGCGCTGATACCCGAGGCGATCTCGTTCTCGATCATCGCCGGGGTGGATCCCCGGGTGGGGCTGTTCGCCTCGTTCACCATGGCGGTGACCATCGCGTTCACCGGCGGCAGGCCCGCGATGATCTCGGCCGCGACGGGCGCGGTGGCGCTGGTGATCGCGCCGGTGGTGCGTGAGTACGGGATCGACTATCTGATCGCGACGGTGCTGCTGGCAGGGGTGTTCCAGATCGTGCTGAGCGTGGTCGGGGTGGCCAGGTTGATGCGCTTCATTCCGCGCAGCGTGATGGTCGGGTTCGTCAACGCGCTGGCCATCTCGGTCTTCCTGACCCAGCTCCCGTACCTGATCGGAGTGCCGTGGCTGGTGTATCCGATGCTGGTGGTGAGCCTGGCGATTCTGGTGTTGCTGCCGAAACTGACCACCGCGGTGCCCGCACCGCTGGTGGCGATCGTGGCGCTCACCGCGGTGACGATGGCCTTGTCCCTGGATGTCCCGAATGTCGGCGACGAGGGCGCGCTACCGAAGAGTCTGCCCTCGCTGGGGATACCGGACGTGCCGTGGAATCTGGACACACTGCGGATCATCGCGCCGTTCGCGCTCGCGATGGCGCTGGTCGGGCTGCTCGAATCGCTGATGACGGCCAAGCTCGTCGACGACATCACCGATTCGCATTCGGACAAGACCCGCGAGGGCTGGGGCCAGGGCGTGGCCAATCTCGTCACCGGGTTCTTCGGCGGGATGGGCGGGTGCGCGATGATCGGCCAGACCATGATCAACGTCAAGGTCTCCGGAGCGCGGACCCGGATCTCGACGTTCCTGGCCGGGGTGTTCCTGCTCGGGTTGGTCGTCGGACTCGGCGGACTGGTGGCGCAGATCCCGATGGCGGTGCTGGTCGCGGTGATGATCATGGTGTCGGTCGGGACCTTCGATTGGCATTCCATCGCCCCGAAGACCTTGCGGCGCATGCCCGTCGCGGAGACCACGGTGATGCTGGTGACCGTGCTCGTCACCGTCGTCACGCACAATCTGGCCTACGGCGTGATCGTCGGGGTGCTGGTCGCGATGGTGGCGTTCGCGCATCGGGTCGCGCACTTCACCGAGGTCGTGCCGGTGCCCACCGCCGACGACATCCGCGTCTACAAGGTGCGCGGCGAGCTGTTCTTCGCCTCCAGCAACGATCTCGTCTACCAGTTCGACTATGTCGACGATCCGGCGAACATCGTGATCGATCTGTCCGAGAGCCACATCTGGGACGCCTCCACCGTCGCCGCGCTCGACGCCATCACCACCAAGTACGCGAGCAAGGGCAAGCAGGTGGAGATCATCGGGCTCAACGCCGCTTCCGAAGCGCGCCACGTTCGCCTGTCCGGCCTCGGCGGCGGCGAGGCCTGAGAACCCGACGCCGACCAGGCGATCGAGCGGCGAGCACCCCTGCGGCTTGCGTATTCGGGCGAAGTTGTGTGTTGTTGAACAGTGACCAACTCTTCCGGAGACGCGTATCCACTCACGGACACGATGACCACCACGACGGCGGTACACGACGGCGTCACGGTGCTGACGGTGACCGGCGAGGTCGACCTGGCGACCGCACCCGCCCTCGATGCCACCATCGAGGCCATCTTGGCCGATAAACCGGCGGCGCTGGTGATCGACCTGACCGCGGTCGGGTTCCTGGCGTCGGCGGGCATGGCGACACTGGTCGCCGCGCATCAGCGGGCAGGCGAGACCACCTCGATCGCGGTCGTGGCCGACGGACCTGCCACCAGTCGTCAGCTGAAGATGACGAGCCTGGACCAGGTGTTCGCCATGCACACCACCCTGGACGCCGCATTGGCGTCGTTCACGTCCTGACAGAGCAGAACGCGCCGCCGCCCGGAGAATCTCCGGACGGCGGCGCGTTTGTCGTCGGTGGGTGTCAGCAGAGCGAGCGCAGCTGCTCGATCAGCTTGACGCGGCCCGCGGCGTCCTCGGCGATCGGCGTGACATTGAGCGTGGTGACGCCCGCCTCGGCCATCGCCGCGATGCGCTCCTTCACGAAGCTCTCCGGACCGATCAGCGACACGTCGCGCACCAGCTCGTCGGGCACGGCCTGGGTAGCGGCCTGCTTGTCACCGGCCAGGTACAGCTCCTGGATGCGGTCGGCGGCTTCGCCGTAGCCGTACTTGGTGGCGAGGGTGTGATAGAAGTTCTTGCCCTTGGCGCCCATGCCGCCGATGTAGAGCGCCAGGTGCGGCTTCACGAACTCGAGCAGCGGGGTGACGTTCTCACCGATCGCCAGTGCGGGACCGGCGAAGATGTCGAGCTCGCCCAGCGCCGGATCACGCTTGGCCTTGCCCGCGGCGAGCGCGTCGCCCCACACGTCGTTCGCCTTCTCCGGCAGGAAGAAGATCGGCTGCCAGCCGTTGGCGACCTCGGCGGCCAGCTCCACGTTCTTCGGACCCAGCGCGGCCAGCAGCACCGGAATGTCCTCGCGCACCGGGTGATTGATCAGCTTGAGCTCTTTGCCGAGGCCGGTGCCGCGGTCGGCGGGCAGCGGGATCTGGTAGAACTTGCCCTGGTAGTTGAGCTTCTCGCGGCGCCACACCTTGCGGCAGATCTCGAGCAGCTCGCGGGTGCGCCCGATCGGAGCGTCGTAGGGCACGCCGTGGAAGCCCTCGATGACCTGCGGACCGGAGGCGCCGATGCCGAGGATGAAACGGCCGTCGGAGACGTAGTCAAGGCCCGCCGCGGTCATCGCCGTGAGACTGGGGGTCCGGGTGTAGAGCTGCAGGATGCCCGAGGCCAGCTGCACGCGCTCGGCGCGGGCGGCCAGGAAACCCAGCGCGCTCACCGCGTCGAACGAGTACGCCTCCGGCACGAAGACGATGTCGAGGCCCGCGCGTTCCAGGTCGGCGACTTCGGCCGCCGTCTCCTTGAAACCGCCCGAATAGTTGATGCTCAATCCGATCCGCATGCACTCAACATAGCCTCGGGCGACCCGAGCACCCCGACCGGTCGGTCCGTCGGCGCAGGTGCTGGTCGAGCGGGGTGCGTGGGCGGGCACGCGGTAGCGTTGAGACAAGATTCCACGTACTTCTCGCCGCATCGAAAGGCCACCCCGTCGTGTCGCAGCCCACCGTGTCGCCGCAGCAGATCGCCCCCTCCTTCGGTTCGGTGACCTTGGAGCACTATCTGTCGGAGCTGGCGGCGAAGGTACCCGCCCCCGGTGGCGGGGCCGTCGCCGCGCTGCACGCCGCGCAGGCCGCCGCGCTGGTGGCGATGGTGGCGCGCTACACCACTCGGGCCAAGGACGCGGACAACCGGCCGGTGATCGACCAGATCATCCTGGCCGCCGATGCCGCGGTGGCCAGGTCGCTCACTCTCGCCGATGCCGACGCGGCCGCGTTCACCGCGGTCGGCGCCGCCTACAAGCTGCCCAAGGACACCGACGCCGAGATCGCCGCCCGCACCGCGGCGATCAACGCCGCCCTCGTCGAAGCCGCGCGCGTACCCGCCGCCGTGGTCGACGAGGCCGACGAGATCCTCTCCCTGGCCGCCGAACTGCTGCCGATCGGCAATCCGAACGTGGTCACCGATATCGGCGCCGCCGCCGACGCCGCCCGCGCCGCGGCGATGAGCTCGCAGCTCAATATCGAGATCAACGTCGGTTCCCTGCCCGCCGACCTCGGCGACCCGTTCGCCGCTGCCCTGCTGCGCGTCGAGACCATCGCGGCCCGCGCCGACGCCCTGCACGGCGACGTGCTGCACGCCGTACGCGGCTGAGTCAGCGGTCCGCGGTGAGCACGATCTTGCCGCGGACACGGCCGGATTCGCTGCGCCGATGCGCGGCGGCGAGTTCGGTGATCGGCAGGATCTCAGCGATGTCGACGGTCAGCTCGCCGCGGTCGACCGCCGCCGCGAGCTCGTCGAGCGCGGCGGTCGTCGGTTCGACATAGAGCCGGTGCACTCGCGAATCCGGATGTGTCTGCGGACCTTCGGCGGCCACCACCCGACCGATATCGCTCAGCACGGTCAACGACCGGTCCGTGTAGTCGCCGCCGATCAGATCCAGCACCAGGTCGACCTCGCGCACCGCGGTGGTGAAATCGGTGGTCAGGTAATCGATCGGTTCGCTGACGCCGAGCCCACGCAGATAGGCATGGTTGCCGCTCCGCGCGGTGGCCGCGATCCACGCGCCACGCCGCGCGGCGATCTGCACTGCCAGGTGCCCGACCCCGCCGGCCGCCGCGTGCACGAGGACCCGCTCCCCCGACCGCACCGAGGACAGCGCCTGCCAGGCGGTGACCCCGGCCACCGGAAGCGCGGCCGCGTGGACCGGGTCGATCGAGGCGGGGACGCGCGCCAGCCGACTCTCCTGCGCCACCACGTATTCCGCGTTGGCGCCACCGAAGACCATGCCGTACACCGCTTCTCCCGGCGCGAACAGCGTCGCGTCGTCGCCCACCTCCGCGACCACGCCGGACACATCGAGTCCGAGCACGAGCGGCGGCTCACCCAGGCTCCGGATCAGGCCGCTGCGCACCTTCCAGTCCGCAGCGTTGAGGCTGGTCGCCACGACCCGCACCAACACCTCCCCCGGACCCGGCGTCGGGCGCGGCGCCTGTGCGCGCTCGAAGACGTCGGGTCCGCCGAATGATCTCTGCACCATCTGCCACATGCCGTCGAGTCTGCGCCGACCGGTGTCCCAGCGGTAGTAGGCACCTTTCGGATACCGTGGTACCTCATGGATACCGTGGGCGAGCAGAGTTCGGTCGAAGCGTTCCTTCGCGACTGCCCCGCGCGGCAATTGCTGTCGGTACTCGCCGACAAATGGGTCCTGCTGGTACTCGGCAGCCTGCGCGAGGCGGGCGGGCCGGTCCGTTTCAACGAACTGCGCAGACGCCTGGACGGCATCACCCAGAAGGTGCTCACCCGCACCCTGCGCGACCTGGAACGTGACGGCCTGGTCCGGCGCGAGGTGTTCCCCACCATGCCGCCCCGAGTGGAATACGGCATCACCGCGCTCGGGGCGGATCTGGGGCGGATCAGCCAGGCGATGGGCGCCTGGGTGGTCGAACACCACGCGGAGATCACCGTCGCCAGAGCCGAATTCGATGCCGCGCGCAGCGCCGAGCCGGGCCCGGTGCCGCAACCGGGGCGCTCAGCATCGCCGATCTCGAAGTGAGAACGTTTTATCGGTACCCCGACCTGCGCGAACGCAAGACGACACACCGGTGGACCCGACGGCCGTTACCACTTCGATAGGTCGAGTTGATCATGGCGGCCTAGACTTGGAATCCGCCTACGAGTGAGTGAAGGGGTGGCGTTTATGAGGAGCGCATTTCGTTTCCTGTTCGTCGCGATCATGGCGGCAATACTGGCCGCATCCTGGTCGGGAGCCGCGTCCGCGGATCTGATCGGAGGCCAGCGCACCCAGTACGGCGGTGGCACCTACGCGGAGGCGAATCTGTCGACGCACACCTTCACCGTGAGCCAGGGTGGACAGGTTGTGCGGGTGATGCCCGCGTCGATGGGCAAGCCCGGTTTCGAGACGCCCACCGGTACCTTCAGCGTGCTCGAGAAGGATCGGTCGGTGGTGTTCGACTCGCGCACGATCGGCATTCCGCTCGATGATCCGGAGGGCTACATCATCGACGGTGAATACGCCGTGCGCCTCACCTGGGGTGGCGTGATGGTGCACTCGGCGCCGTGGTCGGTGGACTCGCAGGGCAGCGCCAATGTGAGCCACGGCTGCATCAATCTCGCACCCGATGACGCCGCCTGGTACTACGAGAATGTCGGCATCGGCGACGAGGTCTATATCCACTGGTAAACATTTTCCCTCGTGGCATTCGGCGAACGCGCCGTCAGGGCAGTATCGTGCCCGTAACGAAATCGTTGCGGGACATACCCTGACGGCGACGAGCCTGATGAAGGTGGGGCGATGGATCGACCGGATGCGCACAGACCGATCGGGGCTCGACAGCACGACCCGGGATCGGCAGGTGCTCCGCTCGCGGCTGTCACCCCGATCCGGCGCTCACGCGACCTCGGCGCGCCGCGGCCTCGTCGGCTGAGCGAGCAGCCGACGAGCGGTGCACGTCATCGCATCGAAGGTGGACCGACGACACCGGCCGGTATTCCGGTCGTTTCGGCGGCCGCCATCCGAGACGCCGAGACCAGCAGGGTCGTTCCGACGGACGCCACCGTCACCGATCGGCTGCCTGTTGTCGGCGGAAAATTCGATCCCGGTGCGCGTCATCGCCTCTCGGACACCCCGTTCTCGATCGGTGACAACGGACCCGACACCGATCGACTGCCGATCATCACCACGCCGACCCCTGGGTGGGCGAGGCTCGAACATCCCAAACCCAGCTACGGCGCTGCGGTGACCCAGCATTCGCGTTCCACACCCGAGGACCGCGGCTCCGACACCTTCCCACCGCGCCCGGCATCCGGTTACCCCGGTACGGACACCTTCCCGCCGCGCCCGGCGTCCGGTTACCCCGGTACGGACACCTTCCCACCGCGGCCCGCGCCCGATTACCCCGACACGGACGCCTTTTCGGCACACGCCACACCCGAGGACCGCGGTGCGGAGGACGAACCTTCGCGGACCGCACCCGATTACAACGGTGACGACGAAGTCTTCGCGCGGATGATCGATCGGTCCAAGCGACGGCGCGTGCCCCGATGGGTCGCACCGCTGGTCGCCTCGGTGGCTGGCGCCGTCCTCCTCGGCGGCACCTACGTCCAACTGCGCGGGCCCGCACCGGCATCCACGGCGGCGAGCACTCCCCTCGCGCCGAGTTCGGTGAGCCCGGTGACGGCCGAGTGCCCCACCGAACAGATCGGCGTCCTGTCCCGGGGCAACGGCGCAGGCGGCACCGAGTCCGGCGTCGCGGCGATCCTGGCCTTCCAATACGCCTATTACGTGGCGCGGTCCGGTGATCAGGCGCGGACCCTCGTGGCCGCCGATGCCGTCGCACCCTCCGCGGCTGCCATCCAGGCCGGGATCGACTCCACTCCGGTGGGCACCACGCACTGTGTGGAGATCACCCCGGGCGCCTTCGCCGATCAGTACCTCGTCAAGATCACCGCGTTCCGACCGGATTCGGCGCCGAGCACCTACACACCGCAGTTGGTGGGGACCGCCGAAGTCGGCAACAAGACGTTGATCACCTCGTTCGGAGCGGCACCGCGCTAGACCTGAACGAGGGCCCGTCTCACGACGCGGCCTCGGCACCGACAAGGCCTTCTCCGCCGATCCCAGGCGCGCAGGGCGGTTCGTGGTCTACCGCGGTGTAGACAGGCCGACCGGTCTCGGCGCGCTCTCGCGCCGAGACCACGACAGCCGAACTCTCAGCGGCGGGGCGGTGCCGCAGCTCGATCGCGAAAAGTGTTCAGGCGCGCGCTTTTTCGGCCGCGACGACCACATGGCGCATGAGCAGCGCGGTGGTCACCGGGCCGACACCACCGGGAACGGGGCTCAGCGCCGCCGCCTTGCCGATGACCGACGCCGCGTCGACATCGCCCACGATGCCGCCGTCTTCGGCTTCATTGGTACCCACGTCGATCACCACCGCACCCTCGCCGATGTGCTTGCCGGTGACCAGGCCGACCCGGCCCGCCGCGGCGACCACGATATCCGCGGGGGTGGTGACCGCGGCCAGGTCGGCGGTACGTGAGTGCGCGACCGTGACGGTCGCGTTCTCGGCGAGCAGCAGCTGAGCCAGCGGCTTGCCGACGATATTGGAGCGGCCGACCACGGTGACGAGACGACCCTGCAGCGCGATGCCGTGATGCTTCAGCAGCTCGACGACGGCCTCGGAGGTGGCGGGAACGAAACCGTCGAGGCCGGAGGCGAGCAGGCCGAGCGACAGCGGGCTGACGCCGTCGACGTCCTTGGTCGCGACGATCGCGGAACTCACGTCGTCGAGGTTCACGTCGGCAGGCAGCGGGGTCTGCAGCATGATCGCGTCGGTGGCCGGGTCGGTGCTGCGCGCGCTCAGTTCGGCGCGAATCGTCTCGGCGCTCGCGTCGGCACCGAGATCGATGCGCTCGCAGGCGATTCCGAGTCGTTCGGCCGCCTT
The DNA here is from genome assembly GCF_015355705.1 of Nocardia sp. XZ_19_231. NCBI lineage: Bacteria > Bacillati > Actinomycetota > Actinomycetes > Mycobacteriales > Nocardiaceae > Nocardia > Nocardia sp. XZ_19_231. The sequence continues at coordinate 1,163,431 of NZ_JACUZI010000001.1, read as the reverse complement.
GCGCAGGGAGTTCACGTACCAGATGCTCGCCGGGTCGTCATTGGCGACGATCAGCGCCAGCGTCGGCGCGGTGCCCGCGGCGGTGAGCGCGGCCGCGCGCTCCTTCGAGTCGGCGTTGATGGCGGCGGCGAGTTCCTTGCCGGTCAGCGAAGCGGTATCCACGGTGAGTCACCTTATCCGCCGCCGGCCCGACGGCCTGCCGCCGGGCCGCGACGCGCGCAAGCTGGTCGAGGTCCGCCGGGCGCCGGACGGACGGTCGTAGGGTGTCGGCAGCTCTGCTCTGCCAGCACGTACCGAACCGTTCGCGGGAAGGGTTGCGACTGTCTTGAAGATCTCGAGGAACTGGAAACAACTGGCCGCCGCCGTCCTGGCGACCGCCGCATTGACGGGCGTCACCGTCGGCCCAGCCGCCGCGGAAGCCGATGTGACAGCGCTCTACAACTCGGCGCAACGGCATTTCACCGACGGTGACGACGCCGCCGGACGTGCCGACCTCCGCGCCCTCATCGCCGCCGATCCACATGATGCCGACGCGCTCGCCCTCCAGGCGATCTGGTCGCACTACGCGGGCGATCCGGCCGCGGTCGGTGACGCCCTGACCCGGCTCGGCGGAATCGACGCCGGCATGGCGGCACGCACCAACCACGTGCTGCACGCGGTGACGGCCGCCGCCGCCACCCTGCCCAACCCGCTGCCCGCGCTGGTCGGTCCGCAGACCGGCATCGTGGTCCTGGGCTACGGCCTGCTGCCCGACGGCGCGCTACGACCGGAGCTGGAGAACCGGCTCACCGCGGCGTGGATGCAGGCGATCGCCGCGCCGTTCTCACCGGTGATCGTGACCGGCGGCAATCCGCAGAACGGCATCTCCGAGGCCGAGGCGATGCGGCGCTGGCTGATCGCGCGCGGGCTGCCCGGCGATCGGATCCATGTGGAGGATCGGGCCGGGTCGACGGTGCAGAACGCGCTGTTCAGCACCCGGCTGCTGCGTGATCTCGGTGCGACCAGCGCGGTGGTGGTGACCTCCCCGAACCACATTCGCCGCGCGGTCGCCGACTTCATCGTGGCGGGAACGCATGTAGTCGGGGCGATGACCTCGCTCGAACAGCTGGTTTCCCAGTTGCCCCCGCCCGCGCGCAACGCCCAGCGCGGGATCTACCTCGACGCGACCCGCACCTTCGAACTGGACAGTTCGCGCTGAGCCGTTGCGCCGCGACCACCGTCTGCGGTGAAAATTCGTTTGCCAGGTCAGGAACAATCGGCGCATGAGCGGTTCCGGTTTTCCCGAGGTGGTCGTGACGTTGCGGCGTGCGGGATGCGTATTCGCCGAGGACGAGGCCACGCTGTTGATCGAGGCGGCCGCAGGCGATCCTCGGCGGCTCGATGCGTTGGTGGGACAGCGGGTCTCGGGGACTCCGCTCGAATATCTGCTCGGTTGGGTGGAATTCCGGGGACTGCGGGTCGGCGTGCGGCCGGGGGTTTTCGTGCCGCGTCAGCGCACCGCGTTCCTGGTGGAGCAGGCGGTCGACGGTGTCGAGCCCGGCACGAAACAAGCCTGTGTGGTCGACCTGTGTTGTGGCTGTGGGGCGCTCGGGCTGAGCGCGGCGACCGAGCTCACCGCGCGGGGGTGCGACGTCGAGCTCGTCGCCGCTGATATCGACCCCGTGGCCGTCGCCTGCGCCCGGGAGAATCTCGCGCCGATGAGCGCACCGGTGTTCGGCGGCGATCTGTTCGACGCGCTGCCGGGTGACCTACGCGGGCGCATCGACATCCTGCTCGCGAACACACCGTATGTGCCCAGCGCCCGGGTCGCGGACCTGCCGCCGGAGGCACGCGAGCACGAGCCGCTGGCCGCGCTCGACGGTGGCGTGGACGGCCTCGACGTGTTCCGGCGGGTCGCCGAGGATGCGGCCGAGTGGCTGGCGCCGGGCGGCACCGTGCTGGTGGAAACCGGTGCGGGACAAATCGATATCGCGTGCTCGGTGCTCACCGCGCACGGTCTCGCACCCCGCGTGGCGGAGTCCGAGGAGTACTACGCCACCGTGGTCGTCGGCACCCGAGATCCTCGCTGATCACGACCCCACCGCCGCCCGAAAACGACGATGCCCCCGTCGAACGATCGTCTTCGCGAACGGTCGACGGGGGCACCCGCACCGAATGCCTACTTGCGCCCGGTGAACTGATCCATCGAGTGGTACACACCCACCGCGTTCAGGTAGAGGTCGCGAACCTTGATCGGCAGCAGACCGGTCAGTGCCCGGTTCATCCGCGAGGTCCACGGCATCACCACCAGGGCACCGCCCTTCTTCATCTCCGACCACGAGGTGTCGACGACATCGTGCTGCTCGAGCATCGGCGTGAACAGAATGCCCTTCGCGCCGTCGAACATGCCCGTGTTGATGTAGGTCGGACAGACCGTGGTGACCTTCACGTGGTCGTGGCCCGCCTGCTCGAGCTCGAGGCGCACCGAATCCGACCAGCCCACCGCCGCCCACTTCGACCCCGCGTACACGGCCATGCGCGGGTTCGCGACCAGACCGGCCGACGACGCGATATTGAGCACGCGCGCCTGGCCCGCACCGGCGACCATGCCTGCCAGGAACTCCAGGGTGACGTACATCGGGGCCAACGAGTTGATCGCCATCGTCTTGTCGATGTCGGCGCGATTCTCGGTTTCCCAGAAGTAGGTGTTGCCACGCACGATGCCCGCGTTGTTGACGAGGATGTCGATGCCGCCGACCTCCTTGCGCACCGCCTCGCCCGCCTCGCGGATCGAGTCCTGCGAGGACACATCCACCACATAGTGGTGCACCTTGCCGCCCGCGGCGGTCAGCTGCGCCGCGGTCTCACGCAGCGCAAGCTCATTGATGTCCCACAGCACCACCGCGTCGGCGCCTTCGGCAACGGCCTTCTCGGCGAACAACTTCCCGAGCCCCATCGCCGCGCCAGTGATGAGAACCCGCTTGCCTGCGACCGTTTCCAGCTTCATTTCTCGCTACCTACCCTGCTCGTGTTCCGCTACTTCTGGCGCAGTGTCTTCATGACACCGAAAACCACCGTCATCGTCTTGGCCCACATCTGCTCGGACATGCCGGGCAGCGGCGCGATCGGCAGCAACCGCTGGACCGCGATGGTCTGGGTGTCGATGTACTTCAGCAGGCCTTCCGGGCCGTGGCGACGCCCCTGACCGGAGATGCCGAGACCACCCGAGGGCGCGTCGACGCTGCCCCAGGCGGCGCTGAAGCCCTCGTTCACGTTCACCGAACCGGCGTTGATCCGGGCGGCGACTTCCTTGCCACGGTTCACGTCCCGGCTCCACACACTGGCGTTGAGGCCGTAGGCGGTGTCGTTGGCTGCCTCGACGGCGGCTTCGTCGGAGTCGACCTTGTACACCGAGACGACCGGTCCGAAGGTCTCCTCGCGGAAGACCGTCATGCCGGGCGCCACGTCCGCGAGCACGGTGGGCTCGTAGAAGTACGGGCCGAGATCTGGGCGGGCCCGGCCGCCGGCGAGCACCTTGGCGCCCTTGGCGACCGCGTCGTCGACGTGCGAGCTGACGGTGTCGAGCTGACGCTGGAAGGTCAGCGAACCCATGTCCCGGCTGTAGTCGAGTTCGCCGCCGAGCGACATGTTCTTGACGTTGCCGACGAATTCCGCGACGAACTGGTCGTAGACCGAGGCGTCGACGTAGATGCGTTCCATCGACTCGCAGAGCTGACCGGCCGACGAGAAGCACGCGCGCACAGCCAGTTTCGCCGCCTTGGAGACATCGGCGTCGGCCAGCACGAGCAGCGGGTTCTTGCCGCCGAGTTCCAGGGAGTAGCCGATCAGGCGTTCACCGGCCTGCTGGGCGATGGTCCGGCCGGTCGCGCTGGAACCGGTGTAGTCGACGTAGTCGGCGCGCGCGATCACGTCGCCGCCGATCTCGCGGCCACGGCCGAGCACCGCCTGCCACAGACCGCGCGGCAGCCCGGCCCGCTCGGCGGCGTCGATGGCCCACAGCGCGGTGAGCGCCGTCTGGTTGTCGGGACGCGCGATGACCGCGTTACCCGCGAGCAGGGCGGGCAGCGCGTCGGAGGCCGCCAGCGCGAGGGGGTAGTTCCACGGCGAGATGACCGCGACAACGCCCTTGGGCCGGTTGTGCACCTCGACCGAGGTGAGCACCGGCAGCACGCCGCGCGGCTTGCGCTCGGCGAGCAGTTTGGGGGCGACGGTGGCGTAGTAGCGCGCGTTCAGCGCCACGTCGGCGATCTCGTCGAAGGCGTGCGGGCGGGACTTGCCGGTCTCGGTCTGCACGATGTCGAGGATGGTGTCCTGCTCGGCGAGCACGATGTCGTGGAAGCGGCGCACGATCTCGGCGCGCTGCTTGACGCCCACCTTGGCCCAGTCGCGCTGCGCGTGCCTGGCGACGGCGAAAGCGCGCTCGATATCGGCGACGGAGGACTGCGGCAGGTCGCCGATCTTGTGGCCGGTAGCCGGCGCGAAGACCGGAACCGACGGGGCGCCGCCGGCGACTCCGCGTTCGAACAGGGGCTTGACCAGCGCGGCGGGCAGCGCGGTGGGTTCGGCGGTCAGCTCTGGGGCTGTCGTCATTGTCGGCCCTTCTCCTCAACAGATGGATCGCGCGGAACAGGTCGCGCACGTTCAGGTTATTTACTGAACACTAGTGTTAGATTAATGCCAGCGCCAGGGTTCGTGTCAAGCTTTCAGGGTGTGTTCACCAGCGGTGAGGGAGGTGCGATGACCGAGGAATCGACGGCGGTGCGTCGCGGGCGCCCGCCGCAGACCCAAGAGCAGGCCGAGGAAGTGCGCGCCAGGATCGTCGAGGCGACCGCCGCGGTATTCGCGCGCAACGGCTCGCGCGGGTTGAGCGTCGCCCAGATCATCGAAGAGGCCGGGCTGGCCAGGCCCACCTTCTACCGCTATTTCGGCAACGCCTCCGAGCCGCTGCACGCGGTGCTCGACGCGTCCAACGACGGCCTCGTCGGCGGTATCCGCGAGGCACTCGTCGGTACCGACGAGCCGGTTCAGCTGGGCATCCGGCTGATCGACGCGTATGTGGACTGGGCCCGCGGGCACGGCCCGATGCTGCGACCCTTGTTCGCCGAGCTACACGATCCCGGCTCGGTCGTCTCGGGCTACCGCGAACGCGCGCTCGACGATATCCGCGATCTGGTGCGCAAGACCTTCGGCGAACTCGGACGCCCGATACCCGCACCGCTCGATTTGGACGCGGCGCTGCACGTGTGCGAATACATCGTCTACCGGCTCACCGCGGGCAGCGAACCGGGCAGCGATCCCGATCCGGCGCTGGCGTCCGAGGCCAGGGTGACCATGATCCGTGTCCTGCTGGTCACCCTCGGCACCCGCGACGATCTCGCCTACGCGATGGAACTGCCCGGTCTCTTCCCGGATCCGTAGCGTCTCGGGTTCCGCGGCAGCGGGTGCACTCCACACAGAATCTCCACATTTGGCGACGCAACCCTCCACACCCGCTCGCTAGGGTCGCACCATGGACAACAGTGGGGGCGGGACAGGACAGGCGGCACGCCGGGTCCTGGTGGTCGATGACGAGGTGACGATCGCCGAGTCCGTGGCTGCCAGGTTGCGGGCCGAAGGGTTCACCGTCGACCTGGCACACGACGGGCCCGCCGCGGTGGCGGCGGCGCTTTCGGGGGAACCCGATCTGGTGGTCCTCGACGTGATGTTGCCGGGGTTCGACGGGCTGGAGGTGTGCCGCCGGATTCAGGCCGAGCGCCCTGTGCCCGTCCTCATGCTCACCGCGCGCACCGACGAGACCGATCAGCTCATCGGGCTCGGTGTCGGCGCCGACGACTATCTCACCAAGCCGTTCTCGATGCGGGTACTCACCGCCCGCGTGCACGCGCTGTTGCGGCGCGTGGACCGGGCCGCCGAGCGCGGCGACAACAGCATCGTCGTCGGCGATCTGCGCATAGATCTCGCCGAACGCCGGGTGTGGCGCGGCGACACCGAGGCACGGCTCACCCCACTGGAATTCGACTTGTTGACGCGACTCGCGCAACGTCCGCGAGCGGTACTCGCCAGGGAACGACTGCTCGAAGACATCTGGGACTGGTCCGACGCGGCGGGCACACGGGCGGTGGATTCGCATGTGAAAGCGTTGCGGCGCAAGCTCGGTGCCGATCTCATCCGCACCGTGCACGGTGTCGGGTATGCCCTGGACGCCCGATGACGGCGCCGGAACGCACCGCGGCGTTGATGGACCGGATCGCCGATGTACTGCCTCGGCCATTGGACCGACTGCGGTCGATCAAGCTCAAACTGGCCGTGTTGATGTTGTGTTCGGGCGGTGTGGCGTTCGGGTACTTCCGGCTGAAGATCGGCTGGCTGCCGCCGCGCACCACCGTGGCGGCGATCGGGATCGCGCTGCTCACCTCACAGTTCCTCGCGCACGGGATCACCCGCCCGCTGCGCGAGATGACCGCAGCAGCGCGGCGAATGGCTCAGGGCGACTACACCTTTCGCGTGCGGGCTACCTCGCAGGACGAAGTGGGTCAGCTGGCGACGGCGTTCAACCAGATGGCCGCCGACCTGGCCGCCGCCGACCGACAACGTCGTGACCTCATCGCCAATGTGTCCCATGAGCTGCGCACCCCGGTGACCGCACTGCACGCCGTCCTGGAGAATTTGGTCGACGGGGTGAGCGAACCCGACCCGGCGACACTGCGCACCGCGCTGGCCCAGACCGAACGCCTCGGTTTGCTCGTCTCCGAACTCCTCGACCTGTCCAGCATCGAGGCGGGTGCGTTCACGCTGGATCGCGAAATCCTGCCGCTGACACCGCTGTTGGCGGAGGTGATCGCCGAAGCCGAGGTGATGACCGCCGCGCTCGGCCGCGGTGTCCGGTTCACCACCTCGATCGAACCCGCTGACGCGACCGTGTTCGCCGACCGGGCGCGCCTGCACCAGGTGCTGTTCAACCTGCTCGACAACGCGGCCAGGCACGGCCCGTCCGGCGGTGAGGTCCGGGTCTCGGCGTCGACCGGACCCGAGGGGACGGTCCTCGAAATCCAGGACGACGGCCCCGGCATCCCGGAAGCCGAGCGCGCCACCGTCTTCGACCGCTTCACCCGTGGCGGGCGCACCGACGGCGGCGGCACCGGCCTCGGCCTCGCCATCGCCCGCTGGGTGATCGACCTGCACGGCGGCTCCATCGCCGTCGCCGACCCCGGCTCCCGCATGCGCGTCGTCCTCCCCACGGACTGACCCCCACATCCAGATCACCCTCCCGACACCTCGGTGCCGGGACGAATCCGCACACCTCCAGGAGGAGAAACCATGTCAGACAACCCGATACCCGAGGGTCCGATCCCGGCTGACAGCCAAAGTGCCGCTACCCATGCCGTTGCCGGTCAGCCCGGCACCGAGACGACCGCGACAGTTCTGCCCCGCAGCGGCAAGGCCGTGACTGGCAGCGGCACAACGGGATCCGGGACATCCGCCGACGACGCAGCGAACGAGGCGATCGAGCCCGACTCCGGTAGCGCATCCGATGCCGTGAGTGGTCCGCAGGTGGGCGGCGGTGCGACAAGCCCCGGTACCCAGTCGACAACTGTGCTCACCAAGACCGCGGCGCCGGTGCCGGGCAAGGAATCGCCTGCGACGCAGAGCCCCGCCGACTCGGTACCGTTCGCGACCCTGCTCGCTTCGAGCCGCACAACCGTTCGTCCCGGGCCCGACGCCGCACGAGCCGCCGCATGGCAGACCATGTCGCCGGTTGTCGCCATGCCACCGCCCATTCCGCCTGTTCCCCCACGCTGGCAGCGCGTAGCGCGCCCACCCGGTGCCCTCCCGGCCGCGGCCCTCGCCGGAATCGTCGGCGCCACCGTGATCCCGCTCGACCGCCCTGGCATCGGCTGGCTGCTCACGGGTGCCGCCATCACCGGAGCCCTCTGCGCGGTCGACTATCGCGCACGGACGCGCGCAACGCCAGAGGAGGGCTCGTCGGATTCGGCTCCGACGGCCGGAGGACCACCTGCGACCACTCCGCCCACGGTGGGGCCGACCACGGCCGAAGGTACCAGCGCGAAAGCTACTGAACCACTGGCACTTTCAGCATCCGATGATCTCGCAGCGCCGAGCGCCGAGGGAGCCTCGGCAGCCAATGAAGGTACCGAATCGGGCCGCACCGTGACCACCGGCACGGGCGACAATGCCGTGCCTGCGAACGCCGCGACGAGCGACGACCACACGCCCATCGATCGATCGGCCGATCCCACGGGCGACCGACCCACGGTTGAGGTCGGCGCTGCCGACAACGGCGTGAAGTCCGCGAGGATCGCTGCGAAGACTGCTGATTCGGCTGCGGCCGACGACCCGTCTGCCGCGACGGCACCTGCCACCGACCGCACAACGCCGTCGAACGAGGTTGCTTCCCACTCCGTTTCGATCGGTGATCGAGCGTGGTGGGCGACAGCGGCGATTGTGCTGCTGGGGGTGGGGACGGTCCGGGCGGCGGGATGGCTGTTCGTGCTGTGTGTGATCGCGGCGTGTGTCGCCGGGTCGATGGCGGTGTTGGGACGACGCAGTGTGCGTGGCATCGTGCACGACATGTTCGCGGTGCCGTTGGCGTCGTTCGGCGCTGTGCCGTGGGCGTTCTCGGGGTTGCGGGAGTCGCGGTCGGTAGGGACCTCCAGCGTCCGTCGATACGGGGTTTCGGTGGCCGCGACGGCGGCGCTGCTGGTGGTGTTCGTGCCCCTGCTCGGCGGGGCGGACGCGACGTTCGCGGAGCTGTTGAACGGGCTCGTCCCGACCGTGGACGGTCCGGCGGCGTGGCAGTGGATCTTCCTGTTCGTGGTCGTCACGGTGGGCGTGCTGGCGGCGCTGTATCTGCTCGCGGGGCCGCCTGCGCACGCGGCGGATTCGGTGCGGCCGGTGCGACTGTGGTCGCGCAGTGAGTGGATGCTGCCGGTCGGGGCGTTGATCGTGTTGTTCGCGGTGTTCGTCGGCGCGCAGTTCGTCGCGCTGTTCGGCGGCGACGATTACGTGCAGCGCACCGCGGGTCTGACCTACGCCGAGTACGCGCGCAGCGGATTCTGGCAGTTGTCGGCGGTGAGCATTCTGACGCTGGCCGTGATTCTGGCCGTCTTGCACTGGTCGGCGCAGGAAACCGCCGCCGACCGCCGATCGCTGCGCATCCTACTGAGCGCGGTGAGCGTGCTGGCGCTGGTGATCGTGTGCTCCGCGCTCGGCCGGATGTGGACCTATCAGCAGGCCTACGGGTTCACCGTGCTGCGACTGCTGGTGACGACGTGCGAGCTCTGGGTCGGCCTCGTCTACGTCCTCGTGCTGATCGCCATCGCGCGACTGCGCTGGAGCTGGGTGCCGCGCGCCGCGATCGGCACCGCACTCGGCACCCTCATCGCACTGGCGCTACTCAACCCGGAACACCTTGTCGCCGAACGCAATATCGACCGTTGGCAAACCAGCGGCCGCTTGGACGCGGACTACCTGAGCAACCTCTCGCCCGACATCCTTCCGGCCCTCGACCCGCTGCCCGACAACCTCCGCACCCAGATCGAAACCCCCGTCCTCGACGACCTCGACGACGACCAGTGGTGGTCCTGGAACTGGTCGCGCAGCTCAGCTCGCTGACGCATCGGGATGCGGTCGCTCACCACGGGCGACCGCGCCCCGCGACTTCGAACAACACGTCCAGGCCCGGCGCGCCAGCGATTATTCCTGTGGCGCAACGGTTCTGGACAGGCCACTTGCTCGCAGGACACGACGACCGATCGCGGCGCGGATGGAATCCTCGGTGCCGATGATGCGGACGTGAGTACGGGCCCTGGTGATGGCCGTATAGAGGAGTTCCCTGGTGAGCAGCGTGGATTCGGGTTCGGGGAGCACGACCGAGACGGTGTCGTACTGGCTGCCCTGGCTGCGGTGGATGGTCATGGCGAAAACCGTGACCACGGCGGGGAATTGGGTCGGGTGGACCAGATAGGGCTCGCTGCCGCGTTGGAGGGCCGCGCGCAGCGAGCCGTCGGGGCGGCGGATGATGACGCCGGTGTCACCGTTGTAGATCCGGGCCTCGTGGTCGTTGGCGGTGACCAGCAGCGGCTGACCCGGGTACCAGACCGATTGCGGCCCTTCGGGTCCCGCGCCACCGGCCGCGGCCCACTCGGCCGCCATCCGGTCCCAGCGTTCCACGCCGAAGGGGCCCTGGCGATGGGCGCAGAGCAACCGGTGCGACTCCAGTGCGGTCAGCGCCCCGCTCGCGTCGCCCGCCTCGGCGGCGGCCGTGACGGCGAGGGCGGCGGTGGTCACATCCGTCCGAACAGCGCGGGTCTCATCGGGGGCGCACAGCGACACGTCGTCCCCGCCCGCCCGCAGAATGGCCAGCGCCGTGTCCGCGTCGCCCGCGCGAACGGCCACGGCCAGGTCGGCGATGCGCCCGCCGAACCGTCTGCCCCTGGTCAATCGAACGATCCCGCCTTGCAGACGCCGCTGTTCGAGATCGGTGAGCGAGGGTGCCTGCGCACCGGCCGCCGAACTCGGGTCGACCACCTCGGGCACGCCCGGCAGCTCCACCTCGCCCAGCACCTCACGCAGCGCCTCGTTCGGCGCACCGCTGACCGGCCCGGCCACGAGGTCGGCCAGCACCGCACCCGCATCGACCGAGGCGAGCTGGTCGGGATCGCCGACGAGCACCAGGCGGGTATCGGGGCGCAGGGCGGAGAACAGGTGGCTCATCATCGTCAGCGACACCATCGAGGTCTCGTCGACCACGACGACGTCGTAGGGCAGACGATTGTGTTCGTGGTGGCGGAATCGGGTGGTGCGGCCACGTTGCCAGCCCAGCAGACGGTGCAGGGTCGAGGCGGTGAGTTCGGGCAGGCCGAGGACGGCGGCTTGTTCGCGCACCGCCTCCTGCAGCCGGGCCGCCGCTTTGCCCGTGGGTGCGGCGAGGGCGATACGCAGGGCGGGCAACTTCGGCGAGGCGCCGCGGTGCGCGGTGAGCAGGGCCAGGATGCGGGCGATGGTGTGGGTTTTGCCGGTGCCGGGGCCACCGGCGACGACGGTGGTCCAGTGGGTCGCGGCGAGGGCCGCGGCCAGGCGTTGCCGGTCGGGGCCGTCGCCGAGGGGGTCAGCGAAGAGCCGATCCAGTTGTGCGCGGACGAGTTCGGTATCGATCGCGGGGTGGTCGGCACTGCGTTCGGTGAGCACTCGTCGCAGGGTTTGTTCCTGCTGGTAGTACCGGTCGAGGTAGAGCAGCGCGCCGCCCTCGGCGTCGGCTTCGACGATCCGCAACGGGCGTAGTGGACCGGACTGCCCACCGCAGATCAGCGGACTGCGACGCAGGGCGGTGAGCACCCGATCGATGTCCGGCCACGGCAGCGTCGCCGGGTCGATTCCCGTGGCGCCGTCGCGAGTTTCGTCGGCGTCGATGCCGATCTCACGTATCCGAGCCAGCTCGAGGCACACCGATCCGGAGCGCACCGCGCGCACGGCCAGGGCCGCCACGAACAGCACGTCCTCGCTGTCCTCCCGCCCCATCCGACCCAACCGCACCGCTACGTGCACGTCGGCGGCGGACAGGACGCCCGCTTCGTTGAACACCCGCAGCAGCCCGGTTCCCCGCTGCGCCACCTGAATAGAGGTCATCGCTCCCCCGCGAGCAGATCCGACAGCGCGACAACAAGTTGCGCGGACGGGTACCAATCGAAAACGCCGTGGCCCGGCGGTGTCGAGGTGCCGATCATGCCGCGCACGAACAGATACCTGGCCCCACCCAGATGGCGGGCAGGATCGTAGTCCGGCAGCCGCCAGCGCAGATAACGGTGCAGCGCAACGGCATACAGCAGCGCCTGCAGCGGATAGTGCGAACGGATCATCTCCGCGACCATGTGGTCGCGACGGTAGTGCTCGACGGTGAGGTCGCCCGTGCCGAGCCGGTTGGTCTTGTAGTCGACGATGAGATAGCGGAGCCCACCCGTTCCGTCGGGCACCCGCAGGACTGCGTCGATGCTGCCGGTGAGATAACCGCGCAGCACCGTATCGGGCAGTGCGGCAACATGATCGGCGTACCCGGCGAGGTCGTCGTCGGCGGGCAGGTGGGTGCGCAGCAGCGCGGCGATGGCGTGCATCCCCGCCGAGCGCGCACCGGGGGTATCGCCGCCACCGAGCGGCAGCTCGAATTCCAGTTCGTTGAGCCGGTCCCGGGTCGCGACCGCTGCCAGGGAACCGAAATCGGCCGGGGTGCGCAGGACTTCGAGCAACGCTGACGACAGGAGGTCGACGTCGAGCTCAGCCATCGTGTGCTCGACGGCCTCGACACACCGTTGGTGGACCTCGGCGGCGAGGTCGGGCACCGAGGTATCAACCGTTTCGAGCACGCCGTGGACCAGCGTGCCGAACTCGGCGCCATAGGGCAGATCGTTCATCAACGACGGGGCGGCCGTGCTGCCGGTGAGGGCGTCGACCGGCGCCTCGGTCGGCTCGTCGTCAGGACCCGGGCCGTCCTCGGGCTCCTCGTCGTTCACCCCTGGCGCGTCGTGCGCACCGGCGGTGAGCGCCGAATACGAGGTGCGCCGCCACTGCTGGTCGAGCGCACGGGTGAACCCCGCGGCCGCCAGCTCACCGGTCGGCAGCTCGGAGCGCACCCGCCGCGGCGCCACATCCTCGGGGCGATCGACCATCGTCACCGAGATCACGTCCGTAGCCGAGGCGGCCCACTCGGAAATCCTCTGCGCCGCAGCGGTATCGGCCGGTATCTCCGCCCGGCGCGGTACCTGCGCCGACCCCGGCCGCCGACCCAGCATCATTCGATGCAGCGGCGCGGCGCCGGTGGTCACCGCGGGCGCCCACCACGCGACGACCTGACACATCGCCCGGGTCAGCGCCACATACAGCAGCCGCAGTTCCTCCCCCGATTCCTCGGCCTCGCACCGCAATTGGCGCTCGCCGTAGCCGGGGGCCTCCTTGCCGCCGATATCGAGGACCCTGGTGCCGTTGTCGTCGTGGAACAGCAGCGTCGCGGGATAGGGGTTCTTGGCACTGTCCCAGGTGAAAGGCAGGTAGACGATGGGGAATTCGAGGCCCTTGCTGGCGTGCACGGTGGCGATCTGCACTGCCGCCGCGTCCCGATCGAGCCTGCGGCTGCGACCGCTGATACTGCCGGCCTCCGGATCACGCACACGGTCGGCGAGCCAGCGGGTGAGCGCGGTCAGGCCGAGCCCCTCGGCCAGCGCGACCTCGTCGAGCAGCTGCGCGAGATGGCGCAGATCGGTGAGTTCGCGTTCGCCGTTGTCCACCGCGAGCAGGCGCGGCGCGAGATCGGTTTCGGTGGCGAGCTTGTCGAACACGGCGGCGAATCCGGCGCGCGCGAACAATCGCGCGGCATCGCGCAACTGAGTCGACACCCGGCCGACGAGATCCGCACCGCCCGAGTCGATCTCGGCAGCGGTCACCCCGAGGATCGGTGTGCACGCAGCCAGCCGCACCCGGTCACCGCGATGCGGTTGTTCCAGAGCCCGCAGCACCCACAGCCAGTCGGTCGCGGCGACGGTCGCGAAGACACTGGTGCCACCGGCGAGAACGGAGGCGACCCCGACCCGGTCCAACGCCGCACGCACCACATCGATCTGGGATCGAGTGCGCACCAGCACCGCGATATCGCCGGGCCCGATCGGCCTGCGCACCCGGCCGTCGCCGACCTCACTGAGCGAATGATCCCCGCCGCGTAGGGGTTTGGCGTCGATGGCGGTACCGGATTCGAGCAGGGTGACGATGTCGGCGGCCAGGTCGTCGGCGACCTTGGCGCGCTGTCTGCCCACCGACGGGAACCCCGACCGATTGCGCGGACCGGCCCCGGTCCGAGGCAGCACCCGCAGTCGCAGCGGGCTGATCGTCTCGGGTTCACCGTGCAGTCGGGTCGTCGGGCGGGTCGGCGTGACCGGATACACGCTGATCTCGGGGTGGCCCAATTCCGCACCGCCACACAGGTGGTCGATAGCGCGCAGCAGTCCGGCGTCGCTGCGCCAGTTGCGGGTGAGCTCGCTGCGGCGGTCCGCCAGTGCCACGGCGTCGAGGTAGCTGAGCACCTCGGCGCCGCGGAAGGCGTAGATGGCCTGCTTCGGGTCGCCGACCAGCACGAGGGTGGCGTGCTGGTGGAAGGCCAGGCGCAGGATGTCCCACTGCAGGGGATCGGTGTCCTGGAATTCGTCGACCAGTGCCACCCGGTACCGCTGCCTGATCCTGGCGCAGGCGCGTGGGCCGTGTTGCGGGTCGGCCAGCACATCGTGCAGCAGGACGAGCAGATCGTCGAAATCACGCAGTCCCGCACGGCGTTTGCGGCGTTCGGTTTCGGCGCGCACGGCGGTCGCGAAGGCGACACGCTCCCCCGCCGCGCCATCGGTGCGCGGCGCGAGGTCGGCGTGGCGGTCGTGGACCGCCGCCAGCGCCAGGGTGTGGGCATCGCGCAACGTGAAGGGGGCGCGGTCGCGGGCGTAGCGGGCCAGATACAGGTCGTCGGCGACGGTGGCGACGAGTTCGTCCACCGATTCGACCAGCCGGGCGCCCGGATCGTGTTCACCGGCCAGACCGAGTTCGTCGAGCATCCGCTGACAGAACGAGTGGGTGGTGGCGATGGTGCCCGCGTCGAAATCAGCGAGGGCGGTGAGCAATCGGTGCCTGCGCAGACGCACGGTCGCGGGGTCGGTATCGGCCATCGCCCGGACGAGCTCGTCCTGGTGGTGACGTGCCGTGTCGGGCTCGGCCAGTGCGGTCGCCACCGTGACGAAACGATCCCTGGTCCGTTCACGCAGTTCCTGGGTGGCCGCCCGGCTGAACGTGACCAGGAGCAATTCGGTGATCGCGATACCCGCCTCGGCGACGTAGCGCACCGCGAGCCCCACGATGGCGTGCGTTTTGCCGGTGCCGGCGCTGGCCTCGAGCACGGTGGTGCCCTGGGGCAGCGGACCCGTGGCGTCGAACGCGGTCGGCGCCGATACGGTCCCCGTCACGGCTGTCCCTGACTCTCGGCAGCGAGTAGCGGCGCCCACCAGCGGCGCGCGAGGGCACCGAAGTGGGTGCTCTCCGGCTCGCCCGGTCGGCTGGGTTCGGTGGCGAGACCGGCGAATCGGGGTGCGCGGCCCCACACATAGCGCAGGTAGCGGTCGGTGTGGTCACCGAACTTGTCGGGCCCGTTGGGGCCGCCGTCGAAGGAGTGTTCGGCCGCGAGCAGGGCGTCGGCGACGCTGTCACCGCGGAATCGGCGCTCGGCATAGGCGGCGGTGGCGGCGGGCGCGCAGGGCAGCGGTTCGCACAGCCCTTCGTCGCGCAACCGGACCAGGTCGCGCAGGATCGCCAGTGCGGCAGGCGCTTCGGGTGCGGTGATCACCGATCTCGCCACCGGTCTGCTGCGGAATTGACCTCGTCCCGTACTGATCGCCTGCCACGATCGGTCCTCGGTGGCGGCGAGGGCCAGCAGCGAAACCCAGGACGCGAGCCGGTGTTTCGGCGCCAGGCGCGAGTAGGTGGTGCGCACCAGAGTTTCCCCACGAACCTCGGGCACGGTGCCCGCGAGGGTGCGGCCGTTGCCGAGGTCGATAGCGATGTCGACGGCACGTGGTGGCGCTTCGTAGTCGGGCAGTGCGGTGCGGACGAGAGTATCGACCGTGCCCTCCACTTCGTCGAGCACCTTGGCCCCGAAACCGAAGGGGGGCAACGTTCCCCGACGCCATTCGGCGGCGCGCAGCCCCGCCGGGTCGGCGCCGGTGAGCCGAGCGGTCAGCATTCGTTCGCCGAGGTCCCACTTCGCCAGGCCGTCGAGTTCGATCGGGAGCTGATCGGCGATGTCCTCGGATTCCTCGGGCACCCGCAGGCCGAGCCGCTGCCACAGGAACGCGCGCACCGGATGCTCGGCGAACGAGATCAGTTCCGCCAGTGCGACATCCGTGGCGGGAGCGGGCGGTAACGGCGCGGTGAGCAGCGGTGGCCGCGGCTGTGACGGGCGGGCGGCGGCGCGCGCACCGGCCAGGGCGACGGTGTCGAAGCTGCGCGGGTTCTCGGGGGCGAAATTGCGGCGGTCGAAGGCCTGCAGGGGGTGACGGATGTGAACGGCGTCCATGGCCGTCGGTCCCACGTGGCCGGCGAGCACGTCGAGGAGTTCGGCGACCGGGACGGCGGGCGGACGCGCGGCGCCGGTGACCGGGTCCGCGCCGGTGTGCAGGACCAGCAGTGTCTCGCCTGCCGCCATGACGGCGTCGAGGAGGAGTTGGCGGTCTTCGCTGCGCGCGTCGCGTTCGCCGACCAGTGGGTCGCGGGCCAGCAGGTCGTCGCCGTCGACACTGCCGGGACGCGGGAAGACGTCGTCGTCGAGGCCGAGCAGCACCACCACGCGGTGCGGCACCGACCGCATCGGCACGAGGGTGCACACGGTGAGTTCGCCGGTGCGGAAGTTCGCGCGGCCGGGGCCGCCCGCCAGACGACTGGTCAGCAGGACCGCCACGTCGGCCAGACGCAGCGGGGTGTCGCCCGCGTGTTCGGTGGCGGCGACGATCTCGCGGCGCGCTTCGGTGCGGATCCACGCATGCGCGTCGGGCACGTCGGTGAGCAGTTCGACGGCCCGCAGCAGCACGGCGGTCCATTCGACGGCCGGGCGTGGACCGCGCAGGTCGCGCAGGCAGACCGCGAGTCGGTCGATGAACTCGGCGAAGCGGCCCGCGAGGTCGACGTCGTTGGAGTCGACATCGTCGAGCGGCAGTGCCAGATCGAGCCAGTCGTCGCCGGATTCGTCGGCGGTGACGCCGAGCAGGATGCGGTCGACCGCCGCGTTGAGGGTGTTCTGGGCGAAATCGGCAAGGCCGAACGCCTCGCGTTGACGCTGCCCGATCCCCCACCGCGCGCCCGACTCGGCCGCCCACTCGCGCAGCCGTTCGATGTCGTCGTCGTCGAACCCGCAACGGCGGCGCACGGTTTCGCTCGCCGCCAAGTCGAGCACCTGCGTCACCGTGACGCGACCGTCGGCAAGGTCGAGTAGCTCGATCACCACGGCCAGCATCGGGTTGGTCACCGCCCGCCCGCGATCGGCGAGCCGCACCCGCAACTGGTGCGCCGGATGTTCGCCCTCGACCGGCAGGTCCACGCCGGTGCCGCGCTGCCCGAACGCCGCTCGCACCAGCGGCGCGAACGCCTCCACGTCCGGGCACATGATCAGCACTTCACGCGGCTCGAGCGTCGGATCCGCCGCGAACGTCGTGAGCAGCAGATCCCGCAGCACTTCCACCTGCCGCGCCGGGCCGTGACACGCGTGGACCTCGACACTTCCGTCTGGCGTCGCGCCCGGCTCGGGGGCTCGGTCGGCACGCACGGCAGCCTGTACGACACCGAGCAGTGAATGTGTGGCCGCCTCACCGGGAAGGTGAGTGTCGCTGTCCAACAAAGGATTCAGGCGCTGTTCCAGCTCTCGGACGTCGCGGGCCAGTCCTGACAGCAGGGGGTGGGAGACCAGATCGGCGGTGTGGTCGGCGGCGCGCGGACGCACCGTGGCACCGACTCCACTGCCGACCGCCCCCTCGTAGTTCGCCTCGACGTCGGCGATCGCCCGAGTATCGGTGAGCGCGGTCCACATGGCCGGGCTCGGGTGCGCCATCCAGAGGTGGACGTCGCGGTGAGCGGCGAGAGCGGTGACGACGGCCAGTTGGTCGGCGGGCAGCCTGGTCAGGCCGAAAAGGGAGAGTCGCTCGGGCAGGTCGATCGAGTCCGGTTCGGCGCGGAGCCGGGCGCAGGCGTCGGCGAGTCGTTCGGCCGGGCTCGGAGCATCGACCGCTGTGCGCAGTGCGCGCCACAGTTGCGGCTGCCACGCGAGATCGTCGGGCACCGGCCCGCCCGCACCGTCGGTGTCCGCGCCCGCGGTCCAGTCGAGCAGCACCTGCGGGCGTTGGGCGGCGTAGGAGTCGAACAGCGCGGCGAGGTGGGCGGCGGTGGCGTAGCGCCTGCCGACTCGGTGATCGGTCCCGGGAAGGCCGAGATGACGCGCCAGCACCGCGGCCCACGGCTGGTCGGCGACCTCGTCGATCACCCGCAACAGGGTCCACACCAGTCGCTGACCGGCCCACGGATCGTCGGCGGGCGCGATCCCGCTCGCACCGGCCAGTACCTCGGCCACCAGCGCGGTAGGCGCGGGGAAGGCGATATTCGCGGCTATCCCGTCACCGACCGGGCCACGCCCGGCATCCACCACACCGAGCACACCCGACAACCGTTGCGCCAACCAGCGCTCCACCCCTTTGGCGGGCACCGCGACCACATCCGCGACGAAAGGATCGGCGGGTACTGCCCCCAGCAAACGCCCCAGTCCGTCGGCCAGCGCGTCGGCGCGTTCGGCGCGATGGAGGTGCAACGGCATCCGTTGTTTATACGCCCAGCGACCGACCCGCAATCGCGCGACCCCGCCACCACCACTGGACCGGGCTAGTGAAATACGCCACACCGCAAGACGTCCCGGCCCCGCCTGCGGCACCCTCGACGCCGACCGTGGGATCGTTGCCGTTCGGGTGGGACAGTACGGCCGCGGGCGAAAGGCTGGTTTCGTTTCATGATCGCGCAGGTGTTTCCCCTGGTTCCCGGCGGCGGCTTCGTCGTCCGCCGAGTGGGCGCGCGCTGGGAGTTGGTCAATTCCCGGCGCTACGGGCCTGATCAGGTACTGCATTCGTGGCCGCTGGACCGGCACGGCGAAGCGTTCGAGCACTGCCATCGCCTCAACGGCTGCACCATCGCCACACCGCACGCCGCGCATCACTGAAACGCAATTCCCGTGCGCCGCAACAGCGCTGTCGCCGGGGGCCGGATTCGGGGCGAAGTAGTGCGCTCGGGCGTTCGGTGTGCGAGTGTGGTCCATCGTGCGTGACCGTTCTCCTTCCCCTCGTGCCGTTTCTCGAGTAGCAGCAACTGCCTGTCTCCTCGCCGCCGCCGCCGTCCTCACTCCGGGCGTCCCCATACTCCTCGCTCCGGCCTATGCCGCGCCACCCGCGTTGACCCAGGTGTCGGTGCCGGGGTTCGACGCCGACATGAGCTCCCGGATCGCGCGGGCCGACGCCTATCTAGCCGGTCGCCCCGGTGCCGTCGGCTACGTGCTGCGCGACCGTAAGACCGGCGGCATCTACGCCAACGAACATGCCGAGAACCAGGTCTGGACCGCCTCCACGATCAAGCTGGCCATCGCCGCCGACCTGCTCAACCGGGCCCGCGTCGGCGCCATCGGCCTGTCCCCCGACGACCGCTTCAACATCGAAGCGATGCTGGCCACCTCCAACGACCACGCCACCGACGTGCTGTGGCAGAAGTACATCGGCTTCGACCGGATGGCCTACAACAACGCGTTCCGCGCCTACGGCATGGTCAGCCTGATCCCGCAGCCGACCACGACTGCGCTGTTCCCGGACTGGTCGTTCCAGAAGTGCACGGCCGCCGACCTGGATCGGCTGATGAACACCATCCTCGACACCATGCACCCCGACGATCTCGCCTACCTGCTCGACCGGATGCGCTCGGTCGACTCCAATCAGCACTGGGGCGTGTGGGGCGCGGGTTCGTCGATGCGGCCCGGCCTGAAGAACGGCTGGTCGGCCGAAGCCGATGGTTGGGTGGTCAACTCGGTCGGCGTCGCCGGGGCGGGCGAGCGGTACACGCTCTCGATCATGAACGCACTCGGCGGAGCGGGCGGCTACACCGACGGCGCCGAGACCGACACCCGGGTCGCCGAGCTCCTTCTCGCAGGTCGCTGAGTCGGCGCGTCCCGTATTGTCGATCTTGTCGTTCGATGAGACACCGCATCACACGCCGCGATCGAGTTCTTGTTGCGACGTCACAACCGGAGCCGACTACGGTTAACCCTGTCACCACCACCGCGGGGCCCGCCCCAGTCTGTCGAGGAGCGCGACGATGAGCACTGAGTCTGTCGAGAAGCGGCACCACGTTGTGGTGATCGGTTCCGGGTTCGGCGGTTTGTTCGGTACCCGGCATCTGCGCCGTGCCGATGTCGACATCACGCTCATCTCCAAGACGTCGACCCACCTGTTCCAGCCGCTGCTCTACCAGGTGGCCACCGGCATCCTCTCGACCGGCGAGATCGCCCCGGCCACGCGCCTGGTGCTGCGCAAGCAGAAGAACGCGCAGGTGCTGCTCGGTGACGTCGTCGACGTGGACCTGGCGAACAAGAAGGTCACCTCGCGACTACTCAACCGCGACACCGTGACCGACTACGACAGCCTGATCGTCGCCACCGGAGCCCAGCAGTCGTACTTCGGCAACGACCACTTCGCCACCTACGCGCCCGGCATGAAGACCATCGACGACGCGCTCGAATTGCGCGCGCGCATCCTCGGCTCCTTCGAACAGGCGGAGCTGGCGACCACCCAGGAAGAGCGCGACCGGCTGATGACCTTCATCGTCGTCGGCGCGGGTCCCACCGGCGTGGAGTTGGCCGGGCAGATCGCCGAACTCGCCGACCGCACCCTCGACGGGACCTTCCGCACCATCGATCCCCGCGACGCACGCGTCATCCTGCTCGAAGGCGCGGGCGCGGTGCTCGGCCCGATGGGGCCCAAACTGGGCGCCAAGGCGGCCAAGCGGCTCGAGAAGATGGGCGTGGAGATCCAGCTCAACGCGATGGTGACCGATGTCGACGCGCACGGCGTCATCGTCAAGGACGCCGACGGCAGCACTCGCCGGATCGAGGCCGTGTGCAAGGTGTGGTCGGCCGGCGTGCAGGCCAGCCCGCTGGGCAAGATGATCGCCGAGCGGTCCGAGGGCACCGAGGTCGACCGGGCCGGACGCGTCATCGTGGAGCCCGACCTCACCGTCAAGGGTCATCCGAACGTGTTCGTGGTCGGCGACCTGATGTCGGTGCCCGGCGTGCCGGGGCAGGCACAGGGCGCCATCCAGGGGTCGACGTATGCGGCCAAGGCGATCAAGGCCGGACTGCACGGTCAGACCCCGGAGCAACGCAAGCCGTTCAAGTACTTCAACAAGGGCTCGATGGCCACGATCTCGCGGTTCGACGCCGTCTGCCAGATCGGCAAACTCGAGTTCAGCGGGTTCCTGGCCTGGCTCGCCTGGCTGGCCCTGCACCTGTACTACCTGGTCGGCTACCGCAGCCGGATCGTCACGGTGATCGGCTGGTTCGTGTCGTTCCTCGGTCGCAACCGCGGTCAGATGGCGGCGACCGAACAGTGGATCTTCGCGCGGCTCGCGATCGAGGAGGTCAACGCCGATCAGGCCGAGGCCAGGGCACTCGCGGCCGATGTGGGCGCGCCGCCCGCCGCCGCCGAACCGCTCACCGCGGATCAGCGCAAGATCGGCTGACACAGCTCGTGCGTTGGCCGGGTGGTTCCGTCGAACCACCCGGCCTTCGTCGTGCCGATTACCTTTCCGCGTACCGATATTGCGGGCTGCCGACGTTTCGGACCCATCCGAGTCGAGCACCGGTCCGAATGTCGGAGGTCATATATGTGTGACCAAATCCCCAGGATGAAAGGTGATCTATGGCGACGGGGAAACACAGGGCGCCGAGTATGCAGCGACAGAAGGTAGGTTCGGTCGTCGCAGCCGGAGCGGTACCCCTGGTCATGGCCCTGATCGGCACGGGCACCGCGAATGCCGATCCCGCGCAAGCGGCGGTGACACAGCCCGAGCATCAGGCCGGACCGGAGTTCGACGCGGTGGCGCCCAACGCCACCCCCTACGTGGGCCAGCCGATGCCCGCGAACACCCGCAGCTCGCTGCAGTGGTCGCGGACGGGGCCGGAAATGGACTACCTGTCCCCGGTGGGACCGCTGCACGCACCGACCGCGGTCGCGCCGGTGCCGCCGATCCTGCCGCCGCCGGGCCAGTTCCGCTTCGGTGACCAGCAGATTCCGGTACCGGACTTCGTGCCGGTGGACACCTCCATCCAGATCAACGACGTCGCGGCCAATACCGAGGCCAACCTGGCGACGTTCCTTGACTCGGTCGGGCTCGAGCGCAGCCGCTCGGACCGGATCGCCGCCGAGACCCTGGGTTCTGCTGCCAGGGGCGCGGCGGTCGGTTCCACCGTGGCGATGCCGTTCGCGATGATGGCCAGCACGGGCGGTGCGTTGGCCGGGCTCGTCGCCGGACTCCCGTTGTTCCCGGTCGGCTTGGTCGCGGGCCCGATCCTCGGTGGCATGGCCGCGTACATGGCCGTGTCGATCCCCATCACCGTTGTCGGCGCCGGTATCGGTGCGGCGGTAGGTGCGGCAAGTGGTTTCCTCGCCCCGCCGCGTGCGGGGACCCCCGAAGCCGTCGATACGGAAGCCGAGATCGTCACCGCTTGATCGAATTCCCAGCGGTGGGAGTCGGGCCATCGGCTCGGCTCCCACCGCCCTTTCCTCGGCTAGGCGTTGGCGATCGCGAGCGCGCGCAATCGGCTGGTCGTCCGGGTGGCGAGTGAACCACCCGCGGCCAGCGGGAGCCGAACCTCGTCCACACTGCCCGACCAGACCGGACGGTCATCCGGATAGACCAGCTCGCTGTCGAGCGCACGCGGTGCGGTGAGTCGATCATCGGTCGACGCACCCGCGCCGAGTTCGAGCCGGTGCCGCAGCAACGGCACCTCGCCGACATCGGCGAGCAGATCACCGCGCCACCCGCCGCCGTCCTCGCCGCTGCGGCCCACTTGCACGCGCTCCCGCAACCGCAGCCGCGCATCGGGTGCCACCCGCACCGTGGTCACTGTGTGATGGTGTGCGCCCCCGGCCACGATCGTCGGTTCCGGATCGAAGTCGAGTTCGGCGCCTTCGCCGATGTCGAAGCGCCAGTGCGCGTTCGACAACATGGTGGCCACGCCCGGCAGGGCGATCGTCGCCGCCACCGAACGGACCACCAGCCGCGCACCGGGGCGCACGACGATGGTGATGTCGAGTTCGTCGCCCCCGAGCGGGGTGGCCGCGGTACCGATCAGGTGCACGGTGTCGACGCCGGTGTGCCGCCCGGCCAGGCCGCCGACCGCGTCGATGCGGGGCAGCCTGCCCGGCGCGGCGACAATGCTCAGTTCAGTGCGCAACGCCGGCGGCCGCGTCCTGTTCGGCGGCGACCCGCAGTTGCTCGCGCACCCAGGCCAGGACCGGGGTGGCGGCCGGGTCGTCGGTCAGCGAGACCAGCGCGGTGGGGCGGCCGTCGCGGACCTTGGCGGCGTCACGCTCCATCACGCCCAGGTCGGCGCCGACCAGCGGGGCGAGGTCGGTCTTGTTCACCACGAGCAGGTCGGAGAACGTGACGCCGGGGCCGCCCTTGCGCGGCACCTTGTCGCCACCGGCCACATCGACGACGAAGATCTGCACGTCGATCAGGCCGGAAGAGAAAGTGGCCGTGAGGTTGTCGCCGCCGGATTCCACCAGGATCAGATCCAGCGGCGGGTTGGCGGCGACGAGGTCGTCGATGGCGTCGAGGTTGGCGGTGATGTCGTCGCGGATGGCGGTGTGCGGGCAACCACCGGTCTGCACGGCGGTGATCCGCTCATCGGGCAGCACGGCGTGGCGACGCAGGAAGTCCGCGTCCTCGGTGGTGTAGATGTCGTTGGTCAGCACCGCGAGGGACAGTTCGTCGCGCAGTTGCCTGCACAGGGCGGCGACCAGCGCGGTTTTGCCGGAGCCGACCGGGCCACCGATGCCGATGCGCAGTGCCTCACCCGCGGCGCGGTCGCGCTTGGGGCGGTCGTGGCTGTGATCGTGTGGTTCGCCATCGATCAGATGGGGAGGCATGGGGGCTCCTTCTCGGGTTCGGGGTCAGGATGCGAACAACGGCATGTCGCGGCGGAGGTGACGTTCGGCGAGCGCGTCCTGCAGTGGATCGGACAGTGCGGCGAGCCCGGTGGCGGCCTCGGCGGCGATCCGGTCGCACAGCGGTGCCAGGCGCAGGGTGCTTTCGGCGATGGCGGCGGGATCGAGGGCGAGCAGTCGTTGCGCGGCGGTGGCGGCGCCGGTGAGCGTCGTGTAGACGACAACGCCGGCCAACTGGTCGGTGCTCGCTCCACTCGCGGCGCCGACCATGCCGAACACCGTCGACAGATGGGGGCGCGGGCCTGCCGCGGCCCAATCATGGTGCGGCCACAGCTGTTTGGCGAGGCGGAGCAGCCCACGGCCCTGCGCGCGCGACGCCGTGCGCGCGGCGGGCGACGGCGTACGAGCGTCCGACTCGAGCTCGGCGCGTTCGGGCGTGAGCGACCCGCCACACACCGCGGCGGCCAGCGATGCCGTGACGAGTCCGGACGTGGAGATCCGGCGCCGCAGATACAGCTCCACGCTCGCCTTGTCGCGCAGCAACCCCGACGACACAGCTTCCTCGACACCGCCGGAGTGCACGTGTCCACCGATGGGCAGGCGCGAATCGGCCAGGGCGAGCAATGTCGCCAGTCCCGCCGCACCCTCGTTTCGCATCCGACGATCCTATGCAACGAACCTGGACGTCTGCCCGGTGAGGCCGTCCAGCACGGCGCACCGTGGCGGCGATCACCCCGACCGGTGGTCGTGCTCGACCCGCTGATCGGCCGTTGGACGATTCAGCGCGACTCGACGGTCACCGTCTCGGTGCGGGTCGAGCGCCAGGCCAGCACCGCCATCGCGATCAGCAACAGCGCGCCGCAGGTGGTCGCGACGTGCATTCCGCTGACGAAGGATTCGCGGGCCGCGTGGATGAGCCCGTCGTCACCGGATGACTGCAGGAGGGTGTCGCCCAGGGTCTCGCCGAAGTCGCCGCCGGAGCGGAACACCAACGCGGCCACCGAGCCGAGCAGGGCGAGACCGAGCGCATTGCCGAGTTCGAAACTCGTCTCGGAGATCCCGACCGCCGAACCCGCCCGCTCGGCGGGTACCGCCGACACCGCGACATCCGAGACCAGCGTGAACGAGAAGCCGTAACCGATACCGGCGATCACCGAGCCCGCGATATACCAGCCGAGGCCGCCGTCGACACCGACGCCGAGCAGCATCAGGTTGCCGATCGCCGACAGCATCAGCGCGAGGGTGAAGGTGGCCCGCACGCCGAGCCGCAGCCCGAGGCGCGCGCCGCTCATCGAGCACACGAACACCGCGATCGCCATCGGAACGCCGAGCAGCGCGGCGGCCAACGGGTCGCGACCGGTGACCGACTGCAGGTAGATGCTGGTCAGGTAGCTCAGCGCGGCCAGCGACATCATGCCCGCCATGCTCGCCCCGATCGCCACCCGGAACAGCGGCCGCGTGAACAACGACAGGTCGAGCAGCGGTTCGGCGAGATGACGCTGCCTGCGCACGAACAGCACGAGCAGTCCGACGCCGATCACGGCGATCACCAACGACACCGCGTCCAGCCCTTCGGCGGCGATGTGTTTGATCCCGTAGATCAACGGCAGGATGCCGCCGATGGACAGCGCGACGCTGGGCAGATCGATCGGCCCCAGCGCGGCGGAACGATGTTCGGGCAGCAGGATCGGCCCGAAGATCAGCAGAATCGCCAGCACCGGAATGTTGATCAGGAACACCGAGCCCCACCAGAAGTGGTGCAGCAGTACACCGCCGATGATCGGCCCGACCGCCG
Source organism: Nocardia sp. XZ_19_231 (assembly GCF_015355705.1). NCBI lineage: Bacteria > Bacillati > Actinomycetota > Actinomycetes > Mycobacteriales > Nocardiaceae > Nocardia > Nocardia sp. XZ_19_231. The sequence continues at coordinate 1,137,856 of NZ_JACUZI010000001.1, read as the reverse complement.
AACCACCGGCGAAGAACGCGGTCCAGATGCCGATCGCGGTGGCCCGTTGGCGGGTGTCGGGGAACAGGGTGGAGATCAGTGCCAGGCTCGACGGCAGCAGGGTCGCACCGCCGATGCCCATCAGGACGCGAGCCGCGATGAGGATCGGCGCGGTGGGCGCGAACGCGGCGAGCACTGACGCGACGCCGAAGATGGCGGCCCCGACGAGCAGGATATTGCGCCGGCCGATCCGGTCGCCGAGGTTGCCCATCGTGATGAGCAGACCCGCCAGCATGAACCCGTAGATGTCGAGGATCCAGAGCTGCTGCGAGGCAGTGGGATCCAGGTCGGCCGTGAGGGTCGGCATGGCAAGGAAGAGAACCGAGATGTCCATCGACACCAGCAGCACCGGCAGCAGCAGCACGCCCAATCCGAGCCATGCGCGGCGTCCACCGGCGACTGCGGTGGGCACCGCCGGTTCCAGCTTCGTCATTTCCGACATCCTTCCACGGTTTGCGTACGCCGTACGCGGGAGCTGGGTACAGTGTACGCATGAAGGTTGTATTACGAAAGCGAGTCATGGGATGACCGAGGCGAAGCTCACCCGCACCGCGATCGTCGACGCCGCGATCACCCTCGCCGACGCCGACGGACTCGACGCGGTGTCGATGCGCCGCATCGCCGACCGCCTCGAGGTGGGCACCATGTCGCTGTACCGGCACGTGGCGAACAAGGACGAACTCATCGCGGCCATGACCGACGAGATCGCCGCCCGCCACCCCTACCCCGATCCGGTCGGTCGAGGGTGGACGTGGCGCGACCGGGTACGCATCGCCGCCGAGGTCGATTGGCAGCTCTACCAGCAGCATCCCTGGGTGCTGCTCACCTTCGCCGTCCCCCGCTACAGCTTCGGCCCGCAGGGCCTGGCGAGCCTGGCCTGGCTGGTCGAGGGCCTGCGCGAACTCGACGTGACCGCCCGCGAGGCCACCACGATGGGGTTCACCGTCTGGAACTACATCTCCGGCGCCAGCTTGCCGGTGGTCGGCGGTGCGCTACTCGCCGAGAAGCGCACCGCCACCGACGACACCAATGGACTGCGCGACCTCCTAGAGGGCACACCCTCCTTCCCCGTGCCGCCGGCGCTGGCCGAGCTCGAAGGCGCGGGGGTGAGCGAACTCACCTCCGAGGACCTCCTGTTCCTCGGCCTCGACGCGCTGTGCGACGGCTTCGCCGCGCGCGCGGCCCGTCGAGCCGCCGATTCCCCTCCCCGACCGATATCGACCGAGGGATAGACCCCGGAGTCGCCGAACCGGTCTTGACCTCGAGCACCGTTCAGGTTGAACACTCAGTTCATGCATGCGATCCAGCTCCACGAATTCGGTCCCGCCGACAACCTCCGCCACGAGTCGATTCCCGATCCGGAACCGGGCCGAGGCCAGGTGCGCATCGCGGTAGCCGCCGCGGGTGTCCATCTGGTCGACACCGCGTTGCGCCGCGGTGAGCCGGGCCCGTTCCCGGTACCCGAGCTGCCGACCGTCCCCGGCCGCGAGGTCGCCGGGGTGGTGGACCGGGTCGGCGACGGTGTCGACGCCAGTCTGCTCGGCACACGGGTAGTCGCTCATCTGGGCACCGCACCGGGTGGCTACGCCGAGCTCACCGTCACCGAAGCCGAACGGCTGCTCGCTGTTCCGGAGGGCGTGAGCTTCGCCGCGGCGGTCGCGATGGTCGGCACCGGGCGCACCACGCTCGGCATCCTCCAGTTCACCGAACTCGATGCCGACAGCGTCGCGGTGGTGACCGCGGCGGCCGGGGGGATCGGCACGCTGCTGGTCCAGTACGCCGCTGCCGTCGGAGCGACAGTGGTCGGGCTGGCCGGTGGACCGGACAAGGTGGCGATGGTGCGCGACAACGGCGCCGATATCGCGGTCGACTACACGCTGGCGGATTGGCCGGAGAAGGTCCGGGCGCAGCTCGGCGGACGGACCGCGACCGTCGTCTTCGACGGTGTCGGCGGCCAGGTCGCCGACGCAGCCGTCGACCGGCTCGGCCCCGGCGGCACCCACCTGGTCTTCGGCTGGTCCGCCGGTGCCCCGACGCAAGTGGACACCGCCGCTCGCGGCATCACCTCCCCGAGCGTGCTCGGCCCTGCGATGGTCGAGCGCGCGGGTGGTGACCTGCGCATCCTGTCCGAACGCGCGCTCACCGCCGCGGGCACCGGCCTGTTCCGCCCCGCACTGACCGAATTCCCCCTCGCCGAGGCCGCCGCCGCCCACCAGGCCCTCGAATCCCGTGCCACCACAGGCAAAGTCGTGTTGATCCCCTGAAGGCTTCGGGCTCTGGTGGTGCGGACTTGGCCGCGGTTCCACCACCAGGGCCTGGTGATCAATCGACCAGATCGCTCACCGTCGGGCGAGTCTGGCGAATGTCGGACGACACGGTGGTCGTCGGTGGTGAAGACTGGACCTATGACCGACGCGCAGCCGTCCGCCGATCGTCGCCTCGCCGCTCAGGCACTGGCCGCGAACGATCCGACCGGATGGTTCGAACCGCTCTACGCCGAGGCCGCGGCGGGGACCTCGGTCGTTCCGTGGGACCGTGCCGAGCCCAATCCGCTGCTGGTCGACTGGCTGCGCAGTGCCTCCCTACCCCAGGGCGCGAGGGGCTTGGTGATCGGCTGCGGTTACGGCACCGACGCGGAATTCGTTGCTGCCCAAGGTATCCGAACCACCGCCTTCGACGTCTCCCCCAGCGCTATCCGCGGCGCCCGCGTCCGGTTCCCGCATTCGCCCGTCACCTACAAGGTCGCCGATCTGCTCAACCCACCACCGTCATGGCGCCACGCCTTCGACCTGGTCATCGAGTCGATCACCGTCCAATCCCTGCCTACGGACGTCCGTGCCCTCGCCATCACCGGCATCCGGGACCTCCTGGCCCCCGGCGCGACCCTGCTCGTCATCGCCGACATCAGCGAGACCCCCGCCACCGTCGGCCCACCATGGCCACTCACCCGCGCCGACGTCGACTCGTTCACCGCCCCCGAACTGACCCAGGTCCGCGTGGAAACCGTCCCTCGCGCCGACACGTCGGGCCTCAACCGCTGGCGGGCCGAATTCCACCGCCCGGCGCAGGCGGTCGACTGACACTCGCCGACGGCTTCCGCCAGGCCGGAACGGTCCAGTACGTCGCCGCCCGCAGCACCCATTCCACCGGCCCGTACGGATGGCGACTCAGCCACCGGGCGCTGAGCCAGAGCTGGGCGGCGAAGGTGACCACCCCGACCGCGATCACCACTGCGAGCGACACATCGTCGGCGAGGGCGAGGCCGTAGCCGGTGTAGACGAGCATCAGCACAATCGATTGCCCGATGTAGTTCGAGGCCGCCATCTTGCCCGCGGGTGCGAACACAACGCAGTAGCGACCGATCCGCACCGCCGGCACCACCGCGGCGAGGTACGCGAAGGTCATCAGCGGATTCACCAGTGCCTGGAGCACCACCAGAAACGGCGGCGGTGTCCACCACCGCATCGTTGCCGCGAAGGTGAGCGCTGAAACGGGCAGTCCCACACACAGTCCCACGACGAAGGTTCGTACAGCCCAGGTGCGCACCGTGTTCGACTGCTCGAGCAGGTTCAGCTTGCCTGCGGCCATTCCGAGAAGAAACATGGCCAGGCTCGGCACCGCCCCGGCCGACCACACCAGCAACAGCGCGGTGGGCGCGACGGCGAGTTGAGCGGAGAAGGTTTCCGCGGCAGTTCCGGTATAGGCGGCCCCCACCTCTGGCATCACGAGTCCGTCGCCGGGCAACAGCCCTGGCCGCACAGCCCCGATCAGCAACAGCATCGCACCCGCTAGGGCGGCCGTGCGCGGACCGAGCGCGCGAACCGCGATCAGGATCAGACCGAGAGCCGCATACAGCGTGAGAATGTCACCGTCCCAGAGGAACAGGACGTGCGCGAGACCGACCGCCATCAGCGCGGCGCAGCGCCGCAGTAGCCGTGCCGTGGGCGAGACACCGGCCCGGATCGCGGCTGTGACCTGCAGAGTGAACGCATATCCGAACAGAAACGCGAACAACGGATAGAACCGAGCGGACAACAGCGCGTCCACTGTCGCCAGGACCAGGCGATCGCCGCTCGAATTCACCCGGTCCGGCGCCCATTGGCTGACGGCGGCGACCGCATTGCAGAGCAGAATCCCGAACAGCGCGAGCCCACGCACGGTGTCGAGCTCGACTATGCGATGCACAGATTGTGCTGCGGGCGGATCCGATACGTCGAGCACCGGTACACGGTAGAGCGCCGAATCGGCGCCCTACGCGCCGGGCGGAGCGGGCCGTTAGGCACGCCGCCACGGCGGGATGGTCAGGTAGGTCGCGGCACGGAGCAACCACTCCACCGGCCCGTAGGGGTGATCGCGTAACCACCAGGCGCTCAACGACAGTTGGGCGGCGAAGGTGAGCACAGCGATCGCGATGACCGCCGGTGGGGCGAGGTCGTCGGCGAGGGCGAGGCCGTAGCCGGTGTAGACGAGCATCAGCACGATCGACTGACCGATGTAGTTGGTGGCGGCCATGCGCCCGGCTGGGGCGAGTAGGGCGGTGTAGCGGCCGAGGCGGGCGGACTGTGCTGCCAGCAGGATCGCGGCGACGTAGGCGAATGTCATGGCCGGGTTCACCAGTATTTGGAGGCCGTGGATCACGGCGGGGCCATGCCACCAGGTCATCGACTCGGCGAAGGTCATCGCCGAGATCGGCAGTCCGAGGCCGAAGCCGATCACGAGTGCGCGAAGAGACCAGCGGCGCAGCGTATCCGGGTCCGCGAACAGGTTTCGTTTGCCCGCCGCCATGCCGATCAGGAACATCGCCAGGCTCGGCACGCCCTGGCTGAACCAGATCAGCAGCAGGAAGACCGGCGCGAGAGCGGTCTGCGCGGCGAACGTCGAGGCGAAGTCGCCGGTGTAGTCGGCGGAGATCGCGGGCAGGTCGACGAACTCGCCGAACGCGAGAAGACTGTTTTCTCCCGGTAGAAAGCTCCACGCCGACCAGGTCACGTACAGCGCCACCCCGACGATCACCGCCGTTCGCGGCCGCAATTTCCGCAGCGCGACGAGGGTCAGGCACAGGAACGCGTACAGGGTGAGGATGTCCCCGATCCACAGCAGGTAGACGTGCACGAGACCGATCGCCATCAGCGCGGCGCACCGTCGGAGCAACCGCCGTACCGGCGAAGCCCCCGCACGGTGGGCCGCCGCGATCTGCAACGTGAACGAGTATCCGAACAGGAAGGCGAACAGCAGGTAGAACCGCCCGGTGAACAACGCGTCGACGGTGGCGCGCACCAGCAGATCGACGGTGCCCCCGAAGCGCAGAACGGGGTCCTCGCGAGTGCCGACCACCGACCACAGCGAGGTCGCCACGACCACATTGGTGATCAGAATCCCGAACAGGGCGAACCCGCGCAGAATGTCGACCTCGGCGATACGCGATCCGGATCGCACTGCGGGCGAGCGTGTTCCGAGTGCGTCTGCCATGAACCGAGCGTACGCACGCCGACCGGTGACATTCGTCCACCGTACGAGCTATTTTCGCCCCCGTACCGGAGTGATCCGCTGTCAGCCCTGCGACGTATTGACAGCCGGGCCCGCGCATGGAGCAATCCCTTGAAGCCGCTCCCGGCGGCGAACGACCACCTGAGCGGCCCACGACCGCCACGGTGCCACAATGGAGCACGATCACGCTCGGCAGGGACTCGCAACCACCACGGAGGCGGACATGCAGGCAGTTGTCATCGATGAATTCGGCGAACCGAAGGACGTGCTCACCACACAGCAAGCGCCGACCCCCGAACCAGGGGAGGGTGAGGTGCGGATCGCGATGTCGCTGTCGCCGATCCACAACCACGATCTGGCGATCATCCGCGGCGTGTACGGCTACCGGCCGCCGCTGCCCGCGATCCCGGGGACCGAGGCCGCCGGTGTCGTCGACGCGATCGGCCCCGGTGTCGACACACTCCAGGTCGGACAGCGGGTAGCGATCGCAGGCGTGCGTGGGGCCTGGGCGGATTCCTTCGTCGCCCGCGCCGCACAGGCGGTGCCGATGCCGGATTCCGTGCCCGACGAGACCGCCTGCCAACTGCTGGCCATGCCGCTGAGCGCGCTGATGCTGCTCGACGACCTGCAGGTGACGTCCGGTCAGTGGATCGTGGTGAACGCCGCCAACGGCGCGGTCGGTCGACTGCTCAATCTGTTCGCGAAGGAGCGCGGCGTGCAGGTGCTGAGCCTGGTCCGCGGCCAGTCCTCGGTGCAGTCGCTCGAACAGCTCGGCTACGGTCCCGTGCTCGATACCGAGTCGGTGGGCTGGCTCGCCGCGGGCGCCGACATCACCGGTGGTGAACCGATCGTGCGGGCCGTCGACCAGGTCAGTGGCCCCGCCGCGGGTGACCTGATGGCGCTGCTCGCCCCGCGTGGTGAGCTGATCTCCTTCGGTGCGCTGTCGGGCAAGCCGCTGATCATCGACACCGGCGCCGTGATCTTCAAACAGGCTGTGGTGAAAGGGTTCTGGGGCCAGCAGCGCAGCTCCGACATCGACCGCGCCGATTACGCCCGGTTGATCACCGAACTCGTCACCCTCGCCGCCGACGGCACCCTGCGCCTCGATGTCCAGGCCGATTTCGCGCTCGATCAGGCCGCCCAGGCCGCCGTGGTCTCCGAAACCCCCGGTCGCAACGGCAAAGTGGTCCTGCACGCCGGAACTCGTTGAGCTCTCGGCCGGGCGATGCGACGAGGCCGCTCTCGCTCGCCCCGCCCGGCCGGACTCTTTCCAGACCCCCAACAGCAGGCGAAATCTCCGCGATCGGCTGTTCCCGCGCGGCGTCAGCGGGCAGGATTCGCCGCATGAGGAGCAGCGACGGTCCACCGCTGCCGAGCAGAGGACTGAGCCGATGACCGCACAGGCACCCAATCCCGACTTCGCACAGCTGGTTCCCAGCGTGGTGTTGTCCATGCCCGCCGCCGCCCACCTGGGTTTCCACTTCAGCAAGGTCGAGCTCGGCGATGTCGAGATCGTGCAACCGCACCGCCGCGAACTCACCCAGCACGACGGCTTCTTCCAGGGCGGAGTTCTCGGCTCGCTCGCCGATTTCGCCGCCGGTTCGGCCGCGGGCACGCTGTTGCCTGTCGGCTGGGTGAACATGACCATCGACTACACCGTGAAGATCCTCGCGCCCGCCAAAGGCCCGACCGTGGTCGCTCGCGGGCGGGTGATCAAGCCCGGCGCACTGCTCACGATCGCCGCCGCCGACGTGTTCTCGGTGGAGGAATCCGGCGAAATCCTGTGTGCCACAGCACTGGTGACGATGCGCAACGTGCGTCTCGCCGCGGCCTGAGCACCGGAAGCGAGTGATCTCATGCCGATCATCCACGTCGCCGGTGTTCCGATCGCCGTCACCGACACCGGCGTTCCCGCGGGTCGACCCGATGCCGCCACCGTGGTCTTCGGCCACGGATTGTTGTTCGGCGGCTGGATGTTTCGCGCCCAACTCGAGGCACTGCAACGCGACTATCGGTGCGTCACCCTCGACTGGCGCGGTCAGGGCGATACCCCACCCACCGCCGACGGCTACGACATGGACACGCTCACCGCCGACGCGGCGGGTGTGATCCGCGCTCTCGACGCCGGACCCGTGCACTGGGTCGGCCTGTCCATGGGCGGCTTCGTCGGCCAGCGACTCGCCGCCAGGCACGGTGACCTGCTGCGGTCGCTGACCCTCCTCGATACCAGCGCGCAAGCCGAGGACCCCACCAAGATCGGCGAATACCACCGTCTCGCGTGGGCACTGCGCTGGTTCGGCATCCGCCCTATCGCGGGCAAGGTGGCCCCTCACATGTTCGGCCCCGCCTTCCGGGCTTCCGACACCGGCAAGGAGGTCGTCCGCGAGTGGTCGCGTCGCCTGGCCGAGATCGACCGCGTCGGTCTGCGCCACGCCGTCCACGGTGTCACCGAACGCCGCGCCGTCGACGACGAACTTCCAGCGATCACCGTCCCCACCCAGATCATCGTCGGCGCCGATGACGCGGCCACCCCGGTTCCACATGCCCACCACATCGCTTCGCTCATCCCCCACGCCCAGCTCCACACGATCCCCGCGTGTGGGCATTCGAGTTCCCTCGAACAACCACAGGCCGTCACCGACCTGCTCCACAGCTTTCTGACATCGATGGAGTCGAGCACGTCGACGACGGAGCCGCACACCACCTGACACCCGGTCCGCGCCACGAATTCGCGCTTGCCACAGGGTGTTCCGTGCTGTCGTTGTCCGCTGTCGGTGCGCATCCCGCCCGGCGCGAGTACCGTCGATTCGATGGCCGACCTCACCGCTTCCGCCCCTGTCGAGTCCATCGGCGCCGATTTCTTCGACGATCCGCACGCGCAATACCGCCGGTGGCGCGCCGAGGGTCCCGTCCATCGGGTTCGCTTCCCCGACGACGTCGTCCGCTGGGTGGTCGTCGGCTATGCCGAAGCCAAGATCGCGCTCGCCGACCCGCGATTCCGCAAGGATGTCGTCCGGATCGACGCGATCCTGCACAGCAAGCGCGACACCACGGCGACGGACCCGAACATCGTGGCGCTGCTGAGCCATATGCTCGGCACCGACCCACCCGCGCACACCCGCCTGCGCAAGCTCGTGAACAAGGCTTTCACCAGCCGCCAGGTCGCGTTGCTGCGCCCACGCATCGAACAGATCACCGAGTCGCTGCTGGACGCGATGAGCGAGCGCGACGAGGTCGATCTGATGAGCGAGTTCGCCAATCCCCTTCCGGTGACGGTGATCTGCGAGCTGCTGGGCGTCCCGTTCGAGGATCGCGAGGACTTCCAGGCCTGGACGAAGGCTTTGGTCACCGTGGTCGGTGAGGGCGAGGAGGACGAGCGGCCGGCCGCGTCGGCCGCGATGGTCGGCTATCTCGCGAAACTGGTGCGCACCAAACAATCCGAGCCCGCCGAGGATCTACTGTCCCAGCTGGTGCTCGCCGATGACGAGGGCGATCGGCTCACCGATCATGAACTGGTGTCGATGGCGTTCCTGCTGCTGGTCGCCGGCCACGAGACCACCGTGAACCTCATCGGCAACGGGGTGCTCGCCCTGCTCCGCAACCCCGAACAGTGGCATGCCTTGCGCGCCGACCCGGCCGGCGTGCCCGCCGCTGTCGAGGAGTTCCTGCGCTTCGACGGCCCCGTCGACATGTCCACCGCCCGCTTCACCGCGGAACCGGTCACCCTGGGCGAGGTCGAGATCCCCGAAGGCGAAATCGTCTACGTCGCCCTCTCGGCAGCCAACCGCGACCCCGCCCGCTTCCCCACCCCCGACACCCTCGCCACCGACACCCCCACCGCGGGCCACCTCGCCTTCGGCCACGGCATCCACTTCTGCGTCGGCGCCCCCTTGGCCCGCGTAGAAGCCGAAATAGCCTTCACCGCCCTCCTCCACCGCTTCCCCCACCTGACCCTGTCCCCCACCGCCGACCTCCACTGGCAGACCAGCACCCTCATCCGTGGCCTCCTCGAGCTACCGGTCCGCCTGCGCTGAAGCGGTCCGCACTGCTGGACACCAATCGCAGCCGGCACCGACGGCGCCGTTCGCGTCTCGGTAGTGCCTAGACGACTGGACCGATCGACGTTCACTATCGCACCGGCGCGCGCGCCGTAGCGGGCTCGACACTGGGCGCATGGCACGACTGCAGATCGAAGCGGTGTCGAAGAAGTTCGATGCCGAGTACGCGGTGCGCGAGGTGAGTCTCGACATCGCCGATGGTGAATTCATGGTGTTGCTCGGCCCGAGTGGCTGCGGCAAATCCACGCTGTTGCGGATGATCGCGGGGCTGGAGGAGCCGAGCGCGGGGCGGATTCTGGTGGGTGGCACCGATGTGACGGACGCGGCGCCGCAGCGGCGGGATCTGGCGATGGTGTTCCAGAGCTATGCGCTGTATCCGCATCTTTCGGTGGCCAAGAACATCGGGTTTCCGTTGCGGGCCAGACGCAGGCCGCGGGCGGAGATCGCGCAGCGGGTGGCCGAGGTGTCGACGACGCTGGAGATCTCGGCGCTGCTCGAGCGGCGCCCGGTCGCGCTGTCGGGCGGGCAGCGGCAGCGAGTCGCGTTGGCGCGCGCCATGGTTCGCGATCCGGGTGCGTTCCTGATGGACGAACCGCTGTCGAACCTCGACGCGAAACTGCGCAGCGCCACCCGCGCCGAACTGATCGCGCTGCACCAGCGCCTCGGTGCGACATTCCTCTACGTCACCCACGACCAGGTCGAGGCGATGACGATGGCGACGCGCATCGCACTGCTCAACCAGGGCCGCATCGAACAGTGCGGTACCCCCGAGGAGCTCTACGACCGCCCGCGTTCGACCTTCGTCGCCGGCTTCCTCGGCTCGCCCCCGATGAACCTGTTCCCCGCCGTCGTCACCTCGAGCGACGGCCACATGAAGGTGATGGCCGACGGCATCGACGCCGGGCTGGACATCGCCGAGGATTCCGGCGGCGCCACCGCCGTCGTCGCCGGAATCCGTCCGGAACGCCTGCGGATCGACGACACCTCGACCGATGTCCGCGGCCGGGTACGGATGGTGGAGAACCTCGGCAGCGAAGAACTCGTGCACCTCGACTCCGGTCTGTGCGTGCGCGCGGCACGTCCGGCCGGTGTCCGGGTGGGCGAGGACATCGCCTGCCGCGTCGACCCCGCCGACATCCACCTGTTCGACCCCGACACCGGCCTTCGGCTCACTTGGCAAGCACCCCAGCCCCATTCGGACGCCGCCATCGACGCGGCCGCTGTTCCCGTCCCCTGATTTCGGCACCACCCCGATGAGGAGTTCCATCATGAAACGCACACTGCCCGCGCTGGGCGTGGCGCTCACCACCGCCCTCGTTCTCACCGGCTGCGGCCTCGGCACCACCGGGTCCACCGACACCACGTCCACCGCGCAGATCCCCGAATTGGGTGCCGACCAGCAGGTTTCGATCGTGTTCGAGTCCTACAGCTACGGCGTGGCAGGCGCCTGGACCGACACGTTCAACGCCCTGATCGCCGACTTCAGCGCCAAGCACCCCAATATCAAGGTCACCGCGCAGAAGCCGCAGGGCAACAGCCCCAACCCGGCGACCGACACCGTCTCCAGCATCCAGAACCAGATGGTGGCAGGCACCCCGCCCGATGTCGCCCAGCTCGGCTTCTCCGACCTGGACTTCACCATCAACCAGCTCAAGGCCAAGCCCCTCGACCAACTGGTCGGCGCGCCGGCGGTGAAGCAGAACTTCGACGGTGCCCGCCACGCCTACGCACCGCGCGCCCGCACGCTCGACGACTGGGACGGTCACACCTACGGCGTTCCGTTCGTCTTCTCCACGCCCGTGCTGTACCTGAACGCCTCGCTGTTCACCGAGGCCGGTCTCGATCCCGCCAAGCCCCCGACCACCTGGGACGAGGTCACCACCGCCGCGAAGGCGATCGCCGACCGCACCGGCAAGGGTGGGGTCTACATCGACTGCCTGACCAAGACCGCCAAGGACTGGTGCTTCCAGTCGCTGGTGCGCTCGAACGGTGGTCGCGTGATCTCCGAAGACCGCAACTCCCTCACCTTCGCCGACGCGCCCGCCGTCGAGGTCACCAAGATGGCACAGAACCTGGTGAACACCGGCAGCATGCCCAAGCTCAACCAGAAGCAGGGCTACGAGGCGTTCGGTCGCGGCGAGATCGGCATGATGCTCGAAACCAGCGCGCTGCAGAGCATTTTCGTCACCGGATCCAAGGGTAAGTGGGACCTGCGTTCGGCGCCGATGCCCGGCTTCGGCACCAAGCAGGCCGTTCCCACCAATTCCGGTGCGGGCCTGCACATCCTGTCCAACGATCCGGCCAAGCAGCGGGCCGCGTGGGAACTGATCAAGCACCTCACCAGCGAGGATTCCTACAAGAAGATCGCGCAGAACATCGGCTACCTGCCGCTGCGGACCGGCCTGCTCGAGGAGGCCGGTGGGCTGAAGGAATGGGCCGATCAGAACCCGCTGCTGCGCCCGAACGTGGCGCAGCTGGCCAACATGGAGCCGTGGGTTTCCATGCCCGGCAACAACTATCTGCAGATGCGTGACGGCATGATGGACGCCGTCGAAGCCGTCGTGTTCCAGGGCGCCGACCCGCAGTCGACGCTCACCGCGGCCCGCACCGCGGGCACCGAACTCATGCCGAAGTCATGAGCGAACTCACGATCGTCCAGATCACCGACACCCACCTGCGTCCCGAGGGCGAACTGCTCCACGGCGTCGACACCGCCGCCAACCTGACGGCGGTGCTCGACCGGCTGCGCGAATTCGGGCAGCACATCGACGTGCTGATCTTCTCCGGCGATCTCAGCGACAACGGATCACCCGAGGCCTACCGGCGGCTGCGGGCCGCCGTCGAGCCAGTCGCCGCCGATCTCGGTGCCGAGATCGTCTATGCGATGGGCAATCACGACGAACGCACGGCCTTCGGCATCGAATTGCTCGACCGCGACACCGTGGACCCTGATCTTCCGCACGACCAATGCGTCGAGGTCGCGGGAGTACGGATCATCGTGCTGGACAGCACCACGCCGTTCCAGCACGACGGCAAGCTCGAGCCGGAGCAACTGGCCTGGCTGGCAGGCATTCTGCGCACCCCCGCCCCGCACGGCACCGTGCTGGTGGTGCACCATCCGCCGCTGCGCTCCCCGCTGGCCACCCTCGACTTCCTGCGGCTCAAGGATGCCGAACAGCTGGCCGAGGTCGTCGCGGGCACCGATGTCCGGATGATCCTGTGCGGACACAACCACCTCACCGGCGCGTCGGCGCTGGCCGGGATTCCGGTGTGGATCGGTCCCGCGATGGCCTACCGGGTGGACGCGATGGCACCGGCGGGCAGGCATCGTGGATTCGTCGGATTCGGGTACAGCCGCATCGACGTCATGGAGTCGACGGTGCTGGCCACCGCGATCGACGCCGCCCCGGCGCCCACGGTCTACGACCGGCCGGAATCGGAGATGCTCGAGCAGATCGCCGCGATCGTCGCCGCCAGGGCGGCGGTGAGGTAGATGTTCGTCATCGATGCGCCGGCCCCGCCGACACCGCCGATCGAGGCGAAGCCGGTGCGCCGCCCACTCACCCGACGCCGGGTGGCCCGGTTCGTCGCGCCGTATCTCTACCTGAGTCCGGCGCTGTTCCTGCTGGTCGTGTGGACCTATCAACCGCTGGTGCAGGCCCTGCAACTGTCCACGTACTCGTGGAACCTGCTGCCGACGGCTCCGATGACACCGGTCGGTACCGCGAATTACGAACGGCTACTGGATCTTCCGGCGTTCTGGGGCGCTCTCGGGCGCACCGGGACACTGATCCTGGGCCTGCTGCCGTTCACGGTGGTCCTGCCGGTCGTCATCGCGATGGCGAGCAGGCGGGTCACCGGCCGGGCGCGCACGGTCTACCAGGCACTGGTGTTCGCGCCGTTCCTGGTCGCGCCGGTCGCGGCGGCCGCGGTGTGGCGCTGGTTGCTGCATCCGGGGACGGGTTTCCTCGCCCAGGTCACCGGTTCCGACCGCAACTGGGTGTACGAGACCGCGACCGCGCAGGGCGTGATCATCGCGATCACCGCCTGGCACCTGATCGGCTTCGCGGTCCTCGTGGTGTGGGCGGGGCTGGCCGGCATCAGCGGCGACTACGACGAAGCGGCCAGGGTCGACGGCGCCTCACCCGGTCAGATCCGGCGCTGGATCACGCTGCCGCTGCTCTCGCCCACCGTGCTGTTCCTGGTCCTCACGACCGTATTGCTCAGTCCCACCCTGACTTTCCCGCTCATCGACTCGATGACCCAGGGCGGTCCGGCGCAGGCCACCACCAACATCTACTACCTGCTCTGGGACTACGCCTTCCACAGTTTCGATGCCGGTCTGAGCGCTGCGGCCGGTGTGCTGCTGTTCTTCGGCTTCGGTCTGGTGGCCGCACTGCTGGTCTGGATTTCGGAAAAGGTTGCTGTCCATGACGATTGAACGACTGCGCGGGGTGGGCAGCCATCTGCTGCTCGCCGCGACGGCACTGGTGTGCGTGTTCCCGATCTACTGGCTGTTCGCGACGTCGCTGCGCAGACCAGAAGACGTCACCTCGCTCTCCCCGATCCCGTGGCCGCTGTCGACGGCCAACTACCTCGACGCGGCGCAGAAGGTCGACATCGCCGGTCTGATCGCCAATACGTTCTTCGTCGCGGTGCTCTCGGCGGCAGGCCAGCTCCTCATCGCGCTGCTGGCCTCCTACGCGTTCGCCATCTACACGTTCCCGCTGCAGAACCTGCTGTATCTGGCGTTCGTCGGGGTGTGGCTGGTGCCGTTCCAGGTGACGATGCTGCCCAACTACATCCTGCTCAACCAGCTGGGCCTGATCAACACCCTGATCGGCGTCGTGCTGCCGACACTGTGTTCGGCGCTGGCGGTGCTGCTGCTGCGCCAGCACATGTCGGCGTTCCCGAAGGAACTCATCGCGGCCGCGAAGATCGACGGGCGCTCGTCGTGGTCGATCCTGTGGACCGTGGTGGTTCCGAATCTGCGCCCCGCACTCGCCGCGCTCGGCATCCTGCTGTTCATCAACGCGTGGAACGAGTACTTCTGGCCCGCGGTCGTGCTGCGTCAGTCCAACAGTGTCCTCCAGCTCGGACTGCGCAGTTTCATGGGCAGCGAAGGCGATCAGTGGGGGCCGATGATGGCGCTGGCCGGACTCGCCTGCCTGCCGGTGCTGCTGCTGTACCTGGTGCTGCAACGCCACATCGTCAACGCGTTCGTGCGGTCGGGATTGAAGTGACCGACGATCTCAGCCCGTCAGAACCTGGTCGTCGTCCAGGGCGGGCGCCGTGGACGCGAGGCAATCCAGAAACATCGCCACCGCCGGATTCTGTTCGTCGGCCCGCCACACCACGTGCAGATCAAGGGTCGGCACCGGATCGACCAGTTTCAGTGCCACCGCGTCGGTGCCCGAGGAGCCCATACCCGCCGACACCGCCCGTGGCAGCGAGGCGAACCCGACCAGCGGGCGCACCGACACGATGTGGGCGGTGGCGCCCGGATCATCGGCGATATGGGTGATGTTCAACGAGATCCGGGTCTGCGCGGCCGATCGCAGGATCGTGTCGTACATCGACGGGCACTGATCACGCGCGAACAGCACGCACTCCTGATCGCGCAGTTCGGCGAACGGCACGTGCGAGCGGTGGGCCCAGCGGTGCTGTCGGCCGACCACCGCCACCAGCGGGATCCGGTGCAGCAGACGGCGGTACCGGAAATCGGCGGTGCTCGGGTGGCCGTAGACCATGGCCAGGTCGAGGGATCCGTCGGCCAGGGCAGCCAGCTGCGGCCCGGTTCGCTTCTCCCACAACGACACCGAGATACCGGGGTGGCGGTCGGTCAGCTGGGCCAGCGCGTCGGGCAGCACGTGTTTGCTGGCGGGCAGGTTGTAGCCGATGTTCAGGCTGCCCGCGCGCCCGGCGGCGGTGGCCTTCGCCGCCTTGGCGGCCCGGTCGAGCTGGGCGACGATCTGGCGGGCCTGCAGCTCGAACTCCCGGCCCGCGGGCGTCAGGCGCACCTCGTGCGAGTTGCGCGCGACCAGCTGCACTTCCAGGGATTTCTCCAGCTTCTGCAACTGGGCGCTCAGGCTCGGCTGGGTCAGATGCAGACGTTGCGCCGCGCGCCCGAAATGCAATTCTTCGGCGAGCGCGATGAACGAGACGAGATGACGGAATTCCATGACGGCGGCTCCTGAAGTCGAACACTCCCACGCTAGCGGCAGCGAACAACCCCTTGATGAATCCCGGGCGCCCGGCAATGACCATCCGCATTGCCGGGCGGTGAAGATCAGGAATTCGGACCGTTCACCACGGCGTAGGCGAAGCCGTCCCAGCCTTTCGCGCCGACGGTCTGGATGACGGTCGCATCGAGGCTCGGTTCGGCGGCGAGCAATTCGATCAGGTCGCGGCTGGCCCGCGCGTTCGGGTCCTCGGTCTGCTCGTCGGCCACCGCGCCCGCGCGCACCACGTTGTCGACGATAATCACCGAGCCCGGATGGGTCAGGCGCAGTGCCCACTGGACGTAGTTGGAGTTGTTGACCTTGTCGGCGTCGATGAAGACCAGATCGAACGGCTCGGTCAGATCCTCGGCGACGCCGGGCAAGGTGTCCAGAGCCGCGCCGACCAGGATCTCGACACGATCGCCCACCCCGGCACGGTCCAGGTTTTCGCGCGCGACCTTCGCGTGGCGTGGTTCGAATTCGAGGGTGACGACGAGGCCGCCGTCGCCGACCGCCCGCGCCAGCCACTCGGTGCTGTACCCGCCGAGCGTGCCGATCTCGAGCACCCGGCGCGCTTTCGCGGTGCGGGCCAACAGGTTCAGCAATTTGCCCTGGGGTGGGGAGACATCGATGGCGGGCAGTCCCGCGTCGGCGTTGGCGGTGAGCGCGGGCACGCCTTCGTCACCCACGAGGGTGGTGACGATATAGCTGTCGACATCGGTCCAATCGTTGGTCGTCATATCGGCAGTCTGCCACCGAGCGCGGGCCGACACCGGCTTGCGCGACGAGTCCGGCCGCTACTTCGCGGTCTCGACCTCGGTGACGCCCTGGATGATCTTCACCGCACTCTTGGCCAGCATCTTCGCGTCGATCAATGCCTGCGCCAGTTCCATCAGCATCTGCGAGACCGTCATCGTGGCCAGCGAGATGTCGAACAGCGCCCGAGCGATGAGTGCGGGGGTGGCCGTACCCGCGGAGGCGATCAGCAGCGCGGTCATCTCGGCGAGCATGCCGGCGAGATTACTCAGGATCTCGACCACGATCTCCCGCACCGTCTCGACGATGCTCTTCATCGCCTTGTTGCACTCCGCCAGTACCTCGGCGACGGCGGCTTTCTCGGCGATCTTGCCCGTCAGTTCCGTCGCGGTGGCCCGGTAAGCGTCGGCGGTCTCGCCTGCCCAGGCACCGATTCCGCTGTCGAGCGCGGCGGCCCACTGCTCCGCGGTCGTCGTCAGATGCTTGGCGATCTCAGCCCACGAATCCGAATACGCCTGCACCATCTCCGGGCTGCCGGTGATCGATTCCAGCGACTTACGCACCGGTTCGACGTGCTCGAGCATCCAGCTCATCAGTTGCGCGCCGATGAAGTTGAACGGATCGAACTTCGCCAGCGTGGAGGTGCCCTTGATCGCCTTGCTGAACATCGACACCGTCGACGCCCAATCACCCGCGGTACCGGCCGCTTTGGAGATGGCGCCGACCTTGTCCATGACCGCTCCGTCGCCGGTCATCGCCTGGTAGAGCCCGAGGCCGTTCTCCCAGGTGTCACCCTGGAGCGTGCCTTTCATGAACCCGGCGTTGGGCTCGTCCCCACCCGTCGGTAGGCCCACATTCTGGAAAAGGAAGTTGCCTTCCTGGTAATAGGTGTCCCGGTAGTCGACGCCCTCTGTGAGCAGGTCGTTCTTCGGTGCTTCGCCGTCGTCGAAGGTACTCACCGTGCCCGGCAGGACCGTGTTCTCGTTGAGGAACTTGCCCGCCGCGTTGGGTCCGTCGGCCATGGTCAGACGTTCCTTTCGATCTCGGCGGTCTTGCCCGTCAGCTCGCCCGCCCTGGTGGCATCACACGTTTCGAAAGTGTCGGCGGCGGTGCGTAGTTTGCCGGGCATCTCCGCGGTCAGGGTCTCGAGCTGTGCCAGCGCCTCGGTGATCTCGTCGTGGAGCGAGTTCAGGGTGCTCACCGCGTACGGCTTCACGAGCAGGCCGTAACCGTCGTCGGCATGGGCGAGATAGTTGGCCGCCTCGAGCGCCTTGGCGACCCCGCCGGACACACCGTCCACCGAGCAGGCTTGCGCCCTGATCGCATCCAGATTCACATTCACCAGACTGGTCACGCGGATCCCTCCTCCGGCGAACTCGGTCGAGTCCGCAGCTCTCGATCTAGTTGGACGCGCCCCGACCCCGTTCGGTTCCCTCGGATGTGTGCCGGGTTGTTGCGGTGCTTATTGCAACCAGGATTTGCGCTGGTAGAACAAGTCCTCGTCGGTCGGCTCCTCGGGTGCCACCACCCGGTCACGGTCGGGTTTGCGGGTCGCGGGAGCATCGGGCTCGGACGGCCACGGCGTCGCGGGGGCGGCCGGCGCGGTGGGCGGTGCCGGCGGCGGGACCGGTGCCGACGAGGTCGGATCGAGGTCGGGGAACCGGTCGCTGTACTGGCCGACGATGGCTTCCCCTGCCTCGTCGGTGCCGACCGTGTCGTGGACCAAGCCGGCGACCTGGTCACGCAAGCGCGCCTGGGCACGATGCGTGCAGGCCATGAGCTCGGCCGCCACGGCGGTGGGATCCATGCCGCGCACCGCGGCGGCCAGGGTGATGGCGGTAGTCGATCCGTTGGCGTCGACGGTGACGCTGATCCGGCCGTCAGCCGAGGTATCGGTGACGCTCACCGAGGTCATCTTGGCGTGCAGCTCCTGGTAGCGCTGCGCTTTCTGTTCCAGGTCCTCCGCCCAGCGCGAGAGCTCCGCGGCGGCGTTGTTCAGGTCGTCCATGCTGTGTTTTCCCCTCCCGCCGGATCCCCGGCGCTCTGCGGCGGAAGGCGTGCCGACGCCCCCGCTCGGATCGCGACGAGCCTAGCCCACCCCGGCGCCGACTCAGAAAAGGAAGTAGCGCTGGGCCATCGGGAGTTCGGTGGCGGGTTGTTCGGCCCAGACTTCACCGTCGATGCGGACAGTGAAGGTGTCGGGGTCTACTTCGATGTGGGGCATGGCGTCGTTGTGGGGCATGTCGGCCTTGGTGACGCGGCGAGCGTTCTTGACCGGCACCAGCTTTCGGCGCACGTTCAAGCGGTTCGCGAGGCCGTCGTCGATGGCCTGCTCGGAGACGAAGTGCAGCGAGGTGGCCGCGGCGGCGGGGGCCGCGGCGCCGAACATGGGGCGCGGAAGTACGGGCTGCGGGGTGGGGATCGAGGCGTTGGCGTCGCCCATCGCGGCCCAGGCGATCATGCCGCCCTTGAGGACGGCGTGCGGGCGGACGCCGAAGAACGCGGGCTCCCACAGCACCAGATCGGCGAGTTTGCCGACTTCGATCGAACCGATCTCGTCGTCGAGCCCGTGCGAAACCGCCGGGCAGATGGTGTATTTGGCGATATAGCGCTGCACGCGGGCATTGTCGGCCGCGCCGTCGCCGGGCAGAGCGCCACGGCGGCGCTTCATCACGTGGGCGGTCTGCCAGGTGCGCATCACCACCTCGCCGATGCGGCCCATCGCCTGGGAGTCCGAGCCGATCATGGAGATGGCGCCGAGGTCGTGCAGGAGGTCTTCGGCGGCGATGGTGGACGGGCGGATCCGCGATTCGGCGAAGGCCAGGTCCTCGGGGATCGACGGACTCAGGTGGTGACACACCATCAGCATGTCGAGGTGCTCGTCGAGGGTGTTGACGGTGTGCGGCCTGGTGGGGTTGGTGGAGCTGGGCAGTACGTTCAGATGTGAAGCGACAGTGATGATGTCGGGCGCGTGGCCGCCGCCCGCACCCTCGGTGTGGTAGGCGTGGATGCCGCGGCCCGCGATGGCGGCGAGGGTGTCCTCGACGAAGCCTGCCTCGTTCAGCGTGTCCGAGTGCAGCGCCACCTGCACGCCCGCCGCATCGGCGACAGTGAGACAGGCATCGATCGCGGCGGGGGTGGAACCCCAGTCCTCGTGCAGCTTGAAACCCGATGCGCCGCCGCGCAATTGCTCCCACATCGATTCCTGGCTGACCGTGTTGCCCTTGCCGAGCAGCACGATGTTCATCGGCCAGTGATCCAGCGATTCCAGCATCCGCGCCAGATGCCAGGAGCCCGGCGTGACGGTGGTGGCCTTGGAACCCTCGGCGGGGCCGGTGCCGCCGCCGATGAGAGTGGTGATGCCGCCGCCGAGCGCTTCGTCCATCAGTTGCGGGCAGATGAAGTGGACGTGGCAGTCGATGGCGCCCGCGGTGAGAATGCGGCCGTTACCCGCGATGATCTCGGTCGACGGGCCGACGACCAGGTCCGGGTGCACGCCCGACATCGTGTCGGGATTGCCGGCCTTGCCGATGCCGCAGATCCGGCCGTCGCGGATGCCCACGTCGGCCTTGATGATGCCCCAGTGGTCGATGATGACGACACCGGTGATGACGGTGTCGGGGGCGCCGTCGGCACGAGTGGCGCGCGACTGCCCCATCGACTCGCGCAGTACTTTGCCGCCGCCGAACACCGCTTCCTCACCGGCGAGACCCGGTCCGCCACTGCGGTCTTCGGTGATCTCGATGAGCAGGTCGGTGTCGGCCAGGCGAATACGGTCGCCGGTGGTCGGCCCGAACAGTTCGGCGTAGCGGGCGCGGCTCAGTTCGGTCATCGACTCTCTTCCGGACGTCGCGGTGAATTATCTGCATCCAACTGCCCTGGCGGGTTCATGCTGATGCCGTGGACCTCACGGGTCCCGCCGAGCGGAACCAGCGAAATCCGCTGCGGCAGACCGGGTTCGAAACGCACCGCGGTACCTGCCGGAATATCGAGCCGGTGCCCGTAGGCGGCCTCGCGGTCGAATTCCAGCGCGGCGTTGGACTGCGGGAAATGCACATGACTGCCCACCTGAACGGGACGGTCACCGGTATTGACCACCTCGAGCTCGACGCGCACCGCGCCCGCGTTCAGCTCGATCGTGCCCTCGGCACAGAGATATTCACCGGGAATCATGCGCGTCGCCTATCCGATCGGGTGGTGCACGGTGACGAGCTTGGTCCCATCGGGAAAAGTCGCCTCGACCTGCACGTCGTGAATCATCTCGGGCACCCCGTCCATCACGTCGGCACGGGTGAGCACCGACCGCCCCGAAGACATCAGTTCCGCCACGGTCCGCCCGTCCCGCGCCCCCTCGAGCACATGATCGGAGATCAACGCGATCGACTCGGGATGGTTCAGCTTCAGCCCCCGCGCCTGCCTCCGGCGCGCCAGCTCGGCCGCATAACTCAGCAGCAACCGTTCCTGCTCGTGCGGCGACAGGCGCATACGTTCTCTCCTCGGCGGGTCGTGGTCGGTGAGCGACATTCTGGCACGTCCCGCGTCCGCACGGCGACCGCCGCCGAGCGCGACCGGGCACGACCCCGAGGCGGTTAACGAGATGTTAACGAAGGGCCCATCACTCGGCCAGGAAGCGGCCGCGCGGCAGTCGCACCCGCTCCGCCGGACCCACGTCTCCGCGAATATCCGCTGGAGCGTGCCATCGCGCGCCCGTACCGTCGCACCCATGAACGAATGGACCGGCCTGCTCAACGTGGTCGATGTGGAAGCCACCTGCTGGGCAGGCGATCCACCGGCCGGGCAGACCAACGAGATCATCGAGATCGGGATCACCGTGGTCGATCTCGCTACCCGAAGCAGGGTGAGCAAACACGGGATCATGGTGCGTCCGACCCGGTCCACGGTGAGCGAATTCTGCACCGAGCTCACCACTCTCACTCAGGAACAGGTCGATCAGGGTGTCGAGTTCGGCGAGGCGTGCCGCCTATTGGGGAGCGAGTTCGCGGCGGGTGCGCGGCCGTGGGCGAGCTGGGGCGATTACGACCGCAAGCAGTTCCGCACCCAATGCGCGGCGACCGGCGTCGAGTACCCCTTCGGCCCCGAGCACACCAACGCCAAACAGGTGTTCGCCGAGTCCTACGACCTGCGTCGACGACCGGGCATGGACCACGCACTCAGAATCGCCGACATCCCCCTCGAAGGCACACACCACCGCGGCGACGACGACGCGTGGAATATCGGCGCGCTGGTCGTGGATGTACTCGGCCGTGGTGGGTGGCGGGTCACGGCCGTCGACTGACGGGCAACCTCCCCCTATTCGACGGGACTGCTATGCCGCGAGGTTCTGGAGGCGGACCTGGCCACGGGCGACGGTGCGGCCGTCGGCGTCGGTGATGACGACGACCCAGAGTTGCTGGCTGCGGCCGCGGTGGATCGGGGTGGCCTCGCCGGTGAGGACGCCCTCACGGACGGCGCGCAGGAAATCGGTGTTGTTGTTGACGCCGACAACAGATCCACGCTCGCCGAACCAGACCCCGCCGCCGACGCTGGCGAGGGTTTCGATGATGGTGCAGTAGACGCCGCCGTTCTGGATGCCTGCGGGCTGGTGCAGCTCGGGGCGCACTGTCCATTCACCGCGTACCCGGTCGGGGGTGACCTCGGTGTAGCGCAGGCCGATGAAGTCGGTGAAGGTGCCTTCGCTGGCCTTGGTCATCAACTCGGGGGTGACATCGGCCAGGGACAGGGGCGTTTCGCTCATACGGTCCGGTTTACACCATCCGAAAACGTGCGCGGCAGCCGGTAAGACGTAGCGGCGGGCTCCGCTCGAAAACGGAGCCCGCCGCGGCAGGATGGCGGAGTCGACCGCAGCCCTCGGGACCACCGGCTCATCCGTACGCCAAGATCAGAGTAGGTCAGGCTTACCTAAGTAGTCAAGTCTCTGCCGTTCCGCGCCCGACGATTCGTCCGCGAACAACATCACCGGGTCACTGAGCACGCCCGGCGCGCACCGTCACTGAAGAGTCGGACCGCGCCGCGGTGGCATGAATCGATCCTCGGCATGTGACGCGCCGGTAGCCGCGCCCAGGGTTTGCTCAACACGATCGTAATACTCCATGATCGCTGTACCTCTATGTTCCGAGGCTTGTGTCGATGGTGAAAGCTCATGTTCTGGGCGTACGACGACCAGGGGTGGGCGCGGCGAGAGAGGCAAGATTTCGTGAGTAGTAGTCGTATTCCCCGGTGGGCCGTGCAGGCGGCGATGTGTGTGGCCGTGGTCGGGGCCGCGGTCGCAGCACCCGTACAGGCCGAACCACTGTGGCCCGGCGGGCCCGATGTGCCCGGCGTGCCCGCCATCGTTCCCGCGCCGCCGCCGGAGCCCGTGGTGGCCCCGTGCAGCGAGAAAGCGCGTGCGTGCCTGCAACTGTCGACCAACAACGCGTGGTTGATGGACAACGGCAAGGTCACCTTCGGGCCGAGCGCGATGTCACACGGCCGTCCCGGCTACGAAACGCCCCCCGGAGTGTTCAAGGTGGCGTTCAAGAAGCCGTTCCACTGGAGCACTCTGCACAACGCCCCCATGGAATACGCGGTCTTCTTCAACGGCGACATCGCCTATCACATCGGACCCACCGAGGAGCAGTCCCACGGTTGTATCCGACTGACCCCGGAAGGCGCGAAGGCGCACTACGAGTGGCTGGAACCGGGCGACATCGTCGAAGTTGTTCCCTGAGTTCTGTGTCGAAAACGGGGAGGCCGGTCATCGGCCTCCCCTTTTCGCGTCACCGAGGTGGTCAGGGCGTCGAAGAGCCAGAGTTGGGCGGCACCGGTCGTGACGGCGGCGCCGGTGAACGTTGTTGTCAGGTGCCAATATCGGCGGACTCGGTGGTCCGCGCCCGCGGCGTCGGTGAGGAGTTGGCGACGGAAGGTCGGGGTGTCGCGGCGGCCGCGGGCGGCGGCGTGGATGTCGACGTAGTGGTCGAGTTCCGCGCCGGGGTGGGGTGGGCGGCCTGCGGCGACGAGGGGCGCGACGGCCACGCAGGCATCGGCTACGCCGAACAGTAGGCGGCGTTCGTCGCGGATTCCGGGGGTACCGCGGTGACGGATGGTGTCGTACATGGCGGTGGCGATGTCCGGGTTCGAGACGGCGGCAATCAGTTCCGCGTAGGCGATGAGGTGTTCGGGGTGGGCGTCGGCGGTCAGCTCGGGGACGTTCATACCGAGGAAGCCGTCGATGGCCGAGGTCGGTAGCGGCGCGAGTTGGCGGCGCCAGAACGCGACGAGCACGTCGTGGGCGGCACGCGGATCGACTACGGCGGCAAGCAGATTCAAGTGTTCGCGGTGCCTGTCGGGGGCTGCCGATTCGACGGCGCGCAGTAGCGCCCGGCGACGGTTCAGTGCGTCGAGTTCGTCGTCGACAGCGACCCGTTCGGCAGCGATCACCTCCGCGATGGACCGGGTGCCGTCCAGAACGTCTTCGATCGCCGCGAGTCCGATGCCGAAGGAACGCAACCGGCGCAACAGCGCGAGTCGATCGACCGCACCGGGTTCGAACACCCGGTGGCCGGTGGGCGAGCGCGCCGCGTCCAGGAGGCCCGCATCGCAGTAGTACCGGACCGTTCGCACCGCGACGCCGGTGCGGGCGGCGAGCTCGCCGATCGTCAGATATGTGATGTGGGTCACTTTTGCTGGCACCTCCACCTCGGTGGAACTCCTACGGTACCGAGGACACCCACGCGAAGGAGACTCGACGATGACCGGACACGACACGATGAACGACACGATCTGGCAGGCGGTGGCCGAGGAGCGCACCACGCTGGTCGCAATGCTGTGCGAGCTGCCCGAATCGGCGTGGGACACCGAGACGCTGTGCGTGGGGTGGCGGGTTCGTGACGTCGTGGCCCATCTCGTGTTGGCCACCCGGGTCACGATCGCCTCCCTGGTGGTGAACCTGATCCGCGCTCGCGGCAATACCGACCGTCTCATCCACGACACCGCCGTCCGGCTCGCCGATCGAACATCGACCGCCGAGTTGCTCGCCGCACTGCACGCAACGATCGACTCCAGAGTCATCCCGATCGGCACCTCACCGATCGACCGGCTGATGGATCTGCTGGTACACGGGCAGGACATCGCGGTCCCGCTCGGCATCGAGCGGGTGATGCCGACGGCGGCGGCGCAGCTGTCGCTGGAGCGGGTCTGGACGAGGGGGGCACCGTTTCACGCGCGGACTCGACTCACCGGGTACGCCCTCTCCGCGACCGATACCGGCTGGACGGCCGGTGCGGGAACGGCGGTCAGCGGCACGGCGGCTGAATTACTAATGATCGTCACCGGCCGCGCCGCTCCCGGAAACAACCACCACTGAAATACACTGCGGTGCAATCAAACTCGGAAATTACACCAGCAATCCACAGCACCGAGAGGCGCTGCGGATCGCTGGTCCGGGAATCCCGCAGGAGGTCAGGCGGGGACGGTGCCACGCTCAGCGACACCATCGCCGACCAAGACATTTACTCCCTCTTCGGGTTCCGGAACAGCAGTGGCACCGGCCGGGATCCGGCGCAGTAGCGCCACCGCCAGCACCGCACCCGCCGCGGAGAGCACGGCGGCTGTCCAGGCTGCGGCGTTCAGGCCGTTGGTGAACGCCTCGCGGCCGGCTGCCACGACGGACTCGGCGACCTCGGCGGGCAGGGACTCGGCCGAACTCAGTGCGCCGGGCAGGGTTTCCGCGGCAGCGCCCGCTTCACCCGACATTCCGGCGCGGTAGACCGCCGCGCCCATACTGCCGAGCAGGGCGACACCCAGCGCCACACCCAGGTCGCTGGCGGTGCTGTCCACCGCCGACGCCGCGCCCGCCTTCTCCGCGGGTGCCGCACCGATGACCAGCCCGGGGATCAGCGCCATGGCCGGGGCGATGCCCGGGTACAGAATGTAGAAGCCGACGATGAGCAGCGGCAATCCCGCCACACTCTCGACCTGGGTGAGTGCCAGGTAGCCGACGGTCGACAGCGCAAGCCCTGCGGCGATGACATACGCGGGACGGACACGACGAGCGATGGCCGGGGTCACGGTGGAAACGATGACCAGTGCGATCGCGGCGGGCAGGATCCACAGTCCGGCCTGCAGCGGCGACTGCGCGGCGACCAACTGCAGGTACTGGGTGAACAGCAGATACACCCCGCCCAGCGC
Organism: Nocardia sp. XZ_19_231; assembly: GCF_015355705.1. Classification (NCBI taxonomy): domain Bacteria; kingdom Bacillati; phylum Actinomycetota; class Actinomycetes; order Mycobacteriales; family Nocardiaceae; genus Nocardia; species Nocardia sp. XZ_19_231. The sequence continues at coordinate 1,112,109 of NZ_JACUZI010000001.1, read as the reverse complement.
GATGGCGGCGAGCATGTACACGCCGAGTGAGCCGCTGAAGGTCCGGTTCGCGAACAGACGCACATCGAGCAGCGGGTCAGACAGCCGCAACTGCCTGCGCACGAAGACCACCGCGAACACCACACCGGCAAGCACGGTGAGCACCGGTTCGGCGGCGAACCCGGTCTCGGCCAGCGTCTTCACGCCGTAGACGAACGGTAGCAGCGCTGCCAGCGACAAGGCGACGCTGATCGGGTCGAGCCGACCCGCCTCGGGCGCACGGTATTCCGGAATCAGCACCGGCACCGCGAGCACGACGAGCGCCATCACCGGCACACCGATCAGCATGGACGCACCCCACCACAGCGAGTCGAGCAGCAGACCGCCGAGCAGTGGGCCCAGTGCCACACCGGCCGACACCGATGCCGCCCACAGACCGATGGCGGTGGCGCGCTGCCGGTCGTCGCGGAACATCGTGGTGATCAGCGACAACGTGGCGGGCATGACGGCGGCCGCGCCGAGACCCATCAGCGCACGCGCCGCGATCAGCAAGTCGGGGCCGGGAGCGAACGCGGCAAGAACCGAGGCGACGCCGAACAGCGCGGCACCGGCCAGCAGCAGCCTGCGACGGCCGAGCCGGTCACCGAGGGTGCCCATGGTGACGAGGAACCCCGCCATCACGAACCCGTAGATGTCGTTGATCCACAACAGCTGGCCGCTACTGGGCGACAGGTCGGCCGCGATATAGGGGGTGGCCAGGAACAGCACGGTCATGCTGAGAAACAGCAGCACCGTGGGCAGGAGCAGGACCGCAAGTCCCAGCCATTGGCGGGTACCTGCCCGCTCGGGGATATCGGTGAACGTGGACATCAGGAGTTTCCCTTCGAGGACGATTCGACTGGGACCGACAGTGCCGGGCCGCACTTCGGGAACCCTTCGGGCCGACTCCAGACGACCTCGAGCTGCGTCGCCACGGCACCGTGTTCGAGGCTCGGCGTAGCCCGCTGCCGCGCATCGCCGCACCCGTGCCGGGGCCGTTTAGGGTGGGTGACATGCGTTTCGGAGTGCTCGGCCCGTTGGCGGTCTGGACCGACGAGGGACAAGCCGTCCGGGTTCCAGAACTCAAGGTGCGAGTTCTGCTCGGTGCGCTGTTGGTCGAACCAGGTCGGATCGTGCCCGCCGACCGACTCGTCGAGGATCTGTGGGGTACGGCGTTGCCCGCCAACCCGGCGGGTTCCCTGCAGACTCGGGCCTCGCAATTGCGTCGGGTCCTCGGCGACGCCGAAGCGGGCGGGCGGGAGTTGCTGGTATCGCGCTCCCCCGGCTATCTCCTCGAGGTCACCGAGGCCACGGTGGACTCCCAGGTGTTCCAGCAGTTGCTCCACCAGGCGCGCGCCGCCGCCGATACTGCTACTCGGGCAACGCTTCTCGCTGAGGCACTCGCGTTGTGGCGCGGCGAGGTGCTGGCCGACCTCGCCGATCACGACTTCGCGCGGATTCCGGTGCTGCGGCTCGAGGAACAGCGACTCACAGCCGTCGAGGAACTCGCGCAGGCGAGGATCACGCTCGGCGAACACGATCAGGTCGCCGACGAACTCGGTGAGCTCACCGCACTGCATCCGCTCCGCGAACGGCTGCGCGCGGCGCACATGCTGGCGCTGTACCGGTCGGGGCGACACGGTGAGGCCCTGGATTCCTATCGGCGCCTGCGCGAACACCTCGCCGAGGAACTCGGTCTCGACCCGAGCCCCGAGCTCGCCGCCCTGCATCGCGCTGTGCTGGAACAGGATCCGTCCCTCGGTGCGCCGGTTCGGCCCGCACCCGCAGCACCCGTGACACCGCGCCCCGCACTGCCGGTCCCCGTGACCTCGCTCATCGGGCGCGAAGACGACCTGGCCGCGATCGACGCGCTGATCCGTGCCGAACGGCTGGTGACCCTCACCGGACCGGGTGGAGTGGGCAAGACCCGGCTCGCGTTGGCGACCGCGGCCGAGCATTCCGCGCGTGACGGCGTCTTGTTCGTCGAGCTCGCCGGGCTGTGCCTCGGGGAAGATCCGGACAGCGCGTTGACGACACTCACCGAGGTCGTGGCGGCCGCCTTCGAGGTCCGTGACGATTCCGCGGGTTCGAGCCCGTTTCCGGTGCCCGGCAACGGAACTCAGCTCGCTCATCTTGCCGAGGCGGTGCGCGGCAAGCAATTGCTGCTCGTGCTGGACAACGGTGAGCACGTCGCCGACGCCGCCGCCACCGTCGTGTCGCGGCTACTGGCCGCCGCTCCCGAGCTCCGAATACTGGTCACCAGTCAGGTGCCGCTGAACATCGCGGGCGAATACATCTGGCACGTGACACCGTTGGCTGTTCCCACCCCGGGCGACATGGAATCAGCAGAAACATCAGCTGCTGCACAGCTTTTCGTCGAACGTGCTCGGTCGAGCGCACCCGGCTTCACCGTCACCGACGACAATGCCGCCGCGATCGCCACCATCGTCACCCGTCTCGACGGCCTCCCGTTGGCACTGGAACTGGCGGCGACCCGGGTCCGCGCACTCGGCGTGCACACCCTCGCCGAACGGATCGAGGACCGCTTCACCCTGCTGTCGTCCGGTTATCGGGACGCACCGGATCGGCAGCGCACCCTGCGTGCGGTGATCGATTGGAGCTGGGAACTCCTCGACGAGCCCGAACGTGCGGTGCTGCGGCGACTTTCGACTCACGCCGACGGAGCCACGCTGGAGTCGGCCGAGGCGGTCTGCGCGGGTGGTGCCATCGCGGGTGCCGAGGTCGCGGAGTTGCTGGCCCGCTTGGTCGATCGTTCCCTGATCATCACGCCCACCGCCGATGTCCGCCCGCGCTACCGCCTGCTGAAATCCATCGCCGCCTATGGTGCCGAACAGCTGCGCGACAGCGGCGAGGAATCCGACACGCGGCTGCGCCATCTCGCCTACTACCTCGCGTTCGCCGAACGCGCCGACCGGCACCTGCGCACCGGAGACCAGCGTCGCTGGCTGTCGCGGCTCGACGCCGAATCCGCCGATCTGCGCCGGGCGCTCGACACTGCCCGTACCGCGGGCAGATCCGTGGACGCGCTGCGGCTGGTCAACGCGCTCGCCTGGTACTGGGTGATGCGGGGACGCCTCGCCGAGGGCATCCGGTCGCTGGGAACCGCCCTCGCGGTGCCCGGCGAGACCGACCCGGCCGCGCGGCGGGTGGCGCTGCTGTGGCGCGATGCGCTCGAAGTCGGGGTCGGCCGCACTGTCGACACCCTGCCCGCCGTGACCGAACGACCGACACCGGCGGAACTGCGCGCCCGCTGGTATCTCGCCCACGTGTACTCCGGATTCGCCGCCCACCAGGGCATGGACGACCTGGCCGCCCTGCGAAATGCCTTCGCCGACAATGCCGATGACTGGGGTGTCGCGGCGGCCTCGGTATCACTGGCCAGGGAGGCGTTCGCCCGCGGCGACCTGGCCGGACTGTGCGAGCACGCCGAACGGAGCCGGGATCTGTTCGCGAGGGTGGGTGATCGCTGGGGTCAGGCCATCGCGGGATTCCTGCTCGGCAGCCATGCCGAGGTGACCGGCGACCTCGATGCCGCCCGCGACTACCACCGGAGCTCGCTGGCCACCGCCGAAGAACTCGGCCTGTGGACCGAAGTCGGCGAGCGGCTCACCTCGCTCGGCCGGATCGCCTTGCTGCGCGGCGAGCTCGACCGCAGCGCCGAGCTGCACGAGCGAGCCCGTCGGGTGGCGGTCGACCAGGGACACCTCGTCGGCGAGGAATCCGCGGTACTGGGGCTCGGCCTCGTCGCCCGGCGCCGCGGTGACCTGGCCGCGGCCCGCGAGTATCTGGGCACCTGGCTGGACTGGCATCTGCGGGCCGGGTCGCATTTCGGCGCCGCCCTGATCCTCGCCGAGCTCGGCTTCACCGCCGAACTCGCCGGTGACGCCGACGAAGCCGAACAGCGCCACCTACGCGGACTCGACTCCGCCCTGCGCACCGGCGATCCCCGGGCCCACGCGCTCGCGCTGGAGGGTCTCGCCGGATCCCGTTCGCTCGCAGGGTATTCCGCGCACGCCGCCCAATTGCTCGGAGCCGCCGACACACTCCGCCGGTCCACCGGTGCTCCGCTGCCCGAGGCCGAACGCGGGGATGTCGACCGCATCGAGGCACGCATCGTCGCCGACATCGGCGCCGACCGGTGCTCCACCGAACTCGACGTGGGCCGGACTGCCGACCCCCACACGCTGCACACCGAGCGGGCCCGAAGTCGATCCTGAGTCCGTCCGAAGGCCGTCGGTGCACGGTGAACCCATGACTCACACCGTGACCGACAGCCCCGATCCCTCGGTGACCGACCATCTCCGCCACTACCTCGCCACCGACGGGCGTGACGGGTTCCTCGAAGGCGGCACCACCAACCTCTTCCTCACCACCACCGGCCGCCGCAGCGGCGTCTACCGGCACGACGCCCGACCGGCCGCGCAGCCGATTCCGGTCGTCGTGCTCGATCGCATCGAGGAGCAGCAGTGAGCAACCGCACGCGCGCCCACGTTCGCGCCTTCGCTGATCTCCAGCCCGATTTCGACGCCATCGTCGGCGCCGTCAACTACGCGACCATGACCACCGTCGACAACCTGGGCAGGCCGCGGTCGCGCGTCCTGATTCCGGTCTGGGAAAAAACCGACGGCGAGCACCCAGTCGGTTGGCTCGGGACCTACCGCACCCCGGTAAAGGCCGCCCACATCGCGGGAAATCCGCACGTGACGTTCTCCTATTGGAGCCCGGCACAGAACACCGTCGCCGTCGACGCGGTCGCCGAATGGACCGACGATCCCGGCGAGCGAGCACACGTGTGGGACCTGTATCGGCACGGCAGTCCGCCCGGCGCGGGCTACGACCCCGCGCAGTTCTGGCAGGGACCCGACGACCCGGCCTTCCAGGTACTTCGCCTCGACCCGTGGCGGATCCAAGTGCTGCGGCGCCGCGATCTGGTCAGCGGAATTCCGGCGCGTATCTGGCGCAGCCGAACTGAGGAGGATTGACCGCTTCGACAGAATCTCGGACCGAATTGCGCGGAGATACGTCACTCGGACGCAGCCCAGAAGAGTGAAACATCAGCTTGCCACACTTCCCCGGGGGGAGATAAGTTACCGGCATCACATCCGATACCGCTGGTAATGACCACCCGAACAGGCACGCAACACCATGAAGAACGAAATGCTCCGCGCAATCATGTCGGCCGTCTGTGCCGTGGCAGTCGCCTCGACGCCGGCCTTCGTCGACGCCGCGCAGGCCTCGGCAGCGCCCGGCGCGCGACTGGTGAGCCGGACGCAGACCGACCGGGTCGCCGACATCAGCGTCTACTCCCCCGCGATGGATCGCACGATCGCGTTGCGGGTGCTGCGGCCGAGCGACACCTCGGCGCCCGCACCGACGCTGTATCTGCTCAACGGCGCCGGCGGCGGCGAGGATTCGGCCAATTGGCCGGGTCAGACCGATGCCGGCGGGTTCTTCGCCGACAAGCATGTCAACGTCGTCGTCCCGATGGAAGGCGCGTTCTCCTATTACACCGACTGGCGGCGACCGGACGCCGGCCTGGCGAAGAACCTCGACAACAACGGCAACAACATGTGGACGACGTTCCTCACCGAGGAGCTGCCGCCCGTGATCGACGCGGCCTTCGGCACGAACGGCGTCAATTCCCTGGCCGGTATCTCGATGGCGGGAACCTCGGTCCTCGATCTCGCGATCCAGGCGCCCGCGCTGTACCGCAGCGTCTCCGCCTACAGCGGCTGCGCGATGACCAGCGATCCGATCGGCCGAGCCTTCGTCTCCCTGGTGGTGCGGATGGGCGGCGGGAACACCGAGAACATGTGGGGTCCGGAGACCGACGCCGCATGGCGCGAGCACGATCCCTACGTGCAAGCTCATCGTTTGCCGAATATTCCGATCTACATCTCCGCGGGCAGCGGATTGCCGGGACCACACGACACTCTGTCCAATCCGCGCGTGCACATCAGCGGCAAGAATCCGACGTCGATTCTGACGAATCAAATGCTCGTCGGCGGTGGCATCGAAGCAGCGACGGCATATTGCACGGCGAATCTGGCACAGCGGACGCGAGAACTCGGCCGCACGAATATCACCTACAACATCCGCCCGACCGGTACCCACTCATGGGGCTACTGGGAGGACGACCTCCACGCCTCATGGCCGATGATGGCCACAGCCCTCGGCCAACCCTGAAACCCTGGTGATCGCTTGTCCGCGTAGAGCTCTCGTCAGCGCTGCAGGCAACTGCTGCGGCGAACCGGGAGGCCGCGTTCCTCGAACGCGCCGAGCAGGAGTTGGCCACGGCGCGCCCCCGCGGACACGTCGGCGCGCGCCAGGTCGGGGACGTAAGTCGCTGCGCCGATGATGGATTCACCGACCAGGGTCCAGAAACGGCGAGCGAGCAGACCGGAGCAACGGGTGAGAACCGACTGCAGCGGAATCAGCGAGGAGGCACAGCGGTGGGCGAGCCAGACCGCCATGGCGGCTTCGCAGGGGAAGGCGACCGCACCGGGTTCGGGGTCGCAGTCGACGACGCGAATCCTGGTGTCGGTCAACCCGGCCCAGTCGATGCCGCCGTCGTTGTCGTGGTGGATCCACAGGTTGTCGCGGCCGGGGTCCCAGGCCTGCGCATCCATGACGAACAGGGCGGTGACCCGACCCGCTACGGCGTGAATGAGCGCGGTGGCAACAACTTCGGCGGCGATGTCGTCGTTGATCATCTCCGCGGCGTGACGCCGGTACATCAGTTCGACGCGGCCCTCCGAGAGCCCGTTGGGCACATGCCACCATCGCCGTTTGCCCTGCCCGCTCATCGCCGCGACGGCATACACCCGCGGATGCTCGGGTTGCAGCGATTGCAACCTGGCACAAGCGCGGTCGAACACGGCGGTGGTGCGGGAAGTGGCGGTGGTGACGGGCTCGGACATCGAACCTCCTCGAACGTTGGTTCCCGTGACGATGATGTCTCGGAACATAGGTTAGGCTTACCAGACTTCACAAGTCATGTCCGGTTTCGAGGCAGGAGAAGTTCGTCGCCGTGATCCACCCTGGCACCGTCAGACGTCGTCGTCTGACCGGGCTTCTGCTGCTCGTTGTCTTGCTCACCGTGGCGGTGGTGGCGAGCATTGCCATCGGCACCCGCTCGCTCGCACCCACCACGGTGTTCGACGCCGTCACACACGCCCTCGGCTGCGACGGCGGCCCGTTCCGATGCCCGGCCCGCTCCACCGCCGAGGAAATCGTGCGTGAGCTACGTCTGCCGCGCACCGCGTTGGCCCTGTTCGCCGGAGTGGCGTTGGGCATCGCGGGCGCGCTCATCCAGGGGTATACCCGGAATCCGCTCGCTGATGCCGGATTGTTAGGACTGAATGCGGGAGCCGGTTTTCTCGCGGCGCTGAGCATCTTCCTGTTCGGGTTCACCGCACCCGCGCAATACATCTGGTTCGCCTTCGCCGGGTCGGCGATCGCGGGGGTGATCGTGTTCGGGGTCTCCTCGATCGGCGGGGGCAAAGCGAGTCCGCTGAGCCTGATCCTGGCCGGCGCGGCGGTGACCGCCTTCCTCCAGGCGATGACGAACGCGATCATCGTGCTCGACAACGCGGCGCTCGATACCTACCGGTTCTGGGTGGTCGGCAATGTGGCCGGGCGCGAAGCGGAAGTGTTCTGGGAGGTCCTGCCGTTCCTGGTGGTCGGCGTCGGCATGGCCGTGGCCGCGGCACCCAGCCTGAATCTGCTGAGCCTCGGTGACGATGTCGCCCGCGGACTCGGCGTCGACGTCACCCGGGCGCGGGCCTTCGGTCTGATCGCGGTGGTGCTGCTCAGCGGCGGGGCGACCGCGGCGATCGGGCCGATCGTGTTTTTGGGGCTGGTGGTTCCGCACATGGCGCGGACCATCACCGGACCGGACAACAAGTGGCTGATCCCCTACTCCGGACTGCTCGGCGGGCTGCTACTGCTCGTCGCCGACGTCGCCGGACGGGTGATCGCCCGGCCCGGTGAACTCCAGGTCGGGGTGATGTTGGCCGCGATCGGCGCGCCGTTCTTCATCGCCTTGGTGCGTCGTAAGAAGTTGGTGTCGCTGTGAGTGAGGTCGAGATGGGCAAGGCCGCCGACCGGGTAGCCGCCGAGCCCCCGCACGCCGACCGAACGGATCGAGCGGTGACCCAGCTGCGCAGGGTGCGTCCCGCGTTGCGGGTCGGGCCGGTGTCACTGGTGCTGCGGCCGTTCGTGTTCGGCATGGTGCTGGCGCTGGCGGTCGCGGTGTTCGCACTGTTCTGCCTGGACATCGCGGTGGGCGATACCCACATTCCACTGGGTCGCGTACTCGACGTGCTCGGCGGCGGCGGCACCCGATCACAGCGCTTCATCATCATCGAATCGCGATTGCCGCGTGCGCTGACAGCCGTGGTGGTCGGGGCCGCGCTCGGATTGTCGGGCGCGCTGATGCAGTCGATCCTGCACAACCCACTGGCCGGGCCGGACGTGCTCGGCATCACCACCGGCGCGAGCGTCGGCGCCGTCGCGGTGCTGGTCGGCAGCGGTGGTGCGAGCACCGGACTGCTCGCGACCGTCGGAGCCCCGATCGCCGCGCTGGCCGGCGGCCTGCTGACCGCGGTCGTCATCTATCTCCTGGCCTGGCGCCGCGGGGGCAGTGGCGAACACGGTGTCACCGGATTCCGGCTCGTGCTCATCGGCATCGGCGTGAACGCGGTCCTGCTGTCGGTGATCAGCTGGCTGCTCACCCGCGCCAGCCTGACCGATGCCGCCCGTGCCCAGCTCTGGCTCACCGGCTCGCTCAACGGAGCCGACATGTCGAGGGTCGTGCCCGCCGTCATCGCCCTGTCGGTGGTGACCGTGGTGTCGCTGGTGTCGGCGCGCACGCTGGCCGCGCTGCGCCTCGGCGAGGACTCGACCCGGGTGCTCGGTGTGCGGATCCAGGCGCAGCAGGCACTGCTCATCGGCGCGTCGGTCGTGGCCGCCTCGGTGGCGACCGCCGCCGTGGGGCCGGTCGGATTCGTCGCCCTCGCCGCACCGCAGATCGCGAGAATGGCGCTGCGGACCGCGGGCGAGCCCCTGATCGCCTCGGCACTGACCGGCGCCGCCCTGGTCGCGGGCGCCGACGTCGTCTCACGCGCGCTCCTGCCCGTCGACCTGCCGGTCGGTATCGTCACAGCCGCGCTGGGTGGACCGTTCCTGCTCTACCTGCTCGTCCGCATGAATCGGAAGGCCACGCTCTCATGACCAGCCCCGTATCAACGAGCTCGTCCACGTGAAATCGGAAAGCCACTCTCAGATGACCAGCTGGGCGCATCGCCTCGCCGCCGACGCCGTGTCCCTCGGCTACGGCGAACGGGTGATCGTCGACGAGCTCAGCCTCGACATCGCGCCCGGGGTGGTCACCACAGTCATCGGACCCAACGGCTGCGGCAAGTCGACACTGTTGAAGTCACTGGGCCGCCTGCTTCGCCCGCGCGAGGGCCAGGTGGTGCTCGACGGCAAGGCGATCTCGTCGATGAAGACCAAGGACGTGGCCAGGGTGATCGGCATGCTGCCGCAGACACCGGTCGCGCCCGAAGGGCTCACGGTCGCCGACCTGGTCGCGCGCGGACGGCATCCGCATCAGTCCTGGTTGCGGCAGTGGTCGGCCGACGACGAGACCGAGGTCGCCGCCGCGCTGGCCCAGACCGGCATCGCCGACCTGGCCGACCGCACCCTCGACGAACTCTCCGGCGGCCAACGTCAGCGCGCCTGGATCTCCATGGCGCTGGCTCAGGGCACCGACATCCTGCTGCTCGACGAACCGACCACCTACCTCGATCTCGCGCACTCGCTCGAGGTCCTCGACCTCGTCGACCGGCTGCACGCCGAGTACGGGCGCACGGTGGTGATGGTGCTGCACGATCTCAATCTCGCCATCCGCTACAGCGACGAGCTCGTGGTCATGCGCGCGGGCAGGATCGTCGCGCGGGGCAAACCGGCCGACATCGTCACTGCCGACCTGCTGGCCGAGGTGTTCGGGCTCGAGGCCACGGTGCTCACGGATCCGGTCTCGGGGCGGCCGATGATCGTACCGATCGGCACCCGACATGTGCACGGCGCGGCCGACTATGACGAATAACACACAGCAAACACTCCGTTACGACAATCTGTAGTACGCATGTTTGTCGTTGAGGCCGTAAAATCGGTGGGATGGCAGGTCTCGGCGAACTCGAAAAAGCGGTCATGGACCAGTTGTGGTCGGCCGATGAGCCACTCACGGTGCGGCAGGTACACGAAGCGCTGGCCGCGCGGCGCGAGCTCGCGTACACCACGGTGATGACGGTGCTCCAACGACTGGCGAAGAAAGATCTGGTCGTGCAGCGACGCGACGATCGCGCCCATCGATACGCACCGGTTCACACCCGCGACGAACTCGTGGCGAGCCTGATGGTCGACGCCTTGCAACAGGCCGACGCCGCAGGTAGTCGCGCCGCGGCGCTGGTGCATTTCGTGGAGCAGGTCGGCAAGGACGAGGCGGATGCCCTGCGCGAGGCGCTCGCCAAGCTCGAATCCGACGAAAACAGCGGCTAGACTCCCTGGCGGCTCTCACAATGGAGTGAGCGCCCCTGGCCCCACAACGCAGTGAGCAGAGTCGATGAACGCAACCGCGGCAGTCTTTGCTGGTCTTGCCCTGCTTCTCGCAGGGCCGGTACCAGCGCTGCTCAGTCGCGCTTCCTGGGTGCACCGCAGCCCGCGCGCGGCACTGGTGTTGTGGCAGGCGATCGCCTTGGCCGCCGTGCTCAGCGCCTTCGGATCCGGGCTGGCCATCGCCAGCTTGCTGCTCGTACCCGGTCCCGACGGTAGGCCGACCACCTCGCCCACCCAGGAGATCGACGCGCTCGGTCTGCCCCTGTGGTCGCTGTATGTGCTGGTCTTCGCGCTGACTTTGATGGTCGGCGCCCGGCTGATGTTCTCGATCGTGCGTGTCGGTGTGCACACCCGGCGCCGCCGTTCCCGCCATCGCATGCTGGTCGATCTGCTCGATCAGAGCGGCCCGGTGCGCCGCGCCGCCGATATCCGAGTGCTGGCCGCCACCGAACCCATCGCCTACTGCCTGCCCGGCCTACGCCAGCGGGTCGTGATCAGCGAAGGCACGCTCACCAACCTCGACGACTCCGAGGTCACCGCCATCGTGAGCCATGAACGCTCGCATCTGCGCGCACGCCACGACCTGGTACTCGAGGCGTTCACCGCCGTCCACGAGGCCTTTCCCCGGGTGGTCCGCAGCAAGGCCGCGCTCGGCCAGGTGAAACTGCTGATCGAACTGCTCGCCGACGATTCCGCCGTGAAGGTGACCGGCCCCAAACCCCTCGCCCGCGCTCTCATCGCCTGCGCCAAGTCCACCGCACCGCAGGGCGCGCTCGCCGCGGGCGGACCGAGCACGCTCATCCGCATCCAACGGCTCGCGAGCACCACCGGAGACGTGAGAGTCGCCACCGCCGCCTACCTCGGCTCGGCCGCGATTCTGGTCGTGCCGACACTGGCCGTCGCGGTGCCGTGGCTGCAGGAACTCAACCGGCTCTTCCACGGCTGACCTGGCGATCCGCCACCTCCGCCGCTCCGCGTTCGCGGCGCGACGACCGCACTGTCTGTCGGTGTCTCGCGGCGGCACAAACGTTGCCACAACCGCCGACCTGACCAGCCTGTTTACCCACCCGAGGCCGAACACGCCTATCCTGGGAGACCGGTCCTTCCTGCTGGGCCGCACCCCGCTCACGCCGAAGCGCGTATTCGGGTAATCGGCGCCGATCATCGTTCGGCGCGATTCGCAGCCCAACGAAAGGCCACCTTGACCAACTCTGCCGTGCCCAACGAACCGACCTTCGCCGAACTCGGCCTGCCCGTCGAACTGGTGCAGACCCTGCGCAACGCGGGCATCGACAAGCCCTTCCCCATCCAGGCCGCCACGATCGGCGACGCCCTCTCCGGGCGCGATGTGCTCGGTCGCGGCCCGACCGGCTCGGGCAAGACCCTGGCCTTCGGCCTGCCGATGCTGACCCGCCTGGCCCAGGGTTCGCCCTCCAAGCCGGGCCGCCCGCGCGGTCTCGTGCTGGTGCCGACCCGTGAACTCGCGACCCAGATCGAGAAGGCCCTCGAAGAGGCAGCCCGCTCGCTGGGCCTTCGCGTGGCCTCCGTCGTCGGTGGAGCGCCGATCAAGCGTCAGGCCGATCGCCTTGCCCGCGGTGTCGACCTGCTCATCGCGACCCCCGGCCGCCTCGACGACCTGATCAAGCAGCGCAACGCCGACCTGTCGGACGTGTCGATCACCGCGCTCGACGAGGCCGACCACATGGCCGACATGGGCTTCCTGCCCCAGGTCACCCGCCTGCTCGACCGCACCCCCAAGCAGGGTCAGCGCCTGCTGTTCTCGGCCACCCTCGACGGTGACGTGGACAAGCTGGTCAAGCGCTACATGCACAACCCGGTGACCCACTCGACCGCGCCCGCCGAGGCGTCGGTCAGCACCATGACCCACCACCTGCTCTACGTGCGCGACAAGAACATCAAGCGCACCGTGGCCACCGAGATCGCCGCGCGTGAGGGCCTGACCATCATGTTCGTGCGCACCAAGCACGGCGCCGACCGCCTGGCCAAGCAGCTGCGCGGCGCCGGTGTCGACGCGGGCTCGCTGCACGGCGGCAAGGCCCAGAACAACCGTGTGCGCACGCTGGCGGCCTTCGCCGACAAGTCGGTGCCGGTGCTGGTCACCACCGATGTCGCCGCGCGCGGCATCCACATCGACGGTATCTCGCTGGTCGTGCACTTCGACCCGCCCGCCGAACACAAGGCCTACCTGCACCGCGCGGGCCGCACCGCGCGCGCCGGTGAAGACGGCGTCGTGGTCACCCTCGTCACCGACGAGGAGCGCAAGGAAGTCGCCGCGATGACCCGTAAGGCGGGCGTGCGGACCGACGGTGTCGACGTGCGCCCCGGCGACCGGAACCTGGTGGAGATCACCGGCGCCCGCAAGCCCAGCGGTATCGCACTGGCCGCCCCGGCCGCACCCGCGCAGCCGACCCGGTCGGCGACCGGTGGCGGGCGCACCCGTCGTCCGCGCTCCGGTGGCGCACCTGCCGCCGAGGCGGGACGTGGCGGTGCTCCGCGCCGCGAGCGTCCGGCACACGAGTCGCGTACTCGTCAGCCCGCGGGGGCCGGTGGACACGCCCGCAGTGGCGACACGCCGACGAATTCTCGTCGTCGCGCCGCGCGTCCGGCCTCTCCCGCCGTGACCCGCAACCGCACGGCAAACTGAGTCATCGCGTGGCCGAACCGATTACGGTTCGGCCACGCGTCTGTTTCCAGGTGCGGCGAACACCGCGACTTTCCGTTCGTAGATCAGTGCCGACGAGGACCGGATCCCGCACACTGAGCCCGTGACGAACCATGAGATCGCCACCATCGTGTGCGCGCTGATCGCGGCCATGTTGATCGCGTTGGGCGCCGTAGCGCAGCAGCGGGCGGCCGCGGCGGTGCCAGAAGGCGCGTCCCTCGTCGGCGGTCTGCTCCGCAGCCCACGCTGGTGGTCCGGAATCGTCGGCGACGTCGGTGGTTACGGCATGCAGGTTCTCGCGCTGACATTCGGCGCGGTGCTGGTGGTGCAACCGATTCTGGTGAGCGCCTTGGTGTTCGCGCTCCCGCTGTCGGCGCGGCTGAACGGGCAGCGGATCACCGCGCGTGCCGCCACCATCGCCCTGATCCTCGTCGCGGCGCTCACGCTGTTCCTGATCGTGGGCGATCCGACCGCAGGCGAGGACACCGCACCCTTTCGAGAGTGGTTGGTGCCCTTGGCGATCGTGCTCGGCGTCGTCGTGGCCGCGACCGTCACCGGGCTGCTGATCAGCAGCCGATCGGGGCAGGCGCTCGCTCTCGGTCTCGCCGGTGGCGCCCTGTTCGGCACGGCCGCCGCACTCACCGACCGCGTGGTCACCCTGTTCGGCGACGGGATCGGCGCGGTGCTCGGCGGGTGGCAGACCTGGACGCTGGTCGCCGCGGGACTGCTCGGCGTGTACCTGCAACAGCGCGCGTTCCAGGCCGGACCGCTGTCGGCCTCACTGCCCGCGGCGACCATCGCCGAACCGCTGGCCGCCGCGTTCCTCGGTCTCACCGCTCTCGACGAACACCTGCGCACCAACGGTTTCGGCCTGGTCGTCGTCGGCGCCTGCGTCGTCGTGATGTGCGCGGCGACCGTGGCCCTGTGCCAGACCAGAGCGGTCGCCGCCGAGCCCGCGCGCTGACACATCGCCGAGATTTGCACACCGCGGTGCTCACAGGGCTACTATCAATCAAGTGCGATTTCTTCCGGGACCCCAGCCGCCGTATGACCTGACCTACGACGACCTGTTCCTGGTCCCGAACCGGACCGAGGTCGCGTCCCGGTTCGATGTGGACCTGGCCAGTGTCGACGGGTCCGGTACCACCATCCCCCTCGTGGTCGCGAACATGACCGCGGTCGCGGGCAAGCGGATGGCCGAGACCGTCGCCCGCCGCGGCGGCATCGTGGTACTCCCCCAGGACCTGCCGATCCCGGCGGCCGCCGACACCATCGCGTTCGTCAAGAGCCGCTCGCTCACCGCCGACACCCCTGTCACCCTCGACCCTGATCGTTCGGTGTCCGACGCGGTGGCGCTGATGCACAAGCGTGCGCACGGTGCCGTCGTGGTCGTCGAGGGCGGTAAGCCGGTCGGTGTGGTCACCGAGGCCGCCTGCGCCGATGTCGACCGGTTCGCGCGCCTGCGTGAGGTCGCGTTCACCGACTTCGTCCAGGTACCCGTCGAGGCGTCCCCGCGCGACATCTTCGACCGTCTCGCCGAAGCCCACGCACAGCTCGCCGTGCTCACCAACTCCGACGGCACGCTCGCCGGCGTGATGACGCGCACCGGCACCGTCCGCGCGGGTATCTACACCCCCGCCGTCGACGAAGCAGGCAAGCTGCGCGTCGCCGCCGCCGTCGGCATCAACGGTGACGTCGCCGTCAAGGCGAAGGCACTGGCCGAGGCGGGTGCCGACGTGCTCGTGCTCGATACCGCGCACGGCCACCAGACCAAGATGCTCGAATCGTTGCGCACCGTCGCCGATCTCGGCCTCGGGTTGCCCCTGGTCGCGGGCAACGTGGTCTCCGCCGAAGGCACCCGTGATCTGGCCGAGGCGGGCGCGACCATCATCAAGGTCGGCGTCGGCCCCGGCGCCATGTGCACCACCCGCATGATGACCGGCGTCGGTCGCCCGCAGTTCTCCGCCGTGGCCGAATGTGCCGCCGCCGCAAAGGAACTCGGCGTGCACGTCTGGGCCGACGGTGGCGTTCGGCATCCCCGCGACGTAGCCCTCGCGCTGGCCGCGGGTGCGTCGAACGTGATGATCGGTTCCTGGTTCGCCGGCACCTACGAGTCCCCCGGCGACCTGCGCGTGGACCGCGACGGCAACAAGTACAAGGAAAGCTTTGGCATGGCGTCCAAGCGCGCCGTCGCCGCCCGCACCGCCGCCGACAGCAGCTTCGATCGCGCCCGCAAGGCGCTGTTCGAAGAGGGCATCTCCAGCTCGCGGATGCGTCTGGATCCCGAGCGCCCCGGCGTCGAGGACCTCATCGACCACATCTGCTCGGGTGTGCGCAGTTCCTGCACCTACGCCGGTGCTCGCTCACTGCCGGAATTCCACGACAAGGCCGTGCTCGGCGTGCAGTCCGCGGCAGGCTTCGCCGAAGGTCGGCCGCTGCCCAGCGGCTGGTGAACCCCTCGCACGGCGGCCGATCGAACCCTCGATCGGCCGCCTCGCCGTGTCCGGCGCCGCGCCGCTGACACATCATGGGTGGGCACGGATTACTATGGAGTAGCCGATCACGGCACATGCTCGACTCCCGCCCCGAAAGGATCCAGTTGTCACCCGCGTCTCAGGGCGCCACACAGGAGGGCTCCTCTACGGAGCCGGGTGACAAACCCGGCGTCCTCCTTTCCGCAGCGTCCGTTCGATCTCCCGGTCTCCCTGTCGCACCCCTCGGGTGGTGCTGAGGATGTCCATCGTCCTGACCGTGCTCAGCCTGCTCGGCTTCGTCGCCCTCACCCTCGGAACGGCCCTGTTCGTCGCCGCCGAGTTCTCTCTCACCGCACTCGAACGCAGCACCGTCGAAGCGGCCGCCCGCGAAGGTGACACCCAGTCACGGCTGGTGAAACAGGCTCATCACACCCTGTCCTTCCAACTCTCCGGCGCCCAGCTCGGCATCACCATCACCACCCTGATCACCGGCTTCATCGCCGAACCCGTGCTGGCCCGACTGCTCGATCCGCTGCTGGACGGCATCGGGTTGAGCGAAAGCGCTTCGCACGGCGTCGCGTTGGCGCTGGCCTTGATCATCGCGACATCGCTGTCGATGATCTACGGCGAACTGGTGCCCAAGAACATCGCGATCGCCGAGCCGATGAAGGTGGCCCGGGTCACCTCGGGTCCGATGATCGGGTTCTCCGCCCTGTTCAAATGGCTCATCCGCTTTCTCAACGGCGCCGCCAACTGGGTTGTTCGCAGGCTGGGCATCGAACCCGCCGAAGAACTGCGCTCGGCCCGCTCGCCCCAGGAACTCGGTTCGCTGGTGCGTACCTCCGCCATGCGCGGCGCGATGGATCAGCGCACCGCGCAGGTGATGGACCGCTCGCTGGAATTCGGTGAGCGCAGCGCCGAGGATCTGATGACGCCACGGGTGAAGGTCGAATCGCTGGACCGCGACGACACCATCGCCGATCTCATCGCCGCCGCCGCGCGCACCGGCTATTCCCGGTTCCCGGTGGTCGACGGCGACCTCGACAACACCCTCGGCGTGGTGCACGTCAAGCAGGCGTTCACCCATCCGGGCGAGCTGCGCAAGCAGATCCCACTCAGCAAGCTGGCTGTCGCGGTGCCGATCGTGCCCGCCAGTTTGGACGGCGACGAAGTCCTGGAGCGGGTCCGCGCCGACGGCATGCAGGTGGCACTGGTCGTCGACGAATACGGCGGCACCGCGGGCATGGTGACCATGGAGGACCTGATCGAGGAGATCCTCGGCGACGTGCGCGACGAGCACGACGAGGAGGAGCGCGATGTGCGCCGGGTCTCCGACGGCTGGGACTGCTCAGGCCTGATGCGCATCGACGAGGTGTCGCGCGCGACCGGCTACGACGCACCCGAGGGCGAATACGAAACCCTCGGCGGACTGGTTCTGGCCCAGCTCGGCCGTATCCCGGTGACCGGTGACGAAGTGGTGCTGCCAGAATCCCGCGGTTCCGGCGGCGGCTGGATCGCCCGCGTGGAACGCATGGACGGACGGCGCATCGACCGGATTCGATTGATCCCCGTCGACGCGGCCAACCTCTCGGCACGGGAGCAGACTCATGGGTGACCTGTTCGGAATCTTTCTGACCGTCGTGCTCCTGGCAGGCAACGCGTTCTTCGTCGCTGCCGAGTTCGCGCTCATCTCGGCCCGCCGAGACCGCCTCGAAGCCCTTGTCGCACAAGGCAAGAAGAAGGCCCAGACGGTCATCGAAGCAGGCGAGAACCTGTCGATCATGCTGGCCGCGGCCCAACTCGGCATCACCATCTGTTCGATCCTGCTCGGCCGAGTGGGCGAACCAGCGATCGCGCACCTGATCGAGCGTCCGTTCGAATTGCTCGGTCTGCCGGAGCAATTGCTGCATCCGGTGGGCTTCACGCTGGCGCTGACCATCGTGGTGATCCTGCACATCCTGCTCGGCGAGATGGTGCCGAAGAACATCGCCCTCGCGGGCCCGGAACGGTCGGCGCTGCTGCTGGTGCCGATCCATCTGATGTGGTTGCGGATCGCCCGACCGCTGATCGCGCTGTACAACCTCGCCGCGAATATGACGCTGCGGATGCTGCGGATCGAGCCCAAGGACGAGCTCGACGCCACGGTCTCGGCGCTGGAACTGGCCGAGATGATCGGCGAATCCCGCTCCGAGGGACTGCTCGACGAGGAAGAACACCGCAGGCTCACCCAGGCGCTGGGCACCTCCGAACAGATCGTCGGCGATGTGATGGTCCCGTTGGCCCAAGCCAGATCGGTACCCCTGATCGGCAACGGAACCACCCTCGGCGAGGTGGAAGCGGCGGTCTCCGAAACCGGCTTCTCCCGCTATCCGGTCGCCGCCTCCGACGGCTCCCTGGTGGGCTACCTACACATCAAGGACGTCCTCGACGAGGTCGCCGACGACAACGCCGGTCCTGACACCGTCATCCCCCGCACCGACATCCGCCCGCTGCCCACCGTCAGCACCGGAACTCCGCTGTACGAAGCGTTGGCCCGGTTGCGCCGCACCAGCAGTCACCTGGGACGGGTGGTCGACAGTCGCGGCAACACCGTCGGCGTGGTCGCGTTGGAGGACCTGATCGAGGAGTTCGTCGGCACCGTGCGCGACGGCACCCACCGCCTCGCCGAATAGGGCCTGCACCAACCGATCTCGCGCACGACACTGCGTCGTGACAAGTTCACACACAGGCACACCGGGACACGGCTCGACCAACTGGTCGGGCCGTGTCCTTTGCTGTCAGTCGGCCACCGCCCGAGGTTGGCGCTTGACTATTGGTAACCAATCGGTTACCAATTAAGAGATGGACGTATTCGAGGCTTTGGCCGACTCCGTGCGCCGAGACCTACTCGAGCGCCTCGCGGGCGCACCGGCCCGGGTTGTCGATCTCGCCGCGGAATACCCCATCAGCAGGCCGGCGATCAGCAAGCATCTGCGGGTACTCGCCGATGCGGGTCTGGTCTGCGCCGAACAGCACGGTCGCGAACGCCACTATCGCCTCGCCCCCGCGGGGCTCGCACCGTTGCACCACTATCTGGAGCAGCTGCAGCGGACCCGGCCGCCGATTCCGGAGCACGCGCTCGACGGTCTCGACCTCGAAGTACGCCGTACCACTCGGGAACGCCGGGGCACGACCAGCACCGACAGCGACAAGGAGCAGACCGCATGACCATCCCCACAGCGACCGGACACCGCCGCGACCTCGCCGACGGCACCTACTGCGAATGGACCCGAACCTTCCGCGCGCCGATCGAAGACGTCTGGGCCGCCGTCACCGAGCCGCAGCGACTCGCGCGCTGGCTCGGCACCTGGACCGGCGACCCGGCGACCGGCGAAGTGAAGTTCCAGATGCTCTTCGAGGGCGAGATGCCCGCCGAGCGATTTCGGATCGACGAATGCGACGCCCCGCACCGGCTGCGGGTCACCACCTCCATGCCCTACGACGGGGAGAACCCCGAACACTGGCAGCTGCGCCTCGATCTCGCCGAGGAAGGCGGGATCACGACCCTGACCTTCGCCCAGATCGTGCCCGACCCCGCCATGGCGGAGAACGTCGGACCGGGCTGGGACTACTACCTCGACCGGCTGGTCGCCGCCGAGGCCGACCGCGACCCGGCCACGGTGAACTTCGAGGACTACTACCCCGCACTGTCCGAGCACTACCGCAAGGAATTCGGACGCAACCACTGAGCCGGATTCGCTTGTCCCACAAGGTGCTCGACTACGACTGTTCGGCGGGTAGGGGATCGAGGGTCCCGAGGCCGTGGATCAGGATGCTCACGGCGACGTCGATCAGATCGTCGAGCGGCAGCGGTGTGTCGGCCAGCGTCCAGTCCACCATCAGCTCGGTCATGCCGCCGGCGAACAGCATCGCCGCGATCGCCAGACGCTCGGTGGCGGGAATATGGAAATAGGCCTCGGCGAAACCGGCTATCAGCTGGGCGAATTCGTGCATGACCGCGCGGCGGTGCACCTCGAGCGCGGAGCTGACGCCGACAACCTCGATGAAGATGACACGGGCGCGACGAGGGTCCGCGGCCACGGTCCGGACGAAGGCCTCGACACTGGCGTGCGCCTGCGGAGCCAGCTCGGGTTCAGCGTTCGCGAGCGCCGCCAGGGTGGCGGTGCGGACCTGTTCGATCTCACCGTCGTAGACCGCGCTCAGCAGTGCCTCGCGATGGGTGAAGGACTCGTAGAAGTACCGTTCGGTCAAGCCCGCTCGATCGCAGATCTTCTTGACCGAGGACGCCTGATAGCCGATGGTGCCGAAAAGTTCCAGGCCGGCCGCCAGGAGAGCGGCTCGACGCTCAGCGCTTCGACTCGCCTTGTCCCGCCCGCCGTAACGGCGCGACGCGGTCTCGGTCTCGGTCACAATCCTCCCGCATCCGTCTACCCGACTTCCGGAGTCTCCATCCTATCCAGTCGCCCGATTCTGACATGAACCCTTATCAGAATCGGGCGAGGCAGGGCGAGCTGGGTCAGACGGTGGCGCGCGGCGGTATCGTGATCGTCCCGTAGTCGAGTCCACCGTGGGTGAAGGTCGGCACGACCGGCCACTGACGCTTCCAATTCGCGCATTCCGACGACGGAACAACTTGCAGCCAGCGCGAATCGCGCGGCGACCGGGAAGCCATGGTCTTCTCCTTGACCATGGAATCGTACTGATCCAGCGAGTCCTCGAGAGTATTCGCGTTGAGCACGACTTCGCGGCCGTAGAACGCGGCCTGCTGCCGGACCCCGGGGATCTTGGACAATTCCGGCTGCCAGCTGTCGGCCGCCATCCCGTTCTCCGAAGACACCCAGACGCCGTCGGGCGTATTCACACACAGCGAGTGATTTCCGTCGGTGTGCCCGGGCGTCCACAGCAGGCTGACCCCGACACCCAGTTCGACGTCACCGTCGAGGACTTGCAGCCGCTCGGCGGGCACGCCATCCATGCCGCCGTCGACGTACCATGCCCACTGCATCGGGTGCACCGATTCCAGCGTGCCGAGTTCCTTGCGCTGCACGAGCATCCGCGCGTTCGGGAACAGCGAGTCACGCGGGCCCGCCTCACCGTCGATCGTCCGGTCGCTACCCATGATCATGCGGACGTCCTGCACGTGCAGATGGTCGAAACTGACGTAATCGACATCCTCGTCGCGCAAACCGAGTCGGGGCAGCACCGCCTCGGGATCGTTGTAGTACTTGACGAACAGCGAGTCCGCGCGCAGAGTGCGCGAGAGTTTCTGCAGCTTCGCGTAGAACGGGGCCTTGCCCGACCCGGCCGCGACGGTGGGCTCCCAGACCAGTGTCCGCAGCGCGCCGTCGAATCCCTCGAATTGGACCACGAACATCCGGTTGATGATCGAGATCATCGGGTTGGGGCCGATCGAATAGCCCTGGAACGCGAACCGCTGCGGATACGGGGCGGCGGCGATGTCGAAGCTCTTGATCGCGCGCACCTGCCCCTGTCGGAGGAACCGCTCGCGGTAGCGGCGTGCGGCCTCGCGCACGGCTTCGAGGCGGTCACCGCGCGGCCACACGTCGTGGACACCGGCGAACTCCGGAATCGGCCGGACATCGCCGCGAGCATCGGTTGTCGTCATCGCAAATTTCCTGACGTAGGAGTGGAGGCAGGTTCGTAGACCCTGTGTTCATAATCGGACCGGCTCGACGAATCATGAACGGCAGCAACCTGATCCGGCACCATGGCGAGCAGGATACGGTCCCGCAGGAAGGCCGGGAGCACGTTGACCACGCGCAGTAGCGGTCCGATGTAGCCGGGGACGGTCACCTCGAATCGGGGGCGCTCGATCGCCCGCACGACGGCGCGAGCGACGTCGGCGGGCTGGAGCAGTGCCACCCCGCCGTTGTCGGTGCCCGTCGCCAATTCGGTGTCCACCACGGTCGGCATGATCACCGAGAGGTCGACGCCACTGTCGCGCAATTCAGCGCGCACCCCGGTCAGGTAGCCGAGAATCGCGTGCTTGGTGGCGGCATAGGAAGACTCACCGGGCGGGGCGAGCTTCGACGCGGCGGAGGCCACGGTGACGATGTGCCCGGCGCCGCGGGCGCGCATGGCCGGTGCGGCGAGGGTCACCCCGTTGATGACGCCGTGCACATTCACGTCGAACTGTCGCCGCCGCACCGCCTCGGGTTCCCGGTCGAACGGGCCGACCCACATGACCCCGGCATTGTTGACGAGCACATCGAGCGGACCCCACCCCTGCTCGGCCGCGGCCAGAAACGCCGCGAACGACGCCCGTTCGGCGACATCGAGGTCGAATCCCCGCACCTTCGCACCCAGTTCGGCGGCGGTGGCGCGGGCCGCCGATCCGTCGATATCGCCGATCGCGACGCGCGCGCCCGCCCGTGCGAGCTGCGCGGCGATCTCTCTTCCGATCCCACGGGCACCGCCGGTCACCGCGATGACCCGCCCTGTCAATGGCCGTCGCACGTCAGCGATACCTCCGTGTTCGCAATTTGACATGGTGTCATGTCAGCAACCTACAGGATCTCGGAAGTTTTGACATGACTTCTTGTCAGTTGCCCTGTTGTCCGCGCATGATGTGCGCCATGGATCGATATCTCGACGCGACACCGTCGCGCGCCAGCCGGGCCGTGGCCGCGGTCATGCTGCTGACGGTGCGCCGATTGGGCTCGCTGCTTCCCGCGACTCGGGCAGGCACCCGTATCGGACGATCGGCGATGCACGGACTGCGCCTGGTCATGCCGTCATGGACAGTGGCACGCTTTCCCGTCCACGAACGGGCAGACACCGACGTCGCGGTGCGCGGCGAGTGGGTGAACGCACTACCCGAACTGCGGGAACCGATCATCTACTACCTGCACGGCAGTGCGTACTTCTCCTGTTCGCCGGGCACCCATCGCGGTCTGATCTCGCGGGTGGGTCGCGCGTGCGGACGCCCCGTTTTCGCCGTGCGCTACCGGCTCGCACCCGAACACCCTTTCCCCGCGGCACATCAGGACGCGCTGCGGGGCTACCTCTGGCTGCTCGCCCGCGGACATCGACCCGCCGATATCGTCGTCGCGGGAGATTCCGCCGGCGGACACCTGGCGCTGGCCCTCGTCGGCGAGCTCGCCCGGCGGGGACTTCCACAACCGTCGGGGCTGGTGCTGTTCTCGCCGCTGGCCGACCTCACCATGGGACTGGCCGCCACGAAGGAACCGGCCCTGCGCGACCCGTACGCCTCGGCCACCACCGCCCACCGGCTGATCGGCATGTATCTCGCCGGAGCCGATCTCACCGATCCCCGCCTGGACGTCGCGGCCGGAATCGTCCCCGGATTTCCGCCGATGCTCATCCAAGTCGGCGGCCTCGAGATCTTGCAGGCCGACGCCGAACACCTCGCGGCGACCGCCCGCCGCGTCGGTGTGCGCTGTGACCTACAGGTCTGGGCAGGCCAAGTGCACGTCTTCCAGGCGGGATACCTGGCCGTCCCGGAAGCTGTCGCCGCCTTGGCGCAGGTGAGCGCGTTCGTCACCGCTCTCGATCGCGCCGGCGGGGCGCAGCATCGGACGCTCGCGTGATCACCGACGCCGGGCCCCGCCCTTACCCGAGAGTGTTCACCCGCGTGGAAGCGGCTGGGGCGCTGTGTAATCCCGCCCGCCGCCCCGAGAAGACGCAGTCGGAAATCGACAGTCCACTGACGTAGGAGTTCGAACAGATGCCGACCGCCGCGCGCCCTGCGGCGAAGAGCCCAGGAACGACTCCCCCGGCCTCGAGCCGCACAGCGCCGGTGTCCTCGTCCACCAGCAGACCACCGAGGGTGAGCATGGGCATGGGGTAGGTCAGCCGCGCCTTGAACGAGATGTCGAGCAGGGCGAACGGTCCGGTACGAATCGGACGACGGATGTCGTCGGGCTTGCCCAACGGATCGGGCTGGTCCTGCTCGATCGCCCGGTTGTGCGCGTCGAGGGTTTCACGCAGCGCCGACTGGTCGATCCCGGCACGGGCGGCCACCTCCTCCACGGTGCTACCGGAGACGCGCCCGATCCGGAGCAAACGCTCGGTCTGCATCCGCTGGAACCACACCGACTGGGGGCCGATCTGCCTGCGAGCCTCGGCCTCGAGTTCGGAGTCCACGAGCAACCAGGCGCGGTGGCCCGGACTGGCGGCGATGGCCGCGCCCAGCGCCGCGCCGTAGCGGGACTCGTCGATCATGCGCTTGCCGAGGGAATTCACCGCGACAGCGCCGAAGAAGGCGCTGGGCGGCGCGATGAAACGCCACGTCGACAGCGCGTCCATCTTGCCGCTCGCCGCGCCGATGTCGAGTGCCATGGTGATGCCGCTGCCGTCGTCGCCCGCGCTGCCCAGCGGCAGTCCTTGCGACCACGGATACTCGGGGGCGTGCCGAGCGACCATCTCGCCATTGGCGATGAAGCCGCCCGTGGTGAGCACGACACCGGATCTCGCCTGGATCCTGACCGGCCGTCCATGCTTGCGCTCGATCCGGGCCAGCAGCATTTCCACCGCCCGGCGTAAACCCTGGTGGTACACACCGGGTTTGGCCGAGATCCGAGCGAGCGCGGCGAATCGGCGCCGCACCGCCGCGGGCGCACCGTCGATCGTGATCGCCTCGACGCCGGTCACCCGACCCTCCTCGACGACGAGCCGGGCCGCCCTGGTGCCGGTCCGGACTCGGACGCCGTGCGCGGCCGCCGACTCGGCCAACGGCGCGAACAGCGCTTTGCCCGACACTCCGGGACCGTGGACGCGGTGACCACGCTGGCGCGGCTTCGCGAGATCCCGGTAGCGGCCCGAGTTTTCGCTGCCCGAGAAGTACAGGTAGTAGTCGTCGGTGGGGTACGACGTCTTGTACGGGCACACCGACGCCTGGAAGGGCACGCCGTGCTCGGTCAGCCAGTCGATCATCGCCGCGGACTGTTCGCAGAATCGGCGCAGTGTCGAGGCGCTCACCGCGTCGCCGACCTCGGCCTCCAGATACGCGACCATGTTGTCGACGTCGTCATCGATGCCCGCTTCGCGCTGCACCCACGTGCCGCCGCCCGCGTACACGATGCCACCCGACAGCGTCGTGGCGCCGCCACCCAGGTACCGGTCGAGGGCCAGGACCTCGGCGCCGGATTCCCGCGCGGCCAGCGCCGCGACCACTCCCGCACCGCCGTATCCGACGACCACGACATCGGCTGCATCGTCCCAGGCCCGCACTTGTCTCACCTTCCGAGCAGAGGCCGACCGCATCGCCGCCGCCTATAACGTGTTCTAGAAAACGAACTATAACGTGTTCTAGATTACAGCGCGGCGAGTCACCGATCCGAGCCCCCGCTACATCAGTCCGCGGCCGGTGGTGAGGGGAAGATCGGTGGCGGTCAGCAGGCCGGGGCGGGCTTCGACCACGGCGGCGACGGCGCTGACCAGGCGGGCGGCGGTACCGACCACACCGGCGAGCGCGTGGTCGCCGTTGCTGGAGAGCTGTAGATCCAGCTGATAGTCGGGTTCGCCCTGGATTTCGACCCGGTAGCAACCCGTTCCGGTCGGCTGTGGCCAATCGGGAGCCAGGTCGGGGTGCAAGCGGGTGACGTGCTCGAGGGTCAGTACCTCGCGATCGGCACGGATGCCGTGCACCTGGAAGCGCAGGGCCGCGGCGGCGCCCGGCGCGATGGTGCGGTCGCCCACGGTGAGTTCCTCGGTGGCCGGCAGTCGTTCGAAATGTTGTGTCACGGAGTCGAGTTCGATATCGAGAGCAGCGGCGAGCTGTCGGACGACACTGCCCCAGGCGAGGGTGAGGACGCCGGGTTGCAGCAGCATGGGCAGGGCGTCGAGATCGCTGCCGAAACCCATGATGTCGAAGACGACCTTGGGATTGTCGTAGGTGGAGTAGTCCATGATCTCCGAGCAGATGATGCGGTCGATCCGCTCGGAACCGCTGGAGAGCAGCAGCGGAAGCCAGTCGTTGGCCCAGCCGGGATCGATGCCGTTGACCCACAGGGACGCGCCGCCCTCCTCGGCGGCCGCGATGATCGGGGCGATCGCCTCGTCAGGGAGGGTTCCGTACGGGTACTGCAGGAAGACGGGACTACTGGAGACCACGTTGATGCCGGCGCGCAGGAACCGTTTCAGGTCCTCGACCGATTCCATGAGCCGGTCGTCGGCCATGGCGGTGTGCACGATGCAGTCGGGTTTCATGGCCACCAGGGCATCGGCATCGGTGGTGGCGGTAATGCCGGTTTCGAGAGACAGCCCGGCGAGTTCGCCCGCGTCCTTACCCGCTTTGGCGGAGCTCGATACCCAGACGCCGA
The DNA here is from genome assembly GCF_015355705.1 of Nocardia sp. XZ_19_231. Classification (NCBI taxonomy): domain Bacteria; kingdom Bacillati; phylum Actinomycetota; class Actinomycetes; order Mycobacteriales; family Nocardiaceae; genus Nocardia; species Nocardia sp. XZ_19_231. The sequence continues at coordinate 1,085,989 of NZ_JACUZI010000001.1, read as the reverse complement.
CGAGTTCCAGTTCGGGCCGGGCGATGATGGAACGCAATGCTCGCGCACCGACATTCCCGGTGCTCCATTGGATTACACGGTAGGTCATGTCAGATCCTTTGTACGGGTGCGGATCACAGGTCGGGCAGGCCGAGTTCGAAATTGGGGCTTTCGATGCCGCCGTCTATCTCCAGAATCTTGCCGGTGATGTAGCCGCCCGCGCGTGAACTGAGGTAGACGGTGGCAGCCCCGATTTCCCAGGGTTCGCCGAGTCGACCCAGCGGGGTCGCGCCTTCCATGGCAGCTTTGATTTCCGGTTGCCGCGCAATGACATCCAGCGCGGAGGTGAGTACCGAACCGACCGCGATGGCATTGACGCGGATGCGTGGGGACAGGTCCGTGGCGGCCAGCCGGGTCCAATGCGCGAGGGCGGCTTTGGCGGTGCCGTAGGCGAGGAAGCCACGGCCGGCGGTGCGCCCCATCATCGAGGAGATGCTGACGACCGATGCGGCGTCCGACTCCAGCAGGTACGGCACCGCGGCCTGGGTGAGGGCATGCGCGGTGGACACATTGAAGCGGAAGGCCTCCTCCAGAAATTCCGGGGAGGTGGTCATGAAGGTATTGGGCATGGTGCCGCCGACATTGTTGACCACGATGTCGATGCGGCCGAGTTCGGCGGCGGCGGTATCGGCGAAGGCTTTCACCGCGGCCAGGTCGGACAGGTCCGCCGACACGGTGACGGCACGGCGGCCCAGGGCGCGGATCTTCGCCGCGACCTCGTCGAGTTGCTCGGTGGTGCGCGCGGCGATGGCGACGTCGGCACCGGCTTCGGCGAGCGCGAGCGCGGTGGCCGCGCCGATACCGCGGCCCGCTCCGGTGACGATGGCAACGCGACCGTCGAGCCGGAAGGCATCCAGGATCATGTCGAAAGCTCCTCTCCGATATGGCCGCGTGTGGTCGCGGTCACAGGCAGTTTTAAGAACTATCGCTTAACTGTCAAGTACTAGTTCTCATTCGTGCTGGTGAGCGACTATTGTGCGAACTGTGGCAGGGACATCAGCGCGGGAACGCATCATCGTCGCGGCGGAGCGTCTGATCGCGGAGAACGGGCGGGCGGTGCCGCTGCGCGATATCGCCGCTGCCGCAGGTCAGCGGAACAATTCAGCGATCCAGTATCACTTCGGATCCCGCGACGGGCTGATCGAAGCGGTGGTCGAGTTCCGGCTGGCGACGCTGGAGGTGCGGCGGCTGGAATTGCTCGCCGAACAAGCGGGTTCGGGTCGCCCGCCAGGGTTGCACGGGCTACTCGAAGCCCTTGTGGTGCCGATGTTCGAGCTCGGCGAGCGGCACGGTATTCGGCATTACGCGCGATTCCTCGAGCAGATCCACCCGCATCCGGCGGTCTCCGATGCGACCAATCTCGATAGTGCCGAACGCACTTCGGTGCGCGTGATCATGCAGGGCCTCGACCGGGAGCTCACCACCTTGCCACCGCGGTTGCGGGTGCGGCGGTTGCGGGCGCTGACCACCATGCTTTTCGCGCTCCTGGCCGATCACGAACGCGCGGCGGAAGTCGGGGATGCGCGGGCAGGCGATGCGCGGGCATGGGGCGAAATCATCGACATGCTCGCCGGATCACTCGCCGCTCCCGTCAGTGCGCCCGGTGTGGCGTCGCGCGGAAGAAGCGGCGTCGAATCATGGCAGAGGACCTGACCGTCACTCGGGCGCTGGTGATCCCCGCGTCCGAGTTGCGCGAGCGGTTCTCCCGGTCGTCGGGTCCGGGAGGCCAGCACGTCAACACCACCGACAGCCGGGTAGAGCTGTCGTTCGACCTCGCCAACTCGCCCTCGGTGCCGGAGTGGCTGCGCACCCGGATGCTGGAGCGCCTGTCCGCCCGCCTGGTCAACGGGGTGCTCACGATCGCCGCATCGGAGCAACGCGCACAGCTGCAGAACCGCGCCACCGCCCGCGAGCGCCTGGCCTCGCTACTACGTGACGCCGCTGCCGCCCCGCCGCCGGTTCGCCGACCCACCAAGCCCTCGCGCGGCGCGAAGGAGCGTCGCATCTCCGAGAAGAAGCGGCGCGGCGTCACCAAACGCAACCGCCGCGCCTCCCCCGACGACTGACCAGTGACCAGGCGTCGCCGGTACGACAGCGGCGCGATCAGACCTCTGCCGCGTAACGGCGGATCGTGATCGGGACCGCGACGGCGAACAGCACGGCGATCCAGGCGGTCGCCGCCGCGACCGGATGCTGCATGGGCCAGGCGCCACCGGCCGCGTCGGGCAGGTCGGCGCCGAGCAGCTCGCGCAGCGCGGCGACGATGGCGCTCATCGGATTCCACTCCGCGATCGCCGCCACCACCGGCGGCATGGTCGCGGTCGGGACGAAGACATTCGAGAACATGATCGTGCCGAAGATCAGCGGCGCCGTCTGCTGGAGCATCTGCTCATCACGGATCGCCGCGCCCAGCGCGATGCCCAGCCACGACAGCGCGCAGCGGAAGGCGAGCAGTAGCGCGATCGCCACCGCCACGTCGCCGAGCGTGGCGTCGACCCGCCAGCCGAGCAGGTATCCGATGCCCGACATCAGCGCGAGCGCGACGACGCCGATCACCGTTTCGGCCATGGCGAATCCGGCCGGTGCGGCCGCGGGTGGGAGCGGCAACGCGCGAAGGCGATCGGTGAATCCGCTGTGCAGGTCGGCATTCGCGGTCGACGCGGTCGAGGTCAGGCCCATGGCCGCGACCAGGACCAGCACGCCGGGCACCAGATAGGCGCGGTAGGCCGTGGCATCGCTGCCGCCGGCGAGCGCGCCACCGAAGACGAAACCGAACAGCAGCATCATGCCCAGTGGCGCGGCCAAGGTGATCGCGAACAGGCCGGGCGAGTTGCGGTAGTTCTGCAGCACGCGGCCGAACAGCACCGCCGCACCGGTGAACACGGACACCGATCGGGTGTCGACGGCACTCATGCCCGCACCTCCCGCTCACGACCGGTGAGTGCGAGAAAGGCATCGTCGAGCGTCGTCGCGCGGGTGCCGATATCGCGCACGGCGATCTCGGCGGCGTCGAGTGCGCGCAGGACCGCGAGCAGGCCGGGCGCCTCCCCGGCGAAGGTGAACGACAGCTCCATCGGCGAATGCCGCTGTGCCGGTGGGAAGTCCGACGGCGAGCCGCCGAATCCGGCCAGCACCGCGGCGACCTCGTCGTAGCGAAGCGGATCGTCGACGACCAGGTCGAGCCCGGCGGGCACGACCGCCAGGATCTGTTCGGGCGTGCCCGCCGCGACGACTCGACCCGCTTCCAGGATCGTGATCGCGTCGGCCAGGCGCTGCGCCTCGTCGAGATACTGGGTGGTGAGTAGCACGGTGGTCCCCTTGTCGACGAAATCGCGGATATAGCTGTAGATCTCGTTGCGGCTGTGCGGGTCGAGCGCGGTCGTCGGCTCGTCGAGAAACAGCACGGCGGGGCGCACGATCATGCCCGCGACGATGTCGAGCCTGCGCCGCATACCGCCCGAGAAGGTGCGGACCACACGATCGGCGGCATCGGCCAGGTCGAACCGGTCGAGCAGCTCACCCGCGTGCCGCCGGGCCTCGGCGGTGCGAAAGCCGTTGAGACGGGCCAGCAACACCAGATTCTGCCGTCCGGTCAGCCGCGGGTCGACGGCGTGGAACTGACCGACCAGGCCGAGTTGGCGTTTCGCGCTGTCGGCCTGGCGAACGGTGTCGAAACCGCGGATCGCGGCGCGGCCCGAGGTGGGCCGCGCCAGGGTCGCCAACATGCGCACGGTGGTGGTCTTGCCCGAGCCGTTCGGGCCGAGCAAGGCGTGCACCTGACCGGGCGGAACCAGCAGATCCACCCCGTCCACCACGGTGTCCTTGCCATAGGTCCTGGTCAGTGCAGCGGCTTCGATGGCATGCACGGCAATCTCCCTTCATTGAGAACAGTGTTCGCAATTACACGATACGCATCTGCTAACACTGTTCGCAACTAGGCAGGTGGGGCATGCTGGCAGGTATGACGCACACCGGATCCTCGCTGTGGTCGCGCGGCACGACGTCGCGGCCGGGACCGCGCCCGGCCTACACGCTCGATCAGCTCGCCGACACCTGTGTGCGGCGCGCCGATGCGGGTGGACTGCGCGCCGTGTCGATGCGTGGGGTGGCCGACGACCTCGGCACCGCGGCCGCCTCGCTGTATCGCTATGTCGACGGCAAGGACGACCTGATCGCCCTCATGGTCGACCGGGTCGCGGGGGAATACCGGTATCCGGAACCGACCGGCGACGTCCACGCCGACGTCCTCGCGCTGGCGCAGCAGTCCCGCGCACTACACCGCAGGCACCCGTGGCTGGTCGAGGCGACACCGTCGAGCATGGGCCCGAATTCGGTGCGCTACATGGACCGGATGGCGGGCGCGCTGGCGCCTGCCGGACTCGACGCGCGCGCCGTCATGATGGGTGTGGCGATGCTCTCGGGCTGGGGCGCGAGCTTCGCCGCCCAGGAAACCGCGGGCCTGTCCGCCGGCGATCTCGGTGGCGCATTGGTGGCCTCGACCAGCGATCCGGCGCGCGACTATCCGAACCTGACCACGCTGTTCGGTGCGGCTCCCGCTGGGGCGAGCGTCTCGGTCGACAACGACGCGGTGTTCGTCGCGGGCATCGATGCGCTGCTGTTCGGCATCCTGCCGCGCGCGTAATCGCCTTACAGGCTGCGAACACCCCAAGGCCCGATTCGTGGCGAATCCGTCACCTTCTGTGGCCCTTTAATCGAGATACGCTTCGGCGATAGCCGAGGTGGTCATCGCAAGCACCTCGAGCATCCACTCGACCCCGCTCGCCAGGTTCGAGCTGTCGCCGATCGTCCAACCGCCGATGATTACGCTCGCGCCGGATTCGAATCCTTCGTGCACAGCGGCCAGGACATTGTCGATCGGTACGCCTTCTCGCGCCCATTCCAAAGCTGCCCTGCGAATTCGCTGCGTCATTTCCGCAGCATCCCCGCCATCGATCATGCTTGTGACCAGCTCGCGGCAGATGTGGGCTATCTCGACCGGGTCGCTAGGTGGATGAGCGGGAAGAGATCCGAATGGAGCGCTGTTCCGAACCGAGCGTTTGAGGCGTTGCTCAGCAATGCTGAGCACATTTTCCCTCGGGTCCGACTTCGTTCCATCAGATACCGTCAGCGTCGGTCCGCCCAGTTCGAGGTCTGCCAGCGGACCATTGCGTACATCGTCGGTGTTCACCATGTAGGACCACTCATTTCATGGACATCCAGGTCTGACCAGGTGGCCGGTCTCGGCCAGTGGCAGGACTTCGATGCCGTCGACTCGACCCCGCTCGGTGTCCTCATCTCGGGTTGCGTGATTTGAGGTGGCGTGCGAGGTCAGCGGTCATGGCCGCGAACTGGCGCGTGAGTTCAGGTGTTGACAAGGCATCGAGGAGCAGCTGACGCACAACGCTGATGTAATGCGGTACCGCGTCGGTAAATGCGTCGAGACCGGCGTCGGTAAGCTCGACGTACCTGCCGGTATCGTTGCCGCGGGTTACCAGTCCAGCACGCTCGAGTTTGGCGACGACGTGCGACATTCGCGAGATCGACGCATCGGTTGCTTCTGCTAACAGGATCATGCGCTGGCGTCGTCCAGGTCGGGCGTACAGCAGTTCCAGAACACGATATTGGAAGTGGTTGAGCCCGCACTTTCGTCGCAGCCGCGTTTCGAGCTCAGGTGCCATCAATGCCACTACGCTGGCCAAGGAATTCCAGGCGTCGACTTCGTCGTCTGTGAGGCGCTGGCTCATCGCAGCGCGATCTCGAAGCGAACGGCAACCCTGTCCGACATGTCTTCCGCTCCAGCCGAACTGCGGGGCTGCCAGGATCCGCGATGCCCTTTGAGGTGACGCCGGGCATGCCGAGTGGATGCCCGACGCCGATTCCGTGCAGGTTCGACGAGCATCACGAGAACACCTGGCACCACTGCACGGAAACCGTCATGAATCAGCCGATTCGCGACGGTGGAGGACAAACGGCGCGCCGCTGGACGGGCCACCCGGGATTCCGAATGTCAGACCCAGCAGACCGCGGGAGCTGAAAGGACGGAGTTCGTCGGTGACGCGGTTCCAGGGAAACCGTGCGGTCGCCGGGTAGCTGACGATCAACGCTGGCTCGCCGTCGACGCGTGAGGCGCCGATCCGCGCGGTGATCGGGATCGATGGCTCGATGGTGCCGCGACGGCGTACGAGGTTCACGCCGCGCAGGTAGGCGTCGGAATCGTCCGGCTCGGTGAAGGACTTACCGCACCAGCCTCGCATTCCGCTCACCGCTACGGTCAACGGTCCGCAACCGCGCAACCAGAGCGGTCCGGCGAATTGTCCTTCGTGATCGCCGACAAGGTCGGACAGCCTTGGTTCGGGGGCGGCGCGGAACGCGGCATACACAGTGTGCAGTTTGCCGCGGGCGTTCACATCGGGGGACGTAGACATCAGTTCTGCTCCTGGTGACAAGGGGACTTGCCGCCGACTGCGGTGATGGGCAGTCGCAGCGCGGCGGGCGAATGCGCCGGCACGGTCGCAGCGGTGGGGGTCACCGCGGCGACCCGCCGGTAAGGCGAGCCGAGGTGCGGGCGGCTGTCGGTCTCACCTTTGTTGGGCCACAACGACATCGCGCGTTCGGCCTGGGCGGTAATGGTCAATGACGGATTGACGCCGATGTTCGCCGACACCGCCGCACCGTCCACCACATGCAGACCGGGATGGCCGTAGACGCGGTGATAGGGGTCGATGACGCCGGCTTCGGGAGACTCGCCGATGACACAGCCGCCGAGAAAATGGGCCGTGACTGGAACGTCGAAGATCTCACCGACCGTGCCCATCGGAAACCCGTCGATCTTTTCGGCCGCGCGTCGCATCACTTCGTTGGCGACCGGAATCCAAGTCGGGTTCGGTTCGCCGTGGCCTTGGCGCGACGTTACCCGGGTCCGCCCGAAGCGCATTTTGGTGTAGAGCGTCAGAGAGTTGTCGTGGGTCTGCATGACCAGCGCGATGATCGAACGTTCCGACATGTGGCGGATCCCGAGATAGAGCGAGGCGAGGTGGCCTGGGTGACGCAGGACCTGTCCGATCCAGGTCACCCAGCGAGGGAATCGGCCACCTCCGTCGGTCATCACTGTCGCCATCAATCCCACGGCGTTGGAGCCTTTGGCGTAGCGATTGGGTTCGATGTGCGTGTGCTCGTCCGGGTGGATGGACGAGGTGATCGTGACGCCTCGGGTGAAGTCGTACTTCTTCCGATTGCGCATCTTGGTCGTCACACCGACGAGCGCTTCGGAATTGGTACGGGTCAGAATCCCCAGACGATCCGAGATTCCCGGCAGCGTTCCATCGGCCTTGAGACGGTGCAGCAATTGTTGTGTGCCCCAGGTGCCCGCGGCGAAGATCACCTGATCCGCGGTGAACGTGATGGCAGTGCGATCGGAAAACCACGCACCGGTTTCCACGGCGGTCACTTCATAGCCGCCCTGGGGCAAGGGCTTTACACGGGTCACGGTCCGTTCCGCGTACACCGCGGCCCCAGCTCGCTCGGCGAGGTAGAGATAATTCTTGACGAGGGTGTTCTTGGCGCCGTAGCGGCACCCGGTGAGGCAGCCTCCGCATTCGATACAGCCGGTTCGAGCGGGTCCGGCGCCGCCGAAATACGGATCCGCGACCGTCACCGATGGTTCTTTCGCGTCACCGCGACCGAAGAACACCCCGAGCGGTGCCATGGAGAAGGTATCGCCGACGCCCATGTCGTCGGCGACCTCTCGCATCAGCTCGTCGGCGGGTGTGAGCGTGGGATTCGGCCGGACGCCGAGCATGCGCTCGGCCTGGTCGTAATAGGGGGCGAGTTCCGCGCGCCAGTCGGTGATGTGCGCCCACTGGAGGTCATCGTAGAAGTTGCTCGACTTGGGCTCGTAGAGGGTGTTCGCGTAGACGAGCGAACCACCGCCGACACCGGACCCGGCCAAAACGACGACATCGGGCAGCACATGGACACGTTGGATCCCTTTACACCCGAGCTTGGGCGCCCACAGAAATTTGCGGATATCCCACGATGTCCGAGGGAAATCCTCGTCGGCAAATCGGCGTCCCGCCTCGAGTACCGCGACCCGGTATCCCTTCTCGGTCAACCTCAGCGCCGAGACACTGCCACCGAAACCACTGCCGATGACAACGACGTCGTAGTCGGAACTCATGTGATGGAAGGCTCCTGCCGTGATATGCGCGAGCTCACCACGTTACGAAGGCGGTGACGTCGACGACAGCGCTATCGCCGCCATGTGGTTGTCATTTTCTGCCACCTGTGGGTAGGTTCGCCGCGTGGCGAGTTTCGAGTTCGGTCAGCACCTGCCGATCAGCGCGGCCAGTGTTCAGCTGATGGTCCAACTCGCCGCGCGTCGTGGCTGGTCCGCGGACGAGTGCCTCGACGGTTCGGGCATCGACCCCGGTGTGCTCGATGATCCGTTCGCTGAGATCACCGCCCGTCAAGAATTCGACGTGATGCGCAATCTCGACGAGTTACGTTGCGGGGAGCCCGGATTCTGGGTCGAGGTGGGGACGAACTATCACGCGGGGATGCACGGCTCGTGGGGAATGGCACTGCTCACCAGCCGGTCGCTGCGGGATGTCATCGAGTTGACCGCGGAGTTCGTCGAACTCGCCTGGGTGTTCACCACGATCACCGTCACCGAATATGTGGACACCGACGAGGTCGGCATCTACATCGACGACGGCGACCTACCACCGGATATCGCTTCTATTCTGGTGGAACGGATTTCGGCGGCGATCACGTCGATCCTGCGCGACCTGACGAACACCGACGTGCCGGCGTCCTCGGTGCGCTTCCGGCACTCCGCGCCATCGAACACCGGCCGCTACGTCGACGCGTTCGGAACAGAACCGGATTTCGATGCCGATCGCAACGAGTTGGTCGGCGACTCGGCCTGGCTCGATACTCCCTTGCCGCAGGCCAATGACCTGGTTCGGCGTGGCTATGAGGCCGCGTGTCGCGACCTGCTCGGCAAGCGCCGTGCCCGAACCGGTTTCGCCGGTGCGGTGCGCGATGTCCTGACGCGCGAACCCGGCCGGATCCCCCCACTCGCCGAGGTGGCCGCTGTACTGAATGTGAGTCCACGCACGCTTGCACGGCGCCTCGCCGACGAAGGCGCGTCATATCGCGCACTGGTCGATGAGCTGCGTCAGGCGTTGGCCGAGGAAATGCTGCGGAACTCACCGCTGACCACAGCCCAGATCGCGAATCGTCTCGGGTACACGGATTCGGCGAACTTCATCCGGGCGTTCAAGCGATGGCGAGATATGACACCGCGATCGTTTCGGTCGACGTCCCCTACGCGGTGCTGAAAAGCGCTTGTCGACCCAGGTGGAGTGGCCACCGCAACACCCGATCGAGGGCGAATCCACCGAGCAAAACCGGTGCGCGAGAATAGCAGGGTGAGCGCGCGCGACAATCTCGACCACGCTCTCGACCTGCGGGTATTGTCGTCGGTCGAGTGGCGGGCCGCCGCGCGCGCACACCGTGATCGGCTCGATCGACTGGTCGGTCCCTATCTCGAACGCCGTGCGGCAGGAACCACCCATCCGGTCGTGGACTTTCTCTTCACGTACTACGGCAACAAGCCTGCGCAGTTGCGGCGGTGGCATCCGGGGTTCGGGATCGGGCTGCGTGATGCGGGCGATTACCGGGGGGCGCGGGGATACCACGAGGTTGCGCACGATCGGGGTGTGTTCACGGCCGATCCGGCCTATCTGTCCAAGCGTCGGGACACGATCGAGTTCGTTTCGAGGCTGCTCACCGCGACCGCGCGGCGCCCGGCGCACTTGTCGTGCTTCGGACTGCACGAGTGGGCCATGGTCTATCGCACCGACGAGGTGCGCCACCAGCAGGTTCCGCTGCGTCTGGGCCACGCGGGCACCGACGAGGTGGTGGAGTCGATGCCGTTGCGGTGCACGCATTTCGACGCGTTCCGGTTCTTCACTCCGGAGGCGGTGGGTCGCAATGCCGAACCGCTCACCCGCGCGGACCAGGTGGAACGCGAACAGCCCGGTTGCCTGCACGCCAACATGGATTTGTACAAGTGGGGCTTCAAACTCGCCCCACTGATCTCCTCTGATCTACTGCTCGACTGTTTCGAACTCGCCTGCACCGCACGCGAACTCGACATGCGAGCCAGCCCCTACGACCTGTCCGATTTCGGCTACGAGCCGGTCCGCATCGAAACCCCCACCGGCCGAGCCGATTACGTGCGCGCTCAGGCCGCGATCGCCGAATCCGCCGACGCGCTGCGGGGCCGCATGCGACTGGCCTGCGCCGAGTTGTCCTCGGCGCAGGCCAGATCAGACGCTACGGGCTAGCCTCGATCGTCGGAGACGATGCGGCGCTCGTTCTTGTCGAGGACCGGAGGCTCGTCCACCGCCGGTTCGGTGACCAACGCGAAATCGCCTTCGTGCAGTTCGGTGCCCTGGTCGACGGCGCCCTCGACCAGTTCGACGCCACGGTCCATCCGCAGAATCAGCGGGTCATCGCTCAGGTCCTTGTACAGCGACACGCACATCGCCACCATCACCACCAGGAACGGCAGCGACACGACCGTGGTCAAGGCTTGCAGGCCCGTGAGCGCGCCGCCGAGATTGTCGGAATCGGCGATGGCCAGCATGATCGCGGCGACGGCGCCGGTAGCCGCGCCCCAGAAGATGACGACCCACTTCGACGGTTCGATACTGCCGCGTTCGGACAGGGTGCCCATCACGATGGAGGCCGCGTCGGCGCCGGAGACGAAGAAGATCGCGACGAGGATCATCACGACGACCGTGGTCACCGAGGTGATCGGGTACTGGTCGAGCAGGTGGAACAGGGCGAAGTTGGAGTCGACCGAGCCGTCGGGTTCGGTGAGGTCACCGTTCTCCGCCTGCTCGAAGATGCCCGCTCCACCGAAGATCGCGAACCACACCAGGCTGACCACGCTCGGCACCAGCAGCACGCCGGTGACGAACTGGCGGATGGTGCGGCCGCGACTGATCCGCGCGATGAACATGCCGACGAACGGCGTCCACGAGATCCACCAGGCCCAGTAGAAGATCGTCCAGCTCGACAGCCAGGCCTGCATCTCCTCGTCGCCCGCACCGGTACGCGAGGCCATGGTCGGCAGGGCCTCGATGTAGTCACCGATCGAGGTGGGCAGCATATTGAGGATGAACAGCGTCGGGCCCGCGATGAACACGAACGCCGCGATAGCCAGGGCCAGCACCATATTGATGTTGGACAGCCACTGGATGCCGCGTGCCACCCCGGAGACCGCCGACAAGACGAAGGCGACGGTCAGGGCCGAGATGATCGCCACCAGCCCGAGCTTGCCGATCCCGTCGATCCACCCGTTGAACTCCATGCCCGCGCCGATCTGCAGGGCGCCCAAGCCGAGGGAGGCCGCTGATCCGAACAGGGTCGCGAAGATCGCCATCATGTCGATGACGCGACCACCGATACCGTCGGCGTGGTGGCCGAGCAGCGGCCGGAACACCGAGGAGATCAACTGCGAGCGGCCTTTTCGGAACGTGCCGTAGGCGATGGCCAGGCCGGCGACGGCGTAGATCGCCCACGGGTGCAGTGTCCAGTGGAACAGTGTGGTGGCCATGGCGATCTCGGCGGCCGCCGGTGAGCCGGGCGCGGCAGTGTGCGGCGGCGGATTCACGAAGTGCGACAGCGGTTCCGCCACACCCCAGAACATCAGACCGATGCCCATGCCCGCGCTGAACATCATCGCGATCCACGACACGGTGCGGAATTCGGGTCTCTCGTCGTCGGCGCCCAGCGGGATCCGGCCGTAGCGGCTGACCGCCAGCCAGATCACGAAGACGACGAACGCTGTCGCGGTGAGCACGAACAACCAGCCGGTATTGGTGATGACCCACTTCTGGGCGGTGCTCGCCGCGGAGGCGAGACTCTCGTCGTCGAGGACGCCCCAGGCGACGAAGGCGAGCGCGCCGATCGCGGTGGCGCAGAAGATGAGCAGATCCAGCCTGGGCTTGCCCGGCGATCCACCGGCTACCACTCCGCCGGGCGGCGGTGCGGCGCCGGAACTTCCTACGACATCGTTCGACATGGATCCGAGTCCTCTCCGATCGCGGAAACTCCCCGCCTTTACAGACGCGCTTGTCGTGCAGAGCAACCGTACAGCGTATCGGCGACAGCCCGAGGTAAGCACGAACGCCGCCCAAACCCCTATTCCCCGAAACACCCTTCCGCAACCATTCTTACGGCCTACTATTCGTGATGCGGCACAACTGTCTGAGCCAGTTGCGTTGTCCGCATCATTGATTGGGGAGGGCAACGATGCCACCAGGTCCGCACACCGACACGCGACCCATCGCCGAGCCCGAGTTCGGGCCGAGCAATGCCGGGACGGGCCCACCGCAGTCGATTCACCGGCGACATTCGCCGCTGCGGTACGTGGCGGCGGCCGCGATCACCGCACTCGTGGCACTCGGCCTGCCGTCGGGTGCGTCAGCGGATTTCGGCGCCGACCTGACCGGCACGGTGCAGGAATTCCTCGATGTGGGTCGAACGGCGGTGGCGCGAGCCGATTGTGGGCCCGGTTCGCTGCCGGAAACCGGCTTGCAGGGCGATGTGTCCGCCAGTGACCGAGACAGTGGGCGCAGCACGCGGGGCTATCGCTGCAATATGTCGATGATCGGCGGCTACGGCGGACGCGGAGCGGGCATCACCTCCACCAGTTTCGAGCACTGCGCCTACATGGGCACGTTCTTCCCCGGCAATATGCTCAGCGAGCACCCCGGCGTTCAGGTACTCGATGTCTCCGATCCCGCGAATCCACGACTGACCGCGACCCTCGCCGAACCCGCGATGCTGGCCGGGACCTGGGAGACGTTGAAGGTCAACACCACTCGCAAACTGCTCGTCGGGACGGGTGTGCCGGTGGGCATCGGGGCCGGATACCTCTCGGTGTACGACATCTCCGATTGCGCGCATCCACGTCTGCTCAATCCGGGAACCGGCTCGAATCTGCTGATGCCACTGCCGATCACGACGCACGAGGGCGGCTTCTCCCCTGATGGTCGCACGTACTGGGCGTCGGGCCTGGTGCCCGGATTCCTCAGCGCGATCGATCTCACCGATCCGGCGAATCCCCGAGTGATCTGGCAGGGGCTGACGGGGATCGAGGCGCACGGACTCGGCGTGAGTCCCGACGGCAACCGGCTCTACACCTCCGCGCTCAGTGGATTCACCGTGCTCGATGTGAGCGCGGTGCAGCGGCGCGATCCGAATCCACAGGTGCCGCATCTCGGTCGGACGTTCTGGACCGACGGCTGGGCCACCCAGCACAGCGTGCCGGTGACCTATGACGGCGTGCCCCATCTGTTCACCGTCGACGAGGGCGGTTCCGGTGGAGTGAAACTCATCGACGTGTCCGACGACAGTGCGCCGCGCATCACCGCGAAGATCAAACTCGAGATCAACCTGCCCGACAATATCGACGCGGGTGTCGGTTCCTCCATGGGTGGTTCGGCGTTCTCCTACGAATCGCACTACTGCGCCGCCGACCGTCCCGACAACCCGACCGCCCTGGCCTGCGGCTGGATCTCCTCCGGTATCCGGGTGTTCGACGTCCGCGATCCCGGTGAGATCCGCGAGATCGCCTATTTCAATCCGCCTGCCCGCACCGGCCGCAACCTCGAGATCTGGAACTCGCCCCATGCCTTGGCCTCGATCATCGGCATTCCGGTGATGAGCGCGCCGGCGGCGCTGCGGTCGATGGCCGAGGGGCTGTTCGATCCGGCGCAGGTGCTCACCGCTCGGGCCGGTGATATCGCGTTCGGTGACCTGTCCACGGACTGGTGCCTTTCCCCGCCGGAGTGGCGGGGCGACCAGCTCTATGTCACCTGCTCCGACAACGGGTTCATGGTGTTGCAGCTCGACAACGAGGTGTACACACCGCCCGCGAATCAGCAGTCCACGGTCGGGTCGTGACCGTGGGTCGGGTGATCAGGCTGGCGTTCGCCGGTGCGGCCGCGCTGTTCCTGCTGGCACTCGGCGCGGCCCTGCGACCGCTCTTCGTCACCGAGACAGCCGCGCCCGCACCGGTTCTCACCGCGACGGAGCTGGGCTTCGTCCAGGACATGACCGCCCACCACCAGCAGGCGCTCATCCTCACCGAACGCCTCGACCCGGCCGCCGATCCCACCGTGCGCAGGCTGGCCGACCAGATCGCCGACACCCAGCGCGTGGAAATAGGCACGCTGCTCGGCTGGACCCAGCTCATCGGCGCGGCCCCCACCGCCGACGTGCCGATGAGCTGGATGGCGCGAACCCACCACCACTCGACCGCCGGGCCGACCACGATGCCCGGCATGGCGACCACCGCCGACCTCGACGCCCTCGCCGCGGCGCGCGCGGCCGACGCCGAAACCCTCTTCCTGCAACTGATGTACCGCCACCACGCGGGCGGAATCACGATGGCCCGCGCCGCCGATACCCTGCTCACCTCGGGCCCGGTGAAACAGGCCGCCCGGGCGATGGCCCAGTCGCAGAGCCAGGAACTGGGCTACCTCGGCATGCTCCTCGACCTTCGAGGCGCCCGACCCGCCTCTTGATCGAGGTGAACGAGGCGCGTGCACCCGTCAGGCGGGGTCGGCGAAATGTGTGTTGAGAGCCGATTGGGTGAGTTGGGTGTCGCCGTAGGTGAAAGTGCCGTGTTCGGCGAGCTCGGTCGCCGCGTCGAGGAGGTGGCGGTAGAGCAGGCGGGCGATGCTGCCGCCTACCGTGACCCGGCGGACGCCGAGGTCGGCGAGTTCGGCCATCGACAGGGCACCACCGGTCAGCCCCATCACGACGTTGAGTGGGCCGTCGAGCGCTTCGACCAGGGTGGCGATAGTGGTGGCGTCGGCGGCCCCGGGGACGAAGGCGCAGTCCGCGCCCGCGGCGAGGTAGGAGTTGGCGCGGCGAATCGCTTCGTCGAGACCCGCGTCCACGAGCAGCGCGTCGGTGCGACCGACGAGTACGAACGGCTCACCGCTGGCAGCCACGGCCGCGCGCGCCGCGCGGACCCGGTCCACCGCGTGTACCTCGTCGAACAGCGGGGTGGTGCGGTCGCCGGTGAAGTCCTCGATATTGCCGCCCGCCGCACCGGCATCGATCGCGAGGGAGATCGTGGTCGCCACTTCCTGGGCGTCCGGCCCGTACCCCTCCTCGAGGTCGGCACTGACCGGCACCCGCACGGCGCCGGTGATCTCGTGGATCCGCCGCATCATCGTCGAGCGATCCACGCGCCCGTGCGCACCGTGCTCGGTGAAGAAGTCGTGATCAGGACGACCGAAGGAGAACGCGACGCCCGCGCTGGTGGTGGCGATGGCCGGAAATCCCACCGACTCGAGAATCCGCGCACTGCCCGCATCCCAGGCATTCGGCAACAGGAAGCAACCCGCGCGGTGTAGATCGACAAAAGCCTGCGCGCGTGTCCGCTGTTCGCTGTCCACGAGATCTCCTGGTGCGAGTCGAGGTATCCGTACCGGGTCCATTCTGCCCCGAGGCGCACCCCGCGCACCTCCCCTAGCGGTCGCCCAGGCGGCGGACCGCGTCGTCCATGTGTTCCACGAGAAGAGCGCGCGCACGCTCGGGCGAGCCGGTGCCGATCGCCTCGTGGAGTTCGACGTGTTCGCGGGCTTGTTCGCGCAGGTCGGGGTAGGTGGTCTGGAGGGCGCCGAGGCACATGCGGGTTTCGATGAGCAGGGTGCGCGCGGCGCGGACCAGGCGGGGGCTGTCGGCGGCGGTGACGAGGGCTTCGTGGAAGGCCTGGTCGGCGTCGGAGACACCGGGTGCGTCACCAGCTTCGGCGGCGAGTCGCATGGCGGCGACGCTGGATTGCAGTGCGGCATAGGCGATCTCGCGGCGACCGTCGAGGATGAGGTCGAGCGCGCCGCCTTCCAGCGCGGTGCGGGCGCGGTAGATGTCGACGACGTCGTCGGTGGTGAGTTCGATGACGAAGATGCCGCGGTTACGGATGCTGAACAGCAGACCTTCCTGGACGAGGCGTTGCATGGCCTCGCGCACGGGTCCGCGGGAGACGCCGAAACTGGTCGCCAGATCGGCCTCACCGAGTTGGTCGCCGGGGCCGAGCGCTCCGCGCAGGATCGCTTCGCGCAGCCGGTCGGCGATCATCTCCGCGGTGGACTGCTGGTTGACCGGCTCGAAATCAATGATCGACATGCCGACTCCCCTCCGCGAACAACGCGCCGAGCGCGGGGACGACCGCGGTGACCCCGGCCAGCCGCAACCCTTCCCAGATGGTGACCTGGTTCGCCGTCAGCACCGGCTTGCCGAGCGCGGCTTCGAGTGTCGGAAGCACCTCGAGAGTATGCATCGCCGTATCCGGGATGAGCAGCGCCTGGGCGTCGGGGTGGTCGTTGGTGACGGCCAGGGTCAGGACCTGGTTCGCCGTGAGAGTGCCGACCTCCGCGGCGGTGTCGATGCCCGCGCTCGACATCGACACCACCTCGATCCCCGCGTCGGCGAGGAACTCGACGAACAACTTCGCCACGTCCTCGGGGTAACTCGCGACGACGGCCACCCGCCGCACACCGAGCGCCCGCGCCGCTTCGACGAACGCGAAACTCGTACTGGAAGCGGGCACTCCGGCCGCCTCGGCAAGGCGCTCGACCTGACCACGGGCGCCTTCGGGCCCGTAGACGAAACTGCCCGAGGTGCACGCCCAGACGACGGCGGCCGGCGCCTCGGGGGCGAGCAACGCGGCGCCGTGGCTCAGCTTCTCCGGGTTGCCAAGGTCGAGCAGTTCGGCGACGGCGTGCAGGTCGGTGCCGTAGATGTGGGCCACCGGCAAGGCGGCGTCGAGCAGGGCCGCCGCACGGGGGTAGTCGTCTTCGGCGGCGTGGTCGGGGTAGATGAATCCGATTGTCGGCGTGTGCATCTCGCTCCGTTCAGAAGACATCGAGCCGTCAGAAGACATTGACGAGCCATTTCCCCGGACCCATCATGGGCAGTTTCATCCGGCCGAGGCAGGCCCACATGGTCAGTTGATTGGCGGTGAGGACGGGTTTGCCGAGCGCCTGTTCGAGTGGCTCGATCACGTCGTAGGTCGGCAGGTTGGTGCAGCTGACGAAGATCGCTTCGGAGCGGGGGTCGTCGGCGCCGAGAATCCGCTCGGCGACGGTGCGGTAGTTGACCTTCCAGATACCGCCGCCGAGCCCGAGATGATCGGACTTGATCGTGGTGCAACCCGCTTCGTCGAGGAACTCGTGCAGTTTGCCGGTGAGGATCTCGTCGTAGGGCGTGATCACCGACATGCGGGTGATGTTGAGGTGCTTGATCGCTTCCACCAGGGCGCCGGAGGTGGTCACCGCGTCGGGTGCGCCTGCCAGGCAGATCGTTTCCCGCAGGGACCGTTCGTAGGCGAGGCCGTTGATGAAGCTGCCCGACGTACACAGGTAGGCGACGACTTCCGGCTCCACGTGCAGCACGTCGTGCGTCGCCGCGGTGAGGTGCAGCGGATTGGACACCAGTTCGGCCATGGCCAGCGACACCGGCACCGGCTCATAGGGGGTGCGGGCCAAGTGCAAGCTCACCTCCAGGGGAGCCCACCGCCATAATTCCCGTTCGAGGGCAAGGTCGAACGGCGCGATCACGCCGATGCCTCGTTGGGCCACCGGCCCCTCGATGTCCGGGAAGCTGAACTCCACTGCGGCCCCTCTCGCGCTCAGCCGGGCAGACCTCCGAACACGATCGGATTGTTGACAATCATACGATCTGATCGTACGGTGTCAATGTGGAAAACGGGCCGATTGTCACCGTCCTACATCGTGACAGCGTGCCCGAATCGGACCTCATGGCCCCCGTTGCCGAGCGCGCCGCAGTGCGCTACACCGAGGCCGACGGGCTCGCCGATGCGCTGCGCGGCGCCGATGTGCTGTTCGTCTACGACTTCCAGACTCGCGCCGTACCCGGTGCGTGGCACAGCGCCGATCGCCTGCGCTGGCTGCACATGGGCGGCGTCGGCGTGGACCCGGTGATGTTCCCGCAACTGCGCGCATCCGATGTGATGGTCACCAATACCCGCAATGTCTTCGACACCGCGATCGCCGAATATGTTCTCGGACAGATCATTTCGTTCGCGAAGGACCTGCCGGGGTCGATCCGGCTGCAGCAGCGGCACGAGTGGCGCCACCGCGAATCCGAGCGCGTGGCCGGGGCGACGGCGCTGATCGTCGGCACCGGTTCGATCGGCCGGACCATCGCGCGATTGTTGCGCGCCACCGGGATGACGGTGCGCGCGGTAGGACGCCGCGCTCGCACCGGCGATCCGGATTTCGGCACCGTCAGCGACGATCTGCATGCCGAACTGCCCGGTGCCGACTACGTGATCGCGATCGCGCCGCTCACCGACCGGACCAGGCACATGTTCGATGCCGCCGCGTTCGCGGCGATGAAACCGCATGCGAGGTTTGTCAATGTCGGGCGCGGGGAACTAGTGGTTACCGACGATCTCGTCGCCGCGCTCGGCAACGGTTCGATCGCCGCGGCCGCTCTGGACGTGGTCGACCCGGAGCCGCTACCTGCCGGTCATCCGCTGTGGGATCTGCCGAACGTGGTGCTCACGCCCCACAATTCGGGCGATTTCCGCGGCTGGCGCACCGAGATCGTCCGCGCATTCACCGACAATTTCGGCAGGTGGGCAGCCGGTCTGCCACTGGACAACGTTGTCGACAAGACGCTCGGGTACGTGCCCGGCTGAAGGAGCCCCGCCATGACGCAGCCCGACCCCGATCTTCCCACCGATCCCACCGCGATGACCGCGGTGCAGCTGGTCTCGGCCTACACGGCCAGGCAACTCTCCCCCGTCGAGGCCACGCAAGCCTGCTTGGACGCCATCGCCACCCGCGACGGCGCGCTCAACGCCTTCTGCCTGGTCGATCCGGATCGGGCGCTGGTGCAGGCCAAGGACTCCGAGGCGCGCTGGCAGTCCGGCAATCCGCGCGGGTTACTCGACGGTGTGCCGATATCCATCAAGGACATCTTCCTGACCGAGGGGTGGCCGACCCTGCGCGGTTCCACCTGTGTCGACGCGAGCGGGCCGTGGTCGGTGGACAGTCCGGTCGCCGCGCGGCTGCGCGCGGACGGGATGGTGTTCGTCGGGAAGACGACCACGCCGGAGATCGCCTGGAAGGGTGTCACCGACAGTCCGCTGACCGGAATCACCCGCAATCCCGCCGATCCCACGACGACGGCGGGCGGGTCGTCCGGGGGCAGCGCGGCAGCGGTCGCGGGTGGGATGACGCCGGTGTCGGTCGGCACCGACGGGGGTGGCAGCATCCGGATTCCGGCGTCGTTCTGCGGGATCGTCGGTTTCAAACCGACGCACGGGCGGATTCCGCTCTTCCCGGCCAGCCCGTT
Organism: Nocardia sp. XZ_19_231; assembly: GCF_015355705.1. Classification (NCBI taxonomy): domain Bacteria; kingdom Bacillati; phylum Actinomycetota; class Actinomycetes; order Mycobacteriales; family Nocardiaceae; genus Nocardia; species Nocardia sp. XZ_19_231. The sequence goes on along the minus strand of NZ_JACUZI010000001.1, from coordinate 1,066,534 downwards.
CGGCCCCCTCGCGCACGCCGGGCCGATGACGCGCACTGTCGAGGACGCGGCGCTGCTGATGGACATCCTCTCGCTGCCCGATCCGCGTGACCCGACGGCGCTGGCGCCCACCTTCACGACCTTCCGCAGTCAGATGCAGCGCGATGTGCGTGGGCTGTCGGTCGGCTACTCCGCCACGCTCGGATACGCCCAGGTCGATCCCGAGGTCGCCGAGATCGTCGAGCGCGCGGTGGCGCGGTTGGCCGAGGCCGATCTGACCATCGACGCCGTCGATCCCGGATTCGCCGACCCGCGCGCGGCTTTCGAAACGCTGTGGGCCGCGGGTGCGGCGACCATGCTGTCGAAGTTCCCGGCCGGCTCCCGCGAGAAGGTGGATGCCGGTTTGGGGCAGGCGTGGGCTCGAGGTGAATCCGTCAGCGCCGTCGACTATCTCGACGCCCGCCACGTCGCCGCCGAGGTCGGCATCACGATGGGCAACTTCCACATGTCCTACGACGTGCTGATCACCCCGACCATGCCGATCACCGCGTTCGAAGCCGGACACGATGTGCCGCCGGGCAGCGGGCTCGACGGCTGGCCCGACTGGACCCCGTTCACCTACCCGTTCAACATGACTCAGCAGCCCGCCATCAGCATTCCGGTCGGCACGACTCGTGCCGGGATGCCGGTGGGCATGCAGATCGTCGGACCACGGCACTCCGACGACTTGATTCTCGCGGTCGCCAGGCACGCCGAGTTCGTACTGAACTCCTGACATAGGTAGTCACCGCTGCGACGCCGCCGGATCGTGCAGACGGCGTAGCAGCGACTATGCCGAATGGTCGTGTCTGTTCATGCGCGGGCGAAAGCCAACGTCTCGCCCTCGACGCCGCGCAACCACAGCCCGTTGCAGGCTGCCGCCAAGTCCGCGAGGCCGTCCTCGATGGAGGCGAAGACGCTGCCGGGCACCCAGCCGAGGTCGCCGTTGATCAGCAGGTTGTTGCGGCCGTAGAACAGCGCCAGATCGGTGGCGCCCTGGGCGTGGTGCGCGGCGGAGCCGGGTTCGTAGCCGTAGGCGGGGTTGCCGATTTCCCACGGTTCGAAGTCGAAGAGGCAGACGTCACCGGGAATCGGGGTGACGGTGGGGTTCTCGCGATGTGGCGCCGCGGTGATGCGCGGCACCAGCGTGTAGACCTCGTTGCGGGCGTACTTGGCGTGGAAGGCGTCGCCCTCCTGGGGCAGCGCATCCCAGACGGCGGCACACGTGCGCGGGGCTTCGTCGTCGAGGAGGCGAGCGCGGCAGGTGACGCCGGCTTTGGTGAGGGTGATGCTCATGTAGCGGGCCATCGGTCCTGCTTCCTGTGCGGTGCGAGCGGAGCTGCGTCGGTGCGTGGTCCCGCTCGACGCCCGAGCGGGACCACGGCGGACTACAGCTCGGCGAGAACCTCCGACCAGATGGCCAGGGCGTCCTCGACTTGACTGTCGGTGACGATCAGCGGCGGGATCATGCGCACGACATTCATGTGCGCGCCGCAGGTGAGCAGCAGCAGCCCCTTGTCCACGGCCGACTTCTGCGCGGCCGTCGCGGTCGCGGTATCGGGTTCACCTGTCGCCGTGGTGAATTCGGCGCCGACGAGCAGGCCGAGGCCGCGGACATCACCGATCGCCTCGGTGGCGAGCCCTCGGACACCGGCGAGCAACTGCGTGCCGCGCATGGCGGCGTTGTCGACCAGCCCCTCGGTCTGGATCACCTGGAGAGTCGCCACGGCGGCGGCACAGGCCACCGCGTTTCCGCCGTACGTCCCGCCCTGGGACCCCGGCCAGGCCTTCGCCATCAACTCCCGCGACGCCGCGATGCCCGACAGCGGGAAGCCGCTGGCCAGACCCTTCGCGATGGTGATCACGTCGGGGCGCACGTCGAAGTGCTGGTGGCCGAAGAACTTTCCGGTCCGTCCAAACCCGGTTTGGATCTCGTCGAAGACCAGCAGGATCCCGTGCCGGTCGGCGCGTTCGCGCAAGCCCTGGAAGAACCGGGTGTTGCCGGGGATGTAGCCGCCCTCGCCGAGCACCGGCTCGACGATGAACGCGGCGGTTTCCACGGGCGAGGTGAGGGTGGCGAGCAGATAGTCGAGCTCACGCAGGGCGAAGTCGGTGGCTTCCTCCTCGCTCCAGCCGTAGCGGAAAGCGGTCGGGAACGGGGCCACGTGCACACCCGACATCAGCGGGCTGAATCCCGCCGAGAACCGGGTCCCCGAAGTGGTCATGGTCGCGGCGGCGACGGTACGGCCGTGGAATCCGCCGTGGAAGACGATCACGTTCGGGCGTCCGGTGGCCTGGCGGACCAGGCGCAGCGCCGCCTCGACCGCCTCGCTGCCGGAGTTGGCGAAGAACAGCGCGTCCAGCCCCTCTGGCAGCACGGCGCCGAGGCGCTCGGTGAGTTCCAGCAGCGGTCGGTGCAGCACCGTCGTGTACTGCCCGTGGATCAGCTTGGCGACCTGGGCTTGCGCGGCCGCCACCACGGTGGGATGGCAGTGGCCGGTGCTGGTGACGCCGATCCCGGCGGTGAAGTCCAGGTAGCGGCGACCGTCGGTGTCGTAGAGGTAGCAGCCTGCGCCGTGATCGACGTGAACGGGCGTGGCCTGCTTCAGGACGGGAGACAGCTCGGTCATCAAGGACTCCCCGGATTGTCTATTGTCGGATTGTTGACAATATGCATAACATGGCGGCAGGGGTCACAGCAATGGTTGATCCACCGCGTCGGGAGGCAGGGCACCGAATGAGCGAGGAACGAGGGCTCCTCACACACGAGTCCGGGGGCAGCGCACAGCTGCTCGACAACCTGAGCGCCGCCGAGCGCGCCGCGATCGACAGTGTCCCGAAAGGGTTGTTCATCGGCGGCCGATGGCGCGACTCCCCCGCCGCACTGCCCGTCCTCGATCCCTCGACCGGCGTGCGGCTGTGCGCGGTGGCCGATGCGACCCCGGCCGACGGACTCGACGCACTCACCGCCGCGGCCGAGGCGCAGGCGGACTGGGCGAACACCCCGTCACGCACTCGCAGCGACATCCTGATGCGCGCGCACCGCGCACTTCTCGCCGACACCGAACGCCTCGCCCTGATCATGACTCTCGAGATGGGCAAGCCGGTGACCGAGGCGCGCGGCGAAGTCGCCTACGCCGCGGAGTTCTTCCGCTGGTTCGCCGAGGAAGCCGTCCGCCTCGACGGCGGGTACATGCCCGCGCCGACGGGGGGCTCACGGTTTCTGGTGACGAAGCAACCGGTGGGGCCGAGCCTGCTCATCACGCCGTGGAACTTCCCGATGGCCATGGGTGCCCGCAAGATCGCGCCCGCCTTGGCCGCCGGATGCACCTGCGTCGTGAAACCCGCCGAACAGACGCCTCTTTCGATGCTGGCGCTCGCGGCGATTCTGGCCGACGCGGGCGTGCCCGCCGGTGTGGTCAATGTGGTGACCACCGCCGACCCCGGCGCGGTGATGACACCGATCATCGCCGATCCCCGCTCCCGCAAACTCTCCTTCACGGGGTCGACCGCCATCGGGAAACTCCTGCTGGAACAGTGCGCCCGCACCGTCATGCGCACCTCTATGGAACTCGGCGGCAACGCACCGCTGCTGGTGTTCGACGATGCCGATCTCGACGAAGCGGTCGAGGGCGCGCTGGCGGCCAAGATGCGCAATATCGGCCAGGCCTGTACGGCCGCGAACCGAATTCTGGTGCAGCGCGGCATCGCCGACGAGTTCGCCGAACGACTGGCCGCACGGATGGCGGCGTTGCCGATGGGCCGCGGTACCGAGCCGGGCGTTGTTGTCGGGCCGCTCATCGACGCCGACGCCGTCGCCAAGGTCGAACATCTCGTGGCCGACGCACGCCGACGCGGTGCGAAGGCGCTGCTTGGTGGCACGGCGATCGACAGACCTGGCACGTTCTACCCGGCGACCGTGCTCACCGACGTCCCCGACGAGGCCGAGTTGTGCCACACCGAGATCTTCGGTCCGGTCGCCGCGATCGGCGTCTTCGACACCGAGGACGAAGCGATCACCCGTGCCAACGACACCCCCTACGGGCTGGTCGCGTACGTGTTCACCGAGAACCTGCGGCGTGGGCTACGCGTCTGCGAAGCTCTCGAGACGGGGATGGTCGGCCTGAATCAGGGCGTGGTCTCCAATCCGGCCGCACCGTTCGGCGGGGTGAAGGAATCAGGGCTCGGACGCGAGGGCGGGTCCACCGGGATCGACGAATTCCTCGAGACCAAATACATCGGCGTCAAGGTTTAGGGAGACAGCGTGCGCACATACCGGATCGCGACCATTCCGGGTGACGGGATCGGCGTCGACGTGACCATCGAGGCGGTGAAGGTGCTCGACCGGGTCCTGCCGGGGATCAGCTGGACCGAGTTCGACTGGTCCTGTGAGAACTATCTGCGAACCGGGGCGATGATGCCGCCCGATGGGCCCGAGCAGCTCGCGCAGTTCGATGCGATCCTGTTGGGCGCCGTCGGATTCCCCGGGGTGCCCGACCATATCTCGCTGTGGGGCTTGCTGATTCCGCTGCGGCGCGCCTTCGCTCAGTACGTCAACCTGCGGCCGGTGCGGCTACTGCCCGGCACGGAATCGGCACTGCGCGACCGTACTGCCGACGACCTCGACATTCTCATCGTGCGCGAGAACTCCGAGGGTGAGTACTCCGAGATCGGCGGCATCCACAACCCGGGCAGGCCGGACGAATTCGTCCTGCAGGAATCGGTGTTTACCCGGACCGGCTGCGAACGGATCATCCGCTACGCCTTCGACCGTGCCGCCGAACGCTCGGGAAAGCTCTGCTCGGCGACGAAGTCGAACGGCCTGATCCACTCGATGCCCTATTGGGACAGCGTTTTCGAGCGCATCGCGGCCGAGTATCCGGCGGTGCGGACGCGACAGATGCACGTCGACGCGCTCGCCGCCGAAATCGTGCTCCACCCCGACCGCCTCGATGTGATCGTCGGCTCGAACCTGTTCGGCGACATCCTCTCCGACCTCGCCGCGGCCGTCACCGGCGGACTCGGGCTCGCTCCCTCGGGCAATATCAACCCCGCGGCGGACGCACCGTCGATGTTCGAGGCCGTGCACGGCAGCGCGCCCGACATCGCGGGCCTGGGCATCGCCGACCCGGTCGCCCAGATCCTCGCCGGTGCCATGCTGCTGTCGCACCTCGGTGAGCACGCCGCGGCCGCTGCCGTCGACCGGGCGGTCTGCGATGTGCTCGCCGAGGGCACGGTCCGCACACCGGACCTGGGCGGCACCGCGACCACCGCCGAACTGGGCACTGCCATCGCCGACCGTGCCGCCGAACTCGCGAAGGCCCTCACCGAGGCGTGACCCGGACACCACCGGCGGCGAGGCAGCTGTCCGGCGCCCGAACACGCAGGTCGCTTCGCCACCCCCGCGTCTGAGCGCCCGGAACCCATTCCGCACGCGACGCGACACCGGCGGGCGCTTACCTGACGCCGAACTACGCACCGAGCGGCATCCGCGTGCGTGAGCACAACGTCATCGCGAGGCAACTGTCCAGAAAATCGCAGGCAACCGGTGGTGCGCACCATGAGTTCGCAGTGTCGGTGTTGGGTCCTCGGAAGGCGAGACGTGGTGACGAGCGCACGGGTGGGCGTAGTTCCGGCAGTGCAGTGTGGGCTGGGTCGGGTGCGCGCGCAGATAGCCGCGGACCTCGAACCGATCGCGGTGCGAGAGCGACCAGTGGCCGAGGCGGTCGGGGCGACCCTCGCCATGGCCTTGGCCGCGGGCACTCCCCTGCCGCGCGTGGACAGCGCCGCCATGGACGGCTACGCGGTCGCGGGCCCGGGTCCGTGGTGGCGGCTGCACCAGCAGGTCAGCTACGCCGGACGTGGCTGCTCGGTGGTGCTGGCGCCCGGCGAGGCGGTGCGGATCGCCACCGGCGCCGCGACCCCGCTCGGCACCACGGCGACCCTGCGCGACGAACACATCGTGACCACGACGGTGTCCGGTAAGCCGGTAGTGATGCGAGCGCCCGGTGCGCCGGTGCGCGACGACACCCGCCGCCAGGGCGAACACTGGAGCAGCGGAACCGAATTGGCTCGTCCGGGCGCCCGCGTCTCGGCGGCGCTGGCTTCGGCAGCGCTCAGCGCCGAGGCCGAAACCGTGACCGTGCGTGGACCTTTGCGCGCCGATGTGGTGATGACCGGCGACGAGATCCGTGCCGTCGGCCCGCTCGGCCCCGGCGAAACCCGCGACTCGCTCGGCCCGGTGCTGCCGGAGTTCCTGCGCTGCTGCGATATCGAGAGCACCGGCCTGTGGCACCTCGCCGACAGCCGGGACCTGCTGCGCAGCTGGCTCACCCTGAAATCCCACGCCGACCTGGTCGTGATGGTCGGCGCCACCGGCCGCGGCGCCGCCGACCACCTGCGCACCCTGCTCGCCGACCTCGGCGCCCGCATCATCGTCGAACGCATCGCGATCCGCCCCGGCGGCTCCACCCTCGTCGCCCAACTCCCCGACGGCCGAGTCCTACTCGGCCTACCCGGCAACCCCTTCGCCGCCGTCGCCGCCCTCTTGGCCGTCGGTCCGGCCATCGTCGACGCCCTCACCCTGCGCTCCCCCGGCCCCACGATGTGGGGCCGCCTCTCCGACGCGGGCGTCATGGAAGGCGAAGCCACCCGCATAGTCGGCGTCCAACAACACCCCGGCGGCGTCTGGCGCAGCACCGGCCCCGCACACACTCCCCACCTGGCCGGCCTCATCGCCTGCCAAGCCCTGGCCATCCTCCCACCCGGCACCGGCCGAGGCTCCCTCGTCGAACTCCTCCCACTCCCCCACTGAGCACAACAGCAGCGGGCCCCGATGCGGTACTCCACACCGGGGCCGTGATCTGCTGGATCCGACTGGATCAGCCGTGATGGGGCGGCTGCCAAGGGCGACCGTACGGGTCGTCGGGGCGAGGCGCCGGCTGTTCCTGCGGGGCGATCGGGGGTGGGGTCGGCAGCTCCGGGTCGGCGGACTTGGCCACCGAGGTCTTCGGGCGCGGCACCGGTGTATCGAAACCTTCGACGGGGGTGCGCGCGGTGGCTTCCGCGGCGCGGACGGCCTCGGCGATCTTCGGGTCGGAGGCGGTTTCGAACCAGTCGGCCACGTCGGAATCGTCCTCGATCTTCACCGGGGCTTCGTCGGTGGACGGCTCGTAGCGGAAGACGCCGTCCTCGCCCTTGGTGGCGAAGTTCTGGGCGAAACCTTCCAGGGCCTTGCCGAAATCGCTGGGGACCAGCCAGACCTTGTTCGCGTCGCCCTTGGCCACCATCGGCAGGGTCTGCATGTATTGGTAGGCAAGCAGTTCCGGCGTCGGCTTGCCGTTCTTGATAGCGGCGAAGACCTTCTCGATCGCCTTCGCCTGACCCTGCGCCTGCAGGTAGGAGGCGGCGCGTTCACCCTGCGCGCGCAGGATGCGGCTCTGGCGTTCGCCCTCGGCCGACAGGATCGAGGACTGCTTGCCGCCCTCGGCGGTCAGGATCGCCGCCTGCTTGGCGCCCTCGGCGGTCTTGATCTGCGCTTCGCGGTTGCCTTCGGCGGTGAGGATCGTCGCGCGCTTCTCCCGATCGGCCTTCATCTGCTTCTCCATCGATTCCTGGATCGACGGCGGCGGATCGATGGATTTGAGCTCCACGCGGGCCACCCGAAGGCCCCAGCGGCCGGTGGCCTCGTCGAGCACGCCGCGCAGCTGGTTGTTGATCTGATCGCGCGAGGTCAGCGTCTCTTCCAGGGTCATGCCACCGACGACATTGCGCAGGGTGGTGACGGTGAGCTGCTCGACCGCGGCGATGTAGTTGCTGATCTCGTAGACGGCGGCCTGCGGACTGGTGACCTGGAAATACACCACCGAGTCGATCTGCAGGGTGAGGTTGTCCTGGGTGATCACCGGCTGCGGCGGGAACGATACGACCCGCTCACGCAGGTCGACCTTCGCGCGGACACGATCGGCGAACGGGACGAGGAACGTCAGCTGACCGGACACGGTGCGCGAATACCGCCCGAGCCGTTCGATCACCGCCGCCTCGGCCTGTGGGACGAGCGCGATCGATTTGAAAACCACCACCACGACCAACAGGACGAGGACGGCGGCCACGATCAAGGCAACCATGTTCTAGGGACCCTTCCAGACGACGGCTGTCGCGCCATCGATCTTCATCACATAGACAGTCACACCGGCTTCGTACACTTCAGTCGGGTCGAGCGGACGCGCGGTCCAGACTTCGCCACCGAGCTTGACCTGACCCGAATACTCCGCGACCTGCTCGAGCACCAGGGCCGACTTGCCCGGCAGCGCATCGGCGTTCGTCGGAGTGGGTGGCGGGGTACCGAACTTGCGGCGCAGTAGCGGGCGCACCCCGAGGAACAGCACACCGGCCATCGCGGCGAACACCAGCGCGTCGCCCCACACGGGTAGGTCGGTGGCGGCGCTGACGCCCGCCGTGCCGAGTGCGGCCACGCCCAGCGTGAGCAGCGTGAGATCCCCGGTGAGCATTTCCGCCGCCGCGAGAACGATGCCCGCGATCAGCCAGACTATTGCGGCCACACTGCCAGCCTAGCCCCGATGACCGGTTTGCGGGCGGCCTCGCGTGATCGGTTGGACCGGTGCGGCGGTGCAGCGCACTGCGTTGCGTGCGCGGTAGTTTCGGGGCGTGAGTGCAGGAGACAGTTACGGCGATATCTATTCCGGACACGATCGGACCAAGAAGAAGCCGGTGCCGACAGTGCGTGCCGAGCGCGACCTGGTGGTGGAGGACGCGGCGAGCGGATTCTGCGGTGCCGTAGTCGGTTTCGATCGCAGCTACGACGGCGAGTTCGTGAAGCTGGAGGACGCGCGCGGTGCGGTGCGGTTGTTCGCGATGCGGGAAGCGGCCTTCCTGATCGACGGAAAACCGGTGACGCTGACCAAGCCCACCGCCGCCGCGCCCAAACAGCCCACCCGGTCGGCGTCGGGTTCCACCCGCGTCGACGGCCTGCGCGCACGGGTCGCGCGGACCAGCCGGATCTGGGTGGAAGGCGTGCACGACGCGGCGCTCGTAGAGCGGGTGTGGGGCCACGATCTGCGGGTGGAGGGCGTGGTCGTCGAGCATCTGGAGGGTCTCGACAATCTCGGCACCCGGCTCACCGAATTCGAACCGGGTCCCGGCGCACGGGTGGGGGTGCTGGTCGACCACCTGGTGACCGGCTCCAAGGAGACGCACCTGACCACCGGGCTCGGACCGCATGTGCTGGTGACCGGCCATCCGTACATCGATGTCTGGCAGGCGGTCCGACCCGCCGCACTCGGCATCGACGCCTGGCCGACCGTGCCGCGCGGCGAGGATTGGAAGACCGGAATCTGCGCGCGCCTCGGCTGGGGAACACCGCAGCAGGGGTGGCGCCGTGTCTACGATGCGGTCGACTCGTTCCGGGATCTGGAAGCACCGCTCATCGGGGCCGTCGAACGGCTCATCGACTTCGTGACCGAGCCCGAGTGAACGCATAGCAGGTCAGGAGGGTCCTCGCGCCGAATACCGCGACCTGCGTACGCAACATCGACGAGCTCGGTGCGCGCACGCGATTGTCGTAGAACCTTTATGCTCGATGATTATGTGCTCTCCCAGTGCCACGCTGACGCTGTGGGCCGGCTCCTGGCTGGCCGGTACCAGCGCGCCCGACGACGTGCTGGAGGCACTGCATGCCTGGGCGCCGCGCCACACCATCGCGGCGGGCGACCCGGTCACCGGCGGACGCACGGATCTGCCGTGGACCTCACGCGGCGAAGCGGGCACCGGTGCCATGCCGCTGCTCAAGGTGATCCGCGAGGCGATGGCGCCGACCGGGGCGCAGTTGCGCCTTGTCCTGCCCGCTGCGGGTGATGTGCGCGGGCTGCCCGTCGGCACTGCGTTCGCGGCCGACGCGATCGACGCCGAGGAAGGCCTGCTGCTCGGTGTTCCCGGCGAGCCGGGCACCGGCCTGATCCCACAGTGGGACGACGACGAAACCCTGCAGTGGACCGTCTACGGCGTCGACCTCCCCCGCATCGCGGGTCACGACATGTCGCTCGGTGAGGCCGAGTACACGATGCGCGAATCGGTCCGCGACGCCGCCGACGCCCTCATGCAACTGCACACGACCTCGGTCGGCAACGGCGACGAAGATCCGCGCGAGCAGATCGAGGCTCAGCTCGCGGCCTACTCGCGCCACGCCTATCCCGACTCGATCCCACTGCGCGCCAAGCGAATTCTCGATACCGCCGATCACGTGGCCGCGATTCTCACCGTCGCTCAGCACGAACCGGCGTCCTCCCCCACCTCGGCCACCGCGATCGGCGCGCACGAATCCCTGCTGCGCCCGCTGTGGAACACGATCCGAGAGGCACGCCTGGTCGCGGTCCACGCCGCCGCCCGCCGCGACGGCTAGACCTACCGCATCCGCCGACGTCCGGCGGAGCCTGATTCGTCAGCGTCGGTAGGGCTGCTGATACTGCGGCTGCTGTTGCGGATACGGCATCTGCTGGGGGTACGGGTACGCCTGCTGCTGCGGGTACGGCATCGGTTGCTGTTGCGGGTACGGCTGGGGGTAGTGACCCTGCGGATACTGCGGCGGGTACTGGGCCTGCGGGTAGCCGGGGCCGGACGGGTGCTGCTGCGGGTAGGGCTGCTGATACTGGGCCGGGTAGGCCTGGGGCGGCATCTGCCGCTGTGGCGGCATCTGTTGTGGCGCAGCCTGATTCGAGGAACCACTGAACGCGCGGATCACCACGATCAACACGATGAGCACGACCACGGCGATGATCAGATACCAGACCCACTCCGGGACCCCGCCGCCCCCGACGCTCACGCTGCTACCGCCCCCACGACGGGCCAGCACCGCCTCCGCATCGCCCGCGAGGAAGCGATCGCCTGCGCGAAGACCACCTCCCCGCGCCAGTGCGGTCACCGTCATCTCGGCACAGTTCATCGGGCCCTCCCCGTAACGTCACGCAGACCTCCGGGCGAAGGTCTGTCGGCGATGCTAACGCAGAGCCGACGCGAAGTGCGAAGTGCCAGTTCAGAATCCGCCGAGGGCGACCTTCAAATCGGGGACATCGAGCGACTTCAGCGTGGCGTCGCGCACCTGCGGACAGGTGCGGATGGTGACAGTGTCGACGATGCGGCGATTGTAGGCGATGGCGGCATTGGCCACGGTGTCGTTCACTGTCCACAACCTCACCGCGCCGGTGAACGCCACCCGCGCGACCGGCGGGCCCAGCGCCTTCCACGTGCCCTTCTGTCCATCGAGGATGCCGCACAGTTCCTGCACCGAGGCCTGCGAAATCGTGGGTTCGGTGGGCTGTGGGGGCTGGGTTTGATAGCCGGAGTCGTTGCCACACCCGGTCAGGCCGAGCGCGGCCGCGGTCAGCACCAGGGCGAGCCCGGCGGCGCGGCGCGGCGGTGTCGAAATCATCGGAAATCCTCCGATCAGTCGAGCGCAACTGTGAAAAGGCTACTCCTCGAACCGGGGGCTACCGGTGAATGGTTATCCGGTTGTGTTCAGCGACGAGCCGGGCGCGCGGGCAGTTCGCAGCAACCGGGCGCGCAGAGGGCACCGTCGACGGTGCAGCCGTAACCAGGGACTTCGCCGATTTCACGCACCGGACCACCACTCACCCGTTCGGCGATCAGTTCGACGATCATCCGGGAGAACCGCGGGTCGGTGCCGGGAGTCCCCGCACGGGCGAAAGCCATCCCGAGTTCGTCGGCCCTGGCCGACGCTTCGTTGTCGAGGTCCCAGATCACCTCGAGGTGATCGGAGACGAAACCGACCGGGCACACCACCACCGCGTCGACTCCCTTGCCGTGCAGCACATCCAGGTGGTCGACGATGTCGGGTTCGAGCCACGGCACCTGCGGTGGGCCCGAACGCGATTGCCACACCACGTCGTACTCGGCGAAACCGGTTGCCGCGGCACACAATCGGGCGGCTTCGGCGACCTGCCTGCTGTAGAGGCGGCCACCGTCGGCAGGTGGGCCCGCCGTCGTGTCGGCGGAGACGGGAATGGAGTGCGCGGTGAAAACCAGGCGCGCACCGCTGCGACGATCGGCCGGAATCTGTTGCACCGCAGCGGTAATCGCGTCGGCGAAGGACTCGATCAGCAGCGGGTGGTCGAAGTACTGGCGCAGTTTCACCAGCTCCGGGGCACCATCACCGACGGCCGCGCGGGCACGGGCGATGTCCTCGTCGTACTGGCGGCAACCGGAATACCCGCCCCACGCGGAGGTGGTGAAGACCAGCGCCGAGCGCACGCCGTCGGCGGTCATCCGCGCGACGGTGTCCTCGACCATGGGATGCCAGTTGCGATTGCCGAAGTAGACCGGCAGATCCAGCCCGGCATCGGCGAGGTCGGCCTCCAGCGCGGCGATGATGTGCCGATTCAACGCGTTGATCGGCGAGATCCCGCCGAAATGCAGGTAGTGCTGCGCGACCTCGGCGAGGCGTTCCGGAGGCACCCCGCGGCCCCGAGTGACGTTCTCCAGGAAGGGGATCACGTCCTCGGGACCTTCGGGGCCACCGAAGGACAGCAGCAACAGGGCGTCCGGCATCAGCTCAGGGACATGTTCTCCGGGAACCACATGTTGTGGCTGGCGCCGCCGTCGACGTAGATGATCGAGCCGGTGGTGGCGGGCAGCCAATCCGAGAGCAGCGCCACGATCGACTTGCCGACCGCGCGCGGGTCGTTGCCGTCCCAGCCGATCGGCGACGCGCCGTCCCAGTACTCGTCGAGCTGGACGAGCTGCTTGGCATCGTCGGTGGCGGTACCCGCGATGGCCTTGGCGGCGAGGGTCTTGATCGGGCCCGCGGCGATCAGGTTGGAACGGATCTTCTTGGCGGCACCCACCTCACGCGCCACGTAGCGGTTCACCGACTCGAGCGCGGCCTTGGACACGCCCATCCAGTTGTAGTACGGCATGGCCACGCGCGGATCGAAGTCCATGCCGACGATCGAGCCGCCCTCGTTCATGACGGGGAGCACGGCGCGAGCCAGCGAGGCGTAGCTCCAGGCCGAGATCTCGAACGACTTGGAGACGTCGGGGCCGGGACCCTCGAGGAACGGCAGCGCGCCGGGGCCCATGATCGAACGGGGCGCGAACGCGATCGAGTGCAGCACGCCGTCGACGCCCTCGGGCGCGATCTCACGCAGCTTCTCGGTGAGGGCGGCCAGGTCCTCTTCGTTGGTCACGTCGAGGCCGATGGCAGGCGGCACCTCCTGCGGCAGCCGCTTGGCGATGCGGTCGATGAGCCGCAGGCGGTCGGGAATACCGGTGATGATCACCCTCGCGCCCTGCTCCTGCGCGATCGCGGCCGCGTGGAACGCGATCGACGAGTCGGTGATGATGCCGGTGACCAGGATGGTCTTGCCTTCGAGCAGTCCGCCCATGAGTTTTAGGTTCTCCTGAAATCAGTATGGTTGCCGCCACCTTGTCGGTGGCGCGGGGCGATCCGTTAGCGGATCAGTGACCCATGCAATAGCGGCCGTCGACGTGGATGACGGCGCCTTTGTCGGATCAGTGACCCATGCCCATGCCGCCGTCGACGGGAATAACCGCACCGGAGACGTAGCGGGAGTCCTCAGAAGCGAGGAAGCTGACCACAGCGGCGATGTCTTCCGGCTGGCCGAGACGCTGCAGCGGAATGTACTTCTTCGCCATGGTCTTCAGATCTTCGGGCAGGTCCGCGGTCATATCGGTCTCGATGAAGCCCGGGGCGACCACGTTGGAGGTGATCGAACGCGAGCCCAGCTCCCGAGTGAGCGACCGCGCCATGCCGATGACGCCGGCCTTGGACGCAGCGTAGTTGAGCTGACCGGCCTGGCCGGCCATGCCGACCACCGAGCCGAGGAAGATCAGCCGGCCCCAGCGACCCTTGAGCATGGCGCGGTTGGCCCGCTTGGCACAGCGGAACGCGCCGGTGAGGTTGGCGTCGATGACCCGTTCGAACTGGTCCTCGGTCATGCGCATCAGCAGCGTGTCATCGGTGATGCCCGCATTGGCGACCAGCACCTCGACCGGACCCTGGTGCTCCTCCACCTCGGTGAACGCACGATCGACCGATTCACTGTCGGTGACATCGCACTTCACACCGAAAAGACCTTCGGGCACCCCCGATCCGCGATGGGTGACGGCGACCTTGTGGCCGTCGGCCTGCAGGCGCTGCGCGACAGCGAGACCGATACCGCGGTTACCGCCGGTGACCAGGACCGACCGGGATGTGACGTTCGACATAGGGTTCAACCTATCTGTTCCGATTCGTGCGCCCCGCGTCAGGGTCGCGCCATTGCGACAGCTCACAACGCGGGGGCGGTGGGAGCTAGGGCAGACGTTGACGATAGAGCAAACTGACCACGACGCCCGCCGCGATGGCCAGCATGCCGAGCAGCAGCCACGGCCTGCTCGCATCGCCACGTGTTGTCTCGTAGCCGATCTGTTCCTCGAGGGTGTCGTAGACCGCGGTGAGTTCGGCCAGCGACGAGGCGGTGTAGAAGTCACCGCCCGACAGCTCGGCGATCTCGCGCAACGAGTCGTTGTCCACGGGCACCTTCACCCGCTGCGAACCCTTGCCGTCGGAGTCCGGGATCTCGACCGTGCCCCACTCGGTGCCGAAGGAGATCGTCGAGACCGGGATGCCCTTGTTCTTGGCCAGGCGCGCGGCGGTGAAACCGTGCCGCGGGTTGTCGACGTCCTTGTCGTCGGGCACGGTCTGCTTGCCGTCCGACATCAGCACCACGCGCGCGGGCGGGGGCGTCTCGGCGCCACCGAGCACGGCGGCCAGGGTGTCGATCGACTGCAGCGCGGTGAGGACGCCCTCGCCGGTGGCGGTGCGCTCGGCCAGCTTGATGTTGTCGATCGAGTGCTTGACCGCCTCGCGGTTGGTCGTCGGCGACACCATCACCGAGGCCGTGCCCGCGAACGTGACGAAACCGAGGTTGATGCCCGGCGTCAGACCGTCGACGAAATCCTTACCGGCCTTCTGCGCGACCTGCAGCCGGTTCGGCGGCACGTCGGTGGCCTCCATCGACAGCGAGACATCCATCACCAGAACAACTGTCGCGCGGTTGCGCGGCACCTTCTGCACAGCGGTCGGGCCGGCTGCGGCAATGGTCAGCAGCACCAGGCCGACCAGGATGAGCGCGATCGGCGCATGGCGCATGGGACTCGGGCGCGACGGTGCGACCCGCTCCAGGATGGCCATGTTGCCGAACTGCAGCATCCGCTTGTGCCGGGCGCGCTGCACCAGCACGTAGCCGAGCACGAGCAGGGCGACGACCGCGAGGAAACCGAGCCAGACAACGGCCGTGAAATGCGAAATACTCACTGGCGAGGCACCCGCCCGCTCGGGGCGCCGAGGCTGTGGCGCCGGGTGGACACGAACCGGACCACGTCGGCGATCCAGTCCCGATCGGTCTGCAGGGTGAGCACCGGCGCGCCGCAGCTGCGCAGCGCCTGCGCCACCTGCTCACGCTGGGCTCCGGCCGCGGCCGCGAAATCGGCACGCAGCGTGGGGGTCACGCTGAACTCGCGGGTGCGGCCCGATTCGGGATCGTGCAGCACCACGTCGCCGCCGTCGGGCAGCGCGATGTCCAGGGGGTCGAGCACTTCCACGGCCAGCAGGTCGTGGCGAGCGGAGATCGCGCGCAGGGAGCGCTGCCAGTCGACGTCACCGAGGAAATCGCTGATCACCACGGCCAGACCGCGTTTGCGTTGCGGACGGCGCAGCGATTCGATCCCGGCCTTGAGATCACCGCGCACACCGTCGCGGGCGTGCGGGGTGGTCGCGATGCCGCGCAGCAGGGTCTGGGCGTGCATGCGTCCGCTGCGGGCGGGGATGCGCACCAGGTCCTGACCGGTCGCCACGACGGCGCCGATCCGGTTGCCGCCGCCCGAGGTGAGGTGGGTGATCGCCGCGGCCGCCGCGATCGCGAGATCGCGCTTGTGTACCCGCCCGGTACCGAAGTCCAGGCTCGACGACAGGTCGACGACGAGCCAGGTCTCCAGCTCGCGGTCGGCGATCATCTGCCGCACGTGCGGATGGGTGGTGCGGGCGGTGACCGACCAATCCATCTGTCGCACATCGTCACCCGGCTGGTACAGCCGCGCCTCCCCCGGTTCCGAACCCGGACCGGGGATCAGCCCCTGATGATCACCGTGCAGCACGCCGTCGAGGCGGCGCCGCACGGTCAACTCGAGGGTCTTGAGCGCGGCCGACAGCTTCGGGTCGGTCAGTTCACCGGCACGGAACGACGGCGGAGCGTGAGACGAGGTGGGCACGCGGACAACGGGTTCCGGCGCACTCACTGGGGCGCGACGGAGCCGGCGGGCTGGGACTGCTGCCCGTTCACCGCCTGCGGCACAGGCTGGGGCTGGGGCGGCTGGGGCACCGGCGGCTGCTGCGGGGCAGCCTGACCGTTGGCCTGCGGGGCGACCTGCGGCAGACCGACGGTCTGCAGCACGCGCTTGATGACGTCCTCGGGCGAAACCTCGTCGGCCAGCGCGTCGTACGACAGCACCAGACGGTGACGCAGCACATCCGGGATCACCTCGACGACGTCCTGGGGCACCACGTAGTCACGGCCACGGATCAGCGCCACCGAGCGGGCCGCGGCGATGATGCCGAGGCTCGCGCGCGGGGAAGCGCCGTAGGAGATCCAGCTCGCCACATCGTCCATGCCGAAGTCGGCGGGCGTGCGGGTCGCGGTGATCACGCGGACCACGTAGTCGACGAGCGCGTGGTGCACGAAGACGTTTGCGGCCACCTTCTGCAGGCGGATGATGTCTTCGGGGTCGAGAATCTGGTTCGGCTCGGGCGCGCTCACACCCATCCGGTAGATGATCTCGCGCTCTTCCTCGACCGAGGGGTAGTCCACGACGACCTTGAACAGGAAGCGGTCGCGCTGCGCCTCGGGCAGCGGGTACACGCCTTCGCTCTCGATCGGGTTCTGGGTCGCCATGACCAGGAACGGATCGGGCATCGGGTAGGTCTTGCCGCCGATCGACAGCTTGCGCTCGGCCATCACCTCGAGCAGTGCCGACTGCACCTTGGCCGGTGCGCGGTTGATCTCGTCGGCGAGCACGAAGTTCGCGACGACCGGGCCGAGCTCGGTGTCGAACTCTTCGCGGCCCTGCCGGTAGATGCGGGTACCGATGAGGTCAGTGGGGACGAGGTCCGGGGTGAACTGCACCCGGGAGAACGAGCCGCCGATGACCTTGGCGAAGGTTTCCACCGCAAGAGTCTTCGCGACGCCCGGCACACCTTCGAGCAGCACGTGTCCGCGTGCCAGAACGGCGACGAGCAAACGCTCGACGAGCCTGTCCTGACCGACGATAACCCGCTTGACCTCGTAGATCGCCTTCTCGAGAGTCTGGACGTCACGCTCCAGGGTGCTCGGCGCAGCCGTACCGGCGTCCTTCGCCAGCTTCGGCCCGCTCACACCTTCCGTCGAAGTCACCAACATCCCCGCTTTCGCTTTGGTCCTGTGCGTGCGGCACCAACTATTCCATTGAATCGCCCGGTGCGCCGCAACCGGCCAGTACTAGACGGGGATTCGTCATCCTCGTGACGGCACTCACGTGCGGCGGCCGGTGTGGCGCACGCCGCACCGATTTCGCCCCTACCAGCGGCGATACGCATTCAGTCGGTGACGATGCGCACCGCGTACGGCATGATGCCGTCTTCACGGACCGGGGAAATCTTCACGACATCCCCGGATTCAGGGGCCTCGATCATCTTGCCGTTACCCAGATACATCGCCACGTGCACGCTGCCGCCGGGGCCCCAGAACAGCATGTCGCCGCGTTCGCGATCCGCGACGTCGACCCGGGTGCCCGCGTTGTACTGGTAGCCGCTGTAGTGCGGCAGCGAGACGCCGATACCGGCGAAGGCGTAGAGCATCAAGCCCGAGCAGTCGAAGCCGACCTTGTCGAAGTCGCCGTGGGCGTCACCGGTGCCGCCGTCGCGGATGCCGAGGGTGGGTCCGTCCTCGTCGCCGCCGCCCCAGGCGTAGGTGACGCCGAGCTGCGACATCGCGCGGTCGACCACGGTTTCGATCGCCGCCGAACCGGTTACCTGAGGTTGCGACGGGCGCGGCTTGGTTTTGCGTGGCGAGGCCGGGGTCGACTCGAGGTCGGCGTGCGGGCGCTGGCCCTCGTTGAGCTGGGCGGCCCGGTCGCGGGCGGCCTTGTCGGCGGCGGCACGTGAGGCGGCGGCGTTGGCCGCGGCCAGCAGCGCGAGCACCTCGGCTTCGCGTTGGTCGTCCCAGGTCAGGAAGATCTCGCGTTGGCTCTGGAGCCCGGCGACGGTCGAGCGGGCTACGTCGAGGGCGGATTGGGCGGCACTGCGGTCGCGGCTCAGGGTGTCGCGGGCCACGGCCTGGGTGTCGAACTCGGATTTCGCGATGTTCACCGCGGTCTGGGCGGCGTCGCGCTTCTGTTCCGCGCCCGCCGCGGCGGTATCGGCGTCGACCTTGGCCTGGCGGGCGGCGGAATTCTGATTGGCCTGGGCGACCTGGGCGCGGCGCAGACCGTCGAGCACCTGTCGCTGGTTCTTCGACACCATGCCGAGCACCTGGGCCCGGTCCATCGCGGCATCGGGGGTCGAAGAGGCGAGGTAGGTGACGACGGAACTGTTGGCGGGGCGCACGTAGGCCTGGGTAGCGACCTGATCGAAATCCTGGCGTGCCGCACCGACTCTCACGCCCGCGTCGACCAGTTGTGTCTGGCTGTCGGAGACGGCGGCCGCGGCCGTGTCGGCGGCGTCGCGTGCGATCTGCAGGTCGACGAGTGCCTGGTTGACCGCTTCGCGTTTGCCCGCGAGTTGGTCGTCGAGTTCGCGCAACTGCTGATCGACCGCGGCGACGCGATTGATCAGCACGCCGATCTCGCTGACCCGCGCGTCGACCTGGGCGCCCGCGCCGGCGATCTCACCGTCGGACGGATTAGGTGGAGGGGGTGGCACAGCAGCGACCGGTCCCGCGGCGAGCAGCACTGCCACCACCGCCAGCAAACCGATCGCTATTCGTAATAGACCTGGTTCGTCCCGCCTGCCCGCACTGCGCACGGTACCTCCGAGCATCTCGACTCGACATACGCCACCGGCGCATCAGTCGAAACACCGACCACAAGAGTCGACCAATGCCCCCTGTACCACTGCATTCACGATCGCGTTCACCGCAACCGTACGACACATGGTTCCCAAAGGAAACATCCGTCACAGTGGCGCGCGGCAACAATTCATCGATTGCTCGGAATTTGCGAGACGCGGGACAGTTTTGTACCGCAGAGAACAGACCGCTGGTCCGGAAATGTGGCTGGAGTGAAACCAGTTAGTTGGTGGAACTCGCATCGACGCGTGGTGACACGACGGCCGGTGCGTCCGCATCGGGACCGCGGCGGACCTTCACCAGGTACAGCCCGGCGATCACCAGCACCATGAGGCTGATCAACACCGCGGTGATGGCGCCCCAGGAGACGCCCTCCGGCTGCTCGAGCCGGTCGACGAAGGCCTGCACGGCCTCTTCGGGATGGTTGCCCTTGTACTTGGCCGAGTCCTCGGCCCACTCGAGCCGAACCCGGCTGATGCTGTCGCTGTAGGTACCGAGCCAATCGTCGCTGAATACCGCGACGGTGCCGTGCGTACTCTCGCCGACCTCGGTGGCCAGATCACGTAGGCTCGAGTCGTGGCCGGGATTACCGGGAACGATGACGACGCTGAGCGGGATCCCCTCGGATCGCGCCTGCGCGACGATCGCCGCCAGTTTCTCCTGATCCTGACCTTTGGGGGCCGCGACGTGATTGTCGGCGAGGTCGGACGCGACGCTGCTCAGCACGGTGTTCGGCGGCAGTTCGGCCGCCATCGGCGCAAAAGTGGTCATCTTCCATCCGGTCTGTCGAGCCACAGTCGCCGGTGTCGCGACGGGCGTCCAACACTGCCAAGGTGAGCGTCACTGCGTCTTCCCCGACTTCGCTCGTCAGGCACAGTACGCGACGCGGCGCTCGACTACGCCTGCACGGCACCACCGACGGCCCCCGCGTATTTCATAGGACAAGCGTACTGTTAGGCTCGTACGGCGAGGAATTCGGCATCTCACGGCGCCGGATACCCCCTCCGAAGACGCGAGTCGCCGGCACAGCCCCGCCGGCGGCACACCCTCACACATGAGTGGAGCTGACGTGACGAAGATTGATACCTTCGGCGCCAAAGGCACGCTCGAGGTCGGAAGTAACTCCTACGAGATCTTCCGTCTCTCGGCTGTTCCCGGCACCGAGAAGCTGCCCTACGCCCTGAAGGTGCTGGCAGAGAACCTGCTGCGCACCGAGGACGGCGCGAACATCACTGCCGACCACATCCGCGAGATCGCGAACTGGGACCCCTCGGCCCAGCCGAGCGTCGAGATCCAGTTCACCCCCGCGCGCGTGATCATGCAGGACTTCACCGGCGTGCCCTGCATCGTCGACCTCGCCACCATGCGTGAGGCCGTCACCGTCCTCGGTGGCGATCCGAGCAAGGTCAACCCGCTCTCGCCCGCCGACATGGTCATCGACCACTCGGTGATCCTCGACGTCTTCGGCCGCGCCGACGCGCTGGAGCGCAACGTCGACCTCGAATACGAGCGCAACGGCGAGCGTTACCAGTTCCTGCGCTGGGGCCAGGGCGCCTTCGACGACTTCAAGGTCGTCCCCCCGGGCATGGGCATCGTCCACCAGGTCAACATCGAGTACCTGGCCCCCACGGTCATGGTCCGCAACGGCCAGGCCTACCCCGACACCTGTGTCGGCACCGACTCGCACACCACCATGGTCAACGGCCTCGGTGTGCTCGGCTGGGGCGTCGGCGGCATCGAGGCCGAGGCCGCGATGCTCGGCCAGCCCGTCTCCATGCTGATCCCGCGCGTGGTCGGCTTCAAGCTGACCGGCGAGATCAAGCCGGGCGTGACCGCCACCGACGTGGTGCTCACCGTCACCGAGCAGCTGCGCAAGCACGGCGTCGTCGGCAAGTTCGTCGAGTTCTACGGCAAGGGCGTCACCGAGGTCCCCCTCGCGAACCGCGCCACCCTGGGCAACATGAGCCCCGAATTCGGTTCCACCGCGGCGATCTTCCCGATCGACGGCGAGACCATCAACTACCTGCGCCTGACCGGCCGCAGCGACGAGCAGCTCGCGCTCGTCGAGGCGTACGCCAAGGAACAGGGCATGTGGCACGACCCCGAGCGCGAGCCGGTCTACTCGGAGTACCTCGAGCTCGACCTGAGCACCGTGGTGCCCTCGATCGCAGGCCCGAAGCGCCCGCAGGACCGCATCCTGCTGTCGGAGTCCAAGTCCGCTTTCCGCTCCGACATTCTGACCTACGTCGGCGAAGGTGACTTCACCATGCTCGACGAGGGCGTCGACGAGACCTTCCCGGCGTCGGACCCCGTCTCCGTGTCGGCCAACGGTGCCAACGACGACTACGCCCCGGCCCACTCGGCCGCCGAGGGCGCCAACGGCCGTCCGTCCAAGCCGGTCGAGGTCGTCGGCGAGGACGGCAACAAGTTCGTCCTAGATCACGGTGCCGTTGTCGTCGCGGGTATCACTTCCTGCACCAACACCTCCAACCCGTCGGTCATGCTGGGCGCCGCCCTGCTCGCCCGCAACGCGGTGGAGAAGGGTCTGTCGACCAAGCCGTGGGTGAAGACCAACATGGCGCCGGGTTCGCAGGTCGTCACCGATTACTACGAGAAGGCCGGTCTGTGGCCCTACCTGGAGAAGCTGGGCTTCTTCGTCGGTGGCTACGGCTGCACCACGTGCATCGGTAACACCGGTCCGCTGCCCGAGGCGATCTCGGCCGCGATCAACGACAACGACCTCTCGGTCACCGCCGTGCTCTCCGGTAACCGCAACTTCGAGGGTCGCATCTCCCCCGACGTGAAGATGAACTACCTGGCCTCCCCGCCGCTGGTCATCGCCTACGCGCTCGCGGGCACGATGGACTTCGACTTCGAGACCGACCCGCTCGGCCAGGACACCGACGGCAACGATGTCTTCCTGAAGGACATCTGGCCCTCGGCCCAGGAGATCGACGACACCATCAAGTCGTCGATCAGCCAGGACATGTTCCGCAACTCCTACGCCACCATCTTCGACGGTGACAAGCGTTGGCAGGGTCTGGCGACCCCGGAGGGCGACACCTTCGCGTGGGACGAGAAGTCGACCTACGTGCGCAAGGCGCCGTACTTCGACGGCATGTCGATGGATCCCTCCCCCGTCACCGACATCTCCGGCGCTCGTGTGCTGGCGCTGCTGGGCGACTCGGTCACCACCGACCACATCTCCCCGGCGGGCCCGATCAAGCCCGGCACCCCCGCCGCGCAGTACCTCGACGCCAACGGTGTGGCCCGCAAGGACTACAACTCGCTGGGCTCGCGTCGCGGTAACCACGAGGTCATGATCCGTGGCACCTTCGCCAACATCCGGCTGCGCAACCAGCTGCTCGACGACGTCTCGGGTGGTTACACCCGCGACTTCACCCAGGACGGTGGCCCGCAGGCGTTCATCTACGACGCCTCGCAGAACTACCAGGCCGCGGGCATCCCGCTGGTCGTGCTCGGTGGCAAGGAATACGGTTCGGGCTCCTCGCGTGACTGGGCCGCCAAGGGCACCAGCCTGCTGGGCGTGAAGGCCGTCATCACCGAGTCGTTCGAGCGCATCCACCGCTCCAACCTGATCGGCATGGGCGTTGTGCCGCTGCAGTTCCCGGCCGGGCAGTCCGCCGCGTCGCTGGGCCTGACCGGCACCGAGACCTTCGACATCGCGGGGATCACCGCCCTCAACGAGGGTGTCACCCCCGAGACCGTCAAGGTCACCGCCACCGCGGAAGACGGCAAGGTCACCGAGTTCGACGCGGTCGTCCGCATCGACACCCCCGGTGAGGCCGACTACTACCGCAACGGCGGCATCCTGCAGTACGTGCTGCGCAACATGATCCGCGGCTGATTTTCGACCCCGGTGGCGCAACACCGTAAGGTGTTGCGCCACAAGGGCATTCGCTTGCCCATGAATAATGCGACAGCCCCCGTCTCGGTTCGCCGGGGCGGGGGTCCGTGTATCCGCTAGCTGGAGGAATCATGCCCAAGGTCAGCGACGACCACCTCGCCGCCCGCCGCAGCCAGATCCTCGACGGTGCACGACGCTGCTTCGCCGAATACGGCTATGACGGCGCGACCGTGCGCCGCCTGGAAGAGGCCATCGGCCTGTCCCGCGGCGCGATCTTCCACCATTTCCGCGACAAGGACGCCCTCTTCTTCGCCCTGGCCAAAGACGACGCCGAACGCATGGCCGAAGTCGCCGCCAACCAGGGCCTCGTCCAGGTGATGCGCGATATGCTCGCCCGCCCGGAGGAATTCAACTGGCTGGGCACCCGCCTGGAGATCGCGCGCAGAGTCCGCACCGACCCCGAATTCCGCGCAGGCTGGACCCAACGCTCGGCCGAGCTGACCGCCGCGACCTTGGCCCGCCTAGAGCGCCGCAAAGCAGCGGGCGCCCTCCGAGACGATGTCCCCACCGATGTCCTACTCGGCTACCTCGACTTGGTCCTCGACGGGTTGATCGCCCGCATCGCCTCGGGTCACACCAACGAAAACCTTTCCGCCGTACTGGATCTCGTCGAAGCCTCGGTGCGACGCAAGGAATCCTGAGTCAGGCTCGACGCGGCCATGGAGTAGCCCATGGCCGCCGAACTCTCGCCGATTGCGCGCGGCGGGAACTTCCTCGGAGGTCATTTCCCCGACCGGGATCGGCGGGTCAGCTCGCCCAGCCACTGAGCAAGGTTCGCGAGATACGGTCCAGGGCGACACGATCGGTCGGATTCAGTACTGCCAGCATCGCCGTCTCGTTCTCGGTGTGCGCCACGACCACCGTGTCGACGAGCGCCCTGCCCTGCCCGGTGAGCGCCACCCGCACGGCGCGTCGATCCCCGCGATCGGCGACGCGGCGAACCAGGCCCGCCGTTTCGAGTCGGTCGATACGTCCGGTCATCCCCGCCCGCGACAGCATCAGGGTATCGGCGAGCACCGATGGGTTGAGCTCGAAGGGTGCGCCCGAACGGCGCAGTGCCGCAAGCACATCGAACTCGCCGCGCTGCAAACCGTGTGCGGTGAACACACTTTCGATCCGCGCCGTGGCGATGTTCATCAGCCGGCCGAGCCTGCCGAAGACCGCCATCGCCTCCAGTTCCAGATCGGGTCGCTCCCGCTGCCACTGCGCCGTGATCGCATCGACCACATCCGGTTCACATTCATCCATGGACATCATTCTATTCGCTGAGATATAGTTCGGTAGCGAATTATCAACTGACGAACGGAATGGCCATGACGAACACCCGCGACATCGCCCTCTGCCTGCCGGAGGATGCCGAGACCCTGGGTACCGAGAATGTGCGCATGCGCCTGCTCACCGACGCGAACGCCAGCGACGGCGCGGTCAGCACGCTCGAAGTCACCATGACCCAGGGCGCCGACGGCGCCGCCCCACACTTCCACACCCGCTCCGACGAGCTGTTCTACGTCGCCGACGGCGAGCTCCAGGTCATGGCAGGCGACCGCATCCGCACCGTCGGCGCAGGCGGCTCCCTCGTCGTCCCACGGCAGATGCCGCACGCCTTCGGCGCCACCCCGGACAGCGGCGCGCGGATCCTGATCGCGCTGATGCCCGGCGTACAACGCTTCGAGTACTTCCGCCTGCTCGACCGGCTCATCCACGGCGACGCCACCCATGACGAATTCGTCGCCGCCCAAGAGGAATTCGACAACCACTTCGTCGACGCGCCCGCCTGGTGGGCCGAGCGCAACGCCCAACGCGGCTGATCCGTCATGCGGTTCCCGGTCGCACTGTGGCCGAGATTGCACGCCGATCGGGAACAACGAGTCGGAAGCCGCCGGTTATACGCCGTATGACGTTCTCCGTACCGGTCCTCGTCCGAGGCTACGAGCTCGACACCCAGGGCCACCTCAATCACGCCGTCTACCACCAGTACGGCGAGCACGCCCGGTGGGAGCTACTGCGTGCGGCGGGGATCGCGCAGGACAAGTTCATCGCCAGCGGCGTCGGCGCGGTGGTGCTCGAGTCGACCATCAAGTACAAGCGCGAGCTGCGCGGTGGCGACGAGGTCACCGTGACCTGTGCGTTCGACTGGAAGGAAGGCGAGAAGGTATTCCGCTTCCACCACCAGATCATCAAGCTCGACGGTACGGTCGCCGCAGAGATCACCGTGGTGGCAGGCGCGATGGATCTGACGACCCGTCGGCTCGTCGCGAAACCGGCCGAACACTTCCGCGAACTCGCCGAGAATCCCGAACTGCTCGGACTCTAGAGACCACATACGGCGCGGCAGGCACCCTCCGGCACAGACCCGGGGGCGCCGGCCGCGCCGTTGTCATATATGTTTGCTGTCAGATTGCCCGTGAGAACACGGTTGCAACATCCGAGTTGTCCGAAATTCTTTCCCGGCAAGGCGATCACGCGCCGCTCGGCGGTTTGTCCGGCGCTCCGCAAATCTCGCGAACCCGCTCGGCGGGCCACCTGTTCACGCTATGATCCGAAGCACCTTTTGGGGTCCTGGCAAATCGCGAGCAGACGAGAAAAGATCGGAGTGAGCGCCCATGACCGACGCCATCCACCTCCCCGCTACCGCGTCGTCCCGAGATCGGGGCCCCTCCTTGCGCGGATTGCTGGTGGCCGAGTCCGATCGCGACATCTCGGTGCGCGTCGACGGTGGAACCTGGACTTTCGACCGCAACGACGTCGTGCGACTCACCGAAGATCGCATGGGCGCGGGTGAACGTCAGGTACTGGTCGATATCCGCCCCGGCGCCACCGCCGATTTCACCCGACGGATGCGCGTCGATCTGGTCGACCGACCGATCACCCTCGCACCGGAACCGTCGGAAGCGCTGGGTGACGAGCAGCTGGCCCGCGCCACCCGCAGCTGGGCGACGAAACTGCGCATCGCCGAACGAGGTGGTGCCACCGGGGCGACGTTCACCTTCCGCGACGGCATCAACTGCGACAGCCTCGACTGAAACGGCGCGGAAGTCATGGAAGGCGCGACCGACGCCGTGCTCATCGTCTCCGAAACCGACGACCTGCACGCCGATGCGCTGGCGTCGACCTTGCGAGAACACCACGGCCTCGACCCGATCCGACTCGACTTGCGCGACTTTCCCTCCGAGACAGGGAGTTTCCGGCTCGACAAAGCGGGCACCAACCGCGCGATGTCGCACATTCACGGTCTCGACGACGTGCGCGCGGTGTGGTGGCGCAGGCCGCACCCGTGCACAGTTCCCACCGGCGTGCGTGCCGCCGACGACGAGTTCCGCCAGGCCGAGTGCGACGGATTCATGCAGGGCATGCTGTGGTCGATCCCGGCGTACTGGGTCAACGATCCGGCCGCCGAACGCACCGCCTCGCGCAAGATCGTGCAGCTCGAAACCGCGCAGCGGGCGGGTTTCACGATCCCGGAGACGCTGATCACCAACGACCCGGACGAGGCGC
Source organism: Nocardia sp. XZ_19_231 (assembly GCF_015355705.1). NCBI lineage: Bacteria > Bacillati > Actinomycetota > Actinomycetes > Mycobacteriales > Nocardiaceae > Nocardia > Nocardia sp. XZ_19_231. Next base: position 1,039,963 of record NZ_JACUZI010000001.1, on the reverse strand, counting down.
GCAGTTTCGTCGAATCCCGGTGTGGTCCAGTGGTGTACAAACGCACCGGCACCGGGCGTGGCGAGTTCTCCGAGACGAGGATCGTCACCGGATCCGAGCTGAACCGGCTCGACTCGATCCGCTCGACGCCGACCACGTTCCAGGATTACGTGGAGGCCGGCTGCGATCTGCGGGTGGTGTGGGTCGACGGTGTCGAGTGGAGTGTGCGCATCGACTCGCAGTCGGGGGTGGGCCGCATCGACTCCCGTCTCGACACCTCCGTCGCCTTCGCACCGGATCGGCTACCCGCGTCGGTGAGCAAGTCCCTCGCGACCCTGATGGGCGCGCTCGGACTCAGCTTCGGCGTGGTCGACCTACGCCTTGGCAGCGATGGCGAGTACTACTTCCTCGAGGTGAACCCACAGGGGCAGTTCGCGTACCTCGAGATCAAGACTGGGCTGCCGCTGTTCGCCAGCCTGGCGAATCTGCTGGTCCGCGGCGACGGAGCCGTCGCAGGCTGGTAGCGGCTCCGTCGACGACGCCCCGCTCAGTCGGCCGGATTCTTGCGCCGATTGGCGCCGCCGCGCCCACGCAGTTCGACGTGTGACTCGACCAGCACATTGTGGATGAAGCCGTACGAGCGGCCGGTGGACCTGGCCAGGGAGCGAATGGACGCGCCCGCCTCGTACTGCTTCTTCAACTGGGACTGCAACCGGTCGCGGGACTTGCCCGTTACCCGGGTTCCCTTGCCCAGCGCGGCCTTGCCGATCGTCGATTTACCTTTGGCCGACCTAGCGGCCTGTCTGGAACTGTCGCTCATGGCTTCCTCCGAGTCGCCGAGCACTTCCTCCAGGCTAGACACTCCACACTCGGTGATCAACGAAAACAGTGATCGAACTCACGCGATCCCCGCGAGTTCCTCCCCGACACCGCGATTCATGCGCGACACACCGCCTATGCCATGCCTGATCTTCGCCTGACTCCGGGGCCCTGCGTGGTGACGCTGCGCTACCGCCTCGGGCCCTGACGGATCAGGCGAGATCGATGAGCTCCGCGTACTCCGCCGACCAGTGGTCCTCGGTGCCGTCAGGCAGCAGAATGACCCGCTCCGGGTTGAGCGCCTCGGCGGCGCCGGGATCGTGCGTCACCAGCACCACGGCGCCCGCGTAGGTGCGCAGCGCCTCGAGGACCTGCTCACGCGAGACCGGGTCGAGGTTGTTGGTCGGCTCGTCGAGCAGCAGCACGTTCGCCGCCGAGGACACCAGCCCGGCCAGCGCCAGTCGGGTCTTCTCACCGCCGGACAGCGTGCCTGCCGGCTGATCGAGCTGCGGACCGGTGAACATGAACGCACCGAGCAGACTGCGCAGCTCCTGCTCCCCCGCGTCCGGGGAGGCATGGCGGATGTTCTCCCACACCGAGGCCTGGTCGTCGAGGGTGTCGTGCTCCTGGGCGAAGTAGCCGACCTTGAGCCCGCGCCCCTGCTCGACGCCACCCGCGGTCGGCGTCTCGACACCGGCGAGCAGTTTCAGCATGGTCGTCTTACCTGCGCCGTTGAGCCCGAGCACCACCACGCGACTGCCCTTGTCGACGGCGAAGTTCACGCCGGTGAAGATCTCGAGCGAACCGTAGAGCTTGGTCAGGTCCTTGACCATCAGCGGAGTCTTGCTGCAGGCCGCGGGCTCGGGGAACCGGATGCGGGCGACCTTGTCGCTCACGCGCACGTCGTCGAGGTCGTTGATCAACCGTTCGGCGCGACGCACCATCTGGTGTGCCGCAGCGGCTTTGGTGGCCTTCGCGCCGAGCTTGGCGGCCTGCTGACGCAGCGCGCCCGCCTTCTTCTCGGCATTGGCGCGCTCGCGGACACGGCGCTGCTCGTCGGTGGCCCGCGCGTCGAGGTACTTCTTCCAGCCCATGTTGTAGACGTCGGGCTCACCGCGCACGGCGTCGAGGAACCACACCTTGTTGACCACGTCGCCGAGCAGTTCCACGTCGTGGCTGATCACGATCAGGCCGCCGTCGTGGCTCTGCAGGAACCCGCGCAGCCAGGTGATGGAGTCGGCGTCGAGGTGGTTGGTCGGCTCGTCGAGCAGCAGGATGCGGTCGGAGCGCCCGCCCGAGCCGTCGGAGGCGGAGAACAGGATGCGAGCCAGCTCGATGCGGCGACGCTGACCACCGGAGAGGGTGCGCAGCTGCTGATCGAGGACGCGGTCGGGCAGCCCGAGGCTGTTGCAGATGCGGGCCGCCTCGCTTTCGGCGACGTAGCCACCGAGCGAAGAGAACTGGTCCTCGAGGCGCCCGTACCGGCGAATCGCCTTGTCGCGGGCGGCATCGTCGGCGACCTCGGCCATTTCGACCTGGGCCTTCTCCATATCGCGCAGCAGGACATCGAGCCCGCGCGCCGAGAGCACCCGATCTTTGGCGATCACATCGAGATCGCCTTCCTTCGGGTCCTGCGGCAGGTAACCGATATCGGTGGAACGAGTGATCTTTCCGGCGTACGGCTCACCCTCACCCGCGAGGATGCGCAGGGTGGTGGTCTTGCCCGCACCGTTTCGACCGACCAGTCCGATCCGGTCGCCGGACTGCACCCGCAGCGCCGGCCCAGGAGCAGACAGTAGGGTGCGGACTCCGGCCCGGACCTCCAGGTCGGTCGCCGTGATCACAGAGTTCTCCTCAGAGTAAGACAAACGGGAAAGGCATATCGGCAAGAACCACTTATTTTACCGTCGACGTCCTCAGAAGCCGCACCCGGCGCTGCCCGATGTGAGCGTGGTTACTCTCATGCCATGACTACCGATCTACTTGGCCGTACCGCACTCGTCACCGGAGCCAGTCGCGGCATCGGCCTCGCGACCGCGGCCGAACTGATGCGCCGGGGCGCGAACGTGCTGATCACCGCACGTAAACCCGAACCACTGGAGGCCGCGGCCACCGAGCTGCGCGCGCTGGGCCACAAGGGCCAGGTCAGCTTTATCGCCGGCAACTCGGGCGATGCCGACGCGCGCGCGGAGGCCGTGGCAAGGGCCGTCACCGAGTACGGCTCGCTCGACATCCTGATCAACAACACCGGCATCAACCCCGTCTACGGTCCGCTGATGGACGCCGATCTGGGTGGCGTCAGCAAGATCTTCGATGTGAACGTGGTGGCCTCGCTGGGCTATGTGCAGCAGGCCTACCGCGCGTGGATGGCCGAGCACGGCGGCGCCGTGGTGAACGTGGCCAGCGTCGCGGGTATCCGGTCGTCCGGGGTCATCTCGGCCTACGGCGCGTCGAAGGCGGCGCTGATCCGCCTCACCGAGGAGCTGGCCTGGCAGCTGGGCCCCAAGATCCGCGTCAACGCGGTGGCGCCGGGCGTGGTCAAGACCAAGTTCGCCGATGCGCTGTATTCCGACGACGAGGAGCGTGCCGCGAGCGTGTACCCGATGAAGCGACTCGGCGTGCCCGAGGACGTGGCCCGGCTGATCGCCTTCCTGGTGTCCGACGAGGCCGCGTGGATCACCGGCGATTGTGTGCGGGTCGACGGCGGGTTCCTGTCCACCGGCGGCATCTGAAACCCACCGCGTCTGAAACTCGCAGGGGCGGGCAGCGGTTTCGCGTTGCCCGCCCCTGCGATGTCGTGTCAGACCGAGGTCTTGCGGCTTCCCGTCGAGACCGAAATGCTCTCCTGCCCCCGCGAGTTCTCCCGCGCACCGTCCTCGGCCCGCGCCGCGTCGGCCTCGGCTCTGGCCGCTTCCGCCCGCGCCGCCTCCGCCCGCGCGAGTGGATCCACGACGACGATCTCCTCGGGCCTGGCGGCGGCGAGCGGATCACGCACCACCACTTCACGTTTCGGCGAGCGCGCCGCACCGCTGTCGTCCAGGCCCCACCGGTCGTGCAGGCGACGCAGGAATTCCGGTGCGTACCAGTTCGCGTCGCCGAGCACCTTCATCGCGGCGGGCAACAGGAATCCGCGCACGAGGGTGGCGTCGACGATCACCGCCAACGGCAGGCCGATGCCGAACGCCTTCATGAAGGTGATGTCGGAGGCCAGGAAGCCGAGGAACACCAGCGAGATGAGGATCGCGGCGGCGGTGACGATGCGCCCGATCCGTTCCAGGCCGAGCGCGACCGCTGTCTCGTTCTTGCCGGTGCGGTCGTATTCCTCCCGAATCCGCGACAGCAGGAACACCTGGTAGTCCATCGCGAGCCCGAAGGCGGCGGCGAACAACATCACCGGGACCGTGGCGGACAGGTCCCCGGTGACGGTGAAGCCGAGCACCCCGGACAGGTGCCCGTCCTGGAAGATCCACACCAGCGCACCGAAGGTCGCGGTCAGGCTCAGCGCGCTGAGGATCACCGCCAGCACCGGCAACACCACGCTGCCGGTGAGTGCGAACAGCACGATCAGCATCATGATCACCACGAAGCCGAGCGCCCACGGCAGTTCGTTCTCGATGGCCGCGACCGAGTCGGCATTGGCCGCGGCCACACCGCCGACCAGCAGTTCGCTCGGCGTCCGCACCGCGCGCACCTGCTCGACCAGGTCGGCGAGGGCATCGCTGTCGCCGGTGCTCGGCACGATCGACAGGTAGACAGCCTTCTCGACCCGGAATCGCGAGTTCACCGCGGTGGGCTCGAGCAGCAGCCCGCCCTGGGCGTAGCTGCCGGTGGCGGTGTCGACCCGACGGACGTTGCCCAGGTCGGACATATCCCGGGCGATCGTGTCGAGTCCCGCGGCGCTGTAAGCGCTGTCGGGAAGCACCGCGACGAGTGTGTGCTGGTCGCTTTCGCCGAAGTCGCGCGCCACGATCTCGGTGACCTGACGGGAGTTCATCGATTCCGGCAGCGTGCGTTCGTCCGGGAAACCGAGATTCACGCCGAGGAACGGCGCGCCGAGCAGGAGCAGTAGTGCGGTGACCGCGAGCCCGATCGAGATCGGCTTGCGCATCACGGCGGTGGCGAGCTTGTGCCAGGCGCCCTCACCCGGCGCGGGGCGCGGGGCGCGCAGGAACCACCAGCCGAACTGACCCTTGTCGATGCGCGTGCCGATCAGCAACAGCGCCGCGGGCAGCACGGTGAGCGAGACCAGCGCGGCCAGCGCCGCAACGACGATGCCCGCGTAACCCATCGACCGGATCGCCAGCAACGGGAAGAACAGCAACCCGGCCAGCGCCACCGCGACGGTGAGCGCGGAGAACGCGACGGTGCGGCCCGCGGTGCGCAGGGTGGTGGCCACCGCACCGGCCGGGGTGCGGCCTTCGGCGAGTTCGTCGCGGTAGCGGTTGACGATCAACAGGCTGTAATCGATGGCAAGACCGAGGCCGAGCAGCGTCGCCACATTGGCGGCGGTCACCGACAGCGGGGTGACCAGGGTGAGCAACCACAGCGCGCCCATGGTGGTGAGCACGGTGCCGATCGCGACGAGCAGCGGCAGGCTCGCGGCGACCAGACCGCCGAAGACGAACAGCAGCGCGATCAGCGTGAGCGGGAAGGCGATGGCCTCTCCCTTGGCGATATCGGTCTTGCTCTGTTGCACCGTCTCGTGCATGAGCATGGCGAAGCCGCCCGCCCTGACCTGCAACGATCCCTGTTCGCCCGTCAGCTCTTCGGAGATGGCGGTGACGCGTTCGTCGATCTCGCGTTCGGTGCCGAGCACACTCGCGACGATCAGCCCCTGCTTGCCGTCGACGCTGCGCAGCGCGGGCTGGTGGGAGGTCCAGTACGACATCACCCCGGTGACACCGTCGCGTTCCTGCAGGTTGGCGACCAATGCCGTTGCCGCCGCCGTGGATTCAGGGTCCTCGACCGAGGACTCGGTTTCCACCAGCAACAGCAGGTTCGGCGGCGCCTGCCCGAACTCCTCGCGCAACACCTCGAGCGCACGGCTGGATTCACTGCCGGAGTCGGTGTATCCGCCGCCCTCCACCCGCTCGAACAGCGTGGCTCCCAGCGCACCGAGCACCACCGCGAGCACCGCGAAAACGCCGAGCACCCAGCAGCTGCGCCGCCTGGTGAATTCGAACACCGGATTGTCCCCTAACTCGTCACGCCATTGTGCGGCACGCACATCGACGTGTGGGAGCTGGAAAGACTTCCGGCCGGTCCGCCTCGTCGGCCCGATCCTGTTGGCGGGTCGGCGCGTTCGCTGAGCGATCGTAGCAACTTCGTGGCGGTACCGCCGGGCCTCCGTCACACCCTTGTTCGTCCCGGTCAGCTACCGGTCTCGACCACCGCGCCACGACGACGATCCCGATCGCTCCAGCAGGCTTCGACTACCGGCCGACCGCCCCGACGACCGAGGTCATAACAGTGCGGCGCAGGGTCGGAGGCAGGTCGGCGAACAGCGCGCGCATCGCGGCGAGGGTGCCGCGAAGGTCGCCGTGGCCCGACAGATAGGAACGCTGAAGTGGGGCGGGCAACCCGAAGAACACCTCGAAGAACACCGGGACCTCGTGGGGCGGGAGAGCCAGCAGCGCACGCAATCCCGCGCGACGCAGGGCAGCGACGGCCCGTGCTTGCGGAGTCCACACCGTGCCACCCGCGACCACGGTGTCCGCCGCGGCGAGTGCCGCGGCGACGCTGTACCCGGTCGCGGGATGGGTCAGACCACCGGCGGCGCCGAATCGACCACCTCCCGGCGTGCCTCCCTGCACCGGAAAGCGCACTCGCTCAACAGGTTCTGCTCCCGTGAGCGCGATCCCCCGCGCATGTAACCGATGTTCGAGTCGGCGCCGCAACACCTCCGGTGCGAGCGCTGGTCGGCCCGCGAGGCAGGTCTCCTCGAGCAGCACGGTGTCGGCACCGAGCGGGATGGCGTACAGAAACGACGGTGGGTCGACGGGGTCGGCACCGTTGTCGAGACGCCAGTCCATGAACAGCGTCGGCTCGAGTCCCGTCCGGGCCACGACCACGCCGTAAGCGGTCTGCTCTGCCCGGCGCGACGACCGAGCCAATCCCCGCGCATCGACCACCTGACCGGTACGGGTCAGTCCACCCGCCGTCCGCACCGATCGCGCCTCCACCTCGACGACCCGATCCGCGATCACGGTGGCACCGTCGAGCGTCAACGACGACTGCAGTGCCGCCGTATCGAACACCTGATAGACGCGATCGATCCGATGCTCGCCCACCGCCCACGCCGTCGGGGCGTCCACTGTCGCCGCCACTACGGCGGGATCGAGCCACCCGGGCAATTCATCGGCCCATGCCGCATAGGTCGGCGTCCACACCCGATCCGGGTGCGGATCGATCACCGTGACAGCGTGCCCCGCCGCCAGCGCACGATGAGCAACAGCCCGTCCCGCCGGACCGAGCCCACAGACGATCACTTCCACACCCACCCGATAATTTGATCAGACGTGCCGATTTCAAGCACCGCCGGATCACGGGCCTGCACCTATTCGGGAGCGCTTTCTCACCCGGGCGCTACCTATCGACAATGATGGGTTGCATGAGGTCGATCTGGAAGGGCTCGATCGCTTTCGGGCTGGTGAATGTCCCGGTCAAGGTTTATACCGCGACCGAGGACCACGACATTCGGTTCCATCAGGTCCACGCCAAGGACGGGGGCCGGATCAAATATGACCGGGTCTGTCAGGTGTGCGGCAATTCCGTGCAGTTCGCCGATATCGACAAGGCCTATACCTCGCCGGATGGCGAGCAGGTGGTGCTCACCGACGCCGATTTCTCGAAACTGCCCGCCGCGGAGAAGCACGAGATTCCGGTGCTGGAATTCGTGCCGTCCGATCAGATCGACCCGGTGCTGTTCGAGAAGAGCTACTACCTCGAACCGGATTCCACGACGCCGAAGGCCTATCAGTTGCTGGCGGCGACCCTCGAACGCATCGACAAGACCGCGCTCGTGCATTTCACGCTGCGCCAGAAGACTCGGCTGGCCGCATTGCGCGTGCGTGACGGCGTGCTGGTCCTGCAGACGCTGCTGTGGCCCGACGAGGTACGCGCCGTGGAATTCCCCTCGCTCGACGAAGCGCCTGCCCCACGCCCGCAGGAACTGAAGATGGCCGAAACTCTCGTGGAGTCGATGTCGGGCGATTTCGACCCTTCCGAATACACCGACGAATACCAGATCGAACTACAGAAGCTTCTCGACGAGGCCATTGCCAGCGGCACCGGCAAGGTCGAGCCCGCCGCCGAAACCGAGCCCGCCGAGCAGGCCGACGCCGAAGTCGTGGATCTGGTCGCCGCGCTGCAACGCAGCCTCGAGGCCAGCGGTCGCCGGGAAGCCGCCCCGGCGAAGCCAGCGAAAAAGGCCGCGAAAAAGGCCGCGAAGAAAGCCGCGCCGCGCAAGGCCGCCACGAGCAAATCCACCGAGTCCAAGACCGCGACCCGCAAGGGCGCGTAGGGCACACTGACGACCATGGACACCGCCATCGCTGTCGTGCCGATGGGATTGGGACACCTGCGTCAAGTCCTCGACCTCGGCCATCAGGTCTTCGACACCACCATCAAGCCGTACACGTCGTGGTCGCTCACGGCCGTCGCCGAGCACCTCGACAGCCCCGACAACGCCTGCTGGGTGGCCCTGGATTCCGACCGGGTGGTCGGGTTCGTCCTCGGGTCGATGGAGTTCGAGCATCGCGACGACTGGGCGTATCTGGAATGGATCGCGGTCGCCCCCGATATGCAGGGCCACGGGATCGCGCGGCGGCTGGTGAACGTGTGCTCGGAGGCGCTGTTCGCGCGCGGCGCCCGCCATATCGTCACCGATGTCGAGGACCGCAACAGCGCCTCGGCCGCACTGATGACCAGCAGCGGGTTCGTGCCCGCCGCGACCGTCACCCTGCTGGTGCGGCCCAACCCCGCCGCCCCGGACGACGCCACGCTGCCGCCGATCACCAAACGCGACCTCGTCCGCCGCGGGAGACTCTCGATAGAACACCCGCTGCGCTGATCCCCGGGCCGGACACGGCGCCGGATTCACATTGTCCGCAAGTTAGACGGGCGTGCCACTATTTGCGAGGATTTCGCTCATGGCAAGTCAAACCGTTGTCGACGGGTAGTGCCGGCAGCTTGGATGACCGAGTTCATCTTCTGCGAGCGATTCGGGAGTACAAGTGAAATTCCGTCGGACACTGGCGATCCCAGTGCTGATAGCAACCGCGGCCCTCACCCTGACCGCGTGCGGTGCCGATGACGAGTCGGGCACGGTCGTGCGGATCGGCACGACCGACAAGGACAAGGCTTTCGAAGTCTTCGAACAGAAGGCGAAAGAGCAGGGCATCACGCTGAAGGTCACCAACTTCTCCGATTACAAGCAGCCGAATACGGCGCTGTCGCAGAAACAGGTCGACCTCAACCTGTTCCAGCATCTGCAGTTCCTCGGCCAGTACAACGTCGCGAGCTCGGATACGCTCACCCCGATCGGCTCGACCTACATCGTTCCGCTGGGTCTGTACTCGAAGAAGCACAAGGCCCTCGCCGACATCCCGGCCGGCGGCGAGATCGCGATCCCCAACGATCCGACCAACCAGGCGCGTGCGCTGTTCGTGCTGCAGGCCGCCGGGTTGCTGAAGATCACCGGCACCTCGGTCCAGCCGACTCCCGCCGACATCGACAAGGCGGCCTCCAAGGTGCGCGTCACCCCGGTCGACGCCGCCCAGACCGCGCTGTCGCTGCCCTCCGTGGACGGCTCGGTGATCAACAACACCTTCCTCGACCGGTCGGGTGTCGACCCGAAATCGGCGCTGTACAAAGATGATCCGAACAATCCCGCGGCGGAGCCGTATATCAATGTGATCGTCAGCCGCGCCGAGGACAAGACGAATCCGACGTATCTGAAGCTGGTCGAGATCTGGAAGGACCCGGCCGTGGCCACCGCCCACGCCGAGGTCACCAAGGGCACCGCGGTCGCGGTGAACCGGCCCGGCGCCGAGCTCGAACAGATCCTGGACCGGGTGCAGCAGGGCATCCGCACGACCAAGTGAGTGCGCAACCCGCCGCCGTCGAATTTCGTTCCGTCACCAAGGTTTTCGGCAGCGGCGGCGATCGGCACACCGCACTCGAGAATATCGACCTGCGGATCGAACCGGGTGAGATCTTCGGCGTCATCGGCTATTCCGGGGCGGGCAAGTCCACCCTGGTACGGCTGATCAACGCGCTGGACAAGCCGACTTCGGGCACCGTCACGATTTCCGGCACCCCCATCACCGGGGTGCCGGAGTCGGCGGTGCGCAAGCTTCGCCGCGATATCGGCATGGTGTTCCAGCAGTTCAACTTGTTCCGATCATGCACTGCCGCAGGCAATATCGAATATCCGCTGAAGGTGGCGGGCTGGAAGCGTGCGGAGCGCAAGGCGCGCGTGGCCGAGCTGCTCGACTTCGTCGGGCTCACCGACAAGGCGCGCGCCTACCCCGATCAGCTCTCCGGCGGGCAGAAGCAGCGGGTCGGGATCGCCAGGGCGCTGGCCACCTCGCCCTCGCTGTTGCTGGCCGACGAGGCCACCTCCGCGCTCGACCCGGAAACCACCGGCGAGGTGCTGCGACTACTGAAGAAGATCAACGCCGAACTCGGGGTGACCATCGTGGTGATCACTCACGAGATGGATGTGATCCGCGCGGTCGCCGACCGAGTGGCGGTGCTCGCCGAAGGCCGGATCGTCGAATTGGCCTCCACCTTCGATGTTTTCGCCGCACCACAGGCCGCGCCGACGCGCTCGTTCGTGGCGACGGTGCTGCACAACCGGCCCGATGCGGCGGAACTGGATCGCTTGCGGGAGCTGCACGGCGGCCGATTGGTGACTGTCGACATCGACGATCACAGCGGAATCGGGGCGGCATTGGCCGCCGCTACCGCGGCCGACGTGCGTTTCGAGATCGTCTACGGCGGGGTGAGCACGTTGCAGGACAAGACTTTCGGCAGCGTCACCCTGGCGCTGCACGGGCCCGATGCCGCGCTGGATCGCGTGGTCGCCGACCTGGAACGGAAGGCGGGCTGATGGAGACCAACTGGGAGAAGTTGCGGCCCACGCTGTTCGAGGCGATCGGGACCACGATCTACCTGGTCGGCGTGACATTCGTGGTCGCGGGCGTGATCGGGCTGGTGCTCGGGACCGCGCTCTACACCACCCGCAAGGGTGGGCTGCTGGCGAACGCGCCGATCTACTTCGTGCTCAATGTGTTCGTCAATGTGGTGCGCCCGATTCCGTTCATCATCCTGCTGGCCGCGCTCGGCCCGGTCACCCTGGAGGTGGTCGGCACCACGATCGGCTCCGAGGCGGCGCTGTTCGTGATGATCGTCGCGGCCTCGTTCGGGATCGCCCGAATCGTGGAGCAGAACCTCGTGACGGTCGATCCCGGCGTGATCGAGGCCGCGCGTGCGGTCGGTGCGGGACCGCTGCGGATCATTCTCACGCTGCTCATCCCGGAAGCGTTGGGGCCGTTGATCCTCGGCTACACCTTCGTGGTGATCTCGATTGTCGATATCTCGGCGATGGCGGGCACTGTGGGTGGCGGCGGACTCGGTGATTTCGCCATCGTCTACGGGTATCAGCAGTTCCAGTGGCAGGTCACGATCGTGGCGGTGCTGATCATCATCGTCGGCGTGCAGGGTGTGCAGTTCTTCGGCAATTGGCTCGCCAGGAAGGTGCTACGCCGCTGAAATCAGTAGTGGCACGGACCGATCCGGTCCGTGCCACTACTTTCGGAGATTTCCTAGATGTTGGCCGTGCAGGCCGACAGGATGACGCTCGCCGCACGCGGTGAGGCCGAGCCCGGATCCGGGAACGGCGCCGCGCTGATGCCGAGTACATCCACCGCCGAGCGCTCGGCCGCGGCCAGGGAGTGATCCCACGACCAGCCGAAGCGGTAGTCCGCGCCTTGCGCCACCGCACCGCAGGCATTGCGGAACTCGACGACGATCTGGCAGTCGCGCACACCGCACTCGTCGAGCGCGGCCTGGCTCGCCGCCGCCCAGCTGCCGTAGTTCACCGCCGAGGCCACCACGGCCTGGCCCGCCGACAAGGCAAGCGCCCCATAGAGGTCGCCCGCCGCGGCCTGGAAACCACCATCGCGCGACACCGCCGTGTACCCCGGCACCTCAGCGATCGCCACCCCGCTGGCCCCCGCGGAAGCAGCCCCCGCGTTCACCACGGTGAACGCAGCCACCGCGGCCACACCGAGGGCATATTTGCCCACAACAGACATCAGAGATTCTCCCCGTCGAAATTTCGACTCCGCACCTCGAAGCCGAACCAATCATGAACGGCCCACTCACTCCCCCGGAAATAGCTTTCCGGCATCGCGACGACCATTCGGCGAAACCGGTCATAGCGCCGAGACATATCCGGCGACAACAGTTCTCGCGTGTCGTAACGCCCGATTCCTCCCGAACCGCGCGTCCGCCACAGCGTAACAACGCCCTCCGACAAGTAGCGGCGGACCGAAACCCCTACTGGCGAACCAGCTCCTCCCTCGCCCGCATCAAGGCGAATCCGAGCAGGTTGAGTCCCCGCCACCGCAGCGGATCTGTCGCACCCGGATCGTCGGCGGCCAACCCGATCCCCCAGATCCGGTCCACCGGACTGGCTTCGACGAGCACTCGCGAGCCGGTGCCGACCAGATATCGCCGCAGCGCGTCATCCTGGCCGAACTTGGCCACGTTCCCCGCGACCACGATGTCGAACCGCGCGCGCTCCCACACAGTGTCGTCGAAGTTCCGAATCTGCCTGCCGAGCTTCTTCGCCTGGCTCGGATGAGCGACCCCGAGGACCTTCGCCGCGGTCGCCGGATCGTCGAACAGCATCGCCTTGCGCCACATCATGTAGTGCTCGGCGCCGGCGAATTCCACACCGTCGACGGTGAACGTCGCAGGCCACCACTGGCTCAGGCTGCTCGACCCGATCGTCCCGTCACGACGTGGGCTGTGCCCCCAGAACGCCAGGTATTTCGGCGAAATACCCTGCGCGATCGTTTGACACAACTGCTCCACAGATTCGACAGCCATCACCCCTCCTAGTTTTGGTCTATGTAACCATAGATCGCAACCAGGCGCTGTCCACTCGGGTGGTCGGGTCAGGCCGAGCGGATGCCGTCCAAGTCGGGGTAGGGATGAGGGGCGGGGCGGCGGGGGATTCTGGTTTCGGCGACGGTGGATCGGTCACCGGGGCCGGTGTGGAAGCTGCGTGCGATCATCGAGGAGCGCAGTTGCCACAGGCCCGAGGACTGGGCCGGGTCGAGGCCGGTGAGTTGGGCTACTCGGCGCAGGCGGTAATCGACGGTGTTGGTGTGGATGTGCAGCAGGCGAGCGGTGCGCTGACGGTTCATGTTGTTGGCGATGTGCACGCGCAGGGTTTCGTAGAGCTCGGGGTGGTTGTCGAGGGGTGCCAGCAGCTCGCCGAGACGGGCGCGGCCGGGGCCGGGGCGAGTGAGCTGGTATTCCAAGGCCAGGTCACCGAAGCGGTAGAGGCCGGGGGCGCTGTCGAGACGCTCCACCATGTCCAGCAGTTCGTGTGCCCGCTGGGCCGCGTCGGGGATCTCCTCGGTGGTGGCGGGGACCAGCGCCGCCGTGACGTCGACGTGCGCGGCCCGCGACAACACCTCGACCAGCGCGTCGAGCTGCCCGTCGACCAACAGATCGGCCGGGATCAGCAGGGTGCCGCCGTCGACCGACAGCAGTGACAACACCTGCTCACCACACCGGTGCGCCAGCGCCGTTTGCACCCGCCGCAGCTTGCGCCGCGCCACCACCGCGCCGTTCACGCGCGGATCGTGCTCGTCGGGATGCGCACCGATCGACAGGGCGAGCACCGAATACGCGCCGGCGACGGTGATCCCGACCTCGCGCGCCATGGTGACGGTCGACTGACCGGCCAGCAGCGCCGAGGTGAGAGTATGCACGGCCGTGTGATGTTCACCGACGGCCTCGCGGTGCTCGCGGATGTAGGAACGAGTCACGGTGGTACACAACAGGTCCGAGATCCCGACCACCCGCCGGAAGCCGTGGATCAGGCTCGCGCGGTCGGCGTCGGCTGCCTCGTCGTACACCGCGTCGAAGGAGAGCCTGAAACCCTCGTGGAAGGCGTGCAGGATCGTGTCGATCGGCACGCCTTCGCGCGCCCACCCCGCCGCCGCCACCGCGAGCCGGTTCAGTTTCACTTCCTCGTCGCGGCCGTCCAGCATTCCGCCGACGATTTCCAGACACATCCGGGTGACCGAGGTGACATCGCCGGCGATCACATCGCCGGGTAGCGTCCGGCAGGTCGCGACATTGTCGACGAAGTGGCCCACCAATCGGCTGGTCATCGTCCGTACATCACGCAAGGGCTGCCACAGGGCCGTCTCGTCCAGTGAGATCGTCATCGTCGACTCCTCCTTCTACACCCCGGCGCCGCCGGTAGTGGTTGTGCCTCCGCCGTATTGGCCCATGTGATGACCCGCACTTCGGTTTCTCTGTGATCATGACTGTAGGGTGAGCAACAGCTCACCTTCTACTCTTCTTTCCGTCGAGGTCCGACAATGCCCCAGCAAGCCGATAAGCAGCGCAAACGACCCAAGCAAGACCGGGCGAAGGAAACCAGAACCCGCATTCTCACGGTGTCCGCTCATCTTTTCGGCACCCGCGGGATCGGCAATACTTCGACGAATCGGATCGCGACCGAAGCGGGCATGAGCATCGGCACGCTGTACCGGTACTTCAACGATCGCGACGAGATCGTCAAAGAACTCAACGAAAGCCTGTTTCTGCAGGTAGAGGAGCGCTACAGCCAGCTGCTGACCTCCAGCGCGAACCAATCCCCGCGCGATGCCGTGGTCGACCTGATCCGCTCCGCGGTCGACATCCTCGTCGCGAACGGACCCCTCGTGCGCGCCCTCGTCGCCGATCTGCAGTTCCACGGCAGTGGCATCCCCGAATTCGAACCCCGACTGCGGATGCTCGTCAAGCTCTACATCCTCCAGATCATCGGCCCGATCAAGCACGTCGACATCGACGTGATGGCCTTCGTCGTACTCAACGCGGGTTTCGCCACCGCGTTGCGGTCGGTCGAGCTGCACGACGCCGAACTCGAGGCCATCATCGCCGGCACCGCCGACATGATCAGCGCCTGGATCGACACCGTCGCCGCGGCCGAAAACGCTTAGCGCACAACGAAACGAGCCCGAATCCTTGGAGAGGATTCGGGCCCGTTCACTACACGATGATCAGCGCGCGTTCGCCGTGCAGATGACGTCGACGATCTTGGCGCCGCTGAGGTTCGCAGAACCCGTGTTGGCCAGAATCGCGGTGGGCGTCACCGTCGACAGCTTCTCGTACGCGAGGCGCTCAGCCTCTGCCCGGTTAGCGGCGACTGCCCACGCGAAGGCGTCGTTGCTCTGAATGAGCGCGCCGCAACCGTTGGCCCAGGTGGCGATCACTTCGCAGTCGGCATAGTAGCAATCGGCCAGCGCGACAGCTTCGGCCGACGCGTCATCGACTTCGTTGGCGCTGGTGCCGTAGATCAGTTCGCCTTTGCTCACCGCTATCGACGCCCACTGATTGCCCGCCGCACTCGCCGAACCGGCGCCCAGCACCGACCCGGCCGCAAGACCCAGCGCCATGACGGCGAAGCCGGCCTTACCCATGAAACTCATTCGAAAGATCTCCTCTTGAAAGCTGTTCCGGAAGTCCGGAACCTTCAAGATCATCACTGACTGCCCGGTCATAGCCAACCGAAACGAGAAAGATCACACTGCGACGTACCAGCGCATGATCACGCCGAAACACCAAGGGCCCGGATCCAACCAGGATCCGGGCCCTACCGCTACGCGGTGATCAGCGTGCGTTCGCCGTGCAGACGACCTTCACAACCTCGGCGCCGCTGAGGTTCGCCGACCCGACGTTGGCCAACAGAGCGGTCGGGGTGATCTCGGCGAGCCGCAGCAACGCCGCATTCGTCGCGTCCGCTGTCGTTGCGCCCGCTCCGGCGGCGACGCCCTGCTCACTTTCCACGATCGCGCCACAGCCATCGGTCCAGGAGATCATGATCTCGCAATCCGCGGCATCGCAGATCTCCATCGCCTCGTTGTACGCATCGTCGTATCGCGACTCGTTGACGCTGTACGCGTAAGCCCACTGGTCGGGGCTGAAGGCGATCACGCCGTGCAGACTGGCCGCACTCGCCGAACCGGCACCGAACACCGACCCGGCCGCAAGACCCAGCGCCGCAACGGCGAAGCCGGCCTTACCCATGAAACTCATTCGAAAGATCTCCTCTGGAAACAGCTCCGAAAGTCCGGAACCTCCAAGATCATCATCGATCGCCCGGTGATAGCCAACCTCGCGGTGAAAGATCACACCACCGCCGTCGACGCATGAGCGCACCGAACGCAAAAGGGCCCGGATCCATCAAGGATCCGGGCCCGAAAGCGCAGTACTACTACACCGTGAAGCCGAGGGCGCGCAGCTGTTCGCGACCGTCATCGGTGATCTTGTCCGGGCCCCACGGGGGAATCCAGACCCAGTTCATCTTCAGATCCTCGACCAGACCGCTGCGCACCAGCGCGTTGCGGGACTGGTCCTCGATGACGTCGGTCAGCGGACAGGCCGCCGAGGTGAGCGTCATGTCGAGGGTGCAGATGTTGTCCTCGTCGACCGAAAGGCCGTAGACTAGGCCGAGATCGACGACATTGATGCCGAGTTCGGGGTCGACGACGTCGCGCATCGCCTCTTCGAGGTCTTCGATGTGCTGGATCTGTTCGGCCGTCAACTCGACCTCGACGGCCTCGACATTTTTGTCGACCTCGACTGCCTCGGCGGCGTCCGGGATCTGTGCGGTATCGGTGCTCTCACTCATGTGGCAGACTCCCCATTTCCCATCGGTGCCTTGGTTTCCTCGGCCGAACTGATCTGTACGACAGCGTCTTTGAACGCCATCCACCCGAGCAGCGCGCACTTGACCCGCGCCGGGTATTTGCTGACACCGGCGAGGGCGATGCCGTCGCCGATCATGTCCTCGTCGCCTTCGACGGTGCCGCGGCTGGAGATCATCTCGCTGAACGAGTCGACGACCTTCAGCGCCTGCTGCACCGGCAGCCCGATCACCTGATCGGTGAGGATCGAGGTGGCGGCCTGGCTGATCGAGCAGCCCTGGCCGTCGTAGGAGACGTCGGCGACCTCGCCGGCGTCGTCGATCTGCACACGCATCGTCACTTCGTCACCGCAGGTCGGGTTCACGTGGTGCACCTGCGCACCGAACGGTTCCCGCAGCCCGCGGTGGTGCGGGTGCTTGTAGTGATCCAGGATCACTTCCTGGTACATCTGTTCCATACGCATGATCTAGGCAACTCCGAAGAAGGTCTTGGCCTTCCGCACGGCCGCAACCAGCGCGTCGACCTCATCGAGGGTGTTGTAGACGGCGAACGAGGCACGCGCGGTAGCGGCGACACCGAACTTGCGGTGCAGCGGCCAGGCGCAGTGGTGTCCGACCCGGATGGCGACACCCTGGTCGTCGAGGATCTGGCCCACGTCGTGGGCGTGGATCCCGTCGACCACGAACGACACCGCGCCACCGCGATCGATGTTCTCGACGGGCCCGACGATCCGCACACCGTCGATCCCGGACAGACCCTCGAGCGCGGCACCGGTGAGCGCGTGCTCGTGGGCCGCGATCGCGTCCATGCCGAGTTCCTCGAGATAGCGCACCGCGGCGGCCAGCCCGACGACCTGCGAGGTCATCGGCGTGCCCGCCTCGAAGCGCTGCGGCGGCGGCGCGTAGGTGGTCTTCTCCATGGTGACGGTCTCGATCATCGACCCACCGGTGATGAACGGCGGAGTCTCCTCGAGCAGCGCGCGCCGACCGTACAGTCCGCCCACGCCCATCGGGCCGAGCATCTTGTGACCGGAGAACGCGGCGAAGTCGACACCGAGCTCGTGGAAGTCCACCGCCATGTGCGGCACCGACTGGCAGGCGTCGAGCACGACGAGCGCACCGACAGCCTTCGCCCGGCGGATCAGTTCGTCCACCGGAGCGACGGCACCGGTCACGTTCGACTGATGACTGAACGCGAGAACCTTCGTCGCGGACGACAGTTCGAGCGAATCCAGATCGATGCGGCCGTCGTCGGTGATGCCGTACCACTTGAGGGTGGCACCGGTGCGACGTGCGAGCTCCTGCCACGGAACGAGATTCGCGTGGTGTTCGAGCTCGGTGATGACGATCTCGTCGCCGGGGCCGACCTTGTAGGGGAACCGGTCGTCACCGAAGGCGTTGGCCACCAGGTTCAGCGACTCGGTCGCGTTCTTGGTGAACACGATCTCGCCGGGATCCGCGCCGACGAAGCGGGCGATGTCGGCGCGCGCCTGCTCGTAGGAGTCGGTCGCCTCCTCCGCCAGCTGGTGCGCTCCGCGGTGCACCGCGGAGTTCCTGGTGAGCAAGAACTCGCGCTCGGCGTCCAGCACCTGCAGCGGACGCTGCGAGGTCGCACCGGAATCCAGGTACACCAACGGTTTCCCGTCCCGCACCGTGCGGTGCAGGATCGGGAAGTCGGCTCGGATCCGGGCTACGTCGAGAGCTGGCACCGTAGCGGTCATATCAGGCTCCAGCGGTCGCGGACGTGAAGCGCTCGTACCCGTTCGCGTCGAGTTCGTCGGCCAGCTCGGAGCCACCCTCGGCAACGATCTTGCCGTTGACGAACACATGCACGAAGTCGGGCTTGATGTAGCGCAGGATGCGGGTGTAGTGGGTGATCAGCAGCACGCCGCCGTCCGTACGCTCCTTGTAGCGGTTGACGCCCTCGGAGACGATGCGCAGCGCGTCGACGTCCAGACCGGAGTCGGTCTCGTCGAGGATCGCGATCTTCGGCTTGAGCAGACCCAGCTGCAGGACCTCGTGACGCTTCTTCTCGCCGCCGGAGAAGCCCTCGTTCACCGAGCGGTCGGCGAAGGCCGAGTCGATATCGAGCTCCTTCATCGACTCCTTCACCTCCTTGACCCAGGTGCGCAGCTTGGGGGCCTCGCCGCGGATGGAGGTGGCGGCGGTGCGCAGGAAGTTCGACATCGAGACGCCGGGGACCTCGACCGGGTACTGCATGGCCAGGAACAGGCCGGCGCGGGCGCGCTCGTCGACCGACATGTCGAGGACGTTCTCACCGTCGAGGGTGATGGTGCCCTGGGTGACGGTGTACTTCGGGTGGCCCGCGATCACGTAGGACAGCGTGGACTTGCCCGAGCCGTTGGGGCCCATGATGGCGTGCGTCTCGCCCGACTTCACAGTCAGGTCGACGCCGTTGAGGATCTGCTTCGCCTCACCCTCGGGGGTGGTGATCTCGGCGTGCAGGTCCTTGATTTCCAAGGTGGTCATCGAATTCGAATCCTTCGTTGCAGTAAGTGGTGTCAGATACCGACAGTGGCGAGTTCGGCCTCGATGGCCGCCTCGAGCCGCTCCCGGACCTCGGGGACCGTGACCTTCTGGATGATCTCGAAGAAGAAGCCACGCACGACCAGGCGGCGGGCGACGTCTTCGGGAATGCCGCGAGCGCGCAGGTAGAACAGCTGCTCGTCGTCGAAACGGCCGGTGGCACTCGCGTGTCCGGCACCGGCGATCTCGCCGGTCTCGATCTCCAGGTTCGGCACCGAGTCGGCGCGCGCGCCGTCGGTGAGCACCAGGTTGCGGTTCGCCTCGTAGGTGTCGGTGCCCTCGGCGGCCGCGCGGATCAGCACATCGCCGATCCAGACCGTGCGAGCGTCACCCTTGGGCGAGGACGGATCGCCTTGCAGCGCGCCCTTGTACAGCACATTGGACTTGCAGTTGGGCTCGGCGTGATCGATCAGCAGGCGCTGTTCGAAGTGCTGGCCCGCGTCGGCGAAGTACAGGCCGAACAACTCCGCTTCGCCACCCGGACCGGCGTAGCGCACGGTGCCGGACAGTCGAACCAGGTCACCGCCGAGGGTCGCCGACACGTGGCGCAGGTTCGCGTCGCGGCCCAGCTTCAGGTGATGCGCGGTGACGTGCACGGCGTCTTCGTTCCATTCCTGGACCGCGACGACCGTGAGCTTGGCGCTGTCACCGAGCACGAATTCGACGTTCTCGGCGTAGGTTCCGCTGCCGCGCTGGTCGATGACCACGGTGGCGACGGCGAAGTTGTCCAAGCGTACCTGCAGGTGACCGTAGGCGGTCTTGCCCTCACCGGGACCGGTGATGGTGACCGTCACCGGGTCCGACACCTCGGTCTCCGGGCCGACAGTGATCACGGTCGCCTCGGAGAAACCCGAATAGGCCTGAGCGGCGACACGATCGGCGGGGGTACCGGCCTGGCCGAGACGAGAGTCGGTGCGGCCCACCGTTTCCACGGTGACTCCGGCGACCTCGCTCACCTCGACGACTGCCTGACCATCGGCAGCGGCGGTGCCGTCGTGCAGGCCGCGCAGCCGACGCAGCGGGGTGAACCGCCACGCCTCGTCGCGACCCGACGGGATCTCGAACTGGTCGACGTCGAACGAGGTGAAGACCTCGCCCTTGTTGACCGCGTCGCCCGCGCCAGGATTCTGGATCGGCGTCTCGAGCGTCGACATCAGCCCACGGCCCCTTCCATCTGCAGCTCGATGAGCCGGTTCAGTTCCAATGCGTATTCCATCGGCAATTCCTTGGCGATCGGCTCCACGAAGCCACGCACGATCATCGCCATCGCCTCGTCCTCGGAGAGACCGCGGCTCATCAGATAGAACAGCTGCTCCTCGGAGACCTTGGAGACAGTGGCCTCGTGACCCATCGTCACGTCGTCCTCGCGGATGTCGACGTAGGGGTAGGTGTCGGAGCGGCTGATGGTGTCGACCAGCAGCGCGTCACACTTCACGGTCGACTTGGAACCGTGAGCGCCCTTGTTGATCTGAACCAGACCGCGGTACGACGCGCGACCGCCACCACGCGCCACCGACTTCGACACGATGGTCGAGGAGGTGTGCGGGGCCAGGTGCAGCATCTTGGCGCCGGTGTCCTGGTGCTGGCCGGGGCCCGCGAACGCGACCGAGAGGACCTCGCCGTGCGCGTGCTCGCCGGTCATCCAGACCGCCGGGTACTTCATGGTGACCTTGGAGCCGATGTTGCCGTCGACCCACTCCATGGTGGCGCCCGCTTCGGCCTTGGCCCGCTTGGTGACCAGGTTGTACACGTTGTTCGACCAGTTCTGGATGGTCGTGTAGCGGCAGCGGCCGCCCTTCTTCACGATGATCTCCACGACCGCGGAGTGCAGCGAGTCGGACTTGTAGATCGGCGCTGTGCAACCCTCGACATAGTGGACGTAGGCGTCCTCGTCGACGATGATCAGCGTCCGCTCGAACTGGCCCATGTTCTCGGTGTTGATCCGGAAGTAGGCCTGCAGCGGGATGTCGACGTGCACGCCCGGCGGCACGTAGATGAACGAGCCACCCGACCACACGGCGGTGTTGAGCGCGGAGAACTTGTTGTCACCGGCGGGAATCACCGAACCGAAGTACTTGTGAAAGATCTCCGGGTGCTGCTTCAACGCCGTATCGGTGTCAAGGAAGATGACGCCCTGCTTCTCCAGGTCCTCGCGGATGGAGTGATAGACGACCTCGGACTCGTACTGCGCGGCGACACCGGAGACCAGACGCTGCTTCTCCGCTTCCGGGATGCCCAGCTTGTCGTAGGTGTTCTTGATGTCCTCGGGCAGGTCTTCCCAGCTCTCGGCCTGCTTCTCGCTCGAGCGCACGAAGTACTTGATGTTGTCGAAGTCGATGCCCTCGAGGTTGGAACCCCAGTTCGGCATGGGCTTGCGGTCGAAGATGCGCAGCGCCTTGAGGCGCACGTCGAGCATCCATTCCTCTTCGCTCTTCTTCGCCGAGATGTCGCGGACGACGGCCTCCGACAGGCCACGTTGCGCGCTGGCACCGGCTACATCGGAGTCGGACCAGCCGTAACCGTAGGTGCCCAGCGAGGCGATGGTTTCGTCCTGGGTGAGTGGTTGCACCTGGTCGGTCGAGGTCGTCATTCGGCACTCCTTCCGGAGTCGTTCGTTCGTCCCGCTGCGGGCTGTGCAGCGGATGGGATCTTCGGCACCGCGACCAGCGGTACGTGGGTGGTACAGGCGCAATCGCCGTTGGCGATGGTCGCAAGTCGCTGCACGTGGGTGCCGAGCAGGTCGCGGAAAGCGTCCAATTCGGCGGCGCACAACTGCGGGAACTCCTCGGCGACGTGGGCCACCGGGCAGTGGTGCTGACAGATCTGCACACCGGCGCCGACCTGACGGGTGGTGGCGGCGAAACCGGCCTCGGCGAACGCTTCCGCGATCTCCTCCACCTTCGCTTCGATCACCGGTGCGGTGTGGTCGGCGACGGGCTCGATGCCGTCGACGATCACGCGAACCCGCTTGCGCGCGAACTCGGCGATCGCCGCGTCGCCACCGATCTCACCGAGCTGACGAATCGCCGCCCCGGCCAGATCGTCGTAGGCGTGACCGAGATTGCCCCGGCCTGCCGCGGTGAGCTGGTACTGCTTGGCCGGCCTGCCGCGCCCCTTCTGCTGCCACGGCGCCGAGCGGCTCGCCCGAGCCTGGCCCGCGTCGATGAGCGCGTCGAGGTGCCTGCGCACCCCGGCGGGCGCGAGACCGAGTTCGGTGCCGATCGCCGTCGCGGTGATGGGCCCCTGCTCGAGCAGCAACTGGACGATGGCCGCCCTGGTCTGCCCTTCGTGCGCGGTCGCCGCGGGAACAGCAGACGACCGAGCACCGGTCGTCTTACGACCGTCACTTTCCACGTCTGTCCGCAAACCCACGGTTTTCACAACACCAGTGTGGCGGAATTACTTCCTTAAATCTAATAAGGGTCACCTGACAAAGGGTGCCCTGACCTGCGATGAAGATCATCGGGGCACTTGCCCGCCCGGCAAAACCCCAGGTGCGGCCCCTGTGGACCGATCGCCGATGCGCGGTCGGGTGACCCATCGCACAGGTCTTCGACCGCGGCCACCCCGCTCCGCCCCGGGCGCCGCAGAGTGCCGCACCACGCTCTTACGGCGTTGCTCGCCGACAATATTCGCACCACGACGACAGTGATCGACGGTCCAGGTGCGCTGTGGCGAACGAGGCGGGCGGGGGGCGTGGTCTGGCACGATGACAGGGTGTCGAACCCGCTCACACCAACGTGTGTCCGTCATCCCGATCGGCCTACCGGACTCGCGTGTACGCGATGCGGGCGGCCCGCCTGTCCTGAATGCCTGCGCCCGGCCGCGGTCGGGCAGCACTGTGTCGACTGCGTGCGACAGGGGCAGCAGGATGTGCGCCCGGTGCGGACCGTCGGCGGGGCGCGCGCAGGCGCGGCGGTGCCGTATGTGACCTACGGGTTGATCGCGGTCAACGTGCTGCTCTATGTGATCACCGCGGCCCAGGCCGGTAGTCCGATGGACAACTATCGCGGGTCGTCGGTGTTCCGCGAGTTCGTCCTGGTGCCGCTACTGGTCGCCGACGGCGAGTGGTGGCGACTGCTCGGGTCGGGGTTCCTGCACTACGGCGCGATCCATCTGCTGGTCAATATGTTCGCGCTCTATGTCGTGGGGCGCGACCTCGAGCAGGTACTCGGCCGGGTCAGGTACGGGTGCGTCTACCTGGTCTCGCTGCTGGGCGGATCGGCCGCGGTGATGGCGCTGTCGGACTCGGTGACGGCGACCGCGGGCGCCTCCGGTGCGGTGTACGGCCTGTTCGGCGCTGTCACCGTGACGCTGATCCGGTTGCGGCAGAGCCCGACTCCGATGTTGGTGGTCATCGGCGTGAACGTGCTGATCAGCTTCTCGATCCCGGGGATCTCGCTGTGGGGTCACCTCGGCGGTCTGGCCGCGGGCACGTTGAGCGCGCTCGGCATCCTGTTCGTGCCCGGCTGGCTGTCGGCCCGTGATCAGCGGTCCGCGCAGCGCATCGGCTGGGCGGCGCTCGGCGCGATAGTGGTGGTCTGCGTGGCCGTGATCATCGCCTCCGTGCTCTCGCTGCGCTCGCAGCCGGTGTTCGAGGGACCACCGGCCGTGACCGCGCCGACCTCCGTCGAAGCACCGAGGTAATTTCGGTGCCACCCTGCGCGAGGCGACTGCGGGACGCCCTCGGCCCCGTTCCCACTAGGCTCTGAGCTCGTGGCAGTACTGGAGGGCGCGGCGCGCAAGACACTGGCGTTCGGGCGGCGAGCCCTCGGGCTCGACGTGTCGGCGCCCGATCACACCGTCGCGGTGCTGCATCGCGACGAGTCCGAGGTCCCCGGGCTCGACAAGCGCGAACGCGCGCAACTGGACCGGATCCGGCTGATGGGCGCGACCGGCGCGGTGCTCATGGCGATCGCCGCGCTCGGCATCGGCGCCCAACCGGTGCATCAGAATCCTGTCTCGGGCGTACGAGTGCTCGGCATCTTCGCGCGCGCACACACCGGCTCACTGGCGATGTGCATGTTCGGCACCGCACTGGTGATCGGTGCATGGCTGCTGCTGGGGCGCTTCGCCATCGGCGGGCTCGCCGGTTCGCCACTGCACCGGCTGAGCCGCTCGCAGTTGGATCGCACGCTGCTGCTGTGGATCATTCCGCTGTCCGTGGCGCCGCCCATGTTCAGCAACGACGTCTATTCCTATCTGGCACAGAGCGAGATCGCCGCGCGCGGCATCGACCCCTATTCCGAGGGCCCGGTCGCCGGACTCGGAATCGACAATGTGCTGACCAACAACGTGCCGACGATCTGGCGTGATACGCCCGCGCCGTACGGTCCGCTGTTCCTGTGGATCGGGCGCGGTATCGCGGAGCTGACCGGGGACAACATCATCGCCGGGGTGTGGGTGCACCGGTTGTTGGCGCTGGCCGGTGTGGCGCTGATCGTGTGGGCGCTGCCGCGGTTGTCGGTGCGCTGCGGGGTCGCGCCGGTGAGTGCGCTGTGGCTCGGTGCGGCCAATCCGCTGGTGCTGTTCCACCTGGTCGGCGGCGTGCACAACGACGCGCTGATGCTCGGTCTGATGCTGGCCGGTGTAGAGCTCATGCTCCGCGCGATCTACGGCGAAGGCGGCAGACCCGACCGGCTGACGGCCACGAATCTGCCTCCGTTCGATGCCCGCGCCTACGGGCTGCTGATCGGTGGCGCGGTGGTGATCACGCTGTCGTCATCGATCAAACTCACCTCCATCATCGCGCTCGGGTTCGTCGGCATGGCACTGGCCAGGCGCTGGGGCGGCTCGTTCGTCGCCATCGCGAAGGCCGCCGCGCTGCTGGGCGTAATCGCCGTGGCGACAACGCTTTTCATCGGATTGGCCAGTGGTCTCGGCTTCGGCTGGGTCCACACCCTCAGCGTCGCCAACGCCGTCCGGAGTTGGATGTCGCTGCCGACCATCATCGGGATCGTCACCGGATTCGGTGGCGTACTGCTCGGTCTCGGCGATCACACCACCGCGCTGCTCTCGATCACCCGACCGATCGCGGGATTGGTCGCGGTCTTCGTGACCGTCCGCATGCTCGTCGCCACCAGCATGGGCAGGCTGCATCCGGTCGGTGCGATGGGCGTCGCGCTCGCGGCGATCGTGCTGCTGTTTCCGGTGGTCCAGCCCTGGTACCTGCTGTGGGCCATCGTGCCGCTGGCCGCGTGGGCCACCCAGCCGGTGTTCCGCGTGCCCGCTGTCGCGTTCTCGGCGGTGGTCTCGATGTTGGTGATGCCGCGCGGCGCGGAATTCCAGGTCTTCCAGATCATCGGCGCCGCGCTCGCCGCCGTCGTGTGCTTCGCGCTGTTCTTCGCGCTCACCCGGCACACGCTGCCATGGCGGACGCAGGCGGGGGTGTCGGCTCCGTCACAGGAGGGCACGGCTTACCGTGTGACATCGTGACAAGTCGCCCTGGACCCGCCGTTAGCGTCGACGGTGTGGTCAAGCGCTATGGCGAGACCACCGCAGTAGACGGTCTCCGGTTCGACGTAGAGCCCGCCCAGGTGTTCGCTCTGCTCGGCCCCAACGGCGCGGGCAAGACCACCACCGTCGAGATGTGCGAAGGCTTCGTGCGCCCGGACGCGGGCACCGTGCGCGTCCTCGGCCTCGACCCGATCGCCGACTCCGAACAGTTGCGTCCACGCATCGGCGTGATGCTCCAGGGCGGCGGCGCCTATCCCGGCGCCCGCGCCGGCGAGATGCTCGATCTGGTTGCGGCCTACTCGGCCGATCCCATCGACCCCGAGTGGCTGCTGTCGACGCTGGGTCTGCAGGACAATCGCCGCACCCCCTATCGACGCCTGTCCGGTGGTCAGCAACAGCGGCTCGCACTCGCCTGCGCGCTGGTCGGCAGGCCCGAGATCGTCTTCCTCGACGAACCCACCGCCGGCTTGGACGCTCAGGCCAGGCTGATCGTCTGGGAACTGATCGACGCCCTGCGCCGCGACGGCGTGAGCGTCGTGCTCACCACGCACATGATGGACGAGGCCGAGCAGCTCGCCGATCAGCTCGTCATCATCGATCACGGGCAGATCGTCGCCCAGGGCACCCCCGCCGAGGTCACCGCTCATGGCGCGGCAGGCCAGCTGAGGTTCTGCGCCCCACCGAAACTCGACCTGAAACTGCTGACATCGGCCCTCCCGGAAGGCTTTTCGCCGCGAGAGACGACGCCGGGCACCTATCTCGTCGAGGGCGAGATCAACCCGCAGGTGCTGGCAACCGTCACCGCGTGGTGCGCCAGGATGGACGTGCTGGCCACCGACATCCGCATCGACCAGCGTCGCCTCGAAGACGTCTTCCTCGAACTGACCGGACGGGACCTGCGCGGATGAGCGAGACCACCAGCCGTTTCCTGCCCGGCACCTTCACGCCCGACCCGCGTCCCGCCACGCGTGCGGCGATGCTCACGGCGCAGACCGGGCTCGAGCTGAAACTGTTGTTGCGCAACGGCGAACAGCTGCTGCTCACCATGTTCATCCCGATCACCCTGCTCATCGGTCTCACCCTGTTGCCGTTCGGCGACCTCGGCGAGCACCGGGTCGACCGGATCGTGCCGATGGTGATGATGACCGCGGTGATGTCGACCGCGTTCACCGGCCAGGCCATCGCCGTCGGCTTCGACCGCCGCTACGGCGCGCTCAAACGGCTCGGCGCGACACCGCTGCCCCGCTGGGGCGTGATCGCGGGCAAGTGCGCGGCCGTGCTGATCGTGGTGGTGCTGCAGGCGATACTGCTCGGCGCGATCGGCGTCGCGCTGGGATGGCGGCCCGGCATCGGCGGACTCGCCCTCGGCGCGCTGGTGATCGCCCTCGGCACGGCCACCTTCGCGGCGATGGGGCTGCTGCTCGGCGGAACGCTCAAGGCCGAGGTCGTGCTCGCGCTGGCCAACATCTTGTGGTTCATCATGCTCGGCATCGCCAGCCTGGTCCTCGTGAGCGACACCCTGCCCACCGCGCTGACCGTGATCGCGCGACTCATCCCGTCCGGAGCGCTGGCTTTCGCGCTGGACACGGCCTTGTCGGGGTCGATCGACTGGTTCGGGGTGGCGGTGCTCGCGGTGTGGGGCGTGGTGTGCGGGTGGCTCGCGACCCGGCTCTTCCGGTTCAACTGACGTGACCAACGACGCACTGTAGTAGCCCTGGTATCAGCGCCGAATTCTCGGCCGGTACCATTCCTGACGTGCTGTATCGCGCCTTCGTTGGCCTCGTCGACCGGCTGCCGCTCCCCTCGCTGCGGGTGCAGCGGCTCATCGCCGTCGCGGTGATCCTGAGCCAGGCGGGCATCTCGGTGACCGGCGCGATCGTGCGCGTCACCGCCTCCGGCCTCGGCTGCCCGACCTGGCCGCAGTGCTTCCCCGGCAGCTTCACCCCCATCGGGGTGTCGGAAGTGCCGGTCCTGCACCAGACCGTGGAGTTCGGCAACCGGCTGCTCACCTTCGCGGTGACGCTGTGCGCCGCGTTGATCGTGCTGGCCGTCATCCGGGCGCGCCGGCGCAAGGAAGTGCTGGTCTACGCCTGGTTGATGCCCGGCGGCACCGTCGTGCAGGCCGTGATCGGCGGAATCACCGTGCGCACCGGTCTGCTGTGGTGGACCGTGGCGGTGCACCTGCTCGCCTCGATGGCGATGGTATGGCTCGCGGTGGTGCTGTACGCCAAGATCAGCGAACCCGACGACGGCATCGAGACCGTCCAGGTGCCCGCTCCCCTGCGCATGCTCACCGCGCTGTCCGGCGTGGCGCTCGCGGGTGTGCTCATCGCGGGCACCCTGGTCACCGCGGCCGGACCGCATGCCGGTGACAAGAGCATCGACCGACAGGTCGAGCGACTCGAAGTCGAGATCGTCACGCTGGTGCACCTGCACTCGCAGCTGCTGATCGGCTACCTCGCACTGCTGATCGGACTCGCCTTCGGCCTGTACGCCGTCGGGATGTCGGCGGCCATCCGCAAGCGGTTGTTCGTGCTGCTCGGGCTGGTGCTGGCGCAGGCGCTCGTCGGCATCGTCCAGTACTTCACCGATGTACCCGCCGCACTCGTCGCCATCCACGTCGGCGGGGCCGCGGCCTGTACCGCGGCGACCGCCGCGCTGTGGGCCTCGCTGCGTACGCGCGAGAAGATCGACGCGCCTGTCTTGTCGCAGACGTCCCCGCACTGACCTCCGACCGCCTCGAACAACGAAAAAGCCCGCGTCGCAGTGCGATTCGCGGGCTTTTCTCGTCAGTGGCCGTCAGGCGCCGTCGAGCAACTTCGAGTTACGCGCCTTCGGGAACTTGGTCTGACGGGCGACCCAGCCTGCCATCTTCTCCCAGTGCTTCGCGGCCGGGGTGACGATCGAGCCGAGCTCACGGCTCCACTCGTCGGTCTCGGCGAGGCCGTCGATCCGCTCGACGAGCGCCTTCGCGATCGCCATATCGCCGACCACCCGGTCGCCGAGGACGCCGTCGGCGCCGACCAGGGTGATCCGCACACCCTGCTTGCCGAGGTACTGCAGCACGGCCGTTCCCGAACCACCGTGCTGGGCGAGGAACTTCACGATGGACTTCTCGACCTCGGCCGGCACCTTCACGGCCTCGGGGGCGGCGGTTGTACTCATGGCGGTGAGTTTACCGGCAGGTAGTTTCCAGTCCAGCCCCGAGTGGCCCGGAACACGGGGTGTAGAAAGGAGACTCATGCACGCGATTCAGGTTTCCGAGCACGGTGGTCCCGAGGTCCTGCGGTACGTCGAGGTGCCGAACCCGCAGGCCGGGCCAGGTCAGGTGCTGGTCGAGACCCAGGGCGTCGGCGTCAACTACATCGACATCTACTTCCGCACCGGCCAGTACCCGCAGGCGACGCCCTACCTTCCCGGCTCCGAGGGCACGGGCGTCGTGGTGGCGATCGGTTCGGACGTCACCGAGTTCGCCGTCGGCGATCGGGTCGCCTGGGCGTCGGCGCCCGGCAGCTACGCGGACCTGGTCGCCGTCGACGAGGCCGTCGCGGTGAAGGTGCCCGACGATGTCGAACCCACCGTCGCGGCCGCTGCCCTCCTGCAGGGCATGACCGCTCACTACCTGACCGAATCGGTGTTCTCCCCCGAACCCGGCGACCCGGTACTCGTCCACGCGGGCGCGGGCGGCGTCGGTCTGCTGCTCACCCAGATGGCCGTCGCGAAGGGCGCCAGGGTCATCACCACGGTCTCCACCGACGCCAAGGAAAAGCTCTCGCGCGAAGCGGGCGCCACCGAGGTCCTGCGCTACGACGACGACCTCGCCGCCCGCGTCCGCGACCTCACCGACGGCATCGGCGTCGCCGCGGTCTACGACGGCGTCGGCGCCAGCACGTTCGAAGCAAGCCTTGCCTCGCTCCGCGTCCGCGGCACCCTCGCCCTGTTCGGCGCGGCCAGTGGCGCGGTCCCGCCCTTCGACCCCCAACGCCTCAACCCCGCCGGTTCCCTCTGGCTCACCCGTCCGTCGCTGGGCGCCTACACCCGTGATCGCACCGAATTCCTTTGGCGCGCAACCGATGTCTTCGACTGGATCGCCGCGGGAACCCTGAACCTCCGCATCGGCGCCACCTATCCGTTGGCCGATGCTGCCCAGGCACATCGCGACCTGGCCGACCGCAAGACCACCGGCTCGATCGTCCTGCTGCCCTAGCCGACGCCGGCCGGGCACTCCGGTGTCCGGCCCGCGCTCGGTTCAGTAGTCGCGGCCCGTGAGGCCGCGGTAGACGAAATGGGTGATCGACTCGATCGCCTCCTCGTCGGTGAGGATCACCGAGCCGTCTTCGACCATGCGCAACATTCCGTCGACCGCGGCGAACATCATGGCCAGGCTGGCGTCGACGGTTCCCGGCAGGCGCAGCCCGCGTTCCGGGAAGTCGGTCACATGGTCGGCGATATCGGCGCGCTGCTCCGCGCCGAACCCGGCGATGATCCGGGCGAAGTCCGGGCTGACCAGGGCCGCCTGCCCTATCGCGCGCAAGACCGAGGCGTGTTCGCGGGCGAAGGTCCAATAGCCGCGCACGTGGTATCGCACCGCCGCCGGATCAGTGAAGTCGCCGTTGTGCTCGGGATCGGCCGCGCGCTCGTCGCCCGCGACGGCCATGTCGCGCAGAAGCGCTTGCAGCAGTTCCTCTTTGCTCGCGAAGTGGTTGTAGAACGAGCCCGCGGCGCGGCCTGCGGCGGTGGTGATGTCGGTGATCTTCGCGTTCAGGTAGCCGTGTTCGGCGAAGACCTGCCGGGCGGCGTCCTTGAGTGCCTGCTCGGTTTCCGCGGATTTCTCGCGCCTGCTGCCCGCCACCGGACATCACCTCCTTGACAAGCACGGTACCAACACTGAAACTGAATTCATATTCACTGAATGTCAGTTCAGTTATTGTCCCCGGAGGTATTTCCCATGTCAGAACAGGTACTCGTCGCCGGTGCGGGCCCGACCGGTCTCACCCTCGCCATCGACCTCGCTCGGCGCGGTGTGGACGTCCGGATCGTCGATCGGGCCGATTCGCCGTTCCAGGGATCGCGCGGGGACGGCCTGCAACCGCGCACCCTGGAGGTGTTCGACGACCTCGGCGTCGTCGACGCGGTACTGGCGGCCGGGCGCGAGCTCCCGGTGATGCGCGCCTACTTCGCGGGGGTCTTCGTCGGCGAACGTCGCATGGCCGAACCGGTCGAGCCGACACCGGACGTGCCGTATCCGAATGCCTGGGTGCTCGGCCAGTCCGACACCGAGGCGATCCTGCGGGCGCGGCTCGCCGAGCTCGGGGTGACGGTCGAATTCGGCACGGCGCTGGCCGATTTCACCCAGGACGACACCGGCGTCACCGCGACACTGCACCGCGACGGCACACCGGAAACAGTGCGCGCGAGCTACCTGGTCGGTGCCGACGGTGGCGCGAGCGCGGTGCGCAAGCGCCTCGGGATCGCGTTCGACGGCAGCACCGACGACTCGATCAAGATGCTGCTCGGCGATGTCCGCGCCGACTCCCTCGACCACGAGTACGGCTACTGGTTCGCGCCTCGGCCGACCAGCCGATGACCGGCTTCGCCCTGTCCCCGCTACCGGGCGCGCGACGCTTCCAGTTCGCCGCCCCGCTGGCCGACGACCGCTCCCCCGATCTGGCCACGCTGCAGGATCTCGCCGACCGCCACGGCCCCGAGGCAGGTCTGGTGCTGAGTGACCTGTCCTGGATCACGGTGTGGCGCCCCAACATTCGACTAGCCGAACGATTCCGCGACGGCCGGGTGTTCCTCGCGGGCGATGCCGCCCACGTCCACCCGCCCACCGGCGGCCAGGGCTTGAACACCGGCGTCCAGGACGCCTACAACCTGGGCTGGAAACTGGCCGCCGCCCTGGGCGGCGACCCCGCCCCGCTCGACACCTACGAACCCGAACGCCGCACGGTCGCGGCCCGAATCCTCGGCCTGAGCACCGAGCTCCTCGACAAACTCGTCGACGGCGACGAGGACGCGATGCAGCGCGGCCCCGAAACCCGCCAACTCGGCATCACCTATCGCTCCCCCACCGAGCACGGCCCCCTCGTCGCGGGCGACCGAGCACCGGACGCCCCGCTACACGACGAAACCGGCCGACCGATCCGCCTGTTCGACCTCTTCCGCGGCCCGCATGCCACCCTGTTGCGTTTCGCCCCGACGCCCGGGTCTGCTGCGACAGACGCCGCCGCATCCCTCGATGATCCCGACGTCCACACCGTCGAGATCCATCGGTTCGACGCCCCCAGCGACCGATCCGCCGATACCGACCGCCCCACGTTCACGACACTCGTGGACACCGACGGCCACGCCTTCACTGCCTACGCAGCCACCTCCGGCACCGCCGTCCTGATCCGACCGGACGGCCACCTCGCACATCGCTGGTGACGTTCACCCGCCACTCTCCTGATCCGACGAGCGTGACGGCCGCTGGGTCCGGAAACGACAGTGGCCGGGCATCGCTGCCCGGCCACTGTCGCGAAAAAAAGTCTTACAGCCCGACGAGGCTGCCCACCGTGTCCCACCCGAGCACCGAGTCGACGGCCAGACCACAGAACACCACCGCCAGGTAGTTGTTCGACTGCAAGAACAACTTCAGCGGCTTCACCGACTCGCCACGGCGTACCCCGGCGTAGAGCTGGTGCGCCATCAGCAGGAACCAGGCACCGGCCACCAGCGCGACCGCCGCGTAGATGACGCCCGTCGCGGGCACCAACGCCATCGTCGCCAGCACCGTCAACCAGGTGTAGATGACGATCTGCTTGGTGACCACCTGCTCGGTGGCGACCACCGGCAGCATCGGCACGCCGGCCGCGCGGTAGTCCTCCTTGTAGCGCATGGCCAGCGCCCAGGTGTGCGGCGGCGTCCAGAAGAAGATCACCGCGAACAGCACCAGTGCGGGCCAGCCGATATCGCCGGTCACCGCGGACCAGCCGACCAGTGCGGGCATGCACCCGGCCGCGCCGCCCCACACCACATTCTGCGAGGTCCGGCGCTTGAGGCCCTTGGTGTAGACGAAAACGTAGAACAGGATCGTCGCGACGACGAGCGCGCCGCTGAGCAGGTTGGCCTGCCACCACAGCCAGGCGAAGGAGATCGCGCCGAGCACGACGCCGAACACGAGCGCGTGCGAGGTGGGCACCGCATCGCGGGCCAGTGGCCGCCGTGCGGTCCGCTTCATCACCTTGTCGATGTCGGCGTCGGCGACACAGTTGAGGGTGTTGGCGCTGGCCGCGCCCATCCAGCCACCGAACAGGGTGACCAGGATGAGCCGGATGTCGACGGTGCCGCGGTCGGCCAGCAGCATCGTCGGAATGGTCGCGACGAGCAGCAGCTCGATGACGCGTGGCTTGGTGAGCGCGATATAGGCAAGGGGCTTGCGCACGATTCGCGCGGCGAGACTGTCGCCCGCGAGGCGGTCGGCCAGAGCCGTCGACGAAGTTCCGTGCGCACCGTTACTACCCGGCTCGTGACCGATCCGCACTGTTTCTCCTCGCACGCTGTGCTTCGCTTCGCATCCGGTAATGGAACGAGCAGCGCGCGGCTGCGGCGCGGCCACTACTACAGAGGATGGTAGACCCACTCACCTGCCGCTCCGCGCCAGACCCCCGCCACCGTGGGCGCGGTCACTACGCCTCGCGACCGCGTATCCCGGGCCCACGCGGCGGTGAACCCGCATCGACGCGCAGGTGAACGGCACCGCGACGAGCCTCGCGTGCGTCGCGGCGACGGTCGACACCGCACACCGCCGGTACGCGGCGATCCGCACTAGACTCACTGCCAGGGTTCGCGCCAATCCGGTGTCACAGCACCACTAGGGTATTCCTGTACATCGGTACGCACCCCCGGCCGCGTGCGACCCGCTTCGATCATCATCGCCGCAGCCAAGCTATCGCCGTCGACGAAACCTAGGTCAGGAGAACCACGGTCGTGCCAGTCACAGACGACATTCGCGCCCTCACTCAGCGGAACTACCCCAGCGACTGGACGGACCTCGACACCAAGGCCGTCGACACCGCCCGGGTACTCGCTGCCGACGCCGTGCAGAAGGCGGGCAACGGGCATCCCGGCACCGCGATGAGCCTTGCGCCGGTCGCCTACACCCTCTTCCAGCGCACGATGCGCCACAACCCCGCGGACCCGAGCTGGGTCGGTCGCGACCGGTTCGTGCTGTCCTGTGGGCATTCCAGCCTCACCCTCTACATCGAGCTCTACCTGGCCGGTTTCGGCCTGGAGCTCACCGACCTCGAGCAGCTGCGCCAGTGGGGCTCGCTCACCCCGGGCCACCCCGAGTTCCGCCACACCGACGGCGTCGAGATCACCACCGGCCCGCTGGGTCAGGGTCTGGCATCCGCGGTCGGCATGGCGATGGCCGCGCGACGTGAGCGCGGGCTGTTCGATCCGAACGCCCCCGAGGGCACCAGCCCGTTCGACCACTTCATCTACACGATCGCCTCCGACGGCGACCTGCAGGAGGGCGTCACCGCCGAGGCCTCCTCGATCGCGGGCACCCAGCAGCTGGGCAACCTCGTGGTGATCTACGACGACAACGAGATCTCCATCGAGGACGACACCGACATCGCCTTCACCGAAGACGTGGCCAAGCGCTACGAGGCCTACGGCTGGCAGGTGCAGATCGTCGAAGGTGGCGAAGACGTGACGGCCATCGAGAAGGCCCTCGACGCGGCCAGGGCCGAGACGTCCAAGCCCTCGATCATCATCCTGCGCACCATCATCGGCTTCCCTGCCCCGAACAAGATGAACACCGGCGGCGCGCACGGCGCCGCGCTCGGCCCCGACGAGGTCGCCGCGGTGAAGAAGGCGCTCGGCTTCGACCCGGAGAAGTCCTTCCAGGTCGACCCGGCCGTCATCGAGCACACCCGCAGGGCACTGGCCCGCGGCGCGCAGGCACAGGCGCAGTGGCAGCAGGGCTTCGACCAGTGGGCCGAGGCCAACCCGTCGAACAAGGCGCTGTTCGATCGCCTGCAGACCCGCACCCTGCCCAAGGGCTGGACCGAGGCGCTGCCGAACTTCGAGGTCGACCCCAAGGGCATGGCCACCCGCAAGGCATCGGGCAAGTTCCTCGCCGCGGTCGCCGACGAGCTGCCCGAGCTGTGGGGCGGTTCGGCCGACCTGGCCGAGTCCAACAACACCACGATGCCCGGCCAGCCGAGCTTCGGCCCCGAGTCGATCTCCACCGGCGCGTGGAAGGCCAACCCGTACGGGCGCACCCTGCACTTCGGCATCCGTGAGCACGCGATGGGCTCGATCCTCAACGGCATCGCGCTGCACGGCCCCACCCGCCCCTACGGCGGCACCTTCCTCGTGTTCAGCGACTACATGCGCCCGGCCGTCCGCCTGGCCGCGCTGATGCGGGTGCCCGCCATCTACGTGTGGACCCACGACTCCATCGGCCTCGGCGAGGACGGCCCGACCCATCAGCCGGTCGAGCACCTGGCCGCGCTACGCGCGATCCCCGGCCTCAATGTCGTTCGTCCGGGCGACGCCAACGAGACCGTCCACGCCTGGCGCACGATCCTCGAGCGTGACTCCGACGAGCACACCTCGCACTTCCCGGTGTACGAGTCGCCGCAGCAGGACGGCCCGTCCGCACTGGCACTGACCCGCCAGGACGTTCCCACCCTGGAGGGCACCAGCTACGAGGGTGTCAAGAAGGGCGGCTACGTGCTGGCCGAGGCATCCACCGGCACCCCGGAAGTGATCCTCATCGGCACCGGCTCCGAGGTCCACCTCGCGGTCGCCGCGCGCACTACCCTGGAGGAGCAGGGCATCCCGACCCGCGTGGTCTCGATGCCGTGTGTGGAGTGGTTCGACGTGCAGGATCAGGGATACCGCGACGAAGTGCTGCCCCCGTCGGTGCGGGCCAGGGTCGCGGTCGAAGCCGGTATCGCGATGCCGTGGTACCGATTCGTCGGTGACGCGGGTGAAATCGTGTCCATCGATCACTTCGGCGCGTCGGCCGACTACAAGACTCTGTACCGCGAATTCGGTATCACCCCCGATGCCGTCGTCCGCGCGGCACTGCGTTCCACCGACAAGGTGAAGGGGTAAAACCATGGCACAGAACGAGAATCTCGCCGCGCTCTCGGCCGCGGGCGTCTCGGTGTGGCTCGACGATCTCTCGCGTGATCGCATCCAGTCCGGCAACCTCGCCGAACTGATCGCGACCCGCAGCGTCGTCGGCGTCACCACCAACCCGAGCATCTTCCAGGCCGCGCTGAGTGTGGGCCACGCCTACGAGGCGCAGCTCAAAGACCTTGCGTCCCAAGGCGCCGACGCCGACGCGGCGATCCGCACGATGACCACCGACGACGTGCGCGCCGCCTGCGACGTGCTCGCGCCGGTGTTCGAGGCGACCGGTGGCGTGGACGGGCGCGTGTCGATCGAGGTCGACCCGCGCTTCGCCTTCGACGCCGACAAGACCGTCGCCCAGGCGATCGAACTGTGGAAGATCGTCGACCGCAAGAACCTGTTCATCAAGATCCCGGCCACCGAGGCGGGCCTGCCCGCGATCACCTCGGTGATCGGTGAGGGCATCAGCGTGAACGTGACGCTGATCTTCTCGGTGCCGCGCTACCGCGCGGTGATGGGCGCCTACCTCGACGGTCTGCGCAACGCCAAGATCGTCGGCCACGACCTGGCCAAGATCCACTCGGTCGCTTCGTTCTTCGTCTCCCGCGTGGACACCGAGATCGACAAGCGCCTCGAGGCGATCGGCACCCCGGAGGCCCTTGCCCTGCGCGGCAAGGCCGGTGTGGCCAACGCTCGGCTGGCCTACGCCGAGTACCAGGATGTGTTCGACGGTGGCGCGCATACCTCCACCTACAACCACCTGGCCGCACAGGGCGGCAACCGGCAGCGGCCGCTGTGGGCGTCGACCGGGGTGAAGAACCCGGATTATTCCGACACCCTCTACGTCACCGAACTCGTCGGCCCGAACACGGTCAACACCCTGCCGGAGAAGACCCTGCAGGCGTTCGCCGATCACGGCGAGGTGCTGGGCGACACGCTCAGCGGCCGTGGGGCCGAGGGCGCCCAGGTCTTCGCCGACCTGGCAGCGGTCGGTGTCGATCTCGACGATGTGTTCGCGCTGCTCGAGCGCGAAGGCGTCGACAAGTTCGAGAGCGCGTGGGGCGAACTGATCGAGGCGACCACCGGCGCGCTCGGCGTCGCTGCGGAGGGCAACTAACACGATGGCCGGCACAGCATCGACGGATCAGGCGGCGGGGCTGTGGCACAACCCGCTGCGCGACGAACGCGACAAACGGGTCCCCTTCATCGCGGGCCCTTGCTCCATGGTGATCTTCGGCGTCACCGGAGATCTGTCCCGTAAGAAGCTGATGCCGGCCATCTATGACCTGGCGAACCAGGGGTTACTTCCCCCCGGTTTCGCTCTGGTCGGCTTCGCTCGGCGCAACTACGCCGACGAAGACTTCGCCTCGGTGGTCCTCGAGGCCGTGAAGAAGCACGCGCGCACCCCTTTCCGCCAGGAGGTCTGGGACCACCTGTCCGAGGGGCTGCGGTTCGTGCAGGGCAGTTTCGACGACGACGCGGCCTTCGCGACACTCGCCGACACCCTGAAAAATCTCGACCAGATCCGCGGCACCGGCGGCAATTACGCCTTCTACCTGTCGATTCCGCCGAATATGTTCCCCGTGGTGCTCGATCAGCTCTCCGAGCACGATCTGGCCCAGGCCACCCCGGACCCCGACGGGTACACCCCGTGGCGGCGCGTGGTGATCGAGAAGCCGTTCGGCCACGACCTGACCAGCGCCAAGGAACTCAACGCCCTGGTCAACCGGGTCTTCCCCGAAGAGCAGGTCTTCCGCATCGACCACTACCTCGGCAAGGAAACGGTCCAGAACATTCTGGCGCTGCGCTTCGCCAACGAGTTGTTCGAGCCGATCTGGAACGCCAACTATGTCGACAGCGTGCAGATCACCATGGCCGAGGACATCGGATTGGGCGGTCGCGCAGGCTATTACGACGGCATCGGCGCCGCGCGTGACGTCATCCAGAACCACCTGTTGCAGTTGCTCGCGCTGACCGCGATGGAGGAGCCGACCTCCTTCGAACCGATGCAGCTCACCACCGAGAAGATCAAGGCCCTCTCGGCCACCAAACTCGTCGCGCCACTGGACGAGACCACCGCGCGCGGGCAATACACCGAGGGCTGGCAGGGCAGCGAGCACGTGGTCGGCCTGCACCAGGAAGAAGGCTTCGATCCGCAATCGCGGACCGAGACCTACGCCGCGCTCACCCTGCATGTGGAGAACCGCCGCTGGGCGGGTGTGCCGTTCTATCTGCGCACCGGAAAACGCCTCGGCCGCAGGGTGACCGAGATCGCGGTGGTGTTCAAACGCGCGCCGCACCTGCCCTTCGACCAGACCATGACCGAGGAACTCGGCCAGAACGCGCTGGTCATCCGAGTGCAGCCGGACGAGGGCATCACCTTGCGCTTCGGCTCCAAAGTCCCTGGCTCTGGCATGGAAGTGCGCGACGTGAACATGGACTTCAGCTACGGCGAGGCGTTCACCGAGTCCTCCCCCGAGGCCTACGAACGGCTGATCCTCGACGTGCTGCTCGGCGTGCCGTCGCTGTTCCCGGTCAACGCGGAGGTCGAATTGTCTTGGCGCATCCTCGATCCCGTGCTCGCGCACTGGGCCGCGGGCGGCAAACCCGAACCCTACGAGGCCGGTACCTGGGGTCCCACCTCGGCCGATGAGATGCTCGCGCGCAGCGGGCGGGAATGGCGGCGTCCGTGATCGTCGACATGCCCGATACCAACACCGTCGATGTCGGCAAGCGGATGGTGCAGTTGCGCGAGACCAACGGCGTCATCACCCAGGGCCGGGTGCTCACCCTGGTGGTGTGCACCCTGGACTCCTCCGAGGCCGAGGACGCGATCGACGCCGCCAACGACGCCAGCCGCGAACATCCCTGCCGCGTCATCGTGCTGGCCCGCGGTGACCGCGATGCCGAGACCCGCCTCGACGCTCAAATCCGCGTCGGTGGCGACGCCGGTGCGGCCGAGGTGATCGTGCTGCGCCTGCAGGGCGCGCTGGTGAACCACGAGAGCAGCGTCGTGACCCCGTTCCTGCTGCCCGACACCCCGGTGGTGGCGTGGTGGCCGCGTGGCGCGCCGGACTTCCCGTCGATGGATTCGGTGGGCAAGCTGGCCAAGCGCCGCATCACCGATGCCACCTACGCCCGCGATCCGCAGGCCGCGATCAAGAAGCGCCGCTACTCCTACGCGACCGGCGACACCGATCTGGCGTGGAGCCGCATCACCTACTGGCGGGCACTGCTGGCCGCGGCGCTTGACGAGCCGCCGTTCGAACCGGTCATCTCGGTGACCGTGTCCGGCCTCGCCTCCGAACCCGCGCTCGACACGCTGGCCGGTTGGCTGGCGTCCCGTCTGCACTGCCCGGTGATCCGCAAGACCGGGGAGTTGAAGGTGGAGATTCAGCGCGCCACCGATTCGATCGCCATCGAACGCCCGCAACTAGGAAGGACGGCAACGCTGACCCGCACCGGCGAACCCGACCAGCGGATCGCGCTGGCACGCCGGGAAACTCGCGATTGCCTCGCCGAAGAACTGCGTCGGCTCGATGCCGACGAGATCTACGCCGAGGCGCTCGCCGGAATCGAGAAGGTGACCTATGAGTGACCACATAGACGTGCACGACGACCTCGGTGCCGAATTCCCCGCCAACACAATCGAGATCCACGACGACGCCGAGTTTCTCGCCGACGCGGCCGCCGAGCGCTTCGTCGATGTGATCGTCACCGCCCAGGCCGAACGCGGCCATGCGTCGGTCTCTCTCACCGGTGGCGGCGACGGCATCCGCCTGCTCGAGCGAGTCCGCCAGTCCCCCGGCGACATCGACTGGTCCACCCTCTACGTCTACTGGGGCGACGAGCGTTTCGTCCCCGACGGCGACAAGGACCGCAACGAACGCCATGCCCGCGAAGCGCTGCTGGACTTCGTCCCTCTCGACCCGGCGCACGTCTTCCCGATCGCCCCTTCCGACGGCGCCTACGGCTCTCCCGAGGAAGCCGCCGCCGCCTACGCCCAGCTCGTGCACACCGAACTAGACGAGCGCGGCGAGTTCGACCTCACCGTCCTCGGCATGGGCGCCGAAGGCCACATCGACTCCCTGTTCCCGCACTCCCCCGCAGTGCAGGAAACCAAGGATTACGTTGTCGCCGTGCACAATTGCCCGAAGCCCCCGCCGACCAGGATCACGATGACCCTGCCCGCGATCCACCGCTCCCGCCACGTGATGCTCGTGGTCAGCGGCGAAGCCAAGGCCGCCGCGGTGGCCGCCGCCGTCAACGGCGCCTCCCCCGACGACATCCCGTCGGCCGGCGCGGTCGGCATCGAGTCGACCACCTGGGTGATCGACGAACCCGCTGCGACTGGTCTGCTGCTCGACGACGAATAACCCGCCGACGAAGCCGGGCCGCGTGTCCGGGGCCCGGCTTCGTTCAGGTCAGGTGACCGAGTCACGGGTGATTGCTCACCGAATTCGGCGGCGCGTAGTTGTCCCGACAGGCGAACGCATGATAGCCGTCAGCTAATCGTCACGCGGCGCATAGAGCTCGGGATTGAACAGCGAGCGCGCGCCTGAATGCGTGTACAGCTTGCGCTGCAGTGTCCGAAGTACAGCGATGCCCTCGGCGTCGGAAAATGAGCTGACCAAGCGGAATTCCACGCCGGCTCCGAATAGGTCGCTTCCGAAGGCGAGTTCGCTCAGGAACAAAACGCGAGCCGTGTCGACCTCAGACAGTTTCTCGCCAGCAGAGATAGTTCGACGCAACCCGCCCACTTCATCATCGAAATGATCTCGATTCGAATATCCGAGCGCGCGTACAGGTATCGGGGCGCGCGTCGAAATCCCCGTCCAACTCGCAAGACATGCGTCGACGAAGTCGCGCTCTCGAAGACTGAGCGCCGCCATGTCGTATTCCACCGTAGATCCCTTCGATTGAGCCCCGGCCACTTACTTGGCACCAGTCTTTCCGGACTGCGTACCCCCGGTACCGCCAGGAGGTTGCGATCCTGTGCGCGTCCCATCTTTCCCGTCGCCAAGGGATGGGTCCTCGATTTGACCAGTTAGTCGAATAAATTCACTTAACGGGTCTTTGGGCCTGTAGACGGTGCCGTGGTCGGTTGTGTTCGGATCCACGATAACGATGAAACCGTCGTAGCTCATCATCACCGGATCACCCTTATAGTCTTTGCCGAGCCGCTCCATCTGTGAGCCAGAGATGATCAGGTAGACCTTCTCTGCCAAATCATCTTGCGTCATTCCCTTGAAATCGTCATTGTGCTTCGTCCACGCATGCCCGTACGCAATTTCCTGGGCCATACGTCGTGCTGGGTCAGAACTCCATCCCCCGGGCGGCTGAGGCAAACCCGGTACCTGAAATACCACACCAGTGTCAGGGTTCTCGGGGAGTCCGGCGAAGGCTTCCTCGATCGCCGTCTGCGCCGAAGAAGCGGCTGCACCCGCGTTCTCCAACGCCTGCTTTACAGCGGTGGTCGACGCATCCGCATCGACCTGGAGAGCTCCCGCCGCGACCGAATAGGACGTTGCGTCAGGCAACTGTGACAACAGTGCTTGATGAGTACTCGTCGAAATCTTGACAGTACCGTCGTCAGCAACTTCGTACCCATTGGATTCCGCTGACTTCACGGCATTCAGCAGAGCAGTTTTCGCCGCGTCCAGCATGCTCGCACCCGAATGCGCCGCAGTCGCACCGTCCTGCAATGCTGTGATGAAAATCCTAGTGGTAGTTCGGATCTCCTCGTGCCTTGTCCGCATCGCGTCCGCTGCAGTGCCCGTCCAGAAATCCCGGCTGCCGTCCACAGCACGGTACTGCGTGTCATCGAACGCCGTCAGCTTCTGCGCCTGGGCGGACCACGCGTCACCCCGTGCGGCAAGCGTGGCGGGTTCCCAGGCCAGAACCTGTGCAACGGTCAGGGTTTCAGCGTCTGCGGCCTCCGAAATCTGCTCCTCGGTGCCCAGCGTCGTCATGCCAGCGCCGCCTGCTGCGCCGCGATATCGCCCGCGTTCTGCGTGTCCGTGTTCTGAAACTCGGTGACCGCAGTAGATGTCGCCTGCGACAGCGCGTCATAGTCCGCGATCAGCGTCTTGGCCGCCTTGACGACCTTCCCGATTGCCGCTGTCGACACGTCAGGAACCTTTGTTCCCGGCAAAGTCACAGCGGCTTCGCCGGTCTCGCCGGCAAAAACATCGGTCATCTCGGCCTCGACCTTGCCGAGTGTGGTCGCAAGCTCTTGTGTCCGTGTCGGATCAAGTTCCAAATCCGATGCGCCAGCCATGATTCCCCATTCCCCCGTAGTTCCCTTCGGTCGTCACCGTAACGACAGGGACCGGGCCACGCAATGTCAACGGACGCAACGCGTCGACGTACTGGCTCCAGCCCGATACTGTCAGCACGTGACCGGGTGACCGCTGGGTCACGCGAACGAAGCTGCACTGTGATGCCGGCGGCGGAGCGGCAAGTCGGATAGAAGGTTCAACGCATGGGGGACGTCGACCCGGTCTCGGGACATATCGAGAAGCTCCAACGGGCGCTCACCGACGCGAGGGGCCGGGCAGTGAGTGCCGATGGGGCTCTTCGCCTTGAAGCTGGTGCGAACGGCACTATCCACAGCATCGAGTTGGGTGACGGTGGCGCCGATCTCGATGCGGCGGTAGTGGTTTCGTTGATCGTCGAACTACACCGCGAAGCAGTCACCGAGGCCGCCACAACCATGCGGGCGGCAGTGGCGGCGCTGAGCAATGATCCACGGCTGCACGAGGACCGCCAGCAGGTCGTCGACAAACTAGCTCGGCCCCGCACCGACCCTGAATCTGTTGCAGCACCACAGCATCCTTTGCCGCGAACCGACCGCAAAGAACCGGGCCACGCCCTGCCGACAATCCTTCCGACGCCGCGTCGGCGACCCTCCGCGCTGCCGACTCTCTCGGAGTTTGATCCGGTCACCTTTGTACCGCTACCGAGGGCAAGCCGTCCCGCGCCGCCGAATCAGCGTTCTATTCCACCCGACCCTGTCCGCACCGCTTCTGCCACGACCGACGCAGAACCGATCACCGGTGACTCGCGCGACATCGGGGAGCCCGTCCGTGACGATGTCGACCCGGCGAGCAGACCACCGGGTGCCGAGCCGACTCCAGCGGAGACCGACTTCGTCCCCGCCGATCCGTTCGCATCGTGGGGCGAGCCCGGTGGCGGCACTGGAATCGCGCCGGGGAGCTGGCTGCCCGACGACAATCTGATCCTGTCCGATGACTGGGGG
Organism: Nocardia sp. XZ_19_231; assembly: GCF_015355705.1. Lineage (NCBI taxonomy): Bacteria > Bacillati > Actinomycetota > Actinomycetes > Mycobacteriales > Nocardiaceae > Nocardia > Nocardia sp. XZ_19_231. The sequence continues at coordinate 996,806 of NZ_JACUZI010000001.1, read as the reverse complement.
GACTGGCCGCGATAACAGCCGAACTCGAGGAAACTCAGGTGACCGGGGTCAGGGAGCTCGCCCAGAAGTCGGCGTAGTGGCCTGCTCGGTGGAGGAGGTCTTCGTGCGTGCCGTCTTCGGCGATGCGGGCGTGGTCGAGGAAGACGATGCGGTCGGCGCGGCGGACGGTGCGTAGGCGGTGGGCCACCATCACGACGGTTCGCCCGGCCATCAGGCGTTCGATGCCCTCGTGGACAGCGGCCTCGTTCAGGGGGTCGAGGGCCGAGGTCACCTCGTCGAGCAGGACGATCGGTGCGTTCTTCAGGAGGGCTCGGGCGATCGAGACTCGTTGGCGCTCACCGCCGGACAGTGCTGTGCCGCCTTCGCCGACGTTCGTTGTCCAGCCGCCGGGGAGTCGGTCGATCACCTCGTCGAGGCGGGCCGCACCGGCCGCGGTTCTCACCTCCTCGTCGGTGGCGTCGGGGCGGCCGAGGCGGATGTTGTCTTCGATCGTGCCGTCGAAGAGGTAGACGTCCTGGAAGACGATGGCGAACTGGGCCATCAGCGTGTCGGTGCTGATGGCGCGCACGTCCACGCCGCCGATGCGTACGGTGCCCGCGTCGACATCGTAGAAGCGGGCGATCAGTTGCAGGAGAGTGGTTTTGCCCGCTCCGGACGGCCCGACCACGGCCAACCGTTGGCCTCGAGGAACCGTCAGCGATACATCGTCGAGCACCGTGCGGCCGCCGTGCCGGAAAGTCACCGCGTCGAAGGACAGGTCGTGGCCTTTCGGCTGAAGCGGAGTCTCGGGTTCGGGCAGGATTTCGGTCCGCAGGAGCGCTTCGAGGCGCACCAGTTCCGATCGGGCGCTGCGGAGTTGGCCGCCGATATCGGCGAGCGACAGGAGCGGGTCGGCGCAGCGGGCGGCGAGGATGAGGATTGCCAAAACTTCTGCGGCACCGATGTTTCCGCTGAGGGCGAGGTAGGTGCCGAGGGCCAGCAGACCGGTGAACACCGTTTGCACCGCGAGTGAGAGGCCGAGGATTCCGGGCAGCGCTGTGAATGCGCGACGGCGCGAGGTACGCGCGACTTCCCGAAGCGAATCGTCGAGCAGGTCGAACCGTTGCGCGGTGCGCCCTCCCGCCCGCAGAACCGGCTGCGCCTGGAGATATTCGATGACACGTTGCGCGGCGTCGTGGTCACGTTCGTGGCGCTGCGCGTCGTCGGCCGCCATCGCGCGCCCCGACCAGACCTGGATCGCCGCCACGATCGGCACAGCGACAGCGGCGGCCGCGCCCATCTGCCAGTCGAACGCGAAGATCACGACGATGATCGTCAACGGCGTCACAGCGGCGGAGATCAGCGGCGCCATCAGGTGTGCGAGCACGCTCAACGCCTGCAGCACACCACGACTGGCGAGCACCGACACCTCACCCACTCGACCCGCTGTGTACCAACCGATGGGCAGGCGGGCCAGATGATCACCGAGCCGGTAGTACACCCCGCGCAGCAGCGTGGTTCCGACGCGGAAGCCGGAGAGGTCACTGCGGTAGCGCAGCAGCGCGTAGACGGCGACGGCGACGCCCAGTGCGATCAGCCATGGGCGCGCGCCTGCGGGATCGTCGCCGAACAGCGACCGCAGCACGGGAACCAGCAGCGCGTAGGACAATCCCTCGGCGACCGCGGTCACGGTCATCAGCGCGACGGTGCGCCGAACCGGTCGGGCGTACTCGGGTCCGAGCACGCGCAACAGCATGCGAATCATCGTGGTTCTCCCTGTAATTCCGCGGTCACCGTTCGGTGCGAGTGCCAGAAGTCGGCGAATTTTCCTTGTTGGGCCAGCAGATCGGCGGGTCGGCCGCGTTCGACGATCGTGCCGTTGTCGAGCATCACGACCATGTCGGCATCGGCGATCGTTTCCAGCCGGTGGGCGATCACGAGGAGGGTCCGGTCGCGACCGAGCGATGTCAACGCCTGCCGCACCGCCTGCTCGGTCTGCGGGTCGGCGAAAGCGGTCGCCTCGTCCAGGACCAACACCGGCGCGTCGGCGAGTAGGGCCCGCGCCAGCGAGATCCGCTGCGCCTCACCACCGGACAACACCGTGTCATCGCCGATCACCGTGTCGTACCCGCGCGGCAACTCGAGAATGCGGTCGTGAATATTCGCCAGATGGGCGGCACGAATCACGTTGTCGCGGTCCGTCTGTGGGACGGCGAGGGCGATATTGTCCGCGACCGACGCGCGCAGCAGTCGCACATCCTGGAAGACGAACGAGACCGTCCGATAGAGCTCGCGGCTGCCGAGTTCGCGCAGATCGATTCCGCCGAGGGAGATGGTGCCCTCGTCCGGATCGAAGAACCGCGGCAGCAACTGGACCAGGGTGGATTTGCCGCTGCCCGACGGCCCGACGAGCGCCGTCACGCTGCCGGGTTCGAGCACAAGGTCGATCCCGCGCAGCACTTCGTGTTCGGCGTCGTAGCCGAACCGGACCCCGCGCATCTCCACCCGGTGCCCCCGCGGCGCCCTCGGCTGGGTCGGCTCGGGCAGCGGCGCCTCGTCGAGAACGTCGCGAATCCGGCCTGCCGCGCGACCAGCGGCCTGGAGATCGTCGAAACCGTGCCCGAGCGCCGCCACCGGTGCGGTCAGGCCGATGCCCAGTAGCAGGAACGGCAGCAGATCGGCCGGGGCCATCCCACCGTTCGTGATCAGCGCCGCACCGCCGATCAACACGACCAGCAGCACGAACGGCGGCGACAACGCCACCTGCATGCCCGCCGCGATCCCGGCCAGGCCACGCACCATCCGCAGGAAGATATCGGCGAAATCGTCGGTGGCGGTGCGGAATCTGCGATGAGCGCGCTCGGATCCGCCGAAGGCCTTCACCACCGCGATGCCCTGGACGAACTCGACGACCGAGCTGGCGATCGCGCCCATCGCGGTGTCGAAATCCCGCTGTTCGCGTAGCCGACTCGGGGTCATCATCAGCGGGACCAGCGCGATGGCCAGCACCACCGGGATCGCGGTGATGAGCGTGAGCCGCCAGTCGACGGTGAACAGGTAGATCAGCGAGACCAACGGCACCACGAACGCCGACACCAATTCGCCGGGCGCGTGGGCGATGAACGGGTGCACAGCGCTCACGTCGTCGCCCACGATCTTGGCCAGCTCGCCGGTGCGACGCCGCGCGAACCAGCCGATCGGCACCCGTCCCAGCTGATCGGCCAGTTGCCGCCGCAGCGACAGCTGGACTCGATCGTCGAGCAGATGCCCGATCGCCGAAGAGGCTGCGGTACAGAGCAATCGGACGAGCAGGCCCACCGCTCCGGCCAGCACGACGAACCACACATGAGCGCGGTCGACCTCGCCGGGCGACAACAGGGTACGACCCAGCTCGACGACTGCCAGCAAGGGAGCCAGCCCCGCCACGGCGCCGACGACCTGCAGGATCACCACAGCGCCGAAGCTGCCGAGATACGGCCGAAGCAGGCTCGTGAGACTCGTTGTTCGAGTCGGCTGTTCGCTGATGGTGGTCATCTACGCACTCCCGAAGGCACAGCCAGGTGGCTTCTAACATGGTCGAGGATCTCCGAGCGGGCGGGTCCGGCGGCCGGGATCAGGCCCTGCATGCTCAAGAAGCCATGTGTCGCTTCGGGATAGCGGGTCAGCGTCACTTCGACGCCGGCCTTTCGTAAACGATCGGCGTAGGCGGGCGATTGATCTTCCAGCGGATCCAGTCCAGCGGACAGGATGAGGGTGGGGGCCGAACCGGCGAGCTCGTCGTGGAACATCGGCGATATCGTCCGCGCATCGAAGCCTTCGGGCAGTGCGATACGTTGCACCGCACGGCAATTGGCCGGTGTCGCGGTGGGGCTGTCCGCGTTCTCGGTGAACGAGGGATACTCGAACACCCTGTCGGTCCAATCGAGTTGAGGGTTGATCAAGACCTGCGTCCGCAGCGCACGCGTCTCGAAGGCGGTCAACACCGCGAGCGACGCGCCCGCACTGCTTCCGAGCAGCGCAAGTCGAGTTCCGTCCGCACCCCACTGCCCCGCCTGGGCGACGAGTTCGGGCACCGCGTCGCGGGCATCCTCGACAGCGGCGGGAATCGGATGCTCCGGCGCGAGCCGATAGTCGACCGAAGCGACCACCGCCGGGCACTCGGCAGCCAGGTGGGTCAGCAGCCAATCATCCTGCTCCGGAACGCCACTGATGAATCCGCCACCGTGGAACGCGACGATCAAAGGCAGCCCCGAACCCTCGCGCACCGGTCGATGCACCCGAACATTTACGGTACGACCGGGCAGTTCGAGCGTGTGCGTAGTGCTGCGCGCACCCCGGTCCGGCTTACCGGTGATGAACGTCCCGATGTCGGACCGACGCAGCTTCTCCTGCGCCCCTCGTGCCTCGATAATCTCGGCCGGCGTGATCGAATCCCAATCCGGCCCACCATTGAGCGCGGACAACACCCGCATCCGTAGGGGAACTCTGCCTCGCATGATGTGCCTCCTGGCGCTCGCTCACCACCCGTTCTCGCGGCGGCGTAGAGCAACCCTGGCAGGAAGGCCCACCGGTCCGCTTTCGGAAACATGCGGTCCGTCACGAGGCGAATCGGCCTTGTCGCCCTTCCACATACCGCCCTGCCGTTTCCGCGACAGGGCCCGGTTAAAATGTCGGGCGATCGGTGTGGCGGGGGGACGAGTTGCCAACCGGGAACATCATGGGTTGCCGACCTGTGGTGCTGCCGTGCCCCGTGCGCCGAGGTAGCGCTCGGGTCGGATGCGAGGTGCCGGCATGGGAAGGGAAAGGGTGATGGGTGGCTTTCACAGGACCACGGGAGGACGAGAGTTCGGGGTCGCCGTTCGGTCCGCCACTGGACGCACTCGGGCCTGATCCGGCCGCGATTGTGCCGGGGTACGCGCCGACTTCGTGGCGACCGGCCGATCCGGAGCCGATGATTTTGCCGCCGTCCCCGCAGAACACGGGGCGCAACAGGATCGGCATCGTCGTTCTGGGTTCGGTGGCAACGATCGCGGTCGGCGTGGCGGCGCTCACCTACGTCGTCGTGGCAGGTAGAGACAGCGAACCAGAAGAAGCCGTGCTCATCGCCGCCACCAGCCCGCCGACCACCAGGAAGACTGCTGGACCACTGCCCTGTGTCGACGAACAGCGCGGCAGCCTGACCATCGGCCGCGGTCCGGGTGACCACAACTCCGGTCCCGGCGTGATCCTCGGCTTCGAGCACGCGTTCTACAGCGACCGCAACGGTGAAAAGGCGCGGTCGTATGTGGCGCCCGACGCCGACACCGTCGGTTCGGCCCCGACCATTCAGCGCGGCATCGACGAGCACGTCCCGCTCGGAACCACCTACTGCGCCCAGATCAATCAGATCAGTCCGGACAACTACGAACTCGACCTGACCGAACGCCGCCCCGGCGGCACGTCGGCAGAAGACCTGCTCTACACCCAACTCATCACCACCACCGTCCGCGACGGGCAAGCGATGATCACAGCGATTGTCGTACGGGGACAGTGAGATTCGGCTCGGCCCCCTGAAACTGTCAGCCCAGGACCGCGCGCGGATCCGGGAGGTACATGCCGACCTCACCGCGCACGGTGTAACACGGTTGCGCGCTTTCTGGCGGGAATTGCCCGTCGTTCATCGAGGATCGCAGTAGCTTTCTTGGCATGCCGACGGTTCGGACGTCGACTCGACTGCGGGCGAGGAGTTGTGGCGATGGCACTGGGTTCGCTTGACCTCGATGGGGCATTTCGGGCCGCGATGGACAGTCTCGCTGTGCCCGACCGGATCGAGCCGATCGATGCCGCGTTCGGGATCGAATTGTTCGAATCGCAGGTTGCCAGTCGGCATCTCGATCTGGCGGCTCGGCGATTGGGGGCTGCTCGACAGGGGTTCTACAGCATCGGGTCATCCGGGCATGAGGGGAATGCGGCGGTGGCCGCCGCGTCGCGCGTCGATGATCCGGCGTTGTTGCACTACCGGTCGGCGGCCTTTTTCGTGCAGCGATGCAAGCAGATTCCGGGGCTGGATCCGATTCGGGATGTGCTGCTCGGGGTTGTGGCCGCGGCCGCTGATCCGATTTCCGGTGGTCGGCACAAGGTGATCGGGAGTGCGGCGGCGTCGATCATTCCGCAGACCTCGACCATCGCTTCGCATCTGCCGCGAGCGGTGGGGTTGGCCTTCGCGTTGGATCGGGCCGCGAAGCAAGGGGTTTCGTGTCCGTGGCCCGCTGACGCGGTGGTGGTGTGCAGTTTCGGCGATGCGTCGGCCAATCATTCGACGGCGGTCGGTGCCGTCAACGCCGCCCTGCATGCCGCCCATCAGGGCGTGCCGATGCCGCTGGTATTCGTCTGCGAGGACAACGGCCTCGGCATCAGCGTGCCGACCGCCCCGGACTGGATCGAACGTGCCTACGGCCCGCGGCCGGGGCTCACCTACCTCGCAGCCGACGGTTGCGACCTGCCCGACGTTCTCGGTGCCGCCGAAGACGCGGTACACCTGGCCCGGACCTGGCGGGTGCCGGTTTTCCTGCACCTGCGCACGGTCCGACTCGGTGGCCACGCGGGGTCTGATGTCGAGTCCGCCTATCGCGGTCGGACCGATATCGCCGCCGATCTCGCCCGCGATCCCCTTCTCGGCACCGCCCGCTACCTGATCGCGGCGGGTGCCGCCGATGCGGGCGATCTCCTCGATCGCTACGAGCGGATCGGTGCGCGCGTGCGCGAGACCGCCGACGAGGTGGTTCACGAAGCTCGGCTCGATTCCGCCGCGGCCGTGATCGCGCCGCTCGCGCCGACTCATCCCACCGCGATCCGCGACGATGTCACCCGCTTCGGTCCGTCGATGCCCTCGCCACAGTCGTCGGCTGACGAACGGCCTCGTGAATCGTCGCCCCGGCCTCCCGATCCCTCCGGGACAACCGACCTCCGGATGACACTGGCGCAGGCGATCAATCACACCCTCGGCGCACTCCTCACCAAGGACCCCGATGTCCTGGTATTCGGCGAGGATGTCGGCCGCAAGGGCGGCGTCTACGGCGTCACGAAGGGACTCAGAAAACGTTTCGGAGCGCGCCGGGTCTTCGACACGCTCCTCGATGAACAGTCCGTCCTCGGCACCGCGCTCGGTACCGGATTGGCCGGATTCATCCCGATCCCCGAGATCCAGTACCTGGCCTACGTGCACAACGCGGCCGATCAGATCCGCGGCGAAGCGGCCACACTGCAGTTCTTCTCGAACGGGCAGTACCGCAATCCGATGGTCTTGCGCATCGCCGGCCTCGCCTATCAAAAGGGCTTCGGCGGCCACTTCCACAACGACGATTCCCTGGCGGCGCTGCGCGATATCCCCGGCGTCGTCGTCGCGGTGCCCGCGCGCGCCGACGACGCGGCCGCGATGCTGCGCACCTGCGTGTCAGCGGCCCGAGTCGACGGCCGAGTATGTGTATTCGTAGAGCCGATCGCGCTGTACCACACCAAAGATCTCCATCCTGGAGACGAAGCCTGGCTGGCCTCCCCCACCACCGAACACATCCCGATCGGCGATGCCCGCACCTACGGCGAAGGTACCGATCTCACCATCGTCACCTTCGGCAACGGCGTTCCGATGAGTCTGCGCACGATGAATCGCCTTGCTGCCCAAGGAATTCACGCACGAGTGCTCGACCTCCGCTGGCTCAATCCCCTACCGGTCGCCGACCTGATCCACCATGCCGAAGCCACCGGAAAGGTGTTGGTCGCCGATGAAACCCGTAGCACCGGTGGAGTTTCCGAATCGGTGTACGCGGCGCTGATCGACACGGGCTACCGTGGCGCACTCGCCCGAGTCACCAGCGAGGACAGCTTCGTTCCACTCGGTCCCGCCGCGGACGCTGTGCTGCTGAGCGAGTCGGCGATCGAGACCGCCGCACGGCGTCTGATACTGGGCTAGGTCGAGAACCGGTACCAGGACCCGTCGAGATGGGTGTACTGCTCGTCGTATTCTCCCCGCGCAGCCGGTGGTTCACCCGCGGGCATGTAGGCGAACCCGGCAGGAGACACCAGGCCCATCCCCGACACGGTCAGCAGACAGCCGTTGTCCCGCGTGCTGACGCGGCCGACCGAGTACACACCGATTCGCCGGTCACCATCGGCAGGATCGCAGGTCTGGGCGGCCTGCGTCATCGCGGATTCCGACAGCCACCACCCGAGCCGGTCCGGTAGCCCACTCCAGCTGATGCCCATGGTGACGACCACGACCCCCGGGGCGACCAGACTGATCCACCCGACCCGATAGACGACAAGTCCTGTCATCGACCACACCGCCCACAGCAAGCCGGTGAAGGCCAACGAAAGCAACAACCCCAGCGTCAGATCGAGGTCGGCCTTACTGATGCCCGTCCATAGCAAACCCAGGCAGCACAACACGACCACACCGATGATCACGCTGGATGCCAGTGGCCACCAGCTCGGCGTCCCCCGATCCGCTGGTTCGACGACCGGGACCGGCGCAGCTCCCCCGTAGCTCATGGAAATACCCTACCGACATGCTGTGCGCTGGTCGGCAGGGCAGAACGTAGAGCGAACTCAGGCGAACTTGATCTCGAGGCCGATGCCGAGGATCGCGATGAACCAGACGACGCCGACGAAGATGGTGATGCGGTCGAGGTTCTTCTCGACGACGGTGGAGCCGGACAGGCTCGACTGCACGCCGCCACCGAAGAGGCTGGACAAGCCGCCGCCCTTGGCGCGGTGCAACAGCACCAGCAGCACCAACAGCAAGCTGGTGATCACAAGGAGGATATCGAGGAACAGCGACATGACGTTCATCCTAGGTGGTGCGGGACCGACTGGTCTAACCAGGCTCGACGGCGACCAGGTGTGAGACCGACTGGGGGCCCGCAGAATACTCGATGACGGCCTGTTCTATCTCCCGATCACGGGCGGTCAGACGCACCTGATGCTGGTGCATGTGCTCGGCCCACGACCGCACCACGAAGGCTTCGACGAAGCGGTCGACGGTGCCGACATCGCGGTAGAGCCGCCATTCCATCGCGCCCGTACGCTGCCGGGATCGCCCGACCAGCGCCATCGATTCGGTGAAGGCGGCAACGTCGCCGGGTGGCACGTCGTAGCCGCGCATCACCAGGACGGGGCCGTCCTCGGGTTCGGGCTCGACGACGAGTTGCGGCTCGGGCCAGTACGCCGCCGGGGAGAGGTCGATCTCCTCGACGTTGTGCCGGATCGGCCACCACAGGGTGCTCACGGCGCAGCATGCCAGCATCGCCGCCGCGATCAGCAGCGCCGTCACGGCACCGCAGGCGCCGGCGACCAGGCCCCAAACCAGCGACCCGATCGCCTGCCCACCCATGAACACCAGCATGTACACCGACAGACCGCGGGCGCGGACCCAGGCGGGCAGGAGCAACTGCATGGTCGAGTTCAGCGTCGACATCGCCAGCAGCCACGCCAGCCCGGCCCCGACCAGCAGCACGAGGACCAGCACCACATTCTGGACCAGCGCGGTGGCGACCGCGCCGACGCCGAACAGGACCGCGGCGAGCGCGAGTCGCTGGGTGGGGGTGAACAGGACCCGCAGGCGCGACAATCCGAGCGCGCCACACACCGCGCCGAGCCCGAGCGCCCCGAGCAGCAGACCGTAGCCGGACGACGAGAGTCCGAGGCGGTCGTGCGCGATCACCGGCAGCAGCGACCACACCGCGCTGGCGGGGGCGATGAACAGGCTCGCACGGAACAGCACCCTCCTGATCGCGGGCGCGGCGCGGATGAACCGGGTGCCTGCCTGCAACGCCGCGAGCGGCCGTTCACTGGGCAGCGGGCTCGTTCGCGTCGGCCACTTCGATGCCAGCAGCACCACGACGATGCCGATGAACGAGACCGTGTTGAACCCGAACACCACGGTCGGCCCCGCCACCGACACGATCACACCCGCCACCGCGGGCCCGACGGCTCGACCGATATTGACGCTCATACTGCCCAGCGCCGCCACCGAGGTGATCTGGTCGCGCGGCACCAGCTCGGGTTGTATCGCCTGCCAGGCGGGAGCGGTGAGCGCCTGCCCACAGCCGAGCAGGAACAGCAGGCTGAGCAGGACCGCCGGAGTGGTGTGGCCGGTGGCGGTGAACACGGTGAGGGTGAGCGAGGCGAGGGCCATGCCCGCCTGCGCGCCGATCAGCAACCTGCGCCGGTCGACCAGGTCGGCCAGGACTCCGGACGGAATCGACAGCAACATCACCGGCAGGGTGAGCGCGGTCTGCACGAACGACACCAGCGCCGCCGCATTCGGTTGATCCACGAGAATCCACTGCGCGCCGACCGTCTGCATCCAAGTGCCCAGATTGGACACGAGCTGCGCGATCCACAGCGCCCTGAACACCGGCGAACGCAACGGCGCCCAGGTCGATATCCGCTCCGCCGCGACACTGCCCACGCGTCGAGCATATCCCTGGCGACCGCCGTGCCCCGGTATGCGCTCTCCGCCGCGACAACGGTGCGCTCCCGACACCGCCTTCTGCGACGGATCACTCTGAACCACCAGATGCCTTGTGCTCCAAGCCGATATCCCTGCGATTCTTCGATGCGGTGTTACCTTCTGGTCGCCTTCGAGCGATCAGTACAGAGCTCCCGTTTCGTCGGAGAGCCCGCACGACACGGAGGAAACCGCATGACTGTCCCACCCGGCCACCCGCAGCAGCCCTATGGCCAGCAACCGCCGCCGTACGGCCAGCAACCACCCGGCGGTGGCTACCCACAGCAGGGCGGCTACCCGCAGCCGCCGCGCAAGAAGAAGGTGTGGCCGTGGGTGCTCGGTGGCGTTCTGGTGGTCCTGCTGCTGATCGTCGGCGGTTGTGTCGCGCTCGTCGGCACCGTCGCCAATGAGATCGAGAACGAGGTCAGCCGGGAAGTCACCGTCTCCTATCAGGCCGGTGGCACCGGGACCTCGACGGTGACCTATTCCGACGGAAGTCTGGACGTCGCACAGGAATCCGATGTGACGCTGCCGTGGTCCAAGGAGGTCACGGTCACCGGGCTGGTGAAGTTCGTTTCGCTGAGCGTGCTCTCCGGGGCCGACGGCGGAACGGTCTCCTGCAAGATCACCGTCGGCGGCACAGTGATCGCCGAAGACCAGGCCAGCGGCCAATTCGCGAGCGCCATCTGCTCGGGCGACGCGGCCGGGTAGGTAACGAGTTCACGAACCGCCCCGAACACCGCGCTGCGGCGTTCGGGGTGGTCCGTACCATCGGCTCCATGCGGATATCACCTCGTCCTCTGGCTGTTCTGCTCGCACTGGTCGGCACGGTGGCGGCCGGGTGCGGGTCAGCCGACAAGGAACCGGTGGACGACACCGCCACGCCGATGGGCCACACCTACGTCTCCACCGAGGTGAGCGGCGACCAGATCCCGGGCGGCGGTCCGATGACGCTCACCTTCACCGACGGCCGGATCTCGGCGAACTCCGGCTGCAACTCCGCGGGCGGCACCGTCGACCTGAGCAACCACATCGTGCACACCTCGCCGCTGGCGAGCACCCTGATGGCGTGCACCGATGGCCGTGACGGCGCCGACGCCTGGCAGAACACCTTCCTGGAATCCGACCCCACCTGGAGCCTCGACGGTGATCGGCTGACGCTGACGGGCAAGTCCGCCACCGTCCATCTCACCGACAAGAAGATCGTGAGCCCGGACAAGCCACTGACCGGTACCACCTGGGTGGTCACCACCATGCTCACCCCGGACGCGCAGATCCGCTCGACCACCCTCGACCAGGTGAGCCCGAATCTCACCATCGGTGACGGCGGCACCGTCAACGGCACCGCGGGCTGCAATCGGATCACCGGAACCGCGGGCGTGGGCCCCGGCGACGCGGTGAACTTCGCCGTCGCCACCACCAGAATGATGTGCCCGCCGGAGGTGATGGAGGTCGAGCAGAACGTGCTGCGCGCGCTGGACGGCCGAACCACCGCCACCATCGACGCAGCCACGCTCACCCTGCGCAACGACAACGGCTACGGCCTCATCCTGCACGCGCAGTAGCCTCGCAGCGCACGAAAAGCGAAGGGCCGGAAACCCATCGGTTTCCGGCCCTTCGGCGTTCAGTACCCGATCAGGGCAGCGGACCGCCCGCGGCGATCGCCGACAGGGTGGCGAACTCGTCACCCTTGAGCGAGGCACCGCCGACCAACGCGCCGTCGATGTCGGGCTGACGGATCAGCTCGCCGATATTCTTGGCGTTCACCGAGCCGCCGTAGAGCACGCGCACACCGGCGGCGATCTCCGGGGAGGCCAGCTTCTCCAGCTCGCCACGGATCGCGCCACACACTTCCTGCGCGTCGCCCGCCGAGGCGACCTTGCCGGTGCCGATGGCCCAGACCGGCTCGTAGGCGATGACGACCTGCGAAATCTGTTCCGCCGTCAGACCCTCGAGCGAACCACGCAGCTGCTCGAGGTTGTACTCGACGTGCGTACCCGCCTCGCGGACGCCGAGACCCTCACCGATGCAGACGATCGGGGTGATCTCGTACTTCAGCGCCTGCTTGGCCTTGGCCAGCACGGTCGCGTCGTCCTCGTGGTGGTACTGACGACGCTCCGAGTGCCCGACCACCACGAAGGAGGCGCCCAGCTTCGCCAGCATCGCCGCGCTGATCTCACCGGTGTAGGCACCGGAGTCGTGCGCCGAGACGTCCTGCGCACCGTAGGTGATCAGCAGCTTGTCGCCGTCGACGATCGACTGCACACTGCGCAGATCGGTGAACGGCGGAATCACCGTCACGTCGACCTTCGCGAAGTACTTCTCCGGCAGCGCGAACGCCACCTTCTGCACCAGGGAGATGGCCTCGAGGTGGTTGAGGTTCATCTTCCAGTTGCCCGCGATGAGCGGTTTACGTGATGCCATCGCTCAGCCCTCCAGCACCGAAATACCGGGCAGCTCTTTGCCTTCCAGGTATTCGAGAGACGCGCCACCACCGGTGGAGATGTGCGAGAAGCCGTCGTCGGGCAGTCCGAGGGAGCGCACGGCAGCAGCCGAGTCCCCACCGCCGACCACGGTGAACGCACCCTTGGAGGTGGCGGTCACGATGGCTTCGGCGACGCCACGGGTACCCGCGGCGAACGCGTCGAACTCGAACACGCCCATCGGGCCGTTCCAGAACACCGTCTTGGCCTCGGTCAGCAGCGCGGAGAACCGCGACACCGACTCGGGGCCGATGTCGAGGCCCAGCCAGCCGTCGGGGATCTCGGTCGAGGCGACAGTCTTGACGTCGGCGTCGGCCGCGAACTTGTCCGCCACCACGATGTCGACCGGCAGATGCAGCACGTCGCCGAAGCGCTCGAGCAGCGACTTGCAGGTGTCGATCATCTCGGTCTGCAGCAGCGAGCCGCCGACCGGAAGTCCTTGCGCCGCAAGGAAGGTGAAGCACATGCCGCCGCCGATCACCAGGGTGTCGACCTTGGGGGCCAGCGCCTCGATCACCGCGAGCTTGTCCGACACCTTGGAGCCGCCGAGCACCACCGCGTACGGACGGGCCGGGTCCTCGGTGAGCTTGCGCAGCACCTCGACCTCGGCCGCGACCAGGGTGCCCGCGTAATGCGGCAGCACCTGTGCCACGTCGTAGACCGACGCCTGCTTGCGGTGCACCACGCCGAAACCGTCGGAGACGAACGCGCCGTCGTCGCCGACCAGCTCGACGAACGCCGCGGCCAGCTTGGCCCGCTCCGACTCGTCCTTGCTGGTTTCGCGCGGGTCGAAGCGCACGTTCTCGAGCAGCAGCACGTCGCCGTCGGTGAGGCCTTCCGAGCGCGAGAGCGCGTCGTAGCCCACCACGTCACCGGCCAACTGGACGTTGCGGCCCAGCAGCTCGGCCAGCTTCGCCGCCACGGGAGCGAGCGAGAACTTGGCGTCGGGCTCGCCCTTGGGGCGGCCAAGGTGCGCCATCACGACCACCTTGGCGCCGGCATCGACCAGCGCCTGGATGGTCGGCACCGAGGCGATGATGCGGCCCGGGTCGGTGATCTGGCCGTTGTCGTCGAGGGGAACGTTCAGGTCGGAGCGCACGAGCACGCCCCGGCCTTCGACACCCTCGGTCAGGAGATCCTGAAGTGTCTGCACTGTCATCGCGGTCAGAGCGACTTGCCGACGAGATCGACCAGGTTGGCCAGGCGGTTCGAGTAGCCCCACTCGTTGTCGTACCAGGACACGACCTTGACCTGGTTGTCGATGACCTTGGTCAGCGGCGCGTCGTAGATCGACGAGTGCGGGTCGGTGACGATGTCGCTGGAGACGATCGGGTCCTCGTTGTACTTGAGGATGCCCTTCATCGGGCCCTCGGCGGCGGCCTTCATCGCGGCGTTGATCTCCTCGATGGTGGCAGGCTTGGCCAGGGTCGCGGTCAGGTCGGTGACCGAGCCCGTCGGGACCGGAACCCGCAGCGCGTAGCCGTCGAGCTTGCCCTGCAGCTCGGGCAGCACCAGGCCGATGGCCTTGGCGGCGCCGGTGCCGGTGGGCACGATGTTCAGGGCCGCGGCGCGGGCGCGACGCAGGTCCTTGTGCGGCGCGTCCTGCAGGTTCTGGTCCTGGGTGTAGGCGTGGATGGTGGTCATCAGACCGTTCACGATGCCGAACGAGTCGTTGAGCACCTTGGCGATCGGGCCGAGGCAGTTCGTGGTGCAGGACGCGTTGGAGATGATGTTCTGGCTGCCGTCGTACTTGTCGTCGTTGACGCCCATCACGATGGTGATGTCGTCGCCGGTGGCGGGCGCGGAGATGATGACCTTCTTGGCGCCGGCGGACAGGTGACCCTTGGCCTTCTCGGCGGCGGTGAAGATGCCGGTCGACTCGACGACCACGTCGACGTTCAGGTCGGCCCACGGCAGCGCCGAGGGGCCTTCCTTGATCGCGAGCGCCTTGATGCGCTGCTCGCCGACCACGATGGTGTCGCCCTCGACGGAGACGTCCTGCGGCAGACGACCCAGAATCGAGTCGTACTTCAGCAGGGTGGCGAGGGTGTTGATGTCGGTGAGGTCGTTGACCGCGACGATCTCGATATCGGTCTCGCCGACGGCCTTCAGCGCCTCCACCGCTCGGAAGAAATTACGTCCGATACGACCGAAGCCGTTGATACCTACCCGGACAGTCACGTTATCGCTCCTCAGCTTTCAAGCGGATTCATTCCGACGGTAACCACAGTAGTAGCCGGGCCAGCGTTTCACGACAGCCACCTGTGAGTTGTGAGCTCCCCGGCCTCAGGCCTGCGGAGGCCCCCAGAATAGAGGGCAGAGCGGTCATCGATGACCGCTCTGCCTTAATCGTCGGATTCGCCACACCTTTCGGCGTGCGGAGTCTGTCGATGTTCCTATTACGCGTCGTCGAGCAGTTCCGCAGTCACCGCGGACTCGGTATCGGGGATGCCGAGATCCTTGGCGCGACGGTCGGCCATCGACAGCAAGCGCCGGATCCGACCGGCGACAGCGTCTTTGGTCATCGGGGGCTCGGCCAGCTGACCGAGCTCCTCGAGCGAGGCCTGCCGGTGCTGTACCCGCAGCCTGCCCGCCGCGGCGAGATGCTCGGGAACATCGTCGGCGAGGATCTCGAGCGCCCGTTCCACCCGAGCCGCCGCCGCGACGGCCGCACGCGCCGAACGACGCAGGTTCGCGTCGTCGAAGTTGGCGAGCCGGTTGGCGGTGGCCCGCACCTCACGGCGCATCCGCCGTTCTTCCCAGGTGAGCCGGGTGTCCTGCGCACCCATGCGGGTGAGCAGGGCGCCGATCGCCTCGCCGTCGCGCACCACGACCCGATCCGTGCCGCGCACCTCGCGCGCCTTCGCGGTGATGCCGAGCCTGCGCGCCGCGCCGACCAGCGCCAATGCCGCCTCCGGACCGGGGCAGCTCACCTCGAGCGCCGAGGAACGACCCGGCTCGGTGAGCGAACCGTGTGCGAGAAACGCGCCACGCCATGCCGCTTCGGCATCACCGATGCTGCCACCGACCACCTGCGCGGGCAGCCCGCGAACGGGACGTCCGCGCACGTCGAGCAACCCGGTCTGGCGCGCCAGCGCCTCGCCTTCCTTCGACACCCGCACGACGTAGCGGGAGGTCTTACGCAACCCGCCCGCGCCGAGCACATGCACGTCGGAGCCGTATCCGTACAGCTCGAAAATCTCTCTGCGCAGTCGCCGGGCGATGGACCCCATGTCCACCTCGGCTTCCACGATCACCCTTCCCCCCACGATGTGCAGACCGCCGGCAAACCGCAGCAACGCCGACAGTTCCGCTTTGCGCGAGCTGACCTGCGATACCACGAGCCTGCTCAGCTCGTCCTTCACCTCGGCTGTCATCGCCACGAGACGCGCTCCTTTCCCACCGACCCGGAACGCACATCTGAGACACTGTGTCGTCCCTCGACTCGAAGCCCTGCCAGTTGCGACCGCGGCGACCGGATCAGCTGATCCAGTGCGGCGGCAAGTTTTCCGGGATGATGCCGATCCGTTCCCGGCTCGGCGACATCGCAGAACGTTACCCGTGCACGCAACTGTTCGGCGGCTCTTGCCACATGTTCCCGTTGCCGCCCCTCGGGCACCGACGCCGAGTCGACGAGCACATCGTCGACCGCGAAATCCGGTGCGTGCTGGGACAATACATGCAGATGACGCTCTGCGGAAAAGCCGGCGGTCTCGCCGGGCTCGGCCGCCAGATTCAGAACGAGCACTTTGCGTGCCTCGGTGCGTACCAGCGCCGCGTGCAATTGCGGCACGAGGACATGCGGAATGACGCTGGTGAACCACGAACCAGGTCCCAGCACAACAACATCCGCGTCTTCGATGGCCGCGGTCGCCTCGGGGCTGGCAGGCGGATCGGACGGAATCAGCCGCACCCGCCGGACATTACCCGGCGTGGTCGCCACCGCAACCTGACCGCGTACACACCGGCCGATCCGCGGATCCGACTCGAGGCCCGACACTTCGGCCTCGATGTCGAGCGGAATCGGCGACATCGGCAGCACCCGGCCGGTGATCCGCAGCAGGCGGCCCACCTCGTCGAGCGCGGCCACCGGGTCACCGAGGATGTCGGTGAGTCCGGCCAGGATCAGATTGCCCACCGAGTGCCCGGCGAGCGCGCCGGTGCCGCCGAAGCGGTGCTGCACCGTCGTGGTCCATACGTCGTCGGCGTCCTCGGACAGCGCCGCCAGGGCCATCCGCAGATCTCCCGGCGGGAGCATGCCCAGCTCGGCGCGTAGCCGACCGGACGACCCGCCGTCGTCGGCGACGGTGACCACGGCGGTGATCCGCCGCGTCAGCCTGCGCACCGCTGTCAATGTCGCGTACAGCCCATGTCCACCGCCCATCGCGACAACGGCTGGGTCGGCTTCGGTTCCACTCATTCGCGCCCCAGATCCCGGTGCACGACGCGAACGACGTCCACCGCCGCGTGCCCGGTGTCGGCGCTGATGCGCTCACCCAGTGCCTCGGCGATAGCGACACTGCGATGTTTACCGCCGGTGCACCCCACTGCCACGGTCATGTATCGCTTCCCCTCTTGGCGGTATCCGGTCGTCGTCAAGTCGACCAGGTGTTTGCCGGTCTGTAGGTAGTCCCGCGCACCGGGCCTGGACAGCACGTAATCGCTGACCACCGACTCCTGTCCTGTGTGTTCCCGCAATTCCGGAATCCAATGCGGGTTGGGTAGGAATCGCACGTCCAACACCATGTCGGCGTCGAGGGGAACACCGTACTTGAAGCCGAACGATTGCACGGTCAGTTGCAGTGCGGCTGGCGCGCCCGCGCCGTATGCCTCCTCCAGCTTGCGGTGCAGCTGGTGGATCGACAGCTCGGTGGTGTCGATGACGAGGTCGGCGGCGCCCTTGACCGGCGCCAGCCTGGCTCGTTCGGCGGTGAGACCGGCCGAGAGCGTCCCGTCGGGGCTGTCGCTCTGCAGCGGATGACGGCGTCGGGCGAAGCCGAATCGCCGGATCAGCACATCGTCGGACGCCTCGAGAAACAGCACTCTGGTGCGGATGCCCGCGCCGCGCAACTGCTCGGTGACGCCGGACAGCTCACCGGTGAAGAATCGGCTGCGCACGTCCATGACCAGCGCGAGCCGACGGATCGGCGGGTCGGCGGCGGCGCCTAGTTCGATCATCCGCCCGATCAGTTCGGGCGGTAGGTTGTCGGTCACGTACCAGCCCAGGTCCTCCAGCACGCGCGCGGCAGTGCCGCGGCCCGCGCCGGACAAGCCGGTCACGATGACCACTTCTACTGGTTGCTGTGTGTCGGTGACCGTCCCGGATTGACCGGGTGCCGCCCCCGCATTGTTATTCGATTCGACGCGTGTCATGTCCTACCGGATCCGTTTCTGGGTGCCTTTCGATCATCCCGCACCGGTTCGGGTATCGGGCGCAGACACACAACGTACGGCACACGCAATCTTGCGTCCTGCGATCCCGGCCGTCGCGGTTACGGACTGTTGAGTGCCGCGAGCACTGCTTTCGCCGTCGATACCCCGATTCCGGGCACAGAGGTGATTTCCTCGACAGTCGCGTCCTTGATCCTGGCGACCGAGCCGAAGTGGGTGACCAGGGCCGTTCGCCTCGTCTCGCCGAGGCCCGGGACCGAGTCGAGTGCCGATGCCGTCATCCGACGGGATCGTTTGCTGCGGTGAAAGGTGATGGCGAAACGGTGGGCCTCGTCGCGCACGCGTTGCAGCAGGAACAGCGCCTCGCTGTTGCGCGGCATGATCACCGGGTCGGCTTCGCCGGGCACCCAGACCTCTTCGAGGCGTTTGGCCAGGCCGATCACCGCCACGTCGGTGATGCCGAGTTCGTCGAGGACCTCGGCGGCGGCGGCGACCTGGGGTGCGCCGCCGTCGACGACGTAGAGGTTGGGCGGGTAGGCGAAGCGGCGTGGTCGGCCCGTGGTGGGGTCGATGCCGGGGCGGGAGGCGGGTTCGTCGACCTCGTCGGGCTCGATCTCGACGGGTTGTTCGCGGTCGCGCGCCAGGCGGGCGAAGCGGCGGCGGGTCACCTCGGCGATGCTGCCGACATCGTCGGAGCGGCCGTCGCCCGCGGCCTCCTTGATCGCGTAGTGGCGGTAGTCGGACTTGCGCGCCAGGCCGTCTTCGAAGACCACCAGCGAGGCGACCACGTCGGTGCCCTGCACGTGGCTGATGTCGACGCACTCGATCCGCAGCGGGGCGCTGTCGAGTTCGAGTGCGTCCTGAATGTCTTGCAGCGCTTGTGATCTCGAAGTGAGGTCACCGGCGCGGCGGAGCTTGTGTTGGGCCAGTGCCTCGGCGGCGTTGCGCTGCACCATCTCGGCGAGCGCCTTCTTGTCGCCGCGTTGCGGGATGCGCAGCGAGACCGCCGAGCCGCGCATCTCGCTGAGCCACTCGCCGATCTCCTCGGCGTCGGCGGGCAGTTCGGGCACCAGCACCTCGCGCGGGACGACGATGGCCGCGTCGCCGTTCTGGTCCGCCATGGAGGCCTGCTCGCCGTAGAACTGGGTGAGGAACTGTTCGACCAGCGCGGCCAGTTCGGTGCCCGACTCCGCGACATCGAGCGCGTCGCCGGATTTGTCGACGACCCAGCCGCGTTGGCCGCGCACGCGTCCGTCGCGGACGTGGAAGATCTGGACCGCGGCTTCGAGCGCGTCGGTGGCGAAGGCGATCACGTCGGCGTCGGTGCCGGTGCCGAGCACCACGGCCTGCTTCTCCAGCGCGCGGCGCAGCGCCTGCACGTCGTCGCGCAGGCGTGCGGCGTTCTCGAAGTCGAGGTCTTCGGCGGCCTCGTGCATGCGGCGTTCGAGTGCGCGCACCATCCTGTCGGTCTTGCCGGAGAGGAAGTCGCAGAAGTCCTCGACGATCTGGCGGTGCTCGTCGGCGCTGACCCGGCCCACGCAGGGCGCCGAGCATTTGTCGATGTAGCCGAGCAGGCAGGGGCGCCCGATCTGGTTGTGCCGCTTGAAGACTCCGTTGGAGCAGGTGCGCGCGGGGAAGACCCGCAGCAGCAGGTCGAGGGTCTCGCGAATCGCCCAGGCGTGGGCGTAGGGGCCGAAGTACCGGACGCCCTTCTTGCGTGCCCCGCGGTAGACGAACAGCCGCGGATACTCCTCGTTGAGGGTCACCGCGAGCACCGGGTAGGTCTTGTCGTCGCGGTAGCGCACATTGAACCGCGGATCGTATTCCTTGATCCAGTTGTACTCGAGCTGCAGCGCCTCCACCTCGGTGGACACCACGGTCCACTCGACGGCGGCCGCCGTGGTGACCATCTGCTTGGTCCGCGGATGCAGCGAGTACACATCGGCGAAGTAGGAATTCAGCCGACTCCGCAGGCTCTTGGCCTTGCCGACATAGATGACCCGCCCGTGCACGTCCCGGAACTTGTACACACCGGGTTCGACGGGGATCGTGCCCGGCGCCGGCCGGTACGTCGCGGGATCTGCCACCCATCCAGCCTAGCGAGGGGCTCCGACAGGTCCGCACCGCCGAGGTGCCGACTGGCGCGGGCAGCCGTTGCCCTTCCCGAAACACATACTGGCACAACATATTCCGCGTTCGATGACGCCGTACGGACTCAGCCCTACCCTGCGCGACGAAACCGTCCCAACCTGCAGCAGGAGATCCAGGACCACGGTCATCGTGGTCAGCAGGTTGACGGCTTTGTGTGAGCTCGACTCGGTGGCGAGTCGGTCGACCCCCGGTTTGTTCGGGATGCTGATCGGCAGGGCCGTTGCGATGCTGCTCGCGAGGTCGCCGGGGTGAGCTGTGCGCCCGCCTGTGTAGCGTGAGTGCTCGGATTATGTGCCCGAAAGGACGTCCGATGAGCAATGCCGCCGCCCTGCCGCAAACCGGCGATGACCTGTACGACGACGAGGCCTCCCCGCACGGAGTCATGCCGGGGACGGTGCGCGGAGCGCGGCTGATCGCCGCGGTCGCCACCGCCGTCGGTGTGGTGCTGATCGCGATCACGGTGGCGCTGGGCGGTTCGCTCGGCGCGCTGCTCGCCGGGTATCTGCCGTCCTTCGCGCTGGTTCCGCTGGTGCTGTTGTTCCGGCAGGGTGGCGATCTGGTGCGCAAGGCGGCGATCGGGGTCGCGGTGCTGGCGTGTCTGGTGTCGTCGACGGGCATCCTCACCGGGCTGCCGCCGGGGGTGGTCGGCGTCGTCGCCAATGGTGCGGTCGCGGGAATGCTCCTTCGACCCTCGGCCCGGACCTGGTTCACCCGCGATCGCTGACGCGCGCCTCGGCTGGTTCGCACGACTGTGCGCGTCCGCAGGGGTCTCGACCAAGGCATAGGAGTCGGTTGCGGGCACGACTATCGGCCGACGAGTCACCCGTATGCGGTCAGTCGGCAGTTCGGATGCCGTGTTCGGCGAGTGCGTCGATGAGGGCGCGGGGGCGATCGATGGTGGGGACCGCGTCGACGAGGGCGAAGCGGGCACCGAGGAAGGTGGCGCCGCCGTCGGCTTCGGTGCTGTCGCCGATCATGAGGACACGTTCGGGGTCGACGCCGAGGCGGTCGGTGGCGTCGCGGAAGATCTGGGCGTTCGGTTTGATGGCGCCTACTTCGTAGGACAGGGTCATCGCACCGATCAGATCCGTCCAGCCGTGCTTCGCGAAGGCGGGGCGGATGTCGAAGGCGATATTGCTGACGATGCCGACCGGGATTCCTTGGGCGGCAAGCGATTTCAGCACCGTGCCGGTATCGGGGTACGGAGTCCAGGTGAGTGGGTCGATGAGGCGTTCGTAGAGACGCGTCGCCTGGGTGTCGGGAACGCCGGAACCGCGCAACACCTCCAGATAGGCGTGGCGGTGCAGGGCGGGGTCGAGATCGCGGTTGTCCCAGGCATGTTGGCCCGTCGCGTCGAAGGTCATGAACTGCTCGACCGGAGCCGTCATCCGCCGCAGCACTTCGGCTTTCGCCGCGATGTCGAAGGGTGTTCCGTCGTCGCCGACGAGTTCGTCGGCCCAGGTCCGGTCGTCTTCCAAACGAAAGACCGTGCCCGAGTAGTCGAATAGCACCGCGTCGATATCCATGTCAGCCAGGGTAGCCAGACGGCGAGTACGGCTCCGGCGGAAAAAGCTCGAATGGTGTCGGACCGGCGCGTTACGCTGCTTCTATGACGCCAAGGCGACGGACGTGGATCGGGGCCACGACGGCCGCAGTGCTCGCGGTGGGGGTACTGGTCGGTTGTTCGACAGATGAGAAGACGGCTGCCGAGTGTACGAGCACGCCCAACGGCACTCCGGTGTCCGCGGCGCCCGCGACCGGTGGGGGTGCGCCGACCTCACAGAACCTCAGTACCAACCCGGAGATCTCGTCGGGATACCGCTCGGACATGACGGCGGTGCGCACCAGCACCTACGCGGTGTCGACCGCCAATCCGATTGCCACGGAGGCCGCGTGCCGGGTGCTGCGCGCGGGTGGCACCGCCGCCGACGCGCTGGTCACCGCGCAGGCGGTGCTCGGGCTCGTCGAACCGCAGGCCTCCGGAATCGGCGGCGGCGCGTTCCTCGTGCACTACGACGCGAAGTCGCGCACCGTCGACACCTACGACGGCCGCGAGACCGCGCCCGCCGCGGCGACCGAGAACTATCTGCGCTGGGTCAGCGATACCGACCGCACCGAACCCGCGCCGAATACCCGCGCCAGCGGTCGCTCGATCGGTGTTCCCGGAGTGCTGCGGATGCTCGAACTCGCGCACCAGGAGCACGGGATGAGCGCCTGGAAGGAACTGTTCGATCCCGCGATCAGTCTGTCCGACAGCGGTTTCGAGATCAGTCCGCGGCTGGCCGGGCAGATCGCCGAGTCCGCGAAGGACCTGGCCGCCGACGAAGCCGCGCGCGGTTACTTCCTCGAACCCGACGGTGCGCCCAAGAAGTCCGGCACCGTCCTCACCAATCCGGCGCTGGCGAAAACGCTGTCGGCGATCGCGACCGACGGCGCGAAAGCCTTCTACAGTGGCGCCATCGCCCAGGACATCGTCGAGGCGGCGGGCAGCACGGCGGGTGGTCGCACCCCGAGTGCGCTGACTACTTCCGACCTGGCGAACTACGAGGCCAAGAAGCGCACGGCGCTGTGCACCGGGTACCGCAAATACGAACTGTGCGGCATGCCCGCGCCGTCCTCCGGTGGCAGCACTGTCGCCGCGACGCTGGGCATCCTCGCCAACTTCGACCTCCCCGCGCTGCGCCCCCAAGAGCTCGACGCCAACGGCGGACGCCCCGACGCGCAGGCCGTGCACCTGATCTCCGAGGCGGAGCGGCTGGCCTACGCCGACCGCAACAAGTACGTCGCCGACCCGGATTTCGTTCCGCTGCCGGGTAATTCGGCCCTCTCGCTGGTTCACCCGCAGTACCTCAAGGAGCGGTCGACGCTGATCGACCCGCAGCGCAGCATGGGGACCGCCAAGCCGGGCAACCTCGGCCCGGTCCCCCTCGGCAACGGCCCACAGCCGCCCGAACACGGCACCAGCCACATCTCCGTCATCGACAAGTACGGCAACGCCGCCGCGATGACCACGACGGTCGAATCGGCGTTCGGGTCGTTCCATCTCGTCGACGGATTCGTCCTCAACAATCAGCTCACCGACTTCGCCGCCGACCCCGTCGACCCCGACGGCACCCCGGTGGCCAACCGCCTCCAGCCGAACAAGCGCCCGCGCAGTTCGATGGCTCCGACCCTGGTGTTCGATCGTGACGACAAGGGCGACCGTGGCGAACTGAAGCTCGTCACGGGTTCACCGGGCGGTTCGGTGATCATCCAGTTCGTCGTGAAAACGCTGGTCAACGTTCTGGATTGGGGCCTCGACCCGCAACAGGCGGTCTCCGGGGTGTCGTTCGGCGCGGGCAATACGCCGGTCACCGGCGTAGGGGGTGAGCACCCCGATATCAATGCCACCGACAACGGTGACCACGATCCGCTGGTCGAGAAGCTGCGGGCGATGGGCCATCAGGTCTCCGTGGCGCCGCAGTCCAGCGGACTCAGCGCCCTGCAACACAACGGCAAGGACGGCTGGGTCGGCGGTGCGGATCCGCGCCGCGAGGGAGCAGTTCTCGGCGACACCCGCTGACGCGTCGGCCTGTGCGTCACCAGGTGGCGCACAGGCGGTTGCCGGCACCCAGTGCCGACGATCGGCGAAGTTCAGTCCTGCGGGGCGTAGCGGGCGCCGAGTTCGCGGACGCGCTCGATGGCGTCGGCGGCGTGGGTCTTGTCGTTGGAACGGATCGCCAGCATCGGGACGTAATCGTCATCGGCCAGTTCGAGGCGGGCCCACGCCTTGCGGTCCGGGAAGGACGCGCCGCGGATGTAGGCCCACGGGTACACCTGCTCGCCCAGGATGTTGCGTACCCCGATACCCTGGCTACCCACGCGGACTCGCGGCCGGGTGAGCATCAGTACCGCGCCCGCACCGACCACGCCGATCAGGATCATCGCGACCTGATCGGCGACCCGGAAGTTCACCCCGGTCGACCCGGTGCGCAGCAGCAGCCCACCCGCGGTGAAGGCGACGAGGATGACGATCGCGACCACGATGGCGGTGCGGATCGCCCGGCGCGGACGCACCTCGAACTCCCAGCCCGTATCGGGCTCGGGAGCACCGCGACGCCACGTCCGCACCACCGGCACGGTCACACCGATCGCAGCGCGCGCAACGTGAGCGCGGCATCGAGGGCAGCGGCACACGCCTGCTCGCCCTTGTCCTCCGACGAACCGGGCAGCCCGGCCCGATCGCGCGCCTGCTCCTCGTCGTTCGTGGTGAGCACGCCGTTGGTGACGGGGGTGGCCGCGTCCAGCGACACCCGGGTCAGCCCGGCCGTCACCGCATCACAGACATACTCGAAATGCGGTGTGCCACCACGGATCACGACGCCGAGCGCCACGACAGCGTCGTGGGTGCGCGCCAGTTCCTGCGCGACGACCGGCAACTCCATCGCACCGGCGCAACGCACCACGGTCACATGTTCGACGCCGGCGTCCTTGGCCACCCGTTCGGCATTCGCCACCAGGGTGTCGCAGATCTCGGTGTGCCAGCGCGAGGCGACGATGCCGAGTTTGACGTCTTTGGCCTGCGCCAAAGCGAAGGACGGAACACCCGTGCCGCTCATCGTTACTGCCTTTCCGAAGTGGTGATCACTGCGCGGTTTCCCCGAGGTCGAGATCGTCGAGGCCGACCAGGTCGTGGCCCATGCGATCGCGCTTGGTGCGCAGGTAGTGCAGGTTCTCGGCATTGGCGCGCAACGGCATCGGAACGCGCTCGGTGATCGCGAGGCCGTAGCCGTCGAGGCCGACCCGCTTGGCCGGGTTGTTGGTGAGCAGGCGCATCGAGCGGATACCGAGGTCGACCAGGATCTGCGCGCCGGTGCCGTAGTCACGAGCGTCGGCGGGCAGGCCGAGATCGAGGTTGGCGTCGACGGTGTCGCGACCGGTGTCCTGCAACTGGTAGGCCTGCAACTTGTGCATCAGGCCGATGCCACGGCCCTCGTGCCCGCGCATGTAGAGGACGACGCCGCGCCCCTCCTGATCGACCATCTCGAGCGCCGCGTCCAGCTGCGGACCGCAATCGCAACGCAGCGAACCGAAGACGTCGCCGGTCAGGCACTCCGAGTGCACGCGCACCAGCACGTCCTCGCCGTCGCCGATGTCGCCGCGCACCAGCGCGACGTGCTCGGCGTCGTCGAAGATGCTCTGGTAACCCACGGCCTTGAAGTCGCCGTGCGCGGTGGGGATCCGGGCCTCGGCCACCCGCACGACATGCTTCTCGTGCTTGCGCCGCCAGGCGATCATGTCGGCGATCGAGATCATCGCCAGGTTGTGCTCGTCGGCGAACACGCGCAGTTCGTCGGTGCGGGCCATGTGCCCGTCGTCCTTCTGACTGACGATCTCGCAGATCACGCCCGCGGGACGCAGTCCAGCCATCCGGGAGAGATCGACCGCGGCCTCGGTGTGACCGGGCCTGCGCAGCACGCCGCCGTCCTTGGCGCGCAGCGGCACCACGTGGCCCGGGCGGGTGAATTCGTCGGCCTTGGCCTCGGCACTGGCCAGCAAGCGCATGGTGACGGCCCGGTCGGCGCCGGAGATGCCGGTGGTGATGCCCTCACGCGCGTCCACCGAGACGGTGTAGGCGGTGCCGTGCTTGTCCTGGTTCATCGCGTACGCGGGCGGCAGGCCGAGGCGGTCGCAGTCGTCGGCGGTCAGCGGCACGCAGATGTAGCCGGAGGTGTAGCGGATCATGAACGCGACCAGCTCCGGGGTGGCCTTCTCGGCCGCGAAGATGAGATCGCCTTCGTTCTCCCGGTCCTCGTCGTCGATGACGACAACAGCCTTGCCGGCCGCGATATCGGCGACCGCGCGCTCGATGCTGTCCAACCTGGTCACGTCTGCTTGCTCCGTATATTTGGCGGCCGGGGCCGCGGGTTTCTCGGCCCGGTGGGCCTCGATCTTCCCTCCCGGCGGGCACTCCTTCGTCGCACCCTCTGGTCAGTCCAGATCGAGGCGGCCGAGAAGCTGTCCCGGGATGGCAATGACTCTTACATTACGGTGTGGTCCCGGCGTGTTCGGTGAGGCCTGGCGCCGATCGGTGTCAGCCTCGTTGGGCGAGGCGTTCTACGTACTTCGCGATGACGTCCACCTCGAGGTTGACGGTGGCGCCGACGGGGGCGGTGCCGAGGACGGTCAGGGCGAGGGTGGTCGGGATCAGGGAGACCTCGAACCAATCACGGCTTCCGTCGGCACCGGGTTCGTCGTCGATACCGAGAGCCGAGACGGTGAGGGAGACGCCGTCGACGGTGATCGAGCCCTTCTCCACCACATAGCGCGCGATGGAATCCGGCAGCGAGATCCGCACGACCTCCCAGTTCTCCGACGGACTGCGGCGCAGCACCGTGCCGGTGCCGTCGACGTGGCCCTGCACGAGGTGGCCGCCGAGGCGGCTGTTCAGCGCGGCCGCGCGCTCGAGGTTGACCGGCGATCCGGTGACGAGGCCGCCGATGCTCGAGCGCTTCAACGTCTCGTCCATGACGTCGACGGTGAAGCTGTCGCCGTCGACCACGTCGACCACGGTGAGGCAGACGCCGTTGACGGCGATCGAATCGCCGTGTCCGGCATCGGAAGTCACCAGCTTGCCGCGGATCGTCAACCGGGCGGCGTCGGTCAGCGCTTCGGTGGCCACGACCTCGCCGAGCTCCTCGACGATCCCTGTGAACATGCCTGAACTCCCTTGTCGCGTCATCCGTACCCGTTGGGCCCAACAGCAGGTGGGTGGCCGCTATTCCCACGCGTCCGCCCAGCTCGTCGCACAGCCTAGTAGCGCGGCCGGTGAGCCCGGGCCGGGGGCCGAACCCGACCGGGGGCAGCACTCGGCCACCGGAACCGATCGACAGGGCATCGATTCGGCGGCGAAGGTGTATCGACATGACGCAACACCGCCGTTAATCATCCCGGCGGTTGTCGTTCAATCCAATTTTCGGTGAACCGGCCCCCTGCATTCATCCGGCGGCCTTAACCTGGCAATACCCCGCCATCACGAACTGGAAACACGGTGAGTGGAATGCTTGCGCCCCCCGCACCATTGACGCAATATTGTTACGTCAATGATTCCTGCTGTTCAACCAGATGTCGGGGCCTGGAACTGCGGGTTCTCCCCGACATCATCGCCCGGAGCGCCGTTGCCACCGGGTGTTCGCCCCAGGGATAGTCCACCACTCCAGGAAGACAACACTGTGGGTTACAACAGGTTCGCGATATGTGGGGGTGCCGCATGAGCACATTGATCGATTCGACGCTGGAAATGCGCTGCGTGCGTTATCGGCGCGAGTTGCATCTGCCGGCCAAGATCGATTTCGATTCCCGCCGCATTCTGCTCCAGATCGGCGCGCACTACGGCGCGGTGACCATGCCCGGCGACCTGGGCGAGCGAGTGCAGGCCAAGCTGCGCGAGGCCGCGATCGCGGGTCCGGTCGTCGATCACCCCCGTGCCCGGCGCTGGACGTTCCTCACCGGCCCGTGCCGACCCGACTCCGTCACCGCGACCGCCTCGGCCGAACTGTTCCGCCTCTACGCGACCGTCGCCTGCGCGGGCAGCCAGATCGTGTTGCCCTCCCCCGACGACGAGCGCACCGGCTACCGCACCTGGGTGCAGGAACCCGAATCCGGCGACCACCGGCCGCCGGTGCAGGCCGTCATCGACGCGGCGCGTGCGCTGGGCACCCGCAAACTCCGCGCCCTGTAGCTAGGGCAGCCAGACCGACGCGGCCAGGTTGCGCAGCGTCTGCACGGCGGCACCGGGATCGGCGGTGTTGTAGACCGCCGACCCAGCCACGAAACAGTCGATACCGGCCGCGGCGGCCTGCTCGATGGTGTCGTCGTTGATGCCGCCGTCGATTTCGACGACCAGGTGCAGCTCACCCGAGTCCACCAGGTTGCGCACGATCCGCGCCTTCTCCAGCACGCCGGGAAGGAACGACTGCCCGCCGAATCCGGGTTCCACGCTCATCACCAGCAGGGTGTCGAATTCGCGCAGGATTTCCAGGTACGGCTCGATCGGGGTGTTCGGCTTCACCGACAGCCCGGCCCGGCCGCCCGCGGCGCGGATATCACGCGCCACCGCGATCGGATCATCGGTGGCCTCGGCGTGGATGGTGACGTTGTAGGCGCCCGCCTCGGCGTAGCTCGGCGCCCAGCGGCCCGGATCGTCGATCATCAGGTGGCAGTCGAACGGGATGTCGGTGGCCTTCAGCAGGCTCTGCACGATCGGCAGACCCAATGTGAGGTTCGGCACGAAGTGGCCGTCCATGACGTCGACGTGGAGCCAATCGCATCCTTCGACAGCCGCGGCCTCGGCGGCCAGGTTCGCGAAGTCCGCGGACAGGATTGACGGGGCGATCATCGGCTTGGACGGACGGGAGAACGTCGGAGTGGACACAGCGCGCCAGTGTAGCGACGGCGATGGTGATTGCCCTGCCGGGATATGGGTAGCCTTCTGAGGGTGACCAATTTTTCGGCGGAACATGGGCCCTTCGGCGCCCCGGTGGAGATTCGTGTGGCAGCCCAGCTGACGCAGCTGCCAATCGTGCGCGGACTGGCCGAAACACTGGTACTACTCAGTGATTTCACCCTCGACGAGGTAGCCGACGTGCGACTGGCCGTAGACGAGGTGTGCTCGACCCTGATCGCGATCGCCGCCCCCGATACGCTACTCACCTGCGAATTCCTCGTCGGTGACACCGAATTGCAGGTCCGCGTCGACGGTGTCGCGGGATCGCAGGGCATGCCGGATCAGCGCAGCTTCGGGTGGCATGTGCTGCGCACGCTGTGCGACGAGGTGACTGCCGAGCAGCAGGATTTCGACGCCGGCGTGTCCGGGTACCCGACGACGGTTCGATTTCGACGGGTCCGGGGGAAGGCGTAGTGCACGGCGAGGACAACAAGCCCGACCAGCACAGTCTCAGCGAACCCGACAAAGCCGACTCCCCTGCCGCGGAATCGGACAAGGCCGCTGAACCGGACAAAGAAGTCCTCGAGCAGGAACCGCTCGAGGACGAGACCGAAACTCCCGAGCCGGTATCCGGGTACGACGACGTCAGCGCCCTGTTCGAGCGTCTCGCGGCGACCGAGCCGGGCAGCGTGGCGCACGTGGTGGCGCGTGACGCGCTGATCAACCGCTGCATCCCGCTGGCCGACCACATCGCGCGCAAGTTCAGCGGGCGCGGTGAGCCGTTCGACGATCTGTCGCAGGTGGCGCGGGTCGGTCTGGTGCACGCGGTGGATCGGTTCGATCTGAGCAGGGGCTCGAACTTCCTGTCCTTCGCGGTGCCGACGATCATGGGCGAGGTCCGGCGGTATTTCCGGGACAACACCTGGGCGATGCGGGTTCCGCGGCGCGTCAAGGAGACCCACCTGCGCATCGGCGCGGCGGTGGATCAGCTCTCGCAGCGACTGGGGCGCTCCCCCACCGCCAAGGAGATCGCCGCCGAACTCGATGTCGACCCCGACGAGGTCACCCAGGCGGTCATCGCGGGCAACGCCTATCAGCCGACGTCGATCGACGCCGCCTCGATCGGGCGCGACAGCGATGCGTCGCTGCTCGACACCCTCGGCGAGGAGGAATCGCAGTTCGACCGGGTCGAGGAGTACATCGCGGTGCGCCCGCTCCTGGCGGGCCTGCCCGAACGTGAGCGCCGCATTCTCACCATGCGGTTCTTCGAGTCCATGACGCAGACACAGATCGCTTCGCAGCTGGGGATCTCGCAGATGCACGTATCGCGGATTCTCGCGAAAACCCTTGCACGCCTGCGTGAATTGTCCGAACGGGACTGACGCCGGCGGGACAACGGAGTCCCCTACGCGCCCTGCCTTGCACGCCGAAGCTTCGCGGGTGCGCGCAGCCACCAGGCGCTATCGATCAGCTCGGCGAGCTGTCGCGGATCGACCGCGGCGAGGTCGACGAGAACGAACGGGTGCCCGTCGTAGTGCGGGGTCGTGTAGAACGCCGGATCGCCGGAGGCGAGCAGCGCTTGCTTCTCCGTGAGCTCGCAGAGCAACGCCAAGCCGCCTTCCGCTTCAACACGTAACCGTGCGAAGCCCTTTCCGCTCACCTTCAGGCCGGGACTGCGCCACCAGGTGTCTTCCTCCACACCCGGCAGCGCCGTCGCCACCGCGACCACCTGCTCCCATGTCATCGCCATACGTCGATTCTGCACCGCGGCGATCGTCACCCGCTTGGACGAATGGAACGGCGCCGCTCCCGGTGTGGGAACGGCGCCGTGTGTTCGCGCGGGGCTACTTCTTGCGCAGGGTCGCCAGGAACATGGCGTCGGTACCGTGGCGGTGCGGCCAGAGCTGCGCGGACGGGCCGTCGCCGAGATCGGTGACGCCGGGCAGGAACTCGCGGCTGTCGAGTTCTTCGGCGCCGGTGCGACGGACGAAATCGGCGACCACCGACACCGTTTCCGCGAGGTGCGGTGAGCAGGTCGAATACACGACGACACCGCCCGGACGCACCAGATCCCACGCGGCGATGAGAAGTTCACGCTGCAAGGTGACCAGTTCGGCCACGTCGGCCGGGGTGCGACGCCAGCGCGCCTCCGGGCGCCGGCGCAGCGCACCGAGGCCGGTGCACGGCGCGTCGACCAGAACGCGGTCGTAGCCGGGGGTCAGCCCGCTGTCGCGGCCGTCGACGACGTGCACGGTGACGGGCAGGTTCCTGGTGGATTTGCGGACCAGCTCGGCGCGGTGCTCGGTGGGTTCCACGGCGTCGACGGTGAACAGGTCGATCGCGGCGAGTGCGCCGAGCAAGGCCGCCTTCCCGCCGGGTCCTGCGCAGAGGTCGAGCCAGCGACCCTTGTCCTCGCCTTCCAGCGGCGCGCGGGTGAGGGCGAGCGCGACCAATTGGCTGCCCTCGTCCTGGACCGAGGCGATGCCGTCGCGGACCGGTTCCAGCAGGCCGGGATCACCACCGTCGAGATACACCGCGTACGGCGACCAGCGGCCCTCTTCGCCGCCGGTGACCAGCGCCAGCTCTTCGGAGGTGATCTCGCCGGGCCGGGCGACCAGGTGCACGACCGGCCGCTCGTCGTCGGCTGCCAGGAGTTCGTCCAGCTCGCCCGCCTGCGCGCCGAGCGCGTCGGCGAAGGACTGGGCGATCCACTTGGGGTGCGCGTGTTCGAAGGCGAGCTTGCCGACCGGGTCGGCCGGGGCCAACTCGGTGATCCACTGCTCGGCGGTCTTCTCCCCCACCCGACGCAGGACGGCATTGACGAAACCGGCACGGCCCTGGCCGAATTCGGCACTGGCCAGGTCGACGGAGGTGTCGACGGCGGCGTGCGCGCTGGTACGGGTTCGCAGCAGCTGGTAGACCCCGAGGCGCAGGATATCGAGGATGGGGCCGTCGATCTCGTCGACCGGGCGGCCCGCGCATGCCGAGATCACCGCGTCGAGCTGCCCCTGCGAACGGCTCGCGCCGTAGGTGAGCTCGGTCGCGTACGCGGCGTCGCGCCCACTGATCTTGCGCTCGCGCAACAGCTTCGGCAGCGCGAGGTTCGCATAGGCGTCGCGCTCACGCACCGCCCGCAGTACGTCGAGGGCGACCTCACGCGCCGGATCCACCGGCTCGCCGCGCCGCTTGCGCGGACTGGGCACGCTGGGATCGGGCCGCTCGGGACGACGCTGAGTAGCGGCCTTGGCCGCCGGTCCCGCACCAGCATCGCGACTGCCTGCGCCTCGGCTTCGCGCATCTCCTTCACGCGCACCGCGGTCGGGACGGGAGGTGCCGCGGTCGGCACGTCCCGCGCCGGAGCGTCCGGCACGATCACCACGTTGGTCAGCCGTGTCACGACCCTGCGCCCGGTCGTTCGCGCCGCCGAAACCAGGACGGTCGTCCTCGCGGCGAGGGGCACCGGAGCGCGGAGCGTCCTCGCGCCGGCTGCCGGCGTCACGGCCTTGCGCACGGTCGTTCGCGCCACGGCCGAAACCCGGACGGTCGTCTTCGCGGCGGGGCGCGCCGGAGCGCGGGGCGTCGCCGCGTTGGT
This sequence comes from Nocardia sp. XZ_19_231, assembly GCF_015355705.1. Taxonomy (NCBI): domain Bacteria; kingdom Bacillati; phylum Actinomycetota; class Actinomycetes; order Mycobacteriales; family Nocardiaceae; genus Nocardia; species Nocardia sp. XZ_19_231. The sequence continues at coordinate 964,299 of NZ_JACUZI010000001.1, read as the reverse complement.
TGCCGGCGTCACGGCCCTGCGCGCCGCGGGTGAAACCGGGGCGGTCGTCCGCGCGGCGGGGTGTGCCGGAGCGATAGCCGCCGTCGTCGCGACGGGGTCGATCGGAGCCGCCGCGGTCGTCGCGGCCGGTCCAACGGTCGCCGTCCGCGCGCGGGGTGGTGGTGCCCTTCGCGGCGCGGGCGGCCCAGCCGCCGTCGACGTTCTTGCCGGTGATCTTGCGGTCGTCGCGGGGGCTGCTGCCCCGCTGCTCACCCGTTTTTCCGGTGGGCTTGCGATCGTCGCGGGACGTGATGCCCTTCGCCGCGTCGGCGTCGCGACGTCGGCGGCGGTCGGAGGCGCTCATCCGATCACCGTGCCGGGAGTCAGGCGGGCGCCGCGGGCCCAGTCGAGGGCATTCATCATCTTCTTGCCGGGCGGTTGGACCTGCCCCAGGCGGACCGCTGTGGTCGATGTACCGACGAATACGCCGGACTTGCGCACCTCGATCTCGCGTTCGGGCAAGGTTTCCTCCACCATTTCCACCGGGCCGAGTTTGAGGCGCAGCCCGTTCACCTCGGTCCACGCACCGGGCGCCGGGGTGACGGCGCGGATGTGGCGGTGGATGGCGAGGGCGGGTTCGTCGAATCCGATCCGCCCTGCCTCCACGGTCACCTTCGGTGCGTAGGACACGCCGTCGTGAGATTGCGGAATCGCTTGCAGCGAACCGTCTTCCACTCCGTCCAGGGTCTTCTCCAGCAACACGGCGCCCGCATCGGCCAGCCGGGCGAGCAGCTCGCCCGCGGTGTCGGTGAGCCCGATCTTCTCGGTCATCACTCCGTACACCGGGCCGGTGTCGAGGCCCGCCTCGATCAAGAAGGTCGACGCGCCGGTCATGTCGTCACCCGCGTCGATGGCCGCCTGCACGGGCGCCGCCCCACGCCAGGAGGGCAGCAGCGAGAAGTGCAGATTGATCCAGCCGTGCGCGGGGATATCGAGCACCTGCTGCGGCAGCAGCGCACCGTAGGCGACGACCGGGCAACAGTCCGGCGCGAGCTCGGTGAGCGCGGCGACGAATTCGGGCTCGGACGGCTTATGCGGCGTGAACACCGGAATGCCGTGTTCGTCGGCGAGCAGGCCCACGGGCGAGCGCATGATCTTGCGGCCACGGCCCGCGACCGCGTCGGGCCGGGTGACCACCGCGACGACCTCGTGGCCTTCGCTCTCGATCAGCCTGCGCAGTGACGGCACCGCGGGTTCGGGCGTGCCCGCGAAAACGAGGCGCATCAGCGACCACCGCCGACGCCGCTGGATTCGCGCACAGTGATTCCGCCGCGGAACCAGTCGGATTCGCGGATGGTGCGCATCGCGTCCTTACGGTCGGCCGGTTCGAGCCGGTTGATGAACAGCACGCCGTCGAGGTGGTCGTGTTCGTGCTGTACGCAACGCGCGAGCAGACCCTCGGCCTCGAATTCCACCGGCGCACCGGTGATGTCGACGCCGGTGACCCGAACGCGCGATGCCCGGCGCACGTCGTAACGCACGCCGGGAATCGACAGGCAGCCCTCCGGGCCGACCTGTTCGTCGGCCCCGACGGCCGACCATTCCGGATTCACCACGTGCCCCGCGGCGTCGCCGGTGTCGTAGACGAACACCCGCAGCCCGACCCCGATCTGCGGCGCGGCCATCCCGACCCCGCCGTCGTCGTGCATGGTCTCGGTGAGGTCGGCGACCAAGCTGGCGAGGTCGGGACCGAACTCGGTGACCGCGTCGGCACGCGAGCGCAGGATCGGGTCGCCGAACAGGCGAACGGGCTGAATGGTCACGGTGGCTCCCGGGGAGGACGAATGCGGTCGTCCCAGTCTAGTGACCCCGCCAGGCGCTTCCGTCCAGCCCGGCCGTCAGGAGTTGCCCGCGATGATCACCTCGGGGATGCCGGTGCCGAGCGGGACCGGCGCGCAGACCGGAGCGGGTGCCCGGACGGGGTCGAGGACGCGCTGGAGCAGTTGCTGCACGAAGGGGTCGTAGACCAGGTGGAAGTGGCCGGTCAGGTTGTCGGCGCACAGGTCCTGGAGGACGAGGTTCTCCGCACCCGCGCCGCGCAAGGCGATGTTCGAGAACGGCTGGATCATCTCGTCGACCCGACTGCCGACGGTGACGTAACGGACACCGGGCACGGTGTCGCCGCCCGCGTTGAGCTCCACCATGAGCGGTTCGCCCTGTGCCTGCTGGACCGCGGCCGTCGAGGTGACCTTCGCGAAGACATCCATCATGCCGGGAATCGCCTGCCCCACCGGAACCAGTCCGTACATGACCCCGCCGTAGCTGGGTGAGGCGAGGCCGACCCAGGTCCCGACCTTCGGCGCGCCCCCGAGCTTGTTGACGTAGAACCGGCTGACGGTGGCCCCCTGCGAGAATCCGACCAGATCGACCTTGGTCGCCTTGGTCGCGACCAGGACATCGTCGACGAACCCGGCCAGCTGGGTGAAACTGATCCGCATGTCCTCGGTGCCGTAGGTGTCGGCGCCCGGCGCCCCGCCGTAGTTCAGCGCGAAGACGCAGTAGCCCGCCGACACCAGTTGCGGTCCGATTCCCGCCCAGTCGGAGTACGCACTCGAATCGGTGCCGTGCACCAACACGATGGGCCGCGGATGCTCGGCGGTGGGTGTACACCCGAAGTTGTTGAGCCCCACCGGAACCGAGTTCGGATGGGCCTTGATGTAATGGGCGGCGTCCAGATGATCGGCCTGCGACGGACCCGCCTCCATCGGAATGACAGCCGGCCGAAAATTCGCCGGTTCAGCGGCGGCGATCGGCGCGAACGACACACCGATCACCGCCGTGCAGGCGAGTGCCGTGACCGACACCGCTCCGCGCAATAGTGATGTTCCCCAACCCCACAACGTTCCCAGTTGTTCCATGCCCCAAACAATTACTCCATGGGCTCGACAACCGCACGCCGGGAAGGGCGTTCACGACGCCCTCACTTCTCGGGGGTTGCGTCGCCCTCGGAAATGACATCGTCTTCGGCGAGGATCCGGTACAGCGCCCGACGGGTTTCGGCGAGCACCTCGGCCGCCTTCGCCGCCTGCTGCGCCGTGCCGACCTGGGCCACCTGACCGACCGCGCCCATCACCTGTCCGACCAGACCGCGCAGGTCCAGCGCCTGAGCGCCGACATCCTGCTTGACCTCGGCCCACGGGTCACCGAGATCCTCCCGATGAGTCTCGACATAGGCCTTGCCCTCGTCGGTGAGCTGCGCGGTTTTGCGACCGGCAACCTTCTCGATGAGCACCAGGCCCTCGTCCTCGAGCTGGGCCAATGCCGGGTAGATGGACCCTGGGCTCGGGCGCCAGACATCGTCGCTGCGATCGCGGATCTGCTGGATCAGCTCGTAGCCGTGCATGGGGCGCCCGACGAGCAGCAGCAGCACCGCGGCCCGCACGTCACCGCGCCTGCCACGACCACCGCGGCCGCGTCCACGACCGAAGCCGGGGCCGAAACCTGGCCCGAAACCTGGGCCGAAGCCCGGTCCGAACTCGGGGCCGTGCCCATGTCGCCCGCCGTGGCGGAACCGCTGCCGGTCGGGACCGAATTCCCGGGGGCCCGGTCCACGACCGCGCCGGAAGTGTCCGGATTCTCGTTGTTCTTGGTTATGCATGACAGCCTCCTGTGGCTCTCTCGTTTATCTTGACACTATCGACGATATATCGGCAATGCATCGAACGCAAGGAGTAATCTGAATTCACCATGACGGACCCGTCCCGGCCTCTTCGGCTCGCCGAACTGGTCGCCTCGCTGTCACTGGCCACCGACCTCGGGCTCGGCCAGCCGCAGGAACACGTCCTGCGTCAGACCGTTCTCGCCGTCCGACTGGCGGAGGCCGCAGGACTGTCTCAGGCCGATCGGGCAGCCGCCTACTACGTCTCACTACTGGCCTGGGTCGGCTGTGTCGCGGACTCCCCCGAGATGGCGCGCTGGTTCGGCGACGACCTGCGGATCCGGGCCGACAGCTACGACATCGACAAGACCGGGTTGCCGATGATGGCGTTCCTGCTCGGGCATCTCGCCGAAGGCGCGTCTCCGTTGCGACGGATCTCGGTGACCGGCCGCTTCCTCGCGGGCGGCGTGCGCGACACGATGGACTCGTTCCTCACCCACTGCCGTACCGCCGCCGACATCGCCGAACGGCTCGACCTGCCCGACGCAGTCAAGTCGGCGCTGCCGCAAGCCTTCGAACGGTGGGACGGCCACGGCGTTCCCGGCGGTTTGTGCGGCGACGCGATCATCCCGGTGATGCGCGTGGTGCACATCGCCGACGACGCCGAAGTCCATGCCCGGGTCGGCGGTGTCGACGCCGCGCTGCGAATGTTGCGGTCGCGCAGTGGAACCGAGTTCGATCCGACCCTGGTCGAACTGTGCACCCGCGACGACGGGGCACTGCTCGACGGACTCGACCGCGTCGATGCCTGGCAGCAGGTGATCGACGGCTGCGCGGCACTCGACAGACCGATCGCGGACGACGAACTCACCGACGTCCTCACCGTCTTCGCCGACTACTCCGACGCGAAAGCCACCTGGTTCCTCGGTCATTCGCGCGCCGTCGCCGACCTGGCCGCCGCCGCGGCGCGCGAGTACGGCCTGCCCGCCGATCAGGCGGACACGGTGCGGCGGGCGGCCCTGGTATGTCGCCTCGGCACCATCGGCGTCTCGACGGGGATCTGGAACAAACCGGGACCACTGACCGCATCCGAACGCGAACGGGTGCGGATGGTTCCGTATCTGACCGAGCGGGTGCTGGCACGCAGTCCGCACCTGGCCGCGCTCGCCGGACCGGCGTCGATGGTCTACGAACGGATGGACGGATCCGGTTATCCGCGCGGACTCACCGGGTCGATGCTGCCGCCCGGCGCGCGCATTCTCGCCGCCGCGCAGATGTTTCGCGCGCTCGGCGAGCAGCGGCCACACCGACCAGCCATCGATCCCGACGAACGAGCCGAGATCCTGCGGGCCGAAGTGACCGCGGGCAGGCTGGACGGTGACGCCGTGGCCGCGGTCCTGGCCGCGGCACAGGGCCGACGTCCACGCAAACGCGCGCAGATCGCCGGCCTCACCGCCCGTGAACTCGATGTGCTGGCCCTGCTCGTGCGCGGTCGGTCGACCCGCGAGATCGCCCAGGCCCTCGGTATCAGCCCGCGCACGGCGGGCAGCCATGTCGAGCACATCTACACCAAAATCGGCGTGCACAGCCGCGGCTCGGCCGCGGTCTTCGCGATGCGCCACGGGCTGCTCCCCGACGAGGATCAGACCGCAAAGATCGGGTGATCACCCGATGTTCGATATCCGCGCAGGTCGCAGACTTTTCCCATGACTACTTCGACCCCCACCCCGCAGACGACCGCCTCGGTCGCCGACCTGTTTCTCGCCGCGCTGATCCAGCGCGACTTCGCCACCATGACGACCTACCTCGCCCCCGAGGTCACGCTGCGCGGCCTGATCCCGCCCGGCCCGTTCACCGCGACCGGCCCCGATCCGACGATCGAGCGCTTCCGCGGCTGGTTCGGCGGTCCCGACGATTTCGCCGTCGTCGATTCCGGCCGCGAACGACGCATCGGCGACAAGCTCGCGATGCACTGGCTGGTCCGCATGCGACCCGCCAACGGCGCCACCCGCGTCGCCGAGCAGCGCGTTTTCCTCACCACCGACAACGGCACGATCACCGGCATCGACCTGTTGTGCTCGGGCTGGCAGCCCGGCGATTGCGCCTGAGACCGCCGCATACCCGAGTCGACGCCCGGGCGCGCACCGGCCGGGCGCCGCGACGCCACCGCGCCTACCGCGCACCCAGCTCGTCGATCCACCGCGCCAGCCGCGCGCCCTCGGTGACCATCAGCTCCGGGTCGCGGAAGGTGTTGGTGAGCAGGGAGATTCCCTGATAGGCAGCAACGAACGCGATCGCGAGCTCGGCGGCATCGGCGCGCCCCAGCTCGGCGAACTGCGTGCGTGCCCAGTCCACGAGCAGGCCCATCACGCGCGCAGGCTCGCCGCGGAAGGCGTCCTCCCGCTTGTCGAGCTCGGCGGCCAACGAGCCGAACGGGCACCCGTATCGCGCCGCCATCTCCCGCTGGTCGACCCAGCTGCGCACCATCGCCTTCAATCGCTCGGCGGGCCCCGGCAGCTCGGCGAACTCGGTGACAGCTCCGGTCAGCACCTGCGCGTGCAGCTCGATGACCGCGGCGACGAACTGGTCCTTGGTCTTGAAGTAGTAGTAGACATTGCCGACCGGTACGTCGGCCTCGCGCGCGATATCGGCGATCGTCGTCTTCTCGATGCCCTGCTGGTAGAACACCCGCATCGCCGCCTGGACCAGCCGTTCCTGCTTCCCGATCTTGGGGCTGACCTGCGCGTCCGATTTAGTCATGCAACTAACTATAGACAGCTGATGCCCGATGGGATACGTTCTGTTCAGCAAGTAAGTCAGCTAACTAACTAAGGATTCACATGATCGTCGTCACCGGAGCGACCGGCAACATCGGCAGCACCCTGGTCGGACTACTCGCTGACGCGGGTGAGCAGGTCAGGGCCGTCTCCCGAGGTACTCGTCCCGTCGACCTGCCCGCAGGCGTCGAACACGCGGTCGCCGACCTGGGCGATCTCGACAGCCTCTCCCCCGCGCTACTCGGCGCCGACGCGCTGTTCCTGCTGATCACCGGGGAGCAGCTCATGACCGGCCCCGACCCGGCGCTGCTGCTGAAGACCGCCGCGGACGCCGGCGTGCGCCGAGTCGTCTTCGTGTCCTCGCAAGGCGCGGTGACCCGCCCCCGCTCCGACGGCTACGCCAGAACGATCGCCTTCGAACAGGCACTCGCCGAGTCCGGCCTGGAGTGGACGGCGCTGCGACCCGGCGCGTTCTTCTCCAACACCTTCGCGTGGATCGAGCCGATCCGCACCCGGCGTATCGTCCCGGCGCCCTTCGGCGATGTCGGCCTTCCCGCCGTAGACCCCGCCGATATCGCGGCCGTAGCCGCGGCCGCCCTCCGCGAAGACGGCCACCACGCCCGCGCCTACACCCTGACCGGTCCCGCCGTGGTCACCCCTCGCGACCAAGCGGCGGCACTCGCCGAAGCGATCGACATCCCGATCGCCTTCATCGAACTCACCTCCGACCAAGCCAAACAGAACATGCTCCGCTTCATGCCAGAGCCGGTCGCCGACCACACCCTGACCATCCTCGGCACGCCGACACCGGATGAGCTGCGGGTCAGCGACGATATCGAGAGGGTTCTCGGCCGACCGGCCACCGCCTACACGCAGTGGGCGCGGGGCCATCGAGCGATGTACGCCTGACCGAGGTGCCGGGCGCCCCGGTCAGCCGATGTCGACAGGGTCGATCTGGACGCGAAGGGGAGCATCGGAGCGGTGAGAGCTGCGAACCGCTTGGGCGGCGGTGAGTGCGCGGGCGAGGGGCGCGCCATCCGAGCGGGGCACGCGCAGGAGCATGCGCTCGACCTCAGCGGGAGAGTCGGCGCCGGAGAACGGTTTGCGGGCCGTGGGCGGCAGGGGGACGGGGCCGAGAACCTCGGTACCGTCGGGAAGGGTTGTGGCGTCGAGTAATTCGGCGATCGAGGCGGTGGTGCCGTCGACGGCGGCGAGGCGGACCGCGGGCGGGAAGCCGACCTCGGCGCGGGCTTCGAGTTCGGCGGCGGCGTGGTTGACGGGGTCCCACCGGACCAGCGCCTGGACGGTGGGCAGGGAGGGTTCGGCCATCACGATGACCTGCCCGCGAGGCCGCACCAGGGCCGCCGCGCCCATCCAGCGGCGCAAGGTGTCCTCGCTCGCGCGCAGGTCGGCGCGGCCGAGCAGCGCCCATCCGTCGAGCAGCAGGGCCACGCCGTAACCGCCCTGCACGAGCGGTTCGGCCCCGACGGTGGCGACGACCACCTGAGCGCCCGGTTCGACGGTGTCGAGCACCTCCCCGCCCCCCGAGGTGCGGATCGGTACCCCGGCGAAGGCGCGACCGAGTTCTTCGGCGGTCCGGGCCGCGCCGATCACCGTCGCCCGCAGAGCTCGCGCACCGCACGCCTGGCAGCGGAACGCGGCTTCGGTGATCCCGCACCACTTGCAATGGGGGCTCGCCGCTTCACCGTTGGCCGACTGCGGCAGCGCCAACGGACCGTTGCAGTGCCGACAGCGGGCAGGCGTGCGACATTTCGCGCAGGCCAGCGACGGAACGTACCCGCGCCGAGGCACCTGCACCAGCACCGCCACGTTCTCCTTGATCGCGGAGCGCGCGGCCGCGAACGCGACACCGGGCATCCGCACCGACCGCGCCAGCGCGTCGCGCTCCAGCGCGAAATCGCTGTCACCGGGCGCGCTGATCCGCGGCGTCACCTCGCGCAATACCTGACGTTCGGCGAGAAGATCACGTGCCCAACCGGATTCGACCACCGCTTGGATCTCGGCGGTCCGCGCGAAACCTGCGGCGACGAACGCCGCACCCGTCTCGTGCGCCCGCAGCATCGCCACTTCACGAGCATGCGGATACGGGGACCGCGGTTCGGCGTAGGTGTCGTCGCCGTCGTCCCAGATCGCGATCAGTCCGAGGTCCCGCGCTGGGGCGAACACCGCCGCCCGCGTCCCTACCACGATCCGCGCCTGCCCACGCAATACCGCCAGCCACCGCCGATACCGCGCCGCGGGACCCAGCCCCGCCGACAGCCCGACGGCCGAATCACCGACCAGCGCAACACATTCGGCGAGCAATCGATCGAGATCGCGCTGATCCGGCACCATCAACACGGCACTGCGCCCACTCGCCACGACCGTCGCCGCCAACTCCGCCAGCCGCGCCGCCCAGTCCTCCCCCGGCAATGCCTGCCATGCCGCCCTCGCACCCTTGCCGTGCGCCAGCGCGTCGACAAAGGCCAGGCCGTGCACATATCGGCCCCACGCCGAAGCATCGACCTCGACGCGCGATTGGGCTGCGGGCTTTTCGGGTGTCGAATCGAGCCGAACCTCCGCAGTCGGCGCATCCGGCTGATCCGCTCTAGCCCCGCCCGCTGCTGCGGCCGATTCGCCCGAGCCGTTCCCGCCGGCCTCGGCAAGGACGTCTGACGACGAATCTTCTTCGGCATCAACGACTTCCGTCACAGATGCCGCTTTCGAAGCGGTGTCGGCCTTCTTGGTGCCGCCGGTTTCGGTCCGAGCGTGGCGCGGTGGAATGGCCAGACGAAGGACGTCGGCGCGCGTCCCCGCATAGCGGGCGGCGACGGCGGTGGCCAGGCGCAGAATTTCCGGGGCGAGCACGCGTTCCGGCGAGACGACCCGTTCGAGCGGCATCATCTTGCCGTTGTGATCGCTGCGCGGGAGACGTTCCAGCAGGTATCCGTCGACGAGGCGACCGGCGAAACGGACGCGCACGCGCACGCCGGGTTGGGCGATCTCGTTTAGTTCGGCGGGGACGAGGTAATCGAAGTCGCGGTCGAGGTGGGCAGGCGAAAGCAGCGGGAGCACCCTCGCGATGGGGTGTCCCGCTGCCTTCGATGTTTCGTCCGCTGCCACGCGGTCCGTGGGTATTACAGGCCGACGGCCGCGCGCAGCTTGTCGGCGCGGTCCGTGTGCTCCCAGGGCAGGTCGACATCGGTGCGGCCGAAGTGGCCGTAGGCCGCGGTCGGCGCGTAGATCGGGCGCAGCAGGTCGAGATCGCGGATGATCGCGCCCGGACGCAGGTCGAAGACCTCGGAGATGGCGGTGGAGATGCGCGTCGGGTCGACCTTCTCGGTACCGAAGGTCTCGACGAACAGACCGACCGGGGCCGACTTGCCGATCGCGTACGCGACCTGCACCTCGACGCGATCCGCGAGGCCGGCGGCCACGACGTTCTTGGCGACCCAGCGCATGGCGTAGGCGGCCGAGCGGTCGACCTTCGACGGGTCCTTGCCGGAGAACGCGCCACCACCGTGGCGGGCCATGCCGCCGTAGGTGTCGACGATGATCTTGCGGCCGGTCAGGCCCGCGTCACCCATCGGACCACCGAGGACGAACTTGCCGGTGGGGTTGACCAGCAGTCGGATATCGGAGGTGTCGAGGCTGGGCAGGTTCAGATCGCCGATGACGGCGTCGACGACCTTCTCGCGGATATCGGGGGCGAGCAGGTTGTCGAGGTCGATATCGGCGGCGTGCTGGGTGGAGATGACGACCGTGTCGAGACGGACCGGGCGGTCACCGTCGTATTCGATGGTGACCTGGGTCTTGCCGTCGGGGCGCAGGTAGGGCAGCACACCCGACTTGCGGACCTCGGTGAGCTTGCGCGAGAGCCGGTGCGCGAGCGCGATCGGCAGCGGCATCAGCTCGGGCGTGTCGGTGGTCGCGTAGCCGAACATCAGGCCCTGGTCGCCGGCGCCCTGGCGCTCGATCGCGTCGTCGGAACCGCCGACGCGCGCCTCGTGCGAGGTGTCGACACCCTGGGCGATATCGGGAGACTGGGCACCGATCGCGATGTTGACACCGCAGGAGTTGCCGTCGAATCCCTTTGCGGAGGAGTCGTATCCGATCTCGAGGACCTTCTCGCGCACGATCCGCGGAATGTCGGCGTAGGCGGAGGTGGTGACCTCGCCCGCGACATGGACCTGCCCCGTGGTGACCATGGTTTCCACCGCGACGCGGCTGCCCGGGTCCTCCGCGAGCAATGCGTCGAGGATGGAATCGCTGATCGCGTCACAGATCTTGTCCGGATGACCTTCGGTCACGGACTCACTGGTGAATAGCCGACTACCTGTCGTACGCACAGTTCTTCCCTCTCCCTCAACGGGTTACTCGTTCGGCTTGTGACGGTAACTTCTCGGTGCTACCGCGCAACCCTTCTCATCAAGACTATTCCAAACCACCGACATGGTGGCGAGTAAGCGCCAAGCCACACCGCGAACACCTACTCGGACGGTAAACTGCACGACCCTCGTTGCCGCACAACCGTTTTCGCGCGAAATCTACGCGAATCCCCCGGTCAGGGCAGCAGCGGAATCAGCGCGTCGAGCACCCGGCTGGCCAGCAGCGCCTTCGAGCCGTGATCGAGGGCCTGCTCGGTGCCGTCGGCGCCGAGCAACCAGCCATCGTTGGTGTCGACCTCGAACGCCTTGCCCTCGCCGACCGCGTTGACCACGAGCAGATCGCAACCCTTGCGTGCCAGTTTCGAGCGCGCGTGGGTGAGCACGTCGCCGTTGTCGTCACCGGTCTCGGCGGCGAAACCGACGATCGCGGTACCGGCGAGCCGTCCCTCGGTGCGGGCGTCGACCAAGCCGGCGAGGATGTCCTCGTTCTTGGTCAGCGGGATCACGTCGGGTTCGTCGGCGCCCTTCTTGATCTTCGCAGCGGCCACGTGGGTCGGACGGAAATCGGCGACCGCGGCCGCCATGATCACCGCGTCGGCGCCGAGCGCGTGCTTGTCGACCGCGGTCTTGAGCTGGTCGGCGGTGGTGATGTGGACCAGCTCGACCGCGGCGGGCGGCGCGAGCTCGATCGTGTTGCCCGCGATCAGCGTCACCTGGGCGCCACGCTGGGCGGCGACCCTGGCCAGGGCATAGCCCTGCTTGCCGGAGCTGCGGTTGCCGAGGAAGCGCACCGGGTCGAGGGGTTCCCTCGTACCACCGGCGGTGATCACCACGCGGCGACCGGTCAGGTCACGCGGCAGCGCGTCGGCACGTTCGAGCAGCAGCGAGGCGAGACCGAAGATCTCCTCCGGCTCCGGCAGCCGTCCCGGACCCGTATCGGTGCCGGTGAGCCGGCCCGAGGCGGGTTCCATCACGTTGGCGCCGTGCGCGCGCAGAGTCGCGACATTGGCCACCGTCGCCGGATGCTCCCACATCTCGGTGTGCATCGCGGGCGCGAACAGCACCGGACATCGAGCCGTCAGCAAGGTGGCGGTGAGCAGATCGTCGGCGCGCCCCTGTGCGGCGCGCGCCATCAGATCTGCGGTGGCGGGGGCGATGACGACGAGATCGGCCTCCTGGCCGATCCGGACATGCGGCACCTCGGGCACGTCGGCGAACACCGTGGTGTGCACCGGCTGACCGGACAGCGCCTCGAAGGTCGCCTTACCGATGAACTGGAGAGCCGACTCGGTGGGAATGACCCGCACCTGGTGTCCGGTCTCGGTGAAACGGCGAACGAGGGCACACGCCTTGTAGGCGGCGATGCCCCCGCCGACCCCGACGACGATCCGCATGGTCTTTACGCCTCCGGAGTAGAGATTGTCACTCGCCCTCGGTGTGTTCGAGCAGGTCGGAGTGAATTTCGCGCATAGCGACCGACAGCGGCTTCTCCTGCAGACCCGGCTCGACGAGCGGGCCGACGTACTCGAGGATGCCGTCACCGAGCTGGTTGTAGTAATCGTTGATCTGGCGGGCGCGCTTGGCCGCGTAGATCACCAGGGCGTACTTGGAGGACGTGCGCTCGAGCAGCTCGTCGATCGGGGGGTTGGTGAGGCCGATCGGGGTGTCGTACGCGGGTACTGCGGTGATGTCCGTGCTCACTAGGGGTGGCTCCTGCGGGTTAGTGGGTCAAGAACTCGAATTTGTGCTAACGAACAACGATACCAACTGCTCGCAAGCGGTCGTTACCTCGCTGTTCACGATGACCGTGTCGAACTCGTCACAGGCCGCCAATTCGACCCGGGCCGTCTCGAGCCTTCGCTCGATCACCTCGGGCGTCTCGGTGCCGCGCGAACGCAACCGCGAGACCAGTTCTTCCCAGCTGGGCGGCGCGAGAAACACCAGAAGTGCCTCCGGCATCGCCTGCCGGACCGACCGTGCACCGGCCAGGTCGACTTCGATCAGTACTGAAAGTCCGCTCGCCAGCGCTTCTCGCACCGGGGCGGCGGGGGTGCCCGATCGCTGCAACCCCCCATGGATGTCTGCCCATTCGAGCAGCTCGTCCGCCGCGATCATGGCGTCGAACTCGACTCGGGAAACGAAGCGGTAATCGAGACCGTCGACCTCGCCGGGACGGGGGTCCCGAGTCGTGGCCGACACACTGAAAACCAGTTCGGGCAGGCGTTCCCGCACGCACCGCACGACCGTGGATTTACCCACGGCCGAGGGGCCGACCAGTACTACCAGTCGGCCCTTCCGCGTGTTTTTGTCCACCAGAATTTAGGCGTCGAAGTCGAAGCGGGTGAGCAGCGCGGCGCGCTGCCGGGCACCGAGACCACGGAGACGACGCGTAGGCGCGATCTCCAGCTCGGTCATGATCTCCGCCGCCTTGACCTTGCCTACCTTCGGCAGAGCCTCGAGCAGCGCAGAAACCTTCATCTTGCCGAGAATCTCATCGGACTCGGCGTCGGTGAGGACCTGCTTCAAGTTCGTTCCACCACTCTTCAGGCGCGACTTGAGCTCTGCCCGAGCGCGGCGAGCGGCAGCCGCCTTCTCCAGAGCAGCGGCGCGCTGCTCATCGGTCAGCTGGGGAAGGGCCACGGGTTCCTCCGTCTCATCGTTCATTGCCAGATCTACCGCCGGTTACCCGGACGGTCTGTGCGACCGTACCCACGGTGCGCGCCGATTGCGAACCCGACCCCCAGGTCAGGGCCGGATTACGGATGCCGTATGGCGCGCGCGGACCCGATGCGGTGACGGGTGATTCCTTGGTCACGATCGTACAGTCGAATTATTGAAATGTATCCTCACCTGCGGTTATACCGATATGGGCGATGATAGCCACCAGGTAGCGCGAGGGGCGCGTGCCACCCTGGCAAACCCGGTGGCGCGCGACCAGGGGGTTTCCTGAAAAAGCCCGCGTGTCGCTCGATTTCGTACAGCGTGTCGTCACGATCGGGCCCGAAACTGGTCGAGAACCGCACCCGAGGCGGTCGCCACAACGTCGTCGATCCAGTCCGGAATCGGGGCCGCGCGGGCGATGTAATCGCGGACGAGGCCGTACGGAATCGCCTTCACGGCAGCACCCGCGACGGCCAGCGAGCGGTCGTCGGCGGCGCCGAATTCGGTCACGACGGCGGTCAGCAGGGCGGCGTTCATCTCGTCGTTGACACCCGCGATCGCAGCCCGCAGATCGTCCGGGCCGACGTCGAGAAGTTCGTCGTGATGGAACATCTTCATTGCCCGCGCCTCGGTCGGGTGCGCGCGGCAATAGCGCGGCAGAAACCTGGCGGCGGACAGCAGCGGCGCGGGGCCGGTCAGCGCCGCGACGAAGCCCTCGTGGAACCGGCGGATCGACCGCAGCCACAGGCGGGCGAGCAGTTCGTCACGTGAGGCGAAACGCACATAGATCGACCCGGAGTGCACGCCGGCGGCGGCGCTGATCGCCGTGATGGCGGGACGGGTGACGGCGGGATCGGTGAGCAGGTCTCGGGCCGCGTCGAGCACCTGATCGTCGGTGAAAAGGCGGGGTCTTGCCACCGGATCAGCCTAGTGGCACAGTTTATGAATATGGATTCAAAAACTAGATTTCCGCTCGCCGGCGCGCTGCTCACCTTCATCGGCACCGTGCATACCGCCCTCGGCGTCGCACTGTTCGTCATCGCCGATCAAGACGTCGAGCTCACGTTCTGGTTCACCGAGTTCGGCGTGGTCAGCATCGGTTTCGGCATCGCGATGATCACGCTGGAGCGTGCGTTGGGCTACGTGCCCGGCGCGGTGCTGCTCGCGCTCGGCGCGGTCACGATGTTCGGGCTGGCGTTCATGCCGGTGTCGGGGTTCATGACGGTGCTGCTGCCCCTCGGCGTCGGCGTCTACGGCTGGTGGCGAGCCAGGAACGAGCGGGTCGCGGCCTGAGTGCTCACCCCTGCGCCGCACCCGCCCGCAGGTGCTGCAGGATGGCGAGCACGCAACTTGGTGAAGATCCACCGAGCTGTTCCATCAGCTGTACCGCCCAACCCGCGATGTCGGTCAGTTCGGTCGAATTCCCTGTCGTTTCCATCCTTTCGACGCTAGGTAGGCGGGGGTTCGCGATCAGTAGCGTCGACCAACCGGTCGGTGCGAAGCGACCTCAGGTCGAGGGTGGGGTTTTCCGCACCCCGGTTTCGGGGCGCAGACCATCGCTGCGGGCCGTACGCGGGCCTAGCGTCGAAAGATATGCGACAGAGACTGTTTCGGGCCGTCGTGGTCCTTGTGGGCACCGTGCCGACAGCCACACTGGTGACTGCCCGGGTCCTCGTGACGGCACGATGGCGAGTCGTCAGGGATACGGTCGAGGCCGCGGCGCGCTGGAACGACACCGATGTGCTGTGGCGCGTCTCCGACGGCGAGCAGCGGCGCGAAATGGCACCACGAAGGCAGCGCCGCCCGACAGGCGAGCGCGCCGGGACCGCACAGCAGGTTCCGGATCGGCAGTATCACCAAGACCTTCGTCGCCACCGTCGTGCTGCAACTCGTCGAGGAGGGCAGGGTCGCGCTGGACCGGATGCGTGAGACGGTTCCGATGGGCATGGGTTCCACTACAGCCTCGGCCTGCAGCGTTTCGAACCACCGTGTGGCGCCGACCGCGGTGAACTGCTCGGTTACGTCTCCTACGCGTTCCGATCGACCGACGGCCGCTCGCTGACGATGGTTCGCGGCTCAGCGGCTTCGTCGGACGCACCATCGCTGTTCGTCACGGTCACCGCCGCCTACTGTCTCGCGTGATCCGGCTGTGGCCGCCGACGACAACGAGGCCGGGGCAGCCTGTCGCTGCCCCGGCCCCGCCATGGCGTTCATCAGCGCTGCAGGAAGGCGAACTCCTCCTGCAACTGAGCCGTCTTGTCGCACAGCGCCGTCACCGACGGGCCCGCGTTGAGAACCTCGCGTGACACCGCCGGTACGGCGGCGGCGAAGTTCGCCTCGGTGACCAGGGCGCGGATGGAGTCCGCTCCCCCGCCCTGCGCGCCGACGCCGGGCATCAGGATCGGGCCGTTGAGGGCCGACAGGTCGGGCGCCTCGGTGAGCGTCGCCCCGACGACCACGCCGACGGAGCCGAAACCGGACCCGGCATTGCGGGCCGCGGCCTCGTCGACCATCGTCTGCGCGATGGTGCGCCCGTCCGCGGCGGTGATCCGTTGCAGCTGCGCCCCTTCCGGATTCGAGGTCGCCGAGAGCACGAACACCCCACGGTGATTGTCCTTCGCCAGGCTCAGGGCCGGGTCGAGGGAGCCGAAACCGAGATACGGCGACACCGTCACAGCGTCCGAACCCAGCGGTCCGTCGCCGAGCCAGGCATGGGCGTAGGCATCCATGGTGGAGCCGATGTCGCCACGCTTGGCATCGGCCAGCACCAACGTGCCCGAGGCCCGCAGCACCGAGATGGTGCGCTCGAGCACCGCGATGCCGCCGGACCCGTAGGTCTCGAAGAACGCGACCTGCGGCTTCACCAACGCGACGCGACCGTCGAAGGCCTCGACGCAGATCTCGGCGAAAGCCTCCAGCCCGTCGACGTCTTCGGTGAGCCCCCAAGCCCGCAGCAGGGCGGGATGGGGGTCGATGCCGACGCACACGGGCCCGAACTGCCGCATGGCCTGCTGCAACCGGTGACCGAATGTCATGTCAGCCACGCAGTTTCGAGTGCAGTTCCTGCAGCGAGCGCACCCCGATGCCACCGTTGATGCCCGCCTCGATGCCCTGCACCGCGGCGGCGGCGCCCTGCACGGTGGTGATGCACGGGATGTTCGCGCCCACCGCGGCGGTGCGGATCTCGTAGCCGTCCACGCGAGGGCCCGAGTTGCCGTAGGGGGTGTTGAACACGATGTCGATCTCGCCGTCGCGGATCTGCTCCACGATCGAGGCCTCCGGCATGCCGGTGGTCGGATCGGTGGATTCCGGATCGGAGTGCTTGCGTGCCTGTTCGCAGGGAATGCCGTTGCGGCGCAGGGTTTCCGCGGTGCCCTCGGTGGCGAGGATGCGGAAGCCCAGGTCGTGCAGGCGCTTGATCGGGAACACCATGGCGCGCTTGTCGCGGTTGGCGATCGAGACGAACACGGTGCCCTCGGTCGGCAGCGAGCCGTAGGCGGCAGCCTGGCTCTTGGCGAAGGCGGTGCCGAAGTCGGCGTCGATGCCCATGACCTCACCGGTGGACTTCATCTCCGGCGAGAGCAGCGAGTCGATGCCGGAGCCGTCGGCGCGACGGAACCGGTGGAAGGGCAGCACGGCTTCCTTCACCGCGACCGGCGCGTCCAGCGGCACGTGACCGCCGTCGCCCTCGGGCGGCAGCATGCCTTCCTTGCGCAGGTCGGCGATGGTGGCGCCGAGCATGATCCGCGCGCAGGCCTTGGCCAGCGGTACGGCGGTGGCCTTGGAGACGAACGGAACCGTCCGGCTCGCCCGGGGATTGGCTTCCAGGACGTAGAGCACGTCGTCCTTGAGGGCGTACTGCACATTGAGCAGGCCCTTGACGCCGATGCCCTTGGCCAGCGCGATGGTGGAGCGGCGCACGGCCTCGATGTCGCTGCGGCCCAAGGTGATCGGGGGCAGCGCGCAGGCGGAGTCACCGGAGTGGATACCGGCTTCCTCGATGTGTTCCATCACGCCGCCGAGGTAGACCTCGTCGCCGTCGCACAGCGCGTCGACGTCGATCTCGATGGCGTCTTCGAGGAAGCGGTCGACCAGTACCGGGTGATCCGGGCTGAGTTCGGTCGCGCGGGAGATGTAGCCCTCGAGCGAGGTCTCGTCGTAGACGATCTCCATGCCGCGCCCGCCCAGCACGTAGGACGGGCGGACCAGGACGGGGTAGCCGATCTCATTGGCGATCTTCTTCGCCTGCGCCACGTTCGTGGCGGTGCCGTACTTGGGCGCGGGCAGGCCCGCGGCGATGAGCACGTCACCGAATTCGCCCCGGTCCTCGGCCAGGTCGATCGCGGCCGCGGAGGTGCCGACCACCGGCACACCGGCGTCGGTGAGTCGCTGCGCCAGACCCAGCGGGGTCTGTCCGCCGAGCTGCACGATCACCCCGGCGACGGTGCCCGACTCGGCTTCGGAGTTGTACACCTCGAGGACGTCCTCGAAGGTGAGCGGCTCGAAGTAGAGGCGATCGGCGGTGTCGTAGTCGGTGGAGACGGTCTCGGGGTTGCAGTTGACCATCACGGTCTCGTACCCGGCGGCCGAGAGGGTCTGTGCAGCGTGCACACACGAGTAGTCGAACTCGATGCCCTGACCGATGCGGTTCGGGCCGGAGCCCAGGATGATGACCTTCTCGCGCTCACGCTGCGGCGCGACCTCGGACTCCGCACCGGGATCCAGCTCGTAGGTGCTGTAGTGGTACGGGGTCTTGGCCTCGAACTCCGCGGCGCAGGTGTCGACGGTCTTGTAGACCGGGCGCACCGCGAGCCGATGACGCAGCGAGCGCACACCCGACTCACCGGCCAGCTCGGGCCGCAGCGCGGCGAGCTGACGGTCGGACAGGCCGTAGTGCTTGGCGCGACGCAGCAGATCCTCGTCGAGGACGGGCGCGTCGAGGACTTCGGTCCGCAGCTCCACCAGGCCGAGCACCTCGGCGACGAACCACGGGTCCACACCGGAGGCCTTCGCGACCTCTGCGACGCTCGCGCCGTAGCGCAGTGCGCGTTCGACCTGGTAGATGCGACCTTCGGTGGGCACGCGCAGGTCGGCGAGGATGGCTTCGATCGCCTCGCGCACCGAGGCCGGATCGCTCGGATCCGCCGGGGCCCACTGGCCGTCGTCGGTGGTCCAGAAGCTGGCGGCCTTGGTCTCGAGCGAGCGCAGCACCTTGCCGAGGGCCTCGGAGAAGTTGCGGCCCATCGACATCGCCTCGCCCACCGACTTCATGGTGGTGGTCAGCGTGGCATCGGCGCCGGGGAACTTCTCGAACGCGAACCGCGGCGCCTTCACGACGACGTAGTCCAGCGTCGGCTCGAAGCTCGCCGGGGTCTCGCCGGTGATGTCGTTGACGATCTCGTCGAGGGTGTAGCCGATGGCCAGCTTGGCGGCGATCTTGGCGATCGGGAAGCCGGTGGCCTTCGACGCCAGCGCCGAGGAGCGCGAGACGCGGGGGTTCATCTCGATGACGATCAGGCGACCGTCGGCGGGATCCACCGCGAACTGGATGTTGCAGCCGCCGGTATCGACGCCGACCTCGCGCAGGATCGCGATCCCGAGATCGCGCATCTTCTGGTACTCGCGGTCGGTGAGGGTCATCGCGGGGGCGACGGTGACCGAGTCACCGGTGTGCACACCCATCGGGTCGACGTTCTCGATCGAGCAGACGATGACCACATTGTCGTTGCGGTCGCGCATGAGCTCGAGTTCGAACTCCTTCCAACCGAGGATGGACTCCTCGATCAGGACGTTCGCGGTCGGCGAGGCGGACAGGCCGCCACCGGCGATGCGGTCGAGGTCTTCCTCGTTGTAGGCCATGCCGGAGCCGAGCCCGCCCATGGTGAACGAGGGACGCACGACCACGGGGTAACCGAGGTCGGCGACGGTCTCGCGGACTTCGTCCATGGTGTAACAGACGGCGCTGCGGGCACTCTCGCCGCCGACCTTGGCGACGATGTCCTTGAACTTCTGCCGGTCCTCACCGCGCTGGATGGCGTCGAAGTCGGCGCCGATCAGCTCCACGTTGTACTTCTGCAGCACACCGTTCTCGTGCAGCGCGACCGCGGTGTTGAGCGCGGTCTGCCCACCGAGGGTGGCCAGGATGGCGTCGGGGCGTTCCTTCTCGATGACCTTCTCGACGAACTCCGGGGTGATCGGCTCGACGTAGGTGGCGTCGGCGAACTCCGGGTCGGTCATGATGGTCGCCGGGTTGGAGTTCACCAGCGAAACGCGCAGTCCCTCGGACCGCAGTACCCGGCACGCCTGGGTACCGGAGTAGTCGAATTCGCACGCCTGGCCGATCACGATCGGGCCAGAGCCGATCACCAGGATGTGCTTCAGATCCTCGCGGCGAGGCATCAGGCTCCTTCCATGAGACCGGCGAAACGGTCGAACAGGTATGCGGCGTCGTGCGGGCCTGCGGCGGCCTCGGGATGGTACTGCACCGAGAAGGCGCGGCCGTCGATCAGCCGGACCCCTTCGACGGTGCCGTCGTTGGCGCAGATGTGGGAGACCTCGGCCTTGCCGAACGGGGTGTCGAACACCTCGCCGCGCTCGCCTTCGAGGGCGAAGCCGTGGTTCTGGGCGGTGATGGACACGCGGCCCGTGCCCTCTTCGATCACCGGGATGTTGATGCCCCGGTGGCCGAACTTCATCTTGTAGGTCTTGCGACCCAGTGCCCGGCCCAGGATCTGGTTGCCGAAGCAGATGCCGAACAGCGGGATTCCGCGCTCGAGCACGCCCTGGGTGAGCGCGATGGCGCCGGTTTGGGTGGCCGGGTCGCCGGGACCGTTGGACAGGAACACGCCGTTGGGGTTCAGCGCGAGGATGTCGTCGAGGGAGGTGTTCGACGGCACCACGTGGGTGCGCACGCCGCGCTCGGCGAACATGCGCGGGGTGTTGGTCTTGATGCCGAGGTCGACCGCGACGACGGTGAACTTGTGCTCGCCCACCGGTTCGATCGTGTACATCGCGTCGGTGCTGACCTCTTCGGCGAGGTCGGCGCCCAGCATCGAGGCCTGGCCGTTGACCCGCGCGAGGAGTTCCTCGTCGTCGGCCAGCGCGACGCCGGAGAAGATGCCCGCCTTCATCGAACCGCGGCTGCGCAGGTGGCGGACCACCGCGCGGGTGTCGATGCCCGCGATGCCGACCACGTCCTGTCGGTCGAGCTCGTCGGTCAGCGTGCCGGTGGCGCGCCAGTTGGAGGAGACCCGCGAGGGGTCGCGCACGGCGTAGCCGGCGACCCAGATCTTGGCGGACTCGTCGTCCTCGTCGTTCCAGCCGGTGTTGCCGATCTGCGGGGCCGTGGCCACCACGATCTGGCGGGCGTAGCTGGGGTCGGTCAGGGTTTCCTGGTACCCGGTCATCGCCGTGCAGAACACGGCCTCACCGAGTGTCTGGCCCTGTGCGCCGAAGGCGGTACCGCGGAATACGCGGCCGTCCTCGAGCACCAAGGCTGCCTTTACTGTGCTCATTCATCGTCTCCCGTCGTCACCCTGGTCGCATCCGCAGTCCATGCCGGGTACACCGTCTTGTCGTCGCCCCGGAATCCGGTATCTATCTCGGTTCCGGTCGGCAGTGTCCAGCGAATTACCAGCACACCATTGTCCGTCATCACTTTGCCCGCGTGTCCGCGCTCGGTACGCACGGCTGTCACCGATTCCTGCGGAATCCAGATCACCGTGGCGCCGTCGCGTTCGAGCAGAATTCCGCGTTCGAACCGCGTCAGTTCGGCGGTCGCCCGGAATCCCAGGTCACCGACCGCGATCCGGTCCTGCCAGCTGGGCGCGATGGTGCTGCCCAGGTACATCCCGGTGGTCGGTTCCAGTAGTTGTGCACCCAGTTCGGCCGGCACCGTCGGCAGTTCGCCGATGCGTGCCTGCTGCCGTGTGGCCTTCTTCTGCCAGGCCCGGTACATCAACCACAGGCACAGAACGAAAAAAGCCAGCAGCCCGACAATCCACAGCGTTCTTTCCACTTCCTGGCCTCCCTAGATCCCGACCGCCTTGCCCTCGCGGGCAGTTACCCGGCCGCGCAGCACAGTGGCTGTGACCTCGGCCGGGAACGTCATGTCCTCGAACGGTGTGTTGTTCGAGATACTCGCCAGCTCGGCGCCGCGCACCGTCCACTCGACGTCGGGGTCGATCAGCGTGAGGTTCGCGGGTTCGCCGACCGCGATCGGACGGCCGTGGTCGTCGAGGCCGACGATCGCGGCGGGCTTCTCGCTCATCACCTTCGCGACGCCGCGCCAGTCGAGCAGACCGGGCTGGACCATCGTCTGCACGATGATCGACAGCGCCGTCTCCAGCCCGAGCATGCCGGGGCGGGCGGCCGCGAATTCGCAGCACTTGTCCTGCTCGGCGTGCGGGGCGTGGTCGGTGGCGACGCAGTCGATGATGCCGTCGGCCAGTGCCTGGCGCAGGGCTGCCACGTCGGTGGACTCGCGCAGTGGCGGGTTCACCTTGTTGACCGCGTCGTAGGTCTCCAGACGCGAGTCGTCGAGGAGCAGATGGTGCGGGGTGACCTCGGCGGTGATCGAGATGCCCTGGGACTTGGCCCATTTCACCAGTTCGACGGTGCCTGCGGTCGAAGCGTGGCAGATGTGCACGCGGGCGTTCGCGTCGCGGGCCAGCAGTGCGTCACGCGCGACGATCGACTCCTCGGCGGCGCGCGGCCAGCCGTGCAGCCCGAGGCGCGCGGCGTTGGGGCCTTCGTGCGCGATGGCGTTCTTGGTCAGGCGCGGTTCCTCGGCGTGCTGGGCGATGAGCACGCCCAGGGAGTTCGCGTATTCGAGGGCGCGGCGCATGATCAGCGGGTCGTCGACGCAGTGACCGTCGTCGGAGAACATCCTGACCTGGCCGATACCGGCGGCCATGGTGCCCATCTCGGCGAGCTGCTTACCCTGCAGGCCGACCGTCACGGCACCGACCGGGAACACGTCGACGAGGCCGACCTCCTGGCCGCGGCGCCACACGTGGTCGGTGATGACCACCGAGTCGGCGACCGGGCTGGTGTTGGCCATCGCGAACACCGCGGTGTAGCCGCCCAGCGCGGCGGCGGCGGAACCGGTTTCGATGGTTTCGGTGTCTTCGCGGCCGGGTTCGCGCAGGTGCGTGTGCAGGTCGACGAAGCCGGGCAGCAGGATCTGGCCGTTGCCCTCGATCACCTCGGCGTCGTCGGACGCCGTGAGGCCCGTGCCGATGTCGGCGATGATGGTGTCGCGCACCAGGACGTCGACGGGGTCGCCTTCGCCGTAGGGCTTGACGTTCTTGATCAGCAGCTCACTCATACCGTTTCCTCCTGGCCGACGAGCAGCCGGAACAACACGGCCATCCGCATATGCACTCCGTTCGAGACCTGCTGCAGCACAGCCGATTTCGGCGAATCCGCGACCGCAGAGGCGATTTCCATGCCGCGCAGCATCGGGCCGGGGTGCAGGACAACGGCGTCGTCGCCGAGCAGCGCGAGCCTGCGCTCGGACAGTCCGTAGTTGATCGAATATTCGCGGGCCGACGGGAAGAACCCGCCGTTCATCCGCTCCGCCTGCACGCGCAACATCATCACCGCGTCGGCACCGGGCAGTTCCGCGTCGAGCGAGCTCGAGACCCGGGCGGGCCAGGCCTCCACGCCGACGGGCAGCAGGGTGCGCGGCGCGACCAGCACCACTTCGGCGCCGAGCGTGTTGAGCAGGGAGACATTGGAGCGGGCGACCCGGCTGTGCAGGATGTCGCCGACCAGCACGATCCGCTTGCCCTCGATGTCACCGAGGCGCTGCCGCAGGGTGAGCGCGTCGAGCAGGGCCTGGGTGGGGTGCTGGTGGGTGCCGTCGCCGGCGTTGATGATCGACGGGGCGACGCGGTTCTCCTCGCGCGCCCACTGCTCCATCCAGCGCGCGATCTGGTGCGCGGCGCCCGAAGCGGGGTGGCGCACGATCAGCGCGTCGGCGCCTGCCGCGTGCAGGGTGAGCGCGGTGTCGCGCAGCGATTCACCTTTGGAGACAGAGGAACTCGACGCGCTGACGTTGATCACGTCGGCGCTCATCCACTTGCCCGCGACCTCGAAGGACACCCGGGTGCGCGTGGAGTTCTCGTAGAACACCGTCATCACGGTGCGGCCGCGCAGGGTCGGCAGCTTCTTCACCTCGCGGCCGAGCAGGGCCTGTTCGAAACGCTCGGCTTCGTCGAGGAGTTCGGTGGCGGTGCCGCGATCGAGATCGGCAACCGTCAGCAAGTGCTTCACGCCTCCACCTCGCTGGCGCTCGGCTCCGGCGTGAACCACTGGGTGGTTGTGTTCATGGTTCGGTCGCTACGCTCCCTCACTGCTCTTGACCTTCCTGATGCAGATACACGCCGTCACGGCCGTCGTGCTCGACCATCAGCACCGAGATGTCCTCGGCGCGGGAGGTCGGCACGTTCTTGCCCACGTAGTCGGCACGGATCGGCAGCTCGCGGTGGCCGCGGTCGATGAGGACCGCCAGCTGCACGGCGCGGGGGCGGCCGAGGTCGCGCAGCCCGTCGAGGGCGGAGCGGACCGTCCGACCCGAGAACAGCACGTCGTCGACGAGGACGACCAGGGAATTCTCGATGCCGCCGTCGGGTACCGAGGTGCGTTCGAGCGGACGGTGCGGGCGAGAGCGCAGGTCGTCGCGGTAGAGCGTGATGTCGAGGGAGCCGAGTGCGGGGCGCACACCGGAGAATTCCTCGATCTTGTCCGCCAGCCGGTTCGCCAAAGTAGTGCCGCGGGTGGGGATTCCCATGAGAACCACCCGCGGTGCGTCGGCCTCGCCGGAATCCAGGGCGGTCTTCTCGATGATCTGGTGCGCGATACGCGCTACGGTCCTGGTCACGTCCGATGGCGACAACAGCTCGCGACCGGCTGCCACCCACTCCGGGGTGTGCCGCTGCGATGTTTCGCTCATCTGTCCACCTTGCTGGCGCTCGGCGGACAGATGCGCGATGCGCGCTGCGTTGTTGGTTCGCTCGCACGCTCGCTCACGCCGGTTCTGGCCGCCCGTTCGGGCACAGCCATGCCGACCTCCTTCCCCGCCTCACCGGACGGTCCGTTAAAGGATGCCTAACTTGCCCGTCAGCCTATCAGCGCCGCGAGATGCCTTTGACCAGGTAGGCCCACCTGTGAGCGCGACCACGAACCGCTGACTGACCACCGCTGCCGTGGCGGTGATCACAGGCGCGCCGAAAGTGCAGCGAGCGCGCATATTTCACCGCCACGGAGCGAGTCGACGACCACCCGGCGCGAACCGGTCCGTGATCGCCTTCACGTCGTCGGAACGACCTCGATAACTGCGGCCGCCCCCACGCGACATGATTTACCTTCGGTCACACTCGCTCGGCGAGCACGACGCCGACCTCCGGGTCGTTCACCGCCACGTCTCGACCGAGGGGAACGATCATGTCGTCCCAGGCACGGAACCGGGTGCGCCAGCCGTATTCGACGAGCCACTGTTCCCCGGGACGCCCGGTATCCGGAGGTATCTGCGCGTCGGTGTCGCCTGCGACGAGTCGACGCAGTTCGGCGTAAGGCGGGGCGTCGGGATCGACCGCGAACCGGCTGAGCCCGAATCGGCTCCCGGACGCGGACAGGGCCGTCAGCGTTGCCACCGCGCGGAGGTGATCCTCGGGAGGGAGGTACGGGAGCGCGCCCTCGTCGATCCAGTACGTCGGCTGGTCAGGTCGAAACCCCTGCTCCCGCAACGGGTCAGCCCAGTCTGTTCGTAGGTCGATCGGCAGGACGTGCCGGTGCGCCGTCGGTGTGGCGTCCGCGGCGCGCAGCACCGGTTCTTTGAAGGCGAACAGCTCCGGCAGATCGAGTTCGTAGACGGTGGCGTCGGCTGGCAGACCCATCCGGTAGGCCCGGGTATCCAATCCGGCGCCGAGCAGGACGATCTGGCGACATCCGGCGGCGACCGCCTCGGCCACCCGGTCGTCGACCAACCGAACGCCGACGGATCGGCCCGCGAAGAACTGTTGCGCCAACGCCTCGACTCGCTCCCACCGCGCCGCGCCGCCCTCGATGCGGGCGAAGTCGCGGCGCGCGGCATCGACGAACGCCGAGGCGAGTGGGTCGTTGTAGAGCCGATCCGGCCTGCGCGACTCCTGCTCACGGATCAGCGCGACCCCGATCGCTGTCAGTGCCACCCCGGAGGTCGGCGCGTTCACCTGTGTCATCGTGATCCTCCTCGAAACTAACTTGCCGACCGGCTAGTGATCTCGGTCGTGATCCGACGGTAGGCTCGCCCTAGCCGGTCGTCAAGCAAAGGAAAGCCCCGTGGACGGACGTCGTAGCGACACCAAGGAACGCATTCGCACGGTGGCGATGGAACTGTTCTCCGAGCGCGGCTACGAGAAAACGTCGCTGCGCGAGATCGCCGAGCGACTCGGTGTCACCAAAGCCGCGCTGTACTACCACTTCCGGACCAAGGAAGACATCGTTGTGAGCCTGTCCGACGATCTGCGTCGCGGCATCGACGACATCGTCACCTGGGCCGAGCAGACCCCGCCGGGGCACGAGCGCGCCGAGCAGATCCTGCGCCGCTACAGCGCGCTCCTGCACAGTCTCGGCCGGGACATGGTGCGGTTCTGGCACGAGAACCAGCCCGCGTTCCGTGACCTGGGTTTCGGTGCGGGACTGCGCTACCAATTCCGCGTCCTCGCCGATCTCATGACCGGCCCCGACGCCACCCCGCTCGATGTCTATCACGCCCGGCAAGCGCTGCTCGCGATCAGCTGGAGCCTGTCGATGATGGGCGACCTCGAGCTGACCGACGACCAGATGCACACCGCCGCAACGGATATAGCGATCGATATCCTCGCTCGGATCACCTAGCCGAGCGCCGGAAATGCGTTGCCACGGCGTCGTGGAGTCCGCCATCATCGGTCATGACCATCGGCAGCAGCGCCCATTCCAGGTCGACACCCCCGGAGCGCATCGATCTGGGGGATCTCCTGCTGCGCCGTTGGCGTCGCAGTGACCTGACTCGCCAGTTCGCCGCGTTGAGCGCCTCACACACCCACCTGCACCCGTGGATGTCGTGGGCCGAGCAGCCGCCGACGCTCGCCGGACAACGCCGATCCCTGCAGACCTCGTCGGCGCACTGGCCGACGCCCGACGGCGGCTACCTGTACGGAATCTTTACCGCGCGGGGCGAGGTGGCGGGCGGCATCGGACTCCACGACAGGATCGACCCCGGCGCCCTGGAGATCGGTTACTGGTGCCATGTCGCCCACACCGGCCGGGGAATCATCACCCGCGCCGCCCATGCTCTGACCGCCGCCACGCTCGCTCTCCCCCACACCGTTCGGGTCGAAATCCATTGCGACGCGGCCAATGTCCGTAGCGCGGCAGTCCCGCGGCGGCTCGGATACGACCTGGTCAGCACCGCCCCGCGGCCGCGGACGGCGCCCGCCGACTCCGGCATCGGAATGGTCTGGGCGACAACGGCGCGGGCCGGAGTCACGGCGGATGGGAGCCGAGAAGGTCGCTTGTCGCCCGATGACCCACCGACTAGACTGTGACGCGCACCACATCGCGACGGCTGCTCGGTACCGCCGCCCAGAGCAACCGTGATTCGATCGGAGCGCCGGGTCACGGTGTTCGACCGCGACCCGCCGCCCGTCGGGCCGGGCCTGAAGTCACTCCAACCTCGCTCGACCGTGCAAGGAGATGACCGCCATGACGGTTGCCGTCGAACTCGAATTCACCGGCTCGACTCTCGAACAGTACGACCAAGCCCTCGCGAAGATGGGCTTCAAGCACGGCGGCTCCGGCGGTCCAGGACTCCTGTTCCATCTGGCCAGGAAGACCGACACCGGATTCCACGTCACCGACGTCTGGGAATCCGCCGAGCAATTCCAGAGCTTCGCCGAATCCACCCTCGGCCCCGTTGGCATGGAAGTGGGCATGCCCAACCAGCCCACCATCGAAGTCCACGAAATCTACAACTACCTCGCCCAGGGCAACTGACTCACGACCCCGCCGATCTTTCGCCGAACCACCTCGACAACTTCGAACACAACAACGCCAGCCCCTCGGCGTCCACCCGTTCGCCGCCGGTCCACGAGTCCACGTCGTGCCAAGCGAATTCTTCGGGCATCGATCGGGGACGCACGAACAGGTGTTGGTGAACGTGCGCGACGGACCGACCGGCGATCATCGAGAACACATGTCCCGGTGCGAATTCCGCGTCGAGAGCTCGCGCGCCCCACCACACCGCGCGTGCCAGCGCCTGCGCCTCCTCCCAAGTCAGCTGCGCGATATTTCCGACATGGCGCCGGGGCTCGACGAACAGATAGCCCGGCACAACCCCCGCCCCAGCACCGAGGACACGGTGGGTGACCACTACGAACTCGTCGGCGTACACGACCGGACCCACCAGCGAACCGTGCCCTCGATGCTTGGCGCAGATCAGGCATTCGGTATCCGTGGGCATGCCTACATTCATTCGCTCCGACACCGGAATGTCGAGCGTTCGGCGCGAGACGATTTGCCGGATCGTGCGTTTCCGGGCGGTCGCATCGGGGCGCGGGATGATCAGGGCGTGTGGGCGCGGAGGGCTCGGGCGAACCAGGTGAAGATCGGGGCCAGGTCGGGTTGTTCGGGCCAGGCGTTCACGGTGGCGAGTAGGCGCCAATAGCGTTGTACGCGTGGGTCGTCGGCTACTTCGAGGCGTTCCAGAATCCACACGCGGAGGGCGTTGTCGTCGGGGCGGTTGAAGGTCGTGGAGTAGCGGGTGGTCAGGGCGTCGACGATGGGGGTCGCGGCGGGAGGTTCCGGGGTGATGCCTGTGGCGATGGCGTCGGCGACGAGGGTGCGGACGGCTTCGGTGAGGTCGTGGTGCAGGCCGGTGGTGTCGCCTGCGGCGCGTTCACGGGCCTGGTAGTCGGCCATGCGGCGGACGGCGTCACGGAAGTCGTTGTCCTGTACCAGTTCTGCCAGTTCCATCCAGGCTGTCAACTGGTCGGGGGTCGGGTCGTCGGGCAGGTCGGGCACGCTCGCGCGGACCAGTTCCACCATGGCGGGGTTGGCGGCGTAGCGGCCGAAGGTGTCGTCGACGAAATCCTCGATGAGGCGATGCCTTTCGGCAGCGGACAGGGCCGCGAGTCGGTGCATGAGTTCCATCTCTCGTTGATCGGATTTCTGGGCGGCCACCGCACGCAACACGGCCCGGCGCACACGCAGGGCCCTGATCTCGACGTCGAGCGCGTCCGCGTGCGTGGCAGCGACCGCTGCCATCGAGGTTTCGCGATCGACTACCTCGCGCACGGTGGTCAGGTCCATGCCGAGCGCGCGCAAGGTGCGGACGAGCTCCAGCTGGGCGATCGCGGCGGTGCCGTAGAGGCGGTGGCCGGCCAGGCTGAGCATGGTCGGCGCCACGATGCCACGGTCGGCGTAGAAGCGGATGGCCTTGACCGTGAGCGCGGTGCGCGCGGCCGCCTCCCCGATCGTGCAGAGTGTGTCGTCGTCCATGGATCTCAGCGTGCCGCCTCCCCTCAGGGGAGATGCAACTCCTGTGCCGCCACGCCCGAATGCCGGCTAGTTCATCCTCGAACCTGATCGGGGCGACCGGTCACAGTGGCGCTGGCGGTTCCGGCACGGTCCGACGGGTGGGCAGCGCGCTGATCGTCAAGGCCAGCATGACCAGGGCGATGCCCGCGAGCTCGAACACCGTGGGCCGTTGCGCGAGGGCGATCGCGCCGACGACGGTCGCGGTCGCCGGGAGCAACGCAAGCAGCAAGGCGAAACGCGCACGGCCCACCGCGGTCAGCACCACCTGGTCCAGCGCGTAGGGCACCGCGCTCGACAGCACGCCGACACCGAGACCGAGCAGCCAGGTCTGCGGATCGGCGAACACCGCGGCATCTATCGCCAGCTGCGGGATCAGCACGAACGGGGCCAGCAGCACAGCCGCGGCCGCCATGCCGACAGCAAGGGAATCCTGGCCGTCACCGGTGTCGGCGACGCGCTTGCCGACCAGGATGTAGGCCGCCCACAGGACGGCCGAGGCGAGCGCGAAACCCACACCGACCGGCTCGACATCGAGTTGCACACCGGCCAGCAGCACCACCCCGATCGTCACCAGCGCCACGGCGAGCAGGTCGCGCGCCCGTCGCGAACCCAGTGTGGCGACGGCGACCGGACCGAGAAATTCGATGGCAACGGCGGTGCCGAGCGGAATACGCGCGATGGCCTCGTAGAACACGATGTTCATCGACACGGTGACGATTCCGAAGCCCGCCGCCGTCGCGACGCCCCGCCGCGTCCAGCGGGTCCGCCACGGACGCCGCCATGCCAGCAACGCCACTCCCGCCGCGGCAGCGCGCAACCAGGCGACCGTCGCCGGTTCGGTGGTATCGAAGAGGAATACGCCGAGTGCCGCGCCAACATATTGCGAGGTCGCCGCGACGATGAACACCATCGGCACCGACCAGCCGGGCAACGCGCGCATCGCCGACCGCTCGGTGGTCGAGATCGAATTCATCCCAGGAGTAATCCACAGACGGACACTGATTTCAACGCGAACCCGCCCAGGATCGAATGATCTTGGGCCGGGCCTCTATTCACAGTGATATTGCGTCACGTGGCGGTCAGGTGCGCGGAACCCGCTGCCGGAAAGTCAGCGCCGGAAGCCGAAGACTTTCCGGTGTTCGCGCGATTCCTAGACGCCGAACCACATGGTCAGCGCCGCACGAAGATCAGCTGCGGCGGTGTCCGATGGTTCGTCGAGCTTCCCTGCCCAGGCGATATGACCGTCGGGGCGGATCAGCAGAGCGTCGGCCGGGCGATCGAGGGTCTTGCCCGAGTGAATCTCGACGCGCGGCACCCACTCCCCGACGACCTCGCGCAGGTCCGCGCGGTCGGCCAGGTCGAGGAAGACCGGTCGCGCGGCGTGCATGAGTTCGGCGACACCGGTGGTGCCCTGATCGGTGTGCAGGATCAGATCGGGTGCGAAAGTGCCGGTGAGAGAATGGGTTCCGCTGATCTCGTAGCGCAGATCGGTACCCGCGACGAGGGCTCCCATGCGACGCAACGCGGGTTCGTCGGAGAGGAGTTCCTGGAATACCGCCCGCAGCGCCTCGGCGGCGGGGTCCTGGCCCTGGCGAAGTGCGGCCTGGGCGCGAGTCTGCAGTAGTGCGCGGCCACCGGCGAAGTGGCGTTCGGAGTGGTAGGTGTCGAGCAGGTCTGCCGGTGCCCAACCTCGGACATCGGCGGCCAACTTCCAAGCCAGGTTCACCGAATCGGTCATCCCGAGGTTCATCGCGGCACCGGTGGCGGGCAGCAGATGGGCCGCATCACCGGCCAGGAAAACCCTGCCCACCCGGTAGTTTTCGGCCTGCCGGTCCTGGAATTGGTAGCGCGACAAGCGAGTCGGTGCGCCCAGCGGAACCTCCGCGCCCAGCACACGTCGCACGCTGTCGCCGAGTTCGGGCATGGTCAGTGGTTCATCGCTGTCGTATTCGGCTTCGTCGTTCTCGGTGGTCTGGAAGAACATCATCCGGTCCTCGACGCTGACCCGTCCGAGCGCGAACACCCCGTTGTCGGTGTGGGTGAATCCCGGATCGATCCGGCCGAAACCGGGCACCTCGATCCCGCCGTCGTCGAGCACGGTCACCGACTCGTGCACCGCGACCACCGCCAACCGGTTGACCTCCGGATAGGTGCTGCCGGGGAAGCCGATTCCCGCCAATTCACGGATCCGGCTGCGGCCACCATCGCAGCCGACCAGGTAGCGGGCCCGCACCCGGTAGAGCCCGTCCGGACTGTTCACCTCCGCGATCACCGCGTCGTCGGCCTGGGTCACCGCGACCACCTCGTGTCCGCGCCGGATCTCGGCGCCGAGGTCGACGGCGTCCTCGGCCAGCAGTTCCTCGACCCGTGCCTGCGGAATCGCCATGGCGTGCATCGGCGTTTCGTCGAGCCCGGTGAAGTCCAGGTACACCCCGCCGAAGGGGAAGATCGGCTTCGGACTCGGGTCACCGCTGACCGCGATCATCCGATCGAGCATCCCCCGATACCGCAGCACATCCAGAATCCGCCCACCGAGACCACTGGCCTTCTGCGCGGTGCCCGGCTGTTCCCGACGCTCGAGCACCAACGGCGGCACCCCCGCCCGACCCAGTTCCCCCGCGAGCATCATTCCGGCAGGTCCAGCGCCGACAACGATCACGTCGGTGGTCATCTCTTGCATCTTTGTCACTCCCGAATGTGGCTGGTCCCTGCGTTGCCCAGCGATTCTGCAGCACCACCGGGGCCTTGCCGCAAGCCCCCGGGTGAGCTATAAGTTAGAAGGGGCAACGAGTGAGCACACCTCGGAAAGAGCTCGATATCGGTCAGTGGGTACCGGTCAGCGCCATACCCGCCCCGACTCCGATGATCATCACTCCGCCTGTGCTGCCGACAGTTTCGAGGCGACGCGGAGAACGCACGAACCACGACCGTGCCGTTGCCGCGAGCAATGCCCAACAACCATCCGACAGCGCTTGGATCGTCAGGAAGATCGCTCCCAGGACGAGCAATTGCGCGGGCAGAGCGCCCTGGGCAGGTACCGCGAACTGCGGAAGGACCGCGCCGAAGAAGACGATCGTCTTGGGGTTGGTGGCACCGACGATGAATCCCTGTCCGAGAACCCGACTTCCACCGACGCTCGGGGCATTCGAATGCAAGGCCGCCGCCAACTCCTTGCGATGCCGGATCGTCGCGACGCCCAAATAGATCAGGTACGCGGCTCCGACAACCTTCACGATCAGGAACAACGTCGCCGAGGCCATCAAGACCGCACCGAGGCCCACCGACACCGCGACCAACGGTACGAATGATCCGGCGACGGTGCCCGCGACCGAC
The DNA here is from genome assembly GCF_015355705.1 of Nocardia sp. XZ_19_231. Taxonomy (NCBI): domain Bacteria; kingdom Bacillati; phylum Actinomycetota; class Actinomycetes; order Mycobacteriales; family Nocardiaceae; genus Nocardia; species Nocardia sp. XZ_19_231. Next base: position 931,942 of record NZ_JACUZI010000001.1, on the reverse strand, counting down.
AGCACAGCGGACCGGCGCCCCAGCGTCAGTGCCCGGCCGATCGCGAACAGCACGTTCGGGCCGGGAATCACGATGATGATCAGAGAGGCGACGGCGAAGGCCGCGGCATGTGACAGCGGAACCATCTGTCGCAGCGTAGTTGCTTAGTAGGCGTAGTCCTGCACCCAGTGGAATCCGCGGCTGCTCGAGGCGAAGGTGTTGGGTCCCGGCGCTCCTGGGCGATCGTGACCGGGCGGCCGTGACGATCTCGGCGGCCCGGATTGCCGAGTCACCTGATCGGATTTCGCGAGCGTCTCGATCGATGACCTTTCCCACAACCTTCAGTCTGGCTGAAACTTGGCGCTATGCTTCAACTAGCCTGAAGGTTGGTGGACGTCACTCGACCGGGCACACCGATAGGAGCAATCCCCATGCCACAGAATGCATCTGGCATCGACTCGCTGGCGCTACCCGCCACGCCACTCGCGAACGAAACCCACCGGCTGATCGCCGAGGCTCTCGAGGCGCCTGTCCGCCATCACAGCATTCGCGGATTCCTGTTCGGGCGCGCCCTCGCCGCCGACCAAGGCCTGGAGCCCGGCGCGGACTACGACGAGGAGCTCATGTACCTCATCTGCGCGCTGCACGACATCGGCCTCTCCGAACGGGCCAATGGCACACAACGATTCGAGATGGACGGTGCGGATTTCGCGGCCGAATTCCTCGAAGCGCAGGGTGTCCGCGATGAGCGCGTCGACATCATCTGGGACGCCATCGCCGCGCACACAACCGGCCTCAGTGACTCACCGGTCTACCGCCGACGACGACCCGCCGCCATCTGGATCGCGGTCACCGGCATCGGCCTCGATGTCGGCGGCGGCCCCGGCGACCTACCCCCTGGCTTCGCGGATCTGGTCCACGCCGCCTATCCACGCCTCGGCGGCACGCGGGCCCTCACCGACGCCATCGAACGTCAGGCTGTCGCCGACCCGCGCAAGGCACCACCGGGTTCACTGCCGGGCGAGATCATCCGGCTGCGCCATCCCGAATTGGTGCCCTACACATGGGACATGATTCTCGACAAGAGCGGCTGGCAGGACTGAGCCGGTCGTCCGGGTGGAGAGGTTGCCGACCACGGGTCGCCGGTTTCAGGCGACACCGAACGGATTGTCGATGACGTAGCGCCAGAAGCCGTCGGCGTCGCGACGGGCGACGTCCGTGGCGGTTCCCGATACGTGGACCGGCTCGCCGTCCGGGCCGGTGCCGTCGATCTCCCAGTCGACGATGAGCAACGCGATATCTCCCGCGACGTATGTGTGGCGCGGACTGACTCGGATAGGCAGGCCCAGAGCGAGAAACTCGGCATTGGCCGCTCGCAACGCGGGCCCGGTGACCTCGCTGCCCGGTTCCGGCACGAATACGGCGTCGTCGGTGTACACCTCGGCGAGCGAGTCCGAGTCGAAGGTGTTGAAGCGGGCCGCGAACACCGCGGGATGTTGCCTCGGGTCGACAGTTAGGGCGACAGTGGGGTTGTGACGAGAACTGGTACGGGTCATAGCGACAGCCAACTCGGCCCGCGCGTAGGCAACCAAACGGTGACCGACACGGACTGGGACGACGAGCTCGTGCCCGACGACCGCGGGCGAACCCGCGCGCCGGAACCGGACTGCCCGGTCGAGGTCACCCTGACCGCGATCTCCGGCCGCTGGACAACCCTGGTATTGCGCGAACTCATGAGTGGGCCGCTCTCGTTCGGTGAATTGCGAGACCGGCTGCCGTCGCTCAGCGCCAAAGTGCTGACCGACCGTCTCCGCGATCTCGAAGCCCGCGCACTGGTCGAGCGACGGACGCACCGCGGCTTCCCTGTGCGCACGAGTTACGCCCTCACCGATCTCGACCGGGCGCTGCGGCCACTTCTGCTCGAGCTCTATCGGACCGGCGACACCTTGGCCGCCTTGCGTCCGCAAAACTCCTGATCGAACACCATCTATCGAACATACATTCGAACGCGTTGTAGACTGTCGCTCATGTCGCTGCCCCTGCAAGGTTCACTGTTCGACGGTGATGCGATTGCCCTGGGTTCCATCGAGGCGATCCAACGCACCCAGCTCGACACCACGAGCTGGGTCGATGTCATACCCGGCTGGCTCAGCGGCGCGAGCCAGCTGTTCGATCGGCTGGCCGAGCGGGTGCCCTGGCATGCCGAACGCAGGCCGATGTACGACCGGGTGGTCGACGTGCCGCGGCTGGTGTCGTTCTTCGGGGAGAACGATCCGCTGCCCGATCACATTCTGGTCGACGCGCGGGCGGCGCTCACCGCGCACTACGCGGCCGAGCTCGGTGAACCGTTCCGGACGGCCGGGCTGTGCTTCTATCGCGACGGCAGCGACAGCGTCGCCTGGCACGGGGACACGATCGGCCGCGGCGCCACCCACGACACGATGGTCGCGATCGTGTCGGTCGGGGCGCCGCGCTCCCTGCTGCTGCGGCCGCGCGGTGGTGGTGCGAGCGTGCGGTTCACGGCGGGGCACGGGGACCTCTTGGTGATGGGTGGTGCGTGTCAGCGCGCCTGGGAGCACGCGGTTCCCAAGACCGCACGTCCCGTCGGACCCCGCATCAGCATCCAGTTCCGCCCGCGGGGCGTCCGGTGAGACCGACCCGCAGTCGCTACGTGGTGGTCGGCAGTCCGCCATCTCGGGGGTTGGCGAGTGCTCGCGCCGCCTCGGTGGGGACGTAGCTCGCCAGCGCGCGGACTAGGTCCCGGATTCCTTCGCGAGTGGATGCCGACAGGCTCGCATGGCGTGCCACATCGAGCTCGTTGACAATCGTCAGGACCGCGAGATCGCGCAAGTCCGCACCCTCGATCGACCTCGACTCACCGGTGAACCGGTCGATCACGGTCAGCGGTCGCTGCCCGAGATCGCGGTATGTCCGCTCACGATCGCAGGCGCCGTAGAGATACACCAGTGCCTCCGCATCCGCCCCGATGACAGCGCGCAGACGCCCGCGATCCTCGGCGGGAAGCAGGGCGTGCGCGAAACCGTCTTGTGCCATATGACGCGTGACAGATCGCAGCCAGCTGGACGCGTGGCGCGGCGTTCCATTCGACCGTTAGGGCGTGCACCCGATGAAGATGCGCGAGCAACGTCCCGCCGGGATGTTCGATGTGTTCGGTCCCGAGAGTGCGTTGGAATTCGAATGCGCCGCGCACGACCTGGTCGGCAGCCAACCAGCTGGGGACGCAGGCCGACACAATGCGGGCCAGTTCCTCTGGGGCTTCCTGCGCCACGAGGTGGCCGACATCCGACAACTCGGTGACGGTGACCCGAGGGTTCGCCGCGCGGAACCGTTCTACATCAGCGGCGCTGAGCGGTGACCGTCCGGCACGCACGAGCAGGATGGGCAGGTCCGACGCCGCGGCCGTCGCCTGCAGTCGCGGGCCCCACGTCAGAGTGTCTTCCACGAGATCGGCCCGGCGATCACCCAGCCCGAGATCGCCGAGCCATGCGCGAACCCGATCCGGATCTGGCCATGCCACGACATCCACGAGAACCAGGCCCACGACACGTTGCGCGACAGTCGGTTCGGCGAGGGCAGCGATGGCGGCCAGCCCGCCGATCGAAGCTCCCACCACCACGATCGGCGTCAACTCTCGCCGCACCATCTCGATCACATCGTCGCGCAGCGCCCGAAGAGTTGTCGCCTGCCCGGTGCTCTCGCCGTGACCGCGCAGGTCGTAGGCCACCGTTCGCAACCCACATGCGACAAGCCGCGCCGAGATCGGTACCCACACACCGCGATTCTCACCACCCGCGTGGAGCAACAGAACCGTCGGTCCCGCGCCGGTGACAGTGGCCCGCAAAGTGACATCGCTCAGGGCGACGCTGACATCGGTGCCCATAGACGCTCCTCATTGAATTCCGGTGCTGAGCGCTGAATCGGACGTGCCTGCATGTGCCCGCAACCATCATCGGCGACACACGACGAACGGGTCAATCCTCGGTTTCCCTTGACCAACCACAGGTCTCAGCATCCTCACCGCTGCGCCGGATCGACCGAATCCGCCATGAGTTCGTGGGGCAGACAGCCGAATCGGCGTTCACTCTGCCGCTACCGTCACCGCGACGATACGCACTGGCGTCGAGCAGGAACGCCCGCAGGGTTCGATCATGTGACAGCAGCAGTTCGTCGCCGTGACGGGGCCAGGGACTATGCCCGGTTGGCGGGTCGTGCGCGATTGAGGGATTACGTCGACATGGCGGATTGTCGGTGGCTGGTCGTAGGATCCTGGGCATGGGGAGTTCACTTCTGCCGCACGTGCGGGCGTCGAATGCGTTGACGGGGCGGTGGTGCGCGACGTTCGGGGGCGCGGACGCGGCGGGGCTGGTCCTGGCGGCAGGTCAGGTCACCGAGCCGCCACGAGAATGGGTTCGGCCGGTCGGCGAAGCATCGGCGGCAGGTCGAAACACGGGGGCGCCGTGGCGAGATCGGTAATCGACATTGCCGAAGGCGTTGCTCAGCAACAGGATTCGGTTTCGATACGGCTAGTGGAGGCCGTATCCTGGTAGAAGTCCGCAGTCAGTTGCACAGGGGGTCGTGGTGATCGTCGTTGTCGCGGACGAGAGCGAACTCGAAGGCGCGGAACAGATCGTCGGCGCGGCCCTCCGCGACCAGGCATTTCGGGCGGGCGGCGTCGCCGTGTTCCGCTGCCATGTGCCGGAGAGCCGGGGCGGGTCGGTCGAGGTCGACGCGCTGGTGTGCACGCCGCAGAGCGTGACCATCGTGGAGGTGAAGGGTTTCACCTCCCGTCAGGAAGGCACTCTCGCCACCCCACCGAACGGGCCGTGGACCATCGACGGCGAGCCCGCCGCGCTCTATCACGCCGTCCGGGTACCGAATCCGTTCGTCCAGGTGCGCCGACAGGTGTTCGCCGCCAAGAGCTTGCTGCAGCAGTCCGGAATCTTCGGCTGGGTGAACGCGGTGATCGCGCTGGTCTCCCAGCCCGGCACCGAGATCACCATCGAGGAAACCAGAATCGCCGACGGGTACCGTGCGGTGCTGATCGATCGTGATGACGTCGGCGCGCTGCACGACCATTTCCAGGCGGAGAGTGGGCGCACCGTCCGGCTCAGTATCGATGACGTCACCCGGGTGTTCGCCGCCCTGAACCTGGGCCACCTGCTGCCGTCTCACGATGAGCTGACAGCACAGGGTTTTCCGGCCGTTCTCGACCCGGCGACCACTTCCCGGCCCGCCGGCCCGACTGCCGTGGAGCTCGGCTCCTCCTCGGGGACAGCAGATTCCGACACCGTATCGAATTCCGCTGCGGCGCCGACCAGTTCGGTACGGGTCGCCCAGGCGGCAACGCCCGCCTTTCTCGCTGCGATCGACAGGCTCGCCCATCGAGCCCCGACGTCGTCTCGCCCCGAGGAGTCCGCGACGCCGTTACCGTCCGAGGAAGTGGCGGAATCACCTTCTTCGAGCAAGGAAAGCGTTGCACACGTGGATGCTTCGGACAGCGAGGCGGCATCGGCCGCCGCGATCGGACAGCCGCCATCCGGGCCCGAACCCACTGATCAGGTGACGAACGAAGCGCCCTCGTCCGAGAACCTGTCACCGGACGACGCCTCTGAACGCGAGTCGGCCGAAGCGGTCACGGCTTCGCACAGCGAAAGCGTCGCACCCGCTGCATCTTTCGACGACCCGGTAGACACGGACTCGTCTGCCCCGGACGAAGCGACCAGGTCAGCGGACAGAGCGCCCGAAGGCGTTGTCTCGCTGACCAAGTCGACCGCTGGAACCGAATCGTCTGCGATCAATGGTCCGTTGGTTGGTGACACCGACGGCGAACGTGCTGCGAGTGAAAGCTCGGCGTACCGCCACGAACCCACACCGGAGGATGCCTCTACGAGCACTCCCGGTCCGGCGGTCGGCGCGGGTGCAGCAGTTGGTACGGCTGCCGCCCTGGGCGCCGCCGCCGCGGTCGGTTCGGCAAGCTCGACCAGCAAGACCGGATCGTGGAGCACCCCCTCGCCGTCGCACGACACCCATGCCGTCGCGCCCGCTTACCGTTCCCCGGAACCGGAAGCACCCCAGCAGAATTCGGAGCACTGGTCGGATTGGGTCGAACGTGACCGCACGAGGCGGCGACCGACTCTGTCGCAAAGGTGGCGGTCGTGGCGTCGGGGGAACGGTTCGTCGCTGATCGACCGGTGGCACAATCGCCCCGTTCGGGAGCGGAGTGCACCGCGGCGAGGACTGCGCGTTGGGCCCGGTGTCGCGTTGCTGCTGTTCATCGCCCTGGTCGGGGCCGGGTTCTTCGCGATCACGGCGGTGCAGGCGAGCCGATTCGAGATGTCGGACTACGACCGGATGTGCGGCGCGGACAAGAAGCCGTTCCCGAACGCCGCGCCCTATCAGCGCGACGGCGCACGGCCGATCTACCTGTCCGGTGAACTCACGGCCATGGTCCACCCGGACGATCCGACCGCGTGGAACCCCGACGACCCGTCGACCGTGCAGCTCATCGCCTGCATGAAGCAGCTGGAACTGCGCGACCTCGTCCAGACCTGCCAGTACGGTCCCTCCCCCGGCGCGCCGGTCGGGCGCACCGTCAACCTCTTCCGCGCCACCTACGAGATCGCGGTCTACGAACTCCACACCGGACGCGAGGTGGCCAAGGCGACCATGCTCGGCGAACGCTATTCCGCCAACCCGTCCAATACCGACCCGGACCGCTGCCGAGCGGCCGCCGACGCCCCCGACTACCTCGGCCGCCGCCTGGGCCAACCTTCGGCGGCCCAGCTCACCGGCTTCCTCGCCCCGTTGGTCCACGCCGACCGCTGAACCCCCCTTGACCTCGAGCGCACTCGAGGTAGCAAGATCACTTCGTGCCCAGCGCACACCCGACACCGCGCCTACCCAGCGTCGGTCGCGCCTCCGCCGGTTTCCTCGTACACCCACCGGCGGAGGCCGTCGGGATCCTCACCTCGGTGATGCGTGAGTTCGATTGCGGCAGTGGCAAGCTGGCAGGGTGGAACAGCCGAATGTCGCGCACGGACAACAGCCCTGGCAGGCGCCGGGACCGGGCGATCAGTGGCGACCGCCCCGCGGTCGTCGCAAGCGGCCGGGTTATCGGGAGCAGCAGGCGCGCAATGCGCGCTTGTTCGGTGGCAGACGAAAATGGCTATTGCTCGCGCTGGCTGCCCTCGTGCCGATCAGTGCGGTCGGCTTGATGGCCTGGGGTCTGCTCTCGCCGCGATCGGATACGGAGCGAACCGGCGATTGCGGGTACTACACAGATCCGGGGCGACCTGGCTGGGACTTCCATCGACGGGCATGTACCGACCCCGACGCCGTGTTGATCATCACCAGCGCATGGAGTACGCAGAAATGCGCGACGGGGGACCTGGACTTCTCCCGGAATTACCGAAAGAGCACCAGAGCGCCCATGAAGTACCTGTGCACTCATCTCAATGCGAAAGTCGGTGAGTGTGTCAACGATCCGGGCAACGTCCACGCTCACTTGGTTCGGCTACGCAAAGTTCCCTGTGGCGCAGGGGCATTCGAGGTCGACACCCGCGTCGATGCCGACGATGCCAAGGTCTGCGACGCATCGCGGAAGCGGTTTCGCGCGACGAAGCCGGTGACGCATACCGCGCCCGCGGTCTCGTTCTGCCTGCACAAGATCTGACCCGGCGGATCAGCCGGTGCCGCCCCCGAACAGCAGAACAGCCGCACGTCCATGTCGGACGTGCGGCTGTCTGGAATGGTTCACGCCGAAATGGTGATTTCCCATTCGTGGATCGTCAGGTCCGAGGCGCCGGTGGTGTGCAGCGGATCGGAGTGCACCAGAGCTGTTGCGGCAGCATGGTTTTCGGCCAACACAACGTAGGCACCGCCGGTGCCGTCGGTGAAGCCACCGCTTTCCTGGAGTCGACCCGCGGCGAGCAGCTCCTGCAGGAAGGTGCGGTGCGGTTCGATCACCGAGGCGTCGAACTTCGGGGTGCGCTCGGCCATCACGAGATACTTGCGCGCCACGGTCAGGACTCCGCCTCGCCGCGGGCGGCCTTCGTGGCGGCCGTAGCCGCGGCGGCGGCGCGAACCTGGGGCGCCACCTGCACGACCTGGCCGAGCACACCGTTCACGAACGACGGGGAGTCGTCGGTGGACAGTTCCTTGGCCAGCTCGACAGCCTCGTCGACCGCGACGACCGGGGGTACGTCGGTGGCGTGGAACAGTTCCCACACCGCGATCCGCAGGATGGCCCGGTCGACGGCGGGCAGCCGCTGCAGGGTCCAGTCCTGGAGGTAGCCCTCGATGGTGCCGTCGACCCGGTCGAGGTCGTCGGCTACGCCCTCGACGAGGGTGGTGGTGTAGGCGTGCACGGGGGCCACGCTCTGGTCGCGGGTCGCGAGGTCAGCGCGATCCGAGAGCAGCACGGAGACGTCGACATCGCGCGCCTCCGCCTCGAACAGCAGGTCCACGGCCCGGCGGCGTGCCTTGTGGCGCGCGCCGAGCTTCTTGAACGAGCCCTTCTTGTCAGCCGGGGAGTCGGTCACGATCAGCCGTTGACGCGGCCGAGGTAGCTGCCGTCGCGCGAGTCGATTTTCAGCTTGTCACCGGTGTTGATGAACAACGGGACGGCCACCTCGGCGCCGGTTTCCAGGGTGGCGGGCTTGGTGCCGCCGGTGGAGCGGTCTCCCTGCAGACCGATATCGGTGTGCTGCACGACCAGCTCGATGGTGACGGGGAGCTCCACGAACAGCGGCGCCTCCTCGTGCACGGCGACCTGCACGCCCATGTTCTCCAGCAGGAAGCGGGCACCGTCACCGATGGTGGCCTCCGGGATGGAGATCTGGTCGTAGGTGTCACCGTCCATGAAGATGTAGTCGGTGCCGTCGTGGTACAGGTAGGTCATGTCGCGACGGTCGACGGTCGCGGTCTCGACCTTGACACCCGCGTTGAAGGTCTTGTCGACGACCTTGCCGGACACGACGTTCTTCAGCTTGGTCCGCACGAAGGCGGGGCCTTTGCCCGGCTTCACGTGCTGGAATTCGATGATCTGCTGGAGCTGACCGTCGATCTTCAGCACAAGGCCGTTCTTGAAGTCGCTGGTGTCCGCCACTGTCCTCGGATCTCCTCGTTCGTAATACTGCGTACTGGGGGTTACTGCGTTCTGCGCGCCGATGTCACTCGACGACGATCAAGTCCTTGCTGGTGCGGGTGAGCAGTTCCGGGCCCGCTTCGCGCACCACGAGCGTGTCCTCGATCCGGACCCCGCCGCGGCCGGGAAGGTATACACCAGGTTCGACGGTCACCGCCACACCAGCCAGAAGTGTACCGGTACTCGTTTTCGCCACTCCGGGTGCTTCATGGATCTGCAGCCCCACCCCGTGACCGAGACCGTGCACGAACTGCGGGCCGTACCCCGCTTCTTCGATGATCGTGCGGGCCGCGGCGTCGACCTCGCTGGTCTGCGCGCCGGGTGTCAGCGCCTCGGTTCCCGCGCGTTGCGACCGGGCGACCAGTTCGTAGATGTCGCGCTGCCAGTCGGCGGGGGTGCCGAGGATCAGGGTGCGGGTCATGTCGGAGTGGTAGCCGTTGACCACCGCGCCGAAATCGAACTTCACGAAGTCGCCTACGGCCAGGACCGCGCCGGTCGGGCGATGATGCGGGATCGCCGAATTGGCGCCGGCGGCGACGATCGTCTCGAAGGAGATCGCCTCGGCGCCGTGCTCGAACATCGCCCATTCGAGGTCGCGGGCAACCTGTCGTTCGGTCCGGCCCGCACGCAGCAGGCCGCGCTCGAGCAGGGTGGCCAGGCCCGCGTCGGCGGCCGCGCACGCCGCGCTCAGTTGGTCCACCTCGTAGGGGTCCTTGACCATGCGTAACTGTTCGACCAGACCCGCGGTGGGAACGAGCTGCAATCCGGTGCGCAGTTCCTGGAACGCGGAGTGCTGATCGACGGTCACCACGTGGCTTTCGAAGCCGACCCGACCCAACTGCCATTCCCCTGACAGCTCGAGGATGCGGCGCGCGGTGGCCCGGCAGATCTCGGCCTGTAGGTCGGGGACCTGCTCGGCGACCTGAGCGGAGTAGCGGCCGTCGGTGCCGATGACGGTGCGGTCCTCGGCACCGCGCATGTCCCACGAGTGCACCAGGACAACGGCATTGGATCCGGTGAAGCCGGTCAGGTAGCGGATGTTGACCAGATCGGTCACCAGCAACGCGTCGACACCGTTTTCCACGAGCAGGCTCCGCAGGGCACCGCGCCGGGCCGCGTAATCGGGAGCCGTGTAGTCAGCACACATGGGTCAACGCTACCGCCCGACGGGCGACATGTCGGCACGTGATGCTCCGGATTCCGTGTCGACGGGCAACTGGATACGGCTTTGTTCACATGCGCGGAAGTTGTCCACATTCTCGGGGAGGACCCACTGTCGGCGGTCGCGGCGCAGCACGATCGATCCATGACCACTGCCGCGTTCTGTTGCCTCATCGCCTGGTGTCTGCTGCTGGGCGTCATCGATGTTCATGCCCGTCGTCTTCCCAACGCGCTGACCGGCATCGGCGCGGCCGCGGTGTTCCTGTTCGCCGCGTCGACCGGAGAATTGGGGACCGCGGTGATCGGTGCCGCGCTGTTGACGATGCCGTATCTGGTTGCCCACCTACTCTCCCCTGCCGCACTCGGGGCCGGTGATGTGAAGCTCGCGGTGGCGCTCGGGGCCGCCGCGGCGATCGCCGGGCCACCCGCCTGGGTGTGGGCCGCCGTGGCCGCACCGCTGCTCACCGCCGCGGCCGCGGTGGTGATGCTCGGCGGCGATCGGCTGCGGGTGGTACTGGGACGTGATTCACGCGAGGTGCGTGCTGCGCCCTCTCGACGCTTGGTTCCCCATGGACCGGCCATGTGCCTGGCCACGGTGACCGCGATGGTGTTGGCATGACCACTGGTGCGACGCGCCGAGACGATCCCGCTGACGAGGTTGTGTCGGCGGTCCGGAGTAGGCCGGTTCGGCCGGATCAGGGCGGCGGCCGCCACCGCTCGGCCCGCCGCGGCGCCGACGTGCCGCTCGTCACGTCGGCCCGCATTCCCTCCCACACGTGTCGACATGGGAAGATGGTCGGCGTGTTGCGCTGGATAACTGCCGGAGAATCCCATGGTCCCGCTCTCGTCGCCCTCCTGGAAGGGATGGTCGCCGGAGTCGAGGTGACATCGGACGATGTCTCCGCACAGCTCGCCCGCCGCCGGCTCGGTTACGGGCGCGGCGCCCGGATGAAGTTCGAGGCCGACAAGGTCACCCTGGTCGGTGGCGTGCGCCACGGCCGCACCATGGGTGGTCCGATCGCGATCGAGATCGCCAACTCCGAGTGGCCCAAGTGGACCGAAGTGATGTCGGCCGATCCGATCGACGAGACCGAGCTCGCGGGAATGGCGCGCAACGCGCCGCTGACCCGCCCTCGCCCCGGCCACGCCGATTACTCCGGAATGCTCAAGTACGGCTTCGACGACGCCCGCCCGGTGCTCGAGCGGGCCAGCGCCCGGGAGACCGCGGCCCGTGTCGCCGCCGGCACCCTCGCGCGCAACTTCCTGCGTCAGGCCTTCGGTGTCGAGGTCATCTCGCATGTGGTGTCGATCGGCGCCGCGGCCAACACCACCGGTGTCTCGCCGGGTCCGACCGATCTCGACGCGATCGATGCCAGCCCCGTGCGCGCGTTCGACGCCGAGGCCGAGGCGGCCATGATCGCCGAGATCGAAGCGGCCAAGAAGGACGGTGACACCCTCGGCGGTGTCGTCGAGGTGATCGTGGACGGGCTGCCCATCGGGCTCGGCTCGTTCGTCAGCGGCGAGCAGCGCCTCGATTCGCGCCTGGCCGCCGCCCTCATGGGCATCCAGGCGATCAAGGGTGTCGAGGTGGGCGACGGGTTCGAGACCGCGCGCCGACGAGGCAGCCTGGCCCACGACGAGATGCGTCCCGGCCCCGACGGTGTGCTGCGCTCGACCAACCGTGCGGGCGGGCTCGAAGGCGGCATGACCAACGGCGAAGCACTGCGGGTACGTGCCGCGATGAAGCCGATCTCGACCGTGCCGCGCGCGCTGTCGACGGTCGACATGTCCAGCGGTGAACAAGCCGTCGCCATCCACCAGCGCTCCGATGTGTGCGCGGTGCCCGCGGCGGCCGTTGTCGCGGAATCGATGGTGGCACTGGTACTGGCGCAGGCCGCGCTGGAGAAGTTCGGCGGCGACTCGCTGGCCGAGACCGTCGACAACATCAACAGTTACGTCAAGCGGATCGGCAGCCGCCCACACGTGCCCGCGGACAGCCGTATCCCGTGACCGAGCAGGGTCAGGAGGGGACCGCGCCGGAGAGCGACGCGGGCCCCTCACCGGCGAGCGTCGAGCCCGGTGCTGCTGACACCGACGCCGACGACCGGATCGCACCGTCTGCGCGGGTGGTGCTGGTCGGGCTGCCGGGCTCGGGGAAGTCGACGATCGGGCGCAAGCTGGCCAGGGAACTCGGGGTGGCGCTCTACGACACCGACGCGGGGATCGAGGACGATACCGGGCGCACCATTCCCGATATCTTCGCCACCGACGGTGAGGTGGAGTTCCGCCGGATCGAAGAAGAGGTGGTGCGCCGCGCCGTGCTCTCCCACGACGGCGTGGTCTCCCTCGGTGGCGGATCGGTGCTGTCCGAGCGGACCAGGGAACTGCTGCGTGACGCGACGGTGGTCTACCTGGAAATCAGTGTGTCCGAAGGGGTTCGGCGCACCGGCGCCAGCAGCACCCGCCCGCTGCTCAACGGGGTCGACCCGGCCGCCAAGTACCGGGATCTGATGCGCGAGCGTCGTCCGCTCTACCGCCAGATCGCCACCGTGCGCGTGCGCACCGACGGGCGGAGTCCGGGTCGGGTGGTGCGGATGATCCTGGCCAAGCTCGGCCTGGAATCGGTACGCACCGATCTCGACGCCGCGCGCTCGAACACCGGAAATGCCGCTGCGACTTCGGGTTCGGGTTCGGTCACCAGCAGACCCGGCGCCGGGAGCAACCGGTCCAAGAACCGGCGACGTGCCAGGGCACGCGCGGCCGCCGTGCGCCGAGGCGGCGCCGAGCAGTCGGGCGTGACGGCCACCGAGCGTCGTAGCGGCGTCGACGACCGGAACCGTTCGGCGCCGACGCCATCCGCGGCCGATGGCGCCACGGTCGACGAGACCACCGGTGCGGCTCGCACCGCTGGTGCGGCGCAGAGCGAGTCGCGTACGGCGGGCAGTCGACGGTCCCGGCGTACCAGGTCGCGCCGAGGAGGCGCCCGCATCCGGCCGGCGACCAGCGCTGCCGCCCGCGAGCCGGACAACTCGTCAGGTGCGGTGTCCGAGCACCCCGAAGGCCGTGCGAGCAACGCCGAGAACCAGCCGGGCAACCGGGAGGCCGCCGGGGGTCGTGCGGGCAACCGCAATGCCCCGGGTAGTCGGGCGAGCGGACGCACTGCGGTCTCCGGCGCCAAGACGAGCAGTCGCGGCGTCGGCCGAGGCAGACGCACGGCCACCCGCGACGCCGGCGCCCCGAAGAGGGTAGGTCACCGTGGTGGCGAGCCCGCGCAACCCTCGGGCTCGGCGACGTCGGACCCGACGAAGGAAGCCCGGACCGGGACGTCGCAACAGGTTCAGCGGGCCGGGCAACCCGGTGAAGCGGATCGCGGCACCGGTACCAACGAACGCAGGCGACGCGGGCAACCGCGGCGGCGTAGCGGGCGACGTAATAACAACGACCAGAAAGAATCGGAGCAGCGCACGTGACAGAGCCGTCCATCATTGAGGTTCGCACCGCCGACCCGTACCCGGTGATCATCGGCCGCGGGCTGCTCGGCGATCTCGTCGGAGCGGTCAACGCGGGCAATGCCGTGCGGACCGTGGCGATCTTCCATCAGCCGCCGCTGGCCGAGACCGCCGAAGCGGTGCGTAAAGCACTGGCCGACACCGGGATCGACGCGCATCGCATCGAGATCCCCGATGCCGAGGACGGCAAGGAACTGGCCGTGGCCGGGTTCTGCTGGGAGGTGCTCGGCCGAATCGGGCTGACCCGCAACGACGCCATCGTGAGTCTCGGTGGCGGCGCCGCCACCGACCTGGCCGGCTTCGTCGCCGCCACCTGGATGCGCGGGGTACGCATCGTGCACGTGCCGACCACGCTGCTGGCGATGGTCGACGCGGCGGTCGGCGGTAAGACCGGCATCAACACCGAGGCGGGCAAGAACCTCGTCGGCAGTTTCCACGAACCCAGCGCCGTGCTGGTCGATCTCGTGACGCTGGAAACGGTGCCGCGCAACGAGATCGTGGCGGGCATGGCCGAGATCATCAAGGCCGGTTTCATCGCCGACCCGGTGATCCTCGACCTCATCGAAGCCGACCCCGAGGCCGCCCTCGACCCCACCGGCGAGGTGCTGCCCGAACTGATCCGCCGCGCCATCCAGGTCAAGGCCGATGTGGTCGCCGCCGACCTCAAGGAATCGAGCCTGCGCGAGATCCTGAACTACGGCCACACCCTCGGCCATGCCGTGGAACGCCGCGAGCGCTACCGCTGGCGTCACGGCGCCGCGGTCTCCGTCGGCCTGGTCTTCGCCGCCGAACTCGGCCGCCTGGCCGGGCGTCTGGACGACGCCACCGCCGACCGGCACCGCACCATTCTGGAAAGTGTCGGCCTGCCTGTCACCTACGACGGCGACGCACTCCCCCACCTGATGGACGCCATGCAAACCGACAAGAAGACCCGTTCCGGGGTCCTGCGTTTCGTGGTCCTCGACGGTCTGGCCAAGCCCGGCCGCCTCGAAGGCCCCGACCCGTCGCTGCTGGCCGCCGCCTACTCGGCGATCGCGCGCGACACCACCCCGGGCACGTCGCCGATCATGCTCTGAGATCCGAGTTGCCGACCTGTGCGCACTCAGTAGAAGCGCTTACAGGTTCGGCGCGGGTTCCGCTGCCGGAGAGGGCGATTCAGCTCGCGGTAGCGAACGCTGGTTCTGTCGCGGGAGTAGCGGATTCGCTCGAACGTCGCGACCGGGTGTGACCGAAGGCGACACCCACCATCGCGGGCAGGAAGACCAGCAGCAGGATGAACGAGGCCGCGGAGGTCAGCTCGTAGAGGAAGCCGGCGTCGCCGAGTTCGATTCCGGGCACCTGATCGAGGACCCAGCACACTGCCGAGCTGGCCAGTCCCGCGCCGAAACCGGCGGCCAGCCAGCGAACAGTGAGGCTGTCGGCGCCCGCACGGGCGTCGCGCAAGCCCCAGACGACGGCCACCGCGATGATCGCCACCAGGCATAGCACGCGCCAGAAGGTGCCGTAGGTGGGCCAGGAGGCCATGGCGAGGCCGAGGAGGACGCGCAAGGCGACGACCAGCGCGCCGAGGACGGTGGCTCGTAACACCCAAGCGGTCATGGACAACACCTTAGCGAGATAAAACTAGAACCGGTATCAATTTCGCGGATCGGGCGACATTCTGTTCCGACAGCGCGGGCCTACTCGACGGCAGCGGCCATCGCGGCGCGCGGCGCCGGCTGGCCGGTGAACAGCTCGACCTGGCCGTAAGCCTGATTCAGCAACATCTGCAGCCCGCTGACCACCGTGTGTCCGGCGGCCTCGACCGCCGTTGCCAACGGGGTCGGCCACGGGTTGTAGATGGCGTCGAGCACCACCGGCGCCGCGGCTACCGCCGAGGCGATCACCGCGGCGGCCTCGGCGGGCACCGTACTGACCACCGCACCGGCCGACGCGCACGCGGCGCGCACCTGCTCCGCGTCGAGCGGCACGACCGTGGCTCGCATCCCGAGTCGATCGGCCAATTCCAGCGAGCTCCGCGCCCGTCCGGCATCGCGGGCGATCACCGTGACCGACTTCGCGCCGAGTTCGGACAGCGCCAGCAATGCGGGCCTGGCTGTTCCACCGGCGCCCAGCACGACGGCCTCGTCGAGCGAGGAGACACCGCCGCCGCGCAGCGCGCCGAGGACGCCGTCGACATCGGTGCAGTCCGCCCGCCATCCGCCCTCGGTCCGCACGAGGGTGTTGGCCGAGCCGACCAGCACCGCGCGTTCGGTGCGCTCGACGGCCACCGCCAGCGCCGCCTCCTTGCCGGGCATGGTCACCGACAGACCGACCCATTCCGGCCCGAGCCCGTCGACAAGGCCGGGCAACTGCTCGGCCGAGCACTCGATGCGTTCGTAGCTCCAGGGCAATCCGAGCGCGCGATAGGCCGCCAGATGCAGTTGTGGCGACCGTGAATGCTCGATCGGCTTGCCGAGCACCGCCGCCTTGCGCACCTCAGCCACCGTAGGGCCGTGAGCTGTCGAGGATGCCACTGCGCTGCGCCTGCGTGACCAGCCGCAGATGCTCGGAGTAGGAGTCGGTGAACTTGGTCGTGCCCTGTTTGTCGACGGTGACGAAGTACAACCACGCACCCGGCTCCGGGTTCTCCATGGCACGCAACGCGCCCACCGACGGCGCGGCGATCGGCGTCTTGGGCAGGCCCTCCATCGCGTAGGTGTTCCAGGGAGTCTCCGCGGCCCGGTCGGCGTCGGTGGTGGCCACCTCGGTGGTGTCGAGCGCGTAGTTCACGGTGGAGTCGAACTGCAGCATCTGACCGACCCGCAGCCGGTTCACGATCACCCGTGCCACCTTGCCCATGTCCTGGGGTTTCGCCTCCCGTTCGACCAGCGAGGCGGCGACGAGCGTTTCGTACGGCGACAGCTTCGTGTCGGCGCCCGACTGGAGCAGTCCGGTGGCTTCGTAGCTCCGCACGCTCGCGGTCACCATCTGCCGCAGGATCTGTTCCGGTGTCCCGCTCGGATCGAAATCCCAGGTCCCGGCGGCGATGAGGCCTTCCAGCTGCCTGGTTCTATCGGGGGTTACCTTGACCGCTTGCATGGCCCATGCGGGCACGCCGAGTGCGTTCGGGTCCATGCTCGCGCCCGCGGCGTCGAGCTGTTCGTAGGTCACACACTTGCGCTCGGGGCCGACGCAGCTGGCCTCCGCGATCTTGCGATAGATGCCGTCGTATCGACCACCGGTGGTCGCGTCGTGCTTGTCGTGCAGCAGCCGACCCTCGGAGATGGTCACATTGCCCACCCGAGATTTCCCGCCGACCAACGCGGTGACAGCGTCGACGGCCGGGCTCTTCGTGCCGATCGCGTAGAAACCGGGCTGGACGCTGTTCATGCTCGAATTCTGTACGGCCGCTTCGTAGAAGGCTTCGGAGCTGGCGACCACGCCCTTCTTGTGCATCTCGTCGGCGATCTGCGTCGCGGTGTCACCGGAATGCACCTGGACCACCACGGGCGCACCGGGCGGACCGGCGAAATCTTCGGCCGGGCTGAGGCTGCCCATCAGTTTGTATCCGGCGAAACCCGCGGCCGAGACGACCAGAACGACGAACACCGCGGCCACGGCCCATAAATTGCGACGGCGCCGCTTACGCTCGGCCGCCTTGCGTGAGGCGATCCGCGACCGCTTGCCGCGTCCCGACGCCCGAGCGCGGCCGCGTTCGGGCGCTGCCGCGCGACCCGACTGCGCCGCGCGCTGCCCGACTCGGCGCGGCGGGGGCGCCGGTTCGGGTTCGGGCTCGGGTTCGGGCTCGTCGTAGATCTCGTCCTCGTAGCGCGGGATGACATCGGTGCCAGCTTCGTCGTCCCACCCGGCAGGGCCTGCCTGCTGCGGCTCGTCGTCGCGCGCCGCACGGGGGTCCAGACCCCAATCGTCGCGTCGGGGATAGCGCCGGTCAGCTTCCCGTGCTCGGTAGCGTTCCTCGGCCCTGGTCCATCGGTCGGTCATGCATCGTCTCCGACCCTCGCCGTATCTGCTGCGTCCTTCAACACCGAACTCCGCTCGTCCAACCATCCTTGCAGAATCGACACGGCTGCCGCCTGATCGATCATCTGCCGCTGGCCACGTGCGCGAACTCCACTGTCGCGCAGCGCACGTGCAGCAGATACCGTAGTCAAACGTTCGTCGGAAAGGCGTATCGGAATCGGGTCGATCACCCGTCGCAACTGCTTGGCAAACTTGCGCGCGATGGCAGCCGCGGTGCCGTTTTCGCCGCGCAGGGTGCGTGGCAGGCCGATGACCACCTCCACCGCTTCGTATTCCCGCACAATGTCGGCAATTCTTGCGATGTCGGCGGGCGGACCGCCGGTGCGCCCACCGGACTTGGCGCGCGCGACGGTCTCGACAGGGGTGGCGAGGATGCCATCGGGGTCGCTCGAGGCGACACCGATGCGCACGCTACCGACGTCGATCGCGATCCGACGGCCCCGACCCGGGTCGGTGCCCGGGTCGGGGCGGTCGGCGGATTCCTCGCTGGACGAACCAGGGGTCGTCATCAGCCGGCGAGTTCGGCCACCCGGGCACGGACCGCGGTCAAACCGGTCGGGATACCCGACGGATCCGAGCCCGCGCCCTGTGCCATCTCCGGCTTGCCACCGCCGCGCCCGGCGATGCTCGGGCCGAAGGCCGCGACCAGATCGCCCGACTTGAAGCCGAGATCCTGGGCCGCCTTGTTCACGGTCACCACGAACGGCGCCTTGCCGTCGACATTGCCGAGCAGCACCACGACAGCGGCCTCGCTGCCGAGCCGGCCACGGATATCGGTGGCCAGGGTGCGCAGGTCACCGGCCGACACGCCCTCGGGCGCCGCGGCGGCCACCAGACGCACCGCACCGACCCGCTCGGCCTGCTCGGCGAACGTGCCCGCCGAGGACAGCACCGCGGCGATCTTGGTGCGTTCCAGTTCCTTCTCGGCCACCTTGAGCCGCTCCACGAGCTGCTCCACGCGACCGGGCACCTCGTCGGAGGGCACCTTCAGCGAGGAGGCGACACCGGCCAGCAGCGCACGCTCCTTGGCCAGGTACTTGTAGGAGTCGAGGCCGACGAAGGCCTCGACGCGGCGCACACCGGAGCCGACCGAGGACTCACCGAGCAGGGTGATCGGGCCGATCTGCGAGGAGTGCTCCACGTGGGTGCCACCGCACAGCTCCATGGAGAACGGACCGCCGATCTCCACGACGCGCACCTCGTCGCCGTAGTTCTCGCCGAACAGCGCCATCGCGCCCATTTCCTTGGCCTTGGGCAAATCGGTGACGAAAGTGTTCACCGGGAAGTCCGAGCCGACAGCGTCATTGGAGACGGCCTCGATATCGGCCTTCTGCTGCTCCGACAGCGCGCCCTGCCAGTTGAAGTCGAAACGCAGGTAGCCGGGCTTGTTCAGCGAACCCGCCTGCACGGCGTTGGGGCCGAGGATCTGACGCAGGGCGGCGTGCACCATGTGCGTGCCGGAGTGACCCTGGGTGGCGCCGCGACGCCAGGCCGGATCCGCTTGGGCGAGAACGACATCGCCCTCGGTGATCTGACCCGCCTCGACGGTGGCCTTGTGGACCCAGACCTTCTTGGCGATCTTCTGCACATCGTTGACCTGAAGTTTCAGGCCCGAGGCGGTGATGGTGCCACGGTCGGCGATCTGACCGCCGGACTCGGCGTACATCGGGCTGCGATCGAGGATGACCTCGATGTCCTGGCCGAGGGTGGCCACCGGGACCCGCACGCCGTCGGCGATCAGGGCCAGCACGTTGGCCTCGGAGGTCAGCTCGTCGAAACCGGTGAACTCGGTGGCGCCGCGGTCGACCAGTTCCTTGTAGACGGTGAGGTCGGCGTGGGCGTGCTTACGGGCCTGCGCGTCGTCCTTGGCGCGCTTGCGCTGCTCGGCCATGAGCGAGCGGAAACCGTCTTCGTCGACGGAAAGGCCTGCCTCGGCGGCCATTTCGAGGGTGAGGTCGATCGGGAAGCCGTAGGTGTCGTGCAGCGCGAACGCGTCGGAACCGGTGATCTGCTTGCCGCCCTTGGACTTCACCGCGGTGGCGGCGTTGTCGAACAGGGTCTCGCCGGTGTTGAGGGTCTTGAGGAACGCCATCTCCTCGCCGACCGACACGGTCTCGATCCGCAAGAAGTCGGTGCCCAGTTCGGGATAGGACGGCGACATCAGGTCGGTGACGACCTTGATCAGCTCGGCCATCACCGGCTTCTCGGCGCCGAGCAGGCGCGCCGAACGCACGATGCGGCGCAGCAGGCGGCGCAGCACGTACCCGCGACCGTCGTTGCCGGGGTTCACGCCGTCGGCGATGAGCATCGCGGCGGTGCGGGCGTGGTCGGCGATTACGCGGAAGCGCACATCGTCGGTGTGCTCGACGCCGTAGGAGCGGCCGGTGAGTTCCTCGGCCTTGTCGATGATCGGGCGCATCAGGTCGGTCTCGTAGACGTTGTCCACGCCCTGGAGCAGGAACGCGACGCGCTCGACGCCCATGCCGGTGTCGATGTTCTGCTTGGGCAGCGGGCCGAGGATCTCGAAGTTGTCCTTGGAGATGCCCGCACCGCGCTCGTTCTGCATGAACACGAGATTCCAGATCTCGATGTAGCGGTCCTCGTCGGCCTCCGGGCCGCCCTCGACACCATATTCGGGGCCGCGGTCGTAGTAGATCTCCGAACACGGGCCACACGGGCCGGGGATGCCCATCGACCAGTAGTTGTCGGCCATGCCGCGGCGCTGGATGCGGTCCGCGGGCACGCCCATCTCGAGCCACATCCGCTCGGCCTCGTCGTCATCGAGGTAGACGGTGACCCATAGGCGCTCGGGATCGAAGCCGTAGCCGCCGTTCTCGACGGTGTCGGTGAGCAGCGTCCAGGCCAGGGTGATGGCCTGGCGCTTGAAGTAGTCGCCGAAGCTGAAATTGCCCGCCATCTGGAAGAACGTGTTGTGGCGAGTGGTGATGCCGACGTTCTCGATGTCGAGGGTGCGCACGCACTTCTGCACGCTGGTCGCGGTAGCCCACGGCGGGGTCTGCTGACCCAGGAAATACGGAACGAACTGGACCATGCCTGCGTTGACGAACAACAGGTTGGGGTCGGCCAGGATCAGCGAAGCACTGGGGACCTCGGTGTGTCCGGCACGGACGAAATGGTCCAGGAACCGTCGTCGAATCTCGTGGGTCTGCACAAATACCCAGACTACCGGTGCGGTGCGCGTGGTTTTTCATCGACCGGGGTGGTCCACGCCACGCAGGTGGCACGACGGATCTTCTATCTTCCGCGGATGATGCGGCGCAGCTTCTCCAGGCGCGGGGCGATCGTGCGTTCGTTGCCGTGGTCGGTGGGCAGGTAGTAGTCGGTGCCGACCAGTTCGTCGGGCGGATACTGCTGGGTGACGACGCCCTCGCGGGATTTGTGCGGGAACTTGTAGCCCTGGGCGTTGCCGAGCAGGGCGGCGCCCGCGTAGTGGCCGTCGCGCAGGTAAGGCGGAACCGCACCGGCCTTGCCGCGGGAGACATCGGCCATGGCCGTGCCGATCGCAGTGGTCACCGCGCCGGATTTGGGGGCGGTGGCGAGATGGATGGTGGCCTGCGCCAGGGCGAGTTTGCACTCGGGAAGGCCGACCAGTTGGACGACCTGCGCGGCGGCGGTGGCGGTCTGCAGGGCCATCGGGTCGGCCATGCCGATGTCTTCGCTGGCGTGGATCATCAGGCGACGCGCGATGAAACGAGGATCTTCGCCCGCGGCGAGCATGCGTGCCAGGTAATGCACGGCCGCGTCGACATCGGAGCCGCGAATGGACTTGATGAAGGCGCTGATCACGTCGTAGTGCTGGTCGCCCGCCCGGTCGTAGCGAACGGCGGCCTTGTCGACGGTAGCCTCGACGGTCTCCAACTCGACGGCGCCGTCGGACGCGGACTCCGCCGACGCCTCCAAGGCGGTGAGCGCGCGGCGGGCGTCGCCACCCGCGATCCGGACGATGTGTTCGATCGCCTCGTCGCTGACGGTGTAGGCGTCGGCGAGACCGCGCGGGTCGGTGATCGCGCGGGCCAGGACCGCGCGGATGTCGTCGGGGGTGAGCGGTTGCAGTTGCAGGACCAGCGAGCGCGACAGCAGCGGGGAGACGACGGAGAACGAGGGGTTCTCGGTGGTCGCGCCGACCAGCAGCACGACCCGGTTCTCGACGGCGGCCAGCAACGCGTCCTGCTGGGTCTTGGAGAAGCGGTGGATCTCGTCGATGAACAGCACGGTCTGCTCGCCCGCGGCGAGTCGGCGTCGGGCGAGGTCGATCACCGCGCGCACTTCCTTGACCCCGGCCGAGAGCGCCGACAGCGCTTCGAACCGTCGACCGGTGGCCTGCGAGAGCAGCGAGGCCAAGGTGGTCTTGCCGGTACCGGGCGGGCCGTAGAGCAGCACCGACGCCGCACCCGACCCTTCGACAAGCCTGCGCAACGGCGAGCCGGGGCCGAGCAGATGCGCCTGACCGATCACCTCGTCCAGGTTCGCGGGGCGCATCCGGACGGCGAGCGGCGCGCCCGAGTCGCGACGGAACACCGCATCGGCGCCGGATTCGGCGGACGCGTGTTCGCCGGGCACGTCGAAAAGGCTGTCGCTCACGGTGTGCAGGGTACCGAGGCCCTCGGACATGTTCTGCGAAGCTCACCAACCGCACTCACCCCTGCCCCGGAATTCGTCTGGAACCTGCCGCAAAGATGGACAGTTGACCAACAATGCTCGCGCGGACTTGCGCGGAACCGATTAGTGGGCTGTGATCGCTGATCGTGGTCGAAAACAACAGCGCCGTAGCGTCCCAGCCGGTCGGGTTCGCCCGCCGCACCTTGTTCGCCGGTTCCACGGCGGTGGCGGCGGTCGCGGTATTGGGCACCGTCGCGCCCGCGCATGCCACGGGCGGCATCTTCCGGCACGGTGTGGCATCCGGTGATCCGCTGCCGGGCGCGATCATCCTGTGGACCAGGGTCACTGTCGCCGAGGACGCCACCCCCGGTTCCGGCATCGGCGACGCGACGCCGGTCCGCTGGGAAATCGCCACCGACGCCGATTTCGGCGCGCTCGCCGCGTCCGGCACCGTCACCGCCTCCGTCGATACCGACCACACTGTCAAGGTCGACGCGACCGGCCTCACCCCCGGTCAGGACTACTTCTACCGCTTCACCTCCCGCGGCGAGACCTCCCCGGTAGGCCGCACCAGGACAGCGCCCGCACCGGACAGCGAGGTCGATCGTCTGCGCCTCGGCCTGGTCTCGTGTGCCAACTGGGAAGCGGGCTGGTTCGGCTCCTACCGGCACCTGGCCGCGCGCACCGATCTCGACGCGATCGTGCATCTCGGCGACTACATCTACGAGTACGGCCGCGGGAAGTACACCGGCCGCAACGGCGCGGTCCGCGCGCACGACCCGGCGAACGAGATCGTCACCCTCACCGACTACCGCACCCGCCACGGCCAGTACAAGACCGATCCCGATCTGATGGCCCTGCATGCCACGGTGCCGTTCATCTGCACCTGGGACGACCACGAGTCGGCCGACAACTCCTGGCGCGAGGGCGCGGAGAACCACGACCCCGCCATCGAAGGCCCGTGGGGTGATCGCAAGGGCGCCTCTGCCCGCGCTTACCTGGAGTGGATGCCGGTGCGGGCGACTCGCGCCGACGGCCAGGTGCAGATCTACCGCCGCTTGCGTTTCGGCACGCTGGCGGAGTTGTCGATGCTGGATCTGCGCAGTTACCGCGACGAGGAGGCCGGGCCGGGCGCGGGGTGGCGGCACGCCGACGACCCGTCCCGCACGATCACCGGGCGCGCCCAAATGGATTGGCTCACCGCCGGACTCGCCTCCTCGCCCACCCGCTGGAAGCTGATCGGCAACTCGGTGATGGTCGCGCCGCTGGTGTTCCCGCCGCTGGAGGCGGCCACGACCCAGGCGATCACCGAGGCGCTCGGCCTCCCGCAGGGCGGCATCACCGTCAACGGCGACCAGTGGGACGGCTACACCGCCGACCGCAACACCCTGTTCCGCACGATCGTCGACAACGAGGTGAGCGACGTCGTGTTCCTCACCGGTGACATCCACACCTCCTGGGCCGCCGACCTGCCGTTGAACGCCGCGAACTACCCGGGCGGACCGACGGTCGGCGCGGAGTTCGTGATCCCGTCGGTCACCTCCTCCAGCGTCGGCGATCTGCTGAGAATGCCCGCCCGCACCGCGTCGGTGCCGGCAGAAGAGGCCATCAAAGCGGCCAACCATCACCTGCGCTACACCGAACTCGACTCACACGGCTTCGGCGTGCTCGAGGTCACCGCGACGCAGACGCAGATGGACTGGTTCTACGTCGTCGACGTCACCGATCCCGCCACCGGTGTGCGGCACGGCGCGTCGTTCGCCGTCGCGACGGGCGGACGGGTCGAACCGCGGCCCGCTCCGGTGCACTGAGCGGGGTTCGTCGCGACGCCGCGGAAATCGGCGCAGAATTCTTCGGACAGGGTTGTCGATTGTGCCCGTGCTCGCTCGTCGAGTGAGTACGGCCACCCGACGAGCGGGCAGCCCCCACCCGAAGGAGCACATCATGAGCCAGTACTTGGTCCTGATCTACGGCGACGAAGCCACCTACGCCGCGTACTCCCCCGCCGAGCTCGACGACATGCTCGCCGCCCATCGCACCTTCCAGCAGATCGCCGGTGACGCCAACGTCGGCGGGCAGGCGTTGCAGCCCACCGCGACCGCCACCACGATCCGCCACGATGCGGGCGGGGAGGTCGTCATCACCGACGGCCCGTTCGCCGAGGCGAAGGAAGCGCTCGGCGGCTACTACCTGCTCGAGGCGCCGGACCTGGACGCCGCGATCGCCATCGCCGCACAGGTGCCGGCCCCCACGGGTGGCGTCGAGGTGCGCCCGATCCAGGTCTACCCGCAGTCGTGACCACGGCGGCGGCTGCGGCCGTCGAGCAGGCGCACCGTCGTGAGTGGGCTTTCGTGCTCGCCGCGACGGTGCGGTCGGTCCGCGATTTCGACCTCGCCGAGGAATGCGTGCAGGACGCCTACGCGACGGCGCTGACGGCCTGGGCGAGCGACGGTGTCCCGGCCAGACCCGGCGCCTGGCTGACGACGGTCGCGCGGCGTCGCGGCCTCGACCTGCTGCGCCGCGACAGCACCTTCCGGCGCGCGCTGCCCCGGCTCGTCGTCGACGAATCGGTGGACGATACCGCCGACCTCGCGCTGGCCGACCTGGACGACCCGGCGATCCCCGACGACCGGCTGCGGCTGATCAGCACCTGCTGCCACCCCGCGCTCGCGCCGCAGGCTCAGGTCGCACTGACGCTGCGGCTGGTCTGCGGTGTCACCACCGCCGAGGTGGCTCGCGCGTTCCTGGTGAGCGAGGCGACCATGGCCGCGCGAATCACCCGCGCCAAGAAGAAGATCGCGGTAGCGGCCATTCCGTATCGAGTGCCCTCGGTGCGCGAGCTGCCGCAGCGGCTCGATTCCATCTGCGCGGTGATCCACCTGCTGTTCACCACCGGCCACACCGCGCCCGCGGGCGAGGTGCTGGTCCGTGCCGATCTCATCGACCGGTCGTTGCAGTTGGCCAGGATGATGCACGCGCTCGTCCCCGACGACCCGTCGGTGACCGGGCTGCTGGCGCTGATCCTGCTCACCGACGCGCGCCGGGCAGCACGCGTCGACGACGAGGGCACGCTGTGCACACTCGAACACCAGGACCGCGACCGCTGGGACAGAGCGGCCATCGCCGAGGGCATCGCGCTGGTGAAACACGCTCTGCCGCATACCGACCGGTATACCTTGCAGGCCGCGATCGCCGCCGTGCACGACGAAGCACCGACCTGGGCCGATACCGACTGGCGGGAGATCATCGGTCTGTACCGGCTGTTGCTGCGCGATGCGCCGTCGCCGGTCGCGCTGCTCAACCACGCCATCGCGGTCGGCCTGGCCGGCGATCCGGCCCAGGCGCTGGCGCTGCTGCATCCGCTCGGCGCGGAACCGGCGCTGGCGACCTACGGCTATCTCGACGCTGCCCGCGCCGCCTTCCTCACCGATCTCGGACGCACCGGCGAAGCGATCGCCGCCTACGAGTCGGCGCTGCTGCTCACCGACAATGCGGTCGAACATGCCCATCTGCGCGGCAAACTCGCCGCGCTGACCCACACTCCATGATCGAAATCAGGCGCCTTCGGCTGCCAGCTCGCGCTTCCATTCACGGAAGCCCTCCTCGGTGCGGCCGCGCCGCCAGTATCCCGAGATCGAAAGCCATTTCGGCGCGACATCGCGTTCCTTGCGCAGGTAAGGGCGCAGCTGACGCATCACGGACTCGGCCTCGCCGTGCACGAACGCCTGCACCTGTCCCGGCAGCCACTCGGCCGCACGCACCGCCGCCACCAGAGGCGAGTGGGCCCCGGCCAGGTCGTCGGTGATCCGGTCCGAGGACACACCGCGATGCACCCAGTGCAGGCGCAGATCAGCGGGAGAAACGAGGGGGATCTCGTCCTCGGTGCCGCCCACCTCGACGAATACGAGCGCGGGCGCGCCCGCCGGCAGTGCTTCGAGGGCGGCCGCGACAGCGGGCAGCGCCGATTCGTCGCCGGCGAGCAGGTACCAGTCGGCCGCCGGGTCGGGTGCGAACGCGCCGCCCGGTCCGTTCAACCAGAACCGCGCGCCCGGCTCCACCGAGCGCGCCCACGGCCCCGCGACGCCCTCGTCACCGTGCACCACGAAGTCGATGCTGATCTCGCGCAGTTCGGGATCGAAGGATCGCACCGTGTAGGTCCGCAGCACGGGCTGGCTCTCCGGGCCGAGCGTCGCGCGCACCGTGTCGAGATCGAACGGCTCGGGATATTCGACGCCCGGCGCCGGAAAGATCAACTTCACATAGGCGTCGGTGAACGCGTTAGGAACGAATCCGTCCGAAACCGTGCCGACCACGCGCACCAGGTGCGGGGTCAACCACTGCTTGCGGACGACTGTGACGGTGACCGGTATCGGCACGGCTGCTCCCAACTCCTCAGATCCCTGCCGACGGTACCCGCGGCGCGGCGAGAAGTGGGGAGCCAGCCCGGTACCGCTACTCCGACCAGCGTTCCTCGAGCATCGCCGAGACCTGTTCGGCGAAGTCGCCGACCGCGTCGTCGCCTGTCATCCTGGCGTCTTCGGCGAGCGCGGACCACCGGTTGATCAGGGCTTCCGAGCGCGGGACCGACAGCCCGTGTTCGCGGGCGGTGGCGATACGGGCGTGGTCGGCGGGCAGGAACCAGTAGGTGGACAGCCAGACCCAGATCAACCGGGCTTCGAGAATCCGTTCGGCCAGGACGGTGTCGTCGGCCAGCGACGGCCAGACGCCGACCACGGCGGAACGCCAGGCCTCGACCATTTCCTTGGCGCGACTGCGCGAGAGTTCGAAATCGCACAGGCAGCCGGGGTAGGAGACGAGCGCGTAGGTGATGTCGAGGGTGGCGTCGCGGAAACCGCCCCACTCGTAATCGAGGAACCGCGCGCCTTCCTCGTTCATGATCACATTGTCGGGGCACAGGTCCGACGGGCTGAACGCGCGGTAGCGGCCACCGGTGAACAGACGGTTGCCGTGCACGATGCGTTCGGCGATCTCGCCGGGCACCTCGATGCCGAACTCGGCCGCGAGCAGACCGGGAACCTCGGCGATGGCGGCCTGGGCCTGCTGGGCGATCCCGTCGACGCGGTGCACCGAGTCGACCCGACGCATCAGGGCGACGAAGTCGGGCTCGCGACCGACGGTCGCGGCGTGCATCCGGCCGAGCGCCTGCGCGAACGCCATCAGCGAGTTGCGGGTACCCGGCTCCACGCGTGCCTGCAGCACCGAGGTCAGTAACGCGTTGTCACCGAGGTCGGAGAGCACGAGGAGCCGGTCGGGGACGCTGTGCGCGATCAGGAAGGCACCGGGACGCTGCTCACGACTCAGCGCGGTGGTGAACTGGTAGGACACCGCCTCGCGCAGGAATGCCGCGTCGATACTGGCGACACCGGGCGCCAAACCACCGGCGCGGCGGTCGGGAGTAGAACCGCGCACCTGCTTGACGATCAGCGTGCGCGGCAACGAAAATGCGTTTTCCGCAACACGCACGCGTAGGACTGTCGTCCTACCACTGCCGCTGAGCTCCATCGGATCACTCAGCTTTACCGGAGCACCCATTCGCTTTGTGAGCAACTGTTGTGCTGCGGACACGACGTCGGCGGCGCGTTCGGCCAATAGTGCGGTCATCGCCTCTCAAGCTACTCGTACCCGGTCACTTCTAGCGAGCGGTTGGACAACCTTTCCGCGTCGTTCGGCGTGTTGGCACCGAGGTTGCGCGTGTGTTCCTGTTGGCTTGACACATCAGCCGGTCGTCGGGTTTTCTCATCGTGAACTGCTGTGCGCCACACCGCAAACCGGTTGAGTCGAAAGGTCTACCACAGTGACCGACACACCGTACGCCGCATCGAGCGA
Organism: Nocardia sp. XZ_19_231; assembly: GCF_015355705.1. Taxonomy (NCBI): domain Bacteria; kingdom Bacillati; phylum Actinomycetota; class Actinomycetes; order Mycobacteriales; family Nocardiaceae; genus Nocardia; species Nocardia sp. XZ_19_231. Next base: position 903,637 of record NZ_JACUZI010000001.1, on the reverse strand, counting down.
TTCACCGGGCGGGTCGCCTGTTCCTGGCGGTGGCGGACAATTCGCCGGACCCGGGGGCAGACACGAGGGAACCGGGCAACCACCGGCTCCCGGTACGGGACCGAGCAGGCACGGAATGGCCGGTGGCGCAGGCTATCCGCAATTCGAGGGCCCCGGCGCCGCCCAGTACGGGCACGAGCCCGTCGAGCCGCCGCCGCCGATTGCCGGCCACGGCGGACAGGCACCGCAGTACGGGCCCGCGGGCACGGGTCCCGGTTACGCGGTGCCCCAGGCGAAACCGGAGAATCCGACCTACCCGCCAGCCCCCGCGTCCGGCGTGTCGACGGGCGGTGGCGGGCAGACGCTCGGTTACTACCATTCGGGAGCACAGGGCCTCGATATCGGCCGTTCGCTGAGCTACGGGTGGGAGCGATTCCGTGCCAATCCCGGTCCGTGGCTCGGGGTCACCGCGGTGGGGGTGTTGATCTATCTCGGCTTCGTCGCCGTCGTCCAGATCGTCGATCCGAAGTCACCGTTCAGCGTGCTGTTCCTGTTCTTGATGGTGATCGTCGCGCTGTGGCTGCTGCAGGCGGCGATGGTGCGCGGGGCGCTCTACGAAACCGACGGGTACCCACCGGCTTTCGGGTCGTTCTTCCGGTTCGTGAACGCGGGCAATGTCCTCCTGACCGCGATGCTCGCGTTCACCGTCACGCTGCTTCTTTCGTCGCTGTGTCTGGCGCCGGGGCTGATCGCCGGGTTCCTGTGCATGTTCTCGCTGCACTTCGTGATCGATCAGGACTACGGCCCGGTGGAAGCGATCAAGGCGAGCGCGCAGCTGGTGCTGGCGAATCTGTGGGCGGCGCTGCTGCTTGCGCTCACCGTCATGCTGGTCACCCTCGTCGGCGCGGCGCTGTGCGGGCTCGGCCTGTTCGTCGCGGGGCCGGTGTGCGTCATCGCGGTGACGTACTCCTACCGGATGATGACCGCGGGGCCGGTCGCCCGCGTCTGAGATTCAGCGTTCGAGGGTGGTCCGCATGCCGATGGCCCGCTTGAACCGGCCGATCGGGCCCCGCTCGTCACCCGCCTTGGGCCGCAGCTCGAGCACCACCACTCCGGCGATCACGATGCCAACCAGGTTCACCGCCAGCTGACCGGCCGACTCGAACGCCCGGTGCCACTGTCCGAGCGTCGCCGCCACCACCGCGTACCCGGCGGCGGGCACGGTCGTCACCGAGATGAAGACACCGATCAGGGCCGCTGATTTCGCGGTGACCAGCGACAACATGCCTGCCGATCCAGCGAGCAACGCCACGACCAACGAGAACGGACCGACCTCGTAGATGAAGTCGACGTTGTGCGCGTCGATGATGCCCTCGGTGGTGATCCAACCGAGGCGCTCCCACACGATCGTCGCGCCCAGCGTGACCACCATCGCGATCGGGAATGCCACCGCCAAGGCGATCATCGAGCGCCGCGCCAGCCGCCAGTTGCGGCGCACCAGCGCCACCGACAAAGCCGCCAGGGGACCGAACTCCGGGCCCACCACCATCGCGCCGACGACGGTGACCGGCGAGTCGGTGGCCACTCCGATCGCGGCCAGCAGGCAGGCGATGGTCAGGAACGCGACGAAGGTGGCGTTGAGCGAGGATTCCTCGCGGGTCTCCTTGAGCAGTTGCTCCCAGATCACCGCGTCGCTCGGATCACCGGGCGCCGCCCGGACCGCGCGGTCCGCGGCGTCGGAGAGCACCGCGTCGACCGGGCCGAGGGTGATCCCGCCGTGCTCGACGATACCGAGCGCCTTCACGTCGGCGAGCACCGTGTTGCCCGCCTCTCGCGCCACGTCCGCCTGGACGAGATCGCCCACGGGGTCGAGCGCAACCCCGCGCATCACCGTGAGGTGGGTGACGCCGGCGTCGGCTTCGAGAATCCGCACCAGTTCATCGGTCTGCTCGGGCGGGCTGATCACTCGAAGATGTAGCACCGGTGTCCTCCTGATCGGTATCGCCGTGGCGATACGGGAACTGACCAGAAGGTACCGGGCTACTCCGATGACCGCTATTTCTCGGCCGCAACAACTTTCGGCGCGTCGGTGGCTTCGCCCTTACCCTTGACCTCGGGCTTGGCGTCGATGCCTGCTTCCTTGCGCTGCTGCGCGGTGATCTGCGCGGGCGCGTCGGTGAGCGGATCGACACCGCCGCCGGTCTTCGGGAACGCGATCACCTCGCGGATCGAGTCCTCACCGGCCAGCAGCGCGGTGATGCGGTCCCAGCCGAAGGCGATGCCGCCGTGCGGCGGGGCGCCATAGGCGAACGCGTCGAGCAGGAAGCCGAACTTGTCCTGGGCTTCGGCATTGTCGATGCCCATCACCGAGAACACGCGTTCCTGCACGTCGCGACGGTGGATACGAATGGAACCGCCACCGATCTCGTTGCCGTTGCAGACGATGTCGTAGGCGTAGGCCAGCGCGGAACCGGGGTCGGTGTCGAAGGTGTCGAGCGACTCGGGCTTGGGCGAGGTGAACGCGTGGTGCACCGCGGTCCAGGCCGAGTGGCCCAGCGCCACGTCACCGCTGGCGGTGGCCTCGGCGGCGGGCTCGAACATCGGGGCGTCGACGATCCAGACGAAAGCCCAGGCGTTGGGGTCGATGAGGTCGCACTTGCGGGCGATCTCGCCGCGCGCGGCCCCCAGCAGGGCACGGCTCGACTTCACCGCACCGGCGGCGAAGAACACGCAGTCGCCCGGCTCGGCGCCGACCTGCTTGGCCAGACCGTCCCGTTCCGCGTCGGTCAGGTTCTTGGCGACCGGGCCGCCCAGGGTGCCGTCTTCGTTGATCAGGATGTAAGCCAGGCCCTTGGCGCCACGCTGCTTCGCCCACTCCTGCCAGGCATCGAGCTGGCGTCGCGGCTGGCTCGCGCCACCGGGCATCACGACCGCGCCGACGTACTCCGACTGGAACACCCGGAAGGTCGTGTCCTTGAAGTAGTCGCTGAGCTCGGTGATCTCGACGCCGAAACGCAGGTCGGGCTTGTCGGAGCCGTAGCGTCGCATCGACTCCGCGTAGGTCATGTGCGAGATCGGGGTGACGATGTCGTGGCCGACCAGCTTCCACAGCGCGGTCAGGATGTCCTCGGCCAGCAGGATCACGTCGTCCTGGCGTACGAAGCTCATCTCGATGTCGAGCTGGGTGAACTCGGGCTGACGATCGGCGCGGAAGTCCTCGTCGCGGTAGCAGCGCGCGATCTGGTAGTAGCGCTCGATGCCACCGACCATGAGCAGCTGCTTGAACAGCTGCGGGCTCTGCGGCAGCGCGTAGAAGCTGCCCGGCTGCAGGCGCGCGGGGACCAGGAAGTCGCGAGCGCCCTCCGGGGTGGAGCGGGTGAGCGTGGGGGTCTCGACCTCGACGAAGTCGTGGCTTGCCAGCACCTCCCGTGCGGCGGCGTTGACCTTGGAGCGCAGGCGGATGGCGTGGCCGGGGCCTTCACGGCGCAGGTCGAGGTAGCGGTACTTGAGGCGGGCCTCGTCGCCGGGGGTCTCGTCGAGCTGGAACGGCAGCGGCGCGCTCTCGTTGAGCACGACCAGTTCCTTGGCGTCGACCTCGATCTGCCCGGTCGGCAGCTCCGGGTTCTCGTTGCCGTCGGGACGCCGTTCCACCACACCGGTGACCTGCACACAGTATTCCGCGCGCAGCTTGTGGGCCTGTTCGGCCGCCTCGCCCTCGCGGAAGACCACCTGCGAGACGCCCGAAGCGTCACGCAGATCGATGAAGGTCACACCACCGTGGTCACGACGCCTCGCCACCCAGCCGGTGAGGGTGACGGTCTGACCGGCGTGCTCGCCTCGCAGCGAACCAGCCAAGTGGGTGCGCAGCACGGTATTCCTTTCGACAGACTTTCACGGACTTGTCCGCACCGGCGCAGATGACCGGGTGCACTGCCATCGTAGTGAGACACGGTGCCCGAGTGAAAACCGATATCTTCCCCACCGTGTCAAGCTTGTGACACCTGTCCGCCGTCGCCGCTCCCGCCGACGGTGAATCATGCTGTGAGGCAGCTGGACAACCGAGCGAAGGCGAGTACCGCGATGACCTTCAACGAAGGTATGCAGATCGATCCCGGCCGGGCATCCTCGGGTGGCGGACCCGGCATGGGCGGCAAACTCGCCCTCGGCGGCGGCGCGGGCGGTCTGATCCTGTTGGTCATCACGCTGCTCCTCGGTGGCGATCCGGGGACGGTGCTCGGCAACTTCACCGGCGCGCAGAGCGGGCAGCAGGCGCAGCCGGGGACCGCGGGAACGCCGGCACACTGCAAGACCGGCGCCGACGCGAACAAGTACGTCGACTGCCGGGTGGTGGCCACCGCGCAGAGCCTCGACGCGGTGTGGTCGGTGCAGCTGCCACAACAGACCGGCAAGAACTACGTCGAGCCCGAGCTGGTGCTGTTCACCGGTGCCGTGAACACCGGGTGCGGCAATGCCACCAGCGACGTCGGACCGTTCTACTGCCCGGCCGACCAGACCGCCTACTTCGACACCGCCTTCTTCCAGGAACTGACCGACCGGTTCGGCGCGAGCGCGGGACCGCTGGCGCAGGAGTACGTGGTCGCCCACGAGGTCGGCCACCATATCCAGAACCAGCTCGGCGATATCGGCAAGGCTCAGCGCGATCCGCAGGGCGCGACCTCCGGCGCGGTGCGCACCGAACTGCAGGCCGACTGCTACGCCGGTATCTGGGCCAACTTCGCCGACAAGCAGCCGTCGCCGGGAGGCGGGCAGCCTTTCCTGAACCCTTTGTCCGACAAAGATATTCGCGACGCGCTGTCGGCCGCCAATGCCGTCGGCGATGACCGCATCCAGCGCTCGGCGGGTCGCGGCGTCAATCCCGAGTCGTGGACGCACGGGTCCTCGGATCAGCGGCAGAAATGGTTCCTCGTCGGCTACCGGACCGGGTCGGTGCAGGCCTGTGACACCTATTCCGCGCGTGACCTGGACAACCCGCCCGGGCTACGCTGACTCCTCGAACGCGATACCCACGCACTGTCTTTCGATCGAGGGGAACCCATGCGCCTGACCATGACCGGACTGCTCGTCTGCGCTCTCGCCCTGCCCGGCGCGAGCGCGATCGCCCATGCCGATCCGGCGCCGCTACCGTTGGTGAGCCTGACCACGATCCCCGACGGCTGGTCACAGCGCACCGACCTGCGCCCGGTCCTGCAGGTCTTCGCCGACGGCGAGGCCGTGCACATGCCCGACGCCGTGAGCAAGGACCGCAAACCCGAGAACGCGCCCAAGAAGGTGACCGGAAACGTTGCCTCCGACGTGATTTCGGCCGCGCGCGAGGAGATCAACGCGCTCAAGGAGATCGATTTCGGAATTCCGGCCGGCGATAACAGGGGCACCCAGATCATCGACCTGATGCCCGACGATCCGGCCGACGAAGTCCACCTGGTCGTCTACTCCCCCGAGGCGTCCGATGGCCTCAATCCGGAGCAGAAGGACGCCCGCAAGCGCTTCACCGACCTCTACAAGAAGCTGGTCGACGCTTTCAAGAGCTGATCGTTCGACGCTGAACCGAAACGGGCTCGCCGGTTTCTACCGGCGAGCCCCTTCGGGTCAGAAGCGATCTGCGGTCGCGTCCTCGTCGCGTTCGTCCTCGTGGACGGCACCGATGACGTCGGGTGTGGATTCGCCCAGTGGACCGGTGAGATCGTCGTTGCCGGTGCGGCTCTGGTAGGGCTGCACGGTACGACCGTGTTCTTCCTCGTTGTTGCCACGGCCAGCGCCGCCGCCAGCTCCCGCGCCGCCGCCCATCATGCCGGAGGTACCGCCGGTGCTCGCGGCCGTGGTGGTGCCGGAGCCCATCGCGTTGACGGTGGGCATCACCCGACCCGCGGGGACCGCCGCACCCGGTACGGCCGCGGTGGTCTTCGGAGTACCCGCACTCGGGGTGCCCGCGGAACTACCGCCCGCACCACCCCGCGCGGTCCCGAGCGCGCCGAGCGAGGCGCCGGAACCGCCGCCACTGCCACCGGAGCCACCGGTGCCGAGGCTCGACGCTGTCGTCGAGCCGGGAGTGGTGGTAGTTCCCGCGGTGGTGCTCGCCGCGGTGGTGGAGGAGTCGCCGCCGCCGGTGAGCGCTTCCTCTGCCTGGGTGAGCAGCGGTTCGCCGATGTTCTCCGAGGCCGCGGAGAGGACTTCCTCGGGCGAGGGCAGGCCGCTCTGACCGGCGAGTTGCCCGACGACGCCGCTGAGTTCGCCGGTGTAGCCCATCAACTGCCCACGGGTGACATTGACGACCGACACCGCTTCACCGAGATGCGTAGTGGCCAAGCCGATCAGGGTGGCCTGGGTCGGCGGCAGCATGATCGTGGGCGCGAGCGCGGTGGCCTGGGCCGCGAAGGTGGTGGCGATGGTGGTGAGCTGCGCGTTGCCGGTCTGCACGACGGTGGCCGCCTGCTGGGTGAGCGCAGAGATGTCGATGCCGCGCTGGCTGGTGTCCTGCCCCTGAGTCTGCGCCTGCTGGCTGGCGGTGGTCGCCGCGTCGGCGGCCTGGCCTTCCCACACCTGCTGAACAGTCTTCACCCCGCCTTGGGCCAGGCTCATCGCCTGTTCGATCACCGCGGAGGAGTTGCTCAGGATCGTGGTCGGGTCCAGCGCGCTGAAAACACCGGTACCGAAGCTGCTGAGCAGGTCGAGGAACGGCTGGAACAGGGTGTCGATGCCGGGCAGCGCGGGCAGCGACAGTCCGCTCATCAGCGCGGCGACCGGATCTTCGGTCAGTGTCGTCGCGGCGGCGGACGTGCTCGCGCCGGAGGTATTCGCAGCACCGGCGCCCGATGTGCCGGTGAGCGCGGACTTGGCCTGGTCGAACGCGGTCAGCGCGGCGGCCGACGCGGGCGCCGCGACCTGAGCCACTGTGCCCTGCAGGCCGCTGAGCGCGGACGAGGCGTCCTCGGCGACGCCGGACAGGATGTCCTGGGGTTGCACGCCGGTGCCGAGGCCGCCGAGCCCACCCAACCCGGCGGGCGACATGCTGCCGTTCTGGGCTTCGTCGGTGATCTTCTGCGCGAGCGTGAAGACCGCTTCCTCGCCGACCGCCACATCCTCGGGCACCTGCATCAGCGACACATCGAGAATCGCCTGCGAGTCGAGCGGTACCGCACCCATCACCGACGCGGTCTCGGCGTCGGCAGCGGCCATGGCGACGTCGGGAGCGATGACGCCGGCGTCGGAACTCAGCGGCTTCACGCAGGGCCCCCGAGCCCAGCAGCCTGACGCGCGAGTTCGGCGGCGTTGTCGATATCGGTCGTCTCGAAGGTCACCGACGACTTGAAGGCCGCGTCCGAGAGCGAGCTGAACTTGGCCGACAGGTCGTTGATGTCCTTGGCCTGCAACGCTTGTGCTGCGGCGAACATCGCCAGGTAATCGGCGCCGATGAGGCCGAACACCGGCGTCGCCGCCGACACGCTGGCGACCAAATCGATATTGCCCGCCGCGGCGACCTGTGCCGCCACCCCGCCATTGGTCGCCGCGAACGCGGCGACCTCTCCGGTTTGCACCGAGAGATCAGTCATGCGAATCCCCCCAACTCGTCGTGAAAAGTCTGCACTACAGAAGGCAACGGCGGACGCGAAACTCCCGACGCGACCGCCCAACTGCGATTGGCGCCAAATATAGCCGAACTCGCCGACAGTTTTCGAGTCGTGCCACCTTCGATCTGGGCGATCGACTATCAAAACTAGAACATGTTCTATATCCTCGGGCACATGAAGGTCGCAGTGACCGGCGCAGCCGGCTACCTCGGTACCAACTTGATCCCCCTGCTCGTCGAGCGCGGCCACGAGGTCGTCGCGATCGACCGCGTGGCCCCGACTACCGCCGATCCGGCCGTGACCTGGGTCGAAGGCGATGTGCTCGACCCCGCGTCGATGCGGGCGGTGCTGGCGGGCGCCGAGGTGGTCTACCACCTCGTCGCGTTGATCACCCTCGCCGAACGCAACGATCTGGCGTGGCGGGTGAACACCGAAGGCGTGCGCGTCACCGCCGAGGCGGCGCTGGAATCGGGTGTGCGCCGGTTCGTCCACACCAGTTCCATCCACGCCTTCGATCAGTACCGCGCGGGTGGGCACATCGACGAGACCTCCGGCCGCTCCGACGATCCCAGCCTGCCGGTGTACGACCGGTCGAAGTGGTCCGGCGAACTGGCGTTGCGTCCGGTGATCGAGCGCGGACTCGACGCGGTGATCGTGAATCCGACCGGCGTCTACGGTCCGGTCGACCATCTGGACCGACTGTCGCGCATCAACTCCGCCGCCGGCCAGGCGATGCGCGGCCGGGTGCCGGTGATGATCGGCGGCGGCTTCGACCTGGTCGACGTGCGCGACGTCGCCCACGGCCTGATCCTGGCGGGCGAGAAGGGCCGCACCGGCGAGAACTACCTGCTCGGCGGCGAGATGACCACGATGGTCGACCTGTGCCGGATGGCCGCGGCCCGCACCGGCGCCAAGGGTCCACGCTTCGTCATCCCGGCGAAGGCGGTCGGCGCGATGATGCCGGTGCTCGAGCCGATCAGCAGGCGCCTCGGCTCCGACATCATGTCCAAAGCCGCGATGGGCGCGCTGATCTCGGCGCCGACCGTCGATCACGGCAAGGCCGAACGCGAACTCGGCTACCGCCCGCGTCCGACCTTGGAGACCGTCAACGACCTCGTCGACTTCCTGCGGGCGTCGCGTCAGGCTTGACACCTGTTCGAACAAATGTTCGACTCGTGGGGTGCGGTGGCAAGCTCAAACCCTGGACGCCGATGACGGCGCGCTGCCCGGCCTGACCAGGGCCGGGCTGGTTCGCTCCGTCCGCACCCCCGAGTTCGACGGCATCACCTTCCACGAGGTGCTGTGCAAGAGCGCGCTGAACAAGATGCCCGAGAGCTCCGCGCTGCCCTTCCGCTGGACGATCAACCCGATGCGCGGCTGCTCGCACGCCTGCCGCTATTGCTTCGCGCGGGGCAGCCACGAATATCTCGGCCTCGACGCGGGCGAGGATTTCGATTCCGAGATCGTGGTGAAGACCAATATCGCCGCGGTGCTCCGCCGTGAGCTCATGCGCCGTTCCTGGCAGCGCGAGGCGGTGGCGCTCGGCACCAACACCGACCCGTATCAACGTGCCGAGGGCCGATACCGCTTGATGCCCGGCATCATCACCGCACTCGCCGATTCGGGCACCCCCTTCTCCATCCTCACCAAGGGCCCGCTGCTGCGCCGCGACCTCCCGCTACTCACCGAGGCGGCCCGGCGAGTCGAGGTGAGCGTCGCGGTGTCGATCGCCATCCTCGATCCCGATCTGCACCACAGCCTCGAACCGGGCACCCCCGAACCGCGCGCCCGCCTCGACCTGGTCCGCGCGCTGGCCGACGCGGGCTTCACCGTCCATGTCATGGCCGCGCCGATCATCCCCTGCCTCACCGACAGCCGAGCCCACCTCGAAGCCCTGTTCGCCGCGATCGCCGACGCGGGCGCGTCCAGCGCCATGGCCTTCCCGATGCACCTGCGCGGCCCCACCCGGGACTGGTTCCTCACCTGGCTCGCCACCGAACACCCCGCGCTCATCCGCCGCTACCGCCAGCTCTATGCCCGCGGCAGCAACGTCACCCCTCTCTACCGCGACTGGTTACGCGACCGGGTGAACCCTCTCCTGACGCACCACGGCCTCCGTCAAACGCAAGGCCGCACAACACCAGCCACTCCCCCGGCCACGCCACAGAGCGCGCAACTCGCTCTCTTCGGCTGACCGCCGCCAGAACTCCGGCATCCGGATCCGAGAGCGGGAGGTTCAGCCGAGCGCGGCGACCTCGGAATCGCTGAGGACTACCGGCGAAACACTGTCCTTGCTGCGCACCGACCGCACCGCGCGATACAGCGGACGTTCCTCGAGACCCGCATCGCGCGCCTCGGCGCGCAGCTGCTGCACCAGCACTTCCGAGATCGCGACGGCGGCGACGAGTTCGCTGGCGGCGAGCGCGTCGGCGAGTTTGCGCAGACCGAGTAGGTGCAGTTCGCGTCCGCTACCGACGTCGGTGTACATCGCCAGGGGCACCAGTTGGGTGTCGCCGCCCGCAGTGACCCGCAAGGCGATGCGACTGAGCCGCGCGGGGTACACCAGCAGGTGCACGCCGGTGGCGTCGGCGAGGTCGAGAGTGTGTTCGCCGAACAGGCGATGTGCGCGGATCACGGTGCCGCTCAACCACATTCGGCGCCGCTGGAACGCGAACACGTAGCCGATGGTCGGGACCGCCACGGCCAGTCCGATCAGGATCGCGTACGGCCAACTCAGCCAGACCGCCGACAGCAGCGTCGCCCCGACGCCGACCCCGAGCGCGGCCAGCGCGAGCCTGCGCAACATCGGCGCGAACATCTCGGGCGCCACCAGGTCGATACCCACCGGTTCCGTCGCCGACGACTGCCCGGATTGCCCGTCCACGATGACCCTCTCCACCCGCCACCGGCCCGCCCGGTGTGGCGCGGTCAGATTACCGCGCCACACCGACCTCGGCAGCCGACTACCCGAGCCCCTCGCGCAGCACCGCGACGACGCCGTCGAGCGGGACGGACCGCTGCTCGCCGGTCGCCATCTCCTTGACGCCGATGGTGTTCTCGGCGAGATCGCGATCACCGAGCACGAGGGTGTACTTCGCCCCCGAACGGTCGGCGCCCTTCATCGCGCCCTTCATCCCGCGTCCGCCGTAGGCCAGGTCGACGCTGATGTCGGCCGCGCGCAGCTCGCCGGCCAGTGCGACCAGCTTCGCCTTGGCGGCGTCACCGAGCGCGACGCCGTAGACCTGGCAGCGCGCCGGATCGGCCGCCGACTTGCCCTCGGCCGCGAGCGCCAGCACGGTCCGGTCGACACCGATGCCGAACCCGATGCCAGACAGCGGCTGCCCGCCGAGTTCGGCCATCAGCCCGTCGTAGCGCCCACCGCCGCCGATGCCCGACTGCGCGCCGAGTTGATCGTGCACGAATTCGAACGTGGTCTTGGTGTAGTAGTCCAGGCCACGCACCATGCGCGGGTTCACCACATACGGCACGCCGAGCGCGTCGAGGTGCCCGAGGACCTGCTCGAAGTGGGCCTTCGCCGACTCCGAGAGGTGGTCGATCATCAACGGCGCGTTCGCGGTCAGCTCGCGCACTTCGGGACGCTTGTCGTCGAGCACGCGCAGCGGGTTGACCTCGGCGCGGCGCTGGGTCTCCTCGTCCAGGGGCAGCCCACGGAGGAACTCCTGCAGCAGTTCGCGGTACTGCGGACGGCACGTCTCGTCGCCGAGCGAGGTGATCTCGAGGCGGAACCCGTCCAGGCCGAGCGAGCGGAACCCGGCGTCGGCGATCGCGATGACCTCCGCGTCGAGGGCGGGATCGTCGATGCCGATCGCCTCGATGCCGACCTGCTGCAACTGCCGGTACCGACCGGCCTGCGGGCGCTCGTACCGGAAGAACGGACCGGCGTAACAGAGCTTCACCGGCAGCTGACCGCTCTTGTCCAGACCGTGCTGGATCACCGCGCGCATCACGCCCGCGGTGCCTTCGGGACGGAGGGTGAAGCTTTCGCCGTTGCGGTCGGCGAAGGTCCACATCTCCTTGCTGACCACATCGGTCGACTCGCCGACACCCCGTGCGAACAGGGCGGTCTGTTCGAATACCGGCAGCTCGACATGCCCGTACCCGGCGAGTCGGGCGGCGTGGATCAAGCCGTCGCGCACGGCGACGAACTCGGCCGAACCGGGCGGCAGATAGTCGGGGACCCCCTTCGGGGCGGTGAAGCTGCTGGTCTTGGTCACGATGGTCCAGTTTTCCCCACGGGCGCCCTCCGCGTCCAACCGGTTACCCTCTAGACGAACCTGACGACACGGGAGGAACGCGGTAGTGCCGAGTAACGAACAGCGACGGGCGGCGGCCAAGCGCAAGCTGGAGCGCCAGCTGGCACGACGGGCCGAGCAGGAGAAGAAGCGCAAGCGCTTGACGATCGCGGGCTCGGTACTGGGTGTGATAGTCGTCGCGGCCGCCGCGACCGGCGTGTATTTCCTCACCAGAGGCGACGACAGCGAGTCGGCGACCGCCGAGTCGTCCTCGGCGGTGCCGACGACCCAGTTCGTCAACACTCCCCTCGACATCCCCGGTCCGCCGCCCCCCGCGGCCAAGCCGGCGACCGTCGACTGCAGCTACCCGGTGGACCAAGAGCCCCCCGCGAAGCCCGTCACCGCGCCCGCCACGACATCGGTCGCCACCGACGGCCCCGAGGTCAAGGTCGCGATCGACTCCACGCAGGGACCGATCGGGTTGTCGCTCAACAGCGCACAGGCACCCTGCACGGTCAACTCGCTGGTGAGCCTGGCCCAGCAGGGCTACTTCGACAAGACCAGCTGCCACCGCATCGTGGCGACGCCGGGCTTCGGCATCCTGCAGTGCGGTGACCCCGCGGCCACCGGCATGGGTGGCCCCGGCTACAGCTTCGACAACGAATACCCGACCGATCTGTTCGCCGCCGGTGACCCGGCGCTCCAGCAGCCGGTGAACTACAAGCGCGGCCTGGTCGCCATGGCCAACGCTGGTACCTCGCCGGAAGGCAAGGGCACCAACGGAAGCCAGTTCTTCCTGGTCTTCGGTGACACGCAGCTGCCGCCGAACTACACCATCTTCGGCACGATCGACGAAGCAGGCCTGGCCACCTTGGACAAGGTCGCGAGCGGCGGCGTCAAGGGCGGCGCCGAGGACGGTGGGCCTGCCATCCCGATCTCGTTCAACACTGTCAAGGTGGGCTGACACCACCTTCTTCGGCGACAGAACGGACCGGACACGCTTGCGTGTCCGGTCCGTTTCCGATTTTCGTGCCCCGACGTGCGAAGAAGATCATCAGAGGCTAGGCAACCCTACGATTCATTCGAGACTCAACCCGCTCACCCGCGTTTTTCCCCACCCCCGGTCGGCCCCGCCGGACATCGCATCGTGTCCTTCGCGCGGTAGGCTCAGATGTCCACTTCCACAGCAGCATCGGGGAGCAGTCATGGCGGAACTCGACGACATCGGCAGCGAAACGGCGTCCATGATGCGCACCATGCTGCAGATGGCCATCCTGGTCGCCGTCAAATCGCGCGAACACGGTCAGAAAGACGCCGAATCTCGCGCGAAGGCGATCGAGGCCAAGATGAAGGAAGCGCGCGAATTGCAGATCCGCGAGGCGCGTGATCTCAAGGCCAAGGATCCGCGCAATGTCGAACTCGTGCAGATGATGTCGGTGGGTTCACGCTCGGTGGAATCGCGTGGTGTCGAATCGCGCAGTGTCGAATCGCGCGGCATCAACCTCAACAAGGAGTCGGGCTCCCCCTTCGCCGCGAGCGCCGCCGGGCACTCGAGCAGCGTGGGACAGGCAGTCGGCTACGACTCCACCGAGCGGCGCGCAGCGATCGCGGCACATCTGCAGCGAGCCGGTGTCGCCCCCGAATTGAGCCAGGTCCGAATGCTGGTCGAGATGGGCCACGGGATCTCACCCGAGGAAGCGATCCGGCTGCGCGACGCGGGAACGCGGAACATGCCCGCGCGGGCACGTGGCCTCGAGCGCGGAATCGAACGCGGGATCGAACGCGGACGCTGATCTCGGCGGCGCCGGGGAGCAGCCCCGCCGAGATCGTGTTCGGCTCAAGCGCCGGGAACAGCGCCCTTGTCCCACAGCCCATTATCCGGCTCGGTCCACTGATCCAGGTCCGGCTTCTCCACCGGCAACGACGTGAGCATCTCTTTGTGCCCGTTGCGCACGCTGCAGTATTTGAACGGACCACGCGGGTCGAACAGCTTGATCATGTGGGGATCGGCGTGTTCGAGGAACCACACGCTGATACCGGGGCCGCCTTTCATCCGATAGTGCTCCCACGCCTGCCATAGCGCGTCCAGGCGCACAGCGGCCTCGGGGTGGCGCCACCACTCCGGGCACCACACCGTATCGCTGATATCGGTGACCTGACGACGGTAGAGCTGGCTCAGGTATTCGCGGACGAACTCGCTCACCCCGGCATAGACCCGCTCCTGCCGGTCCGTATCCGAAAAATCGTTGCTCACAGCGGCTTGACCTCCTCGACTTCACCGATCTCTTCCGGCGGACTGGATTTCGCTAGCGATGGTGACCCGAACTGGTCGTCTATCCGGGTTTTGCGAGTCGGGTCGTTCTGCTCGATCGACTTCTTGACCGCCTCGGAGTATTCCGATTCCCACCACGGCACCGTCCGTACCAGCACGGCAGGCTGACCGGAGGTGAACACGACGGCGCGGCCGCGCGGTAGCGTCGCCAGGCCCTGTGGAGTGAAGGTCACCGAGGAACTGAGCGAACGCGAGTAGCTCTTACTGTTGCCCGACTGCGACATCGACGACGAGATCGAGTCGTACTCGCCGATGGCCTCGGATCGGTCGCGCAGGAAGGCCATGTCGTCGACGCCGCTGCCGAGCACTTTGATATTGGCCGCGGACCACAACGCGCTCATTCCGGCCTCGCCCCAGCAGCGCGCACCCTGTGCCCACGACTGCAGCACGGTCATCACCACGATGCCGCGCGACCCGAAGTGGCTGTACTGCTTGGGCAGATCCTTCCAGCGGACCACGTTGGCGGCCTCGTCGAGCACCGCGAGCAGCGGGATCGGCAACCGCCCACCGGACGACCGCGAAGCCTTGCGCATGGCCACATCGATGACCGCCTCGGTGAGCGCGCTGACCAGCGGTGCCGCCGATCCGCGCCCCTCGAGCGACAGGCAGTACAGCGTGCCGTTGCGTTCGATGAACTCCAACTCGTCGAACTGGGGGCGAACACCGTCGGCCGGCGTGATCCAAGGATGCACGTTCGACAACTGCAAGCAGCGGATCATTTTCTTGGCGGTACCGAAAATGCCACTCCTGGTGCGCTGGTCGGCGTTGTACTGCATGGCCAGACCGGACGCGGTGAAGTGATGTTCGGCGCTGCGCAGGTGTTCGATCGCCTCGGTGTTCTGCGGATTCGTCACCCATTCCCACACCTGGGTGATCGGTTTGCCCGCGATCGCGGCGGCGAGGAAGAACGCGGCAAGCAGGTCCTCGGCCTCGGGATCGAAGAAGTTGTCGCCGTCGTCGGCGCTGCCGCCCGTCTCGGCGTCGGCGAAGTGTCCCGCGAGCCGAGCCGCCCGCATCTCGCACCCCTCGGTGCGGAAGTTGACCCAGCTCAGCGGATCCCAGAACCAGGTCGGTCGTTCACCGGCGACACCTTGAGGATCGAACACGAACGTGCGACTGCCCTTGGCTTCCTGCACATCACGGGTCGCGTCGACCACGTCTCGCTTGTTCGACGTCGCCAGCACGGGCCCGATCGCGGAGAGGATCGCCGGAATGACCCGCGAGGTGGATTTGCCCTGTCGGGGGCCCCAGATGTCGAGATGCAGGTCTTCGTAGGAGCCGTAGAGCGGGGTGCCGTCGGCGACAGCGATGCCGATCGGCACACCGGGTGAGTCGTTGGTGCCCAGCTTCATACCGAGGGCAGCCGCCTTCTCCCTGACTCCGGCCTCGGTGATCGACGCGATCGCACTTCCGCTGCCCATGTGCTCGGCCTTGTCGTCCACCGCCAACCGGCCGACGACCGCACGCTTCTGCAACCGCTTACGGATCACCACATACGCGATGGCCGACGCGATCACCAGCAGCACGATCACCGTCGACGCACGCGGCCACTGCAGCTTGCCTCGCGCCAGATCGGCGACCACCGCGATCGGGTTGATCGGAATGGTCTGCGGCACAACCGCCAGCGCGTTGCCCAGGTGCAGGGCGACAGCGAGGGTGATCAGCGCCGCGAACCCGAACATGATCATGATCAGCGTTGTGTCGGGTCCGACCGCGGCCGGATCCGTCACCTTCTTCTTCGCCACGGGTGCCTCCTTGTGTGGACGTGGTGGGTGGTCAGCGGAACGCTTCGAGGCGCCAGCCTTGCGGCGTCTGCACCACGGTCGCGATGACCGTGCTCGGCGGTAGGGCCTCGGTGCGTCCGTTCGGGTAGACGACCGTTTGTTCGATGCCGATCTTGTACTGCGCCACAGTCGGATCCGCGCTCGCGGGCGCGGGTTCCCCCGAAGCGAAGGTGAATGCCGTCACGTGGGCTTTCGCCTTCGCCCAGTCGGCCCACTGTAGTGACGGTTTCGGCGTCTCGGTCACGCCGATCGAACTGTCCAGCATACGTATCATGCTGGGCCCCAACCATTCTCGCGCGCGCTGCAGCGAGGATCCCGGTTGCTCGGTGACGGGGTTCCAGGTGTAGACCTCGCGCAGGGCGACGACCGCGACCCCGTCGGGAGTGGTCGGGTCGACCGCGGCCTCGAGCAGGCGGGTGGTGGAGGTGGCCTCAGGGCGCGACGGCTCGGCATCGCCACCACAGGCGGGGACCGAGAGCAGGACTACCACGAGCATCACCGCCGGAGTTGTGCGGATTCGTGTTCTCTCCCACCAGGTTATCGCTGGTCGTGCGCTCACAACACCCTCCTCGCCCGTGCGTCGCCGGGCACCGCCACTTCGGCGACACCCCCACCACCGCGGTTGCTCGTCGGCGGGACCGCCTGGATCAGCCGGCCGTTGCCCGCGTAGATCCCGACCTGGGTCGGTCCCTGCCGTCCGAACCCGCTGAACACCAGATCACCGACCGCCGCCTTCGCGATCGGTACCTCCCGGCCCGCCTCCCACTGCTGTTCGGCGGTGCGCGGCAACGTGACCGCGCCCGAGGACGCGGCGAACACCGCCGCGGCGGTCAGGCCCGGCCCGTCGAATCCGCCGCCGCTCGGCCCTTGCGGGCCGCCGCCACCCCACACGTACGGTGTGCCGAGCCAGTCGTGGGCGGCCTCGACGATCTGTTCGCCGTCGGACCCCTGCCCCGGAGTGAATCGGCCCTGCGCGCCGGGCGCCCGGTACTGCGGTTCCATCGACAAGATGTTGGTGACATACGGCCTGGTCTCGGAATAGTGCGCCGCGTACTGATTGGGCATACCTCCCGATGTCAGCACCGCGCCCTCACCGGCGTTGTATCCGGCCAGGGTGAGTGCGGTCAGGTCGCCCGACACGCGCCCCGTGGCGATCCAGCCCGCGATCTTGTGGGCGATCGAGCACATGTAGCGGGCTTGGCCGATGATCGCGTCGCCGTCGTCCCACACGCTGGCGGAACCGTTGCCGTCGGCATCGATGATGTAGGGCTGACCGTCCTCGGGGTTGATACTCGCGGCTGTGCCGGGCAGGAATTGGGCCAGGCCCTGGGCACCCGCGGGCGAGGTGAGACCGCGCCGGAATCCCGACTCCTGCTTGGCCTGCGCGGCCAGCAGCGACGACGAGATCTCCGGGCACACGGTCCCCGCGCGGCGATACCAGATCTCGAGCTCGGCGGGGACCTTTCCATCGGCCAGTGCCCCACCGGCGCTGCCGAATCCGCGCACACAGTTCGGATCGCTCGAAAACGCCCGCGCGCCGCCGACATCCGGGGTGGGTGCGCCGTCGAGCCACGGCATCGGGTCGATCTGACGGCCACCGGTGAACCGGCCGCCGGGCACGATCTCGAAATGCAGGTGCGGGCCACTGGATTCGCCGGCCGAACCGACCATCCCGATCGGCTGACCCGCGGTCACCGTCTGGCCGGTGCGCACCTTGACGCCCGCGTCCCACATGTGGCCGTAGACCGCGGAGTAGGCGCGGCCGTTGGTGTCGACGGAATCCACGACGATCCAGTTGCCGAAACCCGAAGCGGGGCCGGCGGCGACGACTCTGCCGTCGGATACCGAGTAGATCGTGGTCCCATCGGTGGCGGCCATATCGATGCCCTTGTGATCGCCGCCGCGCGAACCGAACACATCGGAGACGGTGAAAGTTCCGATCTCGAGCGGCAACGTGCGGCGCAGCGGACCGACACCCGCGGCCAACACCGGCGTGCCGGTGACCGCCGGATTCGACGTCGGTGCGGCAGCACTGGTCGCGCCCGCGCGATTGTCGGCGCCGAGTTGGGGCAGCGTCGGAACCGACGATCCGACCAGCACATCGCCGGTCTCGCAGGTCTCATCCGAGGACGGCAGCACGATCACCAGGATCAGCGCCACCAACCCGACGACCGAACCGAGCACCGTCATCATGATCGTGCGGACGTTCACCGGCCGCCTCCCCGATTTCCGCGGCGGGCGCCGACTTCGGCAACGTCCGCCGCGGCGACGTTCATGTGCGGCGCCGGGACTCGTTGAGCGTGTCGGCGAGCGTGCGGTTCATCTCCGCGGCGGCGGCCAGCTGTTGTTGCAGCAGCGCCACTTTGCGGCGTAGCGCGGTGGCGTCCAGCCGGTCCAGGCTCGGGTCCTGGGTCGCGCGGACCCAGTTGCGTACCGAATTGGCGTGCACGCCGATCTGTTCGGCGACCATCCGGCACGCCTCGGATTCGCTGCGCAGCTTGTCGGTCAGCGCGACCACCTGGGCGACGGCGGCATTGCGGACCTCCGGTGAGACCCGGCGATAGGACCGGTGCGGCATCATTGCTCACTCCCGTTCGAGTAGTCCGGCGTGCCACGTGGGTTGTCGCCGAACTCGCTGAAGCGCTGATTCGTGTCGTGGATTCCGCTTTCTCGTTCCGACACCGTGAACTCCATGTGGAAAGGGATACCGGGTCGACGATCCTCGCCGACCTTCAGCAAGAACTTTCCGGTGCCGGGCGGCGAGGGCCGCTGCTGGCCGGGCTTGAGCGCCTCACCGGTGAGGGCCTGCGGCGCCGACCAACTGGTCACCATCTCCTGCTCGGCCGAGGTGAACGGCACGGTGGAGTCGAGCCTGCTGATCTCCTCGGCGGGCAACGCGCCGAAGATCTTGGCGCGCGCGCGTTCCAGGAAGCCGATGGCCTTGGCGATCGCGGCGTCCGAGCCCAGCGCCTGCAGGTCCTTGATGGTGTGGCTGATCATGATCAGGGCGGTGGCGAGGCCGCGCTGCAGACGGGTCAACTCGTCGACGCGGTCGACCATGAAGTCGCCGAGACCGAGCACCTGCCACAGCTCGTCCATCACCACCTGGAAGTAGCGCTGCGGGCCGAGGTCTGCGTCGGCCAGCACGTGCGCGGCCTCGACGGAGGCGAAACCGTCTGCCCAGCAGGCCAGCATGACCGCGGCCTTGAGCTTCTTGTCGCCGCTGGGGATGTGCGAGACGTCGATGCACACCGCGACGGCGCTGGTGTCGATGGGAACGCTGGTCTGGCCGTTGAAGATCGCGCCGAACGGGCCCTGGGTGAGCGCGCGCAGCGAACGGCGCAGCCCCTTGATCGCGTTCTGGTATTCGTCGCTGTTGTCGGCGCCCGCGTCGAGCATCATCTCGGCGCCGCCGCCGACGATCACCTCGAGCAGGTTTTCCATGATCGGCGGCTTGTCGGGGGTGAATCCCCCGGGCTGGTAGAGGATGCGCAGCGCGGTGGCGATCAGCGTTTCCTCGAAGTCGGCCACGCGGGCGCCGCGGACCAGTTCCACCAGGCCCGCGATCAGCGTCACCTGCCTGGCCCGCAGATCCTGCAGCACCTGACGTTGCAGTGCGGGTTTGTCTTGCAGGCGTGGCACGACCGAGCCGAGCACGCCCGCCGCCAGTGGGTTCAGCTTGCCGTGCCCGTAGCCGAGGTCGATCACCTGACCGCCGACGAGTTCGACCATCTTGCGGTAGTCGGGTTTCACGTCGGCCAGGATCAGCGGGGTGATGCCCTGGGCGATGCCGCCGAGCACGATCCGGCGCACGAGCGAGGACTTGCCGAAACCGTTGAGACCGAGCACGAACAGGCTGGGCGCGGTGATGAAGCTGCCGCGCATGAACCAGTTCATCGGATCGAAGCAGACCGGGGCGCCGGTGTGCAGATGCGAGCCGAGCGGAGTACCGATCAGCGGCGCGCCGGCCCCGACCGACCACGGCCACAGACCCGCGACCTGGGCGGTGGTGGCCCGATACTCCACCGGGCGACCGACGACATTCATCTTGCCGCCGCCCGCGCCCGAGTAACCGCGGTCGGTCAATTCGGCGGTGGTGCGGTCGAATCCGTCCTTGACGACGGCCTCGCTGCGGGCGTGCGCGTTGTTGCGACGCAGGTCGTCGGTGTGGATCCGGAAGGTCGCCCATGCCGCCCGCAGACCCGACTGCTCACGGGCGATCATCTCGTAGCGGGCGCGGGTGGCGTCGTCGAGCAGCGTCGGGCCGGACTGCGAACGCCGGTCCGGCTTGGTCGATTTCGCGGACCGACCCGAACCCATCGCACGGTCGGCGGCCTCGTCGGGCCGGATCGCGCGAACAGCCTTCGCGGGCCTCGGCTTCTTCTTCGTCAGCTTGGGTTCGGCCTGCTTCGGCCGTCGACGCGGATCGGCCTGGGGACGTTGGTGTTCCAGACGTGGGCCGTGATCCTCGTCGCGCAGCCCACGTTCGGCCCGCGCCCGTGCGGCCCGCTCGGCATCGGGATGCGGACGTCGAGTGCGGCGCTCCCCCGCACCTTCGCGGCCGGGTGCGCGCGGTCCGTCACCGCGACCGCGCATCTCGTCACCACGGGCGCGAACGCGGCCGTCCTCGTCCTCCCTCGGCCTGCGTGGTTCCTCACCACGCGGTCGGGTCGGGCGGCCTCGGTCGGCACGCGGTTCCTCACGCGACCTGCGCTCACCCGACGGACGTTCTTCGGGCACGCGTGATCCCCGCGCCGAGCTTTCGCGCTCGTCGCGTTCGGTGCGCTCGTCGAGGCCGAGCACGTCGTCGCTCACGCGCGGCGCGCTCCCCGCGGGCCGTGGCTCGCGTTCGCCGCGGATGCGCGGCGGCCGGTGGACCGGGCGCAACGCGACGTCGTCGCGATCGCGCACCGGGGGTTCGTAGTCGCGTCCCATAATCGCCTCACCCCGCCAATGCCTTCGGAATGGTTGCGTGTTCGGGCAGGATCACGCCGCAACCGAGAGATGCCGCGAACGCCGCGGACTGGTACCGGTAGCAGCGCCGGATCTTGAGCCGCGCCTGCGTGGAGAGGTCACGGGTGATGGCCTCGATGCGTGGCAGGTCACCGCGCAGCGGTTCGGTGATGGTGACCAGCGCGCCGAAACGGGTGACACCGTGTCCGCGTGCCTGTTCCTCGCGCGCCTGCTGGGTGGCACCCACCCGCAGCGTCGCCGCCGCCGAAACCACACCGCGTTCGCTCTGCTGCGCGACGAGCGCGTTCTTGAAGTCGTCGTCGACGATCTCGGCGGCATCGGCGGCCGAGTGCGGCCGGTAGACGATCGCGATGCGTTTGCGTGGCACTTCCGGATTGGGCGCGAGCAGCCGCTGCAGCACCCGCTCGTCCACCGCGCCCTCGGGCGCCGCGTCCATCTCCCAGGTCACCGAGCGGCCACCGTCGTGGATCAGGTGATCCCACTTCTCGTCGTAGGACACCGGGCCGGCGTCGTCCCAGCCGAGGCCGTGCCCACCGGGATCGGCCGCGGCCACCTCGAGATCGGCCTGCGCGGCCGGGTCGTAGCTGCGGCGGATGAAGGAGATGACCTCCTCCGCCGACATCGGCTGCGCCCGCACACCCGCCTCGGCCAGCGCCGCGCAGATACCGGGCAGCCTGCGCCCGATCTCCACCGCTTCCTCGGCCGGATTCTTGCGCCGCTCGGCCGTGGTCGCCTTGAACGTGATCGCCACCCGCGGCAGCAATTGCACACGCTCCTGCGGCAATTCGGTGGCCAGCTCGTACATCACCTGCTGGGCCAGATCGGGGGCTTCGGGGCGGGTGATCGTGGAAACCTCGTTGAGCAAACGGTTTCCGGTCTCGGGCACCGTGTCGATCACCGGCACCACCGCGACGATGTCGCTGGTCTGGCCGACCGAGGCGAGGAAGGTGCCCCAGGCCGCGACCCAGCGGTCGATCACCGGCTGGTCCACTGCCTCGTGCCCCTGCGGCCAGGCCCGCAACACCACCGTGTACTGCGCGAACGCGGGCAGATGGATCATCCCGAAGTGATAGCCACCGGCGTCGATGCCTTCGTAGAGCTTGGACGGGGCGAGCAGCCCCGGCAATTTCGTGACACCGCCGGGGATCCGGGAGAACCGGCCGCCGCGATACACGTGCTCGCCGTTGTTGCGCGAGCGCCTCCAGTTGAACATCATCAGTCCCGTCTCATAGCCCGAGCGGCCCCCCGTCCGCCACACCAGGGGCACCATTACCAGCGCACCGAGCCCGCCGACGATGAAACCCCATTTGAATCCACCGACCATCGCGCAGATCAGTGCCGTGATCACCACGACGAAACCGATCACGGTCTCTTCCCAGCGCAGGCCGAAAAGGCCCGCGCTGCGCGGTTTCTGCCACAGCCCGTACGAGCGGCGCTCGTAGGTGTCGGTCACCGAGGTCGTCATCGCGGAATCGTGCTCCTGCCGAGGTCGGGTGAACGATTCGCCCAGCGGTCACCGGCGACGTCGCCCATCGATTGATCCGCGCGCGACGCACTGCCCGCCGCGGCCCGCGCGGCGACCACATTGCGTGCCGCCGCCCCCTGAGGCACCGAACCCGAACTGGTCGTCGCGGGCGGCGCGGAACCACCTCCGCGTGGTGGTGGCGCCGGGCGCGGCGCACCGCCACCGCCGCCACTGCCGCCACCGCTCGGCCCGCCCGGCCGCCCACCCGCACCGCCGCCACCGAAGTAGCCTGCCGAGCCAGGTGCCGCCACCGGCCGGGAGGCGACGGCCTTGGTGCCGATCGCACCGAGACCCATTGCGCCGACGGCCACACCACCGGCCATCATCAGACCCGAACCGCCGGTGCCGACCGTGGCGACCGCAGGCGCCACCAGGCGCATCAGCGCGGGCAGCACGAACGCCACGCTGCACAACAGCACCAGCGCGACCAACATCCGCTGCGCGTCCTCACCGCTGGGCAACCCACCGGACGCCGTGGTCTCGTCGACGTGGCCCGCGGTGGTGAACGCGATCATGTACACGATCGCGGCCACCGGTTTGAACAGCATGAACGCGATGATCCAGCCGACCAGCTTCTGATACGACTGCTTACCGGTCCCGGTCGCCGAGGCGGCGGCGGCCAGCGGCAGCACGCCCGCGGCGACCACCAGCAGACCCTGCCGAACGATGGCGAGCACAATCTGGGCAAGCGCGCCGAGCAGTCCGACGATAGCGATGATCAGCACCAGACCCGGCGAAAAGGCTTGCAACTTACTGGTCTTCACCATCAACTCGGCCATGTTCTTGGCATTGCCGCCGGTGGCGTCTTCGATGATCCACTCGGAGAACTTGTCCGAGGCTCGCGTCCCCGCGACGATCACCGCGCCCAGCATCCACGAACTGAACACCACCCTGGCGAACAGGCGGAACGATTCGGCGGCCTCGCTCACGGCCGCCCCGCGTCTGGCCTCGGCCAATCTGCCGCCGGTGATGATCACCGAGGCGATCAACAGCAATATCTGGATCTGATAGGTGTAGTCGTTGATCTTGGTGAACAGTGCCCCCGAGTCGCTCACCGCCTCGTTGGGCACCTTCATCCAGAAGGTCAACGCCAGGATCAGCGCCTCACCGAGGCCCTTCATCAGCGAGTCGACCACCTTGCCGAAGGTCGAATCCCACGCCTTGTCCTTGACCGCGGTGGCCGCGTCGCCGGGATGGGAGGCGGCATTGCCCGCCTTACACACCGCCGATGCCGCGTCGCCGAGCGAGACTCCGGGGATCGCGACGCTGTCGAGGGTGTCGTGCAGTTCGTTGCACGCCTCGTCGAAGCCGTAGGTCTGGCCGTAGGCCACCGTCGGCGTCGCGATCATCACGGTGAAGATCACCGCGAAAATGGTGACGATCCGCCTCAGCATATTTGGCACCCCTCGATGGTCCGCGCGGAATCGATCCGGGCTGTGCTGTCTCTCGATCACCATGTCGTCCACCCCGCCAGCGATTCCACGTACTCGGTCTGGGTATTTGCTGTCGTCGATGGTTTGAGCCGCCAGTCACCGGCGTCCCACACCACGATCATCCGCATCGCGGCGTATAGCTGCTTGCCGTCGATCACCGGGCCGCGCGAGGCGAGCCGCACGATCGCCAGATCGTCGGCGAAGTCGTCGATCTTGAACGCGTCGGAAGCCACGAAGTACTGGGTCACCTTCTTCGGCTGCTGCGCAGGCAGCCTGTCACCCGACAGCGCGGAGTCGTAGGCGGCCAATTGCGCTGTGCTGACCCGCACTTGCGTCACGTACAGGTCGCGGTCGCCCGGGCGGGCGTTGAGCCGGTAGGTGATCTGCGCGGCGGCCAGCGCGGCACCCTGCGGGGTGCGCGCGTAGCCGACGGCGAGTCCGTCTTCGATCCGCGACGGCCCGTCGGAGGTGGAGAACGGCACCGATGCGCCGTAGACACGCTGCCAGCCGTGCGGTTTCGTGGTGCCCCTCGGCGCGCCGATCAGCCAATCCGGGTCCGCGGCGGTACGTTGCGTACCCGGTTCCTGGGCCAGCGGCTGGCCCGCCGGGTTGTTCGGAATGTCGACCCGCCTGCCGAGCAGGTCGACATCGGGTTCGGCGAAACCCGTTCCGCCCGCGGCCTGGGCGGGCGGTGGCGTGTTGTCCACGGCGCTGTCGCCGTCGCGACTGAAGTACACGACGGCGCCGACGACCATGATCAGGGCGAGCAGGGCACCGGAGGCGATCATGCCGAAGGACGCGCGGTCGCGCGTGCCCGGCTCCTTCTCGCTCACTGTGGTGCCTCCAATGTCACGATGTCTTGCGGTAATTCGTCGATCGGGTCGACCGGTCGGTCGACCGAGCGCGGGTCGGGTAACTGCAGTCGCCAGTCTCCGCCGTACCAGCTGACCGTGGTGTGGTTCACCGCCCGTGACCGGTCGGAGTATTCGGTGTAGACGTCGACTGTCGTTCGCTCGTCACGATATTCGGTAATTTTGTAACCCAACAATTTCGGCGCGTACTCCGCCGTGGCGGGTCCGGTGATCGACAGCTGTACTCGGTTGATCGCCCACTCGTCACGTGCCGGTCCCGGGACGAGTTCGGCGTTCACCACCTGGGCCCATTGACTGTCCGGCGCCACCGACAACCGGATGGTGTGGGTCAGCGCCGCCAGCCCGGCCCCGCGCGGGGAATGCTCGAAACCGGTCGCGGCGCCCTGGTCCACCGTTTTCGGGCCCTGGTCGGTATGCGGCATGGAGATACCTTGGTAGTCCTGCCAGCCGATCCCGGTCGGTGCGGCGGTCAGGACGGGGCCGGTATCCTCACCGCCGCCACAGCCGACGGCTGCCGCGAGCAATGCGATACCGACCGCAACCGGTCGTGTCACTGTGGAATTCATGCCGGCAGGAAGGCCAGCGCGATCGCGGACGCGGTACTGGCCACCGAAGCACCGATCAGACTCATCAGGACGCCGTGTGAGGCGTCGTTCACGGCAAGGTCGCTGCGGAACGCGATCCACAATCGACCCGCCGACAGGATCATCCAGGCCAGGCACGACAGCAGGACGAACCAGAGCAGCCAGTTGAGCAACTGCATCATCGGCGCCAACACGTCGGCCGGGATCTGTTTGTAGGCGAGCACGGTGATCACTAACCGATGACCGCACTCATGATCGTGCCCGCGCTGGTCGCGACGACGCCACCGATCATGGCGCCCGCCACCATCTTCGGGGACTCGAGACCACCACCGGTCCAGCGCTCCCACGCGAACTTGCCGCCCGCGTAGGTGATGCCGCAGATGCCCGAAAGCAGGACGAACCAGGTGAGGTAGCGCACCAGCTGCAGAATCTTCTCCGAGCCGGGCGGAGCTTCCGGAGTCGGATTACCGACCTGGGCCAGCACGGTGCCGTACGTGTCCTGCACGGCGAGGAGGAGCATGCTCATCGGGTGCCTTTCTCCCACTGTAAAGGTGTTGTGCCACAAACACTTCGACGACGACACACGTTTGTACACCACCGACCGGCGAACCGCCCGGCGTTCATGATCGACCCTCGCCCGACGTGGGCGGGCCGAGACTGGTGCGGATCGCGGCGACCACATCGGTACCGAGGTCACCGATTTCTACCGGCACTTCGTCGAGCGGGTCGGGGCGGCGTTTCTTGACCGCCACCTCGTCGCCCGGCGACCACACCGGAAGCGCGTCGGACTCCACCAGAGTCCATTCCTCGAACCACGGCACCTGCCAGACGTGCCCGGCCAGTGAGCCGACCACCTCCCGGTAGCGCCGGATCTCCGGCGCCATCCGGCCAGGGCGCGCGGCGACGGTGATCAGGCCGAGAACCAGCGCGGGGCCCGCGAGCCCGGCGTGGTGCTGGCGCAGCAGATCGTGCGCGCGGGTGAGGCCGGAGATGGTTTCCCTGGCGACCAGCACGACATAGGGGGACTCCCGGTCGAACACGCCGGGCCAGCGCCCGCGCGCGTCGGCGGCGGGAGCGAGCACGTGCGCCAGGGTGGTCGCGCCTGCACCTCCGTGCACGCCGAGCAACCACACCAGCGGCGCCCGGCCGACTCCGGGCACCGGTCGCTCCCAGATCTTGGCGCGCAGCGATTCTGGCGGCGCGACTACACCGGCGGGGGCGTCCGGTTCACGACGACGACGAAGATTCATGGCTGCCGTCATGATGCCACCCCCGCGAGCAAGCTCGCATACGCCGAACGCGTCGCCTCGGCGAGCTCGGAGTGGCGGACGAGTTCCCCGCGCGCGAGATGCGGGTCGTAGGGGATCTCGACGACCTCACGCACCCAGCCGGACAGATGCTCGCGCAAATGCTCCGCTACGCGCGAGTCGTCGTGCGAGTACTGGTGCGAGACAACGATGGTGGTGTCGGCCACCACACCGGCGCCGTCGTCACCGTAGTGGTCGTCGAGCCATTCCAGGGTCACTCGCAGCCGGTTGGCGGCGTCGACGCGGGCCGGAATGGCAAGGACCAGTGCGATATCGGCATCGTCGAGCAGGGGGCGCAGTTGCCGTCCGGCAATCGGGTTGCCGCCGTCGTACACCGCCGTGTACCCACCGGTGTCCAGCGCCCGCGCGACAGTGAGAAATGTCGCCCGCCGGCGCAGCGGGGTGGCGTCGCGCCACAGCAGTCCGAAACCGGAGGTGGAACGGGAGAGGCAGTCCTCGAGCGGTGCCGGTTCGTCGTCGCCGCGGCCGTATACCCAGGACTGCAGATTCACCGGGTGCAGGTGTTTGTCGGCGCCGCGCAGGGCGATATCGCTGCCCGCGGCGGTCGCGTCGACCGCCACCGTCGTCGCACCCGCGGTGACCAGTTCCGCGGCCAGACCGAGCACGGTCGTTGTCGTGCCCGCACCGCCGCAGCCACCGACCACCAGGATCGGCCTGCGGGTACCGTCGCGGCGCTCACCGTTGCGACGCCGCAACCGCACCACCGGAGCCGGATCACGCGCCAGGTCATCGGACGGGGCCCCCTCGGGGGCCTCGTCGAGCCATCGGCTCCAGTCGTCTGTCATCGCCTCTCCTTACCCTGCCGCGATGCCCGTGATGAGCGTGCGATCGCCGACCAGCGCTGTTCGCACCGATTGCTTGGTGTAGGTGGCCGGTGCGCCCGCGGGCCGGAACTCGGTGATCTCCACCGTGAACCGGTCGGCCGCGACAGTGGTGATCCGCACGCAGTGGGTGGTTCCCACCGGGATGGTGTCGATACCGCGCTGGATCACGGCGGCCGGCGAGACGTCGGCGTCGGGGGTGGCCACCGCTCTGGCCTGCTCCCCCGATCGGGTCACGTAGTAGGCGTATTGGAAGGCGAGCACGGCGTCGGGGCCCGAGTCGGTGCCACCCGCCTCCGCGCTGCGCACCACGATGTCGGTGCGTTCGGTCGGGCACGAGCCCGCGGTGTCGGCGGTCAGGTTGCCCGCGGTGAAATGCAGCGGTGGGGCGGCATGCCCGGCCGTGTCGCTGTCGCCGCGTCCGAAGAGCAGGAAGAACACACCGGTCGCGGCGATGACGAGCACGAGCAACGAGACCGCGAGAACCACCCAGGCGCGCTGCCGTTTCCGGCTCGCGCGCAGAGCGCCGGAGGGTTCGAGCACGCGGGCGTCGTCGTAGTCGTCGTCGGTGGCCTCGGGCCAGGGGAACTGGACGAGTTCGGCGTCGTAGTCGTCGTCGGGGCCGGGCGCCGGGTCGGCGACCCAGTCCGACCAGCCGCCGGTGAAGTCGCTGCGGCGTCCGGCCAGTTGCGCGGGGGGCGGTGGTACCGGGTCGGGTACGACCGGGTGAGGCCGCTTTCCGTACTCGGGCGGAGCGAAGTCGGCGGATTCAGTTGTCGCGTCATCGAACTCGGTGGCTCGATCGAACGGGTCGACCTTCGCGTTCGACAGGTGCTGAATGGGTCGGCGGTCGTGGTCGTCGGCGACATTCCGCCGCGGCTCGACGTTCGAGCTGTCCCGTTCGTCGACGGCGTTCGACCGCGGCTCGATGTTCCAGCCGTCCAGATTGCCGATTTTCGGCTCGGACTCGGTGTTCGAGCCGTGTGGGTCGCCGACAACTTTCGACTGCTGTCCCGCGGCCCGGCTGTGCGAGTCGCCGGTGACGTTCGACTGATCGTCGAGGTCGAGGCTGAACGGTTCCGGCTGACGCTCCCCTACCGGCGCGTGTTCCGGCGTCGGGGTGGAGTCGGGACTTGTCGAATATCGGTCGATGCTGTCGTCGTCGCCCGCTACCGGTTCGGCGGTGTCCGGGCGCGCAGGGGCACCGGTATCAGACTCGGACTCGGGCTCCAGCGCCGAGTACCAGCGCGACAATTCGTTGTACGACTTCAACATTCCCCCCTTTCCACGGCGCCGGGCACAGTTCGCATCGAAGACCTCTCGGTGATCAGTTCACAGAGAACGGACGGGTGGTGGGTGCGGTGGTTACGGGTGTCGCGGCAGGCGGAGTCTTCGCGCCGCCGGATGAGGCGCCATCGGCTCCTGTCCCGAACGGAAATTGTCCCCCACCGGAGGGTTTGGGTGTCGGAGACGCGCCGTTCGGGCTCTGGAATATTCCCATACCACGCGAGTCGGACCCGCCGACCGGTACCGTTCCCTTCCCCGAAACGTCTGCCGCGTCGCGGGCCAGCGCGGCGAACCACTCGCCCACGTACTGCGTCGGTGTCGCGCCGTTCGCGCCGACGCCCATGCGCGAGTACGCGTCATGGCGTTGCAGCGTGTTCCAGTAGCGCACCCAGGTGGTGACGTCGAGGAGCTCGGCGTTGTCGGTCACGTTCTGCTGGACCGCGGTGAACGCCTCGTTGACCAGCCGCACCCCGGTGGTCGGCGGGACGAGTTGCGGGACCGCGCCCGCCAGTTTCGTCCCGAGCAGCGTCAGCCCGGCCAGTGGATTCGACAGTGTGGCCGTGGCCAATTCGCTGATGGCCGCGGGGCTGATCACCGACTTCACCACGGTGGCGACGGCGTTGAGACCGATCATGCCCACCTTCAGCAGCGCCTGGTACGCGGCGTTCACATCGAGCTTGCTGTTCGGGTCCGAGGCGTCGGACAGTCGCTGCGAGATCGACTTCTTCGGCGAGACCGACACATCGCTCGCGGTGGTGCCGGAGATGTCCTGCTCGACCACCGCGGTGGCGGTTTTGATGGAGGTGAACGCCAGCGCCTGCGCGATCGAGGTCAACGAGCCGATCGGGTCGCCGCCGGAGAGTTTCGTCTGACTCATGAGGTTGGTGACGGCCCGCACGATCGGCGCGCCCTGGGGGGCATCGCACGCGAGATCGCCTGTGGCACAAAAGCTTGCGACGCGACCGGTGAGCTTGCCGAAGTCGTCGGTCTGCTCGCTCTGCGGAGCGAGTCCGCCGCCGGACGCGATACCTTGGCGCACCTCACCGATGGCGGTCAGCGCTTCGCCGGAGGTTCCCGGTGCGGCGAGCGGCGAGGACCGGTCGGGTGCGCCGGGGAACAGCGGCGCGTTCTCGCCGCGGGTCGGGTCGGCGAACAACGCGACCGCGGCGACCTTGTCCGCGGACACCGCACCGGTGCCCGCGCCGACCTCCTGGGCGAACAGCGAGGCGACGTGGGCGCCTTGGGAGTACCCGACGACCGCGATCCGGGAGTTCGGGCAGCGCTGGATCACCTGGGTCGCCATCGAGCGGAGTCGCTCCAACCCACCCGTGACCGATTCCGTGTACGGCACCGCCCCGCCTTGGACCGCGCCACCGAAACCCGCCTCGTAGGGCACATACGCACGATCGACGAGCCCCGCGTCGGCCGCGTTGGCCATCATCGGACGGAACACCGTCGACAGCATCCCGGTATCGGTGCTGGGCGCCGCGTCGGGCGACGACTCGCCCGTGCCCTGAATTCCCAAGGCGTACAGCGCCGGACACGCCGCGATAGATACCTGCGTAGACGGCGTGGTGGGTGTACCGTCTTCCGCGCCGGCCACCCCCGCCGTAACCGACAGCGAAGCGACGGTGAACGCGATCAGCGTCCCCGTGAGTCGTGTCGTGCACCGAGCCATATCGATCCGCATCACAGTCCGTTTCGGCTGACCAGTGGAGCGTTGAAACGCACTAAACCGTAACAGATTCCGGGTAACCCAACCGCTGCCCTAATCGGCCCTTTCACTGCCCCCGGCAAACCCGCTGCGGCCGGCAACTTTTCGGCGATCGCCCGGACAGACAGCGGCCCGGGCACCCTCGCGAGGCGAGAGTGCCCGGGCCGTGGTCGGAGGTCAGGCGGCGGAGGTCACCCGGTATACGTCGTAGACACCTTCGACGTTGCGCACCACATTGAGCAGATGGCCCAGGTGCTTGGGGTCGCCCATCTCGAAGGTGAACTTGCTGATCGCGACGCGGTCGCCGTGGGTGGCCACCGAGGCGGACAGGATGTTGACCTTCTCGTCGGCCAGCACCTTGGTCACGTCCGAGAGCAATCGGGTGCGGTCGAGCGCCTCGATCTGGATGGCGACCAGGAACACCGACGAGGGCGACGGCGCCCATTCGACATCGATGATCCGCTCCGACTGTTCCTGCAGCGAATCGGCGTTGGTGCAGTCGGTACGGTGCACACTCACCGAGCCACCACGGGTGACGAAGCCCATGATCTCGTCGCCCGGCACCGGCGTACAGCACTTGGCCAGCTTGGCGACCGTTCCCGGCGCACCGGGGATGAGCACACCGGCATCACCGGTGACCCGCTGCCTGCTGGGCGTGGTCGACGGCGTCGACCGCTCGGCCAATTCGTTCTCGACATCGCCGATACCGCCGAGCTGGGCCATGAGCCGCTGCACCACATGGTGTGCCGACACCTGGTGCTCGCCGACCGCGCTGTAGAGCGTGGAGATGTCGCTGTAGTGCAGCTCGTGCGCGACCGCGGTCATCGCCTCGACGCTCATCAACCGCTGCAGCGGCAGCCCGACGCGGCGGACCTCCTTGGAGATCTGCTCCTTGCCGCTCTCGAGCGCTTCCTCGCGCCGCTCCTTGGCAAACCATTGGCGAATCTTGGCTTTCGCCCGCGGGGACACCACGAACTTCTGCCAGTCACGGCTGGGTCCGGCATTCTGCGCCTTGGAGGTGAACACCTCGATGACTTCGCCGTTCTCCAACTGCCGCTCCAGCGCCACCAGGCGCCCGTTCACCCGCGCGCCGATGCATTTGTGCCCGACCTCGGTGTGCACGGCGTAGGCGAAGTCGACCGGCGTCGACTTCAGCGGCAGCGTGATCACGTCACCCTTGGGCGTGAACACGAAGATCTCCGGCGACTTCAGGTCGAAGCGCAGCGATTCCAGGAACTCCGCGGGGTCGGCCGCCTCACGCTGCCAGTCGAGCAGCTGACGCATCCACGCCATGTCGTCGACCTCGGCGGCGTCACCGGAGTGCTTGCCCTTGGTCTCCTTGTACCGCCAGTGCGCGGCGATGCCGAACTCGGCGGTCCGGTGCATGTCCTGGGTGCGGATCTGCACTTCCAGCGGCTTGCCGTCGGGCCCTACCACGGTGGTGTGCAGCGACTGGTAGACCCCATAGCGCGGCTGCGCGATGTAGTCCTTGAACCGGCCCGCCATGGGCTGCCACAGCGAGTGCACGACACCGACCGCGGCGTAGCAGTCACGCACTTCCTCGCACAGGATGCGCATGCCGACCAGGTCATGGATGTCGTCGAAGTCTTTGCCCTTGACGATCATCTTCTGATAGATCGACCAGTAGTGCTTGGGCCTGCCCTCGACGATCGCGTTGATCCGCGACGCGGCCAGGGTGTTGGTGATCTCGGCGCGCACCTTCGCCAGGTAGGTGTCGCGCGAGGGCGCGCGGTCGGCGACCAGGCGCACGATCTCGTCGTACTTCTTGGGGTGCAGGATCGCGAAGGCGAGGTCCTCGAGCTCCCATTTGACGGTGGCCATGCCGAGGCGATGCGCCAGCGGCGCGATCACCTCCAGGGTTTCCTTGGCCTTCTTGGCCTGCTTCTCCGGCGGCAGGAAGCGCATGGTGCGCATGTTGTGCAACCGGTCGGCGACCTTGATCACCAGCACGCGCGGGTCTCGCGCCATGGCGATGATCATCTTGCGGATGGTCTCGGCTTCGGCGGCCGCGCCCAGGTTGACCTTGTCGAGTTTGGTGACGCCGTCGACGAGGTGCGCGACTTCCTGGCCGAAGTCCTCCTTGAGCTGCTCGAGGGAGTAGCCGGTGTCCTCGACGGTGTCGTGCAGCAGGGCGGCGACCAGGGTGGTCGTGTCCATGCCGAGTTCGGCGAGGATGTTGGCGACCGCGAGAGGGTGCGTGATGTAGGGGTCGCCGGACTTGCGGAACTGTTTGGCGTGGCGCTCGTCGGCGACGTCGAAGGCGCGCTGGAGCAGCCCGAGGTTGGCCTTGGGGTACAGCTCGCGGTGGACGGTGGCCAGCGGTTCCAGCACCGGCTTGACCGCCGCGATCCCCCGTTGACCCGTCATCCGTCGAGCCAGCCGCGCACGGACGCGCCGGGAGGCCGAACTGGGCACCGAGGCTGTCGGGGACTGCTTGGCGGTTTCGGGGGTCTTCGCCGGTGCACCTTCGCTTGGCGTGGCGCCGGTGGATTCCTGCCCGACCTTCGCCTCGCCGAGTTGTCGAGTCATGCCACCACCTCTCACGCTGCATTCGGACCTGTCGGCCGAGTGCTGCAAACCGCCCGGGTCCTCAACTTTAGTCCCCGCACCGACCTGGTGTTCGAGTCACCGGGGTCACAGGCCTGCGGCTAATCCGCCTCTCTGCGGTTTCTGCCGGTCGTTCCCGGGCAGCGTAGTGAGTTTCCGGGCCTGCGGATAGGGGATCGACAGGTTTTGGACGTCCCCGATGAGTTACCCCTGCCCTAGCGTGATCAGCGGTCTTGTTCCGACCCGAGTCGCGGGATCTCGGCTGAGGTGGAGGGCGTGGGGGCGATGAACCTGTCAGCGCTCGTCGACGTGGGTCGGGCGGGAGCGCAGGGTGTGGCCGTCGAGGCGGCCCGGTGGGGCGGCGAGGAGGTCGAGGACGGTGGGGGTGAGATCTACCAGCGTGTGGGCGCTGGTGACGGTGCCGGGGGTGAAGTCGGGGCCGCGGGCGATGACGAAGTTGGCGGTTTCGGCGGGGGTCTGGCCGCCGTGGCCGCCGGTCGGGAGGTGGCCGTGGTCGGTGGTGACCAGGACGGTCCACTGTTCGCGGGCGAAGGCTTGCGCGCGCCGGTCGACCGCCGCGACGATCTGGCCGACCAGCGCGTCCACCCGGCGAATCGCGGCCAGGTAGGCGCGGGACGCACCGCCGTGCTGGTGGCCTGCCAGGTCGATCTGGTCGAAGTGGGTGAATACCAGATCGGGGCCGGACCGCTCGATCGCCGACACCACTTCGGTCGCGGTCGCGGCATCGGTAGCCGATTCGTCGGGATCGTCGGCGACCGGCCCGGTGGTGAGGGCGACGTCGGCGCGCCGGTCACCGGTGGCGGCGATCGTCGCGATCTGGTGCCAGGTGCCGATGGACACGGTGTGCCGGGCGGGATCGGCCCGTTCGATCCGGGTGAACACACTCGGGTGTGCCAGGAACGGACTCGCGTCGAACTCGTTGTCGGTGATCCCGTGCTCGGTGTCCCACACCCCGGTCAGCGCGCTCGCCCACGACGGCCCGGAGATCGTGATGTGCCCCGCGATGTCACCCTGCGAGAGCAGCCCCTGCGCGGCGAGATGGCGCAACCGCGGCGCCTGCGCCGAGTCGGCCTTGTCGAACATCAACCCGTCGATCCCGATGACGACGACCTTGTTCACCACCTCGCCGACCCCGCGTCGAGGCGCCCCGAACGCGGCGGCCGCGTCGACCGCCGCCCCCACATCGTCGAACGCCGCCACCGATCCCGCCGCTGACCCGACCAGCGGAATCGTCACCAACGCGGTCAGCAGCGCGACAAGCACTTTCGCCGGAGCCGACATCTCGCGCATGCCATCACGATGAGGGATTCGTGCCGCCGCGGTGAGACCGACGCGACGGTGTTCATCGACGTTTCATCGCCTTCGCACCCCTCGGACGCCTCGCTGAACAACCCGCGAACCACAGCATCGAGCCGCGAATTTTGCTCTGCACGGGCACGCCCACGCGGGCACCGAATACGGGCGGACCCCCGGAAACGTTCTCGTCCACAATGTTTCGTACCCGGTCCTGCGCCGCATCTACGCCCTCTACGACCTGGAAACCACCGCTGTGCGCTGAGCCGCGACGGTGAGCCGCTCAGTTCTCGTCGACGTCGAACGCCCACACCACGGCGGGCCTGCCGGTGGCCTTCACCCGGCGACGTTCACCGGTGCGACCGAGTCCGGGAATCGCGGCGAGCGTGCGGTTGAGGTTGGCCGGGTCGGGACGCGTGCCGTGCAGGGAGGTGCTGAGATCGACCGCACGGGTAGCCGGGAACTCGGTGCCCGCCAGCGCTCGGGTGAGCGTCGCGTCCTTCCAGAGGAGTCCGGCCAGCAAGGTACGGCTGGTCTCGACGATGCGGTTGTGGTCGAACGCCAGCGGCGGGACCTCGTCGAAGCCCACCCACTCGGCCGGGCCCTCGTGTTCGGCGACCACCGCCCACATCGCGATGGCCAGCGTCGGACCGCGCGGGTCGCGGTGGGGTTCGTCGAAAGTGACGAGCTGGCCGACCGCGCCGATCGCCTCGGTCGGCACACCGAGTTTGGTGTGGACGGCGCGTCGGGCGGCGTCGACGAGACGTTCGCCGCGGCCGAGCAGCACGCCGGGTAGCGCGAGTTCGCCGGTGAACGGCTCGAACTCGCGGGGGGCGATGCCGAGACGAACGCCGCTGTCGGCGTCCCAGCACCGCAAGGTCACCACATCGATCGACACAACGGATTGCTCCACGTCACCCCATCCTGTCTCGAGCTGCCCTGCTCCGGGCACAGTGCGTTGTCACCGGCCGATACCGCGGTTCACGGTACGCATGCCCCGATTCTTCCCTGCCTGTCGACATCATCGGGCTGCCACCTCCGATCGGCGGGGACAGCCGCGACAGCACGGTCGCGCCGATCCGGACCACGACCGTTCAGCACCACCGGCACCCGCAACCGCTCGGCCAGCCACGCTGCCGGGTCGTCGTCGATCGGCGCGAGAATCGGTGTGGCGTCGACGAGTTGGTCGGTGAGCCGCTGCTGGTGATCGAGATCACGCCACCGTCCGGGGACGAGTTCGGTGACTCTGCCCGCAGGCGTGTCGTATGCCTGTGCGGCACAGACAGTTCCGGGCACGTCGAGGTGGTTGACGACCAACCCGTCGAGCCCGCCACACACCTCGACGGCGTAGCGCAACAGGATCGGATCGAGGTGTCCCTGCCGGAACGCGCCCTGGTAGTGCCCGGTGCCGTTGTGCGGTTCGGGAAATCCGAGCGGCGCCTCGGTCGGCAGCGGGCCCGCGCCGTGCCGGGTCATATAGGTGCGGGTGACGCCGAGCACCGCGGCGGTTCCGCCGATTTCGCGGATCATGGCGCGTGCGTTGCGCGGCTCGACCGTCGACCAGGTGGTGTGCGGGTGCAGGCCCCGCCACTCGTCGAGCAGCACACCCTGGGCACCCTCGAACACCAATCGCCCCTCGCGCGCGGACCGCGCGAGTTCCGACGCATCGGTGATGCGGACGGCGCGCGCGAAATCGCGGTACATCACCACCAGGGCATCGATCGATTCGTATCCGTGCGCGCTGGGCCCGACGAGGCTGTCGTAGTGCGCGGCAAGCCGATCCAGCTTGGCGCGCAGCATGGCCGGCGCCCGGCAGTCGGCCACCGTCGGTGCGTCGTGTTCCAGTGCATACCAGGCTGTTTCACCGATGCCACGACCGCAGGAACCGTGCCGCGAGGCACCCCTCGCGTCTTCGCGCGCACGGTTCGCGGCGACGTGGATCGGTGTGGTCAGCAGGGCGCGACCGTCGACGGCGAGCAGTCCGAGCGGGTCGCGGACACCGAGCGCCGCCAACTGCTCGGATTCGGCGGCGAGCGCGATCGGCTCGACCAGCATGTGCCGCGACAACACGGTCGACACCCCGGAGAAAGTCCCCGAACCGAACTGCGCGAAGGTGTGGTGACGACCGTCGGCCACGACGTTGTGCGCGGCCTGCGCACCGCCGTTGAACCGCACGACGGCCGCCACGCCCAGATCCGCCTCGGGTGAGCACAACCAGTCGACCGTCGCGCCCTTACCGGCATCACCGAAGCCCAGATCGACGACGACGATGTGACGTTCACCGAACATCGGACTCATCGCCCCGGCGGCAGCGCGCGCATCGTCGGCGTGGGCTTCGAACCGAGCGCCCGGCCGACCGCGTCGGCCTCCTCATTCGACCCGACATCGCGCAGATCGGCCAGCCCGGTATCGAGATCGACCCGGTCCTCGCCCAATCCGATGGTCAGCGCGATCAATTCGCAGACCGCGCCGGGGTCGTCGAGTTTCAGGAAGTTCTGCCCGAGCAACCCCCGCCAGTGTTCGGCGATCTCCGGATCCCGGTAGTACGACGACTGATTCGGCAGAATGTAGTACACGTGCCAGCGCTGCTCGAGTTCGCGATAGATCGACTCCACGGACACATCGCGGCGCACATGGTCGCCGACCACCGCTCGGATGTGTCGGGCGGCCAGGCGAGGCTTGTTCAACTCGTCGCCGATCAGGAACAGATACCCCTTCTTGCCGCGCTTGTCCCAGGCGTCCGTCGCGACGTGCTCGGCCATGAAATAGGCGGCCAGCTCATAGCTTTCAGATTTCTGTCCGCCACCGCCGCCTTCGAGCAGGATCGCCCGCAGCTGTTCGTCCATCCGATTGTCGGATTCGAACTGCCCGACCTGCAACGGCACCCGATCGGTATCGGCGTCGCCGATCGCGCCGAACAGGACCTGCGGGTCCTGCGCGTACCCCTTGTTCTTCAGCAGCCCGTGCAGTTTCCCGAGCTTGTCCTGCATGATGCGCGGCACCCGCCCCATCGACCCGGTCACATCGAACAGCACGGCCACCGGCAGCGAGTTCCCGTGCTCGGCCGAGTCCCGGCACTCGCGCTTGCCGACTCCGAACGGATCGAGCAACGGGTGCGCGCACCACGTGTCGTACGGCTTCGCCCGCATCTCGGCCGTATAGCCGAAATCATCCACCCCCTGCCGCGCCCGAAACGTCTTCCCCGCCCGGTAGGCGGTGTCGTCCCAATTCCCGTACCCCATTCGAACCACTCCCTCTCGCCTTGATCGTTGTTTTAGTCTATTCCACCAAAACTATGAACGTCAAGGCGCTGCAGCAGATTCGCCCGGACTCCTCCGCTAGGGGGAACCGCCGTCCGGCAGCGGCGTCAAGCGTGAGCCGACGAGGACGACACCCGGACCGGGCTTGCCGCCGGGCCCGGGATGCCACGTGACGTTGTCCGCGGCGAGGGGAGCCCTACATTCCCGACAGACGACGACACCCTCGGTCACCCGACCGCAGTCGCGGTGAACCACCGACAGCGGTGGCCCGTCGTCACCGGCCAGCCAGCGATCGCCCCAGGCCAGCAGCATGGTCAGGACCGGATAGAGATCGTGACCGCGGTCGGTGAGGACGTACTCGGTGCGGGTCGGGTTCTCCTGATACACCCGGGTTTCCACGATCCCGTGGTCGCGCAGCGTCCGAAGACGGTCGGTCAGCACATTCGACGCGATGCCGAGATCGCGACGCAGGTCCTCGAAGCGGGTGATGCCGAGGAACAGGTCGCGCAGGATCAAGGGAGTCCACCGCTCCCCCACGATGCCTACGGTGCGGGCGATCGAGCACGCGATATCGGCGAGGTCCGTTTTAGCCATAACACCGAGGATAGTCCATTGCTTTTCGCAAGTCAGCTGGTTACGGTCGGGGGACACCTGAAGGATTCGTCATGAAGGAGGGTGTAGTGCCCATGTCCGATGCTCTCGCCGATTCGGTGTCCACCGATCCGGTGGCCCGATTCCGGCACGCGACCACCACCAACGACATCACCGCCCTGCTCGACACCTTGACCGAGGATGCCGAACTCGTCTCACCGGTGTCGGGACGGCTCGTATTCCGTGGTCGAAACGATCTGGCCCCGTTGCTCACCCTCGTCTATCGAGCGGTCAGCGATCTGCGGTGGACCGATACCCTCGGCACCGGTGACACCCGAGTCCTGTTGGGCGAAGCCAGGTTCGGTCCCTTTCGGATGACCGAGGCCATGGTGCTCGACCTCGATACCGACGGCCGGATCCGGCGGATGCGCCCGCATCTGCGGCCCTGGCTCGCGCTCACCGCGGTTGCGGTGTGGTTGGGCCCGAATCTGCTCCGGTATCCAGGAGCGATTCGCCGGGCCGCGCGCTCTGCTCGGTAGGCACCCGACCGTCTTCGACCAGGCCGTCCGGAGTGAGCTCGAGCCTGCGGGTCACCCCGATGTCGTCGAGGAAGCGCTCGTCGTGGCTCACCACGATCAACGCGCCCTCGAAGCTCGCCAGCGCCTGGGTGAGGTGGGCGAGGCTGGGAAGGTCGAGGTTGTTGGTGGGTTCGTCGAGCATCAGCAGCTTCGGGGCGGGTTCGGCGAGCAGCAGGGTCGCCAGGGCTGCGCGCAGGCGTTCTCCGCCCGAGAGCGCGGCCGCGGCGATGTCGGCGTCGGCACCGCGGAACAGGAAGCGCGCGAGCTGACCGCGGATCTGTTCCGGTGTCGCGTGCGGCGCGGCGGCGGCGACATTGTCGAACACCGTCCGCGATTCGTCGAACACGTCGAGACGCTGCGGCAGCAACCGCCACGCCACCTTCGGTTCCTCGGCGACGATCCGGCGCAGCAGGGTGGTCTTGCCCGCCCCGTTCCGCCCGGTCAACGCGATCCGCTCCGGTCCGCTCACGCGCAGGTCGACCACCGGACCGTTGGCCAGTTCGACCTGCTGGAGGTCGAGCACGTCCTGACCCGGATACAGCCGGGTGTCGGGGAGTTCGACCCGGATCTCCCGATCCGCGCGCACCAATTCCTCGGCATGGCCCAGGGTTTCGCGAGCGGAGTCGAGTTTGTCGATGTGGGAGTTGCGCAGCTTGCCCGCCGATACCTCCGCGGCGTTCTTGCGCAGTCCCGCGATGATCTTCGGGACCCGCTTGTTGTCCTGCATCTTCTGGGCGAAGCGCGCCCGCCGGTCCAGTTTCGTACGCGCGTCGACGAGTTCGCGCGCCTGCTTGCGCACATCGGAGCGCGCGTCACGAACGGCAGCGCGCGCCGACTCCTGCTCGGCCTCGATGATCCGCTCGTAATCGCTGAAACCACCACCGAAGGAACGGATTCCACCCGCGCGTAGTTCGGCGATGCCGTCCATCCGGTCGAGCAGATCGCGATCGTGGCTGACCACGATCACGGTGCCCGCGAACTGCCGGATCACCTCGTAGAGGCGACCGCGGGCGACCGCGTCGAGGTTGTTGGTCGGCTCGTCGAGCAACAGCACGTCGGGTTCGCGCAACAGCTCGGCGACCACGCCGAGCAACACGGTTTCGCCGCCGGAGAGGGTGTCGAGGGTGCGGTCCAGGTCGTCGACCGACTCGGCGACGTAGTCGAGCCCGAGCTTGCCGAGCAGAGCGACGGCCTCGTCCTCGACCTGCCAGGCCATGCCGACGGTGTCGAAGTCCGCGGGCTCACCGGTACCGCTTTCGATGCGGTGCAGTGCGTTGCGCACCTCGGCGATGCCGAGCACGGCGTCGACCCGCTGACCGGTTCGCATGCCCAGGTCCTGACGCAGGTACCCGAGGCTGCCCGGCACGGAGATCGACCCGCGCACCGGCTTCAGCTCGCCGGCCACCAGCCGCAACAGCGTGGATTTTCCGGCGCCGTTGCTGCCGACCAGACCGATCTGCCCGGGTCCGACGACAGCATCGAGCCCGTCGAAGACAGCGGTGCCGTCCGGCCAGTGAAAGGTGAGATCGGAAAAAGAAAGAGAGGTCATGCGGATCCCCTGGAGGTGCGACGGATACACGGTGCGCAGAATGCGGACCGTCCGAGAGCGCTACCTCAAGAAATCAACGCGTGACTCCGATCGCCGGGAACAAGACCCTTCATTGATAACACCCCGACGCCGCGGCGCGCCACCCCTTTTCCGGACCTGTGAGCTCGCTCATGTCGCGGCTAGGCTGAATTCGAAAAGCTCAGCCCACTAGTCGAGGAGTGCGATGTCGGAGACGATTGTGGTGCGGACGGCCGGTCAGGGCGACGTCGACGCGGCGGCGCGGACACTGGCCGAAGCCTTCCAGCACGACCCGGTGATGAGCTGGATCCTGCCGGACCCACACCGGCGCGCGCTCGGGCTGCCCCGATTCTTCGCCACCATGGCGCGCCACATCTTCGTCCCCAGCGGTGCGTCGGAGGTGGCCCTCCGCCCGGACGGCACGGTGGGCGGCGCCGCCCTGTGGACCCCACCACACACGGCGCAACCGTCGACGATCAGCGAACTTCGCACGATGCCCGGCATCTGGCGCGCCTTCGGCCGCCGCATCCTGGCGGGCAAGCAGGTCGGCGACCTGCTGAAGAAGAACCACCCCACCGAACCACACTGGTACCTGGGAATGATCGGCACCGCCCCCGATGCCAGAGGCGGCGGCTTCGGCCACGCCCTGCTGCGCACCCAACTCGAGACAGTCGACGCCGAGGGCGCCCTCGCCTATCTCGAATCCAGCAACCCGGTCAACGTTCCGTACTACGAACGCTTCGGCTTCGCGGTGACGGGAGAACTCCATCTCCCGGACGGCCCGCCGCTCTGGCCGATGCTGCGAACGCCGCGCTGAGAACGGGTCAGAGCTTGACGATCGAGGTCACCGGGTAGTCACCCTGGTGCTCGCGCCCCTGCAGGAACTCGAGCTCCATCACCACCGCGGCGGCCACCACCTCGGCGCCGACCTCCTTGAACAGGGCGGCCGCGGCGGCGAGGGTCCCGCCGGTGGCGAGGACGTCGTCGAGCAGCAGGATTCGCTTGCCCTCGAGGTCGACGCCGTCGGCGGGGATTTCCAGTGCGGCGGAACCGTATTCGAGCTCGTACTCGCGCGAGACGACCGGCGGCGGGAGCTTGCCGCCCTTGCGGATGGCGAGCACCCCGGTGCCGAGGGTCGCCGCGACGCCGGCGCCGAGCAGGAAGCCACGCGCGTCGACACCGGCCACGAGGTCTGCGTCGGGGGCGATGGCGGCGAAGCAGTCGATGACCGCGCGGAAACCGGCCGCGTCGGCGAAGACCGGGGTGAGATCGGCGAAACGCACACCCGGCGTGGGGAAGTCGTCGTGCCAACGAGTCAGCCGAGTGACCGCCTCGGCCGCCTCGGCGGTCCGCTCACTGGCCTGGTCCTC
Source organism: Nocardia sp. XZ_19_231 (assembly GCF_015355705.1). NCBI lineage: Bacteria > Bacillati > Actinomycetota > Actinomycetes > Mycobacteriales > Nocardiaceae > Nocardia > Nocardia sp. XZ_19_231. Next base: position 861,917 of record NZ_JACUZI010000001.1, on the reverse strand, counting down.
GGACTCGACCACCGCGTGCTTGCTCATCAACCCTCTTTCATCACGTCCACTCATCGCTGCAACACCCAGCGATCCATGTTCCACCCGGTACCGGCCTGTGTCGGCCCGGCGATCCCGTTCTGCATCCCGTTACCGAAAGCGATGATGCGCGGCGTCGCGAACAACGGAATGCTCGGTAGCTGCGCCCACAATAGGTTCTCGGCTTCGGTCAGCAAATTCAGCGTCGCGGTCGAATTGGCCTCGCCCGCAAGCTGATCGGTGATCGCATCGTAGCGACCGTTAGCAAAGCCACCGAAATCGAGGCCGCTACCTGCCCGCAACGCGGCGAATGCGACAACACCCGCGCTCGATCCCGCGGGCCCCGGCACCGCACCGGTGCCGCCGAGTACCGCGTCGACGACGCCCTCGGGCAGTCTGAACGGAGTGAAGTCGGGCGCACCCGCGTCGACCACGGTGATCCCCGCCCCACGGCACGACTCGGCGATCATCGCCACGGTCTGCGCACGGCGAGCGTCGGGCCCCTGGTAACCGATCCGCACCGTCGGCTGTGCCGTGCCCGCGGAGGCCAAGGTCGCGGTGGCCGCCGGGATGTCGGCGCCACGATACCGATCGGCGCCCCCGATCACCGCCGGGTAGTACAGCGAATCCTGCTGTACCACATGGGCATTCAGAACGCCCGCGCCGAGTCCTTGCTTCGGCGGCACCTCCCCCGCCTTGCCGAGGGTGTCGAACAGCGCCTGCCGGGGCACGCACTGCGCGAATGCCCGGCGCACCTCCACCCGCGAGAACACCCCGCCGGTGGCGAGCACGAGTTGTTCGGCGCTGCGGCTCGCGACCGTCTGCTCGTCGAAACCGTCGAGCTTCAGATCCGCGACCGACCCGGCCCCGAGATCGACGACCCCGAGCGCGTTCTCCTTCGCCTTGGCGGCGAAGTCGGTGCCCTTGGGCCACACCACGATCCGCTTGGTCTCGGGCGCGTCACCCCACCACTTCTCATTGGCGACCAGCACCAGACCGTCCTTCGCGCCGAAGGATTCGATCCGATACGGCCCCGACGACGGGAACTTGGTCAGGTCGAGGCCCCCGGCCTTCACGGTCCAGCCGCTGTTCCAGAAATCGGCGATCCGGCCGATCACCGCACCGTCGCCGGTCTGCAGGACGTTCACCACGTTCGGCACGCCGACCGCCTGCGCCACCACATGCGCGGGCATCACCTCGGTCGCGGTGAACAGCGTCCGCCACGGCAGGTAGTGCTTGCCCGGCCGGAACACCACGGTGGCGTCCTTGGATCCCGGTTGGCAGTCGATCCGTTCGATCTCGTCGTAGCCCACGGTGCTCGCCGCGTCGAACAGCGGGACGGGCCCGCGATCGCCCGGGCGGGTGAACTTGCCCGAGCGCGCCGACCACGCCAGCACCAGGTCGTCGCAGGAGGTCTTCACCCCGTCGGAGTACACCCCGTCCGGATTGAGCCGGTACTGCACCGTCTGGGTCTCGCCCGGCACTTCCTTGGCCGTGCCGAAGTCGGTGTCGGCCACCTGCTGACCGTCGGGTCCGGTGTAGAAGAACCCGGTCAGCACGCGGCCGAACACCGCGGCGGCGCCACTGCTGGCGCCGAGCGTGCTCGCGCCGTTGTAGCTGGCGATCGAGGCGTCGACGGCGTACCCGATGGAGGGCACCTGGTTCTTCGCCGAGCAGCCGACCACCATAGAGGTTGTCACGGCCGCCGTGGCGAGGACGGTGATCAGTCGAATCGTGCTGCGTCGCATGATGAGACCCCCTGCTTGTCGGTCGTCAGTGCCTTCTCTGCTGACGCTTTCCGCTCGGACGCGAACCCGGCCGCGGCGCACCACTGTCGGTCGGTCGGGCGCCACGGGCCCCCGAGGCGCCGGCGCCCACCGGAACCCGGGTGCCCGCGCCGACACCGGCGCGCTTGTCCAGCACCTTCCTGGTGTGCGCGGCCACCGGACCCCAGCGTTCCTTGATCGAGACCAGCACCGGCACGGCGAGGAAGATCGAGGAGTAGGCGCCGACGATCATGCCGACCAGCTGCACCAGCGCGAGGTCCTTGAGCGTGCCGACCCCGAGCAGCCACACCGCGATCACCAGCATGCCGATGATCGGCAGGATGCCGATGATCGTGGTGCTGATCGAGCGCATCAGAGTCTGGTTGGCGGCCAGGTTGGCCTGTTCTGCGTAGGTGCGTTTGTTCAGGTGCAGCACGCCGCGGGTGTTCTCCTCGACCTTGTCGAAGACCACCACGTTGTCGTAGAGAACGTAACCCAGAATCGTGAGCAAGCCGATCACCGCGGCCGGTGTCACCTCGAACCCGACCAGCGAATAGATACCCGCCGTCACGAACAGGTTGAAGAACAGCGACACGATCGCCGCGATGGACATGTCCCGTTCGAAGCGGATGGCGATGTAGATCATCGTCAACAACACGAACACCGCCAGCGCGATCAACGCCTTCTGGGTGATCTGCCCGCCCCAGGTCTCGCTGATCTCGGCGATGCTGATGGCGTTGCGGCTCACCTGCCCGGACGAGTCCTTGGGCTGGAATTCGTCGTAGAGCGCGGTCTGGACCTGGTCGATCTGTTCCAGGTTGAGGGTTTCCGACCGCACCTGGATGGTGGCCGCGTCCCCGGAACCGACCTTCTGCACCGACACCGGTCCGTGGCCGAGCGCCTGCGAGTAGACGTCTTCCACCTCCTGGGTGGTAACGCCCTCGGCCGCGGGGATCTGGATGCGCGAGCCGCCCTCGAAGTCGATACCGAGGGTGAAACCGCGCACCCCGATGCTGAGCAGCGAGATGAGCAGCAGCACCGCCGACAGCGTGTAGAAGAACTTGCGCCTGCTGACGATGGGGAAGCCGCCGGTGCCGGTGTAGAGACGCTCGAAGAAGCCGTGCTTCGGGCCCTGTGTGGGCTCGTACTTGTCCAGGTTCACCGATTCCTCGGTGGGGTTGTCATTGCTCATCGTGACATCTCCTTCGACCTGGCCTGGCCGCGTTCCCTGGCGATCTGCTGAACCGAGCCGAGTCCGTTCACCGACGGCTTGGCCCAGAACGGCGAGCGCGCGGCGAGCATCAGCAACGGTGCGGTGACCAGGTACAGCACGATCACGTCGAGGACTGTGGTGACACCGAGAGTGAAGGCGAAGCCCTTCACCTGACCGGCGGCGAGCAGGTACAGCACGACCGAGGCGATCAAGCTGACCGTCTTACCGGACAGGTTGGTGCGCTGAGCTCGCTGCCAACCGCGTGGCACCGCCGAGCGGAAGCTGCGGCCTTCGCGCATCTCGTCCTTGATGCGTTCGAAGAACACCACGAACGAGTCGGCCGTCAAACCGATACCGATGATCAGACCCGCGATACCCGCGAGGTCGAGGGTGAAGCCGATCCACCGCCCGAGCAGCACGATGATGCCGTAAACCGCGATACCGGCCGCGATCAGCGAGAACCCGGCCAGCAGGCCGAGCATCCGGTACACGAGCAGGCAGTACAGCAACACCGCGATCAGGCCGACGGCGCCGGCCAGCAGACCCGCCTTCAGCGAGGACAGACCCAGCGTCGCCGAGACCGTCTCCGCTTCGGAGGTCTGGAACGACAGCGGCAGCGAACCGTACTTCAGCGTGTTGGCGAGCTCGTCCGCGCTGTCGGCGGTGAAGCTGCCCGAGATCGAGGTACGACCACCCAGCTGCGGGCCCTGCTGCACCTGCGGCGCGCTGACGACCTTCGAGTCGAGCACGAACGCGACTCGCTTGTTGACGTACTCACCGGTCAGCTTCGACCAGGCATCGGCGCCCGCGGACTTGAACTCGAGGTTCACCTCGTGCCGGGCCTGCTGGGAGTTCAGGCCGGAGGTCGCGTCGGCGATCTCCTGGCCGTCGATGCGGCTCGGGCCGAGCAGGAACACCTCGGTGCCGTCCTGCGAGCAGGTGACCAGGGGAAGGGCCGGGTCGTCGTTACCGGTCAGCGGGTCGGGCTTGGTGCAGTCCATGGCCGCCACGGCGACCTGCTGAACCTGCTGATCGGTGCTCTGGCGCAGTGCCTTGGCGTCGGCGATCTCCTTGGCCTGCTGCTGCTGGGTGGTGAGCCCACCGGGCGGCGGCGTCGGCGTCGGCGGTGCCTGCGCGGGGAACACCCGCGACTGCGGAGCCGGGGTCGTCGCACCCTCGGCGGGCGGGGTCACGTCTTCGGCGGGCGCGGTCGACTCGCCGGGCACGGGTGCCGGAGTCTCCGTGGCCGCGGGGGGCGCGGTGCCACCCGGTGGCGCGGTGCCGGTCGCGGGCGGAGCCGCGCCGCCTGCCTGCGGCTCGGTCGCGAACAGCACCGGGCGGATGTAGAGCTTGGCGGTGGTGGCCAGCGCGCGTGCCTGCTGGCTGTCCTCGCCGGGCACCGTGATGACCAGGTTGTCACCGTCGATGACCACCTCGGAGCCGGAGACGCCGAGACCGTTGACACGGCTCTCGATGATCTCCTGCGCCTTCTTCAGGCTGTCCTGGCTCGGCTTGTTGCCGTCGGGGGTACGCGCGGTCAACGTGACGCGGGTACCGCCCTGCAGGTCGATGCCGAGCTTGGCCGACGGGGAATGGTCACCGGTGAAGAACACCAGCGCGTAGATCACGGCCAGAAGCGCGGCGTAGACGCCGAGCAACCGGAACGGATGCGCCGATCCTTGGGAAGGTGGCACAGCAGGTCATCTCCTAGGCGGGAAGTCGAGGCTGAATCGGTAGGCACAACGGTGCCCGGCCCGGAACGCAGTACGCGCCCGGGCGGGAAAAGGGACTGGTCAGTCCTTGGTCAGCCGGGTCTCGGTCTGTTCCACGGCTTCCTCGGCGGGGGCGTCGGTGACCTCGGCGGTCTCCTCGACCGTCTGCTCATCGGCGCGCACCTCGCGGATCGCCTGGCGCAGCCACGTGGTGACCACATCCTCGGCGATCTCCAGGTCGATGGTGTTCTCGTCGAGATCGACGATGGTGCCGTACAGACCCGAGGTGGTGACGACAGCGTCACCGACCTTCAAGGCCTCCTGCATCGTCGAGACCTTCTCGGCCTCCCGCTTCTGTTTGCGGATACCGAAGAACATCGGCACGAGCAGGGCCAGGATCAGCAGCGGAAACAGGAAGTCCATCGTCGAAGTCAGTCCCTAGTCAGTGGTGGACGTGCAAGTACGCCTGACAGTCTGCCAGTTCCCCGCCGCGGCGACACACCGGACACCGACGCGCGCGTGAAACAGCTCACGCGATGCTGCCGTAGGTGTAGTCGTCGAGCGGGAAGGTGACCGCCTCGCGGTGCGCCGCGGCGGTGCTGGTCGGGCGCAGCAGCGCCGCTTCACCGTGCTGGTTGAAGTAGTAGCTGCGCGCGGTGGCGCAGTCGCCGCCGTAGAACACCGAGGAACCCAGCTTGGCGGTCATCCGGTCGAGGAATTCGGTATTGGCATCCTCGGTGACCTCGAAGGTCTGCTCGCCGCGACGGAACAGCTCGGTGAACAACCTGCCCATGTGCTTCATCTGAGCCTCGATGGTGGTGAAGTACGACAGCCCGCTGTAGGAGTAGGGGCTGTTGAGGCTCAAGAAGTTGGGGAACTTGGGCACGGTGATGCCCTCGTAGGCCTGAAAACGGTTGTCGCGCCAGAACTTCCCGAGGTTCACGCCGTCGCGCCCGACGATCTCGATCGCCGGGAAGTTCACGTCCCAGAGATTGAAGCCGGTCGCGAGCAGCAGCGTGTCGATCTCGGTCTTGTGGCCGTCGGCGGTGACGATGCCGTCGGGCTCCACATGGTCGATCGAGTTCGTCTCCAGCCGCACGTGCGGCTGGTTGAACGTCTTGAAGTACTGATTGGAAAACGTCGGGCGCTTGCAGCCGAAGTCGTAGTGCGGGGTGAGCTTCTGCCTGGTCTCCGGATCGCGGACCTGCGCGAACAGATGGGCCTTCGCCATCGCGGCCGCCGCCCGGTTCAACGGTTTGGCCTGCTTGTAGTGCAGCACGCCGACGACCATCAGCGCCTCCAGCATGCCGGTGTTGACCAGCCGTGCCGCCTTCTGCGTGAGCGGAACCCGGTCGAACAGTTCCCGCACCACCCCCGGAATCGGGGCGTCGACCTTGGGCACCACCCAGATCGGGGTCCGCTGGAACACGGTCAGTGCGTCGACCTTCTTCGCGACCTCCGGCACCAACTGCACCGCGGTGGCGCCGGTGCCGATGATGGCGGCCTTGCGGCCGGTCAGGTCGTAATCGGCGTCCCAGTCGGTGGTGTGGATGATCTTGCCCGCGAAGGTCTCGATGCCGGGAAACGGGGGAGTGTAGGGCTGGGAGAGGAACCCCGTCGCCGCGAGCAGATAGCGCGCGGTCAGCGTCTCGCCGCCGGCGATCGTGACCACCCACTGCTGGTTCTCCGCGTCCCAACGCGCACCGTCGACGACGGTTCCGAACCGCATCCGCCTGCGTAGATCGTATTTGTCGGCCACGTGCTCGGCGTATCTCTTCAGCTCGGCGCCGGGCGCGAAGAGCCGGGTCCAGCGCGGGTTCGGCTCGAAGGAATAGGAGTAGGTCACCGAGGCGATGTCGACGGCCAGACCCGGATACCTGTTCACGTGCCAGGTGCCACCCAGATCGTCCTCACGTTCCAGGATGACGAAATCGCGCAGCCCGAGCCGGTCGAGTTCGATACCCGCGCCGATGCCACCGAAACCCGCTCCGACCACGACCGCGTCGAACTGAGGAACCACGTCGAACCTCCACACTGAGATTTGAGAATGACATGTCATTCTGGTTACGTCGACTGTAACATCGTCAATGTGACGAAGCCACCCTCGCGAATCGACCAGCGCAAAGCCGAATTGCGCAGGGAGATCATCGATACCGCGTTCGACTGCTTCGCCGAGAAGGGCTATCACGCCACCGGAATCGCCGATATCGCCACGCGTCTCGGCATCGGGCACGGCACCTTCTACCGCTATTTCGCGAACAAGCGCGACATCATCGACCATGTCATCGACGAGGTGAGCGGGCGCATCTTCGGCGCGCTCGACAAGAACATGGAGCCCGAGAGCGCCGCCACCATCGAGGAATACGCCGCGCTGATCGATCGGATCGGCGACTCGCTGACCCGCGTGCTGCTAGACGATCCGCGCACGGCGCACCTGCTGCTGTTCCACGCCACCGGTATCGACGAGGAACTCACCGCGCGGGTGTACGGCTTGGTCGACGCCACCGAGATCCTCATGACGCGCTACCTCGAACACGGTGTGCGCGTCGGTTACCTCCGCGCCGATATCGACACCGCCAATACCGCCAAGGCGGCATTGGGCATGATCGTCGCCGGGCTCGTCGCGGGCATGCGAACCCCTGATCCGGCATCGATGTCGGTGTACAGTCACGCCGTGCGGCGGCTTTTCATCGATGGCGTGCGCGCCGCTGCCCGATAACGAAAAGCCGTGGGATAGAAGGGCAATCCTGAGACAATGACCGCTGTGACGCCCGACGATGTGAGCCGCACCCACTTCGCCATGCCGACTCTGGGGCACCGCGGCTACCACGCAGACGAGGTCGACGCCTTCCTGGAACAGGTGTCGGCCACCCTCGACGGGCAGGGCGCGCTCACCGCCGACGACATCCGCCACGTGCACTTCGGCGCACCGCGTTTCGGCGGTCGCGGATATCAGGCCGACCAGGTCGACGACTTCCTCGACCGCGTGCGGACCGAGCTCGAACACCGTCAGAAGGGTGGCCCGCCCGTGCCGGCGGCGCGCGCAGGCGACGATGTCGCCGAGATGCTCACCCCCGACGACGTGCACCGCATGCGTTTCACCCAGTCCGCCGTCGGCAGGCGCGGCTACCACGAGGAAGAGGTCGACGCCTTCCTCGATCTGGTCGCGGCGACCCTGGCCCACAACGGCCCCGGCAGTCTCACCACCTCCGATGTGCGCGGCGTCCGCTTCAACGACACCCGTCTCGGCACCCGCGGCTATGCCCGCGAAGAAGTAGACGCCTTCATCGACCTGGTGATCACCGCTCTGGAGCACCCCGAACGCCGTCAATAGTTATGGCGGCTGGCGCCGCTGGGTTTCGGCCTGGGAACCTTGATCTTCCCTCCCTCCGGGCACTCCTTCGTCGCACCCTCCGGTCAGTCCAGATCAAGGCGGCCGAAACCCCCAGCGGCGAACCCGCCCGTTCCTACCCTTGGATGCTGTGGAGTTCGGCTTCGCGCAGGTCGTCGGGGAAGACGTAGCGGCGGAAGGCCCAGAAGCGGAACGCCATGGCCAGCAGGACGCCCAGGATCTGTCCCGAGATGAAGTTGGCGACCATCTGCACCGTCGGATCCACGTGCGGCACACGCAGATTCAGCGCATAGAGCGATATGGCCTGCGGGATCATGGTGACCACGATGCCCAGCGCGCTGACGGCGAAGAACAGGGCCGCTTCGTGGCTACGCTGCCTGCCGCCGCGCGCGCGGAACGACCACTCGCGATTGAGGATGTAGGAGGCGATGGTCGCGATCAGCGCGCCGAGCAGGCGCGCGGTGAGCGGCTTGTCCCCGAGCACGGTCAGTTTCACCGCGTACACGACCCCGGTGTCGATGAACCAGGTGATCGCGCCGACCACGGCGAATTTCAGAAGTTCCCGATGCTTCATCAGCAGGGAACGCAACGGCTCGGGGAGTCGTTGCACCACTTCTAGGACTGCCACCGAATCGACAGTAGACGACGTTGCGGCGCGATGCCCGTCCGGAGGCGGGGTATTTCAGTCCAAGCCCTCGACACTCGGTTGCGGTTCGCGCCCACGCACTTCGATGGCGCCGATGACCAGGTCGGGCGGTGGCACCAAGCCCAGATGTTCCCAGGCCCCCGCGGTCGCGACCCGGCCACGGGGTGTGCGGGCGACGAGCCCGGCGCGAACGAGGAACGGTTCGCAGACCTCTTCCACGGTGGCCGCTTCCTCGCCGACTGCCACGGCCAGGGTCGACACACCCACCGGTCCCCCACCGAAGCCACGCACGAGCGCGCCGAGGACAGCGCGGTCGAGCCGGTCGAGGCCGAGCGCGTCGACGTCGTAGACCTCGAGCGCCGCCATCACGATCGGGTGGGTGATGAACCCGTCCGCTCTGACCTCGGCGTAGTCGCGGACCCGGCGCAGCAGCCGGTTGGCGATCCGTGGGGTACCGCGGGAGCGCCCGGCGACTTCGGCGGCCGCGTCCTGGTCGATGTGCACGCCGAGGATGCGGGCCGAGCGGGTGAGGATCTGCAACAGCTCGGCGGGGTCGTAGAAGTCCATGTGGCCGGTGAAGCCGAAGCGGTCGCGCAGCGGACCGGTGAGCGCGCCCGAGCGGGTGGTGGCGCCGACCAGGGTGAACGGGGCGATATCGAGGGGGATCGAGGTCGCGCCGGGGCCCTTGCCGACCACCACGTCGACGCGGAAGTCCTCCATCGCCAGGTACAGCATTTCCTCGGCCGGGCGCGCCATTCGGTGGATCTCGTCGATGAACAGGACATCGCCCTCGACCAGGTTGGACAGCATGGCGGCGAGGTCGCCCGCGCGTTCCAGGGCCGGTCCCGAGGTGATGCGAAGGGCGGTGCCGAGTTCGCCCGCGATGATCATCGCCATGCTGGTCTTACCGAGGCCGGGTGGTCCCGACAGCAGGACGTGGTCGGGGGTGGCGCCGCGCTGGCGGGCGCCACGCAGCACGAGTGCGAGCTGTTCGCGCACGCGGGGCTGGCCGATGAACTCGTCGAGCGAGGTCGGACGCAGGCCGGTTTCGGCTTCGCCGTCGGTGCTGAGATACCGGGCGGTGAGGTCGGATTCGTCGGTCTCGTCGATGTCGTCGTCGAACACGGTCTACCTGTTCTTGCCGAGCAGGCCGAGAGCCGCGCGCAATGCCACCGAGGTGGTGGCGGTCGGCTGGTCGGCGAGGACGGTGTCGACGGCCTGTTCGGCCTGCTTCGCGGGGAACCCGAGACCGACCAGCGCTTCGGAAACCTGTTCGCGCACAGGGGTACTCGGTGTTTCCGCGCCGGGCGGCCCGGTGGGAACAGCCACCTGATTCACCTTGTCGCGCAGCTCGACGACCATCCGCTCGGCGCCACGTTTGCCGATGCCGGGGACCCGGGTCAGGGCGGAGACGTTGCTCTCGGCGAGCGCTTTTCGCAGCGCCTCGGGTTCGAGCACGGCGAGCACCGCCATCGCCAGGCGGGGGCCGACGCCGGAGACGGTCTGCAGCAGCCCGAACAGTTCGCGCGCTTCGGTGTCGGCGAACCCGAACAGGGTCATCGAGTCCTCGCGCACGATCATCGCCGTGTAGAGACGGGTCTGTTCGCCACGGGTGAGCCCGGCGAGGGTGGCCGGGGTGGCATTGAGGCGGTACCCGACGCCCGCGGCCTCGATCACCACGTGATCGAGCGCGATCTCGAGTACCTCGCCGCGTACCGACGCGATCACCCGCGCACCACCTTCCGTTGTTCGGCGAGCCGTTGTTCGTAGCGGCGGCGGACCTCCTCCGCCTGCGCCTGCGCGGCCGCCATCCGGTCCATCAGCGGCGCCCGCCAACAATGACAGATCGCCAGCGCGAGCGCGTCGGCGGCATCCGCCGGTTTCGGTGCGACCTGCAATCCGAGAATCCGCGTCACCATGGCGGTCACCTGCGCTTTGTCCGCCGTACCGTTCCCGGTGACAGCGGCTTTCACCTCGCTGGGCGTATGGAAGGCCACCCGGATCCCGCGCCGCGCCGCGGCCAGCGCGATCACCCCACCGGCCTGCGCTGTCCCCATCGCGGTACGCACATTGTGCTGAGCGAATACCCGCTCGATCGCGACGGCTTCGGGCCGATGGGTATCCATCCACTCCTCGGCGGCATCGGCGACAGCCATCAACCGCAATGCCAGCTCGGCGTCCGGCGGCGTCCGCACCACCCCCACATCGAGGGCGACCACCTTCCGGCCAGGTCCGCTGTCCACCATGCTGAGCCCGCACCGGGTAAGCCCCGGATCGACGCCCATCACCCGCACCGGCCACCCCTTCGAAGACACGAACAGTTGTTCGAAAGTCTAGAGCATCCGCAGGTTCGGACCGACCAACGACACGATCTCACGCCGGTCGCGGCGACAGCCCGAGCAGCGCGGGATCGCGGGCGTGCTCGGCCCAGACCCGCGCCGGATCCGCGACCAACTTGCGCGTGCGTAAGTCGAGCAGGCCGCTCACATAGGACACCGTCGCGGCAACCTCACCGTCGCCCCTGGTGAGGGTGTGCTCCACCCGATAGGTCTTGCCCTGCCCCCACTCCCACCGGCAGTCGACCTCGACGGTGTCGTTCGCGCGCAACTCCCGCAGATAGCGAACGTTCAACTCGAGATTGACCGGCCCCACCCCCGCCGCGAGGAAATCCGGCACCGAGACCCCCGCCTCGGTCACGCAGGCGAACCGCGCGTGGTCGGCGAACTGCTGATACGCCGAGCCGGTGACATGCAGTTGCGGGTCGAGATCGGACACCCGAATCGGGATCCGAACCCGAAACGGCACACTGGTTTCCGTCATGCCCGCGAGTGTGCCACCGGGGTCCGACACATTCGCGGGCTCTGGGACCGGCGACTACGGCGTGCTCTTCAGCCCGATCGCCGGGTCGATGAACCTGTTGGTGACGATCGCGTCGGCGGCGAGGCCGTCGGGAACCTCGACTCCACGCTTGCGCAGGATCGGGGTGACGGCACTGATCACCCGGTCGACGCGGGCGGTGTCGAAATCACCGAGGCTGTTGTCGGGGCCGTTGCCGACGATCTTCTGGGCGAGCTGGACTTTCACCGAGTCGGTGTTGCCGCCCGCCGTCATCGGCGGACCGTCGGGAATCGTCTGGGCGATGCGCAGCAGCGCCGCGTTGACCGGTTCCGGATCGCTGATGTAGTCGATCTGGGCCTGCTGCAGCATCGGCACCAGCTTGCTCAGGCAAGGGCCGAGTTTTTCCATCTCCCCGGTGCGCACCGACCAGGCGTGCGGGTAGATCTCGTAGCCGGACTCGTGGATCAGCAGCGATTTCACCGGCTTGAGCCACCCCTTCACGTCGTGTTCCCACCGGTAGGGCTCGTTGGAGACGTAGCCCTGCTGCATCACCCTGCCGCGTTCGGCGACGAACCGGCTCGGGGTGCCGTCGAAGGAGGCATCGGCCTGATCGGGTTTCACGTCGCCGTGGGCGATCAGATAGTCCATGAACAGTTTGCCCTCGCTGTAGACGACGGGTGCGCCCGATGCGGGAACGTCCTTCCATGACGCGATCTGCGGGTAGGTCGCCGGGTCGAACAGGACGATCTGTGGATTGACGTCGAGCGAGGCGAACACTCCGGTCACGGGGAATTTCGACTGTGCCCGCACCGCGTCGTCGGTCGGCACGAAACCGAGGGTGATGCTCTGGTCCTGATACATCTGCGCGGGCACCGGCTGGCCACCGAGGAACGGACCACCGAGGCGCACTTCGATATTCACCCCGGTGTCTCCGAGCGGGCCGGAGTAGGCGCCCTTCTTCACGTCGACCGTGCCGTCCGGTCCGACCAGCTGATAGGCCGCGGCCCGCTCCGGCGTGGCGAACCAGTCCGTCTGGATGACCACGGTCGACGGGCAGACACCCGCCAGGACACCCTGACCGGTGGGGCCGGGCACCGAGGTCGCGCTGTTGCAGGCGGTCAGCACTGTGGCGCCGGCGAATACGGCCGTGGCGAGGAGAGATTTGCGCACCGGAAATCCTTCGTGGTCGAGCGAATGTCGGAGTGGGACAGGGGAAGTGAGCTACTTGCCGCGACGTAGTCCGTGCGCGCGGTCCACGCGCCCGGCCAGGAAGTCGAAGAACCAGAACAGGATCAGGCCGACCAGCGAGGACATCAGCAGCGCGGTGAGTAATTCCTCGGTCGCGAGTTGCTGGCGGTAGACATCGATCATCCGGCCGATGCCGGGTTCGCCCTGGCGGAAGAAGAAGTCGGCCACGATGGAGCCGATGATGGCCAGGCCGCCGGAGATCTTGAAGCCGGAGATCATCGCCGGAAGGGCCGTGGGCAGTTGCAGTTTCACCAATCGCTGCCACCGCGAGGCGCCGTGCAGAGTGAACAGGTCGTGCTCGGCGGGCGCCACCGATTTGAGGCCGAACAGCGTATTGGTGATCACCGGGAACAGCGCCACCATCACGCAGACGATCACCCGGCTGGAGAACTCGTAGCCGAACCAGAACCCGAACAGCGGCACCACCGCGAGGATCGGAATCGTCTGCAGCACCACCGCGTACGGATACAGCGAGTATTCGGCCCAGCGTGCCTGGCTCATGACCACCGCGAAACCGACGCCGAGCGCGATCGCGATCACCAGCCCGACAAGCGCGACCTGCACCGTCGACCACAGCGCGGTCAGGATCGTCGACCGCGCCAGCGGATCGAGCAGCCCCTTGCCGATCACCTGTTCCGGCGCGGGCAGCAGGAACCGGGACTCCTCGGCCAGCAGTTGGTGGCTGACCAGCGACCAGAGTCCGAGGACGGCGACGAACACCAGGATCGGGGCGATGACACGGACCGGGGCGATCCGGAAAGGCCAGCGGTACTTCGGTGTCGCCGCCGATTCCGCGACGGCTCCCCCGGCGATGGCGACGGTGGTCATGCGGCGGTCTCCTGTCCACGCAGCGCTGCCGACACCTCGGCGCAGAGGCGGGCGAATTCGGGGGTGTAGCGCAGCTCCGGGGTGCGCGGGAAGTCGAACGGGACCGGAATGTCGGCGGCTACCCGGCCCGGCTGACCGGTGAGCACAACCACTCGCGTGGACAGGAACACCGCCTCCATCACCGAGTGGGTGACGAACACTCCGGCGAACCCGTCGCGGCGGAACAGGGTGCTCACCTCCTCGTTCAGCCGCTGGCGGGTGATCTCGTCCAGCGCGCCGAACGGCTCGTCGAACAGGAACAGCTCCGGCCGCGACGTGAGGGCGCGCGCGATGGAGGCGCGCATCCGCATGCCGCCGGACAGCTGGGCGGGTTTGTGCTTCTCGAACCCCGCCAGCCCGACCCGTTCGATGGCGTCCGCGGCGGCGGCGCGACGGGTGGTCTTGTCGACACCTTCCAACTCGCCGGGTAGTTCCACGTTCTGCCGCACCGATCGCCATGGCAGCAGGGTGGATTCCTGGAAGACGTAGCCGAGACGGCGGGTGCCGATCCCGACCGTGCCCGCCGTGGGTTTCTCGAATCCTGCGGCCAGGCGGAGCAGGGTCGATTTGCCGCAGCCGGAGGGCCCGACCAGCGAGACGAATTCGCCACTGCGAACGGCGATGTCGATGTCGGCGACGGCGGTGGTGCCGTTGCCGAAGGTCAACGTCACGTGATCGAAGGACAGGGCGGGGCCGGGCTCGTCGCGTTCAGCAGTCGTATACGAGTCCCGGCCCGATAGTGCGGGGGCGGTGGAAACCGTGGCGCTCATGCACTATTTCTAGTGGCATACCATTGCCGCCAGCAGTCGCCGCGATTACGCCCCTGTTTCGTATACGATCACTTCAGCTCTGCGGAACACCCGCCCGCGACACGATCCGGCCGCGCTTCACCACGAGCTGCCGGATGGGCAGTCGCACCACCGCGGCGGCGGGCGTCTCGGCCTCCACCACGAACAGATCGGCGGGTGCGCCGACCGCGAGGCCGTAGTCGTCGAGGCCGAGAATCCTCGCGCCGCCATAGGTTCCCGCGACGAGCGCGAGTTCGATCTCCGCGTCGGCGACAAGGCGGTCACGGTAGGCGACGGTGTTGACGCGGCGCAGCATGTCGCCGTCGCCGTAGGGCGTCCACAGGTCACGGATGCCGTCGTTGCCCAGCGCGAGGGTGGCGCCCGCCTCGTGCATCACACGGACGGGAACGACCGCCGCCTCACCGACCGCGCAGGTCACCATGGCGACACCGGCCTCGGCGAGCGCGTCGGCGATGCGACGCTGTTCGTCGTCGGATTGCTGGCCCATCGCGTAGGCGTGGCTGATGGTGACCCGGCCCGCAAGCCCTGTCGCCTTCGTGCGTTCGATGATCAGGCCGAACTCCCAGGCGCCCATGGCGCCACCGTCGTGCAGGTGGATATCGACCTTGGCGCCGAACTTGTCGGCGAGATCGAAGATCACATCGAGCTGGCCGACCGGATCGTTGTCGTAGCCCGCCGGATCCAAGCCTCCGACGACCTCGACGCCGTCGGCCAGCGCCGCCGCCATCAATTCGGCGGTGCCGGGGCGCGTGATCAGCCCGCCCTGCGGGAAGGCGACCAGTTCCACCTCGACCCGCCCCGCGTGGCGTTCGGCGGCGGCCCGTACCTGCTCGACGCCCCGCAACCCGATGTCGGGATCGATGTCGACGTGGCTGCGCACGTGGGAAGTGCCGTATCCGACCATGGCGCCCAGCAGGTTCGCGGCGTATTCAGCGTTCGGAATACCGAGTTCGGCGCGGCGGCGTTCCCCGTTGGCGATTCGCCCGGCCAGCGTTCGCCCGCCCGAGTTGGCCACCCACGGCGCGCTGTACAAGGTCTTGTCCAGGTGACAGTGGGTTTCCACCAGACCGGGCAGCACCAGCGCGCCACCCAGGTCGATGATCTCGGCGTCAGGAGCGCGGAGCCCGGTGCCGATCGCGGCGATCCGGCCGTCGACGAGATGGAGGTCAGCGAGTTCCGGTGTGGCGCCGGGCGTCCACGGTCGGCCACCGCGCAGGAGTAGGTCGGTCATCAGAGGTCCTTTCGGTCGCGGGGTGTGGCGGTCGTGCGGATGCTTGCGGTCAGCCGGTGATCAACATGGCGGACCCGGCGCCGACGCCGAAGACGATCACCACGGTCCTAAAGACGGCGGGTCGCAGGCGGTCAGCGAACTTCGCGCCGAGGACACCGCCGAGCAGACAGGCCGGTGCGAGGATCGCGACGACGAGCCAGTCCACCGGTCCGAACAGTGCGACGGCCACCATGGCGGTGGTCGAAACAGTCAGTGTGAGCAAGCTTTTCAGCCCGTTGAGCAATTGTGCGGAGGCATCGAGGCCGAGCGCGAGAGCGGTCAGCAGCACGATGCCCATGCCGCCGTTGAAGTAGGCACCGTAGACACTGCCGGCGAAAACCCCCAGGTAAAGGGTGGTGCGCGAATCCGGATGGCGGGCGCCGAGAGTGCGTGAGAGCCAGGGTTGCGCGGCGAACACCGCGGTCGCCCCGAGGACGAGGAACGGCACCAGCGCGGCGAACACCTCAGGTGGCGCGGCGAGCAGCGCGAGCACACCGAGCCCGGCACCGGCGACGCTGATCACGACGAGCCGCGGCAACAGCGCGCGGTAGTCCTCGGCGCGCTTGCGCAGTGCCGCCGCACCACCCAGGTAGCCCGGCCAGACCGCGACCGAATTGGTGACAGTGGCGGTCACCGGGGGCAAGCCGAGTGCGAGTAGCGCGGGGAACGAGAGCAGGCTGCCGCCGCCCGCGATGGCGTTGCAGAAGCCTGCGCCGAGTCCTGCGGCCAGCAGCAGCGCTAGATGCACGGGGTCCATGAAATCCTTCCGACAGAGCGTCGTGCGATCGTATACGAGAGTTGTCACGCGTTCGCGCCGAGCGATATCGGGGCAGAACCCCCGCCCGAATGCCGTAGATTTGGAGCAATTCCTCCGAAAGCTGGGCGCCGGTTGGTAGAAACGACCGGCGCCCGGCTCCGCCATTCGACCGTTGGGGGCGACGTGAGCAGCACCGTCCGACGCATGACACCGCAGCAGGTGTGCCGCGCGATCCGCGACGACATCATTCGTGGCGAGTTCCGGTCCGGCCAGCGCCTCACCGAGGACACCTTGGCCGAGCGGTACGGCGTCTCCCGTGTCCCGGTCCGCGAGGCGCTGCGCACCCTCGAAGCCGAGGGATTCGCCTGGTCACGCCCCTATTCGGGGACTTTCGTCGCCGAGCTCACCGAGGCGGAGGCCGCCGATCTGCTCGAGATCAGGGCGCTACTGGAACCGATGTGCGCCGGTCGCGCCGCGGTCCGCCGAACCCCCGAGCAACTGGGACGACTCAAGGAACTCACCTCGCTGGGCCAGGAAGCGGTGCGCGACGGCAGACTCGGTGAGCTCGCTCGGCTCAACAGCCGCTTCCACGAGGTGCTGGCCGAGGCGTCGGGCAGCGCGCTACTCAGCCAGCTGATCACCCAGCTGAGCTGGAAGATCGCCTGGGTGTACGCGGTCGAACTCCCCCGGCGCGCCGAGGATTCCTGGCACGAGCACGAGCAGATCTGCGCGGCACTGGAGGCGCAGGATCCCGACCGAGCGAGCACGGTGGTTGCCGAGCACATCGCCCACGCCACCTCGGCCTATCGCCTGCGACCCCGCGGCGACGCCGAGGCTCCACCCGAGCCCGCTTCCTCGCCTGTACCTACGCCCTAGCCGCCTCGCCCGCGCCTGTGCGTCTGCGCCGATGACGTAACACGCGCGCAGCAATCGCCGTCATCGCCTGAAACCTCGGAGTCGTATACAAACGGAGTCCCGTTTTGCGACTGGAGGTTTTCATGGCCGATCTGCTGCTGCGCCGCGCGTGTATCGCCGATGACGCCGACCTGGTCGATATCGCCGTCACCGACGGCGTCATCACCGCGATCGGTCCTGCGCTGCCGGAAATCGGGACAACCGAGATCGATTGCGCGACAAGGGTCGTCATTCCTGGCCTGATCGAATCCCATGTGCACTTGGACAAGGCGCTGCTCGATCGCCAACGGAGCGCGCCCGACGGCACCCTCGCGGGCGCGATCGAGG
Source organism: Nocardia sp. XZ_19_231 (assembly GCF_015355705.1). Classification (NCBI taxonomy): domain Bacteria; kingdom Bacillati; phylum Actinomycetota; class Actinomycetes; order Mycobacteriales; family Nocardiaceae; genus Nocardia; species Nocardia sp. XZ_19_231. The sequence continues at coordinate 844,179 of NZ_JACUZI010000001.1, read as the reverse complement.
TGACCGGCGAACTCAAACGGGGGTTCACCGCCGACGGGGTGCGCGACCGGGCGCGCCGGGTCCTCGATCAGGCGATCACCCACGGCACCACCGCACTTCGCGCGCACCCGGATGTCGATCCGATCGTCGGGCTGCTCGGTGTCGAGGTGCTGCTGGGCCTGCGGGCGGAATATCGCGACCTGATCGACCTACAGATCGTGGCCTTTCCGCAGGAGGGAATCCTGCGCGCGCCCGGCACCCTCGACCTGTTGCGCGCGGCGCTTCGCCTCGGTGCCGACGTGATCGGCGGGTGCTCCTACAACGAAACCGACGTCACCGCCTGTCGCCGCCACGTCGACCTGGTCTTCGAGCTGGCCGCCGAATTCGGTGTCCCCGTCGACATCCACGCTGATTTCGCCGACGACGCCACCGATCCCCGCTTCGCGATGGCCGACTACATCGCCGATGCCACCCAGCGCGCCGGACTCGGCGGCCGGGTCGCCATCGGCCACGTCACTTCCCTGGCCGGCCGTCCACCGCGCGAGCGACAGGCGACCATGGCCCGCCTCGCCCGGGCCGGCGTCGCCGTGGTTCCGCTGCCTGCCACCGACATGCACCTCGGCGGGCGCGCCGATCAGGCCGCGGTACGTCGAGGCGTCGCGCCGGTCCGCGAGCTGTGGGCAGCCGGCGTGACAACCGCGTACTCCTCCAACAACATTCGCAACGCCTTCACCCCGTACGGCAACACCGATCTCCTCGACATCGGTCTGTTCCTGGCCCAGACCGGCCATCTGTCCGGCGATGCCGACCTGCGCCGGGTCCTCGACATGGCCACCACTGACGCAGCCACGGTGCTCGGCATCGCCGACCGCCACGGCCTGCGCGTCGGGGCCGGAGCCGACCTGGTCGTCCTGGGCACACACCGCCTCGCCGACGCCCTACTCGACCGCCCCGACCGCTGCTATGTCATCAAGGCGGGCCGAATTGTCGCGCGCACCACCCGAGTCACCGAAATCCTCGGCTCTGCGGTCCACGCACACTGATTCGGCGCTTCCTCGCGATGACGCACACGGCTCACCGACCTCGACCGCCTTCCGCATGGCAGATCGCGTGACGACGGATCAGGCCGCGCTGTGGTTGCCGCGATGGACGAGGGCATCGATGCGCCGTTTATAGGCGTTGAATTCCGGTGTGGTGGAGTCGCGTTCGCCGGGCAGGTCGATCTCGACGATCTCGCGCACGTGGCCCGCGTTGCCGTGGGCCGCGCCACCGGCCATCACCACGACGCGGTCGGCCAGGTAGACCGCCTCGTCGATGCTGTGGGTGACGAACACGACGGTCACGGCGGTCTCGTGGTGGATGCGTTTCAGCTCGACCTGCATGTCCGTACGGGTGAGAGCGTCGAGCGCGCCGAACGGTTCGTCCATCAGCAGGACGGCGGGGCTGTTCGCCAGCACCCTGGCGATCGCCACGCGCTGCTGCATTCCACCGGAGAGCTGGTGCGGGAACGACTTGCGCACTCGGGTCAGGCCGACGGTGTCGAGCCAGCGGTCGGTGATCTCGCGGATGTCGGGCCGGGTCATCCTGGCCTGCTTCGGTCCGTAGGCGATGTTCTCGGCGACCGTGAGCCACGGGAACAGCCCGTAGTCCTGGAATACGACGCCGCGCTCGGGGCCCGGCCCGTTGACCGGTTCGTCGGCGACGGTGACCGTGCCGGTGGTGGCTGCCTCCAAACCGGCGAGAATCCGCAGCAACGTGGACTTACCACAACCGCTGGCGCCGACGACACAGATGAATTCGCCTGCGGCGATGTCGAGTTCGACAGGATCGACGGCGAATCCCGGTGCGCTGGAATAGCGCTTACCGACGCTGTCGACGACGATGCGCGCGGGGCGCTGCGGGCGGCGGCGAGTGGAGTAGATCTTCATGAGGGTCCTGTCTGCGCGATCACGGAAGGAGCGGCCTACGGCCCGCGACAAGCTTGACCAGCAGCATCAGCAACCGGTCCGCGACGAATCCGGCCAGCCCGATCGCGATCATCACCGCGATGATCAGGTCGGTGCGTGACTGTTCTCTGGCCTGGGTGATCAACGCCCCCAACCCGATGCGGATGCCGACCGTCTCACCGACGACGAGGATCACCCACGACAGGCCGAGCGCGATCCGCAGCCCCGAGACAATGCTGGGCACGGCGGCGGGTAGTACCACCTTGTACAGCGTGTGCGCGGGGCGGGTGCCCAGCATCGCGGCGGCCTCGAGTAACCGCTCCGGCACCGCGCGCACTCCGGCGATCGTGTTCAGCAGGATCGAGAACACCGCGGCGAGGAACACCAGGAAGATCGTCGAGCGGTCGCCGAAGCCGATGATCAGCAACGACAGCGGGGCCCACGCGGTCACCGGGATCGGTCGGACCAGGTTGATGGTCGGTTCGAGCATCCGGTAGACCAGCCGAGAGCGACCCATCACGATCCCGAGCGGGATCGCGACGGCGGCCGCGAACAAGAACCCCTGCACCACCCGCAGTGTGCTGGCGTAGAGGTGCAACCACAGGGTGCCGCTGTAGGTGTCCCCGATCACTCCGCCGAACGCGAGGTCGGCCAAGCGCCGCGCCACCTCGAACGGTTTCGGCAGGAACTGCATCTGGATACCGAACGGGAGCGTCCACGCGCCTTCGACACCGCGATCCCACAGCAGCCCGAGCAGCAGCGGGACCGGGAGCGCCCACAACACCGTCAGCGCCCGGTCCGGAAACCGCCATCGACTGACGGGCGGCGCCTCGGTGCCGCGGACGACCGGCGGTGCGTCGAGCGCCGTCATCGCCCGATACCCGCGGGGGTCAGGAACCCGGTGTCGAACACCTTCGCCATGTCCGGCGCCTTGGACAGCTGGTCGAAGGCCCGCATCTGCTCGGCGAGGGCGACCACCCGGCCGCGATACTCGTCATCGAGTTCCCACCGCAACCAGACGTTCTTCGTCGCGGTGTCGACGATCGCGCGGTCGAGGCCGAAGGTGGTGACGAGCCCGTCGACCCAAGCGGTGTGATCGCCCTTCATGTACTCGATCGCCTGGACGAAGCTGCGCACCGTCTGCTGCACCCGGTCGCGATCCTGGTCGATCAGCGCGCCCCTGGTACCGAAGACGATGTTCACCGCGCCGATCGCGGTGTCGTACGGCGAGACGATCGGGCGCGCGCCGACCTGCATCACGATCGACGGCGCGGTCTCGGCGCTCAGGAACGCGTCGATCTGGCCGGACTTGTAGGCGTTGGCCATATCCGAGTAGGAGAGGTTGACCAACTGCACGTCGGTGGCCGGGTCGAGGCCGTGCGCGGTCAAGGTGAGCCGCAGCAAAATCTCCTGCGACGAGCCCTGCGGGAATCCGATCTTCTTGCCGCGCAAGCCGTTCACCGTGGCGATCTCGGGCTTGCCGACGAACGCCGACCCGCCGTCGGCGGCGGAGGCGACGATCTTCACATCCTGCCCCGCGGCACTGCCCGCCAGCATCGACGGTGCGCCGAGCACACCGAAATCGATGGCGCCCGAGGCGATCGCGTTCTTGATATCGGGTGAATTCTCGAACAGCACGATCTCGTACGTCGTGCCCGCGGGGGCGAAACGCTGCATGAAGTAGGGCGCGTAGAGGTGCGGCTGCCCACGCAGGGTGCCGATCCGCACCGACGCCGGGTCGCTGGCGCCGCCCGGTGTCGAAACGCAGGCGGTCAGGCCGGTCGCGATGAGCAATGCCGCGAACAGGGCCGAGAGCACCCGGCCGAGTGTGCGATGCATCGCGGGAGTGGTGGTGGTCCACGGCGTGTCGGAGGCAGGCATTGCGGGTCCATTTCTCATAGGTTCGCCAGTCGTGCGGCGCAACGTGTCGCGAGGTGGATGAGGAAACGGTCGGTGTTCGCGGCGCCGACCAGACACAGCCCGGCGGGGAGGCCGTGCCGGTTCGGCAGCGGCAGAGTGACCGCGGGGAGGCCGGCGATCGACGCCAGACAGGTCAGTCGCAGGGTCGCGGTGCGTACGGCATCGCGCGTGCGCTGGTCGGCCGCTCGCAAGGGTGGCGGTCCCGCCGTCGTGGGCAGGACCAGCACACGGTGTCCGACGGTCCCGCGAATCCGCGCGGCGGCCTCGGCCACGACCTTCCGCGCGGCGGCGGCACCGTCGGCGGTAACCGTTGCAGCCCAAGCGAAACGGTCGCCGACCTCGGGTTCGAGCGCGCCGGGATGCGCTCTGAGCCAGTCACCGTGCCCGGCCCAAGCCTCGTGCGCCTGTACTGTCCGAAACGCCGCGAACCAGCGGTCGAGTTCGCCACGCAGGGCAATCGGTCGAGCACCGAGTTCCACGGCGGCCCGCAGACACTGTTCGGCGATCTCGGGCTCCGCTGCGGCCGAGAGGACCGGGTCGAAGACGAGTTCCCTCCCCTCCATCCCGGCTCGCGTCGTCCAGCCGGACTTCGCCGCTGAGGGGCGCTGGGCGGACTCGCGGACATCAGGCTGCGCCGAGTCGGAGACCGGGCCCTGTTGGAGCACGACGGAATTCGCGTACAGCGCATCGGCCACCGTGAGCAGGGCGACGGCGTCACGGGCGAGCCAGCCGATGGTGTCGAACGAGGGTGCCAGCGGCAGCAGGCCGGTGGTGTCGATGCTCTGGTGGGTTGTCCTGATGCCCCAGAGCCCCTGGTAGGAAGCGGGTACGCGGATGGAACCCGCCGTGTCGGTGCCCAGGCCGATGCTTGCCTCGCCGCGGGCGACCGCTACCGCCGGACCGCTCGACGAACCACCCGGAACTCGTTCTGGGGCAGCTGGATTGACCGGCATGCCGGTGCGTCCGTTGCCGCCGGTGATGCTGTAGGCGAACTCGTCGGTCCGGGCGATGCCGGTGATGGTGGCGCCCGCCGCGAGCAGGGCGGCGACGACCGCGGCGTGGCGGGGTTCGGGGGCGCGCTCGGCGAGAAAGTCCTCGACACCCGCGCCGATGGGATGTCCGGCGACCGCGAACAGGTCTTTCACGGCCACCGTGTGCCCGGCGAGTGGGCCTGCCGATGTCGCCCCCACCAGCGGCGAACCGACCACGCGCCACACCGTGGCGTCCACCCCACGGGACTCCCCGATGCCGAACCGCGCCTCACGCGCCGTCGCGGTCACCGCGCCCGCTCCAGGATGTAGCGAGCCAGATCGGTGCCGGTGGTATGCGCGAAGTCGGCGACGCGGATCTTGCCGTGTACCCCGCGGGTCAGATCGACGGCCTGCGAGATGGTGAAATCGGCGGCGGCACTGAGGTAGAGGTAGGCACTGCGCGGATCGGTGTCGAACAGCGCGCCGAGCAGCTCGACAGCGTTGCCCACACACAGCGACAGCGCGGTGTCCAGATCGGGATCGAGCCCGGTCGGGATGACGAGGCCGTGCCCGGCGGCGAACGGCCCTGTGCCCGAACCGATGTCGGTGACCTGTTCCGCCGGAACGAGGTCCAGGGTCACGGTCGCCCGCAGCGGCGCCTCCAGCGCCGTGAGTGCCACCTCCCCGTCGCCCTGCGCGAAATGCGGGTCACCTACGTAGAACAGCGCGTCGGGCACCTGCACCGGCAGGAACAGGGTGGCGCCGGGAGTGAGCAATTTGACGTCGATATTGCCGCCGTGCGCGCCCGGCGGCACGGAGTGCGCGCGATTTTCGGTGTCGGTGGCCACGCCCATGATGCCGAGGAACGGGGCGAGCGGGAAGCGCGCCCGGTGCGGGCTGCCCGGCCCGATCGGCATGCTGCCGAACCATTCGTCGTCCCGCCCGGTCACCGTGCAGAACTGACCGTAGGAACCGTCGTGTGGTGTTCCGGCCAGCATGCCGCGGCCGTGCCGGGTCGAGATGACACCGTAGGGCGCGCGCAGGGCGAGGTGCTCGATCCGCACGGCGAGCAGATCGCCGGGCCTGGCGCCGTCGACGGCGATCGGGCCGGTCACGATGTGCGGCCCGGCTCCGGCCTCGCGAACGCGCCGGGCGACCACCTCGACCGTGTCGTCGAGGATCTGATCGCGGGCCACGCCGTGCCCGCGAAAGTAGGCGACCGGGTCCGAGCCCTGATCGTCGAGGATGCCCTCGTGACTGATCGTGTCGATGACCACGCTCGTGCCCGGCGCGACGGTGGTGACCGGCGTATCACCGCGACGCGGCAGCCTGCCCCACAGCACCTGATCGGGATCGGCGGGCACATAGGTGGTTCCCTGCGTGATGCCGATGCCCTGCTGCAACACCGGGAATGCGGTGGCGATCTGGTCCCCAGCCAACGAGGTCACAGTGGTTCCTCCGGTCTCCGCGACACTCGGCCGAACATTGGTCCGACCATCTGATGCGGTAACGGTATTCCACTATAAACAGTGCGTCTACCGGGAGAAACGTGCGTAACCGAGGCTTTACACCCCGGCAATATCGGGCCGAATACCCTCGTTCGGATATGATTGGCCGGACCAATCAACAAGTGTCGAGAGGAGTCAGGTGTCCGTCGCGCCGATCCCCCCGCTCCGTCGCCGCACCGGCAGCGTCAGCGCCGAAGTCGCCGCGCATCTGGAGCGGCTGATCATCGACGGCGCCCTGCGCGCGGGCGATCGGCTGCCACCCGAACGCGAGCTCGCGGCGCAGTTGAACGTGTCGCGTTCCTCGCTGCGCGAAGCCATGTTCGAGCTGGAATCCAAGAAACTGGTCGACCGCAGACAGGGCCGCGGCAGCACCGTCACCGATCTCCCCCGCGGCGTCGCCGAACTACACGGCAACCTCGCCGACCTCGACACCGAACTCGCCTACGCGACCGAGCTCCGCGAGCTGGTCGAACCGCGCATCGCCCAGCTCGCCGCCCTCCGCGCCGTCGAATCGAATCTGCTGTCGCTGCACGAGATCATCGATCGCTCCGACGAAGCCCTCAGCCCGGAGGACTCGATGGCCCTCGACATCGAATTCCACACGCTCCTGGCGCATTCCGCCCAGAACCCGCTCCTGGTCACCCTCTGCACGATGACCACGGAGTGGACCCGCCACACCCGAGTCCTCTCGCACCGCACTCCGCTCGGTCGCCGCGTCTCCGTCCACGGCCACACCCAGATCCTGCTCGCGGTCGACGACCGAGACGGCCCCGCCGCCGCTGCCGCCATGGAACAACACCTGCGTGAAGTTCGCGAGATCAGCACCCGCTAGCGACACCACAGGACAGACACCTACCCCACAGCGGCGGTGAAGACCTCGAGCGCACGATCGTCGAACAGCACGAACCGCACCTGTGTCACCGCTGTCTCGGCCGCGCGTACCGTCTCGACCGCGATCCGCGCGCCGTCCTCCATCGGCCAGCCGAAGATGCCGGTGGAGATCGCCGGGAAAGCGACCGTCGCCGCCCCCAATTCGTCTGCCACGCGCAGGGATTCGCGGTAACACGAGGCGAGCAGTTCGAAGCGGTCCTCGGTGGCCGACCACACGGGGCCCACCGTGTGGATCACCCAGCGGGCGGGAAGCAGCCCCGCAGTCGTCGCCACCGCCTGCCCGGTTCGCAGACCCTTGCCGTAGTGCGACGCGCGCAGATCACGGCATTCGGACAGGATCTGCGGGCCGCCTTTGCGATGGATCGCCCCGTCGACGCCACCGCCGCCGAGCAGCGAGGAGTTCGCGGCGTTGACCACCGCGTCCACCTGCTGTTCGGTGATGTCGCCTCGGACCGCATCGATTCGCGTCATGATCCCCATTGTGCCGGGGGCAGGCCTTCGACCACGGGTACCGTCGAGGAAGTCAGGCATGGTCGGTCCGTCCGAGACGAGGAGAACCCCACATGGCCATACCCACCGGTGACATCGTGCCGACGACCGACGGGCGGGATCTGGTGATCACCCGGTCGTTGGGGTGGCCGATCGAGGAGGTGTGGGCGCGGTTGACCGACCCGCATCTGACCGCGAGCTGGTACGGCACCTGGGAGGGCGACGCGGGCACCGGCAACACCATCCGGGTGCAGATGCGGTTCGAGGAAGGTGAGCCGTGGTCGTCGATGCGCATCGACGACTGCACCCCGCCGATCCATCTCGGCCTCTCCTCGACCGACCAGATCGGCGTGTGGCGACTCGAGGTGACCTTGCTCGACACCGGCGCGGCCACCGAACTGCGCCTGGTCCACCACCTGACCTCGGAATATCAGCTGGCGGAGATCCCGCAGATCGGTCCGGGCTGGGAGTACTACGCGGACATGTTCGTCGCCGCGAGCACGCACACCGAACTCCCCGATTTCGCCGACTACTACCCGTCGATGTCGAGCTACTACCAGAAGCGCGCATCGTAGCCCGAACGTGAACCGCCCCGGCCGAATTCACGGCCGGGGCGGTTCAACGGGCGGGGGAACCTACTCTTCGTCGAGTTCCGCGGCGACCTCGTCGGAGATGTCGACATTGGTGTACACGTTCTGCACATCGTCGCTGTCTTCGAGCGCGTCGACCAGCTTGAACACCTTGCGAGCGCCCTCGGCGTCCACCGCGACCGAGACCGATGCCTGGAAACCGGACTCGGCGGAGTCGTAGTCGATGTTCGCGGCCTGCAGGGCCGAACGCACCGCGATCAGATCGCCGGGCTCGGAGATGATCTCGAAGAGATCGCCGTGGTCGTTGACGTCTTCGGCGCCCACGTCGAGGACGGTCTCGAGGATGTCGTCCTCGGACAGGCCGTTCTTCTCGAGGGTCACCACGCCCTTGCGGGCGAACAGGTACGACACCGAACCCGGATCGGCCATGTTTCCGCCGTTGCGAGTCATGGCCAGTCGGACCTCGCCCGCGGCGCGGTTGCGGTTGTCGGTGAGGCACTCGATCAGCACGGCGACACCGTTGGGCCCGTAGCCCTCGTACATGATCGTCTGCCAGTCGGCGCCGCCGGCCTCTTCACCACCGCCGCGCTTGCGGGCGCGCTCGATGTTGTCGTTGGGGACCGATGTCTTCTTCGCCTTCTGGATGGCGTCGAACAGCGTCGGATTGCCCGCAGGGTCACTACCACCAGTGCGGGCCGCCACCTCGATGTTCTTGATCAGCTTGGCGAAGAGTTTGCCGCGCTTGGCGTCGATCCCCGCCTTCTTGTGCTTGGTGGTGGCCCATTTGGAGTGGCCGCTCATGCCCTACTTCCTTCAAGTCGGTTGCGCGTCTGCCCGGGCGGACAAGCTCGATCCAGCCTACTCACCGTCCGCCACGCCCGCTGACGCGGGCTTTAGCGCGCTGCGCGAACCAGGTCGACGAACAGTTCGTGCACCCGAAGATCGCCGGTCACCTCGGGGTGGAACGAGGTCGCCACCACGTTGCCCTGCCTGGCAGCCACGATGCGGCCCTCGGCGGGCCCGTGCGGCACCCGCGCCAGCACCTCGACACCGTCACCCACCCGCTCCACCCACGGGGCGCGAATGAACACCGCGCGCACGGGCGTGTCGAGGCCGGCGAAGTCGAGATCGGTCTCGAAGGAATCGACCTGCCGACCGAACGCGTTGCGCCGCACCGTCATATCGATGCCGGACAGGTGCTGGGCGTCGGCCCTGGTGTCGAGGACCTCCGAGGCGAGCAGGATCATGCCCGCGCAGGACCCGAACGCGGGCAGCCCGTCGCGCAGCCGCGCCCGCAACGGTTCCAGCAGGTCGAACGCCTGCAACAGCTTGGAGATCGCGGTCGACTCGCCGCCGGGCAGCACGAGCCCGTCGACCGCCGCCAACTCCGACTCGCGCCGCACCAGCACCGGATCGGCTCCGCAGTGCTCCAGCGCGGCAACGTGTTCGCGCACGTCACCCTGCAACGCGAGGACGCCGATGGTCGGCCGGGTGGTGGTCGAGGTTGCGTTCACAGCCGTTGAGCTTACGAGCGCGCCCGATGTGGGCCCGCTCACGCTCGCTTCTGGCGCGGTGTGCGGATCAGACCTTCCTGGACGACAGCGGCGACCAGGTTGCCCGCGCGGTCCCAGATCTTGCCGCCGGTCAGCGCGCGACCGAAACCGGCCGAGGGTGAGGACTGGTCGTAGAGCAGCCATTCGTCGGCACGGAACGGGCGCAGGAACCACATCGCGTGGTCGAGCGACGCGTTCTGGGTCGGTTCGTCGGGGTGGATCACCTTCGACGAGCCGAGCAGCGTCATATCGCTCATGTAGGCCAGCGTGCAGACGTGGAACATCGGGTCGTCGGGCAGCGGGTGCCGGTACCGGAACCACACCTGCTGCGGCGAGACGGCGCCGTCGCGCGCGACGACCTGCTCCTGCGGGACCGTGCGGATGTCCCAGTGCTCCCATTCACGCATGGCCCACAGGCGCTCGGGGGTCATGGTCACGCTGGCGTCGGGCAGGTCGTCGGGACCGTCGACCGAGGGCATCACGTCCTGGTGTTCGGGCCCTTCGTCACCGTGATGGAACGAGGCCGACATCGTGAATATCGCCTGCCCGTCCTGCACGCCGGTGACCCGCCTCGTGCAGAACGACCGGCCGTCGCGGATGCGTTCCACCAGGTAGACGGTGGGTTCCTCTGGATTGCCCGGTCGCAGGAAGTAGCCGTGCAGGGAATGCACCTGGAAGCTGCGATCAACGGTGCGGACCGCCGAGACCAGCGCCTGCCCGGCCACCTGACCGCCGAAGGTGCGCGGTAGCTGAGACTCCGTGGAAGCACCGCGGAAGATGTCGCGCTCCAGTCGCTCGATCGCGAGCGCCTCTTCGATTGTCGCCATGCGCTCGAGATTATCGCCTTGCCGACCGGGCGGTATGTCCGGCTCTGCGCAGCGGCCCGGAATTTGCTGAGATGGTCCGGTGCCGACGTTCACTCCCACCTCCCCCGCCGCCCTCGCCCGGCTCGTCGCCGACCGGCTCGTGGCGCTGCCGGGGCGACGGCTGCTCGCGGTGGACGGTGCCGATGCCGCGATGCCTGTCGAACTCGGCCGCGAGATCGCGCAGACGCTCTCGGATCGGGGCCGATCGGCGGCGGTGGTATCGGTGCACGACTACGTGCGCCCCGCGTCGCTGCGCATGGAATACGGACGCGATGACGAATGGTCCTATCGCACAGCATGGTTCGACTACGAGGCGATACGGCGCGAGATCGTGGACGCGATGCGCACCGAGGGGCGTTGGCTGCCCGCGCTGTGGGACGAGCAGCGAGACAGGTCCGCTCGGGCGGCGATTCGCGCGGCGCAGGCCGATCTGGTGCTGGTGCTCGCCGGGCCGATGCTGCTGGGTCGCGGTCTGGATTTCGATCTCACGGTCCGCTTGGAGCTCAGTGCGCCAGCGGCGCTGCGGCGCACGCCCGCCGAGCAGCACTGGACGTTGCCCGCTGTGCGCGATCACACAGCCGACCATCCCGAGGAAGCGACGTGGACCGTTCGCTGGGATCATCCCGATCGGGCGGCGCTGCGCAGCTGAGATCGCGGAAACCGAGGCGGACCGGGCGCGCGGGCGCCGACGCGAAAGCCCCGTCCGCGAAGAGCGAACGGGGCTTCGGCGAGAACGATCAGGCGCAGGCGACCGAGGTCTGACCCAGGTTGGTCAGCATGCCGCAGGCCCACGACTTCTGGACCTTCCACTTGCCCTCTTCGGCCACGAACGGCACGTCGACGACATTGGTCTGACCGTTGACGGTGAAGTTGGCCTTGGCGTTGACGCTGTCACCGAAGGAGGTCACCTCGGTGACCTGCACCTGGACATTGTTGTCCTGCACGGCTTGCGCCAGGCGGTTCGGCAGCTCGGGATCGGCCTCGATGCCCTGGACGAAGTCCAGCTTCTGGTCGTTGGGGACCGCCGGATCCAGCGCGGTGCCGAGCTGTGCGTTGAGCTGCTCGACCGTCGGCACGGCGGGCAGGTTCGCGGCTGCCGAACCCTGAGCCTTGGCGCTGGTGGTGGTTTTGGCGGCGGGCTTGTCACCCTTGTCGTCACTGCACGCACTCAGGCCGAGGGCGGCGACCACAGCCAGTCCTGCGATCGCGACTCGTCCGGTCCTACGAAACTTCATCCACTCGTCCTTACGTCGGGTCGGAATCTCGCCCTCTGGGCGACGGCGTCGTACCGGCGCCACACAGCGCAGGCCTCGATGCCACGGCCCGGACGCTACCCAGTGATGTTGAGGAAACTCTGAGACACACACAACGTGGGTATGTGAGAAGCATCCGATTGTGATGCACCCCAGTGCTACCCGGCGCGCAGACCCACTACCGCGTCGACCAGTCGAGCATGGGTCGGCGCGTCCGCTGCCGCGATCAGTCCGTGTGGTGCGGTGTGCAGTGGTTGCCCGGCGAGGCCGGTGACCACGCAGCCCGCCGCCTGGCACACCGCGATCGCGCTGCTGAAATGCACGCTGTCGCGGAGATCGCCGCCGGTGATGTAGGCGGCGCGCCGTCCCGCCGCGACCCAGACGAGGGCCAGAGAGGTCGATAACACCCGCGGATGGAATTCGCCCGCGAAGCCTTCGGCGTCGAATAGTCGGGCCGGGGTCGACCACGGGAACGGGTGGTCGAGATCGACATCGACGAGGTGGCTTCCCGAGTGCGGCCGTAACGGCTCGTCGCGACCTTCGGCGCGCAGGAACGCACCCTCCCCCGCTGTCCAGAACACTTCCTCGGCGAACGGGTCGGCGGTCGCCGCCGCCGTCACGGTGTCGCCGTCGCGCAGGGCGACATTGACCGCTACGAACGTGGTGTCGACAGCGAAATTTCTTGTGCCACAGAGTGGATCGACAAACCACGTGCGGTCGCTACGAGCCGGACCGGTGACTCCCGATTCCTCGGCGACGAACCGGTCGCCCGGGCACGCGGTGGCGAGGACATCGAGGATGGCTTTCTCGGCCGCGATATCGGCCTGCGTGGCGAAATCGTCGCCCTTTTTGGCGTAGCGAGTGAGCGGAGCGCGGAACGCCGACCGAATCACTTCCGAAGCGACTTCTGTTGCGTGGATTGCGATTTCACTATCCGATTGGTGCACCGTCTCCAGGCTACGGACCGCACCACACCCCGGTGTGCGAACCAGCGGCCCTGATGGGCACAGACGTGCAACGGTCCTCGACTGCCGGAGGAACGCCTATCGAGCCAGGTATACGGCGAGACCGAGTCCGCAGATCCCGACCGTCACCCGCAAGACGCTCGGTGGGATCACTTTCACCACCGGTGGACCACACCAGCCACCTGCCAGCGCACCCGCACCGAGAGCCAGCGCCGCACCCCAGTGCACCGGTCCGAAGGCCGCGAACCCGATCGCGGCGACCAGGTTCGCGATGCCGAGCAGGAAGCTCTTGAGAATCGATGCGCTCCAGAGGGATTCGGAGGTGCACAGCAGCATCATCGACAGGTAGATCACCCCCGCGCCCGCGCCGAAATACCCGCCGTACACCGAGGTGAGCAGGATGCCGACCGGCACGATCCAGGGCGCGCCGAGCTCGCCGATGTGGCGGCGCACCAGTGGTTGCACCAGCAGCGCGATCGACGCCATAGCCACCAGGAACGGCACGACCACCTCGAACGCGCCGTCCGGGGCGACCAGCAGGGCGAGCGCACCGAGCAGCCCGCCCACCGCCGCCAACACCGCCCAGCGCACCAGCGTGGACCCGCGTCCGACGAGTTCGCGTCCGGAATTCGCGGTCGCCCCGACGCCGACGGCGACCATGGCGACAGTGTTGGTGACATTGGCCGCGACGGGCGGCAGACCGGCGGCCAGCAGCGCCGGATAGGAGACGATCGAGGCCATCCCGGTGACGAAACCGATCAAGCCGGTGAAGAATCCCGCGACGACCAGCAAGGAGAAGTCGAGCGCGGTCACGGACCGACTGTACGGTATGCCCAATTGGCAGCAAATCCTGGGCCAACCGACGCCGACATCGCACAACGACGGCACAGCGCACGGCGCAAACGCGGCCCACATCGCCCACCGGCGCCGGGATCACTCCGACGCGCCGAAGGCCGTGCCAGGATGACGGGGTGCAGATGACGACTTTCGAGCCGGGCGAACCACCCGTTCGACGTAACCGGCTGGACTCCAACACCGTTGCCCGCCTCGACGACGTCACCACCTTCGCCCAGTTGCTCGACGCGTTAGAGCTCGTCCGCATGGACCATCCCGACGCACGGATCCTGTGCACGCTCGACGATCTCGGCCAGTGCGCGTACACGAGCATGCACGCCACCCTCGGACTCGTGGAAGGCGACGGCGCACGCCACGACGACCCGGACGATCCCGCCGCCACCCACCACGCCGAGAACGCCACGGTCTCCCGGATCGCCGCACTGCTCGACAAACCGTCCGCGCGCGTCCCGTGGGAATCCTTGCGCGACACCCGCAACGCGTCCGAGGACGAACTCGCCGCGCTCGTCGCCGCCAATCGCTCCCCCGACCGCGTGGTCGACGACGTCGTCCTGATCCAGCGCGTCCCGGTGGACCGCGACGACCTCGCCATCGCCGGCATCCCGAACGGGTACTTCGCCGACGACTGGAGCACCTACGACAACCACACCGTCATCCGCCGCATGACCCTGCACGGCTATCGCCACATCGCCATCGGCGCCTCCCTGCTCGCCTTCGCCCGCCCCACCACCCCCACCCCCGAACAGGCCGCGGCCCTGGTCACCGACCTGACCCACCTGTACGGCTCCCCCACCGCCATCGCCTGGCACGAGCTGGCCGTTCTCCTGCCCACCCAGCGCCAGCTCATCCTCGGCTACGCCGAGAACTTCGCCGATGCCCTCACCACCGATACCGAAGGCGCGGCGGGTCAGCCGTAGACCGCGGCCCTGGCAGCGCTATCGCGCCGGCTGCCGAGTGCGAGCGGTAGCCGCCGGGTTCACGGTCACGCTCGACCACACGGCCCAGGCCAGCCACACCATGCCGAATCCGGCCGCGATATGCCCGACGCGGACCAGCGGCGCCGGGAGCAGGAAGGTCAGGCAGAGCACGGACAGGCCCGCGGTGTAGAGGATCACCGCGCCGCGCGGGACCGCCGCGCTACGCAGCAGCGCTGTGCCGAACAGCAGCGTTCCGCTCAGCGCGAGGACCGCGGTGGCGAGGAAGGCGAACTTGGCCGGGCTGGTGAGTAATTCGTCGACCACCGACTTGTCCAAGTACACCAGCACGAAATTCATGGCGAAGGCGATACCCGCGAAATAGCCGAAGCCGAGGAATTGCACGACGAAGGCGAGTGCTCCGAAGCGGCCGAGCCGCTGGTGCAGCAGCGCGTACAACGCCACCAGCAGACCGATCCCGAAGGGGACGGCAGCCCCGTTGAGAACCTGGGTGATCGGTATCTTGCCCGCGGCGATCAGTTCGATCACGCCGGCCGCCGCGATAGCCCCGCCGCAGAGAAAGCCGGAGACGCCGCCCAGTCGCAGTAGTGCTCGTGTGTCCATGTCGAAATCCCTTCTCGATGTCGAGCTCGACGGTAGGAATCCGGTGGTCACGGCGGAAAGTGCCGCGCGACCCATGACCTTCGGCCAGATTCGCCGCGCGACCATGGCCGTGCGACGAATCTGGCCATACGCTCAGCGAATGCATCGACCGCGCGCACTGACCTGGGTCGCGTGCTTCCTGTATGTCTCCGTGCTGGTCGCCGGGCTCGCCGTCGCCTCGACCGGACCTGTCGACCCTGCCCGGTCGAGCGCGTTCGCCGGGGCCCTCGTGCTCGCGGGAGGGCTGGAGATGGCCGCGGGGTGGTTCTCCCGGTCTAGGGCCCTCGCGATCGCCGGACTGGTCGTCCGCGCCGTTCTGTACACGGTGATCACCCTGCTCGACAGCAGCGGCAATGCGAAGGTCCTGTTCGTCCTGCTTCCGCTCACTGCCTATTTCACCGTCGGGCATCGTGTCGCCTACGCACTCGCCGGTGGCGGTCTACTCCTCGCCGGGATCATCGTTCTCGGGCGCCCGGCGCTGCGTACGAATCCCGAAGCGCTCTCGGATCTGCTGATGTTCACGATCGGCGTCGTTTTCGCCCTCGCGATCGCGGTGATCGCCGAACGCGAGGAAACCGGGCGGCGCCGCGCCGAAACACTGCTCACCGAACTGTCCGACGCGCACGCCCGGCTCCGGGAATACGCCGATCAGGCGGTCTCCCTCGCCACCGTCGCCGAACGAACCCGGGTAGCCCGCGATATCCATGACAGCGTCGGCCACCACCTCGTGGTTACCGCGATCCAACTGGAGAAATCGGCCGCCTACCGGCCGTTGGACACCGATATCGCCGACCGGGCACTCGCCGAAGGGCGTCATTCCACGCGCCTGGCCCTCGATGAGGTGCGGCGCGCGGTCGGCACCCTGCGCGCCGACGACACGCAATTCACCCTCGCCACCGCGTTGCGAGCGCTCGCGACCCGGCTCGACGACACCGGCTTCGCCGTGTCCCTCGACCTCACCGGCACCGAGGACACCGTCGGCGAACCCGTCCGCCTCGCCCTGTACCTCGCCGCGCAGGAAGCACTCACCAACGCACGCCGCCACTCCGGCGCCACCGCCGTCGCGGTTCGCGTCGACCTCACCGCGAGCACCGGCGTCCTCGATATCGCCGACAACGGAACAGGTTTCGCGCCCGGCGCGACGGAAGGGCAGGGGCTGTCCGGAATGCGTGAACGCCTGGACCTGGTCGGCGGCGAGGTGCGCATCACCTCCGGTGCCGACGGAACTCGTCTGCTCGCCACGATTCCCGTGGTGGGGCGATGACCGGACGCGATCCCGCTGTGTCGGGCACTGCCCCGAACGTCCGCGTGTTGATCGCCGACGACGAGCGCCTGGTTCGTGAAGGGATCGCCGCGCTGCTCGCCCTGCAACCCGGCATCGAAGTACTCGGTGCGGCCGAAAGCGGTTCCGAGGCAGTCGAACTCGCTAACGCACTGGAGCCGGATGTGGTGCTGATGGATGTCCGCATGCCGGGAACGGACGGCGTGGAGGCGGCCACCAGGCTGCGTGGGCGGGTCACAGTGTTGATGCTCACCACCTTCGACGACGACGGCTACATCGTCGCCGCCCTGCACGCGGGCGCGTCCGGCTACCTGCTCAAAGATCTCCCCGCCGCCGAACTCGCCCAGGCGATCCGCCTCGCGCACGCGGGCGTCGACCAGTACTCCGCCGCCGTCACCACCCGCCTCGCCGCCATGGTGCGCTCCCGTATCCCACGCCCCACCATCGACCTCACCGGCCGCGAAACCGAGGTCCTTCGCCTGCTCGCCACCGGTGCCGCCAACCGCGAAATCGCCCGGTCCCTCTACCTCAGTGAGGGCACCGTGAAGAACCACGTCTCGAGCATCCTCCATCGCCTCGGCGTCCGCGACCGCACCCAAGCTGCGATCTACGCCCACGAACAGGGAATCCTCTGAGCCGTCAGGTCAGGGCGTTCACCATGCGGGCCGCGAGCACCCGGGTTCGGTCGAACGGAGCCGCGCTCACGGCGGGCGTGCCGATCACCGAGCGCATCACCCCGAGGCCGATCAGCAGCGCTCCGATCAGCTCCGCACGCAATTGCGCGTCGGGACCGTCGAGTCGGTCGGCGAATTCGCGCAGGTAGCCGTCGCAGAGTTGGGCGCGTAGCTGATCGCGCACGTCGTCGTGGCCTGCCGATCGGAGCATAGCCAGCAGCGGGTGTTCTCCGCCGTACTGCGACCAGTCCTGGTACACGACGTCATGGAGCAGGGCGTCGGCGATGCTGACGACCGGCCGGTGCGGATCCGCGGCCACTCCGGTCGGGATCTCCATGTGCATCGCCTCGGCGTAGAGCCGCTTCTTGGAACCGAAGTAGCGCGACACCAAGGCGGGGTCGACGCCGACCTCGGCGGCGATCTCGCGCAGGCCGGTGCCGTCGAAACCCTGTGCGGCGAAACGGATACGCGCGACGTCGAGCAGCGCGGCGCGGGTGGCCGCGCGATCGCGGCGACGTGGTTCGGCCTTAGGTTCCATGAAGTCATGCTAAGTCATCAGATGTTGACTTGGTGGCGTCCCCGTTTCTAGCCTCGAGATATCGGCCGATGACACAGTCCAGAGTGATTCGAGGAGAACGGGATTCGATGCGCACATATGTCATCACCGGCGGCACCGACGGCATGGGCAAGGGGCTCGGCCTACATTTTCTGCGACGCGGCGACCGGGTGATCGCCCTAGCCAGCGGAGCCGCCAAAGGCGAGGCGTTCGTCCGGGAGGCCGACGCGATCGGCGCGGGCGAGCGCGCCGTGTTCTTGCGCGCCGATCTGAGCACCCTGGCCGGAATGCGGACCGCACTCGACGGGATCACCGCGCGAACCGAGGTGGTCGACGGCCTGATCTTCGGTGCGCAACGGTTCCAGCCGCGACGTACCGAAACCGAAGACGGCATCGAGTTCACCTTCGCGCTGCACTACCTGAGCCGATACGTCCTCGGACACGGCCTGGTTGCAGCGCTGGAACGCACGAGCGCCCCGGTGATCATGAACATCTGCGGCCCCGGCGGCTTCCCCGGCCGAATCCACTGGGACGACCTGACGTTGAGCCGGGGCTACACCGGCACCCGCGCCGCCATGCAGGCCTCGCGCGCCAACGACCTGCTCGGCATCGCCTTTCCCCAGCGCTACCCGACCGCACGCACCCGCTACGTGCTCTACAACCCGATGATGGTGCGCACCGCAATGGCCGACCCCCTGCCCGCACCGCAGCGAATCCTGACCAAGGCCGCCGGATTCGTCTTCGGCCGATCGGTCGACAAGTCGGTGCCGCCGATCGCCCGGCTACTCGACGAACCGCCCGCGGATCCGGTGAGCGCCTTCCGACTCCGGACCCGACTCCCCTTGACGCGCAAGGACTTCGACCCGGACAACGCGATCCGCCTCGACGCCCTCACCACCGAACTCCTGCGGCGCTGAGCCCTCGCCCGAAAACGCCTCGGCGGGCGTCGCGATCATCACGACGCCCGCCGAGGCGAATTCTTCAGTGCCCGAACGGTATCGGGACCGTGATCACCAGCCGCGCTCGGCCAGACGGTGCGGCTGCGGGATCTCTTCGACGTTGATGCCGACCATGGCCTCGCCCAGGCCACGCGAGACCTTGGCCAGCACGTCCGGGTCGTCGTAGAAGGTGGTGGCCTTGACGATGGCGGCGGCGCGCTGTTCGGGGTTGCCGGACTTGAAGATGCCCGAGCCGACGAACACGCCTTCGGCGCCGAGCTGCATCATCATGGCGGCGTCGGCGGGGGTGGCGATGCCACCGGCGGTGAACATCACGACCGGGAGCTTGCCGGTCTGAGCGACCTCACGGACCAGCTCGTACGGTGCCTGCAACTCCTTGGCGGCCACGAAGAGCTCGTCCTCGGACAGCGAGGACAGGCGACGGATCTCGCCGCGGATGGTGCGCATGTGAGTGGTGGCGTTGGACACGTCACCGGTGCCCGCCTCGCCCTTCGAGCGGATCATGGCCGCGCCCTCGGTGATACGGCGTAGCGCCTCACCCAGGTTGGTGGCGCCACAGACGAACGGGACGGTGTAGTTCCACTTGTCGATGTGGTTGGCGTAGTCGGCGGGGGTGAGGACCTCGGACTCGTCGATGTAGTCCACGCCGAGGCTCTGCAGGATCTGCGCCTCGACGAAGTGGCCGATACGGGCCTTGGCCATGACCGGGATGGAGACGGCGGCGATGATGCCGTCGATCATGTCCGGGTCGCTCATCCGGGACACGCCGCCCTGGGCGCGGATGTCGGCGGGCACCCGCTCGAGCGCCATCACGGCCACGGCGCCGGCGTCTTCGGCGATCTTGGCCTGCTCGGCGTTGACCACATCCATGATCACGCCACCCTTGAGCATCTCGGCCATGCCGCGCTTCACGCGGGCGGTGCCGACGGTGTTGGTGGTCTCAGGCGTAGTCACGAATGTCTCCTGTGTCATGGGCGCCAATCAAGTCGCTCGGGTTCGGGTCACCGTCGATTCTAGATCTGCCCGAATTCGGCCTTCATAGCCAGTTGAGCACCACTGGCCTTGTCACGACCAGCGGCGATGCGAACTCCGCCCCCAGCTGGCCTGGTCCGAGGGCACCGCCGGGCTCCGACGTGATTCACCGCACGTCGACTCCGACCTCGTCCGGCGCCGGATGACGCCCGCGCCGACCGACCAGCACGATCACCGCCGCGACGGCGGCCGATGCGGCGCCGCACCACAGCGCGGCGACCGGATCGCCGACCCGATCGACGATCACCCCGGCGGTGACAGGACCGAGGACCGCACCGATATTGAGCGCGGTGGTAGCCAACGCACCGGCCAGGCGAGGTGCCGTCGGTGTGGCCGACCGCACGATCGTCGCGATCAGCGTCGACCCGACACCGAAAGCGACAGCACCGACGACGAACGTCATGATCGCCACCGCGGCGATCGACTGTGCCGTCAGCGCGGCCAGCGCCCAGACGCCGACGAGCCCGACCGTGCCGACAGTGACGATGGACCCGCCGTGGCGGTCACTGTGGCGACCGGCCAGCGTGACGCCCGCGAAGGAGCCGATCCCGAACACGGCCAGCACGAACGGAACCCACGCGCTGTCCTGTCCCGCGAGCTGCGCGGTGATCGTGCCGAGATAGGTGAAACCGGCGAAAGTGGCGGCATTGACCAGAATCCCGACGACGACAGCCGCCCGCACCCGCCGCACGCCGAGCACGGCCCACTCCGACCGCACCGAGGGAATCGACACCGTCGACCGGTCTCGGTCGTCGAGCGGGAGCGTCAGCACCATCGCGACGAGCACCCCCGCACCGACCACGGCCACCGCCCAGAACGCCGAGCGCCACCCCCACAGCTGACCGAGCACTGTTCCGGCGGGAACGCCCGCGATGCAGGCCACGGTCACCCCTGACACGATGACCGAGGTGGCCCGCCCGATCTGCGCCGCACCGACCAACCGAGGCAGGGCGGCCAGTACGACCGCCAGAAACCCCGCGTTGGCCACCGCGGCGATCACCCGCGTCGCCACCAGCACCCCGAACTCGCCGGTGACGGCACCGACGACGTGCGCGAGACAGAACAGCGCGAGAAACGTTGTCGCCGAACGCCGTAGCGGCCGGCGACCCGCTGTGGCCGCCATCGTCGGCGCGCCGAGCACCATACCGACGGCGTACAGCGAGGTCAGCAACCCCACGGTCCCGAGCGAGACCCCGAAGTCGGCGGCGGTCCGCGCCACCAACCCCGACATCATGAATTCCGATGTGCCCTGCGCGAAAACGGCGACAGCCAGCACGAAAACCCCGATGGGCATGAATATCAACTCTCCGGATACCGGGACACCACACCGCGAGCGCGGCGTCCGAGACGATGGCGAAACCAGGCGGAAAGTGGCCTGGCCGCGAGAAATCGACGATCATCCGGCGTTGCGAAAGACACGTCGCACCGGTTACCCGGCCGACAACGCGCACCCGCACAACGCCGCCCAGCCTGTCGGCCGGACGGCTACCTTCTCGACGCCTCCGGAGAATTCACGCCCTCACCGTAACAACGGCACGGCGCAGTCGCACGGGGTTATCGCGTGCGTGTCAGCGGATGGAGCGGACCACGTGCTGGGTGTCGTCCTCGGCCGCGGTGACAGCCTCGATGAGCAACTCGTCGAGGTGGTACGGGTACACCGCTTCGCCCGCGGCGTCGAGCGCGCGGATGTCGTCGGCGGTGCACCAGCGGTGGTCGGTGATCGTGCGTCGCTCCAGGGCGGTGAGGTCGGCCGGGCGCCATTGGAATCCCGGCGAGCGCAGGGTGAAGAACAGTTCCTCGGAGCGGATCAGTTCGCCGTTGAACGGGAACACCGCCACGCGACGCCACAGCGGACCGCGCAGCGACGCGGGGTCGACGCGCTGACCGGTTTCCTCGTAGATCTCGCGGACCGCGGCGTCGCGCAGGTTCTCCCCCGGTTCGACCCCGCCGCCGACGGTGAACCAGAAGGCGACCTCGGGGATCATCGGGTCGTGGCCGCGCAGCAGCAGTACCCGGTTCTGCTCGTCGAGCAGCATCACCCGTGCGGAGGTGCGGGTGGTGTGCACGACGAGGCCGGTCGCGGCGGCGGGCGTCGCGCGCTCGGTGATCTCGAAGTAGTGCGGCAGCGGTGCGGTGCCGCCGAGGTGCAGGATGCGCACGGGCCTGCGGGTGCGCAGGGCCAGGGTGTCGCGCACGGCGTCGTTGTGGAAGCGGCGCGCGATGAGCACGCGTGCCTCGGCGTCGGCGAGTTCGGCGACCAACTGGGGTCGCAGGTGGTCGATGTCGACCAGGGACAGCGCGGCGGAGAGCTGGTTCTCGATCGTTTCCCGGTCACCGCGGTCGGCGCGTTCGGCGCGATCGGCCAGCGAGGCGAGGTGCGCGGCCCGTTCCCGGCGTGGATCGGCGCTCACCGGCCCGGCCTCCGACATGGCCACCGCGCGGGCGACCACGGCACGACGGGCGAGTGCGGCATCGAGTGCCTGCCAGGATTGATCGGAGCGAACGTGCAGCCGGTCCAGGCGGTTCGCGGTGGAGTAGGCCCACACGCCGAGGGCGAGCACGAGCAGGGCGATCAGCCCGAGAACGAGGACGGTGGTCGCGGAGAAGGTGATCATCCGGCGGCACGCACCCGGTTGTCGCCGACCGTGACCGTCTCGTACACCCGCAGGATCTGTTCGGCCACGACCGGCCAGTCGTAGCCCGCGACCACCTGGGTGGCGGTGCTGACCAGGCGTTCGCGCGTCTCGTCGTCGGTGAGCAGGGTGTCGATGGCGGTGGCGAGCGCGGCGGAGTCACCGATCGGGGTGAGCATGCCCGCGGTGCCGTCGCGCAGCACCCGCCGGAAGGCGTCGAGTTCGCTGGCGACCACCGGGGTGCCCGCGGCCATCGCCTCGATCAGAATGATGCCGAAGCTCTCGCCGCCCAGATTCGGCGCGACGTACACGTCGGCGCTGCGCAGCGCGGCGGCCTTCTCGGCATCGGAGACCTGCCCGAGGAACCGCAGGTGCCCCGCGTGCTCGCCCGCCTCGCGGCGCAGCCGGTCCTCGTCGCCGCGCCCGACGATGAGGATCTCCACGTCGGGATGGTGTTCGATGAGCGCGGGCAGCGCGCCCAGCAGCACATCCATGCCCTTGCGCGGTTCGTCGTAGCGACCGAGGAACAGCACGGTGCGGCCCGCGCGCGGATATCCGTCGAGCGGCTCACCCCGCGCGAACGCGGACACGTCGACCCCGTTGGGGATCTCCACCGCGTCGGATCCGAGGGCCTCGACCTGCCAGCGCCTGGCCAGTTCGGATACGGCGATCCGCCCGCTGATCTTCTCGTGATACGGGCGGAGCACACCCTGAAAAGTGCTGAGCACCAACGACTTCGTGGTCGAGGTGTGGAACGTCGCCACGATCGGACCCTCGGCGATCTTGAGCGCCAGCATCGACAGGCTCGGGGCGTTGGGTTCGTGGATGTGCAGTACGTCGAAGTCGTTGCTGTCGATCCAGCGGCGGATCCTGGTGTAGGCCATCGGGCCGAACGACAACCGCGCCACCGACCCGTTGTAGGGAATCGCGACCGCACGACCCGCCGAGACGACGAAATCGGGCAGTGGTGTGTCGTCGGAAGCCGGGGCGAGCACGCTCACCTTGTGCCCGCGTTCGATGAACACCCGGGCGAGCTCGACCACATGAGCCTGCACGCCGCCCGGAACATCGAACGAGTACGGGCAGATCATGCCGATCTTCACCGCTGGCCCCCTGTGTCCTGCGCGGTGATCCGCGACAGTCGTTCGGGCGACAGGTCGCCCTCCCAGAGCGGTTGCAGCATGTGCCAATCGGCCGGATGCTCGGCGATATTGGCGGCGAACCGGTCGGCGAGCGCCTGCGTCGCGGCCGCCACGCCACCGGAAACATCCAGTGCCGGTTCGGCTTTCAGTCCCCATCCTTCGGTGCCGTCCTCGTCGACGGTGAACCAGCCGTGCACCGGGACCAGCGCGGCGCCGGTCTCGATGGCCAGCTTCGCGGCGCCGCCGGGCATCCAGGTGCGTTCCCCGAGGAAGTCGACCGGCACACCCTTGCCGGTGAGGTCGCGCTCGCCCATCAGGCACACGATCCGGTTCTGGCGCAGTCGTTCGGCGAGTGCGGCGAACGGCGGCTGCTCACCACCGGTCAAGGGGAACACCTCGAATCCGAGGCTCTCGCGGTAGGCGACGAACCGCTCGAACAGCGATTCCGGCTTCAGCCGCTCGGCCACGGTGGTGAAGTTGTCGTAGTGCTGCACCAGCCAGACACCGGCCATATCCCAGTTGCCCGAGTGCGGGAGCACCAGAATGAGGCCGCGACCCTGTTCCAATGCGGCGTCGACATTCTCCAGGCCACCGACGTAGTAGTCGATCGCGGTGTGGTCCATCGTCGGCAGCCGGAACGCCTCACGCCAGTAGCGCGCATAGGAGCGCATGCTCGCCCGCATCAGGTCGTCGGGCACCTGGTCGGCGGGCACACCGAGGACACGGGCGAGGTTGCGGCGCAACTGTTGCGGTCCGCCGCCCTTCACCGCACGATCGGCGCCGAGGTCGAAGACCTTGCGCACCAACCCTTCCGGTGCCGAACGCACGAGACCCCAGCCTGCGGCGTAGCCCCAGTCACTGATTCGATCTTTGAGGCTCACGACGCCGACCCCTCCGCCGTGTCCGGCTGCGGCGCCGGTGGAATGACCACCCTGGCGCCAGGTGAATTGCGCACCGCGAGCACCCGCTGGAACACCGTCACGATGCTCAGCACCGCCAGTACCCACATCGCCACGTAGATGGCCCAGGTCAGCCAGTCGATCCCCCAGTGCCCGCCGATGCCGGTGAGTCCGGCGCCGGCCAGCACGAGGACCAGGCGGTCCGGGCGTTCGATGAGTCCACCGTCGGCGGACAGGCCACTGGCCTCGGCCCGCGCCTTGGCGTAGGAGATCACCTGCGAGGTGACCAGCACGATCAAGGTCAGCGCGAACAGGTGCTTGCTCTGCTCGTGATAGACCGCCCACCAGGCGAGTCCGGCGAAGATCGCGCCGTCAGCCATCCGGTCACAGGTGGCGTCGAGGACCGCGCCGTACTTCGTGCCGCCGCCGCGGGCGCGCGCCATCGCCCCGTCGAGCATGTCGAACATGACGAACAGCCAGATGACCATCGTTCCCCAGAACAGGTGCCCGGAGGGGAAAAGGGTCACCGCGGCGGCGATGGTCGCCGTGGTACCGATCAGTGTCATCGCGTCCGGGGTGAGCCCCGTCCCGACGAGCGCTTTGCCCAGCGGCGCAGTCGCTTTCGCAAACGTCTGGCGGCCGAAGAAGCTGAGCACGGTCCTTATTCCTCCCATGCCTCCGCCAGCAGCTGCCGCGTCTCGCGCAACAACTGAGGCATCACCTTCACCCCGCCGACCACGGTGATGAAGTTCGCGTCCCCGCCCCAGCGCGGAACGATGTGCTGGTGCAGGTGGTCGGCGAGCGAACCACCGGCCACGCCGCCGAGGTTGAGACCCACGTTGAATCCGGCAGGCCGCGAGACCTGCTTCATCACGCGAATGGCCCGCTGCGTGAAGGCCATCAGTTCCGCGCTCTCGGCGGTCGTGAGGTCCTCCAGGTCGGCTACCCGGCGGTACGGCACCACCATCATGTGCCCTGGGTTGTACGGGTACAAGTTCAGCACGGCGTAGACATTCTCGCCGCGCGCGATGATCAGGCCGTCTTCGTCCGACATCTTCGGGATATCGGTGAACGGATGCCCGGTCGCGTCCTTGGGCTTGACCTCACCGGTGATGTAGGACATCCGGTACGGCGTCCACAACCGCTGGAGGCGGTCGGGCTGGCCCGCCCCGGCGTCGACGATCGAGCCGGCGTCGGGGGCGAGGTTCTCGCTCATGACCCGACCGCCGCCGAGACGACCTCGAACCCCTCGGCAGTGGGTGAGGCGTTCTCGCGGTGGGCGATCCACGTGGTGATGGTGGCGACCGCGTCGGCGACGGGCACCCCGTTGACCTGAGTGCCGTCGCGGAACCGGAAGCTCACCGCGCCCGCTTCCACGTCGCGCGCGCCCGCAAGCAGCATGAACGGCACCTTCTGCGCGGTCTGGTTGAAGATCTTCTTCTGCATCCGGTCGTCGCTGCGGTCCACCTGGGCCCGCACGCCTGCGTCGCGCAACCGCTCGATCACCGAATCCAGGTGCGGGACAAAGTTTTCCGCGACCGGAATCCCGACGACCTGCACCGGCGAGAGCCAGGCGGGGAACGCACCGGCGTAGTGCTCGGTGAGCACGCCGAAGAAGCGTTCGATCGAGCCGAACAGGGCGCGGTGGATCATCACCGGGCGCTGCTTGGTGCCGTCGGAGGCGGTGTACTCGAGGTCGAAACGATCGGGCAGGTTGAAGTCGAGCTGCACGGTCGACATCTGCCAGGTGCGGCCCAGCGCGTCCTTGACCTGCACGGAGATCTTCGGACCGTAGAACGCGGCGCCGCCGGGGTCGGGCACCAGATCCAGGCCGGAAGCCTCGGCGACCTTCTCGAGGGTCTCGGTGGCCTCGGCCCAGAGCTCGTCCGAACCCACGTACTTCTTCGGGTCCTTGGTGGACAGCTCGAGGTAGAAGTCGTCGAGGCCGTAGTCCTTCAGCAGGCCGAGGACGAACTGCAGGGTGCTGGTGAGCTCGCCGTGCATCTGCTCTTTGGTGCAGTAGATGTGCGCGTCGTCCTGGGTCATGCCACGCACGCGGGTCAGGCCGTGGATCACGCCGGACTTCTCGTAGCGGTACACCGAGCCGAACTCGAACATCCGCAGCGGCAGCTCACGGTAGGAACGACCGCGCGCGCCGAAGATCAGGTTGTGCATCGGGCAGTTCATCGGCTTGACGTAGTAGTCCTGGCCGGGCTTGCGGACGGTGCCGTCCTCGTTGAGTTCGGCGTCGAGGTGCATGGCCGGGAACATGCCGTCCTTGTACCAGTCGAGGTGGCCCGAGATCTCGTACAGATGCCCCTTGGTGAGGTGGGGAGTATTGACGAACTCGTAGCCCGCGTCGACGTGGCGCTGACGCGAGTACTCCTCCATCTCCTTGCGGATGATGCCGCCCTTGGGGTGGAACACCGGCAGACCCGAACCGAGCGCGTCGGGGAAGGAGAACAGGTCGAGCTCGAGGCCCAGCTTGCGGTGATCGCGGCGCTCGGCCTCGGCCAGCAGCTCCAGGTAGGCGTCCATCGCCTCGGTGGATTCCCACGCGGTGCCGTACACGCGCTGCAGGTCCTCGCGGTCCTGGTCGCCACGCCAGTAGGCGGCCGAGGAGCGGGTCAGCTTGAAGGCCGGAATGAACTTGGTGGTGGGGATGTGCGGGCCGCGACACAGGTCGCCCCACAGCTTCTCGCCGGTGCGCGGGTCCAGGTTGTCGTAGATGGTCAGCTCGTTGCCGCCGACCTCCATGATCTCGGGGTCCGCGGCAAGTTGGGCGCCGGACTTGTCGCTGATCAGCTCGAGCTTGAACGGCTCGTTCGCCAGTTCGACGCGGGCGTCGTCGATCTCCACGACGCGACGCGAAAAGCGTTGCGCGCCTTTGACGATCTTCTTCATCCGCGATTCCAGCTTGGCCAGATCCTCGGGGGTGAAGGGTTTGTCGACCTGGAAGTCGTAGTAGAAGCCGTCCTTGATCGGCGGGCCGATCCCGAGTTTCGCGTCGGGGAACTCCTGCTGCACCGCCTGGGCGAGCACGTGCGCGGCCGAGTGCCGGATCACGCTGCGCCCGTCCTCGCTGTTCGCGGGAACCGGCTCGACGTCGGCGTCCTCCTCCGGGATCCAGGACAGATCCTTGAGTGCGCCGTCGACATCACGCACGACGACGACCGTGTCCGGGCCCTTCGTGGGCAAGCCCGCTTCCCGCACCGCTGCGCCCGCGGTAGTCCCGGCCGGCACCCGAACGAGAGCGACGGGACTGATGGGTGCAGAGGTGGTCACGGGAATGTTCTCCTTGACGTCGGTGCCGGGTCATCCGGCAGGTCGCACAGCGTCGGTCACGCAGGGGATCCTGCGCCGCCCATGCTATCGGGACCGCCGACGGGGCGTGTCGATGGACCTAGGACCGAGCGCGCGCGGCGGCGGCCAGCTGTTCGGCTCGATCGGCGGGCGCGCGCTTCGGGCAGCTCGTGCACATCTGTCGACCGGGCGCCTCGTAGACCAGGCAACACGACGCGCGGCGGACGAAAGTACGGCCCCCCACCGTGACGAACCGTGGCGCGGGCAGGCACGGGCCCACGTCCGCCGCCAGCCGGGTCGCGGCCTCCGGGGCGCCCGCGTCGAGTGCCCGGTTGCCGATGGCATCGGCGACGACCGCCCACAGCGCGGGAATCCCGGCCCCGGAAACCGCCGCGACCTGGGAGATCACGGCGGTCAAGGTGTCGCGCAAGGCGGTCGCGACCTCCTCGGCCGCTGCCGCGCCGGTCTCGCCACCCACGTCGGAGCGCACGGAGCGCCCGGCGGCATCGACCGGCATCCGGCGGAACTGCGCGTGCTCGACACCGCCGTCCGGACGGACCACACAGTCGAATTCGCCGAGCGCGGCGACCGGAGCGGGCGTGCCCGCCGCGTAGGCGAACGCGATCTGCTCGACCAAGGTCGAGGCGACCATGCACCACCACAGGGTGCCCGCGACCCGGGGCACATCGGTGCCCCAGGAATGGCTCATCGCGTCGATCCGGGCCGCGACCCAGGCCGGGTCGGTGAGTAGCAGGCCGGGAACCGTGCTCACGACATCAGGGGACTGTGCAACCATGGCCAATCGACTCCGATCCACCCTGCGACCATCGAAAATGTACCGAGCAGCCACAACGTCACCAGGACGAGGGCGAAGGTGCCCACCGCGCCGAGTACCTTGATGAACCAACCGCGCGAGGTGTACCAGTCCATGACGATCCGGTATTTGCCGCGCACCCAGTTCAAGGTGTGATGGGCCCAGACGAATTCGGTGGCCAGGATGCCGAATCCCGCGAACACCAGCGCCCAGCCGGGTCCGGGGTACGGGATCGTGACGATCCCGACGATCAGCACCAACCCACCGACCACGCCGACGACGATGCGGTAGACGAGGTTGAGGGTAGGGCGCTGGGCAATGTGTTCCCGGAAGGCGCGCCAGCGTTCCTTGAACCCGTCCCACCGCCCCGACCCGGCGGCGGACTCGTTGTCCGCGGAATCGGAGCCGTCGGTGACGCGCTCGGCGGCGGTCGGATCGCTGGTCATGAAGTCCAGACTACGAGTCCGATCGCCGCCGAGTCGCCGCGTGCCCGTTCACCCACCGGTGACAGCGAGTGCGGCGTGATCGTCGATCGCGCCGACCCCGTCGACGGTCACCTCGAGCACCCGGGCACCCGCGATGTCGAAGAACAGCCCCGACAGCACCAACCCGCGCTCGATCACCGCGCGTCGCACCGCGGGATTGCGTCCCAGCGTCTCGAGCTGTACGGCGACATTGACCATGCTCAGCTGATCCACCTCGCCGTACCCGGCCGCCGCGGCGGCCACGGCGACGGGATGACCGGCGCGGAACCGCAGCAGCGCCGGTTCGGCGTGGCGCAACCAGGAGCCGAGCCCACCGCCGGTGTCGGCGGCGGAGTGCACCGCTTTCATCGCGCCGCACGAGGAATGCCCGCACACCACCACCGAGCGGACCGCGAGCGAGTCCAAGGCGAAAGTCAGCGCCGCTTCGACCGAATCGTCGCCGCTGACCGGGACCAGGTTGCCGACATTGCGCACCGTGAACAGGTCACCCGGGCCGCTGTTGGTGATCACATTGGGCACGATCCGCGAATCCGAGCAGGTGAGGAAGAACGAATCCGGGTCCTGGTGCTTACCGTCCAGGTGCGGGCGCACCACATGCGCGGAGCCGCGATGGAAGGCCGCGATACCCGCCGTCATCGCGTCGCCGCCGGACTTGTGGTGGCGCCACGGACGGAGCATGTCGTCGATCGCGGCGCGACCGAATCCACGCGTCGGCGGCGCGCCCGGGGTGTCGGCCATCCGGGCGTGCCCGATCTCGACGAAATCGATACGGCCACCGCTGCTTTCGTGCTGACGCTGCCAGTCCTCGATCGCCTCGAACGCGGCGTGGTCGAGGAAGTCGACGGTCATCTCGACTGTCACATCGACGCCGGCGGGCACCTTCGCCAGTTCGCCCGACAGTTTCGGCAAGGCCAGGAAGGTGCACGATCCGTCGATGTGGACCTGCCAGCGCCCGTCGGGCAGCGGCTCCGCCGTCACCTGCACGCGCACGACCCGCCACAGCAGCAGCCCGAAGGCCAGTCCCAACCCGATGACCACGCCTTCGAGCAGATTCGTGAACACCACGCCGAGCACGGTCACCACATAGACCAGCAGGTCGCCGGTGCGCTGGGCCAACCGGATGTGGGCCAGTTTCACCAGCTGCATGCCGATGACGATCAGCAGGCCCGCCAGCGCGGCCTTGGGAATCTGTTCCACCAGACCGACCAGCGCCACCGAGAACAACAGAATCCAGAGTCCGTGCATGACGGCCGAAGCTCTGGTCCGCGCCCCCGCCTGCACGTTGGTGGCGCTGCGCACGATCACGCCGGTGATCGGCAGGCCGCCGGCCAGGCCCGAGATGACGTTCGCCGTGCCCTGGCCGATCAGTTCCCGGTCGAATCCGGTGCGCGGACCGGTGTGCATCTTGTCGACGGCGACGGCCGAGAGCAGGCTCTCCACGCTGGCGATCAACGCGATGGTCAGCACCATCATGGCCACGGCCGACCAGTTGCCCGACGGCAGTTCCGGCAGGCCGAGCGCGTCGAAGACCGACCCGCTCAGCGCGATGCGCTCGATATCGGGCAGGCCGAGGGAGAGCACGGTGCCGACGAGCACCGCGATCAGCGGGCCCGGGACCGCGCGCAGCTTCGGCGGGACGTACTTCCAGCCGAGCATCACCGCGATCACCACGGCGCCGACGAGCGCGTCACCACCGTGCAGCGACAGCATCTGCCCGGGTAGTTCGGTCAAGTTGCGCAGCGCGGTGCTGTGCGAGGAACCGCCGAGCAGGACATGGACCTGCTGCAGGGCGATGGTGATGCCGATACCGGCCAACATGGCGTGGACCACCACGGGAGCCACGGCGAGGGCGGCGCGCGCGATCCGGCTGAGCCCGAACAGGATCTGCAGCACGCCTGCGGCGACCACGATGAAACAGGTGACGCGCCAACCGAATTGCGCGATGGACTCGGCGACGACCACGGTCAGACCCGCGGCGGGGCCACTGACCTGCAGGGCCGACCCGCCGAGCAGGCCCACCACCACACCACCGATCACGGCGGCGACGAGACCGGCGGCGATCGGCGCGCCGGAGGCCACCGCGATGCCGAGCGACAGGGGCAGCGCGACCAGGAAAACTACGATGGAAGCGGGTAGATCATGCCGTAGCAGCGTCTGCTGCCACGCGGGGCGGGATGACTCGTCCGCACGGGGCGGAGCAAGGTCGTTCTCGATAGACATGACTCTCCTTCGCCGGCTCTCGGCGCTGGGCCGAGGCCGATCATCACGAGGACGGTGAAGCAAAGGGGCAGGAGCATTGAAAGAGGCCGGTGCGACGGCGAACCGGGTACGGGGTACGGGGTACGGGGTGAATCCAACCTATTGGTAAAGAATTGGCAAAGCCAGTGTGCCGCACAAACAGTGGGCGTCGCCATAACGGCAGGCAGTCTGTGGTGTGACCCACAACTACCCCCCTTTACACGGGCTCGGCGGCAGCACGACGGGCGTCGTCGAAGTCGGCGATCCCGTCGGCGGTGATCTCGATGACGCGCGCGGTCGCCAGGTCGAAGAACAGTCCCGACACCGCCACGCCGCGCTCCTGGATGCCGCTTCGCACCGCCGGATAATCGATCAGGGTCTGCACCTGCCTGGCCACGTTCACCATGCCGAGTTGGTCGATCGGGCCGAAGCCCGCCAGCCTGGCGGCCTCGGCGACGGGGTGGCCACCGTGGAACGCCGTCAGGGTCGGCTGGGCATGGGCCAGCCAGTCGTCGAGGCCCGGCCCGGCCTGCACCTGCCGGTACAGCGCTTCCATCGCCCCGCAGCCGCTGTGCCCGCACACCACCACCGAGCGCACATCGAGCTTGTCGAGCGCGTAGATCAGCGCCGCCTCCACCGAGACGTCGGAGCCGCCGACCGGCACCAGATTGCCGACATTGCGCACCGTGAACAGGTCGCCGGGGCCGCTGTTGGTGATGACGTTGGGCACGATGCGGGCGTCGGCGCACGCCAGGAAGAAGGTGTCGGCATCGGGCCGGTGCTGCAACCCGGCCAGGTGCGGCCGCATCCGGTGCGCGTGCTCGCGATGATAGGCCGCGATGCCCGCGGCGATCGGGTCGACGCCGCCGCTGCGCCGCCACGGCCGAATCGGGTCGACGACCGCCTTGCGCGCGTGCCCGTGGTCGGGCGGTCCGTCCTGGGTGCGGGCCATCCTCGCGGCGCCGAGTTCCACGAAATCGACTGTGCTGCCATTGGATTCACGGACATCGGCCCATTCCGAGAGCAACTCGCACGCGGCGTGGTCGAGAAAGTCCACGCTCAGTTCGACCGTCACGTCCACCCCCGCGGGCACCTTCGCCAGTTCGGTCGTGAGCCGGGGCGCGGCCAGGAAGGTGCAGGTGCCCGCGATCCGCACCAGCCAGGTCCCATCGGTGCGCGGCGCCGCGGTGATGGTGAACTTCACGACCCGCCACAGCAGCAGGGCGACCGAGGCGAGTAGTCCGATCACCATGCCCTGCAACAGGTTCAGCGCGACGACCGCGATCACGGTGACCAGGTAGACGTAGATGTCGCCGGTGCGGCGGGCACGTTTGATATGCGCCAGCTTCACCAACTGCACCCCGATCAACACCAGCAACCCGGCCAGCGCCGCCGTCGGGATCTGGCGGACCAGGCCGACCAACGCGACCGAGAACACCAGGATCCAGCCACCGTGCAGCACGGTGGCCGCCCTGCTGCGAGCGCCCGCGTTGGCGTTGGTGATGCTGCGCACGATGACCGCCGCGATCGGCAGACCGCCCAGCACGCCCGAGACCATGTTCGCCGCGCCCTGACCGAGCAGTTCCCGGTCGAAGTCGGTGCGCTGGTCGGGGCGCAGCTTGTCGACCGCGACGGCCGAGAGCAGCGTCTCCACGCTGGCGATGAGCGCGATGGTGAGCATGGTGAGCACGAGCGGCAACCACCCGCCGTGCGGCAACGCGGGCAACCCGATGCCGTCGAGCAGCGAGCCGTCCAGGCGCACCCGTTCCACCGTCACCGGCAGGACCAGCGAGACCACCGTCGCCACCACCACCGCGACCAGCGGGCCGGGCACCACCCGCACCCGGCGCGGCAGATACTGCCATCCGATCAGCACGGCGATCACCAGCAGCCCGACGAACAAGTCACCCTTCTGCGCCGACATCACCTGACGCGGGAGCGCGACGATGCTGGCCAAGGGCGAGCTGACCGTCGTTCCACCGAGCAGCACGTGCACCTGCTGCAGGGCGATGACCACCCCGATGCCGGCGAGCATCGCGTGCACCACGACCGGCGCGATCCCCAGCGCGGCGCGCGCAACGCGACTGAGCCCGAACAGGATCTGTAGTACACCCGCCCCGACGGTGATGAAACACATGGCGGCCCAACCGAATTGCTGGACCGCTCCCGCCACCACGACGGCAAGACTCGCGGTCGGCCCACTGACCTGAACCTTCGAGCCGCCGAGCAACCCCGCCACCACGCCGCCGACGGCGGCCGCGATGAGCCCGGCGACGACAGGCGCGCCGGAGGCCAGCGCGACCCCGAGCGACAGCGGCAACGCGACTAGGAACACCACGATTGACGCTGGAAGGTCTTGCTGGAGAACCGATTTCAGTGAAGCATGCGACAGCGTGCGCGCTGTCGCATCGGTAGTGGTGCCCGGATCATTGTCGGTCATCATTCTCCTTCGCCGGGACAGATGAGGTCCCGGTTCATCGGTCGAACATGCACTGGCAATTGATGCTGAGCTGCGAGCGAACGGCGGATCTGCAGCACTGCTCGGAAGAGCTCGGACTCCAGACACAGAGTCCTGACAATAGTAAAGAACTTCCCAAGCAATAGAAAACGTTCGGGGAAGAATGGGACGAAATCGCCGTCGATCTGTGACCTCAGTCACAGAGCAGGTTGTCGGCCAACTGTCGTTGCGTCGCCTGGTCGAGACCGGCGTCGGTCGCCCACACAGTGGGGCCGCCGTACTCGGCGTCCAAGTGGGCCAGGAACTGGCGCATGGTGTTCGCCTCGGCGGCGAAAACCCAGGCGGGCAGGCGGTCGGCCGCGTCGCCCTCCGGTCCAGCGGCTCGTCCCCCGCGGGCCCGCAGCGCCGCGATATTCGGGGTGGTGGCGGCATAGTCGGCGATGATGTCGTCCGCGCGCACTCCGGCGACGGCGAGCAGCAGGGCGATCACCACCCCGGTGCGGTCCTTGCCCGCGGCGCAGTGGACCAGCGCGGGCAACTGACCCGGCGCGGCGAGCAGGCGCAGCACGGCGGCGAGGTTCTCGCTGCTGTGCTCGAGGTATTCGCAGTACCTATCGAACATGCTCCCGTCCGGCGAGACCTCGGTGAGGTCGAGGCGCACCCGGTCCGCGCCGTAGACGTGCACGTTGCGGTAGTCCGCGACGGCGTCGACCACCGCACCTGTTCCGTCCGTGACGATCTCGCTCGGCGCACGCAGGTCGACGATCGTGCGAAGCCCGCATTCGGTGAGCAGGAACGACACATCCGCGGCGTCCAGCGAGGTCAGCATGTCCGACCGCAGCACCCGCAAGCGGCGCACCTGCCGCCCGTCCAACGTTCGCAACCCACCCAGGTCCCGCGCGTTCACCGCACCGCGCAGCGGCAATTCCCGGCCCATCGAAGAACTCACACCGTTGGTCATCACAATCCCCGTTCTCATTTTCGCAGCACCTACTCGCACCGTTTGGTCAACGGTATTCGGTGTCGGATACCGCAAATTCCGAAATTCGCTCTCACCGAACGATCTTCCGGACATTTCCACAGGTCAGAGCGCTGACGTCGTCGATTCGATCAGGAAATGCGATGGACGGATCGGAATGTTCGATACGAGTCGGCGGCGCCGGTTTCCCTCGATACCGTCGGGCTCGAAACTTCCGTGTCGAAAGGTATGTCGAATGCACCTGACAATCGTCGGAAATCGAGCAGGCATGCCCGCCGACGGCGGCGCCAGCTCGGGCTATCTTGTCGAAACCGGCCAGTCGAGAGTTCTGCTCGACTGTGGCCCCGGAATCGCGGTGATGCTCGGCAATTACGTGCACGCGAGCCTGCTCGACGCGGTGGTCATCAGCCACCTGCACCTGGATCACTGCTACGACGTGCTGCCCATCGGCAAACAGGCGATGCGCAAGGCGGCCGACGCCCCGGACCGCCGGATCAAGCTGTTCGTGCCGAAAGGGGCTCGCGCGAAACTGGATCAGCTCGCCGCGCTGTTCCCGGTGAAGACCTTCCCCGATCTGAACCGGGCGTTCGACCTGGCCTACGAGGTCATCGAATACGAGCGCGGCGCCACCTACGCGCTCACCGACTGCAGCATCGAGTTGGTGCCCATGGTGCACACCGAACCCGCCTGCGGCATCCGCATCGAAAGCCCCACCGGCAGTCTCGCGTTCACCGGCGACACCGGATGGAACGACAACCTGGTCGCCCTCGCCGCCGACGTCGACATCTTTCTCGCCGAGTCCACCCTCGCCGAGCCCGATCGCACACCGCACGGCCATCTTTCGGGCACCGAGGTCGGGCAGGCCGCCGCCGCCGCGGGTGCGCGCTCGGTGGTGCTGACCCATTTCGGTTCGGCACAGGACCAGTGGCAGCAGGCTCGGCGCGACGACGTGTCCGCCGAATTCGACGGACCCGTGCACCTGAGCCGACCGGGCATGCGGTTCTCGGTGCCTGCCGAACAGCCGCGCTGAGCGCTACACCGCCACCGTCAGGGTCGCGAGGCCGCGCAGGTTGATCCGACCGTTCCACGTCTGATCGACCACCGCGGCCTCGGGAAAGCGGGTCACGAAGCGCGGGAACACGATCCGAGCTTCCATCCGGACCAGCGCGGCACCCAGGCAGTGGTGGATGCCCGCGCCGAGCGAGACGTTCTGGTGCGCGTTGGGCCGGTCCAGACGCAGCTGGTCGGCGTCGGCGCCCCAGAATTCCGGGTCCCGGTTGGCGGCGGCCAAGGCGCCGATCACCCAGGAGCCAGCGGGGATCTCGTGGTCACCCACGCGCAACGGCGCGAGGGTGATCCGGCGCATCAGGTGCACCGGAGTGTCGAAACGCATCAGCTCGTCGACGGCGCCTGCCGCCAGTTCGGGCTCGGTCCGCAGCCGCCGCGCCTGGTCCGGATGCCGCAGCAGCGACAGGATTCCGCTGCCGAGGTGGGTCACCGTGGTCTCGTGGCCCGCGATGTAGAGGAACATCACCTGCGAGATCAGCTCGTCCTCGCTGAGCATGTCGCCGTTGTCCTCGGCGCCGATCAGCGCCGTGAGCAGATCGTCACCGGGGTTCGCGCGTTTCCAGCGAATCAGTTCACGGACCATCCCGAACAGTTCCTGGTTGGCTGCCCGGATCCGGTCCTGGGTCTCGGGGCTCGCGAACGGCTCGAACACCAATACGACGATCTCGGTGAGCTCGCGCAGCCGGGTGTGCTCGCCCACCGGGATGCCGAGCATCTCCGAGATGATGGTGAAGGGCAGCGGAAAGGCCAGTTCCGCAATGACATCTGCGGTGCCCGCCGCGGCGATGCGGGCCAGCGCCTCCTCGACCAGTTCCTCGACGCGCGGCTGCAGCGCTTCGATGGAGCGGGGCGTGAAGGCCTTCGACACCAGTCGCCGCAGGCGGGTGTGGTCGGGCGGGTCCTGATCCAGCATCGACAGCCCGCCCATCACGCGGCTCTCCTTGCGGACCTCGGTGCTGCCGCTCTTCCACGCGGGCAGATGCCGCAGGTGCTGCTCGTCGACGGAGTGCGGGGAGCGCTGCAGGGCAGCCACGTCGGCGTGCCGGGAGATGATCCAGAATCCCATCGGGTGCTCTTGCGCGGGTCCCGCGGCGCGCAACTGGGCGTAGTGCGGATAGGGGTCGTCGGCGAATCCCGGTGCGGTGGGATCGAAGACGAAGGTCTCGGTGCTCATTGCAGGTATCGCTTTCTTGCCGCTGATCGCATGATTTTTCCGCTGCTCGTCTTCTGCACGGTGTCCGGCGCGGCCAGGACCACGTCCGCGACGGCGAGTTCGTGTTCCTGCAGCACCGCCGCACGGATAGCGCCCGCGATGTCGTCGGTGTCTGCGTCGGTGTCGCGCTTCAGCTCCTGGACGACGACGAGCTTCTCGCCGTTGCGCCCCGGCACCGCGAACGCCGCGCCGCTACCGGGTCGCAGCGCCGAGTGCGCGCGCTGCACGGTGTGCTCGATGTCGTGCGGGTAGTAGTTGCGGCCCCGGAGGATGATGATGTCCTTGAGGCGGCCCACCACATACAGTTCATCGTCGACGACCACTCCGAGGTCGCCCGTGCGCAGGTAGGTGCGCTCGGGATCGTCGGCGATGCGGGCGTGGAAGGTCTCGGCGGTCGCCTCGGGCAGGCCCCAATAGCCCTGGGCGACATGGTCGCCCGCCACCCAGATCTCGCCGGCCAGACCTTCCGGACAGGGGTTGCCCGTCTCCGGGTCGACGATGCGCAGGTCCTCACCGGGCAGCGCCACCCCGGAGCCGACGAGCGTGCGACCCCGATCCACCGCGGCCGCGACATATCGTCGATCGGCGAGTGCGTCGATATCGGCGTCGAGCAACCGTGGACCGCGTCCCTTCCCGCTCGCCGACACCAGCAGGGTGGCCTCCGCGAGGCCGTAACACGGGAACACCGCCTGGGCGCCGAACCCCAGTGGCGCGAACGTTTTCGCGAACCGGTCCAGGGTCTCGGCCCGAATCGGCTCGGCGCCGTTGAAGGCGACCTTCCAGCTGCTCAGGTCCAGGTCGGGCAGTTCCCCGGCGGCGGCGCGCGCGACACAGGCGTCGAAGGCGAAGTTCGGGCCGCCGCTGGTGTGCGCACGATAGTGCGAGATGGCTTCGAGCCACCGCAGCGGCCGCCGGATGAACGTGGTGGGCGACATCATGACGGTCGTCGCGCCGACGTACACCGGTTGCAGCACATTGCCGATCAGGCCCTGGTCGTGGAAGAAGGGCGCCCAGCCGACCACGGTCGACTCCCGGTCGTGGCCGAAACTGTGCCGGATCATCTCCTCGTTGGCCACCAGGTTTCGATGCGTCACCATCACGCCCTTGGGCGCGGAGGTGGACCCGGAGGTGTACTGCAGGAACGCCACGGAATCGGGATCAGCGACTGTCGCGGTGAAAGACGTTTCCGTCGTGGGCAACTCGTCGACGGCCAGCCACTGCCGTGCGGTACAGAGCGGCTCGAGTACCGGTCGCAACGTGTCGAGCAGCCCTGCGATCGTCAGCACGGCCGTGGGCGCGCAGTCGCCGACGATGGAGCGCGTCGCGTCCTGGACCTTGCCGCGACGCGGCGGATTCACCGGAACGGCAACGATATTCGCGTAGAGGCAGCCGAAGTAGGCGGTGATGAATTCGACGCACTGCGGGAACACCAGCAGCGCGCGCTCGCCCGGTTCGCACCGCGCGCGCAGCAGTCCCGCCACCGCCACCGCTTGTTCGTGGAGTTCGCGATAGGTCGTGGTGGTGTGCTCGGCACCGTTGTCGTCGAGGAAGATGTAGGCGATGCGGTCCGGCTCGTCGACGGCGCGACGCGCGAGGATCTCGGGAAGTAGCTGCACGTCGGTCCTCAGGTCAGGGCGGCGGTCATGATCGCCGCGATAGCCGCGCGATGTCGATGGTGGAACAGGTGATCACCGGTGAACTCGTGGGTGGCGAACGGGCCGTCGGTCAACGACCCCCACGCCCACACCTCGTCCGGGTCGGCGATCGGGTCCTCGTCGCCGTAGAACGTCGTGATCGGGCAGGCGAGCCGGGGCTGGGCCCGGTGGGTGTATTCCTCCGACAACTCCAGGTCAGCGCGGGTCAGCGGCAGTGCGTACCGCAGGAAACTCGCGCTGCGGCCGGCCGCACCCCAGGCGCCCATCGCGTCCAGTGCGGCGGCGAAGTCGTCGTCGGGCAGGCGATGCAGGACCGCGCGGCTCGCCGCCAGGTGTGGTGATCGGCGACCGGACACGAACAGGTGGACCGGCGGCCTGCCCGCGACGGTCAGCGCGCGAGCCAGTTCGTAGGCGATCAGCGCGCCCATGCTGTGGCCGTAGAGGGCCACCGGTGCGTCGCCCGATTGTGTGATCTGTCCGGACAATTCGTCGACCGCCTCGCCGACCCGGTGCAGCGGCGGAAGCTGCGCGACATCCTCGCGGCCGGGGAGCTGGACCCGCACGACCCCGATCCCCGGTCCGAACAGGTCGGGCCAGCGATTGAACGACGACGCCCCGGCACCCGCGTGCGGGATACACACCAGCCGCACCCCAGCGGGCGCGGTGTCGCCGCGCAACCAGGAGGTGACCAGTCCGGTGCCCGTCATCGTGCCCGCCGCACGTCGACGGGAAGGCTCTTCAGGCCACGCACGATGAAACTGTGGTCCTGCCATTCGAGGTCCACCTGCCGTGGTTCCAGGTGCTCCGAACGGACGAACAGGTACTCGAAGGCGACCTGTGCCTGCAGTTCGGCGAGCAGTCCGCCGAGGCACCCGTGCATACCGTGGCCGAATCCGAGATGTCCACCGCCGGTGCGGGTGAGGTCGAACTCGTCGGGCCGGGCGAAGACGTCGGGGTCGCGGTTGGCCGCGCCGAGACACACCAGGATCTGCTCGCCCGCCGAGATCCTGGCGCCGTCGAGCTGGATGTCGCGGGTGGCGAGGCGCTTGGTCAACTGCAGCGGAGGGTCGTAGCGCAGGGCCTCGGTCACCGCCGCCTCGACCGATTCCGGTCCGCGGCGCAGCAGCGCGGCCTGCGCGGGGTGGCGCAGCAGTGCCAGCGTCCCGTTGCCGATCAGCGATTTGGTGGTCTCGTTGCCCGCGACGAAACACATGATGGCGACGAAGACCACTTCCTCGTCGGTCAGCACGTCGCCGCCTGCGGTCCGCGCGGCGAGCAATTGGCTGATCAGATCACTGCCTGGCCGGGCACGCCGCTCGGGCAACACGGCATCGATGGCCGCGGCGAACTCCTCGACCACCACGCGGACCCGTTCGAAATCCCCGGCTTTCATCATGCCGGGCTCGAGCAGGAATCGGATGTCGTGGGTCCACGGCCCGACCTGCGGGCGCAACTCCTCGGGCAGATCCATCCACTCACACAGCACCGCCACCGGCAGCGGCGCGGCCAGGTCGGCGATCACATCCAGGCCGCCGTCACGCCAGGCCCGCTCCATCAAATCGGCGGCGACCCGGGCCACCAGCGGGCGCAGCGACTCCACCGACCGGGCGGTGAACACCCGGTTCACCAGTCCGCGCAACCGCGCGTGATCGGGATTGTCGGTGAACACCAACGACTTACGCCCGAGGCGTTCGATCTGCGCGACGCTGCAGTGCCCGAGCCGCTCGGCCTGTCTGCTCACCAGACTGGGAATCAGACCGGCGCTGAACGAGCGATCGTGCAGCACCCCACGCACCTCGGCATGCCGGGTGAGCACCCACATGCCGAGCGTGCGGTGCACCGGTTCGGCTTCGCGCAACTGCTGGTAGAGCGGATACGGGTCCTGCCGGAATTCGGTGCTGAACGGGTTGAACCGAACCCGCGCCCTGCTCGGTGCGACGGGTTCGGGCGAATGCGTGGTCATGCCGACCGCACCCGACGGTCGGCGAAGAATCCGGTGCGGTAGGGCACCAGCACGAGCCGCAGCAGGCCGATCTTGCCCATCCGGAAACCGAGGGCCGACAGTTTCAGGTAGCGCTCGTAGCGGGCCACCACGTCGCTGCCGACGATCTCGGTGGCTTCGGCGCGGTGGGCCCGCAGCCTGCGCGCCCACTGTTCGCACGTCCAGGCATAGTCGAGGCGCCCGTTGCTGATCGAGCGCACCTCGAAAAGGCCCTCGGCCGCTGCGGTGATCTCGGCCAGCGTCGGCAGGTCGGCGTCGGGGAAGATCTCCTGCTGCATGAAGGCACTGGCTTGTTCGCGAGACATATTCGCGTAGGCGATGGTCTGCAGCGACAGTGTGCCGTCGGGCTCGAGCCAGTCGCGGCACCGCGTGAAGAAGTCCCGGTACACCCCGATCTTCTGGTCCGGTGCGTCGTCGGGGGTCGCGAAGTGCTCGAAGGCGCCGATCGAGATGATGCCGTCGAATCGGGTGTCCGGCTCGTAGTGCAGCCAGTTCTCGGTCCGCACTTCGACGCCGGGGCAATTGCGCGATCGGACGAACTCGGCTTGCTCGGGACTGAGCGTCAGCCCGACGGACCTGGCGACCCCGGCGTGCGCCAGCCGCTCGAGGATCGCGCCCCACCCGCAGCCGATATCGAGGACGGTGGTGGCGTGCTGCGCGTCGATCGCGTCCAGATGGAATCGCAGTTTGCGATCCTGGGCGAGTTCCAGTGTGTCGTCGGGGTTTTCGCGCAGTGCGCAGGAGTAGGACAACGACTCGTCGAGCCAGAGGCGATAGAAGTCGTTACCCGCGTCGTAGTGGTGACGGATCGCTGCGGCGGCCGCGGTGGACCGCTCGGTATGGACCGACATCGCTACCCCACACTCCGCCGGCTCTGCTCGTGCAGGTAGGCGGCGACGGCATTGAGGTTGGGGTTGTCGAACAGGTCCTCGGGCGCCAGATCGACACCGTAGCGGTCCTCGACCTCGATCAGCAGCGCGACGGCCAGCGCCGAGTCGATGCCGAGGCGATCGAAATCGGTGGCCGGGTCGATGGTGGCGGCCGGTACCTCGAGCAGACTCGCGAGGTATTCCTGGCACCAGATGACAATGGCTTCTTTACTTGTATCCACGGTGAGAATTCCTTAGATTCGCTTGGCTGCCATGCGTTCGGCGGACGGCATTTTCAGGTCCCAGGCGAGACCGCAGAATGCCAGTGTTCGGATGAGCCAGAAACCGGGATCGAGGCGGTACCAGTCCAATCCGAAAGAAGGCGACTCGGGAAAGGCGTGGTGATTGTTGTGCCACGACTCCCCCAGCGTCGCCAGGGCGAATACGCCACCGTTGTGGCTGTTCTCGCGGGATTCATAGTTTCGGGTTCCGAACATGTGCAGGAACGAATTGATCGCCCAGACGATGTGCTCGAGGACGAAGATGCGCACCAGCCCACCCCAGAGCAGGCCGGCGACCGCGCCGGTCCAGCTCATCGAGACCAGGCCGCCGATCACGGTCGGGATCAACAGCCCGAGCGCCACCCAGTAGTAGTAGAGGCGGGCGATGCGGACCAGACCCCGGTCCTTGATCAAGTCGGGCGCGTAGTGCACCACGTTCGGGTACTCGTGGCGGCGCATCCACAGGAAATGGGAGTGGGCAAGGCCGCGCAGCGCACCGCGCAGGCCGTCACCGGCGAGGTTGGGCGAGTGCGGGTCGCCGTCGCGATCGCTGTATTCGTGGTGGCGCCGGTGCAGGGCGACCCAGGAGATGACCGGGCCCTGGCCCGCCATCGAGCCGAGGATCGCCAGGGCCCACGTCACCCACGGCGCGGCTTTGAACGTGCGATGGGTGAACAGCCGGTGATAGCCGACCGTCACGCCGAGTCCGGTGAGCAGCCACATCACGAAGAGCAGAGCGAATTCCAGCACACCGAAGGGCCGGACCAGAAGGAAGGCGAAAGCGACTACCGTGCCGATGATCGGAAGAATATCGAACAGCAGGAAGTGGCGTCGTTGCAGTCGGTGGATATAGGGACTACTGATCGTTTTTCTGCGCGGATCGGGATTCATTGTGCAATTCACCTCAGCGGTATGGAACCGGGCTGAACATTATTTACCGTAGCCAGGCGTTCAGCGGTCGGCGACGGCGTGTGACAATTGCCGATCGTCGGATCGGAATTGTTTATGACGGACCAGCGACAGCGCGACACTGATCGCGCCGAAGCCGGTGGCGAACATCCAGATGTGATCGGTACCGAGGACCTCGATCACGGCTCCGCCGATCGCCGAGCCGAAGGCGGCCCCGAGATACATCGCCGACCCGTTGAGCGACAACAACATCGGCGCCTGCTCCGGGGTCGCGTCGGCGATCATGCTGTGCTGCTGCGCCGGCAGGAAGGCCCAGCCGACCACACCCCACACCGTGACGAAGGCGACGGTGGTTGCCAAGGTGTGCGCGGCGATCGGCTGCCAGGCCAGGTTCGCGGTGAAGATCGTCAACGCGCCGAGCAGTACCGGCCGCGCGCCGAATCGGTCGACCAACACGCTCCCGCCCCACAGGCCGATCATCGCCCCGACGCCGTGCGCCATGATCAGCGCGCCGACGTGATCCGCTCCCACGGCGGGGACCTCGGTATAGATCGGGCCCACATAGGTGAACACCATCAATCCCGCGGTCATGCCCGAGATCGTCACCGCGAGTCCCAGCCACACCGGTGGGTGCCGCAGGGGTGCGAGTCGCTGCCGCAGCGACACCACGGGTGTGCCCTCGCCCGACGGAACCGTGAGTGCGACACCGACAGTCGTGATCAGTGCCACCGCGGCGACGGCGACGAACGCCATCCGCCACGACGACAGCCCGGCGACCCACACCCCGAGCGGCACACCCGCCACGGTGGCGATCGAGATGCCGCCCAGGATCACCGCCAACGCCCGACCGCGACGGTCCGCGGTAGCCATGGCGGCCGCCGCCGCGGCCGCGAGGGGAACATAGATCCCCGCGACGCACCCGGCCGCGATGCGCGCCACTGCCATCACCCACGGTGACCACGCCACCGCGGCCAGCAGATTCACGACGACGAACAGCGCGATCGCGATGAGCAGCAGTCGCCGTGGCGAGCGCACCCGCAGCATGGTGACCACGACGGGCGCGGCGAGGGCGTAGGCCAGGGAGTAACCCGTGACGAACAGTCCGGCGCCGGCGACGGAGACCCGCAGGTCGGCCGCCATCGGTGCCAGTACCCCGGCGACGAGGTAGTTGTCGGTCCCGGCGCAGAACGCGCCGAGGGCGAGCACCAGGACCGGCAGCCACCGAATCGACGAGGGCGTGGCATCGGCGACGATCACCGGATGCCCGTGCGCCTCACCAGGCTCGGGCGTCGCCATCGCGCAACTCCACGGCGACATCGGTGAGTTCGTAGATCCGCATGCTCGGTTTCCAGACGCTCGCGTCGGCGATCACCCGGATCCGGCCGGGACGCCGTTCGACGCTCTTGATGTGCACCTCGAGGGTCATCAGCTCGTCGCTTGCCAGGATCTGCCCGCGATAGCGCCATGACAACGCCACACCGACCGGAACGACGAATTCCGGCGCGACCAGTTCGGCGGCGAGACCGGTGTCGACCGTCCACTCCTGCATCGCCTGGATCACCGCCTCGACACCGAGGGATCCGGGCATCACCGGGTCGAGGTAGAAGTGGTAGCCGAAGAACCAATCGTCGGCGCGGACCGCACGGGTAGCACGCAGATAGCCGAGCCCGAATTCTCCCGCGCCGTCGACGGTTTCGATGTCATCGAGCATCGCCAGGTGTCCGACCGCGCACGGCATGCCGGTGCCCGCAGCTCGTCGCGCGGCCACGTCGATCACCCGGACAGCGGGGCGTTGCTCCTGTCGGTCGAGCCACGTGGGCACGAATTCGCCGTTGTCGAGTCCGTTCTGGTTCGCCAGCGCCGGAGCGTTGAAGAACCCGAACAGCGACTCCCCCGCGTAGAACGGTTCGCCGTCCACCGAGAGTTCGTACGAAAACGTCTGCAGCACGACGCCGACCAGGACCGTGGTGTCGATCAGCCTGCTGGTCTGCTGAATCGTCTTGTCCCGCAAGTCCACCTCGCGCAGCACCGTCGCGGAGCCGTCGAGATTGCGCAGGCTGAAGTCCTCCTCGGGCGAGGTGAGGGTGGCGCCGAGGAAGTAGCCGAGCAGCAA
Source organism: Nocardia sp. XZ_19_231 (assembly GCF_015355705.1). Classification (NCBI taxonomy): domain Bacteria; kingdom Bacillati; phylum Actinomycetota; class Actinomycetes; order Mycobacteriales; family Nocardiaceae; genus Nocardia; species Nocardia sp. XZ_19_231. Next base: position 799,252 of record NZ_JACUZI010000001.1, on the reverse strand, counting down.
CGCGGACTGCAGCGAGGTCTCCATGTAGACGACGTTGGGCATGGAGGCGTCGGCCGACTCGACGTAGTACCAGGAGTCGGCGGGCGAGTCGTATTCGGTGTGCGCGCTGCCCGCGTCGAGCTGCCCGCGTCGCCCGTCGACGGCCATCACCCGATCGCAGAGCTGAAGTCCGTGGTTGGGCATGCGCGTGGCCCTGCGACCCGCGTAGGCCGAGAACTCCGGGCCGAGCGCAATGCCGAGATCGCCGCGCGCGCTGTGGGTCATGTGGAACTCACCGAGCAGAGCCCGCTGACCGAAGACGTTGCGACGGCCGAGGAATCGGGGAATCTCGCCACCGGCATCGGGACCGATCGCCAGACCCTGCTCCTCCCTGATCTCCAGGGCGAGACCGTGCACTGTTGCCACTACTGCTCCCGCGCAACGGATTTCGGCATTGATCCGCAGCCATGGACGCGGCAGCAGGTCGATCTGGACCACGTCGGCGATCAGTTCGGCGGGTCCGGTCATCGGGGCGGACACCGTCACTTCGAGGGGCTCGTTCGCCTGGAATCGAGCACCGGCCAGGCACAGTTGCAGGCCCGCGCGCACCGCGAAGACCTGGGCTGCCTGCCAGGCGAGTTCGGTCGCCGCGGTGACCGGATCGGGGCCATCGATGTGGCAGGTCGCCCGCAAGCGCCCTCTGGCCCATGGACCTTCGCGTCCGGCGATCTCGAGCACCTCGGCGAGGTTGCCATGGGCGCCGTCGGTCAGCCGGATGTCGGGGTTGACGCCTTCCTGGTCGTAAGCCGGGCCGAAGACGGCAGCCACCTCGCCCCTGCCCAGTGCGGCGAGGGCAGCGCCGTCCAGTGCGGTGATCGGGGTGTGGGCGAGGAACTTGAAGGCGTTCATGGTGGTCGCAGGCGGTGGCAGCTCGAAGACCACCGGGTGTCCCGGCGCGGCGGAGACCGTCAATCCGGTGGCCGGCGCGTAGTCGATCATGACCGCGAAGGTCTGTTCCGCCCAGGTGGTCGGCGCGGGTACAGGTTCCCGGTCGGACCGGGCACCCTGGTCGTGACTGCCCAGGGTGTCGAGCGCGCGCCGCTGCAACGCGGTCTGCACGTCCATCGCCGACAGGTGTGCGGTGACGAGCTCGGACCGAACCTCCTGCAGGAGCGCGGCAATGGCGTCGACGGGCCCACCCACCGCCACCGGCGCGGTGGGTTGTTGTACGGCGGGCAACGGTTGCACCGCGGGCACCGATGCGGTGTGGGCCGGGGCGGCGGACGGTGGGGCCGCCGGTGCTGTCGAGGGTTGTGAGGTGGGGCTGGTGGCCGGCTCCAGTGCCAGCGTCCAGGCGAGGACGTCGAAGGGCTCACCGTCGAAGTCGAGGGTGTCCAGTGGTGTGGTGGTCATCGGATCTCCGTTCCTGACGTCGACGATGCTCACGCGCGCTGCTCACGTAAGCGCACGGCCTCGGCGAATTTCTCGGTCATCTCCGGCGTGGCGATCACCGCGAGGTCGCTGTAGCGCTGCAGGACAGTGCCGTTCGGATCACACGCGGTGACCGTCACGGTGACCTCCGTGCCGCTCGCGTTGGCACGCAGGTCGTCGACAACGATCACGAACGGACTGTCGTCGGGCAGCGGGGCGAAGTACTCGATCCGCCCGACCGACAGCGGCAGGCAGGCCGAGTTCATGAACCACACCCCGAGCAGCGCACCGGACTGGATCGCGACATCGGCCAGCACCGGACTGTGCAGTGCCCCCGCGTAATTGCCGGTACCGATCCGGGTGTCGGCGAGCTTGCCCTCGACGACGAGTCGACGCTCCGCCCGCTCCAGAATGCGGCGCACGCCCTGCAGCAGGGGCCCGTGGAACAGATCCGCGGCACGGTAGACGTCGAGGCCGTCCTCCACCCCTTCACCGATCGCGTAGCCCCGCCAGCCGGAAAGTACCGGGGCGGGCCATGTTTCGGCGGCAAGGGCGAACGTCGCGGTGAAGTGCGACGGCGCCAGCGTCTTGCCGGGTTCGTCGCTGCGGATCCAGACCGTGATGCTCAGTCGGTCGTCGACGACCGTGCCCGCCTGCACCTCGAGCCGGTAGGACCGCTCGTCCTTTCCGTCGTACACGATTCCCCGCAGCACCTCGAAACCGGTGCATTCCACCACCCGCAGGCCCGGGTTGGCGCGCTCGAGCACATTGATCGCCCAGCCGAGCCCGGCGGCCGCAGGGAACACCGGGAACTTGCCGACCCGATGGTCGCCGATCACCGGGTCGGTGGCCAGTGCTGCCAGATCACGACGGGTGGTGAAAGGCTTTGTCGGGATAATGGTTACGTCCGTGGCCAGCGGAGCGGCAGGACCGACCAGCACCGACACGTCGTCGGAGCGACCGGAGCCGAACTGCTCGGCGAACATCCGCGCACCGGCGTCCATCCCGAGCAGGGCGACACCGCGAGCGAGGAAGACCTCGCGCAGTTGCGGGGTCACCATGCCACCGTCCCAGGCGCCCCAGTTGACGGTGGTGACATGGCCGGCCAGACCCTGTCGCCGCCAGCTCACCGCCGCCCGGTTGAGGGCTTCGTTGGCGACCGCGTAGTCGGCCTGACCCGGATTGCCGTAGACCCCGGCTACCGACCCGAACAGGATGAGATGGCCGAGCGTGGCGTCGCGCAGGGCGCTGACCACGTTGTACAGCCCGTCGAGTTTGGTCGCGAGGACGAGGCGGATGTCGTCGGCCGTTTTGGCGGGGAGCAGCGAGTCGGCCAGTGCGCCCGCACCGTGCACGATGCCGGTGACCCGGCCCGCGTCCTCGGCGAGTGCCCGCTCGGTGGCTTCGATATCGGTGATGTCGACCGCGAGGTAGCGCACTCGTGCGCCGGTCTCGGCCACCGCTTCGACGGTCGCGCGGATCTCACGCTGTGCCAGCAGGTTTCGGGTGAGCCGGTCGACCTGCTTCGGTGTCGGCTGCTCACCCGCGGCGCGCACGGCGGCGATGGCGGCGGCCTTGAGACCATCGTCGGCGACACCTGCGGCCCATTCCGGTTCGTCGTCGAGTTCGGTGCGTCCGAGCAGGATGAACTCGCAGGCCCTGCGAGCGGCCAGCTCACGAACACACCGTGCCGTCACTCCCCGTGCGCCACCGGTGACGACGAGAACGTCGTCGGTGGTGAGGGTGAGTTCTGCTGCCGCGGCGTCACTGTCGACCGCCTGCGGGCGCAGTGTCCGACGGGTCCGTTCGGCGTCGACCCCGACTTCGCGAGCGTCGGTCGCGGCATCGTCGAGTTCGGCGAGGAGGGTTTCGACCAGCGCTTCGTCGGTGAGTTGCGGCGAGAGATCGAGTGCCCGGCAGAACAGGCCGGGGGCCTCCTGCGCGAGGGTCTTGACCAGACCGCTGACCCCGCCGACAACGGCGGCGGCAGCCGCTCGATCACCTCGGTGGCCGAGCACGCCGTCGATGCGGGTGAGCGTGACGAACGCCGCCCGCGTACCGGCTTCGGCGGTCGCCACCAGGCGGTCGTGCACCAGCGTGGCGGTGTGGATCGTATCGGCGAGCCGATGACCACCCACCAGCCACTGACTGTCCGCGGGCAGCACGGTCAGGCACAGATCCAGCCGCACAACGTCTTTCAGCGCGGACTCGATCGCCCCCTGCACGGTGGCACCGTCCCAGGCGGCCACGCCGGCGTTGTCGGCGGCCACGACGGAGGCCGTGTGCACGGTCCATCCCTGCTGCTCGAGGCCACTCACGAGAGTCGCCGCGGTGTCGTCACCATGGTCGACGATCAAGGCTGTCCGCTGCGCGGCGTAGGGCTCGGTGACGCGGTCGATGTCGGGAAGGTCGACCGGCACGATCCGCAGCAGCACCGGATCGTCCTCGATCCCACCACGATCGGATCCCGGCTGAAGCCCACGATCGCTGTCCGACGCGGGGGCCGTGGGGGCAGCCGACGCGGACGTGGTCGCTGCGGGGGCAGCGGAGCCGGCCACGAACTCGACGATGTCACTCAACGTGCGCAACTCCGCGACCTGCTCCGGACCGACAGCGGGCACACCGTCGACCCGCTCACCGACCGCGCCCATGATCTGGACCCGCTTGATCGAGTCCACACCCAGATCCGCTTCCAGATCCAACGACAACGCCAGCATCTCCGGCGGATAACCGGTCTTCTCCGACACCACCTGCACCAAGACCGACCACACCGCGTCGGCATCGACCACCGCCGCGGTCGCCGGTTCACCACTCGGTGTGGAAGCCGCCGAGGCGGCGACGAAATCGACGATGTCGCTCAGGGTTCGCAACTCCGCGACCTGTTCGGGACCGACAGCCGGCACTCCGTCGATGCGCTCACCGACCGCGCCCATGATCTGCACGCGCTTGATCGAGTCAACGCCGAGGTCGGCTTCCAGATCCAGCGACAGCGCCAGCATCTCCGGCGGGTAGCCGGTCTTCTCCGAGACGACCTGCGACAGCACCAACCACACCGCGTCGGCGTCGAGCGCCGGACCGGTCGTCGAAGGCGCGACACTCGGCCCCGAAACCACGGATGCGGCGACGAAGTCCACGATGTCGCTCAGGGTTCGCAGTTCTGCGACCTGCTCCGGGCCCACAGCGGGCACACCGTCGATGCGCTCACCGACCGCACCCATGATCTGGACCCGCTTGATCGAGTCCACGCCGAGGTCGGCTTCCAGATCCAGCGACAGCGCCAGCATCTCCGGCGGGTAGCCGGTCTTCTCCGAAACGACCTGAGACAACACCGTCCACACCGCGTCGGCATCGAGCGCCGGGGTCTCGGTCGCTACGACAGGCAGCGTTCGAGCGGGCGCCGCCGCGGATTCGAGCGTCTGGCGCGCCGAAGCCGAGTCGGCAACGACATCAGGAACCGCCGTCGGAGCCGGATTCGGTTGCGGGGCAGTCGATTGTGGGAAACTCTCGGGCACCGTGGGGCGCGTGGCGGCCTGATGGTCGAGCAGCGCTGCCGCGTGGGTGTGGCTGCCGTTTCCCTTTCCGGTGGGCAGTTCGGCGTGGTAGCCGTTCGTCCCGTTCCGGCTCGGAACCTCGACGGTCGGCGCCGGGGACCCGTATTCGAGGCCGGACAGCGAAGCGAGGATCTCGTTGACCCGGACGTGGGTTCGGCCGATCGCCAGGCTCTGTTCCTTGATGGCGTGCACGGTCGAGTGGAGGCGGTCATCGGCACCGCCGGTCCGCTGCGCGTCGCGCAATACCGAGACCAGCCCTTCGGCGACCTCGAGTTGACCCTCCGCGTACCGGCTGTGGATGTCGAGGTGCTGCTGGGCGGCCGCGTCGAGTCCCGTCGCGGACCGATCTCCGACCGTCGACCCTGCCGCCGATCCCGCCCGGACCTGCGTGGAAGCCGGAGCTTCGACAGTCACCAGTTCCTTAGTGGCGGTGTGCGTTTCCGCGGCCGCCTGCGCGGCGGCGTAGGACTCGGCCGCGACTCGCTCCTGCGCCGCGGCGTGCGCTTGCGCGACCACCTGCGCCTGCGCCGCGGCATCGGCTTCGGCGTCCACCCGCGCCTGCGTGACAGCTTCCAACACGACGTGCTCCTCGATTCCCTTGCGGTAGAGCTCCTTACGGGATTCCGGTACGAAATCGCGGCCGTTGAGCCGGACCACCATGCCGGGCGCCTCCGGCACCGCGAACGGTGCGGCGTCGTGGCGGTGGATATCGACGATCGGCGCACCGAGCACCGCCAGCTGCAGCGCGGCCTTCTTGAGCGCCACGTCGCTGTCGCCGGTCGGGCCCTGGTCGGTCGAGAGGGCGATCACCTCGGCGCCGAGAGTCCGGCGCACCAGCGAGGTGAGCGTGGCCTTCGGCCCGAACTCGACGAAAACGTTGCAGCCGTCGGCCTGCATGGCCTGTAGACCTGCCACGAACTCGACGGTCTCGAGCAGCTGCTCGGTGAGCACCCGCCGGTTGGTCGCCACCCGCGAACCGTATTCGGCGTCACGGGAATTGGCGTAGATCTTGGCCTTCGGGGCACGAATACCGACGCTCTTCACCGCGGCCTTGAACGGCTCGACCGCGTGGGCGACGTAGCGGGTGTGGAACGCGCCGGCCACCGGCAACTCACGCACGGTCAGCCCGCGCGCCCGGCCCGCCGCGACGAACTCCGCGACGGCCGCGGTGCCGCCACCGACCACCACCTGGTCGGGTGCGTTGTGATTGCACACGCTCACATCGGGATGATCGGCGAGGATCGCGCTGACCTGTTCGCGGTCGGCCTGCACCGCGGCCATCGTGCCCGCGTCGGTGTCGGTGTCGATCGCCATCGCCGCGCCGCGCGCCCTGGCGAGGGTGAAGTAGTCGGCGGTGTCGAGCGAATCCACCGCCCACAGCGCGGTCAGTTCACCGAAGCTGTGGCCCATGAATCCGGCGCAGTTCAGGCCGCGCTCGGACAGGAACCGGTACTGCCCCACCGACAACGCCGCGATCGCGGGCTGGGCGAATTCGGTACGCCGCAGCGTCGCTTCCTGGGCGTTGCGCAGCTCGGGGTCGAAGACCGGCGGCGGGAACACTACTGCGGCCGGCGGCCGGGCCGCGTCGGCGAACACCGCGTTGGCCTCGTCGAAGGCGGTCGCGACGGTGGGGTTGTTCAGGACCGCCGCCAGACCCATGTCCACGTACTGGCTGCCCTGACCGGCGAACAGCGCGCCGATCTTCAGATCGGGCATGGCCCGGCGACGGAAGACGATGCCACGCGGATGGTTCCACTCCTCGGCGTCACCGGCCAATTCGGTCACCGCCAGTGCGCGCAGTGCCGAAGCTTCCTGCTCGTCGCGCGCCACGAATCCCACGCGAGCGTGCTCGTCCGGAATCCCGGCGTCGCCGTTGGGATCGGCACCCGAGCTGAGCAGGCTCGCCAGCTCGGCGGTGGACGCGGCGTGCCACAGCCACACTCGCGCGGTGCGGTGCATCGTGCGGGTACTTCCACGATCGCCGGTGGCTTCCTCGAGCACCGCGTGAAAGTTGGTGCCGCCGAAGCCCATCGCCGACGCGGCCGCGCGACGCTGCGGCCGGTGCGGATCGCGGATCCACGGCCGGGTCCTGGTGTTGATGTAGAGCGGCGACGAGTCGTCGAGTGCCTTGTTCGGCGCGGTGACATTGATCGTCGGCGGCAGCACCTTGTGATGCAACGCCAGCGCCAGCTTGATCAGGCTGGCCGCACCGGCGGCGCCCTTGGTATGGCCGATCTGGGATTTCACGCTGCCGATCGCGGCGTAGCCGGTCTCGTCGGTGGCCTCGCGCAGCACCGCGTTCAACGCGGCGAGTTCGGTCTGATCGCCGACGCGGGTGCCGGTGGCGTGCGCCTCGAACAGTCCGATCGTGGCGGGCGAGCAGTCCGCGTCCTCGTAGGCGCGGTGCAGCGCCGCCTGCTGCCCCTCGGCGCGCGGGGCGTAGATGCTCTTGAAACGCCCGTCGCTCGAGGATCCGATGCCCTTGATCACCGCGTACACCCGGTCACCGTCGCGCTCGGCGTCGGCAAGGCGCTTGAGGGCGATCATGCCGATGCCCTCGCCCACCAGGGTGCCGTCGGCACTGTCGTCGAGCGGCTTGATCACACCCGAGCGCGACAGCGCCCCGACCTTGCTGAAGCACAGGTAGCCGAAGATCGAGTTCTCGGTGTCACAGCCACCGGTGATCATCATGTCGGCGCGACCGGATACCAGTTCGCTGATCGCGACGTGCACCGCCGACAGGGAACTCGCGCACGCCGCGTCGACGGTGCAGTTCATCCCGCCGAGGTCGAGCCGGTTGGCGACCCGGCCCGCGATCACATTGCCCAGCAGACCGGGGAACGAGTTCTCCTCCCACGACGGGAAGGCGTCCGCGTACTTCTGCGCGATCTGCTCGGCGTCGGCCTGCGTCAGCCCGCAGCTGCGGATGACCTCCTTGAGCACCGGCGTCGACAAGCGGGCGGCCAGTGGGTGCGACAAGGTGGTCGGCCCGGCGACGCCGAGCACCACACCGGTGCGCTCGGGCCGGTACCAGTCCGACCCGACGGCGCCCGCGTCGGCGAGCACGTCACGGGCCACGAGCAGGCTCAGCAGCTGCACGACCGTGGTGACCTCGAGCTGATTGGGCGGCAGCCCGAACTCGGTGACGCTGAACGGCATCTCGGGCACGAAACCGCCACGGCGGCAATAGGTCTTGTCGGGCGCCGTCGGATCGGCGTCGTAGTAGTCGTCGAGGTTCCAGTGCGTGGCCGGCACGTCGGACATGCAGTCCGCGGCGTCGACGACGTTCTGCCAGAAGTCACGGAAGTTGGCGGCCATCGGGAACAGTCCGCTCAGTCCGACGATCGCGATCGGATTGTCGGCTAGTCGCCTCGTCATGGCCGGGTCTTCGGAGTGCCGAAGGTGGTCGTTCATGGTTGCTATCCCTTGTCTTCTGCTCAGAGTTGCGAAACTCGCACAGTCCGTACCTCGTCGATGAGGTCGGCCATCGCCGTTCCGATGAGCTGATGGCCCGCCGGACTCGGATGCATGCCGTCCGGGGACCACATGACCGGGTCCGCGGTGATGGGTGCGTTCACCAAATCGAGTCGCACGAGATCGAACTCGTGGACGAGGTCGTCGAGATAGTCGTTGGCTTGCGCGAATCGCGACCGCAACACCGTGCGGACGGATTCGGGCAGGCCGGGCAGGCGGTCCGGGATATTCGGCCAGTTCGTGGTGAACACCAGCCGATCGGGGCGCGCCAACCCGGCATAGATCTGACGGAGGTTGCGGCGGAAGCGATCCGGGTCGTAGTCGGTGACCAGGTCGTTTCCGCCGACGATCACGCCGACCAGCGGAGCATCGGCGGCGAGGGCGACCGGCAGCTGCCGGTCGATGACATCCTGCGTGGTGGCCCCGTAGGAACCGAGGTTCAGCGTCGCGCCGGAGATTCCGAGCAGGTGCTCGACGTGCGCGACAAATCCCGCGAAGGAGCCGTCGGCGTTGACCGAACCGCCGCGCCCCTCCGCGAAACTGTCGCCGAGCACCATCAGCTCATACGTTGGCACCGAGCAATTTCGCGATGCGTTCCGGCGCGAAGAATTCCTCGCCGGTCATGCCGCCGCCGACCATCGCGAAGAAGTCCTTGGCATATTCTTCGTTGTTTTCCAGCGCACGGAAAACGGCCAGCAATTGCGGGGTCAGCTCGAGCGTGGAAATCGTGCAGGTGAATTCGAAACCCGACTGCGATTTCTCGTCACGCTCGCGCTGGTAATCGGCGAGTGCCTCGGCCATCGGCCGCTGCTCGGTCAGACCCTCGTGCACCCGCTCGGCGAGCAGTGCCGCGTAGTCGAACGCGTCGGAGATCCCGAGTCCGGTGAACGGGTCCTTGTGGTAGCCCGCGTCCCCGACCAGCGCCCAGCCTTCGCCGTGCGACTGGCGGCGGTAGTTGTCCGGATACCGCATCGGGTAGAAACGGTCCTCACGCTTGCCCTTGGTGACCAGTTCCTCGGCAAACTCGGGAAGGATCTCGCGAGCGACCTTCACGAAGTTGGCCTCGACATCGGCGCGGAAATCGGAGTAGGTGTCAATCTTGCGCATGACCGCGACGAGGGTCTGGTCGTTGTGGGTCGGCCAGATGCCGATCTGCTGCTTGTCGCCGATGCGGCTGTGGAACTCGGTCTGCGACAGGCCGCTGAAGTAGCTGTAGTAGATGAAGCACTCGGCCGCGACCTTCGTATAGGTCTCGGCGCCGACAGCATTGGCGACGAACGAGTTGGTGCCGTCCGCGCCGATCACGATGCGGGCCCGCTCCTCGGCGATCTCACCACCGGCTACCGAACCGCGAATACCGACGACCACGCCGTCTTCGATGATCAGTTCGCTGACGGTGTAGCCGGTGCGAACTTCGGCGCCCGCCTCCTCGGCGCCCTCGACCAGGATCGCGTCGAGTTCGGTGCGCCGCGGCGCGTAGGTGGCATCGATGCCCTGGATGGGATCGGCGAAGCCCGCGATGACGATGTCGAGGTAGGACACCGTCATGCGCTTGATCGCCGGCACACCGGTGGCGATCAGCTTGTCGAGCAGGCCCCACTGGGCCAGCCGGGCCAGCCCGCGCTGCTGAATGTAGTGCGTCGAGATGGTGTCACTGGGAAAGGTGGCACGGTCCACCACCAGGACTCGATGTCCCTGCCTCGCCAGCAACATGCCGACCGGTGAACCCGCGCATCGCGCGCCGACAACAATCGCGTCATACATCAGGGTGACTCCTCAGTAAATGAAACGCTTATGGCCCCGGTGACGATTTTACGGAGATGAACCGCATGATTCGCGCACCGATTTCTATTCGGATTACATGAATAGACGTTCTCGAACAATGGAGTCGATTATTAGCGATCCGGCAGCTCGGATGAATAGTTGAATTCAACTTCCGTTCATCACGAAAAACGGTTTGATATGGGCTAATTGGGGCATGCCAACTGGAAATGAACCGGCCCCCGGAATCGCCGCGGCGCAAGCTCGGCTGACGAATATGACCGGCGCCGCGACGCCGGACTACGAACAGATCCGCAAGACCGTCGACACCCTCGTGCCGTTCGTGAATCTGGTGGGAGTGCGCATGACCGAACTGGGACCCGGCTCGGCGGTGGCCGAGATCCCCGAGGCGCCGACGATGAGCAATCACCTGGGTACCGTGCATGCGGGGGCGCTGTTCCTGGCCGCCGAAGTCGCCTGTGCCGGTGCGTTTTCCGGCATCATCGCGCCGCGCATCCTGCACGTGCGGACCTTCGTGCTCCGCGGCACCAAGGCCACCTTCTTCCGACCCGCACGCGGCCGGATCCGCGCCAGCGGCACGGTGAGCTCCCCGATCCTGGCCGACGTGGTCGGACGCAGGACCGAGGAGCAGTTCGATATCACCGGAAAGGCCCTGCTGCACGACGACAGCGGCGCCTTGCTCGCGAAGGTCGATCTCGAGTACTTCTGCTGGCTGGGCGCGGCCTAGTCCGGATACAGCGAGGCGATGACGGCGTCGAAGTCGGCTTCGATCGCCGCGCGACGCAGCCGCAGCGACGCCGTCAGCTGCCCCTTCTCCATCGAGAAGTCCTCCGCGAGAACGGCGAACCGGCGAATCGACTCCGCACGGGAGACGAGCCGGTTCGCCGCCTCGACCCCGACGGAGAGCTCCGCGAGCAACCTGGCGTCGTCGGTCGGGACACCGCCGGACAGATCGACGCCCTGCTCCGCGGCCCAGCGAGTCAGCACAACAGGATCGACGGTGATCAGCGCGGTCACATACGGCCGGCCTTCACCGACGAGCATGCAGTTGCTCACCAAGGCGTGCAGGCGAACCCGGTCTTCGAGCGGCGCGGGCGCGACGTTCTTGCCACCACTGGTGACGATGATCTCCTTGCGCCGACCGGTGATGAACAGGAATCCGTCCTCGTCGAGTCGGCCGAGATCGCCGGTGGCCAGCCAGTTCTCGGCCGGGTGCCCGCCGTCGGGCCAGTACCCGGGGAAGACCTGCGGGCCACGGACCAGGATCTCGCCGTCGTCGGCGATCGCGACGGTCGTGCCCGGCACCGGCCGACCGACCGCGCCGGCGCGATTGGCGTGCGGCGCGCTCATACTGACCGTCGACGAGGCTTCGGTCAGGCCGTACGCGCCGATGATCTCCACGCCGATCCCGGTGAAGAAGTCCGCCGTCGACGGTTCCAGCGAGGCGCCGCCCGCGACCATGTGCTCGAGCCGTCCGCCGAGCATGCCGCGCCACTGTTTGCCGATCTCCGCGTCGATCACCGCGCTCGCCGGGGGCTGCTCACCGCGTCGGTGCGCGTGGCCGACCGCGATCGCCGCCGCCTCGGCGGCGTCGTATCGATCGCCGCCGAGCGCCTGGCGTGCCGCCTTGCGGATCTTCTCCAGGACGTACGGGACGCCGATCAGGAACGTCGGCCGGAAGATCGGCAGTTCGGCGGGCAGTTGCGCGGGGGTGGCGACCAGACCGGTACGAACCCCGGCCAGCACACAGCCGAACTGCACGACCCGCCCGTACACGTGCGCGAGCGGGAGGAACAGCAGTGTCGACGCGGGATCTGCTGGGGTGCGCCGGAATACGGTGTCGAGGAGTTCGACCACGTTGGCCGCGGCGGCGAAGATGTTGCGGTGCGTCAGCAGGCAGCCCTTGGGGACGCCCGTCGTGCCGCTGGTGTAGACGATCGTCGCGACATCATCGGCGCGCACCCCCTGCCGACGGCCTGCGACCTCGGCGTCGGCGACCGCCGCGCCCTGTTCGATCAGCGCGGGCAACGACGAGCCGAGCAGCCAGCCCCGCCCACCCAGCGCCTGCCCCGCGGCCGTGGCGATCAGCTCGCGTTGTTCGTCCGTCTCCACGAAACAGGCGCTGGGTCGGGCATCGGCCACGATGTGGTGGATCTGTTCGGCCGACGACGTCGGATAGACGGGCACGGCTACCGCGCCCACGCTCAGCACGGCGAAGTCCGCCGCCGACCACTCGAAACTGGTCCCACCGAGGATCAGCACCCGATCACCCGCGCTGATTCCGTTGGCCACCAGTCCTTTCGCCAGTCCGAGGACGAGTCGGGCGAACTCGTCGTAGCCGACGTCGAGCCAGCCTTCGGCCGTCTTGCGGCTGAACACCACGGCCGACGGGTCGGCCTCGGCCTTGCGGAACACCACGTTGGCCAAGTTGTCGTCGTCGGCCATCGTGACCAGCGGCTCGACCGTGTATTCCTGCACAACTCGGTGGCCCTGCACGGCGCTGCTCATCGTGACTCGATGCTGGTCAGCGGAGCCGGAACGTAGGTCGAGCAGCGACCCGGCAGCCGCACGCCCGCCGCACGCAACTGACTCACGCGGGTGGCGAACGCCGCACCGTGCATGATCTGCAGCCCGACCTCGGCGACGTGGCGGTGCGCCGGGGCGGCCAGGTAGGTTCCGGCGACCCAGTCGTTGAACGCACCCATCGCGGGTCCGCACCAGATCTGATAGTCGAGGGTGCGATCGGGCGTCGCGGCCGTGCTCCAGCCCGACGACCGGCCCAGATACCACCGGAAGATCAGTGCCATCCGGCGTTTCGGGTTCCCCTCGGCGCGCTCGATCTGCTCGGGGTCACGCTCGCGGAAGTAGCCGAGGCAGTCGTTCCACACCTCGTCGAACGAGCGGGCCAGGATCCGCTGCTCGATTTCGGCGCGTTCGGCGGTGGGGATCGCGTCGATGCCGTCGTAGCGACGATAGGTGTCGTACAGGCGCCGGGCCCGGCTCGCGAACATCGTGCCGCGTTGCAGCACCTGCACGTCGACGCCGAGTTCGAACATGTCCGAGGAGGGCGCCATGGTGGTGTCGGCGACACCCGCCGCGGCCAGTAGCCGCTTCGCCGTCTCGGATTGCGCTGCTTCGACGGTGGCCTGGTTGACCGACCCGGTGACCACGTAGGAGGCACCCATCGCGAAGGCCGCCGCGGCGGCGGCCGGAGTACCGATGCCACCGGCAGCACCGACTCGAACGCGCTGCGCGTAGCCGTATTCGCGCTGTATCCGTTCGCGCACCGCCAGCAGCGAGGGCAGCAGCACCACCAGCGGACGACGGTCGGTGTGGCCACCGGAATCCGCCTCGCCGGTGATGTCGTCGGCCATCGGGATCGACGCCGCCAACTCCGCCTGCTCGGCGGTGATCTCCCCCGCGTCGAGCAGTCCGCGCACCAGATGCGCCGGCGCCGGACGCAGGAACAGCTCGGCGACCTCGGCGCGAGATACCTTGGCGATCAACCGATTTCGGGCGACCACCTGACCGTTCGGGTCGCGGTGCAGTCCGGCCAGCCGGTAGCGCACCACCTGTGGGGTCAGGTCGAGGAACGCCGATGCCTCGACACAGCGCACCTCGTGCCGCAGACACGCGTCCACGATCGCCCGCTCCAGCGCGTTCTCGCTGGGGCTGTGGATCAGGTTGCAGGCGAAGGGTTTTCCCGGCGCTTCGCGGCCGATCGTGGCCAAGGCCTCGTCGATCCGAGCGGGCAGTACACCGGCGGCGCCGAACGAGGCGAGCAAGCCCGCGCGCGCCATCGCCACCACCATCGCGGCCGAGGCGATCCCGTTGGCCATCGCGCCGGCGTGGTAGGCGTAGCCAACGCCGTGGGTCTGCCGGAACTCGTTGTTGCCCAGCGTTTCCGGGCGCAACGCCGGAGCGGCGGCCAGCACTTGCTTGCCGCGAGCGGTGCCTGCGTCGGTGGTCACCGCGACACCGGCATCGTCACGGACCACGAATACCGGCTTGTCCAATTCCGACAGCGCGCGGTAGATGGAGTTGTCGTCCCTGGCGAGCGCCGAGGGTGCAAGGGAAGTCGTCACTGTGCCAATCCTTCTGAGAGCCCGAGGGCAGAGGTCGTTAGCGAGAGGTGCCGCAGACGGACGGCGCCGCGAACGACACCGTCGTCGCCGAGGAGCGGTCGGGAGTGGTCGGGAGTGGTTGGGAGTTGTCGGACCTCGCTACCGGGGCGGTCGACCTTCGGTAACCCAGGCCGCGACCGCGGGCGCGACCAGACCGCTGTCCTTCACCCAGGACGCATGGCCGATGTGAGTGAAGCCCGAAGTCCGGTCGATGTGCCAGCGGTGCTGCTGCGCCGCGCCCATCCGCTTGCTCAGGAAGCGCACCGTGGACTCGGGGCCGAGCGGGTCGCCGTCGAGCGAGATCAGCAGTACCGGCAGCGTGAGTTCGCGCAGCAACCGGTCGTAGTCGCGTGTGCTGCCACTGGGCCGGTAGTTACCGGTCCGCAGGTGACGTGCCCAGTCGAGCATGACGCCCGCGGTCATCGGCCCGATGCCGCGACCGCCGGTCCACCGGCCGCGCAGCCGGGTGATGGCACCGACCGAGAGTCCGCTCGCGAGCACCTCGAGGCGCCTGCGCAGTTCGAACGACCACCAGTACACCGAACCGGTGCCGATCGTCGTGATGCTCGCGACCCGCTCCGGTTCGGCCGCCGCGAACAGCAGTGCGAGCTGTCCGCCGAGGCTGTGGCCGAACAGGTGCAGCGGCGCCTGCGGAAAACGCTCGCGCAGCGCGTCCGCCACGGCGGGCAGATCGACCTCGATCAGCTCGCGATAGCCGAACCCGGGGCCCTCCCCCAGTGCGGGCTTGCTCTCGCCCTGCGCGCGGAGATCGAGGACCGCGGCCGTGAGCCCGACCGTGTGCAAGGCCGTGACCAGCGGCAGGTAGTACTTGGCCTTGATGGCCATGGCGGGCAGGATCAGCACGACGGGTGCGGCCGGATCCGCTTGCGGCAGTAAGCGAACCGACAGGGCGGCGCCGTCGGAGGTCGCGACGGTGGTCGCTTCCAGCCCGGCGATCTCGGTGCGTTGCTCGCTCATCACGCCTCCGGGGCCAGGGTGCAGACGTAGTCGAGCGCGACCTTGCCGACCAGCACACCCGCGGTGTCGTACATCAGCGCCCGCGCGTCCACGTCCAGCCGCT
This sequence comes from Nocardia sp. XZ_19_231, assembly GCF_015355705.1. Taxonomy (NCBI): domain Bacteria; kingdom Bacillati; phylum Actinomycetota; class Actinomycetes; order Mycobacteriales; family Nocardiaceae; genus Nocardia; species Nocardia sp. XZ_19_231. The sequence goes on along the minus strand of NZ_JACUZI010000001.1, from coordinate 783,830 downwards.
GGCCGCCCTCGGCCGCCAGCACCGTCGCGACGTCGCTCGGGTCGATGACCCCGATCGCCCGGATCCGGCCGATGGCGGGTTTGCGGAACGACAGCCGCGCGTCACGCAGCACCAACGTGTCGATGGCCGACAACCGTGACGCCAGCGCGCCCACGAACGCGCACGCGCCGGCGATATCGGCGGCCAGGAATTGCGCACCCGCGTGCACGGTACGCAGGTGGTTGAGGATGTAGGGCTCGTCGGGAATCTCCACGATCGCGCGGTGCGGACCGATTTCGGTGATTTCGGTACCCGCGTGGGTGCCGAAAGGAACCAACTTGCTCACAATTCGCTGCAGGTGCAAGAAGTCGGGATTATCCGGATCGATCGCCTCGAATACCGAACCGAGGGTGGCTGAGGTTTTCAGTTCAGGTGCCATGAATTAATTGCACCACCCGCAGCCGTCGATTCGGATTTCCATTGCCGATCTCAATCGACCGAATGGCAATCAACTCGCCAACGGTTCTCCGTACACCTTGCCGCTGATAGTGGATTGCAGGAAATTCTTCGTCGAATCGAGGCTGTCCAGGAATACCTGCACCACTTCGTTGGGACTGTCGACGCGCCACGCGACCTGCAATTCCACCACCGGTTCCGGATCGACGAGTGGAACCACCTTCAATCCCATCGGCCGCGGCTCGTCCATGCTGACGAACGACGCGAACCCCACATACCGGCGGGCCGCCACGGTGATCCCGGTGGCCACCGAGTCGTTCATGTACTCGGCAACCTTCGGGAAGGCGCCTGCCCGCTCGCCCGCGGCCATGATGGCGTCGTACATCGCCGGGCTCACCTCGCGGTTGAACAGGACGCACGGCGTCTCGGCGAGTTCGCGGATCGAGATCGACGACCGATCTGCCCACCGGTGCCCCTGCCCGACCAGCGCGCCGATGCGCATCTGCAGCAGACACCGCGACAACACCGACCCGCCGTTGGACGCGCCACCGTAGAGCAACCCGACATCGAGTTCGCCGCGCGTGAGGGCGGTGAGCTGCGGCCCGGATCGGCCGGAGGTGAGTTTGGTGGTGATGTTGGGATAGTTCGCGTGCAATTGGGCCAGTGACCTGGGCATGATGAGCTGCCCGGCCCGGCCGTTGAACCCGATGTTGATCTTGCCCATGCGTCCGGCCGCGATGTCGCGGACGGTGTTGGTCGCCGAGTGCACCTCCCCGAGAATCCGCCGTGCGTCGGCACGGAACGCTTCGCCCGCGGGGGTCAACTGCACCACCCGCGACGTCCGCGACACCAGTTCGACGCCGAGATGGCGTTCCAGGCGCTTGAGCTGCTGACTCAGTGACGGCTGCGTGAGGTGGAGCCTGGCGGCCGCCCGCCCGAAGTGCAGTTCGTCGGCGATGGCTAAAAATGCCTCGATATGCCGTGTCTCCATAGTGCGCGCCTCGCGTAATCAGTGACGTGACTTGTCCGAGATATGCACCTTGTATAGCGGCACCGCACGTCATAGGGGAACGCGACCATGAAGCTCAGGTGAGCAGCGACCGAATTCCTGCCGACTCCACGGCGTGTCTTCCCCGCCTCGCGGTGACCCGCACCGCCGACGGCACTGTGAACACGGTCGATTCGGCAATCGAATCGCTGACCCCGAAAAACCCGATGATCCCCGTCTTGACACGGCGATCTATTTCGTACCGCAATTGATCAATAATGCGTTCTGCGTTGTCGCCCGTGATGTCGGGGTGGAAGACTTTTACCCGGTGCAGACGAAATAATTTCGACGCCAATTTCGAAGGAGCCCAGAAAATGACGACCACGGTTGCCAGCCAGCACGACGCTGAGTCGACACTGGCCGAACTGTTCGCTCCCGACACTCGACCCGATCCCTATCCCGTTCACCGCGCCCTGCGCACGAAGTCCCCGTTGGTCACCAAAGGCGGCGACCTCATCATCATCGCCAACTACGCCGATTGCCAGCAGGTGCTGCGCGACCCGTCGGTGCGCAACGACCCCAAGCTGTCCCGACTCGGCAAGGATCACCCGCAGCGTCCGGAGTCCCTGCTGTTCCTCGATCCGCCGGCGCACACCCGCATTCGCCGACTCGTCTCGAAAGCCTTCACCCCCAGGGTTATTCGGGCCTCGCAGCCGCAGATCCACTCCATCGTGGACGAACTCGTCGAACAGATCGCGAGTAAGTCCGAATTCGACGTGATCTCGGAATTCGCGCTGCCCCTGCCGGTGCGGATCATGTGCGCCCTGCTCGGCATCCCCGTCGAGGAGTTCGGCGACTTCGAACCCGCCGCCCGACGACTCGGCCGCGTCCTCGACTTCAATCTCGTCGTCCACAACGACGATCTCGATGACGCCGAGGGCGCGCGCAACGAGCTGATGAACTACCTGGTCAACCTGATCTCCCGGCGGCGCGGCAACCTCGGCGACGACCTGCTCTCGCGGCTCATCGAGGTCGAAGAGGAAGGCGAAGTGCTCAGCGAGGGCGAACTGCTCGCCACCTGTGTGCTGCTGATGGTCGCCGGCCACGAGACCACCGCCAACCTCATCGCGAACGGTGTGCTCGCGCTCCTGCAGCACCCGGAGCAGCGTGAGATCCTCGGCGCCGATCCCGCACTGGGGATCAGTGCCGCCGACGAGGTGCTGCGCTACGACGCGCCCATCCAGTTCGTGATGCGCATCGCCACCCGCGACATGGAGGTGAGCGGCACGGCGATCAGCCCCGGCACCGCGATGCTGGTGCTGCTGGCCTCGGCCAATCGCGATCCAGCGCACTACCCCGACCCCGACCGTTTCGATGTCGCCCGCGGCGCGGCCGACCACCTCGCCTTCTCCGCCGGAGCGCACTTCTGCCTCGCCGCGGCGCTGGGCCGGGCCGAGGGTGCCGCGGCGCTGTCCGCCTTCGCCTCGCGCGTGATCGACCCCGTGCTCGTTCCGGGTTCGCTGCAGTACCGACCCAATGTGAACTTGCGTGGCATCCAGGCCATGACCGTCACGCATGGCGGAGTCCGACTCCGTTGACCTCCGATTCGACCACCCCCTCCACAGAAAGCCTGTTATGAACTCGCACCACCACGGCCGTAAGGCCGGATGGGGGATCGTGCTCGTCGCGGTCACCACGCTGCTCGCAGCCTGCGGCCAGAACAGCTCGGCGCCGGCCTCGGCCGACGACCCGGTGACCATCACCTTCCTGTCCTACACCTACGGACAGGCGAACCCGCTGGGCAAGGGCATCGAGAAGTTGATCAACGACTTCCAGACTGCCAACCCGAAGATCACGGTGAAACCGCAGTCGGTCCCGACGGCCGACGCGCTCACCAAACTCCAGAGCGAAGTGGTGGCGGGCAACCCGCCCGACGTCGCGCAGATCGGTTGGAGCAAGGTCGCGCAAGCCTCGCAGACCTTGCCGCTGCGGTCGCTCGAAGAGGTCGCCGGGACCGACGAGTGGAACAAGCACATGGCGGGCTTCGTGCCGTCGGTGCTGAAGGCGACCCCCGTGGCCGGCGCCAAGAAGCCGGTCGCGATGCCGTTCATGATGGCCACCCCCGTGGTCTTCTACAACGCCGACCTGTTCACCGCCGCCGGGCTCGACCCGGCCCAGCCGCCCAAGACGATGGCCCAGCTCAAGCAGGCCGCGCAGGCGATCAAGGACAAGACCGAGGCGCAGGGCGTGTACGTCTCCGCGGCCGACCCGGGCAAGTCCGACTACCTGACCCAGTCGTTGGTCAACAGTGCCGGTGGCGCACTGGTGTCCGGCAGCGGTGAAGTCACCGTCGACTCGGCCCCGGTGATCACCGCGCTGTCGACGATCCAGGATCTCACCAAGTCCGGTGTCCAGCCCGCCGTCGACTTCGCCTCCGCGCAAAGCGCTTTCAACTCGGGCAAGCTCGGCATGCTGGTCACCACCGGCGGCGGTCTGCTGACCCTCGATGCGGCCGCCAAGGGCAAGTTCGCCCTGCAGGTGGCGCCGCTGCCCGCCTTCGACAACCTGCCCGCCCGCCCCACCTTCTCCGGCTCCGGCCTGACGATCGTGGCCAAGGACGACGCCAGGGCGAAAGCGGCGTGGAAGTTCGTGCAGTTCATGACCAACGACGAGAGCTTCAAGCTCATCGCCTCGCAGATGGGCTACCTGCCGCTGCGGACCGCGGCGGAGTCGTCGGCCGACCCGCGTCTCGGCTCGGCCGTCAAGCAGATGGCCGACCTGGCTCCCTACACCGCCTTCCCCGGCAAGCAGTCCAACCAGGGCGTCGTCATCCTCCAGGACGAGGCCGTCGAACCGATCGTCCTGCGCGGCGCCGACCCGGCGGCAACCCTGCGCGCCGCTGCCGCGAAGATCCGCGGACTCAGCTGAGTTCACGCACCATCCGCTGACCACCACCCCTCGAAGAGAGACACCGTTGTCACACCAGGTATTCGCACACACGCCTCCGAACGGTTCGCCGAACGGCGGCGCGATCCCGAACAAGATCGGCCTGACGGTCAATCCGTGGTCGGGAAAGCAGCTCCTGCGCTCCGATTTCGAGGAGATGCGCGAATTCCTCGATGAGGCCGCGACCGCCGGATTCGGCTATGCCGAACTCGGTGGCTGCGGCCTCGGGGTGGTGATCGGCGGACAGGTACAGCGCTCCCGACTGGCGGCGCTACGCGACGCGCTGGCCGATTGCCGACTCCGGCTGACCCTGCACAGTTCGTGGTATTCGTCCGGGCGTACCGGCAACCTGCTCGACACCGGCACCGCGTCCGCGCAGCAGCTCGGGCTGCTGGCGGACCTGGAGGTCGCCGCCGCGATCGGCGCCGAGGTGCTGGTCTACCACGCCGGAGTGCTGCCGAACCTCTACAGCGACGGCGAGGCGCTGACCGCGGGCATGGAAACCGAACGCACGATGCTGCGCGAGCTCGCCGACGAGTCCGGCGCGCGCGGGGTCATGATCGCGGTCGAGAACCGAGCACCCGGACCCGCGGTGCTCACCCGCCGTTCCTACGGGATGCGCCTGGACATGGTCGCCGAACAGGTACAGCAGATCGACCACCCCGCGGTGACGATGTGCCTCGACGTCGGCCACGCGTACCTGTCGGCCGGCTACCTGAATTACGACTACCTGGCCGCGATTCGCGAGGTCGCCCCGGTCGTCGGCCACATTCACCTGCACGATAACTTCGGCCGGATGGCCCGCCAGCCCGATGCCAGCCCGTACGAACTCGAACTCCTCGGTGAAGGCGATCTGCACCTGCCGCCCGGTTGGGGCTCGATCCCGCTGGCCGAGGTCATGGCGACGACCTTCCCCCATGACCCGGCGATCATCATCGAAATGCGCCACGCGCGCCATTACGCCGAGGCTCTGGAGACCACCCTGCGCATGCTCGACGTGCGAGCCCGTTCATGACGCTCACCGAGGCCCCCGAGGCAAAGCCGAAGGTGCGCGACGCGAAGCCGAAGGCGCGCGCGGTCGAGCGTCCTGCCGCGACCGGCCTTGCCTGGCTGTACTTCTCGCCGACCGTGCTCGCGATCGCCGTATGGGTCTACGGGCCGCTCGTGTTCACCGCGGTGCTCAGCTTCCTCGACTGGAACCTGGTCTCCCCCGACATCGAGTTCAACGGCTTCGAAAACTACGAAACCCTCATCACCGAACCGGAATTCGGCAACGCGGCCTGGAACACGCTGAAGTACGCGCTGTTCGTACTGCCCTTCGCGACGGTCGTCCCGTGCGCGCTGGCCATCGCGCTGTGGAAGCGCCCTGGCCGGGCCAGCGAGTTCTACCGAATGCTGCTGTTCCTGCCGGTCGTGCTCGCGCCGGTGGCCAACGCGCTGTCGTGGCAGTTCATTCTGGACCCGCTGTACGGGACCCTGAATCAGGTGCTCGGGTTCGCCGGTGTGGAACCGATCAACTGGCTCGGCGACCCGGCCACCGCGCTGCCGACCGTCGTCGTGGTGACGGCGCCGAAAGTGGTGGCGCTCAACACCTTGCTGTTCGGTGCGGCGCTGGCGAACCTCGATCGTCGCACCATCGACGCCGCGCGCCTGGACGACGCCACCGAGGGCGAGATCACCAGGTCGATCATCCTGCCCCAGCTGCGACGCCCGATCGTGCTGCTCGGACTGCTGTCGATGGTGGTGGTGTGGCCATGGCTGTTCACCAATATCGGTGTGCTCACCCGAGGTGGACCGAGCAATGCCACCGACAATGTCTACTACCGGCTCTACACCTACGGTTTCACCTTTTTCGACGCGGGCACCGCATCGGCGGCGGCCATCGTGATCGCGCTCGCGTTCGGGCTGCTCCTGACCTTCCACACCCTGCTCTCGAGGAGATTCCGTGCGACGCGGTGACGCGATCGGCAGACACCTGCTACTGATCACAGCCATTGTGCTGATGCTGTTCCCGGTGGCGTTGGCCTTGGCCACCTCGTTCAAACCGGTGTCGACGATCTTCGATCTGAATCCGCTCCCGTTTCCGGCGAGCATGGAGAACTACGAACTGGCCGTGGGCAATTTCCCGATCGGCAGGCTGCTGTGGAACACCTTCGTGATGGCCGCGGGCGTCACCGTCGCGACAATGCTCGTCGCCGTGCCCGCCGCCTACGCGCTGGTGCGGTTCGACAAGGCTCGGGGGCGAGGCTTCGTCCTTGCCGCCGTGGGTATTTCGCTGCTGATCCCGCCGCAGGCACTGATCATCCCGCAGTTCCTGATGACGACGAAGCTCGGTTGGCAGGGTCACACGATCGGGGTGATCATTCCGCAGCTGGGTGTCAGCGCGCTGGCGGTGCTGCTGCTGCGCGACCACATTCGTTCGGTGCCGCAATCGCTGATCGGGGCGGCGGTGCTCGAAGGCGCCACTTCGTGGGAGATCCTGCGCCACGTGGTGCTCGGCGTGCTTCGCCCGGCCCTCGGCGCGGTGGCCATCCTGCTGTTCATCAGTACGTGGAACGAATTCCTGTGGCCGCTGCTGGTGATGCCCGACCCGGAGGACACCACCATCCAGCCGGGTCTGGCGCTGTTCATCGGCCCCGAGAGCGCGCAGTACGGGCCCATGCTCGCCGCGGCGATGCTGGCCTCACTGCCCGTCGTCATCATCTATGTCCTGGCGTCGCGACGGATCGCGGACGCCTTCCTTCATTCAGGGGTTCGGTAATCGACATGACCAGTCTCAGTGTGAGCGAGCCACCGGTGCTGACCACCGAGCTCGATCTTTCGGCCGGCGTGGTGCTCGACGGCATCACCAAGCAATACGGCGAGGACCGCCCGGCTCTCGACGTGGACCTCCTGCACGTACCGGGACAATCGCTGACCGTGTTGGTCGGCCCGTCCGGCTGCGGCAAATCGACCGCGCTCGGCGTGGTGTCCGGTCTGATAACCCCCACCGCGGGGCGGGTGCTCATCGACGGCGCCGACGTCACCGAGGTGTCGCCGGGACGGCGCGGTGTCTCGATGGTGTTCCAGGACTTCGCGCTGTACCCGCACATGACGGTGGAGCGCAATATCTCCTTCGGCCTGCGGCTGGAGGGCAAACACAACCGCAAGTCGGGGCTGGACCGCACCGAGATCGAGCGACGGGTTGCCGGTGCGTGCGACAGCCTCGGGTTGAGCGAGCTGCGCCACCGTAGGCCCGCGCAGTTGTCGGGTGGTCAACGTCAGCGAGTCGGGCTGGCCAGAGCGATCGTTCGGCAGCCGAAGGTGCTGCTGCTCGACGAGCCGCTGTCCGCGCTCGACGCCCAGTTGCGGCAGCAGGCGCGAGTGGAGCTGGTGCGGCTGCATCGTGAGCTCGGCAATACCGTCGTGCTGGTCACCCATGACCAGCTCGAGGCGCTGTCGATGGCCACCCACCTGGTGGTGATGAACGATTCGCGGGTGTTGCAGGTCGGTAGTCCGGCGCAGGTGTATCGGCGGCCGGTCGACCTGTTCGTCGCGACGTTCCTCGGTAGCCCGCCGATGAACCTGGCGACGGTGACCATGAACCAGGCAGGCGACGAGATGACCGGGTCCGGGCTGGAAGCGCTTCTCCCGCAACCTGTCCCCGGTGTGCCTGCCGAACTGACACTGGGCTGGCGGCCCGGCGACGGCACGCTCCGACGCCACGACGGCCCGGGATTGCTCGTGCACGGCGTGGTGGAGCTGGTCGAGTTCACCGGCGACTCCAAGATCGCGCAGTGCACCGGCGAATCGGGCCGCTGGGCCGTGACGCTGCCCGCGAACGATCCGGCACCGGCCATCGGCGCGCGAATCCAGGTATTCGTCCCGGCGGACCGGCTGCACCTGTTCGATCCGGAGACCCGTGCCCGAGTGACGGCTTTCGATGCACCTGCTGATCACCAACGATGACGGATACCGCGCGCCGGGGCTCCTGGCGTTAGCGGAAGCCGTGCGCGCGCTCGGCATCGACGCGACGGTGGTAGCACCGAGCGGGCCGATGTCGGGCGCGAGCCAGTCCCGACGCAGTGGCGTCGCGGTGGAGTGGGAGTGGGCGGCCCCGACCGCCGGCATTCCCACGATCCACGTGGGATCGACTCCGGCGGCCTGCGTGGTCTTCGCGCTGACCTCCGGGGTCCTCGCGCCGGTAGATCTGTGCCTGAGCGGGGTGAACGCGGGCGAGAACATCGGCGCCACGCTGAATGTCAGCGGCACCTACGGTGCGGTGCAGGAAGCGGGAGCGCGCGGTGTGCCCGGCATCGCGCTCTCGCGCGAGTTCGGTGGGCCGTGGGCCGAGCCGCACGCCTGGGACTGGAGCTGGGTACCCGAGGCGACCGCCCAATTACTCACCACGCTGCTGGCAGCGCGGGCGGGCTGGTTCACCGCGAACGTCAATCTCTCCGGCACCGACCGGGGCGCCGATCCGGCCTACACCAAGGTCAGCCGCGCGCTGTACTACACCGACGTCTTCGACGTCGCCAGCGGCGCCATCCTCAGCACGATCGGTTACCGTGCCGAGGATCTGGCGCCCGACGACGACATCCATGCCTTCGCCGAGCAACGACGAACCAGCATCACCCTCGTCCGGCGGGCTTGAACGGTTCGGACCGCAACGCGGTCTTCACGATCTTCCCGCCGGGGTTGCGCGGCAACGGCGCCGCGCGCACCGAGAAGTACTGGGGCACTTTGAAATCCGCGAGAATCGCACGCAGGTAGTCGAGCACGGCGGCTTCATCGAACTCGGTACCCGCCACCGGCACCACCACCGCGCCGACCTTCTCGCCCATCATGTCGTCGGGTACCCCGACGACCGCGGATTCGCCGATGCCCGGGGCGCCGGCGAGAGCGTTCTCCACCTCGACGCAGTACACGTTCTCGCCGCCACGATTGATCATGTCCTTGGCCCGGTCGGCGATCGACACCAGTCCCCGCTCGTCGATGCGGGCGAGGTCACCGGTGCGCAGCCAGCCGTCGACGAAGGTCGCCGCGGTGGCGACGGGGTTGTTCCAGTAGCCGGCAACGACATTGGCGCCGCGGATGAGCAGTTCCCCGACGCCGCTGACCGGATCGGGCGCGTCGATGGCCAGGTCGACGATCGGCGCGGCGAACCCCACCGATTCCGCGTGCGCGGTTGCCCACTCATGGGGCAGGTAGGTCGAGATGGACGAGGTCTCGGTGAGACCGAAACCGTTGGCCAGGCGCGCGTTCGGGAAGTGCTCAGCGATCTCGGCGACCAGCGCGGGCGCGACCGGAGCACCGCCGTAGGCGACCCGGTTCACCCCGCTCAGGTCGAAGTCGGCGAAGTTCGGTTGCCGGAACGCGAGGTAGTAGATGGCGGGAGTGTTGGTGAGCGAGGTGATCCGCTCGTCGACGATCGCCCGCAGGAAGTCCTGAATCTTGAACTGCGGCAAGATGATCGTGCTGCCGCCGATGGCGAGCTGCGGAATCAGCTGGCTGTTGCACGCGGTGACGTGGAACAGCGGCACCGAGACCAGGTTGCGCAGGGTCGGGCCTTCCTCGGCGGCGATGTCGGCGAGTCGACGCACGTTCTCCACCGTGGACAGCAGGTTGCGGTGGGTGGTGATCGCGCCTTTCGGACGTCCGGTCGTGCCGCTGGTGTAGAAGATCGCGGCCGGATCGGTCGGCGCCGCACCCTCGTAGACATAGGGATCGCCTTGCGGCAGCGCCTCTTCCGGACGAAGGCTGAACGAGGCGGCGGAATCAGTCAGGACGTACTCGATCTCGGGGGCGGCGAACCGAGTATTTACCGGCACGGCCACCGCGCCCGCGAACACGATGCCGAGGAAGCCGACTACCCAATCGGTTCCGGCGTCCAACAGACTGGCGACGCGGTCCCCCGGCTGAATCCCCTTGTCCCGCAGCCCACCGGCCACCCGGGCGGCCCGATCCAACAGTTGCCGGTACGAGAGTCGCTCGCCGCCGATCTCGACGACGGCTTCCTCGTCGGGCCAGGTCCGCACCGTGTGGCGCAGCATATCCACCAGTGAATCCGGAAGACCCGAGTAATGCGCGACACCGCGCTCGTCGCGAAAGACTCCGGCGTTGTCGAACGGTTGCACGGTCATCGTGCGCCCTGCGGATTCAGCAGCGGGGCGAGATTGTCCTCGGCGAAGAACTCCCGACCACTGAGCCCGCCCGCCATCATCCGGAACCACTGCTGCGTGTGTTTCGGGCTGCTCGGCAGCGCCCGCATCACCTCGACATGCTTGTCCGGCAACACCAGTCGCGAGGAATCACAGGTGAACCGGTACATCGGCTTACTCGACCGATCGCGTTGCGCCTGATACTCGGCGAGCGCTTCGTCGAGCGGCCGCGCCGCCGACAGTCCTTCGTGTGCGCGCTCGGCGAGCAGATCGGCGTAGGTGAACGCGTCGCTGATCCCCAGACCGGTGAAGGGGTCCTTGTGATATCCGGCGTCACCCACCAGTGCCCAACCGGGGCCGTGCGATTGCCGATAGAAATTCTCCGGGTAGCGCGCGATGTAGAACCGCTCGTCGCGTTCGCCGGTCTCGAGCAGTTCGGCGAGATCGGGCGCGGTTTCCTTGAACGCCAACGAGAAATTGCCCTCGACATCGGTGCGAAACGGTGCGAAACGGTCGACGTATTGCACACACCACATCAGTGTCTTGCCGTCGTTGGTCGGCCAGCCGCCGACCGCCTGCTTGTCGCCGATGCGCAACTGGCTCTGCATAGTCAGACCGGACCAGTACGAGTAGCTGGTGAAGGTCTCGCCCGGGACCACGTCGTACTTCTCGGCGCCGGTGAGCTGGGCCACGGTGGAGGCGTAACCGTCGGCGCCGATGACGAGGCGGGCGTGTTCGACGATCTGTTCGCCGTCGCGGTCGCGCCCGACGATGCCGGTGACCTGCTCACCCTCGCGCACCAGATCGAGCACGGTGACGCCCTCGCGCAGATCGACACCGGCCGACCGAGCGGCATCCTGCAACAGTTTGTCGAGCACGATGCGCCGCGGCGCGTAGGTCTCGGCGATACCGTCGATGGGGTCGGAGAAGCCGGAGAATTGCGCGTCGGCATAGGACATCGTGATCGAGTGAATGGGCGTACAGCCCGTGGCCTTCAGCTGTTCGAGCAGGCCCCAATCCCGCAGCCGCGCGAGACCACTCTGCCGCAGCATGTGGGTCGAGACGGCGTCCTTGGGAAACAGCGCCTGGTCGACGCAGAGCACCCGGTAGCCGCGGCGCGCGAGCAGCATCGCGACCGTAGCACCAGCGCAGCGCGCGCCGACAACAATGACATCGTGCACAGTCTTCGACCTTTCAGGCATCGAGCACGAGACGGTCCGTGCGCGCTCGGGAGACGCAGATCATCATGGTTTTGCCCGACTCTTGTTCAGCCGGTGTGAGAACCGAATCGCGGTGCTCGACTTCACCTTCGAGCACGGTGGTTTCGCAGGTCGCGCACGTTCCTTCGCGGCACGACCACAGCACATCGGCACCGGCGCGCTCGAGGGCGTCGAGGACCGACGCATCGGCCGGAACGTCGATGGTCCGGCCGGAGCGATTGAGTACGACCGTCGTCGGCCGGTCCGGTCCGGTCGACGCGATCTCCTTCGGATGGAAACGTTCGACTCGCAGAGCCTCCGACACACAGTGCTGCTCGACCGCGGTGAGCAGCGGCTCGGGGCCACAGCAGTACACGAGCGTGCCCGAGCCCACCGGCGCGAGGATCTCGGCCAGCGGCATCAGCCCGACTTCGTCCTGCGCGTAGCGACGAACCCGCGCACCGTAGCCCGACAGTTCCTCGGCGAAGGCCATCCGCGCGTCGGTGCGGCCGCCGTAGTGCAATTGCCATGCGGCGCCGCGCTGTTCGAGTTCGCGGATCATCGGCAGCAGCGGGGTGATCCCGATGCCGCCGGCGATCAACAGGTAGCTCGCTGCCGGGGCGAGGGGGAAATTGTTGCGTGGCTCCCGGATCTCCAGCAGCGTGCCCGGCCGTACTTTCTCGTGCATCCACGCCGACCCGCCCCGACCCTGCTCCTCGAGCAGCACCGCGATGCGATAACTGTCCCGATTCGCGGGATCGCCACACAGCGAGTACTGACGAACGACGCCGTCGGGCAGGACGACGTCCACGTGCGCACCCGGTGCCCACGGCGGCAGTGGCGCGCCGCCTGGGTCGGTGAGCACAAAGGACAGCACGCCCTCTGATTCGTAGGTGATGGACCGAATTCGCACAATCGCGCTGATCACACGACGAGTCTGGCAGGGCTTCGCCGGCCCGAGGGGATTGATACTTTCAACGAATTGCCGGATTGAAAACGGGCGACCAGCGATGGTCGGCAGCGGGGAGAAACGGTCAGGAATCAAGAAGTTACGAGGTCGGTGCCGTGGCAGCATTGTTTTTCCACGGATCGACGAAAGGGTTTTCGATGAACATCATCGGAGTTCGGCGAGCTCATCGATGGCTCGCCATCGGCTTTCTCGCGGCAGTACTCATCACGGTGATCGGGTTGTCGCTGAGCGGACCGGAATGGGTTGTCTACCTGCCGCTGATTCCGCTCGCCGGACTGTTCCTGTCCGGTTCGGTGATGTATGTGCTGGTCTACCGCGGCTCACGAGCGGGCAGGGCGGCAGGCGGGCGCGTTCGTCAGGTGCATCGTTGGTCGGCGGTCGTGTTCGTCGTCGCCGTTGTCGCCACTGTCATCGCCTTGGCGCAGCAAGAGCCGGTGGTGTGGGTGTCCTATCTGCCGTTGATTCCACTCGCCGGGCTCTTGCTGTCGGGGTCGGTCATGCTGGTGTCGCCGCTGGTACGGGCGCGGCGGGCGGCCTCCGGCGGATAGCCGACCGCGGCTTCAGCCGATGTCGACCACCCGCGCCCACGCGGGTGGCCGGTCCGGAACGTAATCAGGATTGTCCTCCTGCCACGCACGTTCCCGGCGGAAGAGGCCGACCACCGTTCGGCACGCCGGTTGTTGTGACGGCCAGGGCGTTTGACCGTCCGTCAGGGCCACGAGCACATCGGGGCGGGTGCGCAGGGCCTTGGTGAAACCGGTGCGCAGGTCGGTGCCGCCGCCGCCGATCAGCGACATCCCCTCGGCCTGGCACAGCGGGTGGGCGATTCGTGCCGCGGCGTCGCAGGAGAAGACGGTGACCAGGTCGCGGCGGCCGCCGACGGCGCGGATGATGGCGGCGACTTCGAGCAGCGCGCTGCCCAATTCGTCGTCGCTGACCGATCCCGAGGTGTCGATGACCACGCTGACCTTGGGTGGGGTGCGACGCAGGCTCGGCAGCACGATGCCCGGTAGCGCTGTCGAGCGCCGAGCCGGGCGCCGGTAGGTGTAGTCCTCGCCGACACCGGGGGCAGAGGCGGCCGCGCGGAGGGCGGCGCCGAGCAGGTCCCGCCATGGTTGTGAGGGGTGCAGGGCCTCGTTCGCCCAGCGTCGCCAACCCTGGGGCGCGTCTCCTGGACGGCCGACGATGCCCTGTGCCACGAGGAATCGGACGCCGTCGCGCTGCTGTTCGCTGAGCCCGTCCGCGCCGTCGGGACCCAGCTCCCACGCGCGGTCCGATCCGTCCGCGCCGCTACCGCAGTCGAGCCACGCCATGCCTTCCGTCAGAGGCCCGAGGCTGAACTGACCCAGGTAGTCCTCCATGAGTTGCCCTGCGTCCAGACCCAATGTGCTGGGCAGAACCGCGCCTTCGGGCCGGACCAACCCGTCGCCGAACGCGTCGTCGTTGATCTCGGCATCCGCGGCGATATTCATCCGCAGCCGCTCGCCAGGGCCGGTCAGCTCGTGAGTGTGGGCGTAGCGATCACTGCGCGCGTGATGGTCGCGCAGCAGGTGCGAAACCTCGTGCACCAGTACCGAAGCCAGTTCTTCCACCGGCGTGTAGTCGACGAACCGTGGCGACACGTAGCACCGCCAATGTTTGTCCACACCCATCGTCGACACCCCTCGTGACTCGACGATGTGCAGGGCGTACAGCGCGGTCGCCAGATAGGGACGGGCCGAAACTGCTTGCAGCCGTGCGGCATAGAGCTTGTCGAAATCCAGCTCGGTCGTGTCCGCTGTCATCGGCCGGCCGCTACGGCAACGCGAGCCGCGGCGCGATCGGCGCTCTGGGATACCGACACCACCGCGGCGAGTTGTTCGATCGACGCGGGCACCTCCCAGTCGTCGCGGCGCAGCGTGGCCAGGGTGGTCGCGGGAACGACCACGAGGTCGGGCGCTCCGGTTTCCACGGCTTTGACCAGGAGCGACCAGGCCGCGTCCCACCGAGCCTTCTCCGGTCGTTTGCGGACCGCGGCCACCACAGCGTCGAGGGTTGCCTGGCGCAGGTCGCCCCTGGTCGGCAGTTCAGCGGCGACAGGATCGGCCAGCAATGCTTCCGGATCGGGCAGATCCATCCGATCGATGCTGGTCAGCAGTTCGAAACCCGGGCCGTCGCCGACCGTGCCGCGGATCAACTGCGACAGCGCATCACGACTCGCATCGGCCGCGGTGGCGAAGGCGATCAGCCGCACGGTCATCTCCCAACTCCGTGGTGACGCCCAGGCACCACCCCGCCGGGTTTCGGTGGTGGGCATCTGGTGCACGAGCTTGGGCCGCGCCGCGAGCAAGGTGCATACCGCACGACGCGCGAATGCGACTGCCTCCGAGAGCCTTTCGGGCGCGAGCCGTGGCAAGGTCGCGCGCGGCCATGTGCCGCCGAGGCCACGGACGACGACGTCGTGCTCGTGGATCCACTGCAGGTGCACGAAGCGGTTCGCCAGCGGCGGGCTCAGCTCCCAGCCGTCGGCGGCCGAGGAGCGCGGGTTGGCGGCCGCGACGATGCGCACCCCCGGCGGCAGTTCCAGCGCGCCGACCCGCCTTTCGAGCACCACACGTAGCAGCGCCGCCTGCACGGCGGGCGGTGCGGTGGACAGTTCGTCGAGGAACAGCAGGCCGCGCCCGGCCCGCACGAGTCGAACCGCCCAGTCCGGCGGCGCCATCGGCACACCCTGGGTCGCGGGGTCGTCGCCGATGATCGGCAGGCCCGAGAAGTCCGATGGCTCGTGCACACTCGCGATCACCGTGGTCAGTGGCAGGTCGAGGGACTCGGCGAGCTGGGTCAATGCAGCGGTCTTGCCGATGCCCGGCTCACCCCACAGCAGCACCGGCAGGTCGGCGGCCACCGCCAAGGTGAGAGCTTCCAGTTGCGTATTGGAGCGCGGCTCGGTCTTCACCTCACCCAGCAGGGCGAGGAGTTCGCCCGCGACGTCGAGTTGGGAGTCGGCGGTGCGAATCGGGAGCGGCGGGTAGAGAGAATGAACAGTCATGTGCGAATCACCTTTGGGTTCGGAAGAATTCGATGGATGAGAGCAGGTCGAGCGAGCTCACGAATCCGCCTGTCAGCGCGACAAGGCGTGACCATGACGGCCCGGACGACAACTCAGCGCAGGGTCAGGCGTCTAGGACGTGCGCGACGACCCTTGCGGTCGTACCGGTCGGGAGGGGTGTGGCCGCGACCGGGCGCGGGTAGGCCGGCCCGGAACAGGCCATAGGTAATCCGTTGTCGTACAGCAGCTTCGAGTGCGTCGCGAAGTGGTCCGTCGCGCAGCACCGCGTCGGCGCCGAGCTTGCCTTCGACGATGGTGAGGGCGCCGTCGATATCCCCGTGGTCCAAGCGGTCGCAGACGCCGACGAGCCAATCCGGTTGGCGCAGTGACCGGTCGATGGCCTGTAGGCAGGGCATCGGGGTTCCGGTCAGGACCGCAAGGAGTTCCTCGCGTCGGATTTCGGTGGGGTCGTGATCCAGCGCGGCGAGTACCCCGTTCACCAACCCGATGCGATGACGTTCGCCGCGGCACTCCACGATTCGATGAGCGGTGTCGATCTCGGAGTTCTCGCTCGGCATGCCGTCGCGGCCCAGCACCGAAGCGACCAGTGGATGCAGTCGGTCGGCGGCGATCGCGCCCGCGCGCAGCAACTCCAGGTCGGGGAGCACCCAGGTCGCGGCATCGGGCAGGACCGGAAGGGCCGAGATTCCGCCGCGCGGGTGTGCCTTCGAAATCCGCCCTGCGGGAGCGTTTTCCCCATCGGCGCGAACGTCCAACACCACCCGTTTCCGCGCACCGCACCGCACCAGCACCAGCCCGGACCGCTGTCCCTCGGCGCGCAGCAGAATTCCCGCCTCATCCGCCCACCGGTGGACGGCACAGCCCGGCGGCACCGATCCGGACAGCGTGAGACCGGGATCGTCACCGGGCGTCATGGCCGTGCACTGTCCAGCCCCAGCACGGGTTCGCAACTCCCCCACCCTGCGCGAATCCCACAGGTGACGGTGCAGGTCGAGCCGGTAGCGACTGTTGGGTCGGGGGTGTGGGTGCATGCGCGCACCGGTTCCGGGGCTCGTCCCGTCCCACAGCGCGAGGCTTATCCGCTGACCGGCAGCCGCCCATGCCGGCGGCGTACGCACGACCAGATGCACGGAACCCTCACGGGGACACAGTGTTCCATTCTCGACGTTCCCGATGCCCTCAGCGCCATAGCGTGCCAGGACCATCGTCAGCCCGGGCCGCAAGAAGCCGTCCGGCGCGATCCTGGGCAGATGCCAGCGCAAGAGATCCGGTGCCAGATACCGCAGATCGGCCCGCACGCGTGCGGCAAGTCCGTGCCCGTGGGTCCGCGCCAACGACCGCAAGTCGATATCGACATCGACATGAGCCGCGGCGCAGGCCCCGGACCAGTCGCCGACGAGACGCCGTGCGGTGGCGACCTCGATCATCGGGGGCGGCACAGCGAGTTCGCGCACACGCACCCACAGGGCTAGGCGCGAATCGTCATACGACGCACGGGAGTACTGCGGATCTTCGGTGAATTCCCCGCGTTCACGCGGGAGAGAAGCCGGTTCGATGACCGGCGTGGGGCTCAACGGCCCGGGCGCAGAACGCCCTTTCGACTCGATGTCATGTCGCCAGTATGCACAACAACGCGCGACCCGACAAGCGCTGAGGTTCGGGTCGCGCGGTCTGCCACCGAGTCGACGAGGCGGGCGGGCCCTGGTCAGCGACCAGATACCCGCCCTGCCGGAGCGTCGCTACCGCGCGTCGGTCAGCTCGCGCGCGTCGGACTGCGCACCCAGCTGCGGGTAGGTCGGGTATTCGATGCCCGAGATGTACTGCACGGTCCGCACGACCTGGCACGAGTAGCCGAATTCGTTGTCGTACCAGACGTAGAGGATGGCGGTGTCGCCCTCGACGATGGTGGCGTTGGCGTCGATGATCGAGGCCGCGCGCGAGCCGATGAAGTCGCTCGAGACCGCGTCGGTGGCGGCGGTGTAGTCGAGGTTGCGGCTCAACGGGCCCGCCAGGGATACCTGACGCAGGTAGGCGAGCACGTCCTCCTTGGTCGTGTCCTGCTTCAGCTGCAGGTTCAAGATCGCGACCGAGACATCGGGGGTGGGAACGCGGATCGAGTTGCCGGTGATCTTGGCCTTGAAGTCCGGCATCGCCTTGGCCACCGCGGAGGCGGCACCGGTCTCGGTGAGCACCAGGTTGAACGGCGCGGAGCGGCCGCGACGGTCGGCCTTGTGGTAGTTGTCGAGCAGGTTCTGGTCGTTGGTGAACGAGTGCACCGTCTCGACGTGTCCGCGAACGATGCCGAATTCGTCGTCCATAGCCTTCAGCGGCGGCACGATCGCGTTGGTCGTGCAGGAGGCGCAGGAGAAGATCTGCTGCGACAGGTCCAGGTCGCGGTGGTTGACGCCGTGCACGATGTTGGGCACGTCACCCTTGCCCGGCGCGGTGAGCACCACCTTCGCGATGCCGGGGCGCAGGTGCTGCTCCAGACCGTCGCGGTCACGCCAGCGACCGGTGTTGTCGATCAGGATCGCGTTGTCGATGCCGTAGGCGGTGTAATCGATCGTGGTCGGGTCATCGCTGTAGATGAACTTGATGACGTTGCCGTTCGCGGTGATCGTGTCGTTGTCCGTGTCGACCTTGATCGTGCCGTTGAAGTGCCCGTGCACCGAATCCCGGCGCAGCAGCGACGCCCGCTTGGCCAGGTCGTCGTCACCACCCCGGCGGACCACCACCGCACGCAGGCTCAGCCCGTTGCCCGACCCGGCCTTCTCGATGAGCAACCGGGTGACCAGTCGCCCGATCCGCCCGAACCCGTAGAGCACCACATCGCGCGGTCCCTGCGAGACGGCCTTGTTGCTGTCGCTCACGTCGGCCAGCACCGAGGTGGTGTACTCCTCGACGGAGAGCCCACGCTCATCGGCGTGATAGGCCATCACGAGCTGACCCAGGTCGATCTTGCACGGTCCCAGATCCAACCGGCTGATCATCTGAAGGAACGGCAGCGTCTCGTCCACCGACAGCTCTTCGCCGCCGATCTGGCGCGCGAAGCGATGCGTCCGCAGAATGCTGATCACCGACTTGTTCACCAGCGACCGACTGTGCAGCAGAATCGTCACACCCTTGCTGCGGTACAACGTCCCGATGATCGGAATCATCGCCTCAGCAGCAGCTTCCTGAGCGTTCCAGCGATCAAGTTGTTCGGTAGTCAACACACGTCCTCTGGTTCATCGATATTTCCGCTGCATCGATGCTAGTGAGGGCGAAATTTTCACCGTAGACCACTCCCCACCGGTGAGATCAGCGTCGCACCGAACCGGCGCGAGCGCCGACGTCACGGCGGTTCGCTCAGCGCCCGACATCCCATGCCAGCCGGGACAGATCCGGATGCGGCGAGGACCGCAACCGATCGAGCGCTTCCTGACGTTCCGGTGTGCGTCTACCCCGATCGAGGAGTGCGACGGCCAGCACCCCGCCGGTGACATCGCCGCGCGCGATCAGCAGCGCGATCGCGGGAAGCGCCACCTGGCCGACGGAACTCCAATTGGCGAAGGTGTGGGCGGTCGACACGAGCCGGGCAGCGCCCAGCGGGGTGAGGCGGTCGGCCAGAGTGTTCAACGTGGCGGCGAGGTCCTGCGCGACGCAAGGCGGTCGTCACGGCGATGCGGACGTCGGGGTGCAGGTCCGGTTCGGCCCGCGCACGCAACAACAGGTCGGCGGCGCGGCACCAGCCGCAGGTGGCCCCGAATCAGAACTTTCCCGTGTGGTGTTCGATCCGGTGACCCAACTGGGCGGTGAACTCGGTGATGAACTCGTCGGTCAGGGGTGGCCAGCCCCAGAAGTCGAAGGCGAGGGTGCCGAGGGCGAAATCGTCGGCCCATCGCCAGGTGGTGATCGGACTCGCCGTGGTGCAGGAGGCGCAGGTTGCCGAACCTGCACCGGATTCGATCCAGGCGTCGATCGCGTCCGAAAATGGTTGCCACACTGCGGGATCGGCTTCCCATGCCTGCGGGTAGTCGATGATCACGGTGGTCGCCTCGCAGTGTGGACAGATCGCGGCGGCCGGTTCGATGCCACCCTGGCCTGCGTAGTGGGCGTTTCTGCCGACGATCACGGCCACCGGCGCGGGGATCCAGTCCTCGCCCCAGCTCTGGGTGATCTCAGCCCAATCCGGGCCCGCCACATACCCTTCGTCGACTTGGAGGCTGTACATCGCGTCGCGCGAGGTTTCCCGAAGAAGCCATCGTCGCGACACCATCCAGTCGACCATCCGCTCCGCCAACGCACTCGCGTCCGCGTCCGCCACCTCGAGGTCGACGATCCGTTCGAAGAAATCACCCACCTCCGCATCCTGCCACCGGGGACCGACCTTGTCCCGGGTCTGTCGGCACCTGCCGATCGAGGCAGGCGCCGCGGTCAGGTCGCGGCAGTCCAGCGGATCTGGGCTGGTTTCACCCTCGCGCACAACGGGTTTCCGGTCGTATCGGTGAGACCGAGTCGAGCCTCGAGCACTCCCGATTCCGTCGCGGCAGCCAGAACCTCGGCAGGCACATCGGCGAGCATCAGTTTGGCCCGCCGGAACATGGTGACGGTTCCGGCGTCATCGACGGTGCCCCAGCTGAGATAGAGGAAGCGCTCCCCTGGTCTGCCTTGGATGTAGGGTCCGCGGACGTCGGCGCCGTCGAGGGTGCACTCCACAGTCCACGTGACAGAATCCGCGTCGCCACGCTGCAGGTCGAGTAACTCCTGCGGACGATTCTTCCGCTGCACGCCCACGTGGATGTTCGAGTACGCCGTCTCGATCCCCGGCGGTCGGCAGGACAACCCCGGCAGTTGCGTCCCCACGATGCGGATGAGCATCCGACCATCTTCGTGCACCCGCCGATCGAAGGACACCGCCCGGTCGAGTTCGGCACGTGTGGTGCCGAACTCGACGTCTCAGCGGTGAGACGATCAGCTCACGTCGGCTGTTTCGCTCGAAGCGGGCGACTTCGCCACAGCTTTCGCCGGCGCTCCCGGCCACCACACTTTGTCGCCGAGTAGCGCGAACAGTGCGGGGACGACCAACGTCCGCACCACGAACGTATCGAGCAGGATGCCGATTCCGACCACGATGCCCAGTTGGGTCAGGGTGATCAACGGCAGCACACCGAGAACACAGAACACCGCGGCGAGGACGACACCGGCGCTGGTGATGACGGCCCCCGTCGAGGCTACGGCGCGCACCATCCCCTGGGTGGTGCCGTGCGTACCCGCCTCCTCGCGCGCCCTGGTCACCAGGAAGATCGTGTAGTCCACCCCCAGCGCGACCAGGAAGAGGAAGCCGAACAGCGGCACGTTAGTGTCCAGCGCGGGGAAGCCGAAGACCGTGCCACTGATCCAACTGCCCGCGCCGAGCGCGGCGACCGCGCTGAGCACCGTGACGCCGACGAGCAGCACGGCGGCGGGCACCGCGCGCAGGAGTGCCAGCAACACCAGCAGCACGACGGCGAGGATCAGCGGAATGACCAGCGCCTGGTCTCGGCGGGCGGCGTCGCGGATATCGAGCGCCTCGGCGTCGGAACCGCCGACGAGGGCCTCGGCTCCGGGAACCGCGCCGACCGCTGTCCTGATCGCCGAGATGGTGGTGAACGCTTCCGCCGAGCCCGGCGCCGCGTTCAGAACGACCGACCACCGTGTCGAACCGACCTCGGACGTGCCGGTGGCGGTGGCGCGGGAAACGCCCTGCACGCCGTCCAGTGCCGCCTGCGTCTGCGCGGCGGTCGCGCTGCGCGCGATCACCACAGCCGGATCCGACGAGCCGGACGGGAAGTGTTCGGCCATCGTCTCCAGTCCGTCGACCGACTCGGCCTCGACCCGGAACTGCTCGGTCCGCGAGAGGCCGATGTCGGTGGTCGCGAGCCCGGTCGCGAAGACGATCAGCACCGCCGAGGCCGCCCCGGCAACGACGGCCGGGCGTCGCACGACCTTTGTCGCGACACTCGCCCAGACGCCCTGCTCGGCCGTATCGCGACCGTCCGCCAGCGGCACGAACGGCCAGAACACCCGTCGCCCGCACAGTGCCAGCAGGGGCGGCAGCGCGGCGAGCACGAAGATCAGCGCGACCACGAGACCGGCCGCGGCGAACGCGCCGAGGCTGCGAGTGTTGGGCAGCAGCGCCAACAGCAGTGTCAGCAGGGCGAGGACAACAGTCACATTGCTGGCGACGATGGCGGGCGCGGCACGACGCACCGCGGCGCGCAACGCCGCTCGATGGTCGGTGTGCCGATGCAGTTCGTCGCGATATCGCGACACCAACAGCAGCGCGTAATTGGTTCCCGCCCCGAACACCAGAACGCTGGTGATGCCGGATGTCGAGCCGTCGAAAGCGAGTCCGGTCAGATCGGCCAACAGCGTGCCTACGCTGGTGGCGACGCGGTCGGCGAAGCCGACCACCGTCAACGGCACCAGCCACAACACCGGCGAGCGATAGGTGACGATGAGCAAGACCATCACCACGATCGCGGTGACGATCAGCAACAGCGAGTTCGCGCCGGAGAAGGAGTTGGCGATGTCGGCGCCGAACGCCGGGCCGCCGGTGATCTGCACGCGCAGGGTATCGGGCAGATCGGTGGCGACCGCGGTGCGCAGTTCGCCGATCCGGTCGGTGAGCGCGAACCCGTTGAGCTGCGCGGACACCGGAATCTGGGCGAGCACGGCGCGCCCGTCGGGAGCCGGGATCACCTGGGCGCCGTCGGTCGGCGAGACGCCGACGCGGGTGAGCGCCGCGTCCACCGCGGCGAGGTCGCCGGGCGTCAGCGTGCCGTCGTCGGTGCGTGTCGCCACCATGATCGCCGCGGCCGTTCCCGCGTCGGGGAATTTCGCGGCGGCTTCGGCGGCCGAGGCCGATTCCGCCGACCGGGGCAAGGACACCGGCGCCTGTCCCGCGCTGTCGTTGCTGCCCGCCAGCCCCATCACGGCCATGGCGGCCGCGACGACAATCAGCAGCACCGCCCACGATCGTCTGCCGGTGACCAACCCGGCGAAGCGGTCCCATCCGTTTCCGTTGCTCGCTCGCATCACGGGAAAATTATTTCAGAAACTTAAGCAATCGGCAAAACCAATGGTTGCGGCAGCTAAGCTCTCTGTCGAACAGAGACAGGAGATCGCGTGGATGACGACACCGCCGACACAGAACCAGCCGTCGGCCGGTCGGAGTTGGAGACCGAGATAGCCAGGGACCTGCGTGCCTTGACCGCGATCTCCGAACAGATCGGTCATGTCTTCGCGCGATCGAACGACCTGCGCCCGAACGATTTCCGCGCCCTGATGCATGTCGCGACCGCCGACGCGGAGGGCTCGCCGGTGAGTGCGGGCCAGTTGAGCAAGTTGATGGGCGTCTCCGCACCGGCCGTCACCTACCTGGTCGAGCGGATGATCGAATCCGGGCACCTCGAACGCATGTCCGACCCGACGGACCGACGGCGAGTCAACCTGAGCTATACCGACCAGGGCATGTCGGTCGCGTCCGGATTCTTCGGACCACTCAGCGCCCGCACCCGCGCCGCGCTGGCCGCGCTGCCCGATGCCGACCTGACCGCCGCCCACCGCGTACTCGTCGGCGTCACCTCCGCGCTACGCGAGTTCTACGCCGAGCTACCGACGTCGGGGAATGCTGCCGAATAAGCACCACGGCCCGAGCTGACGCACGCGACCTGTCCCCGATCACCGGAAACGGCAATTCTCCGGCAATCGCTTCGTTCGATAGGCAGTATCGGTCGAGCGGGGGTGTCGCTCTGTTTCAGGTGGCAGACGGTGACACCTCGTGACCACGCATCCTTGCCTGGCCAACGGTCGGCCACCCGATCACATTCACCCTTCGGTATTGCGCCGCATCTTGTTAAAAGGAATCTGCTCCGGTAAACTCTGAGCAACCCACGAATATGGATACTGCACCCCTGCAGACCATTTCGTGGGCATGCGATTCTCGATGATGCACCACGACACCGAGCGGACATTCGCGTGCACCACCACCGGTGGTCCACTGACAAATGGATTCGAACATGTAGAAGTTTCCGACAGGACCTGCATCCATTCAACGGCGGATCGCTTGGTGTCGAGTGGGCGGTCCTCAGCATCACCGAGGAGTCGACCATGACCGGCAACACATCTGCGGTGCACAACGTCACGCCCGAGGCCGAGCCCTTCCAGCGGCAGGCCGTCGCCGAGGGGATATCCATCTCGGCCGCGTTCATGCTCGTCATCTTGGCGGCGGTCTCCATTCTGCAGGGGATCTCCGCGATCGTGGACGACCAGCTCTATGTCGCCGGCATCGAATACGTCTACGAGTTCGACACCACGACGTGGGGCTGGATTCATGTCGTGCTCGGCGCGCTCGCGCTGATCTGCGGCATCGGGCTCGCGGTCGGATCGACGTGGGGTCGATACAGCGCGCTGGGAATCGCCGCGTTGGTCATTGTCGCGAACTTCATGTCGCTGCCCTATTACCCGGCATGGTCCATCGTGATCATCGCGCTGAGTGTCGTGATCATCTGGGCTGTCTCCACCTGGCGACCCGAACGCTGAGTCCTCCTCGGATGTCTCCCCGATAGCTCGTCCACCGGCGAGCGAGGCGCCGACCAGGAGGAACGATGGCGTCCCTGTCGATCGACCAACGCGATCGGTTGCACCCCAACGATGTCCGCGCGTACACCGTCGGCGTCGAGGAAGAGTTCGTGCTGATCGACCCGGCCACCGGATACCCTTCCCTGACCAGCACCACTGTGGCGGCAGCCGAGACCGGCGTCGAGGTGCAGCTGGAACTCTCGCAATGCCAGATCGAGACCTGCACCCCCGTCTGCGCGAGTATCGAGGAGGTACATCGCGAGGTTCGACGGGCCAGGGTCGCGATCATCGCCGCCGCGGCTCGGTCCGGTTCGCTTCCGCTGGCGGTGGGGGTGCCGATCTGGGGCCCGCCTACCGGTTCCATCACCGATACACCGAGATACCGGCGCATGGCCGAACACTTCGGGGCGCTGGCCGAGCAGGTGACCTGCGGTTGTCATGTCCATATCTGCGTCCCCGAGCGCGACCTCGCGGTGCAGGTCAGCAATCACCTGCGTCCATGGCTGCCCACGCTGCTGGCGTTGACAGCGAATTCGCCGATCGCCGAGGGCATCGATACCGGGCACGCCAGTTGGCGCCACATGGTGTGGGCACAGTGGCCCAGCGCGGGCCCACCACCGTATTTCCGGTCAGCAGCCCACTATGACGACATCGTCGCGGGCCTCGCCGAGGACGGACACGTTCTCGACCGCGCGATGGTCTATTGGGATGTGCGATTGTCCGCTCACCTGCCGACCATCGAGATCCGAATCAGCGACGTGCCCGCCACCATCGTGGAAACCGCCCTGTTGGCGAGTCTGGTGCGGGCCCTCGCCATCACCTCGGTCGCTGCCATCGACCGTGGGCACCTCGCCGTTCCGATCGCCCGCACGCGCCTGCGCTCAGCGTGCAACTACGCCGCCCGCGACGGACTCTCCAGCCCTCGATTTCGCACGGCCCTCAGCCAACTGCTCTGCCACGTCCGTTCCGCCCTGGCGGAATCCGGTGACTACGAATTCACCCGCGACGCGTTGGCGGCAGTACTCACCAGCGGCAACGGCGCCGTCCGGCAACGCGGCGCCCTGCTGGCCGGCGACCCGGCCGACGTCGTGGCTGTGCTCTCGCGCCTGACCGTCGAAGGGTGCGAAGACGACGGTTCCCAGCGGGCGATATGACCAGACAGGTGATTCCTGAGCGAGCAGGCGGTGGATGATGCGCAACGACAACGAATCTGTGCAGATCGATCAGGTGATAGAACGCCTGATCGCCCGTTTCCCCGCGGAATCACCGACGGAGATCGAGCTTCTGGTTCGCCGTATCCATGAGCGGTTCGCCGAGGCCCGTATCCGCGATTTCGTTCCGCTGCTCGTCGAAAAGGCCGCTCGGCAAGCTGTCGGTGTCTATCCGATCGAGGTCACCGGCGAGGACCCACGCAGCGCCCCGTCGATGGCTACGATCTAGTGGATTCGCCCACCCTGCTGAAGGGTCCCCATTGAGAGAAGGACGGCGCGCTATGGCCGCCACGCACACGGTGCACGCCGGTCCGGTGGCGACCGCCTACGCCCGCACACGAGTGCGCTGAGGCACCCGACCATGTCGTGGAAGGACCGCGTCACCGCCTTACCCGGGATCGCGACAGCCCGCGGATATCGCCGTGCGTGGCTGCGCGCCGATGTCACCGCGGGCCTCGTCCTGACCGCGTTGTTGATCCCCGCCGGTATGGGCTATGCCGAAGCAGCGGGACTTCCCGCGTACGCCGGGCTCTACGCGACCATCGTGCCGCTGCTGGCCTACGCGGTGGTCGGGCCGTCCAGAATCCTGGTGCTCGGCCCGGATTCCTCACTCGCCCCGCTGATCGCGGCCGCGGTGCTGCCACTGGCCGCCGTCGACGATCCCGACCGTGCGCTGGCCCTGGCGGGAGTCCTTGCCGTCCTCGTCGGGCTCATTCTGCTCGTCGGTGGATTCCTTCGTCTCGGGTTCGTCACCGAACTGCTGTCCAAGCCCATCCGGCTCGGCTACCTGAACGCGATCGCGCTCATCGTCGTCGTCGGGCAACTTCCCAAACTGCTCGGCTTCTCCGTCGATGCCACCGGCGTGATCGCCGAAATCGCCGAGATCGGGCAGGCTGTGGTCCACAGCGATATCGATCCCGTCGCGGCCGCTATCGGCCTCGGCACGCTCGCTGTCATCGTGGCCTTCCGCTGGTGGCTGCCCGCGATACCGGGGGTGTTGGTCGCGGTCGCCGGCGCCATCGTGATCTCGGCCGCCGCCGGACTCACCGACGACATCGGCATGGTCGGCGCCCTGCCCGAAGGCCTGCCGCTGCCTTCCATCGGCGGAATCGGCTGGGACGACATCGGGCACCTGATCGGACCCGCGGCGGGGATCGCGCTGATCGCGTTCGCCGACAGCGGCGTGCTGTCGCGGACCTTCGCTTCAAGGCACGGGGAAGATGTCAACGGCAGCACCGAGATGAAGGCGATCGGGGTCGCCAATGTGGCGGGTGGATTGTTCGGTGGATTTCCCGTCTCCGCGAGCGGGTCACGAACTCCGGTCGCCGAACAGAGCGGCGCCCGTACACAATTGGCGGGCGTCGTCGGCGCACTCGCCGTTCTGCTCTTCGTGCTGCTCGCCCCCGGACTCACCGCGTACCTGCCCGACGCCACACTCGGGGCGGTCGTGATCGTCGCGGCCACCGCGTTGATCGACATCCGCGGCATGGTCCGGATGTGGCACATGAGTTCGGTGGAATTCGCCCTCGCGACGGCCGCGTTCGTCGGGGTCGCGTTGGTCGGCGTGCTGCAGGGCATCATCGTCGCGATCGGGCTCTCCTTCGTCGCGGTGGTCGCCCGGGCCTGGCAGCCCTACCGCACCGAACTCGTCCGGACGACGGACCGTCCCGGCTACCACGACGTCGAGCGCCACCCCGACGGGCAGCGCATCGCGGGCCTGGTGCTGGTGCGGTTCGACGCACCCCTGTTCTTCGCCAACGGACAGATCTTCGACGAATATGTTCGCTCGGTCGTCGCCGATGCTCCGCCCCCGATCGATTGGGTCATCATCGCCGCCGAACCCATCACAGATCTCGACACGACGGCGGTAGACGAACTCGTCGATCTCGACAATTACCTCGCAGGCAAAGCAATTCAGTTGATATTCGCCGAGATGAAGGGACCGATCAAAGACAAACTGATCCGCTTCGGCGTCGGTGACCGGTTCGACAGGACGCACTTCTATCCCACCATCGAAGCCGCGGTCGACGCTTTCCACCATCGAACCGACCGTGGGGCAGACAGTTGATCCGCCGCCACCGCGACTGAATGATCCCGCGAATTCAGACCGGCGAAACGGGCTGGAAATCCACCAGTTCGTCCGCCCCGGCCCGCACTGTTACGGCACAGGATTCGGGCACCTCGTTCCACGCGCCGGGAAGGTCGCGCAGTGGTTCCGACACCACGAAGCGGGTCTGGTCGCCGAGTCGGTGCAAGACGTCCACCTCCGGATGCAGAGCCCGCAGGTCAGCGATCTTTGTCGAGAAGAACAGCGATCTGGACTGTCGTTCACTCGAGTACCGAAACACCCACAGGGAATTTCCATCGGTCGTCGCGACGGTCATCTGGACCGGATTCTCCACCCGGCGCATGCGACCGACATCTTCGACGAAGCCGACCGCGCGAGCGACGGCACCGAGGGGATCGTCGGTCAGGCCGAAGGTCAACGCCAGATAGAACAGAGTCTCCGAATCCGTCGATCCTTCGAGATCGGCGAACAATTCTGGATCGATCGCGGTGACCAGGTCGCGGCGGACCTCGTGGAACCCGCGCAGGGCTCCGTTGTGCATCCACAGCCATCGCCCGTGCCGGAACGGATGGCAGTTACTGCGCTGCACCGGTGTCCCGGTCGACGCGCGGATATGGGCGAGGAACATCGACGTACGGATCTGACCGGCGACCTCACGCAGATTTCGATCGTTCCACGCCGGTTCGGTGCTCTTGAATACCGCGGGCTCGTCGCCCTCCCCATACCAGCCGATCCCGAATCCGTCCCCGTTGGTCGTTGTCGCGCCGAGACGGGAATGCAAACTCTGGTCGATCAATGAGTGCCGCGGTTTGAACAACAGTTCTTCAGCGAGAATCGGCTCCCCTGAATAAGCCATCCATCTGCACATGCATCTATTCAAACAGACCCGACTGCCGATGGTAAGAGGCCGCGATATGAGACGCGCCCTTACGACGTGACCTGCCCGAGCATCACTCGCTTCAGATAGGCGTGTGCGACCAACGTGCAGTAGTGCTGCCCCTTGAACGCCTCCGGGATACCGGGGGTGTCGTAGGGGACGTACAAAGCCTTGGATGGGATATGCAGGACTCCGCCGGCATCGATGGTCGTGGCGGGGAATTCGGCGACCCAGTCCTGACCGGTGGCCGCGACGGTGTCCGGGTCGATGACGATGTCGCGAGACTTGTGCACCAACGCTTTTCGTTCGTCGTTGGTGAGATCCTTGGTGACCTCGCGCACCGTCCGCTCGTTGACCTCCGCGCAGGTGCCTTCCTCGCCCGTGACGCGGGCACCGTATTCGGCGGCGATGTGATCGGCCGATTTCCCCTTGCACCGCACCTGTTTCGGCTGGGTTTTCGCGGCGTCCTCATAGGTTGTGTACCGCGTGGTGGTGAGCGGGCGAAGCTGTGGCTTGGACGTGGCGAAGGAGGCCGCGTCCGGATAATCGACATTGTCGAGCGTTCCGCCCGCGTGTTCGAACTTGCGCGGGTGTAGATCCGCGGTCTGCGTCTGCGCGCGAATACACAGGTTGCCGTAGTCGGTCGGGTCCGCCGCCGCGGGCGCCGCCGAGAGCGGGCTCAGCGCCACGGCGGCCAGGGCGAGTGCGAGTGTGGAAACACGCCGAGTTGATACGAACACGCGATTCTCCATTCCTGGAACAAGCTTTCGTATAGGAAACACCGTTCCGATGAGAGAAACAAGAGCGCTCGCGATGTCGCGCCGCAGAAGTCAGTGCTCGCGCAGCAGCCTGCCCGCACCCTGCGCACGGTCGTCCAGGCCGTGTTCGCGCAGCGCATGCCACAGCGTGGCGGCGTTGATGGCGACAACGGGCTTGCCGAGTTCCCGCTCCAACTGGTCGGCGAGGGCGACGAAGGACAGGTTGGTGCCCACCTGGACGATTGCCTGCACATCCGGTCCGTCGAGGTCGGCGACGACCTCGCGTAGACGGTCAGCCTCGACGCGGGCAATGTCGGTCGCGGTCGCACAGCGCAGTCCGGTGATCGCGGCGACGTCGAATCCCGCCTCGGTGAAGAACCGGCCGACCTCTCGGTCCGCGATCGGCTGATACGGCGAGAACACCGCGATCCGACGGCAACCGAGTTCACCGAGGGCGGCCCGGCAGGCGCTCGCACCGGTCGTCACGGGTAATCCGGTGCGCTCGCGCAGGCGCTGTTCGAAGGCCTCGTTGCCCGCCACCCCACCCCAGAAGGTCTCGGCGGACATGCCCATCACCAGGCGATCGGGTTCGGCGGTCAGCACATCGCGCACCGCGGTATCGATGGAGGCGCGAATCTGACCGAGGAGGGCTCGGAAGTCCTCGTCGTTGCCCATCACCGGGTTCGGGATGTACATCGATCCCGAACGAAAGGTGATGCCGGGCAGCGCGGCCCGCCAATAGTCGTGTTCGACAACAGTGTTCGTGCTCGGCACGATCACACCGAAGACGGCTCGGGTGCCGACAGCGTTGGTCATCTGCTCATTCCTCGGGATGTCGGGTGGCGCGTCGGGTCGGTAACCCGCGCAAGTAGGTCGTCGACGGCGCGATGCGCCCGGTTCCGATCGGCCGTCCGGTCGAGCAGCAGCGCTTCGACGAGCAACGGCGAGACAATCGCCATGGCGGCCTCCTCGACGTCACAGTCGGCGTCTCCAGCGAGGGCGCGGACCGAACGATGGACCGGTGCGAGCAAGTCCATGACGTAACGCTGACGCAGCGGCACGCAGTCCGGATCGGTCGACGAGGCGGTGACGAGCGCGCGCAGGAAGGCGGCAACGGGTTTGTCGCGCAGGCGATCACACAGCAGATCGACTTCGGCGTGTAGATCGGCGGCCGGGTCGCCGGACGGTTGCGGACCCGGGTGCGGGGCGACGGCGATCAGGGCCGCGAGGAAGTCACGCGGCATCGGCCAGTGCCGGTAGATCGTGGTCCTGGCCACGCCCGTCACCGCGTGCAGGCGTTGCGGCGTCAACGCGGCGCCGCCCTCGGTGAGCAGCAGATCCAAGGCCGCGGAGAGCACGAGCTGTGCGGTCTCGGCGGCGGGACCGGCGGGGCGTCCTGGCTTACTCACAGGAATAAACGATACATCTTGTCTTGGTTATTCATAACCAGTACATTCTGTAGTGGAATTACCGCTCGCTTCAGGAGGACCCCATGCGTCCACATGTCGAGATCATCGACGAACGCGATCTGATCCAGCACCCCGCCGAGTTCCAGCACGCCACCGGCAGTGCCGAACAACGCAATCTCAGCTACGACGAGGAAGACGGCTCCGCCTCGCTCAAGGTCCGCTTCACCAGTGACTGGTCGCGGCCCGCCGGCGTACACCACGCCGCGACCGAGTGGTACGTGCTGTCCGGACAGGTCACCATCGGCGATACCGAACTCGGTCCCCACGGCTTCTGGATGGCGCCGACCGGGGTGTGGACACCGGCCGTCTCCGTGGCCGCGGGCACCGAGATCCTGCTCTTCCGCGAAGGCGGCGACTGGCACTTCGATATCGCCGACGCGGACCGCGATTTCGTCCGCGAAGACCAGAAACTGGTCGTCCTCGACACCGCCGCGATGCCGTGGATCGACGTCAAGGACGGCAGCCCGATGCGCTTCGACCTGGGCGGCACCCCCGTTCCCGGCCTCTACATCAAACTCCTGCAGCGCGACGTGACGACCGGCTTCTACACCCGTCTCATCAAGGCCAAGCCAGGATGGCGCGAGGAACCCCTCGCTCATCACCCGTGCAGCGAGGAGGCCTACTGCCTCGACGGTGGTTTCGACTACAACTTCGGAAAGATGTGGCCCGGAACCTATTTCTGGCGGCCGGCCCTGATTCGCCACGGCGACTTCACCGCCGACGCGGAACACGGGTGCACCTGGATCGTGCGCTCCGATGCCGATCTCGTCGACTGGTACACCGACAACGCCAAGATCGAAATATCCGGCGACCCGACGAACTGGGGACCGGACTTCGCGCACAGCCTCGCACCACGGCTGGTCGAGCCGGTCCGCTCCCGTTCCATCGGACAGTGGACCGACCCCACCTACCAGTGATACGACACCGCCGTCGCTCCCCGCGGCGCGGTCGGCGTCGGCGGCGATCAGCTGCCGTCCGGGCCACGCCGCAGGTAGCGGCCGTGCGCAGGCCCCACCAGTTGACCCTTCCGCACGATGTGGTTTCCGCGCAGGAACACATCGGTGACGCTCGCGGACATCTCGAAGCCTTCGAAAGGTGTGTATTCCTGCGCGGATTCGGAGTCCGCCGCCCGCACCGTCCATCGCGCGACCGGGTCGACGAGCACGACATCCGCGTCGTATCCCGCCTCCAGGTACCCCTTGCGGCTCAGCCCGTAACGACGGGCGGGATTGGCCGCGGTGAGTTCGGCGATGCGTTGCAGTGACAGGCCACGCTTGCGCCCCTCACCGACCAAGCCGGGAAGCAGATATTCGGCGCCACCGAAGCCGGATTTGGCGAGGAACACATCCTCGCGATCGGCGCCGAACTTCTGTTCGGCCCGGCAGCACGCGTGATCGCTGACCACCCAGTCGATCTCGCCCGCCAGCAGATGCCGCCACAGCGCCTCCACATCGGCGCGCTCACGCAACGGCGGATTCACTTTGCCGCCGATACTGTGAGCGGTGTCGACATCGGCGAGCAGGTGGCCGATGGTGACCTCGCGACGGAAGTTCACGTTCGGGAACGCCTCGGCCATCGTCAGCGCGGCCGCCACGGCCTTCTCCGACGACAAATGCAGCAGATTGATGTTCGCCAGGCCCGTCTCGTGTGCGAGATAGGAGGCCATCGTGATCGCCAGGCCTTCCGAATGCGCTGGGCGTGAGGCACTGTAGGCGCGCAGCCCGGTCTGCGTGCTGTCCTGTTCGACCAGCGCGGTGTAGGCGGCCATGATCTCGGCGGTCTCGCAGTGCAGCGACAGCGAGATGTGGTCGCCGTACTTCTCGCGGGCGCGCTGGATTCCACGCATCACGAATTCGAAGTGGGCCAGGTCGTAGCGTTCGGTCGGCGGGATCATCAGGAACTCGGCCTGGTCCGATGATCGGCCGTGCAGGCCGTGGCCGCCGTAGAACATGAAGATCTTGAACGAGGCGATGCCGAATTCTTCGACGAGATAGGGGATTTCGTCGATGTGCTCGGCGGTCATCGGCGCCAGGTGCAGGCCGTAGTCCACCTGGGATCGCCCGGCCATCCGGTCGAGGACCTCGGGGACGAAATCGCGATAGGAACCACCGCGGTTGAGGTAGTAGCGCCCGGTACGCATGTAGGTCAAGGAGGTGGTGACGCCGCCCTGGGCGCAGGCCCGGCTCTCGCTCTCGGTGTCGGCGGCGAGATCTCGGTAGATCCCCCAGTGCTGGTGGGCGTCGACGACGCCGGGGAATGCGAGCAGGCCGTTGGCATCGATCACCCGCGTCCGGTCGTCGACGGGCAGGTTCGGGCCGATCGCGTCGATCGTGCCCCCGGAGATCGCGATGTCGAGGGGTTCGGGACTCTCCGAAAATGGGCCGTGCGGACGTACTACGCGGGCATTGCGGATCAGCAGATCGGTCGCGGGCACAGCAACCCTCCAAGTTTCTCTGTGCGAAACAGTATTTCCACTTTGGCGATCATCGCAGTAGCATGCGCTGGTAGTCAATGTCGCGAGCTCCCTCACCGTTTCGGTACGGGAAACGCTCGCGGCGTGAAGGAGTGAGCAATGGTGCAGTCGCTAGCCGGAATCCGGGTGCTCGATGTGGCGACGCTGTTCGCCGGCCCACTGGCGGCCACCCTGCTCGCCGATTTCGGCGCCGACGTCGTCAAGATCGAGCATCCGAACGGTGATCCGGTGCGCAGCCACGGCGCCCAGCGCGACGGGGTCGGGCTGTGGTGGAAGATGCTCGGCCGCGGCAAGAAGTCGGTGACGCTGTACCTCGGTTCGCCGCAGGGCCAGGAGATCTTCCGGCGCATGGTCGCTGACGCGGATGTGGTGATCGAGAACTTCCGGCCCGGCACCCTGGAGCGATGGGGACTCGGCTACCCCGAACTGCGTGCCATCAACCCGCGCCTGGTGCTGGCACGGGTCACCGCATTCGGCCAGTTCGGGCCGTACGCGCGACGGCCCGGCTTCGGCACACTCGCCGAGGCGATGAGCGGTTTCGCGGCCGTGACCGGTGAACCGGATGGCCCGCCCACCCTGCCACCCTTCGGACTCGCGGACGGAATCGCCGCCCTGACAACCGCTTTCGCGATCATGACCGCACTTCGCGCCCGCGAGCACGACGGTCACGGCCAGCAGGTCGACCTCGCCATCATCGAACCGATCCTGACCCTGCTCGGCCCACAGATCATCGCCTACGACCAACTCGGCGAGCTACAACCTCGGATGGGCAATCGGTCATCGAACAATGCGCCGCGAAACACCTATCGCACCGCCGACGGGGGGTGGGTCGCGGTCTCCACCAGCGCGCAATCGGTCGCCGAGCGGGTGGTGCGGTTGGTCGGACGACCCGATTTCATCGACCGACCATGGTTCGCCTCCGGCAGCGAACGGGCCGAGCACGCCGATGAACTGGATGCGGCGGTCGGCGGCTGGATCGCACAGCACAGCACCCAGGAGGTGATGCACGCCTTCGAGAAGGCCGAGGCAGCGGTGGCGCCGATCTATACGGCCGCCGATGTGCTGGCGGACCCGCAGTTCCGGGCACTCGGATCGATCATCACGCTGCCCGATGACGAGCTCGGCCGGATACGCATGCAGAACATCCTGTTCAGACTGTCGGAGACGCCGGGCAAAATACGTTGGACCGGGCCGCCTTTGGGCGCGCACACCGACGAGGTACTCGGTCGCTACGGCGTCGACGCGAGCGAGATCGCCGAGCTTCGCGCTGCCGGGGTGATCCGATGACAACAACACAACGACCACAGGAGTCCGCCGTGCCCGAAGAAGCCGCCATCGATCCGTTGATCGCGGCCGTGCGAGGCGATCTCCGGTTGATCGAGTTGGGGCAGCCCTTCTTCACCGGCATGCCGTGCTCGCCGAATCATCCCGGCTTCCGAATGACGTTGGCCCGCAGACACGGTGACATGGTGCGTGCCGACGGCGGCTCGGCCGCCAACGAGATCATCGTGACCGGCGGACATGTCGGCACCCACATCGACGCGCTCAGCCACGTCAGCCAGGACGGCGCGCTGCACGGCGGAATCGACGCTCAGGAGGCCCAGCGCGGCGGCAAGTTCAGCGCGCACGGCGCCGAACATCTGCCCGGCATGCTGCGCCGCGGCGTTCTGCTCGACATCGCTCGGGTGCACGAGACCGACACCCTGCCCGGTGGCTACGAGATCACGGTGGACGATCTGGCAGCGGCGGCCCGGCAGGCGCGAGTCCAGGTGACGGCGGGCGACGTCGCGCTGATCCGAACAGGATGGTCGCGGCTGTTCGACGAACCCGGCGCCTACCTGGGCCAGGAAACCGGCGTCCCGGGGATCGGCGTCGACGCGGCCCGCTGGCTCGCCGATCACGAGGTGTCGGCGACCGGTTCCGATACCACTGCCTACGAGTGCATAGCGCCGGGGGCCGGACACAGCATCTTGCCGGTGCACCGGGTGCTGCTCGTCGAATCCGGTATCTACATCATGGAGCACCTCGCGCTGGAGGATCTCGCCGATGCCGGGATCAGCGAATTCGCGTTCCTGCTCGCCCCTTTGCGCATAGTGGGGGGCACCGGCTCCCCTATCCGCCCGCTCGCGGCGGTCAGCCGATGAACGACACCACCATCGTGGCGCAGGTTGCCGCCTTCGCCGCATCGGCGCGCGAGCGTGGCGTCGGGAACGAGCTGCGCGCGAACGCGGCGCGGCGAGTGCTCGACGTACTGGGCAACAGCATCGCCGCGCTCGAGACGGCACCGGCACACGCCGTGCGCACGGTGATCACGGAATGGGGCGGCGCACCTCGGGCCACGGCACTCGGCCTGCCGGGTCGCTGGCCTGATGCGAGTGCCGCGCTACTCGGCGGGACACTCGCGCATGCCATGGATTTCGATGACACTCATCTGCCGTCGGTCCTGCATCCCTCGGCGACGGTGGTGCCTGCCGCCCTCGCGGTCGCCGAATCCCGCAATGCCGATGGTGCCGCGCTGCTGGATGCCATCGCCGTCGGGGTGGAAATCGCGGTCCGCGTCGGCATGGCGGGCTACGACGAAGCGCTGGGCAATTCGGTCTTCTTCGAACGTGGCCTGCACGCGACCGCCATCTGCGGCGCTCTCGGTGGCGCCGCGGCCGCCGCGATGCTGTCCGGCGCCGATGCCGAC
Source organism: Nocardia sp. XZ_19_231 (assembly GCF_015355705.1). Taxonomy (NCBI): domain Bacteria; kingdom Bacillati; phylum Actinomycetota; class Actinomycetes; order Mycobacteriales; family Nocardiaceae; genus Nocardia; species Nocardia sp. XZ_19_231. Next base: position 747,954 of record NZ_JACUZI010000001.1, on the reverse strand, counting down.
GGCATCGCCCACGCGATCGGCATCGCGGCGAGTATGGGCTCGGGTCTACTGGAAGCCAACCGCACCGGCGGCACAGTGAAGCGGGTGCACTGCGGGTGGGCCGCACACTCCGCGGTCACCGCCGCTGCCCTCGCGCGGGCCGGGCTGACCGGGCCGCCGACGGTCTTCGAGGGACGATTCGGCCTGCTGCAGGCGTTCTGCGGCGAGCAGAGCAACCCGGCCGCGATCCTCGACGGTCTCGGTACGCACTGGGAGCTGCCCGGCGTGTTCTTCAAGCCCTACCCCTGCAACCATTTCACCCACGCGGGCATCGACGCGGCACTACGGCTCCGCGCCGATGGCATCACCGCCGACGATATCGAGCGCCTCGAACTCGGTGTACCGACCGCGGTATCGCGCACCATCGGCGAACCACACGCCGACAAGATCCGCCCGGAATCGGGCTACCACGCCGCTTTCTCCGGCCCGTACACCGTGGCGGCCGCACTACTCGGTGGTGGCGGCCTCGGCCTGTTCCACCAAGACTTCACCGATGCGGCTGCCGCGGACCCCGACCGGCTCGCCCTCGCGGCTCGGGTCACCTGTGTCGCGGATCCGCGCTGCGACGCGATCTTCCCTCAGCAGTTCCCCGCTGTTCTCACGGCCTGGTTGCGCGACGGGCGCGTCCGTACCGAGCGCGTCGAGGTGAACCGGGGTGGCCCCGGTAATCCGCTGTCCGCAGACGAACTCGCCACCAAGTTCCGACTCAACACCGAACGCACGTTCTCGGGCGATCAGGCCGACGAAATCAGCAAGGCGGTCGCCGATCTGGCGAGTCAGCCCGATCTGAACGCTCTGATGGCACTGCTGCGCGAGGCGCGGTAGCGGCACCCCGCGCGAGACTGTGCGGGGAGCGACAACAACGGTTACCCGTCGACCGGTGCGGTTCGGGCCGGTTCCGGGAACAGACCGGCCCGGCCGAGGAGAGCGGGCACCGGCTGCCCGAGCAATTCGCCCAGCCACGAACCGGTTTCGATGACCCGCTCGAGCTGGACGCCGGTCTCGATGCCCATCCGGTCCAGTGTGTACAGCAGGTCCTCGGTGGCGATATTGCCCGTCGCGGCGGGAGCGAAGGGACAGCCGCCGATGCCACCGGTGCTGGTATCCAGAATGCGGACGCCGGCGTTCAGTGCCGCAACGGCATTGGCGTAGCCGGTGTTTCGGGTGTTGTGGAAATGGAACCGCAGGTCCGCATCCGGGGCGATCTTCGCCGCGCCGGTCGCCAGCGCGCTGACTTGATCCGGGATGCCGACGCCGATCGTGTCGGCGAGCGCGATCTCCTCGGGTTGCGCCTGCGCGACTCGGCGCACGAGTTCCAGCACCGCCGATTCGGCGACGTTTCCCTCGAAGGGACAGCCGAACGCCGCGGCGATCGTCACCGTGCGGCGCACCCCCGCCTCTTTCGCCCGTGCCGCCAACCTCACCCACTGCTCGATCCCCTGCTCGGTCGAGCATCCCTGGTTACGTCGGCTGAACGAATCCGTGGCGACGACCACCACATTGATCTCGTCGACGCCCGCCGCCAGTGCGCGATCCAAGCCGCGGTCGTTGAATATCAGCCCGGCGTAGGACACGCCGTCGATTCGCGGCACTCCCGCCATGACGGCCTCCGCATCCGCCATCTGCGGCACCCGCTTCGGGTGGACGAAGCTGACCGCCTCGATCCGGCGCAGCCCCGCGTCGACGCTGCGTCGGATGAGCCGAATCTTGTCCTCGACCGTGATGACGACCGGCTCGTTCTGCAGGCCGTCCCTCGGCGCGACCTCGACCAACGTGACGTTCACAGATCCTCCAGATTGCTGTCGGCACAACGCTCCCGTCGCGGGGAAGCCGAGCCGTCTTGCCGGGCTGTTCCGCTACGGGATACATTGTATCCAATCTGGCGGTTCGCGATATGTCCACCGCGACATCGACGCAGGCATCACGGAATGGAGACGACCACATGGCAGTCGAGGCGACAACACCGACGGGTCCGCTTGCCGACCTGCGGGTAGTGGAGATGGGTCAGCTGCTCGCCGGACCGTTCGCCGGCCAGCTGCTCGGCGATCTCGGCGCCGAGGTGATCAAGCTGGAATCCCCCGGCACCGGCGATCCGATGCGGCAGTGGGGCCGGGAGCAGTCGGCGGGCAAGTCGCTGTGGTGGCCGGTGGTGGCCCGGAACAAGAAGTCGGTGACCTGCAACCTTCGCGATCCCGGCGGGCAGCAGCTGGCACGGCGGCTGATCGAGCGCGCCGATATCGTGATCGAGAACTTCCGGCCCGGCACCATGGAACGCTGGGGCCTCGGATTCGACCGGCTACGCGAGCACAATCCCGGGCTGATCATGGTGCGTGTCACCGGATACGGCCAGTCCGGGCCGTACTCGCCGCGCGCCGGATACGGCTCCATCGGGGAGGCCATGGGCGGAATTCGCTATGTGACCGGCGATCCCGACCATGCCCCGGCCCGAGCAGGCATCTCGCTAGGCGACTCGCTCGCCGCGGTCTTCGCCACCATCGGCACCCTCGCGGCGGTGCACCACCGCGCGAATACCGGGCGCGGCCAGATGGTGGACTCGGCCATCTACGAGGCGGTGCTCGCGATGATGGAGTCACTGCTCCCCGAATTCGCGGTCACCGGGTATCAGCGTGAGCGCACCGGGTCGGTGCTGCCTAATGTCGCACCCAGCAATATCTACCCCACCCTCGGTGGCGAGATGATCCTGGTTGCCGCGAACCAGGACACCGTCTTCGCCCGCCTCGTCAAGGCCATGGGCCGCTCCGAACTCGCGACCGACGAACGCTATTCGACACACAATGCCCGCGGCGCCCGGATGACCGAATTGGACGACCTGATCGCCGCGTGGACCGCGACCTTCGAGACCGATGCGCTGCTCGAGCAGTTGCACGCGGCGGGCGTACCGGCGGGCCGGATCTTCACCGCGCGAGATATGTTCACCGACCCGCACTTCGCCGCGCGCGAGGCCATCGTGCGACTCGCGCATCCGGAGTTCGGCGAACTGCCGATGCAGAACGTCTTCCCGAAACTGAGCGAGACCCCGGGATCGGTGCGCCACCCCGGCCCGGAGCTCGGCGAACACAACCAGGACGTCTACGGCGGTCTGCTCGGTCTCGACGAGAAGGCCATCGGTCGACTCGCCGCCGACGGCGTCATCTGAGAAGGAGGCCGCCATGACCGATCGTGCGGGCGAATACCGTCGCTCCGGCTACAGCTCGCGCCTCGGCGCGGGCAACTCCCCCGCTGTGCTGGTGGTCGACATCTGCGCTGCCTACGTCACCGACGGCTCACCGCTGCGCGCACCGGTGGAGGACGCGGTGCGCGCCGCCGCCGCCGTGGTCGCGCAGGCCCGACAATCCGGCCTGCCGGTGATCTTCACCCGGGTACGTTTCGAGCCGAATGGTCCCGACGGCGGGCTGTTCCGTCGCAAGGTGCCCGTGCTTCGGGTCTTCGAGCAGGGCAATCCGCTCGGCGACTTTCTCGACGACCCGGCACCGGCCCCCGGTGACGTGGTCATCACCAAGCAGTACCCGAGCGCTTTCCACGCAACTCCGCTGGCGGCGACGCTGGCCGCCCAGCGCATCGACACCCTCGTCATCGTCGGTCTCACCACCAGCGGTTGCGTGCGCGCCTCCGCGACCGATGCGATGCAGCACGGTTTCCGACCACTGGTCGTCGCCGACGCCTGCGGTGATCGTGACGCCGCCCTGCACGAGGCCAACCTCACCGACCTCGACATCAAGTACGCCGATGTCCTCGGTCTCGAGGAAGCCCTCGCGGTACTGCGCTGAACCGAAGCCCTCGGATCAGCCACGCGGCTGCCGGTTTCGCCGCCCTACTCGGCGACGAAACCGGCAGCATCACACTGTGTTTCAGCGCAATTCGATGGTCACCGCAGGGTCGGATCCTGCGGCGGCGCGACGGATGCTTTCGCGCGCCTCGGCATCACCGAGTTGGGCACGGAACCACAGGGCGGTCCACTGCGCGGCGGCGTACACCGACTGATCACGAGGCATGGTCGCCTCGTGCAGGTCGGGTACGGCGCCGGGTGGGTTGTTCTGATCGACGAGGCCGAAATGGTTCGCCCCGACAAGTCCGACGAAGGCCGCGGCCGGTGCGCCGGTCAGTCGGGTGAAGGTGTCGTAGGCCTCGACGGGTTCGGAGACACCGTCGAGCGTGCCGTTGATCAGCATCGTCGGAATGTCGTTCACCATCACCGGATCCACGCTGCCGCCGATCGTGGTGTTGGTGCCGTGGCCGACGATCGCGCGCAGTTCGCGCGGATGCCGATAGGACAACCCGAAGCAGAACGGCAGCTGGCATCGGTTCGCGGCAGCGTAGAGGGCTGTCGCACCACCGAAGGAATGCCCTGTAGCCACCAGGGTTTCCGGATCGATGATGGTTCGCACCGGTGAGGACGGGTCGCCCGGCTGAGCGTGCGCCCACGCCGCGATATCGGTGAGCGAGTGTTCACTGGCCAGGCTGCGGTCGACGAACGGCAGTGGGTAGTGCTCGGGAATCGCCACCACGAAGCCGTATCCGGCGAGTTCGGTGGCGAACCGACCGTAGTACTCGCGTTTGACGTCAGCGCCGGGCAGCACCGCTGCCACCGGTAGTGCGCGATCGGCGCCCAGTGGATACCAGACCGTGGTCGCGTCACCGGCGATGCGGGTCTCGAAGTGTGCGACGCCGATCTCGGCGGATGCGGGTGCCGGTGTCGTCACAGTCACCGGGAGCAGACAGAAGACGGTCAGGAAGAAGGCACGCATGGAGCCCCCCCGTTTCGGTTGCAGAAACAGCGTTTCGGTATGAAACTATGGCGGAACGGTACTTGGAAACACTGTTTCCCGAAAGTCGAGGACGAGGATTCCCATGGGCCAACATCCGCACGGTTGGTGGATCGTGCTGCACCTGACACTGTTCGTGTTCTGGCTCGGCGGCGATCTCGGCGTGTTCTATTCCAGCCGGTCTGTGATCGATCCGGCGCTCAGCCCGCCCGCCCGCGCCACGGCGCTGACGATCATGAGCGGCTTGGATCTGGCGCCGAAGATCTGCCTTGTCCTGTTCCTACCCAGCGGAATCACGCTGATGGCACTGGAGCCACACGGTGCGAGCCTGTTCGGCATCGCCCTGTTTCCCTGGTGGTCGGTCGTGCTGGTGTGGATCTTCGCCGCGGGCTGGTTGGCGCTGGCGGTGCAGGCACACCGCACGCACGGGAAGGTCGCCTCGGTCCGTCGTGCCGACCTCACCATCCGGGTCGCGGTGATCGCGGCGATGGGCGGAGCAGGCGGCTACGCCCTGCTGGCGAGCGAGCCGTTCGGCGTGACGACCAACCCGCGCTGGCTCGGCGCGAAAATTCTGCTGTACACCCTGGCGATCGCCGCGGGGCTCGGTATCCGAATGACGTTGCGCCCCTTCGGCGCGGCCTTCGGCACCCTGATGACCGAAGGGTCGAGCGAGGCCGTCGAGCGCACCTTGCGGCGCAGCGTCGACGGCTGCCTGCCCTATGTGTGGCTGATCTGGGGCAGCGTGCTCGCGGCGGCGGCACTCGGCGTCGTCAAGCCCGGTGCCCAGCTGTGAGGCATGGCTACAGCGTGTAGCCCAATTGGGCCGATATCGCCCCGGCCGCCTTCAGCAGCATCGGAACACAGTCGGCCATGCGCGGCTGGAAGCGCGAGAGCGGACCACACACACTGATCGCGGCCACCACCCCACCGTCGTGGTCGAGGATCGGCGCGGCGATGGAGGCCGCCCCGATCTGACGCTCCCCCATCGAGATCGCATGACCACGCTTCTTCGTGGCGTTCAGTTCCGTGCGCAACTTGCGGGCCGTGGTGATCGTCGCGTCGGTGAACGCGGTCAACTCGTGCCTGCTCAGATATTCGTCGATCTCCTCCTTGCGCAGGAACGCCAGGATCACCTTGGAGGAGCTGCCCGCGTACAGCGGGTACGGCACACCGAGCACGACCTCCATCCGCAATTCCTGATCCGGCACCACCTGATCCACGTACAACCTGGTGTCGCCGCGGCGAATCGACAGGGTGGCGGTCTCGCCGGTCACCGACGCCAGCCTGCGCAGCTCCGGCGCGGCCATCACCCGAAGATCGGTGCGCGCCAAGTACGCCCGGCCGAGCGCGATGGCGGCATGCCCGAGTGCGTAACGCCGCGTGGCCGGTTCGAGAGCGATGAGGTCGCGATTGCGCAGCGCGGTGAGAATGCGGTGCACCGCGGCTTTGGTGATACCGAGTTCGGTGGCGATCTCGGTGACGCCGAGGTCGGGCCGGCCGCTACGGCCGAACAGCAGCAGCACATCCATGGCGCGCTCGACCGCGGCGATCGACCGGCTCTGGTTGTCGGATTCGATTTCGGGCACAACGACAGTCTAAGTGGTCGATTTCCCGATGGGAAACACCATCCCCATCGTGATTCCGCTTGCGCCGAGTCGGCATCGAGCGTTACCGTGAGTGGAACAATGTTTCCACTATCGAAACGGATGTCCAGGTGGAGCCGAACATTCTCCGCGCGGTCCTCGCCCAATGGGCCAGCGGCGTCGTGGTCGTCACCACCGTCCGGTCCGACGGCGCCCGACACGGCATGACGGCCAGTTCGTTCACCAGCGTGTCCCTCGACCCGCCGCTCATCTCGATCTGCCTCGTTTCCACGAGCACGACCTGCCGAATGATCCGCGAGAGCGGTGTTTTCGCGGTCAACGTCCTCGGGCACGATCACGAGGCCATCGGCAGACGCTTCGCGTCCATCGCCGGGTCTGCACCAGCGGATCGCTTCACCACCGGGCATTGGGACACCGCGCGCACGGGCGCTGCGGTATTGACCGACGCCGTCGCGTGGCTCGACTGCGCAGTCGCCGACTGCCACACCGCGGGCGACCACACCATCGTCATCGGGTCCGTGCAGGACGCCGCGACGCCCCGGTCCGCCGCGCCACTCATCTACCACGACCGCAACTACCACGAGGGGATCATCCGATGATCGGTGCACGACTCGTCGAGGACATGACCGACGCCGAACGCGCACGCGCACAACGGGTCGACGACGTGTTGCCCGCCCTGCGCGCGGCCGCCGAGGAAGCGGATCGGCTCGGTACTTTCCCGCCCGGCCACGTCGAACTGTTACGCGCGGCCGGACTTCTCGGGTTGGTGGTACCGGAGAAGTTCGGCGGACTCGGCGGCACCCTGCGTGATCTGGCCGCGGCCACCTTCGCGATGGGCACCGCCTGTCCTTCCACGGCGCTGGCATTCTTCTTCCACAACACGAGCGCCTCACGCGGCCTGCTACCGCTGGAGGCCATCGACGCCGGACTGTTCGCCGACGACGAGATCCCCGTCGTGCGGGCATTCGCCGAGAAAGTCCTCACTCGCATGGCCGAAGGCAAGTGGCTCGCGAACTTCGCCTCCGAAGCGATCAAGACCGCCGCCGCGAATATCACCATCGCCACCACCGCCCGCAAGGTCGAGGGCGGCTGGATCCTGCAGGGCGAGAAATCATTCGGTTGCGCGACCGGAGTGGCCGACTACTACCTGACCTCGGCCAAGCTCGAGGGATACGACACCGCCGAGGGGCTGGCGACCTTCTTCGTACCCCGCGACGCGCCGGGGGTGAGTGTGCGGGCGCCCTGGGACGGGCTCGGTATGCGGGCCACCGCCAACAACGGCATTCGACTCGACGAGGTCTTCATCCCCGAGGACGAAGCCTTGGCAGTGCCCGGCGCGTTCGCGAAGATGCTCACCATGAGCAGAGGCAGTTTCGTCGGCAACCAGCTCGCCATCGCGGCGGCCTACACCGGCTGCGCGCAGAATGTCTACGACGAGATGCTCGCGGCGACGACCACGAAGACTTTCGCCGATACCGGCGAACCGATCGCCTCCTCCCCGGTGCACCAGGTCCTCATCGGTGAGATGACACGAAACTTGCAGACCGCCTACCTCTGGTTGCGCTATCAGCTGACCGTGGAAACCGCAGAGCCGCCGTTCAAACCGAAGTCGGAGGTGTTCACCCAGTGGCGTCTCGGCAAGGGCGCGGTGACCGAAGCCTGCTTCCAGGTCGCGCTCGGCGCGTTCAAGGCGGGCGGCACCTCGGCGGCGGGGATGAGCGGGGTGGCCGGGCGCGCACTGCGCGATCTGGCCATGGGATTGGTGATGACCTTCCCGGCCGAGCGCGGCATGCTCGAGGTGGCCCGCATCGTGACCGACGCCAAGGCGAACGAATTGTTCGCCACCGCACCGACGAAGGCGGACCGATGACAGCCGAACTCCCCGAAATCGCCGACCTGATCGATGGGGAATGGGGCACCCCGTCCGTGGATCTCGGTGTCGCACTGGAAGATCCGGCCACGGGGAAACCCATCGCCAGGGCGGTCGCGACGGCGACCGAGCGCGTCGAACGGGCCATCGCGGTCGCCGACACGGCGGCGGGACAGATCACCCCCGACATGCTCGACGCGATCGCCACCGATCTGGACAAGCGGCTGCCCTTGATCGCGGAACTGGATACGCGTGCGACCGGCGTCCCGATCGCCCAAACCTCGCTGCTCGGAGCGATCGTCTCGGGGTCGTTTCGGCTCGCGGCCGAGCAGCTGCGCACCGGAGCACTGCGCCAGGACCGAGATGGGGTCGAGGTGCATCGGCTGCCACTCGGCCCTGCCCTGTGTCTGGTGCCGTGGAACGCGCCTGCGCCCATGGCAGCCCATAAAGTCGCCAACGCGCTCGCCGCCGGGTGCCCGGTGATCCTCAAGGTCAGCGAACTGGCGCCCTACAGCTCGATGGCACTGGCGGAGGCGATCGCCGAACACGTGCCCTTCGGCATGTTCCAGCTGGTGCAGGGCGGTGCGCAGGTGGGTGCCCAACTCGTCGCCGCGCTCGAGATCAAGGCGGTCTCGTTCACCGGCGGTCTCGGCGGCGGGCGTTCGGTCGCCACCGCGTCCGCCGGGATGTTTCGCCCGTGCCAGCTCGAGCTCGGCGGCAACAATCCGCTCGTCGTGCTGCCCGACGCCGATCTCCCCACCGCCGCGCGGATGGCCGCCGAACTGCTGACCACCCTGAACGGCCAATGGTGCCGGGCGCTCGGCAGATTGATCCTGCCCGCCGACCGGGCCGAGGAATTGGTCGACACGATCGGTCGACACCTCGCCGCACTTCGGGTCGGTGACCCCCTGGATCCGTTGACCGAGTTCGGACCGCTCCTGCATTCGAAACATGTTCAGACCGTGCGTCGATCGTTCGTCGATCGCGAAGCCCGGACCTTCGGCGCGGTGCCGGAAGTCGGAAACTTCCTCGCCCCCGCACTACTCGACGGCGATCTGCCGGATGAGGTCTTCGGACCGGTGGCCGGTGTCCTCACCTATCACCGGGTCGAGGAGGCGGTAGCGCTGGCCAATGCCGTGCCCTACGGCCTGGAGGGCTACGTCTGCGGTGCGGACGAACAACACGCGCTCGGGATCGCTCGACAGATCCGCGCCGGTGAGGTGAAGGTGAACGGCTCGTCCATCATGAGCCTGCACCTGATGACACCGCGTCCCGCGTGGGGTCTGTCCGGACTCGGCGAGGAGGGTACGGCGGAGACGCTGCGCTTCTTCACCGGCGCTCGCGTCGTCGGCGTCGAAGGTCGCTTCGCCCTGCACACCTCATGAGCAAGCCCACCGTTGTCGTCGTCGGCGCCGGGCCGGTCGGGCTCACCGCCGCACTGACGCTGGCCCGCCGGGGTTTCCCGGTCACCGTGCTCGAGCAGGGCGACGAACTGGCCACCGAGTCGCGGGCCTCCACCTTCCATCCACCGACCCTCGAGATGCTGCGAGACCTCGGTGTCCTCGATGCGTTGTTGCGCGAGGGCATCATCGCCTCGACCTTCCAGTACCGGGAACGCGGCGGCGGCGAGATCGCCACCCTGGATCTCGACGTGCTGGCCGAGGACACCCCCTTTCCGTTCCGCGTGCAGTGTGAACAGAGCAAACTCACGCCGATTCTGCTCGATGCCCTCGGCGCTGCCGCCGATGTCCGGTTCGGCCACCGGGTGGACGGGTTGCTCAGCACCGCCGATTCGGTGGTGCTGCGTACCGCGAAGGGGCCGGTGCGCGCGGAGTGGGTCATCGGCGCCGACGGTGCGCATTCCGGTGTCCGGCGCGGCCTCGGCGTCGAATTCGGCGGCAGCACCTACCCGGAACGCTTCCTGGTCGCCTCGGTCGACGAGGACCTGGCCGCCGCGCTACCGGGTATCGCGCCGATCAACTATGTCTTCGACCCGGACGAGTGGCTGGTGCTGCTGCGCACCCCCCAGCACTGGCGGGTGCTCTTGCCGACTCCGGTCGACACCGATGACGAGGACGAATTGCGTCGGCTGCCGGAGCGGCTGGCGGCGGTCGTCGACCTCGGCAGACCGTGGCGGCTGGCCCATGCCTCGCTCTACCGGGTGCATCAGCGGGTCACCGACCGATTCCGGTACGGCAAGGTCCTGCTGATGGGCGACGCGGCCCATGTCAACAACCCGCTCGGCGGGATGGGCATGAACAGCGGAATCCACGATGCGGTCCAGCTGGCGTCCGCACTGTGCGATGTCATCGAGGGCGGCCCGGATGCCCAGCTCGACGAGGTGGCGGCGCACCGTCGAAACGTTGCCGTCGACCATGTTCAGCGCATCAGTCACAACAACTGGAACCGGATGCGCGAACGCAACGCCGGCTACCTCGCGCACCTGCGCGAACTGGCCGCCGATCCGGTCGCCGCGCGCGCCTATCTACGGCGGGCCTGCCTGCTCGACTCGCTGGAGATCCGGCCGTGAGAATCGATCGCGAGAATCCGGCCCACCCGCGCGAGATCGTCGGCACCGTGACCTCGACCGCACCGGACGCGGTCGAAGCCGTGGTACGCGCGGCACATTCCACGTTTCGCGCATGGTCGCGATGTCCGCCCGAGACCCGGTTCGCCGCGCTCGGCACGGCCGCGGACGCACTCGATGACCGCGGTGCCGAGCTGGCAATACTGCTGGCGCGCGAGACCGGTAAACCCGTCACCGATTGCCGGGGCGAAATCGGCTTCGCCGCGCACTATCTGCGCTGGGTGCGCGACCATGCGGCCGAGGTCTTGCGGACGCGCACAACCGACGACGCGCACGGCCGAATCACTCTGTCCGCGAGACCGTTCGGAGTAATCGCCGCCATCACCCCCTGGAACGCCCCGATCATTCTCTCGATGCTCAAGCTGGGTCCCGCACTCGCCGCGGGCAATGCGGTCGTGCTCAAACCATCGCCACTGGCACCGCTCACCGTCACCGCCGCGGCCGAACTACTGCCCGCCACGACAGTGATCCATGGCGGCCCGGATACCGTGCACGCGCTGATCGCGCACCCGCTGGTGCGCAAGGTCGCTTTCACCGGTGGCGAGGATGCCGGGCGCGCGATCGCCGCCGCCGCCGGACGCGCGATCAAGCCGGTGACGCTGGAGCTCGGCGGTAACGACCCGGCAGTGTTCCTGGACGACTTCGCCCTGTCCTCAGCGGATTTCGAACGCCTGGTCCTCGCCTCCTTCGCCACGGCAGGCCAGGTGTGCATGGCCGCCAAACGGCTTTATGTGCCGCAGACTCGGCTAACCGAGTTCGTCGAGTCCTATATCGCTGCCGCACAGCGCATCCTGACCGTCGGTGATCCGCTGGACGACGATGTCACCATGGGTCCGGTAGCCACCATGGCGGCCGCCGAACGCGTACGCGGACTCGTCACCGATGCCAGGAATCGGGGCGCCGACATCGTCACGCTCGCCACCGCGCCGACCTCGGAGGGCTATTTCCTCGACCCGATCCTCGCGCTCGGGGTCCCCGACGATGCCGACCTCGTCCGCCTCGAGCAGTTCGGCCCGGCCGTACCGCTGCTCACCTATCGCGAGGAAGCCGAAGTCTTGGCCAGGGCAAACGATTCCGACCTCGGCCTGGCCGCCTCGGTCTGGTCGGCCGACGAAGATCGCGCCTGCGCGTTCGCCGCTCGCATCGAGGCGGGCTTCACCTTCATCAACACCCACAACCGCACCGGCATGTCCCTGCGGGCCCCGTTCGGCGGTATCAAGAACAGCGGCTTCGGCCGCGAGTACGCCGAAGAGGGCCTGCGCGAGTACGTCCAAACAACCGTCACGCACGCTCCGGGCGCCTTCCGCGCCGGCGGCACCGGACTACCCGCGAGGGCCTATCCGACCACGGCGCGCCCGTAGCGAAACATCCCGGAGGGACGGCACGGCGGCGACAAGCCTCCGTGCCGTCCGGGGATTCACTTGTTTGTGCCGCGCCTGCGTATTACGACGGCGACAGCGACCGCGGCGATCACCACCACGCCGGCGGCGATGCCGACCATCATGGTGGTATTGCTGTCGGCGTCCTCGGACTCGGCCTCGGCCGCATCGGTCGCGGTCACCGGCGTTTCGGCGGCGGGGCCGAAGGTCAACGGCACCGAGGCGAGGATCTCGGTCGCGTTCGTCAGGCTGGTGACGCTGATCGTGCAGGCACCGGGCGCTGCGGCGCAATCGGTGGTACCGACGGTGGCTACCAGGGCGATTCCCCCTTTGCCGGGGTTGGGTTGCCACCGCCCCTGCCCGTCGGCGGCGCCGAGCATCGAACCGGCGAGATGACAATCTGCAGGACCGGTGATCTGCGGTTTGCACTGCCCGACCGCCACCGCGGGCATATTCGCGGGCAGTCCGTCCAGCGTCACGGTGACGGTCTGCCCGGCCGCGAGTCCGGTGGACTGACTCACCTGCAAGGTCGGTGCGGCTGCCGCCGGGGTCGCACTCCAGATCGCGGCGACCGCGACGGCCCCGAGAATCCCGAGCGGGGTACCGATGCGTTTCATATCTTCCTCCTGATGGATTTCACAATCGCCGCCGATCGGCGAGGGCACTACCGGCGACAATCACCAGCAAGCCCGCGGTCACCGCCCACAGCACGGTGGATGGGCCTTCGGTATCGGAGTCCGAGCGCAGCGCGGCAGCCGGGGCAGGAGCCGGTGGTGGCGGCGGGCCGGAACCCGCGAAAGCCACCGATACCGCAGCCGAATTGGCTGCGATGACCGCGGGTGGTTCGGTGCCCGGCAGTGGTGCGGCCGCGATCACGCACTGCTGCTGGGTGCAGTCGATGGCGTGGAACGTGTGGTGCGCGGTCAACGTCAGCGGGCCGAAAGTGCCGTCCCCGCCGATATTGACGAAGGTCGCGCCGCCGTCGAGATCACAGTCCTTCAGCCCGTTGGTGAAGCCCTGTTTACACATGCCCACCGCGACCGCCGCCAGGCCGGCCCGAAAGCCGCTGCCGCTGACGGTGATTCGCTGTCCTTCGGTCAGATCGGCGCTCGCGCTGACCTGTATCGCGGCGGGCTCCTGCGCGAATGCCGCTGTCGGAAAGCCGATCAGACATCCGCCGAGCAGTGCGGCCGCGGCCGCTCGGGTCATCGTGGCGAAACCATTCACGGCGCGCCTCCTTCGTTGTGTGAGCTGAGCACGCCCTGCGGAGGTGATGCGGCGTGGTCGTACCTGCCGCAGAGCCAGGCCGCGACGAGTACGCAGGCGGCCAGCACGGTCAGCGCCGATCCGGTACCGACGACCCGACCGAGCAGATCGACGAGTCCCAGACCGATCGAACCCGCGATCGCCGTGACAACGGCGGTAGCGGCGGCGCTATCGGCGCGCGGGCAGAACTCCTCGTCGAGGGCCGTCATCGCACGGGCCGCCGCTGCCAGGGTCACGGCCAGCCCGATCGTCAGCAACACCGGCCCCGATGCGGTCGCCACGAGCACCGGTCCGCCTGCCGCCAGGATCAACAGCACGGGCACGGCGGCCGGTCGACGCCCCGGCAGCGCGACCACGAATACCGCGGGCGCGGCAGCGAACACCAGCCAGGTGAGCTGCTCGGCTCCGAATTCGTTCCAGCGGAACAACAGCAGATGCAGCGCGGGCAGCACCGTGCCCCCGACTGCGAGTCCTACAGCGACATATCCCGACAGCGCGGGACGGGGCACCGCGCCGATGGTGGCCGGGCGGCGCGACATCGGTGCTTCGGCGAGGCGTGCTCGCAACAGTCCAGCGCTCGCACCGAGGACGGCGGTCAGCGCCCCCGCGGCAATCACACCGGCTCCGGGATTCTCGTAGCACCGGCCGGCCAGCCACGCGGCGACGACCAGTCCCGCTGTCGCCGCTGCGTGCATGACGACAAAACTCCGGCGTCCGAGATCGGCTGCGAGAGTACGACCGGCGACCAGCAGCGGCCCGGTGGCAGTACCGGCCACCAGCACCGCGACGGCGAACACCACGACGGTCTCCGCGGCGCCCGCCACCAGAACGGCGATGCCCGCGAGAACACCACACGCACTTGCCATTTCGACCGAAGAGCGCAATCGCCACAGACACAGCAACGCGGCGAACAGACCCAGCGACGCGCCGGTGAGCACGATGTAGCCGACCACTGCGCCGGGCACTCCGACCACACCGCCCAAGGGTTTGGCAAGCAGCACCAGCTGCCCACCGGCGACCGGTCCGGCGGTGACTGCGCAGAGGGCGGCCGACACGGATGCGCGATGTCTCGTCATCCTCAACCTCCACTCATGTTCCGCTGAGCGAAACACAGTTTCACGATTGCCACATTGAACCCGCGGTGCCGACCACTGTCAAGACAGACAGAAAAAGCGGGCTTTCAACGAATTACGGGCGCGTGAAATGTCGAACCACCCCTGGACAGATCCTTCAGAGGGGTACAGAATCAGGGCACTGTTGGAAACAGCGTTTCGTTGTACGAAACGCTGGACGAGTGAGAGGGTCCGAGTTCATGACCCGAGTCGCGGCCGCACAACTCGCCGCGGGAACCGACGTCGCGGTCAACCTCGACGCCTGCCTCCGCATGATCGACGCCGCGGCCGCCGCTGGCGCCGAACTGGTCGTTCTTCCCGAATTCTGTAACCACCTATCTTGGTACGAGGACCGTGCGCACGCGCGCCGAATGGCCTGCACACCCGGCGACACGTTCTGTAGTTCGATCGCGCAGCGGGCGCGCCGACATCGGCTGTTCGTGAAGATCGGCGTCACCCTGGCCCGTGCCGACGGCCGCACCACCGGCACCAGCCTGCTGTTCGGCCCCGACGGCGAACTGCTCGGCGAATCCGACAAGCAGATCCTGATGGGCGCCGAGAACGACTATCTCGATCCGGGCCTGACCGAATCGCCGGTGCTCGAGACTCCCCTGGGCCGGATCGGTATGTACGCCTGCATGGAGGGCGTCATCAACGAGGTCACCCGGTCGCTGGCACTGCGCGGGGCCCAACTGTTACTCAACAGCCTCAACTCCTTCGCCGTCGACGAAGCGAGCCTGCACATTCCGGTACGCGCCGCGGAGAACAAGGTCTGGGTGGTGGCCGCCAACAAGGTCGGCCCCCTGCTCCCCGCCGACCAGTTGCCCTCGATCGCGGACCGCCTCGGAGTGCCGCAGGATCGGCTGCACGGCGCGGGCGAAAGCCAGATCGTCGGCCCCGACGGCGTCCCGGTCGCGGTAGCGCCTGCCACCGGTGAGGCGATCGTCGTCGCCGATATCGACGTGTCACTGGCCGATGACAAACGGCGACCGGACGGCACCGACATCCTCGCCGCGCGCAGGCCCGAGCTCTACGCCCCACTCACCGCCACACCGCGCGGGCGACGCGCGGCGGCCGGGGCCGATTCGCTGAGCACCGCGCTCGCGGTCGCCGACCCGGCTCTACTGGCCCGACTCGCCGCCGACGGAGTCGAGTTGATCGTGCTCCCCGAGCTCGCCAAGATATCGATACCGGAAGTCGTCGACGCACTGAACGGCACAACGACACACGTGGTGCTGAGTGCGCGCGCCGGCGGTGCCCACCACGGTGTGCTGGTCACCGCCGACGGGGTGCTCGGCCGACAAGCTCAATTGCATCCGACCAAACGCCTTCCGTGGCTGACGGAGCCGGGCACCGAATTGACCGTCTTCGACGTGCCATGGGGCCGACTGGCCATCGTGGTCGGCGACGACGCGCTCTTCCCCGAGACCTTCCGGCTGGCCGCGCTCCAGGACGCCGACATCGTGGCAGTGCCCTGCTCGCCGACCGAACCGTGGGAATTGGCACTCGGCCTGTCCGAACGCGCGGCGGAGAACCGGCTCAATGTGGTGGCCGCCGGGAGCGACGAACACGGCGGACTGCTCGGCGCGGTGTACGCGCTCAGCCCCGATTTCACGCTCTGGACCGCGTGGAGCGGCCCGTTCACCGGTGTGATCAGCCACCCGATCGTGACCGTCGCACCGCCCGACGCCGCCGATGTCCGGGCGACCGTGCGGCCGGCGCAAGCCATGAACCGCAACGTATCCAAAGGCACCGACCTGGTGGACGGACGCCCTCGGTGGCCACTGGACGCCATGACCAGGCACGCGCAGTGACGACAGAACCGGAGCAACGATGAGTGAAACCGTGCAACACGTCGAGCAGATGGTCGACGCCACCGCCAGAATCGACGTCACCGAGACGTTCCAGGAATGGCGAGATCTGTTGAGCGGGCTGAAATCCCGGATCGCCGAACGCTTCGAGCTGACCAGAGATCCCTCGACCGAGGCCCTGGAGAACTACGGCGACGCGGCGACCGGACCATCGGGAAGTCTGGCCGCCTTTACCGGCCCCGAGATCGACTGGCTGGTGCATTCCTGGATCGGCGACCCCCGCACCGGTTTCGTCAATCTGCATCTCACCGCGTGGCTCGGACCACAGATCCAGGTCCCACATCTGGGCGTCGCGCTGCTGCTGTGGCCGCAGGGTTGGTTCTATGTCGATGCGGTACCACGCGGCGACCTGGTCGGCGACGGCGACTATTTCGACAGCTACTACGCCGACAACGACGCGCCGTGGTTGGCCTTCAAGGAAGAACATCCCGATTTCACCTGGTTCACCAGCCGCACCGGCTTCATCCGGTCCAGCCTGTCGCCCACCGCGTATTGCTACTCCTTCCCGCCGAATCAGGCCAATCGCGAGACGGTCGCCGAGATTCTCACGGCGCGGGTCGAGCAATGGCTCGGGTGGGTGGACGCGGCGACGCCGGTGCCCGTCGGTGAGCGGGCCCGGTTGGCGGAGCGAGACCTGGCGATCCGTCGCAATATCGCCGAACGCGATCCCGCGAATGCCATGGGCGAGCGGATGTTCGGCGCGGATCTGACCCAGCGTCTGGTGCGTGGCCTGTGGGGCGGCGACCGAGTTCTGCCCAGGCCCGTCGGATGAGTCCGCGCCCGATCCGTCCACACCACGTCGATGAGGTGCCCGCGTGAGACTTGTTCGCTCGCTCTGGTGGTCGGCTCGCACCGCGGGAACCGCACCGTTCGATACCGCCCATCTGAAGGTCTACTACCCCGCGATCGCCACCGGCGACGATGCCGAACGTCTGACCGGCGTCTTCGCACCCGATCCCGCGGCGGTGCCGTATCCGGTGGTCGTGTTCCTGTCCGGTGTCAATGTCGGCCAGGACTCTTACCGCCGATTCGCCACCGCGATCGCCGACAGCGGTTTCGTCGTCGTGACTTTCGACCGGGTGGCCGAATTGTTCGGCGGCCAGCGCGGTCTGACGTGCGGCGTCGACCTGGCCGCCGCCCGCCCGGAGACCTACGGCACCCGCCCGACCTGCCCGACCATCGGCGCGGTCATCGATGCCCTCGCCGAGTTGAACGCGCAGGGCCCGCTGCGCGGGGCACTCGACCTGAACCGGATCGCGCTGGGCGGACACTCGGCGGGCGGCACCGTGGTCTTGCAGTCGGCACGCTTCTTCGATTCCGTCGCGGCGGTGTTCGCGTGGGGCGCGCACACCATGGTGGCGACCATGCTCGGCTGGCCCGCGGGCACCGTCCTGCCGGCGCAGGTCGAGTGCCCGGTCCTGCTCGGCGTCGGCACCAATGACGGTGTCATCGCGGGCAGTGCCGACCGCTATGGCGAGGACGGCGAGACCCGCCCCGATCCGGTGGCTCGCACTTTCCACGAGGCGCTGCCACCAGGCGAGCACCTGCTGGCCGTCATCGAAGGGGCCAATCATTTCGGCATCGCCGACGCCGATCCGACCGCCGCCCGCGCCTTCCTCGACGGCGGCGACGACGCGGATGCGCTGACCCCGTTCGCGCGCCTGACCTCCGCGTTCTTGCGCGCCCACCTGTGCGACTCGAGCACAGCACGAACCGAGCTCGCCGAGTTCGTCGCCGCGGACGTCGTGGCGCCCCACCTACCGGAGCGAGAACAATGCTGAAGAACTTCTGGTACGCACTGGAATTCGCCGACAAGGTCGGCCGCACGCCGAAGAAGGTGACCTGCCTCGGCCAGGACTTCGTGCTGTACCGCACCACAGCCGGGTCGGTGGTGTGCCTGTCGGACCTGTGCGTGCACCGCGGCGGCGCCCTGTCGATGGGGACGGTCACCGACGACTGCATCGCCTGTCCGTACCACGGCTGGCAGTACAACGCCGAAGGCGCCTGCGTGCGGATCCCGGCCAATGCCGAGGATCGGATCATCCCGAAGAAGGCCCGCGTCGACGCCTACCCCACCGAGGAGCGCTACGGCATGATGTGGGCCTTTCTCGGCGATCTGCCCGAGGATCAACGTCCGCCTATTCCGGAGATCCCGGTGCACGATGATCCGAGTTTCCGGGTCGTGCAGTTCGAGATGGAGGTCGAGGCGAACTACGAGCGGACCTTCGAGAACGTCGTCGACGCCTCGCACACGCCCTTCGTGCACGGCACCAGATTCGGCAATCCGGACAAGCCCGAGATTCCGAGTTTCTCCATTCGCCAAGATGATTGGTCCGCGGAGGCCGATATCCAGCTCAGCCCGCCACCGCCCGGCGGGCTGTGGGGGCTGCTGTTCCGCAACAAGCCGCGCCCCGAATTCGTGACGGTCACCAACGGCTGGTACCTGCCCAACGTGGTGAAACTGCACATCAGGCTGCCCATCGGCGATCTGCTGCTCTACGACTTCAATATCCCGCTGTCGCAGGACCGCACCCTGATCAAGATCCTCGGCTACCGGAACTTCTTCACCGGTAAATGGGCCGACGCCGACACCCGCAGAAGAATCAAAGCGATCCTGCTGCAGGACAAACCGATTGTCGAGGGGCAGCGCCCGGAGTTGCTGCCGTTCGACCTCGCCGACGAATTGCACGTCCGCAGCGACGCGCTGCAAATCGCCTACCGGCGCAGGCGCACTCAGCTGATCAAGGACGGCTGGTGGCTGGGCGAGGACGACACCATCACCGGCGACGGACCGCGCCGAACCGCCACCGTCATCGCCTCACCGGCCCGCCGCGACAACCCCGAACTCGCCCAAGCCTGGGTACACAAAGCCCGCAACGGAGGAACACCGCGATGAGCCTGCCCGCCGCACTCAGCGAACGCACCTTGCAGACACTGAGCACCGCACTCGAACTCACTGTCGCCGAAGACATTCCGCTGATCAGCGCGATGTCGCCGGAACCGGTCGGCAGGCTGCGGGTGATGCACGGCGAGCGAATCGACAAGCTCGTCGCCGTCGATCTGGTGGTTCCCGCCATCCACCTCGACAGCCATATGCTCTTCGCCTTCACCCCTGCTGACTCGGCGGTCCCGCATTTCACGCTGGACTCGGTGCACGGCGGCGAGTACTACGCCATGCACCTCGATCTCATTCCGCGTGCCGATCTGGCGGTGAACCTCGCCTATCTCGATGCCGCATTCCTGCCGCTGACCCCGCTACTGGAGGCGGCCTGGCAGCTCGACGGCGTGTCGGCGGCGGCGATCGGTCCGCGGCAGCGGGCGATGATGTCGCCGTGGATGGTCGTCTGTCGAGCCACCGAAACCGCCTTCCGCGCGCTCGACACCACCGTCGACGACTATCTGCGGCATTGGCTCACCCTCGTGGACAAAGGGGTTCCCGCGGTGGACGCCGATACGGCCGTCCGCGACAGCGTGAACCGGGCGAATCTGTTCAGTCCGGAAGTGGATCCGGTCTGGGCGCAGGTGGCCCGACTGCTCGGTGACGATCAGACCGCGCGCGTGCGGGCGGAGCTGCTCGCATGACCGCCGCCGAAGCGCCGAGCCAGTGGCAGCAGCGCATCGCGGGTGAATGGGTCGGCAGGCCGTCGCTGTTCGCCGCCGACGGCGTCTGGCGCGGTTTCGAAGACATCCGCCGCTCATCGGTCTTCGCCGACGGAACGACGACCTACTTCATGGACGGCGGTCTCACCGGCGGCGGCGAACTCGCAGGCCGGTTCGCGCTCGGTGCGCCGTTCGCCTTCGGCGTCGTCGACTCCGACAGCGATCGCCTCTACACCGGCCCCGACTTCTACGGAGCCGGTCGACCGTATGGCAGCTTCGTCGACGCGCACTACTACGGCCCCGGTTGGCAGGTAGGTTTGAACACCTGGAACCTGACACTCGGTGACACCCAGGTGTACTCCTCGGTGCTGTACCAGGGACCGGCCATGGTCGGGGTGTTCAACGGGGTCTACACCCGCGATCCGGCGCTCGCCGACGACCTCGTCGAGCACGAAACACGCTGCGGAGCTACCCCTTTCGTGCTGCCGACCAAAGACGCGTGCCGCTATGTCGGTGACTGCGAACTGTGGGGCGCCGACCAGCAACGCCACGGCACCGTCCACATCGCCGTCGAGGTGACGCCGTCGAGCCTGTTGACCGCCGAGCACCACGTCACCTGGAGCGGCGCGATCGACCGCGAATACCAGGCGACGGTGCGCCGTGACGGCGTCCGTTCGTTCCACGAGGGGCCCGGCGCCTGGGGCAACGCGACGTCCTACGGCCGGGCCAACTACCCGGTGTTGCACTTCCCCGACGGCGCCAAACTCAACGGACGGGAGTTCATGATGGACGCGGAACCCGGCATGGGCGCGGGTGCCGAGCTCGCCGTGGTCTACGAACTGTTCGAGCACAACAGCCTCAGCGCTGTCCTGCACGGGGTGCTGGTGCGCGCATGAGCGGGCCGACGACCAGCACCGTCGTGGTGACCGGCGGCACCCGCGGCATCGGACTCGGCATCGCCCGTGCGCTACTGCGACGCGGCCATCGAGTCGCGGTGTGCGGCACCGATACCGAGCGGATCGACGCACTGCGCGCGGAACTTCCCGAAACCGAACTGCTGGTGGTGTCTGCCGATGTCACCGACCGCGAGCAGCTGCAGGCACTCTGGGACGCGACGGTAGCCCGCTTCGGGGGCGTCGACGTCTGGATCAACAATGCCGGCATCTCGCACACCCGCACACCCGTGTGGGAGCTGCCCGCCGCCGATGCCGCGAAGGTCGTCTCGACCAACCTGCTCGGCGCGATCAACGGCTCCGCCGTCGCGATCGCGGGGATGGCGGCCGCTGGCGGCGGACACGTCTGGAATATGGAAGGCCTCGGCAGCGACGGTCGCACGGTGCCAGGACTGTCGGTCTACGGCGCCAGCAAACGGGCACTGACCTACCTGACCAAGGCCCTGGCGAAGGAGGTCCCCGCCGGGGTGTCCGTCGGCCTGCTCAGCCCGGGCATGGTGGTCACCGACCTGCTGACCCACGGCTACGCCGATCCCGAGGAACTGGCCAAGGCGCGCAAGATATTCAACATCCTCGCCGACCGCGTCGAGACCGTGACGCCCTGGCTGGCCGAGCGCGCCCTCACCCACCGACGCAACGGCGCCCACGTCCGCTGGCTCACCACACCGAAGGTGATCGGCCGCTTCGCCACCGCGGGCTTCCGACGACGCGATCTGTTCGCCGAATGAGCACGGCTGCCATCGACTACCCGCTCTCGCTGGCGATCGAGGATTTCGCGCCGGTGCTGTTCACCACCGCGGGCGTACTGCTGCTGCGCCGCGTGCTCGGCGGCGGCCCGGCGCCGGTAGCGGCCGCGGTGTTCATCGGCGCGGGCGGCCTGGCCAAGGCCACCGCGAAACTCGTCGCCGCGGCGGGCGGCCCTGACCTGCCGTGGCTGAGTGAGATGCTGTTTCCGTTCCTGACTGTGGGATTCGGCCTGCTGTGCCTTGCCGCGTCCCGAACCAAGACGGACACCTCGCCGCGCTGGCTCCGATACCTGGTCGTCGGCCTCACCGCGGTCTGTGCTCTCGGCGCCCTGGCGGCACGCGACTCGATCCCGATGCTGGTCAGCACCACGGTATTCGCGACCATCACGGGAATCTATTTGATCGGCATCGCCCGCGATCGCGGCGACACCGTGGCCGCGGGCCTGTTCGGCGTGCAGCTGCTGAGCTTCTACGTACTGGGTCCGCTCGCCTCCCGCCCGGACCAGACGGTGACGTTGCAGTGGATCGAGCAGTTGTGCAACACCGCGGCCCAAGCCGCATTCCTGGCCGGCGCGTGGCGGCTGGCCGCCGCCACGGCGGTCTCCGAGAAAGCCGTAGCAACCGAGAGATGACTAATGCCTGACGTACTGGGCTGGCGACGCAAGTTCGGCGTACTCGCCCCATCGACGAATACCGTGGTCGAACCAGATTTCGGGCGGATGAGCGTGCCAGGGGTCACCGCGCATTTCGGCCGCATCCACATCCGCGACCAGAACATGAGCGACGACGCGGGCATGTCCCATCTGCTCGACCAGATCCGCGCCGAAATGGACGGGACCTGTGCGCGGATCATGACCTGCGAACCGGACTACATGGTGATGGGGATGTCGGCCGAAACCTTCTGGGGCGGCATCGAAGGCAACCGCAAATTCATCCAGCAGATCCACGAGGCGACCGGGCTGGAGGTCGCCACCGGCGCCGAGGCATGCCGCCGGGCGCTGACGCTCAACGGCGCGAAGCGAATCGGCGTCGTCACGCCCTATCAGCCGATCGGCGACGAAAATGTGGTCCGGTTCTTCGGCGAGCTCGGCTTCGACGTCGCCGCGATCACCGGCCTGCGCTGCCCCACCGCGGTATCGATCGCCCATGTCACCGAGGACACGCTGCGCGACGCCCTGCGGGCGGTGGACAGCGACGATATCGACGCGCTCGTCCAGTGCGGCACGAACCTGTCCATGGTGCGCCTGGCCGATGAGGCCGAACGCTGGCTGGGTAAACCGGTGATCGCCATCAATGCCGCGACCTGGTGGATGGCACTGCGCGACAACGGCATCAACGACCGGATCGAGGGTGCGGGTTCGCTGCTACGGGACCACTGAATTCTCGCCGCAGCCACAGACCGGTGCTCACCAATCCGGCGGCGAGTACCAGCTCGCCCGCATTGCCGAGCACCGGCACCACCGGCGTCGCGCCCGCGACCAGGGTCATCGTCGCCGCCGCGACCGCCAGCACCGAGTAGCGACGCCGACGCCACAGCACGAGCCCGGCCGCGAGCACGACCAGCACCGCGATGATCGCGGGAAACGCGCCGAGGGCCGAGCCGCCGGCGTACCCGTAGCGCAGTGTCCCGGCCCACCACTTCGGCTCCAACACGAGCCCCAGGACGCCGTGCCAGATCCCGATCGCGACAAGCGCCGCGGTCAGTACCATCGCGCCGACCCGGACAACAGTCCGCCGCGCCCCGGACACACCCGCGTGGTCGACCGCGGCGCGGGCCCACAGCACCAGCAGCGGTGTCAGCACCGCGTGCAAGGCGAAGCGCGGCCAGCTCAACGTCTCGAGCAGTCGCCCGACCCCCACTGTGCGCCCCATGGCGATGACGGAGTTGTCGTAGCACAGCGCCAGGCACAACACCGTCGGAAGCACCAGCATCCGGCCGCCACCGGCACGAATCCCGGACAGACCGAGCCACGCGAGGACAAGGTGGCCGAGGGCGAGCAGGCCGAACAGGGCCGAAACGATCACGCGAGAACTCCCCGATTAGTCGGCATGCCGTGTCAATCCTCCAGTAGGCGTCGCGCTTGCCGGATCACGGCCGCGTCCACCATTTTGCCGCCCTCGTCGAGCAGGACGCCACCGGCGGCGGATTCGAAGCGGCCCACGAGTACGCGGGCCCGCTCCAGGTCGGCCACGGCGGGGGTGAACACCTCGTTGACCACGGGGAGCTGCGCGGGATGGATGCAGGCGCGCCCGCGAAACCCCATCCGCGCCAACGCTTTCGTCCGCTCACGCAACCGGTCCAGGTCGCGGAAATCGGTGTCGACGGGCCCCAGCGGCGGCGCGATCCCCGCCGCTGCGCTGGCGAGGACCACATGGGTGCGGATGGCCAACAGTTCGCGTTCGTCGGAACTGGTTTCGATCCCCAGATCGGCGCGCAGATCCGCTTCCCCGAGTTGCAGCCGCCATACCCGAGGGGCGGCGGCAATCGTCTTGGCATCGAGCACGGCGGCAGCGCTCTCCAACAGCGGGCACACCCGGATCGCGCCGACCTGCGGTTCGCACTCCCGCAACACCTCGTCCGCCGCCCGAACCTGTTCCGCTGATTCAGTTTTCGCCAGGCACACCGCAGCCACCGCGGGCAGTGCCACCGCCCGCAAGTCGTCGCGGCACAGCGAACCAGAGTTCACCCGCACCCAGATCCGTTGTCCGGCATCGGCGACCGTGCGCAGCCAAGCGGAGACCTCGGCTCGCGCCGACTCCTTCTGTCGCAGCGGAACGGCATCTTCCAGATCGAGCAGCACTACGTCGGCGGGACCGGCCAGCGCCTTGTCGAACAGTTCCGGTCGATTGCCGGGGACATACAGCGCCGATCTCACCCGCTCACCGCACTTCTCGATTGCCGTAACAGCGTTTCACCTATCGAAACGTATCGCGCTCACACCGGCGCCGTCCAGCCCCGATTCACCACCACACGTCGCCAGGCCACCACTTGACATCCACACCCACGTGGGCGCTAATAAACCATCGCAGTTAAGAAACACCATTTCGCAGAGCGAAACAGGTGTTCCGCCGTTGTTGGAGTCACCATGAGTTCTCGAGGTTCGGCCCTGGCCGCGGCAAGCGCCGCCATCATCGCCGCCTGCGCCCTTGCCATCACCGCACCGACCGCCGGATCGGACGCGTCGCGGCTCCCCGGCACAGTCGATATCCCTTGCACCTCAACCACTTTGCAGCAGAGCGCGGACTGGTACCTGCCGACCGGAACCCCCAGGGGCATGGTCTGGATCCAGCACGGCTTCGCCCGCACCAACAGCAACGTCGCACAGCTGGCGACCGCCTTCGCCGACAGCGGCTATCTGGTCTTCGCGCCCGCACTGCCGTTCATGGATCTCGCCGGATGCACGCTGCAGAATCTCGGCGACAACACCAAATTCCTCGACAACGTCGCGACCCTGTTCGGTACCGCCACCGACCCCGACGGCGCACTCGCGCGCAGCCTCGCGGCCGCGGCCGCACGCGCGGGCATGGTCGCCCCACGACTGCCCAGCGACCTTGTTTTCGTCGGACACTCCGCCGGCGCCGAGGCGGTCGCGTTCGTCGCACATCGCCTCCATGTCGCGCACCCGGAAGTGTTCGCACACCTGCGTGGTCTGGTGTTGCTGGATCCGGTGAAATCCTTTCTCGGCGACAACAGCGACCGCGCACTCGCCGACCTCGACCCCACCGACCTCCCCATCCTGACGATCGCCGCGGCACCGTCGCTGTGCAACAACCTCGGCAGCGGCACTACGGCAGTCCAGCAACAGCTTCATCGACCGTTCCTCGGCATCAGCGTGAGCGACGGCATGCACACCGACGCCGAGGGCACCAGCTCGGATTCACTGGGAACGCTGCTGTGCGGCACCCCGAGCATCTCGAACACGACGATGCTCCGCACACTCGCACTCGGCTGGACCAGCGACTTCCTCACGGGCACCGAGACCCCCGACTACTACCCTGCCACCCCCGAAGCCGCAGTCACCCCCACCGTCGCAGCAGCGCCGACCGCGACGATCCTGCAAGGAAAGTGATCGGGAACCGCCACTCATCCCTGGTCGGGTGCCCGCCCCACCGCGCACGGCTGACGGCGTCTGCCGCTCTCAGGCAGTACGACTAGCGGTCAACGAGGGTGCGCGCACACTTGTGGAGTCACCGCTTCATCACACGGGAAACGTCACCCCGGTGAGCTCTTCGGAGACGGTCCACAGGCGCTGCTGGGCCGCTTGATTATGGGAGTCGGGACTGGAGGTGACCAGCTTCGGATATCCACGGATCTCCCCCCGGTTGCCGGGGCCGTAGTACTGCCCGCCGACAACGGCCGGGTCGGTGGCGGCGCGCAGGGTCGACAGGGCGCCCATGTCGGCCTCCTGGGTGAACAGTGGGGTGAGCAGGGGCGCGAGCCAAGTGACGGGCAGGCGGAGCGCGGCGGGCGTGTTGCGGAGAAGTTCGGTGTTGGACACGCCAGGGTGGGCGGCGACCGCGGCGGTGGTGCCGTGCGATGCGAGCCGACGCTGCAGTTCGTAGGTGAACATCAGATTGGCGAGTTTGGACTGGCCGTAGGCGCCGATGCGACTGTACGAGCGCTCCCACTGCAGATCGTCGAAGTGGATGGCGGCCCGGATGCGATGGCCTGTGCTGCTGACCGTCACGACGCGGGAGCCGGGGACGGGCAGGAGCCGGTCCAGCAGCAGGCCGGTCAGGGCGAAGTGGCCGAGATGATTGGTGCCGAACTGCAGCTCGAAGCCGTCGGCGGTGGTCTGCTTCGGGGTGTACATCACGCCCGCGTTGTTGATCAGAAGGTCGATGCGGGGGTGGGTGGCGCGCAGGTCGGCCGCCGCGGACCGGATCGATTCCAGGGAGGTCAGGTCGAGGGCCTGGACGGTGACGTCGCCGGTGATGCGGGCGGCCGCCTGCTTGCCCTTCTCGACGTCACGGACGGCCAGCACCACCGCCGCCCCTCGCTCGGCCAGCATTCGGGCGGTCTCGAAACCCAGCCCGGTGTTGGCGCCGGTCACGATCGCCACCCGGCCGCGCTGGTCGGGAATGTGCTGCTCGGTCCAGTTACTGCTCATGATGCGCTCCTAAGAAACCGTCGGTCTGTTATAGGCCGAGCTTAAGAGACTGGCGGTCTTATGTCAAGGGACCGGCGGTCTTTAAGCTAGAGTGAGGGCGTGACTTTCCAGCGGGCGCGAAGTGCGGAGCAGCGAAGCATCCGCCGCCGGGCGATCCTGGACACGGCGGCGTCGATGCTCGACGAGATGCCCGTGGCCGAGGTGAGCCTCAACGAACTGAGTCGACGGGTGGGCTTGGCCAAGTCGAACGTCCTGCGATATTTCGAGTCACGCGAGGCGGTGCTGCTCGAACTGCTGGACGACTTCCTGGGAACCTGGCTTGCCGAACTGACGGAGGAGTTGACCGCCGGCATCGAGGCGCACGCGGCACCGGAAGTGCGGGCGGGCCAGCTGGCCGAGATCCTCAGCCAGTCGCTGGCGGACCGGGTGGTGCTGTGCGACCTCTTCGGCGCGCAGGGCGGCGTCCTCGAGCACAACGTCTCGGTCGAGGTGGTCAAGCGGCACAAGCGCTCCTCCCTCACCAAGCTCACAGCCATGACCGAGCTCGTGCACCGCCACCTGCCCGAGCTCGGCGACGGCGCGCAACTGTTCTGCCTGATGAGCCTCGTCTCGGCGGGCGCCCTGTCGTCCTACACCCCGCCACCGCCCAGCCTCCTCGCCGCCTATGCGGACGAGCCCACTCTCGGCGTGCTCCACATGGATCTGCGCGACGCTCTGCGGATCTCCTTCACCTCGTCGCTGCTGGGCGTGCTGCCACGCGCCTGAACCTCTCCGCTTACCGTGAAGGAAACGGCCGTGCATATGGCGCACCTGGTTCGACGGGCCCGCTCGCGCTGTCGCCTACAACGAAATCCGGTGCAGGGCGGGGGCGCTCACACCGAAGACGGCCGTACCAGTACGTCAGGTCGCGGCCTCTGTCGCGGCTGCCTGCCGTCCACGTAGACACCGCCCGCCGGGTGATAGTGGTCGATCCCGGACGCTGCCGGTCCACTCCGGATCGAAAATTCTCACGACCCCAGCTTGAAGAGATCCCCACCGGCGGCATTTCGGCGATCCACACACGAACGGCTCGAACACACTTGTTCCCCAGGGTCGCTCGAGTTTCCAGCTGCGACTTGCCCCTCCGTGGGTCGGCCCGTGTGGCAATGCGCTGGTAGGCGGCTGCGTGCACCCCGTGCGAACGGATCACCGAAAGCGTCGCGTTCAGGATGCCCGTCGTCGTCCAGGATCGTTGGACTTGCCCCGCCGCACCGCGCTCCCTCTGTCGGTCAGAATACGTACCATCGTCCGTACTCGGGTTTCCTATAAGTCGATCTTGGAGGGACCTATGCACAGCCAGATAGTGCAGCGGTGCGCCACGGACCGCGCGCAGGAGCTCCCGGGCGCCGGGCTCGAGCACCCGTTCGGCCCGGACTGGGAGGTGTTCAAGGTGCGGGACAAGGTGTTCATGCTGCTGACCGAGATCACCGGTGAACCGATCGTGATCATCAAAGCCGCGCCGGAGGACGGCAAAGCGCTCCGGGAACAGCACGAGGACATCACACCCGGCTACCACATGAACAAGCAGCACTGGATCACCCTGCACCCGGGCGGAAAGCTACCGAAACGCCTCATCGAGGACCTGGTGACCGAGTCGTACCTGCTCGTCGTGGAGAACCTCCCCCGAGCCGAGCGTCCCGTGGATCCCGCGACCTTCGGAAAGAGCGAGCAGTGACCCTCTCGGGAGAGCAGCTACAGCAGACCGCCCGCGAGACCGCGGCGGACAAACAGCACTGGATCTCCGTCGGCGCGGGCCGGGGCGTGACGAAGCGGCTCGTCGAGGATCTGGTGCACGACTCCTACGACCTAGCCGCCGGCCCCGGGAAGAGATCGTGAATGAGCAGCAGCCTTCGCTGTTCGAGGCCGATAACGCTTCCCGGCCGCTAGCGGATCGGCTGCGGCCTCGTACCCTGACCGATGTCGTCGGTCAGGGCCATCTCCTGGCCGAAGACGCCCCGATCGGCCGGATGGTCGTCGCGCACCGGTTGGCCTCGATGATCCTGTGGGGCCCGCCCGGCTGCGGGAAGACCACCATCGCCCGACTCCTCGCCGAGCAGACCAACCTCATCTTCGAACCGTTGTCGGCGACGTTCTCTGGTGTCGCGGACCTGCGGAAGGTGTTCCACGCAGCGCGGCTACGAAGAGAAGCCGGACAGGGCACGCTGCTGTTCGTCGACGAGATCCACCGCTTCAACCGTGCACAGCAGGACTCGTTCCTGCCCTATGTCGAGGACGGCACGATCGTCCTCGTCGGCGCAACCACAGAGAACCCCAGCTTCGAACTCAACGGCGCATTGCTTTCACGCTGTCAGGTATTCGTCCTGAGACGCCTCGACGCCACCGCCCTGCGCGCGCTCATCGGTCGGGCCGAAACCCTGCTCGGCGCACCGCTACCACTCGACGAGGACGCCCGGCAGGCACTCGTCGCGATGGCGGACGGGGACGGCCGGTACCTGCTGAACATGATCGAGCAGGTGCAGGCGTTGCC
This sequence comes from Nocardia sp. XZ_19_231, assembly GCF_015355705.1. Taxonomy (NCBI): domain Bacteria; kingdom Bacillati; phylum Actinomycetota; class Actinomycetes; order Mycobacteriales; family Nocardiaceae; genus Nocardia; species Nocardia sp. XZ_19_231. Next base: position 718,505 of record NZ_JACUZI010000001.1, on the reverse strand, counting down.
CGCACCCGTCGACTCAGCCGCCCTCGCTGCCGCGGTGCAGAAGCGGGCACCGCTGTACGACAAGTCGCAGGAGGGCCACTACAACCTCATCTCCGCGCTACACAAATCGATGCGCGGCTCCGACCCTGATGCCGCTCTGTACTGGCTGGCGCGGATGCTCGACGGCGGCGAGGACCCGTTGTTCATCGCCCGCCGCATCACCCGATTCGCCACCGAAGACATCGGCCTGGCCGATCCCGCCGCGTTGCAGCAGGCCCTCGCCGCATGGGATGTATACGAACGTCTGGGCTCACCCGAAGGCGAACTCGCGATCGCGCAGGCCGTCCTCTACCTGGCGACCGCGCCGAAGTCGATCGGGGTATACCGCGGCTTCAACAAGGCCCGCGCCGCGGCCAAGAGCACCGGCTCCCAGATGCCGCCGGCGCACATTCTCAACGCCCCGACCCGGCTCATGAAGGATCTGGGTTACGGGGCGCACTACCAGTACGACCCCGACACCAAGACCGGCTTCTCCGGGGCGAACTACTTCCCCGACGGCATGCCCCGGCAGACCTTCTACGAACCCTCTACCGGCGGATACGAGCGAGCGATCACCGAACGACTCCGCCACTGGACGCAACTCCGCAATGGCGGCCCCGCCGACGCAGCCCCCGGATCCGACACCGACTGACCCGGCCCCTCACAGCCGAGGCTGCCATACCGCAACCGGGTGCGCTTCTGGACGGGCAAACAGAACCAGAACTCTCCACACAGCCGGAGCAAATTTCCTGGCCGCCCGCGTTCCGTTCTTCGATGTGCCCCGCCGATGACACATCGAGATGGGAACGAAACCAGGCTGCACCGGCGGACCGGCATCGTCAGATCGAATGCAGCCCCTACCTCGAACAATCGGCACTTGACCGACACTTTTACCGCCATGGCCGTCAAGCAGAAGTACGTGCCCTTGGGCAACATTGGCCTGCGCCACGACGACCTACGCCCCACCGCTACACACCGACTGCGATCACTCAAACCGTGAGGCTTAGGGGAGCCCGTGCCCCACGCGTGCACCTAGCCCCGGATCGCGGCGGCCAACAGGGTCAATCACGGTGACACGCGCCGCGGGCGTATGACATGAAAAATCCCCCCGACCAGGCGTTATGTCGAGGGGATTCTGTGGTCCCAGCTGGTTTCGAACCAGCGACCTTCCGCGTGTGAGGCGGACGCTCTCCCGCTGAGCTATGGGACCGAACACTGTGCCGGGCGGGTTTCGAGCCGCTCGAACGAGATGGAACATTAGCACGGAGGGTCGGGATGACACCAAATCGCCTTGTGAAGCGGGGTTTCGGCGAGGCGAAGCCGCGGGAGCCAGTGCTTCGCGCTCGCGCGCGTGCATGCGCGAGCGGGCGATCGATGTCCGTGCAGGTCCCTTCAGGTAGAAGTAATTAACAGATGCGCATATCTATGTTTCACGATGTAGTTGGCGCGGGACCGATGGAGTGGAGATCGGCCCAGGTGTGCGTGGACGACATGCGTGTAATTCACATTTAGGCTGGTTTACCAGGCGATTTGTAGTCTGCGTCGAACGTCGGCTAATGTTCTCATCGCACCGCAGAGAGCAGCAAAGCCGCCAGGCCGAGCCGCTCCCCTAAGTGTGAAGTAAATGCGGATGTGGCGCAGTGGTAGCGCATCACCTTGCCAAGGTGAGGGTCGCGAGTTCGAATCTCGTCATCCGCTCGAGAGGTAGGTAAGGCACTAGCCCCATCCTCCTTTGTACGGTGGAGTGGCCGAGTGGTGAGGCAACGGCCTGCAAAGCCGTGCACACGGGTTCGATTCCCGTCTCCACCTCGCGCGATTAGCTCAGCGGGAGAGCGCTTCCCTGACACGGAAGAGGTCACTGGTTCAATCCCAGTATCGCGCACCACCGTACCGAGTCAGGCCCCCTTTCGAGGGGGCCTGACTTGTTTGCGTTATCGATCGAGTTAGCCGAGCCTGTAACCCAGATCACTCTCAGCACGGTTTCGGAGGGAGCTCCCCTAGTATCGGCACACGGCATCGCCGGGTGGGTCCGGTGCGGGACCGGCGGCACGAAGGGGCAATCGAGTGAGGCAGATCCTGTTGTCGGCGGGGATCGCTCTGGTCGTCACCATCACGCTCACGCCCGGGTTGATCCGGGTCTTCGCGCGGCGGGGGTTCGGACAGGAGATCCGGATCGACGGGCCTGCCAGTCATCAGGCCAAACGCGGGACACCCACGATGGGCGGGTTGGCGATCGGGGCCGGGGTCTGGGCCGGGTATCTGGGATCGCACCTGATCGGGTTGCTGTGGGATGCGCCGGGACCGAGCGCGTCGGGGGTGCTGGTGCTGCTGCTGGCCTCGGCGCTGGGCGTGGTGGGTTTTCTCGATGACTCGATCAAGCTGCGAAAACACCGCAATCTCGGGTTGACCGCGGCCGGTAAGTACGTCGGGCAGGTCGGGGCCGCGGTGGTGTTCGCCGTACTGGTGCTGCGCTTTCCCGGCGCCACGGGGCTGACGCCGGCCGGTCGCAACCTGTCCTATGTCCGCGATATCAGCACCATCACCTTCGCGTCGCTGTTCTTCGTCGCGTTCATCGTGTTGCTGGTGGTCGCGTGGTCGAACGCGGTGAACATCACCGACGGGCTCGACGGGCTGGCGGCGGGTTCGATGAGCCTCACGCTCGGCGCGTACGTGGTGATCACGCTGTGGCAGTACGACAACTCGTGCGAGATCAGCCCCGGACGCGGCTGCTACACCGTGCGCGATCCGCTCGACCTGGCGATGGTCAGTGCCGCGGGCGCTGCCGCGTGTATCGGATTCCTGTGGTGGAACGCGGCGCCGGCCAAGATCTTCATGGGCGACACCGGTTCGCTCGGCTTGGGCGGTCTGCTCGCTGGGCTGTCGATCACCAGCCGCACCGAGCTGCTCGCCGTGGTGATCGGGGCGCTGTTCGTCGCCGAGGTGATGTCGGTGGTGCTGCAGATCGTGGTGTTCCGCACGACCCACACTCGACTGTTCCGGATGGCGCCCTTCCATCACCACTTCGAACTCAACAATTGGCCCGAGACCGCGGTGATCATCCGGTTCTGGGTGCTGGCGGGGATCGCGTCGGCGACAGGGCTGTGCCTGTTCTACAGCGAGTACCTGACCTCGCTCTAGTTGTCGGGGCCTGCGGCTACGCTGACTCGACCGAGCGAGGGAGGTCGCCGCTGTGAGTGCCGAGATCGTCGTGCCACCGGGTCACGATATCGCCGCCGACGTCTCGTTCGAGCTCGAGGAGCTCGATGAGCTGGTCGGCGAACTCCTCGCCGAGCATGCCGAACGCGCGGCCCGCGACGCGCGCATCGTCGCGTTGCGCCTCGGGATCGGTGGACAGCGCCCGGAAACTCTCACCCGGATCGGCGCACGCTACGACCTGGCCCGCGACCGGGTCCGTCAGCTCTACGCCAAAGCCATCGGGCGGATCGTGCGCGAAGCCGCCCGCTCGGGACACCGATCGGCGAAGGTGTTCGCCCACCGCTACCCGGTCGAGGCGGGTGATCTGCGCCTGGTGCGCATGCTGCTGGCCGAGACCTACGCGACCGATACCGACCTGGTGGCCATGGAATGGTCCTATCTCAAGCTCCGGCTGGCCGGACACGAACAGGGCGACGCCAAGCGGGTCGCCGGCTACGTGATGCAGCGAATCCTGGGCTGGCAGAAGAAGACTGCCAGCATCCTGGCCAAGCTGCATGTGCCTGAGGAAGGCGCCGACGATCTGCGGGCACTGCTGGCCGACGTCGAGTGGTCGACCGGGTCCGCCGCCCCGCTACCGACCGAGTCGGCGCGGGTGGCCGACGGTGACGACGCCGACCGGGGACGGTTCTACTTGGCGAAGGCGGGCCGCGACGTCGCCTACGACTCCGCGATGGCGGCCCGACTGCTCCGAACCCTCGACGCCGACCCGTCGGTAGCGGCGTTCCAGGAGGAACCGACCGCGCTGACGTACCACTTCGGCGGCGAGGATCAGGTCCACTATCCGGCGGTCGCCGCACAGCTCACCGACGGCCGCACCGTCCTGGTCGACGTGGTCCCGTTGGGCCGCATAGCCTTCCACCGCAATCGGATCCAGAGCGAACTCGGCCGCGCCTACGCGCACGAGCACGGCTGGGGCTGGCTCGCCTGGACCGGCAGCGCGCTCGGCACACCCCAGCTCCAGGCCCGCACGGTCGACTCCTCGATCGAGCAACGCCTGGTCACCGACCTCGAACAGGGGCCCTACGATCGCCAAGCGCTGGCTACGGCCAGCGCGGAAACCGGCCTCGACCTCCTCGACCTGGCCGGTCTCGTACTCCGCAACGACTGGCAGTGGGACCGGTTGCCGATGCGGCTCAGCGCGTCACCATCGCGCCGACCATCACGGTGAGGACCAACAGCATCGCGCAGCAGGTGAGCCACTGCCACTGATTCAGCATGCGATCCATCCGACCGATGCTCGCGCGCAGGCTCGCCGCGGCGCGCTGCTGGGCGACGAGTTCGCTGCGCAGTCCGCCCATCATGATGGCTACGGCGTCGGCGTTCACCCCGGCCCGATCGATCCGGTTGTGCAGACGGCCGATCAGCCGCTGCTTGTCGCGCACGGTCTGGCGCGAGACCGCCAGCTGCACCCGCTGATCACGCAACTCCGTGCGCTGGTGCTCGATCATCGCGGCCTGCGCCGCGGTGTGCCGTTCCCAGGTGCCCACGTCGGCCCACCCTCCTGTCGTGAGATCTGCGTGCCCCCAGTGGATTTCGCCGGACACCCAGCCTTCGAGAAAATCACGCAACTCCGTGCTCCCGCGAGCCGGAGCGGCGAAACCGGTCTCGCCCGCGGCGAGCATGCCCCGGTCGATGCGGTAGTCGGCGGCCGCGGGCGCGAAGTCGGCGATGCCGACCGCGGGGACCAGCGGCACCCAGTAGCCCTGCGGGCATACCCACAGCACATCGTCGATTCCGGCCGCCTGCAAGCGTTTCCGGTGGGCACGGGCCGCGGTGATGTCGAGTGGGCCGCTGTGCACCTCGACCACGCAGCGCCGGTCACCTCGGCGCCAGTAGATATCGACGGGGATATCGTCGATCCGCGCGTCGACCTCGGCCTCGTCGGCGCCCGCCGCCGTGAGCCTGCCACAGATCCAGTGTTCGAGACGCTGCGTATTCCATTGCATCGCGGCACATTCGGGGCAACCACAGCCATACCCGGTGCGCTCGGTGACGGCGCGGCGGCTGCCCTCGGAAATCCCCAGTTCGTCGAGCAGCGCCTGTCGTCCACACGCCACCTGGGTCTCGCTCAGCCGCTTCGTCCTCACACCATCACTCCCTCACCAAGGGACCCGTCGTAGGCTCACGCGCACGTCCTGGACATCAGGTTCCCGCAGCCACTGAAAAGGCGCCAGCCCCCTTGACCCGCGTTCGGGTGCGTCACCGCCCGGTGATAGATATCACAAACGCGACTCTGCTTGTATATCAAGCCATTTCATTGTGCCAACGTCGCATAAAGACGCCTAGATCTTGATCATTTCGATACAAAGACCCGCCTGTTGCCTGTCCGTTTCATCCTGATTGCGAATCAGTTCGGCGCGTCGCGTAGGCAGTGACGACATCACGTGCTGTCGCCCCGATGGATATGATCGCTGCGGCCGAGGCGGGCACGCTCGGGCGACCACGGGAAGTAGGGTGTGCATGAACCACGCTGAGCACGACGAATCCATCGGGTCGATGCTGGCGAGCATCGCCACGGCGCTGCGCGAGGTCAGCGACAAGCTCGATATCGTCGCCGCGCGGGTCCAGCTCGATGTACCCACCTTTCCGGTCGACGAGGATGTGCCCGACCACATCCGGATCAGGCGCCTGGAGTCCTGGGCATTCCGTGCGTCACAGGACATTTCACGCCTGAGCTCTCGCCTCGATGCCCTCGACAACGACGGTGAGCCCGATTCGGGCCGTCCGGTCCGGGGCACGCGCAGCCGCCGCGAGGTCCGCGAAGCCGCGGAGGCCGCCGAACGCGCCACCGATGGACTAGATGACCATCAGAGGCCTTCCGATCCCTTACCGCCCCACCGGAACCGCGATGACGACGGCTCGCGGCCCCCGCTCGAACGCCGCAGCTCCCCCGCCCGGCCGACCACCGACCACCTCGGCGATCCCACCGCCTTGGCCGCGACGCCGGTCCCGCGCACCGAGGCGGCGGCGCCCTTCGGTCAACCGACCTCGTTCGACAGCGATCCGGTCGTCACAGCCGGCGGCAACGGCGCCGGTGGCGAAGCGCCGACGCCGAGTCGGCGGCCCGCGCCCACACGGCTCAGCGGGGCAGCGTCGACCGGCAGCCCGTCCGGAGAGAGGGTCGCGGCCGCATCGGTCGGCAACACGACGTCGACCAACGGGACCAACGGCGCCGCCCACGGTGTGGCCGGTGACATCGCGTCGCCACGCAACGGCACCCCGGTGCCCGCGGTGATCGGAACGGTCTTGACGGCACCGGCTGTCGAGCGCACGCCCGGACCGAGCGGGTCGGCCTCGACGAGGGGCACCGCAACGGCGCTCTCCGAGGATCGCGCGCCCACGTCAGGCCCCGATGGCGCGGACAACGGCGCAGCGTCGGGGAGTGACACCGCGGCGATCGCGACCCTGCCGGGGAGCGCGGATGTGAGCACCGTCGTGCGCGAGGGTGACGTGACGATCGGCGGCGTCAACGGGTTCGGCATCGGTTCCGGTGCGATGAAGCATGTTTCGGGCTCACCGGTCGAAGCACAGGCCGCGCGGACCGAGGCAGACGCCGGAGATCCGTTGACGGGGGAAATCAGCTCCGATGCCGGTATCGAGCGGGCCCGCCCGGTCAAGAAGCCGACCGAGGGTGAAGCCACCGGAGGCGACCGACTAGGCGTTCCCTCACCGGACAGGCTGTCCAGCAACGGGAATGGTGTCACATCGGCGGAGGCCAGGTCCGGGGGCAACACCGCCAACGGCATCCACTGGTCCTTCACCGAGGAACCCGCGCCCATAGACCGAAACGAACACGCCCGCAACGGGTTCACCACCGGCTCCACACGCCGGGCCGAATCCCTGTTCGACGATTTCACCCCGCACGACCGCCTGACCACCGGTGAAACCCCCGGGCCGCAGACCGTTTCGGGCCCGCCCCCACGTCTCACTCCACCGACAGAACTCACCACCCAGTCGAACCACGTCTCGGTGGATCCGCCGCGCATCGGCAGCTCCTCGCACGTCAACGGCGCACCGGATATCAGTGACAGCCCGGCCTCCCCGAGTCGACCAGCGAACACCGGCGGGCTGCCCGGCCACAACGGCAGGCCGGACCACGCACCGCTCACGAGTCACGCGGCACTCACGAATCACGATCACCCGGACGTCGCCGATCCGCCGACTCTCGGCCTGCCGACCGGCCGTGGCCTGTCGTCGAGCCTGTCCGATCCCCTCGAACGCCCTGTCGCCGACCCGATTCCGCCGACCGCCACCGATTCAGCCGGGATCACAGTCACCGGTACCTACCGCGCCTTCGACATCGAAACCGCCCACGTCGACAAGCTGCAGGCCATGCTCGACGAGCTGAAACGCTCGGCCGGTCTCCCGCCGGGCCGCCGTGACGTTTTCGGACCGCCGACCCCGGACCTCGGCTGAGCCGTCTTCCGGCCACGCGAGGCAGACGAGAGTTCCGGCTTCGCCCCGCGCGAACTGCTGACGAGCGCGCCGCGTGCGTCAGGCGGACGTCGCCAGCGGGACGAGACCCGGATCGACGTCCGGCTTCGGGGCCTCGTGCGCAACGGCGCCGATGAGGTCGCGCAGGGCGCGATGGCCCGCGTCGGCGGTGTTGCGCGGATGCCAGGCCATGGCGACGACGGGGGCCGGTAGCGGCAGCGGGATCTCGAACATCGCCAGGCCGAGCGCGGTGCGTGCGGCTCGGGACAGTAGTTCCGGTGCGGGGCAGACCAATTCGGTCGAGGCGAGGGTGAGCAGCGCGGTGGGCAGGTCGGCGACGGTGGCGACCACTCGGCGGGTTCGCCCGTGCAGGGCGAGGCGGTCGTCGATCGGGCCGTGCGTGCGACCGGTGGGGGAAACCTCCAGATGGCGCGCCGAGGCGTAGGCGGCGACGGTGGGGCGGTCAGTGGCGAACGGGTGATCGGGAGCGGCGACGCCGATCCATCGATCGGTGAACAGACGCTTGACCACCGTTTCCGGATCGGTCTGCCCGATCATGCCGACTTCGACGTCGACCCGGCCGTCACGCAGCGCTACCGCGCCGTCGGCGGCGTCGGCCGCGAGCAGCCGCACCGTCACCCCTGGCAGCTGGGCGTGGACCGCTGCCAGCAGTGGACCGGACAGGTGGGCGCCCACCGAATCACCGACGCGGACCACGAAGTCGCGGTGTCTGCCGGGTCCGTGCCCATCGCGGGCGGTGAGCAACGACCGTCCCTGATCGACCAGGCTCGCCACATCGTGGCGCAGTTCCAGCGCTCGCGGCGTCGGCACCATCTGCCTGCCGGAGCGAACGAGTAGCGGATCGCCGAGCACCTCGCGCAGTCGGGTGAGGGTGCGACTCATCGCCGAGGTCGAGGTGTGCAGTCGCCGGGCCGCCTCGGTCACGCTGTTGGTGTCGAGCAGCGCGTCGAGAGCGAGCAGTAGGTTCAGATCCAGCGCGTCCACGCGAGGATTATCACCAACGCACCGATCGCCGTCGGCGTTGCCGACGGCGATCCGGCGTGTCGGCTATCGCTCGGCTACGGGCGCCGGTGTGGGCGCCACGGGAGCGGCCACCGCGCGAGTGCGCAGCACCCCGCGGTAGGACGACGGCCGCACGGGTCGCACCCACTGCGCCAGCCTCGACATCAACGGCAGCGGCGTGCCGAGATCGTCGAGCATCTCGTCGATATTGGCCAGCGAGAACGGGACCACCGAGGCACCGTGCGCGTGGTTTCCGTCGCTGCGCTCGCGCGACCACTCCAGGCGCGCGTCGATCTCGTTGTTCATCAGCTCGGCCATCGGCGGCACGAACCTGCCCGTGAGCAAGCCTGCGATCCAATGCGCGCCCACCTCGGCGCTGAGCGCGCTCACATGGGAGCTGTTGTAGCCGGCGAAGCTCAGGTTGGGGACCTCCACCGGCAGAATGTGGCGGTAGAGCCGGAAGTCGCTCATCTCGTCGGTGAGGGCGCGCCGCACGAACGGGGTGAGGAACGGCACCTCCTGCCGGTATCCGGTGGCGCAGACGACGATCTCGGCCAGTTTCAGGCTGCCGTCGGCCAGGCGCACCGCGGGACCGTGCCGCCCACCGATCAGTTCGGTGATCTCGGTGTCGCGGTGCACGCTGATCCGGCCCGCCTCGACCTGCTCGGTGAAGCCTTCGGTGGCCAAGCTCGCGCTGCTGGTGCCGATCTCGGAGATCGGGCCCGTCGGCACCAGGTCGAGCTCACGCAGCCGCAGCTTGCGCGTCACCCGCTCTTGCAGCAGGTCCATGTTCGCCTGGCGCAGTACGAGCCGGTCGAGTAGTCGTTCGGCGCGGTGCGGGAAGCGGGAGGGGAAGTGCGCCTCACCCGCGCGGGTCAGCAGCAGGCGCTCGTAGTCGACGCCGAAGCCGAGTTTGCGCGGCATCTTCCAGGTGAGTCTGCGCGCCACCACGGTGGTTTCGTCGGCGAGATGGCTGACGGCCTCGGCCACATCGCAGGCGGACCTGCCGTAGCCGAGCACGACCACCGAGCGGTCGCGCGCCTGCTCGACATCGTGGAACTCCGAGACATGGCACAGTCGCCCGCCCGCGGCACGGAAAGCCGCAGCGCCCGGCAGGTCGGGCAGCACCGGGTCGCTGTAGACACCATTGGCGACGATCAGGTGATCGCAGGTGGTGCGGTGCCCGCCCCTCTCGTCGCGGATCTCGAGCAACCAGCCGCTGTCGACCGGGTCGGCCGCCATCACCTCGGTGCCGAGGCGCAGGTGCGGGCCGAGGCCGAACTCCTGCACGTATCCGGCCAGGTAGGCCTGCATCTGCTGACCGTCGGGCCAGCGGGGGAAATCTTCGGGCATCGGGTGATCGCTGAACGCGTACGTGGCCTTGCTGTTCTGCGCGCGAAGTCCCGGATACCGGCGGGTGGCACTCCACACACCGCCGACGTCGGGGGCCCGGTCGAAGACTTCGACCGGGAAACCCGCCTGACTCAATACCTTCGCGCAGGCCAAACCCGCCACTCCCGCACCGACGATCCCGATGCGGCTACCGCTCGTCATGCGCAGGACAGTACTCGGCAAGGTAGGCCCGGTGCCACCGCACTGTATCGGCCCACAGTCCCATCGCAGCTGAAGCGAGCCGTGCTGTACTGGAAGGATGACCAACAGTTCCGTCGTCGTCGACCGGGCCGGGCTCTGGGACGCCGAGGCGCTCAGCGATGTCGCCGCCGCGACCTTTCCGCTGGCCTGCCCACCCGAGGCCACCGCGGCTGACATCGAGATCTTCCTCGAGCAGATGCTCTCCGGCGAACGTTTCGGCGAATACCTGTCCGACCCGGCCAGGACAGTGCTCAAGGCCGTGGAGGGTGACGAGATCGTCGGCTACGCCATGCTCGTCGAGGGCAGGCCGAGTGACCCCGAGGTCGCCGCACGGGTGAACGCCGGGGCGGTGGTCGAGCTGAGCAAGATGTACGTGCTGCCCGGACACCACGGCAGCGGCGTCGCCGGGGCGATGATGGAGGCCGCGGTCGACACCGCGCGGCTGGCGGGCGCGGACGCGGTGTGGCTCGGGGTCAACCAGGCCAACGAACGCGCGCAGAAGTTCTACGCCAAGCACGGCTTTCGGCAGGTGGGCACCAAGACCTTTATGGTCGGCAGCCAGCTGCATTCCGATTTCGTCTTCGAACGCGCGCTCTAGGCCTGCACTGCGGCACCAGCCGCTAGACGACACCAGCCTCGAAACGCGACAGCGCGAGCAGACGCGAGATCGCGCGCAGGTACTTCTTGCGGTAGCCGCCGTCGAGCATCTCCTTCGAGAAGATCTCGTCGAGTTTGACGCCCGAGACCGTCACCGGGATGCTCGCGTCGTAGAGACGGTCGGCCAGCACGACCACGCGCAGCGCGACGGCCTGATCGGTCACGGTGTGCACGTCGGAGATGAACACCGAGGCCACGCCCTGGATCAGCGCACCGAACTTGGACGGGTGCAGGGTGCTCAGATGCTTCAGCAGCACGTCGAATTCGTCGAGCGTGGACCCCGGGGTGGTCGCGGCACGCTCGACGAGCAACTCGTTCGAGGTGGGTTCCGGGGCGGGCGGCAGGTCGCGGTGGCGGTAGTCGGGCCCGTCGACGCGGACCGGATCGAAGATCGAGCCGAGCTTCTTGATCTCGCGCAGGAAGTCCGATGCCGCGAAACGGCCCTCGCCCAGCTGGCCGGGCAGCGTGTTGGACGTCGCCACAATGGAGACGCCACGGGCCGACAACTCGGTGAGCAGTCGCGAGACCAGCATCGTGTCGCCCGGATCGTCGAGTTCGAACTCGTCGATGCACAGCACGCTGTTGGCGGAGAGCCGTTCGACGGCGTTGTTGAAGCCCAGCGCGCCGACCAGGTTGGTGACCTCGCCGAAGGTGCCGAACGACTTCGGCGCCGGCGAGCTGTGGAAGATCGAGGCGAGCAGGTGGGTCTTGCCCACACCGAAGCCGCCGTCGAGATACAGGCCGGCGCCCGACACGGCCTTCTTCTTGCCGAAGAGGCTCTTCTTCGAGGCAGCCTTGTGGATTTTCGCCACCTGACCTGCGAATTCCTCCGCCTTGGCTACCGCGGCCGCTTGGCTCGGTTCCTCGGGGTCGGGGATGTAGGAGGCGAAGCTGACCTCGTCGAACATGGGCGGGGGCACCATTTGCGCGACGAGTTGGTCGGCCGGGACCTCCGGATGGCGATCGACAAGGCGTTCTTGCATGGACAAATGGTACGGACGTGGTTGCATCGATCCCTATGCAGCGTATCCACAATGTGACCCAGCTCGCAGACCTCGACCCCGACGCACTGGCCAGGTGCTATGCCTATCCGCGGCATCTGGACGGTCCCTGGGTGCGGGCGAACTTCGTGAGCAGCATCGACGGCGCGTTCACCGTCGACGGTGTTTCCGAAGGGCTGGGCACCGAAGCGGACAAGACAGTGTTCACGGTCCTGCGCGAGCTGGCCGATGTGGTCGTCATCGGCGCGGGCACACTGCGCGCGGAGAACTACGGCGGCGCGCATACGGACCCGCAACGGCGCATCGCGCACCACCGGCACGGAATCGGCGGTCACCCCGAGGGCACCCCGCCACCGATCGCGGTGGTCACCGCCTCCGCCAAGCTCGATCCCGGCTCGAAATTCTTCACCGACGCCGAGGTGCCACCGCTGATCATCACCACAAGGCATGCGGACCCGGCACAGGTCAGCGCCCTCGAGGACGCGGGCGCACAGGTGGTGATCGCCGGTGAGGTCGCGATCATGCCCGCCGCGCTGATCCGGGTGTTGGCCGAGCGCGGTCTGCACCGGGTGCTGTGTGAAGGCGGACCGCACCTGTTCGGGCAGCTGGCCGAGGCAGGCCTGGTCGACGAACTGTGCCTGACCACCGCCCCGATGCTGGTCGGGGGCGCGGGCGGGCGAATCTCGCTGTCGGCGAGCTCATTCGACCTGCCGATGGCCCGCAAGCAGCTGGTGCTCGCCGAGGACGGCACCGTCCTGGCCCGCTGGGCCCGTCGATGAAACCTGGCGCCGAACCTGGCAGTGTGTAGCGCATGCGTTGGACTCGGGCCGCGGCAACGGCCGCGACACTGTCGATCATGCTCGCGGGCTGTGGGGCCGGACCGTCTGATCGGCCTGTCGTCGCGGTCGAGCGCCCGGGGGCCGGTGGCGCCCAGACCGAAGCACCGGCGCCGCAGGACCTGGCCAAGGCGGAGGTGCCCAAGACCGATCTGGCCTGGCGTGACTGCACCGCGGCCACCCTGAGCTCGCTCGACTTCGGCGCCGCCCCCGCGGGTCTGGTCCTCGACTGCGCCGAGTTCTCGACGCCGATCGACACCGCGGGCACCGTGCTCGGCACCTTCCGCGCGGGCGCCCTGCGGGCCCGTCTGCCGCAGACCCCCGCCGACGCGGCCCCGCTGGTGCTCACCTCCGGTTCGGACCGTTCGTCGGCGTCGACGCTGGCCGGTCTGGCGATCGGGCCCAACAGCGCGTTGCTGGCCGCGCAGCCGATCGTCGCGGTGGACCGGCGTGGCATCGGTGCCTCCCAGCCCATCGACTGCATTCCGGCGCAGCTGCGCGCGGTGATGACCGACCTGGGCCAGACCGGGGTGGGCAACGCCGATCAGGTCGGCGCCGTCGCGGGCTTCAGCCAGGACGCCACCATCGCCTGCCGGGATTTCCTGCAGCCCTACGAGGGCACGTTCGACGCAACGCACGCCGCCGACGACATCGAACAGCTGCGCAAGCAGTGGCAGGTCGACAAGATCAATCTGCTCGGCGCGGGCAACGGCGCCAAGGTGGCCCTGAGCTACTCCCGCCGCTACGGCGACCACCTGGCCCGACTCGTGCTCGACGCCCCCGAACCGGTCGGCGCCGACGCCACCACGATGGCCGAGGCGCGCGTGACCGGCGCCGAGGCGGCGCTCACCGCGTTCGCGCAGCGCTGCAAGGCCGCCAACTGCGCACTCGGGGCCGATCCGCGGGCGGCGGTCGTGGCGTTGATGAACAAGGCGGCCAGCGGCGGGCTCGGCGAGATCTCGACCGCGGACCTGTCGACCGCGCTCACCGGTTTCCTGTCAAGTCCCCGTGGCGACCAGGCGAATCGGGTCACCGCACTGGCCGACGTCCTGGCCGCCGCCGACCGTGGTGATCGCGGACCGCTGTCGGCAATGATCGTGCGCGAGGCCGCCGCGATCACCTCCGACGGCGAGTTCGTCAACCGGTGCACCGACAGTCAGCAGCCCCCGACCGCGGACAAGGCTCGTGAACTCGCCGAGACGTGGGCGAGCAAATATCCGGTTTTCGGGCGCAATGCCGCCATCGGGTTGATGGTCTGCTCGGCCTGGCCGGTCTCCACCGCGGCGCCGCTGCCGACGAAACTCGACTTGCCGGTACTGGTGTTCGCCGGTGCCGCCGATCCGATCGTCGGCGGGGCGGCCGCCTCGGTGACCGGCGCGCTCGGCTCGGCGGGCGCCCGGCACGCCACGATGACCTGGCAGGGCTGGGGGCATCCGGTCGTCACCCACTCCGGGTGCGCGCAGAAGGCCGTCACCGACTACCTCGCGGAGGCGAAACTGCCTGCCGACGGCGGCGCCTGCCCCGCCTGATCCGGTCGGGGCAACCGCCCGGTTCCGGCGCGTCATCCGGGTCCGGCGACACCATCGCAACCCGATCCGGTGTACCGTGCCCCAGTGTTGTTCCGACAGCTCGAGCCCCGTACCGCTCGCACCTCCGCCGAGGTGATCAAGTTCGCGCTCTGGCCCTTCGCGGTCATGATGGTGCTGAACCGCGTCTTCATCAAGGCGATCAACGGCTTCGTCACCGACGACTATCGGCCGGTGTACAACGCCTCGTTCGAGTTCCTGAACGGCAGGCCGCTGTACACCGCCGACTTCTCGTCGGTCGATCCGCACTATCTCTACTATCCGAGCGGGACGCTGCTGATCGCGCCGGTGGCGATCATCGACTACGAGCTGTCGCGCTGGCTGTTCATCGGGCTCAACGCCGCCGCGATCCTGCTCGCCTGGTACCTGCTGCTTCGCCTGTTCAAGTTCGGAATCGGCTCCATCGCCGCGCCCGCGCTGCTGCTGGCGATGTTCGCCTCCGAGACGGTGACCAATACGTTGGTCTTCACCAACGTCAACGGCTGCCTGCTGCTGGCCGAGCTGGTGTTCATCACGCTGCTGCTGGCGCGTCGGGACCTCTGGGCCGGTGTGGCGCTCGGTTTGAGCATCGCGGTGAAGCCGACACTGGCGCCGTTGCTGCTGGTTGCGGCGGTTCGCGGCCAGTGGAAGGTGTTCATCACCGCGCTCGGTGTGCCGTTGGCGCTCACCGCGATCGCCTGGCCGCTGTCGGCGGACCCCGAGAAGTTCTTCACCCGAGTTCTGCCGTATCTGGCTGAGACGCGCGACTACTTCAACAGTTCGGTCGGTGGCAACGGGCTCTACTACGGCTTGCCGGACTGGCTGATCCTGCTGGTCAAGGTATTGATGGCCGGTGTGGTGGCGGTGTCGCTGTGGCTGCTGTGGCGCTACTACCGCCACGACGAGCTGTTCTTCGTCACCACGTTCTCCGGCGTGCTGCTCACCGCGTGGTTCCTGCTGCCCTCGCTGGGCCAGATGTACTACTCGATGATGGTTTTCCCGTTCCTGATGACCGTCGTGCTACGAAATTCCGTGCTGCGCAACTGGCCCGCGTGGCTGGCGATCTTCGGGTTCATGACCTACGACAAATGGCTCTCCGATCGCTGGCAGGGCGTCGGCCGCAACCTCGAATACCTGCGGGTGACCTTCGGCTGGGGACTGCTGCTCATCGTCGTGTTCTGTGTGCTCGGCGACCGGTATCTGGCCGCACGTCGCGAGGGCAGGCTGCAGTTCGGGATCGACCCGACCTGGATCGCGAGCGCGCCCGATTCGCGCGACGGCACCGACGAACCGGCGCCCGTCGCACCGGTCGCGCAGGACCCGCCGCACCGCGAGGATCCGGTGGCGCCGGTCGAGGACCGCGAGCCCGCACTCAAGTAGTTATCGGCCGGTGACGCACCGCTCACGGCGCGCACCGGCCGAAACCATTAGCGTGGAGCCATGAGTTCTGATACTTCGTTGCCCACGCCGCGCATCCAGCTGACGCCGCAGCAATGGCGGGCGAAACTGGACCCCGAGGAATACGCCGTCTTGCGCGAGGCCGCCACCGAGCGCCCGTTCATCGGCGAATACACCGACACCAAGACCGAGGGCGTCTACACCTGTCGCGCCTGCGACGCCGAATTGTTCCGCAGCACAGAGAAATTCGAGTCCCACTGCGGGTGGCCGTCGTTCTTCGATCCCGCCGATTCCGACGCGGTCATCCTGAAAACCGACGAGACCTTGGGTATGCGCCGGGTCGAGGTGGTCTGCGCGAACTGCCACAGCCACCTCGGACATGTCTTCGAGGGCGAGGGCTACCCCACCCCCACCGACCAGCGCTACTGCATCAACTCGATCTCGTTGCGCTTGCACCCTGCGGAGGGGCCGACCAGCTGAAGGCTGGAGATCCATCCACCGCGGCCAGGTGTGGCTTCAGTTGCGGGCGGTCGCGGTGCGCTTGGGATAAACGCCGTGGCCGACCTGCAAGTAGGACAGCCGATCGGCCAGTCGGGTGCTGAGCCGCCGGACAGCGTCGTAGACGCGGGCGTCCTTGCCGATCACGACACGGCCCTTACCCTTCGCGGTCGTATCGACGATGCGGCGCGCCACCTGCTCTGGCTGGGCGGAGAATCCTTTGGCGAGCCACTCGGGCGCACCCATTTGCTGGGCTACCTTGCGGACCAGGTCGGTCCAGACCGAACCTGGAAGCACCGTGGTCACCGTGACATTCGAGCGGCCACGCAAGTCCTGCGCCAGCCCGTAGCTGAACAGGGCGAGCGCAGCCTTCGACGCTCCGTACACCGCTGAGCCGGGCACCGGAACGATCGCCGACAGGCTCGAGGTGTTCATGATGACGCCGCGGGGGCGTTGCAGCAGATGCGGGAGGAAGGCCCGCGACATCCACACCGCGCCGAAGAAGTTCACCTGCATCAGCGTCTCGATCCGGGCGTCGCTGAGGTCGGCCACGGTCTGAAGTTCCTGAGCGATTCCCGCGATGTTGAACAGGCCGTCGACTCGCCCGTGGGAGGCGATCACACTGCCGGGGAACGCGGCCACGGCGGCACGGTCGCAAATATCGATCGGGTAGGCGGTGAAGCGCTCACGGTCCGTGACCAGTGCGGCGGTGGCCGCCAACGCCTGCTCATCACGATCAGCGCCGACCACGAACGCGCCGCGGGCGATCAGCTCCCTTGCGACGCATCGTCCGATGCCGTTCCCGGCTCCGGTGACGACGAAGACGCTGCCCTCGATCCGCATGCGCGATCTCCCCGTTGTTCGCTGTATGGCGGGCATGGTGTGCCTCCTCCGTCGGGTGTGTTCAGCCGAGTGTCAGCTGGATCGGCTCGCGCGACAGGGTGGGGCGGTACACGCAGCGCGTGCCCGAGTAGATGGTGGGCATGCATTCGTTGCAGTGCACGCACGCCGAGTGCGTGGATTCATCTGATTGGATGCGGCGCAACAGATTCGGTTCGCGCAGCAGGGCCCGGCCCATGGCGACGAATTCGAAGCCCTCGGTCCTGGCCAGGCGCATGGTGTCGAGATTTGTGATGCCGCCCAACAGGATCAGCGGCATCGACAGCGCTCGCCGGAAGTGGCGGGCCCGCTCGAGCAGGTAGGCCTCCTGGTACGGGTACTCCTTCAGGAAGGACTTCCCGACCAGGCGGAACCCCATGCGGGCCGGGTTGGGCAGGGTTTTCGCGAAGGAACGACGCGGGGGTGTGCCGTGGAACAACATCATCGGGTTCAGGAGCGAACTGCCTGCGGTCAATTCGAGGGCGTCGAGCGCGCCGTCGGCCTCGAGCCAGGCGGCCACCTGGAGCGATTGGGGAACGGTGAGGCCACCGGCCTGGCCGTCCTCCATATTGATCTTGGCCGTGACCGCGATCCGATCACCCACGGCATCCTTTACCGCACAGGCGATTTCACGCGCCATTCGAGCCCGATTGAGCAGAGATCCGCCGTAGGCGTCCTTGCGCCGGTTCAACAGCGGGCTCAGGAACGCGCTGGCCAGATAGTTGTGGCCGAGGTGAATCTCCACCGCGTCGAATCCGGCCTGCTCGGCCAGGCGTGCGGCCTCGGCGTGCGCGGCCACGGTTTCGGCGATCTCGGCGATGGTGGGAGTCTTGGTGAATCTCATGCCGAGGGGGTTGAACATCCGGCTCGGCGCGAGCGCAGGCACTCGATTGGAGGCAGCGTTGGCCACCGGTCCGGCATGACCGATCTGCGCGCTGGCCGCGGCGCCCTCCGCGTGCACGGCATCGGTCAGCTTCCGCAGTCCCGCAACCGCTTCCGGGCGCATCCAGATCTGATGCCGATCGGTGCGACCGCCGGGCGCGACCGCGCAGTACGCGACGGTGGTCATGCCGACACCGCCGGCGGCGACCTCCCGATGGAAGTCGATCAGTTCGTCGGTGACCAGGGCGTCCGGCGTGCGGCCTTCGAAGGTCGCGGCCTTGATCACCCTGTTGCGCAGGGTGATCGGACCCAGCTGGGCCGGTGCGAAGATGTCGTTCATAGCTGTTCTCCCGTCGGCGCGGTCAAACCGGCCACCACGAAATCTCGCAGCGTCTCCAGGTCCGGCTGCGCCATGCCGTGTTCCTCGATTTCGGGGCTGCCGAAACGCATGATGATCAGATCGAAGGCGAGCATCCACCGACGGCGGCTCTCCCGGTCACTCACCTCAGGAAGGAGCGTGACCCACGTGCCCATCCGAAACCACGGGCCCCGCCACGTCGTGAGATGGCGTCCGAGCACGAACCTGGACAACAGTCGAAGGTGCAAGCGGCCCATGGGATCTCCAGCGAGCTGGACGAAGGGGGCCAGGATCGTGTCGACGACGGCGGGGAGCGAGTCACGTCCGGCGCTCGCGCGGGCAAGGCCATCGGCCCACAGTGGTCCGAGCCGGTCCTCGATCAGCGCACCGACCAGGGCTTCCTTCGATCCGAAGTGGTAGTGCACCGCGGCGGCGTTCGCACCGGCGGCGACACAGATGCCGCGCACGGAGACCTCGTCGTACGGCTCGGTCAGCAGCAGTGTTTCGGCGGCGATCAGCAGTCGCTGCCGCGTCCCCGTCTTGACCTCATCGACCATACCCAGAAGTGAAACACGTTTCAATCGGTATTTCAATCACTGATTGAATCAATGCCCGGTTGCAGTCACACGAGACCGCGCACGTCCCACACCCATACGCCGTCCACCTGCTCGGCTGATATGCCGAGCAGGTCGTCCACAGTGCGACGCAGGGTGTCAGTGCTCTGTGTCGGCGGCAGCACCACCACATCGGCGCTCCAGTAACGCAGATCCGCGAGGGCCTGCTCGCGCAGAGCTCGGTCGATGACCGGAGCCGTATCGAACATCCGGACCAGCATCAGCAGAACCGCGGTGGGCCGGGGGTCGGCGCCATAACCGGCCCTGCGGTCCGCACCGCTCGGGCCGACGAAGTAGCCGCCCGCGAGCGGGAAGGCGAAGTCGGCGTCGACCTGCCACCGCAGCGCGATGGCGTCCGCCGAGGTGGGCGGTGGCACGATCACCACCGAGCCGCCCGAGACATACTGCCGCACAGTGCCGTCGGCGAAGAACGCGGGCGTCGCGGGGCGTTCCTCGACGGGCAGCATGGTCGGCGCGATGGGCAGCAACGCGAAGGTCAGGGCGCCGAACCAGGCCACGGGCCGCCGCATCGAGGCGGACGTGCGCCACGATTCGATCGCCCGCTGGGTGCCGACGGCCAGGATTATCGCGATGACCGGAATGGCCGCCATGGCGAACCGTGATTCGATGATCCCGTTCAGTGGCGGGATCCACCCGAAGGCCAGCCACGGCATCGGCACCATGGCGAAGTCACCGTCGCCGAAGCGCACGACGCCGTCGAAGGACAGCACAATGCCGAGCGACAGCGTCGTGAACACCACGATGACGATCCCGGCGGCCCGCACGATGCGCTCGCGCCGCAGGAAGAACACGGCCACGGCGACGAGCAGAAGGAGTGGCCAACCGAAATAGGCGTTGTCCTCGGTCGGATTGATGCTCACATCGGGGCCGAACGAGAACATGCTGCCCGCCGATTCCGGCGAGAATTGAAACAGCGACAGAATGTCGTTGCCGACCCGGCCGATCCCGATGAATCGGTACGACTGCGGTCCGGCGAACTGCCACCACAGCCCGAAACCGGTGAGCGTCAGCGTGATCAGCGCCGCGAGCAGTACCGACGGGGCCGTCGCGCGCAGCGCGAGCACGATGGCGCTCCGGGTGCGCAGGTAGGCCAGGGCGAAGACGGCGAAGCCGAGCGCGAAGATCAGCAGCGGCTCCTCACCCAGTGTGAGCTGCAGCGCGACCAGCAGTCCGAGCACAATGGCGGCGCGCGGTTGCCATACCGGTCGCGCCCCGACGGCGTTCTCCGCGTGCCGCGCCATTGTGATGACCTGCACAGCGATGATCGGAAGCAACACCAGGACAACGAAATTCGCGTGCCCGTTGGTGTGCGCGATCATCGCGGGCGCGAAGCCGCAGAACACACCGCCAACGGCCGCAGCGAATTTCGAGGTCACCAGCTCGCGCGAGAACGCCCAATACCAGGCGAACGCCGTGCCGGACAGGCCGAACGTGAGCGCCGACACGAAAGTGACGGTTGGCCCGAAAAGCAGGGTGACAGGCGTGAACGGTACCCCCCAGCCGTACATGAGGGTGTTGGCCATCATGTTCACGCCGTCGGGATAATTCTGCAGCTCTGTGCTGAGCGGACTCGCCAGGTGGGTGATGTTTCGTGCCGTGATGGCATTGAACCACTCGAAAAGCGTCTGGTCCTGGTCGCTCTTGCTCAGGTACCCACTACGGGGGTTCGACCACAGCCCGGCGAGTACGAAAACCGCGAGCGACAGGTAGCAACCGGCGACGATCAGATCGGTGCGCGCCGAGCGCAGCCACTGCGCCGGAGTGCGGCGCGACTCAACCGTTTCCGGTGCGTTTCGATCGATAGCCGCTATCGCGGATCGGCCCTCTTCGGTCCGGTCCGTTCCCCACCCTGATACCACGCGCGAATCTCTCTCACCCTCATAGCCACAATCGGCCCGCTCACGATACGTGAGCTCAAGACCGCGGCGACATCAGGCCAATGAGAAAGGCCCGCTTGATGATCGGGCCTTCGGTGTCCGCGCCGCTACGGCAGTGCGGTGATCAGCTGTTCGACCTCGACGCGCGGTCCGGTGAAGAACGGCACCTCTTCGCGCACGTGCAGCCGCGCCTCGGTGGCCCGTAGGTCACGCATCAGATCGACGATCCGGTGCAGCTCGGGGGCCTCGAACGCGAGAAGCCACTCGTAGTCGCCCAGCGCCATCGAAGTCACTGTGTTGGCCCGCACGTCCGGGTACCCACGCGCGGCCTTGCCGTGGTCGGCGAGCATCTTGCGCCGCTCCTCGTCGGGGAGCAGGTACCACTCGTAGGACCGCACGAACGGGTAGACGCAGATGTAGTTACCCGGGTCCTCCCCTGCCAGGAACGCCGGAATGTGGCTCTTGTTGAACTCCGCGGGCCGGTGCACTGCCACGTTGCTCCAGACCGGCGCACTCGCCCTGCCCAGCTCGGTGGTCCGCCGGAAGTCGGAGTACGCGGCCTGCAGATCCTCGACCCGCTCGGCATGGGTCCACAGCATGAAATCGGCATCGGCCCGCAACCCCGCCACGTCGTAGATCCCGCGCAGCACCACACCCTTGTCGGCGAGTCCGTCGAAGAACGCCCGCGCCTCCTTGATCGCCCCCGCTCGGTCCTCACCGAGCACGCCCGGCTGAATCTGGAACACCGAGAACATCAGGTATCGAATGGAGGAGTTGAGAGCCTGGTAGTCGAGTCGCGCCATGGATCTATGGTGCCACTGCGGCGTTTTCGCCCGCCGCTGGGGCTCAGTCCGCCACCGGCCTACTCGCCCGCCACGGCGAGGACTCATCACTGCCGAACACCGAGGTCACGGTCGTCACTTCACCGTCGTGAAGTTCGACAGGCCCGAGATCGGGATCGAGGATCAGGCTCCGCGCGTTGCGCTGCTCACCGGCAATGGTCACAGCGGGCGATCATGCAGCACCGCTATCACCGATGTCCGATGACACGCCGATGGTCAGCCGGAGAAGCTGTCGAGTCCGGTGAGCTCGCTCGACAGAGTCCACAGACGCGCGGCCGAAGCGGCATCGACGGCCCACGGCTTCACGCCGCCGACGAGCATGTCGTCACCGATGGCGAGTTCGGCGACATCGCAATCCTGGCAATACGCACCGCCGTATGCGGCCAGTGGTGCGGCGGTTGCCGCCCAAACTGCTGTCGCCGCACCTTGCGCAGGGGTCTTGAAGCCCTGGGCCTGGCGGCCGTCGCTGCCGATCCAACCCTGCGCGATCTGTTCCGCGCGGGCGATATTGCGTTGCAGCGGCGTGAGAATGCTGCCCGGGTGCACGGAGTAGGCGTGGATCCCTGTCGCCGCACCGACCACGTCGAGGTGGGTGACGAACAGCGCGTTGGCGGTTTTGGACTGACCATAGGCCCGCCAGATGTCGTAGTCGCGGCTGAAATGCAGGTCGTTCCAGCGGATATCGGACAGGAAGTGCCCGGACGACGCCACCGTCACCACGCGAGCCCCACTCCGAGCCAGCGCCGGCCGCAACCGGTTGACCAGTGCGAAGTGCCCGAGATGGTTGATCGCGAAATGCGCTTCCCAGCCCGGCCCGACATGCTGCTGCCCGTAGGCCATGACCCCTGCGTTCGCGATGATGATGTCGATGGTCCGGCCGGTATCGAGAAATCGTTCACTGAACGTCCGGATATTCTCGAGGTCGGCCAGGTCGAGTTCAGCCACTTCCACACCCTCGTTGTCGCACAGTGCTTTTCGAGCAGTTTCGACTCGGCGGGCAGGCACGACCACGTGCGCCCCGGCCCGCACCAACGCCACGGTGACCTCCTTTCCGAGACCGGAGTAGCCGCCGGTGACGAGAACCGTCTTCCCCGTCAGGTCTACGCCGTCGACAACCTCGGCGGCCGTGCTACCCGGGCCGAACCCGCTACCGATTTTGTGCTGCTGGGTGATCGCCATGCGCTGACGGTAAAATCTAGAGTGCGATCTAGGTCAAGCTGCGAGGACGGACGGGATGAACGGTCTCTCCATCGGTGACGTCGGGCGAGCCACCGGCCTTGGCGTCCATGCCTTGCGATATTTCGAACGTGAACAACTTCTGTTGCGCCCCATCCCCCGGTCCTCTGGTGGACAGCGCGTATACGCGCAGGCCGACGTCGAATGGCTCCTGCTCTGCAACCGCCTCCGCGAGTCCGGAATGCCCATCGCGACCTTGCGGACCTTCGCCGAACTCGTTCGCTCGGGGCCGGGCAACGAGCGGGAGAGGCTGGCCTTGCTCGAGGCTCACGAACAGTCGGTTCGCGCCAGGCTGGCCGACCTGACGGCCGATCTCGCGGT
Source organism: Nocardia sp. XZ_19_231 (assembly GCF_015355705.1). Lineage (NCBI taxonomy): Bacteria > Bacillati > Actinomycetota > Actinomycetes > Mycobacteriales > Nocardiaceae > Nocardia > Nocardia sp. XZ_19_231. The sequence goes on along the minus strand of NZ_JACUZI010000001.1, from coordinate 695,236 downwards.
GATCCACCACAAGGTCGTCACCTATCGCAAGCATGTCGAAGAGGGAACCGCGGTCGGAGTCTGGTCCCCCGAGTCACCGACCTGACGACGAGTTTCATGCCTCGCGCCGAGTACCGCTAGATCGTCGATCCCGCGGCCGAGCGCCACGGTGGTCGATGACACGCCGGGGGCCTGGATCGGGAAGGGCGGACCGGAATAGATTGGGGCAACGCACATCCAGTAGTCGCTCGCCGCGTAGGAGGATCGTATGCGTGTCATCAGCGTTATCGCCGACATTCCGGTTGCCGATATCGGAGTCGCCCGGAGTTTCTATGCGGACTATCTCGGGCTCGGGGACGAGGAGTTCAATTTGGGATGGGTGGCACGCTACTCGTCACCCGAGACCGGGGCGAACATCCAACTCGTCACCCAGGACGCGACCGCCCCGGAGAATCCTGTTGTTTCGGTCAAGGTCGACGATGTCGAGGCGGCACTGGCCGCGGCGCAGCAGCGGGGATACGAGATCGTCTACCCGCTGACCACCGAGCCGTGGGGCATCACCCGATTCTTCGTCCGCGCGCCTGATGGGAATGTCTTCAATATCGCCCAGCATCGGGATTAGCGCTGCGTGCTCTCGATGCACGCGGTAGCCACGCGTTCCGCGGCGGCGGTGCCCGAGGCGACGCAGGCAGGGACACCGACGCCGTGGAGGTAGGCGCCCGCGACCGCGATGCCGTCGAGAGGAGCGATGGCGGATTCGAGTGCCGCGATCCGTTCGGTGTGGCCGGGGGCGTACTGCGGAAGGCCGCCGGGCCAACGTTGGACGACCGCTTCGAGCGGGGTGATCGGGATGCCGGTGACGGTGGACAGGTCGGCGACCGCCGCTGCGACGAGGTCGTCGTCGGTCCACGACAGCGATTTGTCGTCGCCGAGGCGGCCGAAGGAGGCGCGGACCAGGGCGACGTCGCGCTCGGCCAGATGGGGCCACTTGCGGCTGGACAGGGTGAAAGCCTTGGCGCGCAAGGGTTCTCCAGTGGCGACGAGGATGCCGGAGTTGTCCGGCAGCGGCGTGTCGCGAGGGAGGGCCATGGCGACGAGCGCCGAGGAGGACAGCTCGATACCGGCGGCGGCCTGCGCTGCTTCGGGCGCTACGTAGTGCAGGAGGCGGGCGGTGACCGGGGCCGGCGTCGCGAGGATGACCGCGTCGACAGCTCCGAGTGGGTCCACAACCCAGCCGCGCGGTGCGCGGGCTACGCGCGTCGCGGCCGTGGTCGTGACGAAGCGGGCTCCCGAAGCTTCGGCCAGCGCGGCGAGCAGGGCTCCGTAGCCATCGCGCAGACCACCGAACACGGGGGCCGAACTAGGGGCGGGCATCGCCGCGCGGACGGCCTCGGTGAGACTCGAAGCACCGTCGTCGAGCGCCTCGGCAAGGGTGGGTAGCGCGGCGCGGACGCCGATGGAAGCACTGATCCCCGCATAGACCCCGCCCAGCAACGGATCGACGCTCCGCTCGACGACCTGCCCGCCGAAACGGTCACCCACCAGGGTCTGCACGTCGACGTCTGAGCCTGGCTTCCAGTGCAGCGGACGCCGCGTCTCGGTGGCGACCCGATCCAGCGTCGCATCGTCGACCAGCCCGCGCAGTGACTCGGCATCAGACGGAATCCCCATCAGGGTGCGCCCCGGCAGCGGATGCGCCGACCCCTGCGCCCAGATCAGCGGCCGCTTTCCGGCAGGTCGCACCAACTGGTCGGCCAGGCCCAGTTCGTTCATCAACTCGATCACCTCGGGCCTGCGCCCGACGAACGCCTCAGCGCCGAGATCGACTGGCTCCCCGGCCAATTCGCGGGTGTGCAGCACCCCGCCGACCCGCCCGCTCTGCTCGAGCACGACGATATCGACGCTGTCTCCCAGCCGCTGCCGCAACCGATACGCCGCGACGAGCCCGCTGATTCCGCCACCGACGACCGCGATCCTCATGCCACGACCGTAGCCTCGGTCGTGCACCGCCGCCGACGCGCACCCTGACGGATGTCGGCCGGGTAACTGGCCATGGGTCTCGCCCATACCGGCCCGAATCGTCCCCCGAGCCTGGCGGCTGCGCCGGTCACCGAGCTCTACAGCGAGTGCACCAACTCGACCAGCGCCGTCAGCACGCCGGGATCGGTATCGGGCAGCACGCCGTGGCCCAGGTTGAAGATGTGCCCGGTCGCACCGAGTGTGATCGCCTCGTCTGCTTCCCGCAGGATCCGCCGAGTCTCGGCCTCGACCGCGTCGAATCCGGCGAACAGGATCGCGGGATCCAGGTTGCCCTGCAAACCTTTTCCGGCGCCGACCCGACGCACCGCATCGGTGAGCGGCACCCGCCAGTCCACGCCGACCACGTCGGCGCCGGCCTCCCCCATCGCGCCGAGCAGCTCGCCCGTGCCGACACCGAAGTGGATACGCGGCACTCCGGCGGAGGCGACCTCCGCGAATACCCGCTCCGAATGCGGCAGCACATACTCGCGGTAATCGGCCAGCGACAGCGCGCCCGCCCAGGAATCGAACAGCTGTACCGCGTCGACGCCGGCCGACAACTGAGCCTGCAGGAAGGCGATGGTGATGTCGGTGAGGGCGCCGAGCAGGGCGTGCCAGGTCTTCGGATCGGCGTGCATCATCGCCTTGGTGCGCTCGTGCTGCTTGCTCGGCCCACCTTCCACCAGGTAGGAGGCGAGGGTGAACGGCGCACCCGCGAAACCGATGAGCGGAGTGTCGCCGAGCGCTGCGGTGAGCAGTCGCACGCCTTCGGTGACCGCGCCGACCTCTTCGGGGCGCAGTCGCGGCAAAGCGCGCACGTCGGCTTCGGTGCGCACCGGCGAGGCGATGACCGGACCGACGCCGGGCACGATGTCGAGGTCGATGCCCGCGGCCTTGAGCGGAACGACGATGTCGGAGAACAGGATTGCCGCGTCGACGCCGTGGCGGCGGATCGGCTGCATGGTGATCTCACACACCAGCTCCGGGTCGAAGCACGACTCGAGCATGCCGACGCCCTTGCGTAGTTCGCGGTACTCCGGCAGTGACCGGCCGGCTTGACGCATGAACCACACCGGGCGCCTGCTCGGCGTCGCGCCGGTGGCGGCGGCCAGGAAAGGGGCATCGGTCAACCGGCGGCGGGTGTAAGTGCTCATCGCCGTTCATCCTAAGCGTCGAGCCCGGATCAGCCGCACGCCTAGTCGAGGTGTGGGACCCACCACACGTTCGGTCCGCCGGGTACCCGACACCCAACGGACCCGTTCGCGTCGCACATCGCGCATCACATCGACGCCGAGAATGCGCCCTCCGCAACACGGCGCGCACGCAACGCGCAAGGCGGCGCGCCTCCGACGGCACCGGGCACCCACCGTCTACCGTTCCTCCTCGTGACACCGCTCGACATCCGCGACGGCGCCGCACCGACCGGGGGAACGCCCCGTGAGCCTGCTTCTTTTCGGGCGGCGGTCGATGCGATGGGCACCGCAACAGTGCACCCACAAATCGAGCTGGCGCCTATCCGGCCTCCGCAACGGTTGGCGCCGTTCTCCTATGCGCTCGGAGCGGAGGTCATCCACCCCGAGGGCCCGGTGGTGCCCACCGACTCCGAGGGGGACGCGTTCGGCAGGCTGATCCTGCTACACGACCCCGACGGCGACGAGGCCTGGAACGGGGTGTTCCGGCTGGTCGCCTACATCCAGGCCGATATCGACGCCGCGCTCGCCGCCGATCCGCTCTTACCCGAGGTCGCGTGGAGCTGGCTGGTCGACTCCCTGGAATCGCGCGGCGAACCGTTCACTGCTCTCGGCGGCACGGTCACCGCGACCAGCTCGGTCCGCTACGGCGATATCGCGGGCCCACCGCGCGCCCACCAGCTCGAACTGCGCGCGTCGTGGACGGCGACGACCACCGAGATGCGCCGACACGTCGAAGCGTTCTGCGAAGTGCTGGCCTTCGCCGCCGGGCTGCCGCCCGCCGGGGTCACCCATTTACGACCGGAGTCCTATACCCGCACCGATCGCCCTTGATCGCCACGTAGAGTTCACGTTTATGTCGGTCGCCGAGGAACCCACCGCAGCAGAGCCCCTGCTCGTCCCTGCCGAGGGCGTTCCACCTGTGCTGGCGACCGCCGACGAGGTCGCCGCGGCCGCCAAAACCCTCGCCGCGGGCACCGGTCCCCTGGCCGTCGACGCCGAACGCGCGTCCGGTTTCCGATATTCGGCACGGGCCTACCTGATCCAGCTCCGCCGCGAAGGCGCGGGCTCGTTCCTCATCGACCCCATTCCCGTTACCGACGCGCTGACCCCTTTGGCCGAGGCGATCAACGACCTCGAGTGGGTCCTGCACTCCGCCGATCAAGACCTGCCCGGCCTCGCCGAACTGGGTTTGCGTCCCGCCCGCCTCTTCGACACCGAACTCGGCGGCCGCATCGCCGGCTACGAACGCGTCGGCCTGGCCGCGATGGTCGAAAACCTCCTCGGCCGCTCTTTGCGCAAAGGTCACGGCGCCGCCGACTGGTCGAGCCGCCCGCTGCCCGACGAGTGGCTCAACTACGCCGCCCTCGACGTGGAACTACTCCTCGAACTGCGCGACACCGTCGCCGCCGACCTCACCGAGCAGGGCAAACTCGACTGGGCCGCAGAGGAATTCGAACACGTCCGCACCATGGACCCGCCCTCCCCCAAGGCCGACCGCTGGCGCCGAACCTCCGGCATCCACACCCTGCGCCGCACCCGCCAACTGGCGATCGTGCGCGAACTGTGGACCACCCGCGACGAACTCGCTCGCGCCCGCGACGTCGCCCCCGCCCGCATCCTGCCCGACTCGGCCATCGTCGCCGCCGCCGCCGGCGAACCCCGCTCGATCGCCCAACTGCGCACCCTCCCCGTCTTCGGCGGCCCCCGCCAACGCCGCTACTCCCGCGACTGGCTGGCCGCCGTCGAACGAGGCCGCACCCTCCCCGACAAACAACTCCCCCCACTGACCCTCCCCTTCGACGGCCCACCACCGGTCAACCGCTGGGAACGCCGCGACCCCGTCGCCGCCGCCCGCCTCACCACCGCCCGCGGCGCCATGGGCGAACTCTCCACCGAACACTCCATCCCGGTCGAGAACCTGCTCTCGCCCGACCTGGTCCGCCGTCTCTGCTGGGATGGACTCCCGGACTACAAGAACGTCGGCACACCCGATGAGTTGTCCGCGAGGATCGAGGCATTTCTCCTCGCCGGCGGTGCTCGCCAATGGCAGCGCACCCTCGCAGTCCCCGCCTTGACCAACGCGCTGACGCCCCCGACCGAGTAGTCGAGCCACGACGCGGGCCAGCTGCCCAGAGGTCGACAGGCAGCCGATGTCAGATAGCGTTGCCAGATTTCACTGCAACCATCGGGAACCCATGTGGATAAACTCGAATTGAAAAACTTGTGCAAGCGACCAAACTATCCACTCCGGTAGATTTCAATGCTAAACACTTGACCCGATTCCATTTGGATTCATCTATATCCGAAATATGGAGCAACGCCAAGGATTGATTTTCGTCGGCAAGATCAATCGTTATCGATTTGAAGACCGTCTTCATCTGCATCGCGAAGACGCTGAAGAATCTGATGGATACAAAGGATGGATCCGGAGATCTATCGAAGCTACGTAGCTCCAGTTCCGATAGAGACAAGTTGTAGCGCCATGGTCTGAAATTGAATCCGAAATGGATCGGAAGATTACCATTAATTAGCGTATATTCGCGATCAGGTGAAGGGGTTGTCATACCGGCTCCCGTTTCGATAGAAGAACACGTTCGACATAGAACTGCGATTATCCATGATATACGACAATTCCCAAGGTGTTACGTGGCCGTCAAAAATTGGGTCAGTTCCCCTGGCTCGTCCAGCTGAAGTGATCCACTGTTGATCATCTAGTCATCGCCTTGCGATGGCCAGTCATGATATGACCGTGCCCCGACTGAACTGGCAAAGTCCTGTAGAGCCATCGGGTCACCATCGATTTCACAGATTGCCCAGAATTGGCCGTCGACCGATTGGGTGAGGGGAACGTGGGTAGTGGGGTGATTGGTCCAGGTGTGGGTGCGGGTACCTGAACGGTCAGTGGTGGTTTGTTCAGTGAGGTGGAGCCCGTCCCAGGCGAAGTCGGTGTGGATGTTGTCTGCCTGGTTTTGCTTGCTGGTTCGGCGGCCGAAGGGGTCGTAGGAGTAGGACCAGGTGTTTTTGTCGGGCGTCGTGACTTCGGTGAGTTGGTCGAAGGCGTTGTAGCGGTAGTGCCAGATTGCGGGCTTGCGGGAGATCCGGGTCTTCTCTTTGCGAATGAGGCGTCCGGCGGTGTCGTAGTGGTAGCGGGTGCGGCCGGCACGGACGAGGAGGTTGTTGCGGTACTCGAAACGCGGATCAGTTGCGGATTCAGAGGGGTTGTGCTCCAGCACAACCGGATCAGATTGTGCTGGAACTCTGGAGATTTCGGTGGTGAGGAGGTTAGACAGTGCGTCGTAGCTGTACTGCTCGGCGACACCGGCGTTGGGGATGGCTATGTCGGTGATGCGCCCGATCACGTCCAGGCTGTAGTCGCGACGGCGACTGGCGGTGGATGTCGTGGTGACATGGCTAGTGACGTAACCGTCTGGGCGCCAAGCATATTCGTCACGTTCGAGCAGTTGACTCGGCGCGCTGGTGTGAGGGTCGAGTCGGACGAGTTCGCGGCTGAGGATGTGGCCGGTGGGGCTGTAGGTATTGTGCTGACCGATTCCGGTACTGTGCCAGCTGTTTTGGCGGCCGATCGGGTCGTGGGTGAGGTCGAAGCGGTGCCCGTCTGCGGTCAGGGCGGCGACCTGACCGGTTGGGGTGCGCTCGTAGCTGGTCGACGCACCGCTGGGAGTGGTGTACCGACTACGACGGCCGTGCTCGTCGTAGTCGTAGATGACGGGGCGGCCGTCAACGTGCTGAGCCAGGACACGCCCCGCCGGAGTATGGGTGAAGGTGACCGAATGGATCAGGTCGGCGTGCACACCATTTCGGGCTGTCGCGAGTTGCCCGGCGGGGGTATAGGTATTGGTGATCCATTCTCCGGTATCGGTGCTGACGCCGGTGAATCGACCCAGAATGTCGAAGGTCAGGCGGCGTTGGACACCAGTGGGTGTGGTGACGGCGATGGGACGGTTGAGAAGGTCGTAGTCGGTATGGGTGACCGAGCCGTTGTAGTCGGTTTCGGTGCACAGATTGCCCGCGGAGTCATATTCATAGGTCCACGTGTCGCCGAGGGGGTTGGTGACCGAAGTGAGACGACGTTCGGTGTCGTGGGTGTAGGAAGTAACTGCGCCATCAGCGGTTTCGCGGGTACTGACCAAGTCGAAAGTGCTGTAGACATAGCGGGTGACGGCACCGATCTGGTTGGCGTGGGTGAGCAGGTTCGCTTCACCGTCATAGGTCCAGACCTGGGTGGCGCCATCGGCATCGTTGCGTGACAGCAACTTTCCCTCAGCCGAGTACCGATTAGTGCTGATATTGCCGAGGGGATCGGTAATCGTGACTGGTCGTCCGAACATGTCACGCTCGACGATGGTGATCGCGTTGCCGGGCTCGGTGATCGTGATCGGCAGCCCAGCGGCATCGACATCGATGCTTGTGGTGGCCCCTGTCGATCGTGTCATCGACGCCGGTGCACCACTCGGGTGGTGGGTGTATGTGGTTGTGACACCGTCGGCGTCGGTGATTCTGGTGAGGTTGCCGTGTCCGTCGTAGGTGCGGGTGGTAGTCGTGCCGTCGACATCGGTGATCGTGGCCGGGCGCCGCGGCGCGGCGTAGCTGACCGTGATGGTTGCCTGGTCAGGGCGTCGGAGCAAGACCAGGTCGCCATCAGCGTTGTAAAGATAGACGGTGGTGTTGGAGTATGCGTCCACATGGCGGACCGGCTGGCGGTACTCGTTGTAGTCGGTGAGCGATGTCGCGCCCCGCGGATCGATCAGGTTGCGAAGGCGCAGGTCTTCATCGAACTCGAAGACGGTGGTCGAGCCGAGAGAATTCGTATGATGGGTGCGCGACCGTCGGAACTCGGATGGCGGTTCATACGCGAAGGTTGCGGACAGGATGCCGTCGGTACCGACCTGTTTGATGACCCTCCCGAATCGGTCGTAGGTGTTGTGCATTTCTGTGCCACGGGAGTCGCGCCAGGACAGCATGCGGTGCTGTTCGTCGTAGCGGAAGGTAGTGGTCGCGGCTACACCGTTGGCGACCGAGGCGAGATCACCTGCTGTGTATCCGAATTCGCGAACAACCGTTTTCGCGAAGTCGCCCTCAGGGGTGGTGCCGAGCACGGTCAGGCCGGTGATGCGACTACCGTTGGCGTCGATACGGACTCGGTAGCCGCCGCTGTGGGTGACCTCGGCCGGTTGGCCGGTGCTGGTGTAGTGGAAAGTGATTCGGTTGTGGTGGCGGTCGGTGATCTCGGAGATCGGATAGTTGCCGAGCGGGGCTTCCGTTGCGGTCGACGTCCCGGTCGGCCGGAAGCTCCAGGTGAGTTCGCGGTCAGGGTCGTGCACCGAGTATCCGCCGGTTTCAGCGCGGGTCATCGTCGCGCGGGTGCCCTGGTGCACAGGGCGAACCGGGACATCGGGTGCGGTGTGGGGGAATTGCCACAGCTCACCGTCGGGCCCGACGAACCTGACTCCGACCTGGTCGACTTCGACGCGCATGTCCAGCGTCGCTGCCCAGGAAGGCCCGAACCAGCGTCCGAAGCGGTAAGACGAACGGTGTCGGCGGGTCAGGACCAGTGCCAACACCCCAGGCAGGTCGATATCGGTTGCGGGGAGAAGGAACTCACCGGTCGCTACGTCGACCGGGTCACCACAGTCGATGGTTTGCTTCGCGGTCTTGTTGAGATCTGGTTTCTCGGAGCCGGATTGGTCGGGAAGCTTGCTGGTATCGCTCGGAGTGCTCGCGGGTTTCGTAGCACCCGGGGTATCCGGATTGTCGGTCGTTTTGGACGGAGTGTCGGGTGTACTCGCCGGATTCGTAGGCGTGTCAGGCTGTTTGGTAGTCGACGGCGTTGTCGAGGTGTCGGTGTTCTTCGCCGCCGCGGGGCTCGTGGTGGTGGTGTCGGCGTCCTTCGACGTCTTCGACGGGGTCTTCTTGAACGCCTTCGCGATATCACCGAACGCCGACTTCAACTGCTTGAGCAACGGATTCAACTTCGCCATCGTCTTAGCCAACTTCGAAAACAACTTCGAAATCGTCGCCACAGTCTTCGCGATATACGCAGTGGCCTGGACCGCAACCAACGGGGTCGCCAGACCAACCGAGAACACCAACTCCGCAGCCCAGACCGCGAGGCGACCGACGGTTTGGGCTACCAGGTCACGCACGGTTTCGCGGACCGCTGCCACGATCCCACCCGCCATACGGATCGCTGAAGCTGCCGCAGTCGCAGCAGTGTTCGCCGCAGTGAGCAGGTTCGTGGTATTGGAAGCTGCGGATTTGTAGGCAGTGGCGGTCTGGCCGGTCCAGTCCGAAACATCGGCAGAAACCGCGGCGTTCTGAGCCGTCGCTACCTCGCTGATCCGGGCAGCGACGTTGTCCCAAGTTTTGGCACCTCGATCTGGGCAGGGTCGCCCGCGATCCAATCCAGGGCATCTTGCAATGGTTGGCAGTGTTCGATCAGCCAACCGACGCCGTAACCGGCCAAGGTGCCGAGCGGGTCCACAACGAGGGAGACTGCTTCGGCGCCGAGGCCGACGACACCCAGGCCTACTTCGATCCAGGACCCACCCGAGATCGCGTCGGAGAGGTCGGTGACCGAGCTGACCAGACTGATGCCGGTGGACCAGTCGGTGGTGTCTTCCTTCGCCGCGATCAACGGGTTGGCGGCCATTACAGGCCGGACTCTTGGGCCTTGAGCGCGGCAGCATTGGTGGTGTCGCGGGTAGTGAACGCATCAGCAACGGCGGTAAGGTTCGAGCTGGTATCACCAAAGGCATCGATCGCGGCCTGGATCGCGTCGATGCCATCGGTCTCCACTGAGTCGACGAACAACGGACCGAGGAACGCACACAGCTTCCCGAAAGCGTCCGAGGGAGCTGAGACGGCTTGGGCTGCTTCGAGGGCCTCGGTCAACCCTGAACCAGCCGAGGTGACGTTGGTGGCGTGGGTTTTGATCTTGTCCGGGGAGACGCTGAGTTCCCCGCCTGCACTGGTCATATTCGGTGCCCCGCCCCTCGTGTGATGCCACCCCTGAGTCGGCGGGCACTCCCTGCCCGCGACCTGCGATGTCGAACCTGATCGACCAGGTCGAAACCACCGGAAGAACCAGCACGTCAGACCTGCGGCACGCAGTGCCAATCGCCGAGCGTAGCGGATGTGGGCGGGTTGGTATGTGCGGTGAAATCGATGGAACCGGAAGGGGCTTCGATGCGTCTAAGGACGTGAAGGAGTGCCATCTCAGTGGTCGGAAGTGTGATGCGCGGGGCGGTGAAGATCAATGCTCGACCGTAGGACTCGCGACCGTCGGGCGTTCGCTGTGGGTTGTTGCCGAGGGTTTGGCAGCCCTCTGGCACGGAACTCGCTGGGGTTGTGGACGTTTCCTGGGTCGGGGCAGTGAGGTGAATTGGGTGAGGTGGTGTCGTAGGCTGTGCGGAACGACGGGGTGTCGGGTGCGGGGAGCATTCGGGGCGGCTGTGGGGTTGGTGCGGGCTCGGCCGGACGGTGTGGCTCGTTGATCGGGGAAGACGGAGGATGCTCGTGCGGCGACGGTCTGCGGTGATGACCACGGTGTTGTGTGGAGTGCTTGCGGCGGCGGGGTGTTCCACTACCGAGAGTGGGAATGCACAGCCGAGTGCGGCCACCGACCAGGCAGCGGCTACTGCTGCCCTGTGGGACCCGTGCACGCAGATCCCGGATTCGACGCTGACGAGCTTGGGTTTGGATGTGGCGTCGAAGCGGTCCGGAATCCTCGGTGCCGAAGAACCGGGGTGGAAAATCTGTGGGTGGGAAGATGCCGAGTTCCCCCCGAACTACGGTGTCGGCGCGTACTCGACGATCCACACAATCGATGAAGTCCGGGCGAAGCCTACCAATATCGCGTTTTCGGATGTCGTAGTCGCAGGCCGCAGCGGCGTGCAATACCGGCAGACCCACAACGACGCGAATGAGGAATGCTCCCTCGCCTTCCCGACCGCGAGCGGGTTTGCACAAATCGACCTGCTCAATAGCAGTACGAAGTCGAAGTCTGTGCCGCCGTGCGATCGGCTGAAACCGATCGCGGAGGCGATCGTTCCTTTGTTTCCCAAGTGAATCGTCGAAAAGATTAGGGGGTGCGGTGGCTCCAACTGATGAGAAGTCCCGCTGGCAATACTTGAATGAGGAGGCAAAGGCCGGTCGCCTCTACCTCGACCCGTCGGTTGCCACAAGCTGCCGCGATGCAAGCAACAATCAGATTGCGCTCTTTATCCAGCTCAAGAGCGACCTACAACGACTATCGGCTGTGACCGGCCTTGGAAGGTTCACCGCCGCCGACGAGCTCTCCAAGATGCTAGGCATGAAAGCTATTGGCGGAGAACGAGATTTCAACACCGCGTTCGAGGAACACATAGCAGTTCTCGAACTCATTCGCGACACCATCGAGATCTCGGTGAAAAAGTATGAAGACCAGCAAATAGCCCAGGCACAAGCACTGACTTCACAGGGCGCCAACATCACTGGCGGTGATCAATAATGTCATTTCTGGACAGCGCTCTCAGTGCTTTCCCGATCGGTCGCGAATACGTCCAGCTCAAGAATTATGCGGAAGGCAGTAAGCCGACCAGGTCTACGGATGAGAGCCCAGACGCATCGGTCGCGCGGAATCGGCTGACGCAGTTGGAAACCTCGTTCGACGGCACCTACCAGAAGCCGCAAGTTCAAAGCGGATCGTACGAAGACCCCGGCGGCATGTCGGACCTGTACGAGCGGGTCTCGGCGATGTCGATGGCTGATGTGAACACGCTGCACACCCGCTGGGAAACGTTGCGCAACAAGCTGGAAGAGGGATTCAAGACCTACGACGCGGAGATCGCGAAGGCCATCTCGGAGAAGTGGACCGGTAACGCGGCGGCGAGCGCCGGCAAGGGGATCCAGGAGTACGTCGAGAAATCCGGCAACCTGTTGGGTTCGGCGCAGATGATGGCCGAGAAGGTGAAGCTGGTCGAGTCGGCCATGCAGATCACCAAGGATCGGGTCAAGCCGCACGAAGGTTCCACGATCAGCGGGATCGCGAGTTACATTCCCGGACCCACCTGGAAGATGGACAGCCACAACGCCGATACCGCGAAATCCGAAGGGGCGGAGGTGGTCAGGGGCGTCTACTACACGGCGATCGGGCAAGCCGATACCAACGTCCCACTGGTGCCGCAGCCGTACAACCCCCTCGACACGGGGTCGAAGACGGTCGACGGCAAGGGCACCCAGGGCGAGACCACCGACACGAAGCCGACCACGCAACAACCCACGACGCAGCAGCCCACCACCGAACAACCCACCACCGAACAGCCGACCACCGAGACACCGACGACGGAGGATCCGTCCGACGACGACACCGGTGACGACACCACTCCGTCGAGCACGGAGCCTGCGGCAACGACCACACCGCAGTCGACCATGCCGACCACGCCGACAGGCACCACCCCCGCGTCGACGACGCCGATGGGGACCGGCGGCTCTCCGGGCGGGGGCTCGCCCGGTGCAGGGACACCCGGTTCCGGCGTTCCGGGAGCGGCCGTTCCGGGCACACCGGGAGGCGCGACCGCCGGGAAAACTGGTGCGGGCGCAGGAGGTTCGGGTTCCGGCGGCGCGGGCCGCGGGATGTCGGGCATGGGCGGCATGGGCGCCGGTGGCGGCAAGGGCGGCAAGGGCGATGACGAGAAGGAATCCGGGACGAAGGACTATCTGATCAATCAGGAAAACGGTGAAGAACTCACGGGGCTCAGCGAGGATCAGCGAGCCAAGACGGTGCCGCCGGTGATCGGCGAATGAGCCAGGGACAGTGGCAGTTCAGCGCGCTCGGGTTCACGGTGCTGTGGCGCGCGGCGGATCGCGATGTGCTGCCGTATCCCCTGCAGACCCATACCGACGCGGTGACCGTGGACGACTACGACCGCATGTGGCAGGACGAGGCGCAGCGGATTCTGCCGACGTTCGACCATTCGCTGGAAGCCGCGTTGCGGATCCTGCTCGAGCCGGAAGCGCGGTTCGAACTGGCCGGGTACGGCGACGAGGAGAAGTTGCGGTCGTTCGCGGCGGTGCGGGGGCAGCAGGCGGTGCTGGTGGAACAGCAGCGGGTGCCGCTCGACCGCGAGGGTGGGGACATCCGGATGAGCATGCTCGAGATCGAGCAGTTGCCCGACAAGCTCCTTGCCCGGCTGCCGAAGACGGGGGCGGCAGGCGGGGACGTGTTCTCGATGAACAGCAACGACCTCGACGAGGAAGCGCCCTACGATCCGTGGGCGGCCGACCGGCGGACTCCACAGCAGAAGGCGGATGATTTCTTCGGGCGCGCACGGTCGACGCTGGTGTACGTGGCGGGCTATCCGGGCGCCGCGACGGACAACCGACCGCAATCCGGACAGGGCTTCCACGTGATGGATTTCCCGGATGGACGCTACCTGGTCACCGAACGTGGCTCTGTGATCGAGGCGCGACCGGGTGATACCGGTGATGCCAGAGGGTCGTTGGTCCGGTTGATGAAATCGGCGCTCGCGATCTATCGCGAGGACAACGAGCCCGTATATCGGTAGGCGCGCATCGACCCTGCCGCTGGGTGCGGCAGGGTCGATGAGTGGTTTCCGGGCGGAAGCTCGGTGTCCAGCGGCACTAAATCAGTCGCCCCGACACGTGCTCGACGCTAGCGTTGATTCTCGCCGTCACGCCGCCGTCGAAAGGTCATGCCGTGCTCGAAGCCGAAGCGATTGCCGCCAATCGGGCGAATTGGGACGACCGGGCCGACGTGCACGCGCGGTCGCGGATGTACGACGTCGATGCCTTCCTGGCCGATCCGGACGATATTTCCTCGGTGGTGCGCAACGATCTCGCGGTGCTGGCGCCGCACCTCTCGGAATCCGGGATCCAGGGGCGGTCGCTGCTGCATCTGCAGTGTCACATCGGTACCGACACCGTGTCCTGGGCGCGGTTGGGCGCGGTGGAGGTACACGGGCTGGATCTGTCGCCGAACTCGCTGCGGCACGCGGCGCGGATCGCCGAGGCCGACGGACGCGACATCACCTGGGTCGAAGGGGACGCGCGGTTCGCCTCGACGCTGCTCGACCGGCGCTTCGACACCATCGTGACCAGTGCGGGAACCATCGTCTGGCTGCCGGAGCTCACCGCTTGGGCGCGGTCGATTCATGACCTGCTCGAACCGGGTGGGGTGTTCGTGATCCGCGACGACCATCCGATTCTGGGTGCGATGCGGTTCGAACCGTGGGAGATCGACGACGATTACCTCGGTGGCGGTGGCGCTCGGAGCTACTCGGACTCGGGTACCTACACCGAGGAATCGGACGGACAGATCGCCCACACCAGCCATCACGAGTGGCGCCACGATCTGGGCGAGATCGTCGGAGCGCTGCTGGGCGCCGGGCTCGTCATCGAAGCGTTGACCGAACTGGCCTACATGGATTGGCCCGCGTTTTCCGATCTCGTACCCTGCGAGCAAGGGTGGACGCTGCCCGACGGAGCACCGCGTATCCCGTTGAACTTCGCGGTAGTCGCTCGACGGCCGCACCACTGAACGAACTCGGATCGGACATCCCGAGGGGACCGTTCGGCAGCGAGGTACGCGGCGCCTGAGCGGGTCAGCACCCGACACGCGGCGGGTGCTGTACCGCGCTGATCAGCGCGATTGCAGCCAGCCGCCGATCCGCTGGGCGATGGCGTCGGGGGTGAGGCCGAGCTCTTCGAGTATCTCGTTGCGGGTGGCGTGGTCCAGGAACTGTTGCGGCACACCGAGATCGCGGGTGGGGACATCGAGGCCCGCGTCGCGCAGGCGCGCGGAGACGGTGGAACCGATTCCGCCGTGCAGGCCGCCGTCTTCGACGGTGACGACAAGGCGATAGTTCTCGGCGAGCTTGACCAGGGTGTCGGAGACCGGGATGACCCAGCGCGGGTCGACGACGGTGACCGAGATCCCTTGTGGTTCCAGCAGTTCGGCGACCTTCATGGCGGTGTCGGCGAAGGGGCCGACGGCGACGATCAGGACGTCACCGTGCTGGGACTGCGCGGACCCCGCGCTGGGGACGGCCAGTCGCAGCACATCCAGACCGTCGAGACGTTCCACGGCCGTGATGTCTTCGGCGACACTGCCTTTCGGGAAACGCAGCACGGTCGGACCGTCGGAGACGGCGAGCGCTTCGGCCAGTTCCTCACGCAGGGTGGCACCGTCGCGGGGAGCCGCGACGCGAATACCGGGGACGATGCCGAGCAGCGAGAGGTCCCACATGCCGTTGTGACTGGCGCCGTCGGGGCCGGTGACGCCCGCGCGGTCCAGCACGACCGTGACGGGCTGCTTGAGCAGCGCCACGTCCATCAAGAGCTGGTCGAACGCACGGTTGAGGAAGGTGGCGTAGATGGCAACCACCGGGTGCATGCCGCCCAGCGCCAGACCGGCGGCCGAGGCCATGCCGTGCTGTTCGGCGATGCCGACGTCGAACATGCGCTCGGGAAAGCGTTCACCGAACGCGGCCAGACCGGTGGGGCCCGGCATGGCGGCGGTGATGGCGACGATGTCCTCACGACGCGAGCCGTGTTCGATGAGCTCCTCGGAGAACACCGCGGTCCAGCCCTTGGCCTTCTTGCCGGCGAGGGGGCGGCCGGTGAGCGGGTCGATCGGGTCGCAGGCGTGCATCTGGTCGGCGACGTGGTTCTCGGCGTGCTCGTAACCGTTGCCCTTGCGGGTGACCACGTGCACCACGACCGGACCACCGAAGTCCTTGGCGCGCCGCATGGCTGCCTCGAGCGCGACGAGATCGTGGCCATCGACCGGGCCCACGTACTTCATGCCCAGATCGGAGAACAGTTCCTGCGGGCTCACCGCGTCCTTGATCCCGGCCTTGAGCGCGTGGACCATCGAATACGCCGAATCCCCCACGGCGGGAATGCTTTTCAGAATGCGTTTCCCTGCGACCAGTGCGTGCTCGTAGGCGGGCTGGGTGCGCAGGGCGGTCAAGCGGTCGGCGAGTCCACCGATCGTGGGGGCATAGGAACGACCGTTGTCGTTGACGACCACCACCACCGGACGATCGGGGGCACCCGCGATGTTGTTGAGCGCCTCCCAGCACATGCCGCCGGTGAGCGCGCCGTCGCCGACGACCGCCACCACGGTGCGGTCCTGGTCGGTGAGCGCGAACGCCTTGGCCAGACCGTCGGCGTAGGACAGCGCGGCTGACGCGTGCGAGGACTCGACCCAGTCGTGTTCGCTCTCGGCGCGGCTCGGGTAGCCCGACAGGCCGTCGCGGCTGCGCAGCGAGTCGAAGCGGTCCTTGCGGCCGGTGAGGATCTTGTGCACGTAGGCCTGGTGGCCGGTGTCGAAGATCAACGGGTCGGCCGGCGAATCGAAAATCCGGTGCAGGGCGATGGTCAGCTCGACCACCCCTAGATTGGGGCCGAGATGGCCTCCGGTGGCGGCGACCTTCTGCACCAGGAACTCGCGGATCTCGTCCGCCAGATCCCGCAGCTGCGGCACGCTCAGCCGGCGCAGATCTTCGGGTGAATCCACCCGCGACAGCACTCCCACCTGAACTCGCTCCCTCCGGACTACATTGTGATCAGCCCAGTGTATTTGCCCGCGTGACGGGCACAGGCTCGCGGGCCCTTCCCAGCATGGGCACAGCGAGGTCTACGGTCGCGACGACGATACCGCCCCATGGCCGCTGAACAGGACGCCCGAGCGGAAATCGGGTTCTACAAAGGCTTACCTCACTGCGTTCTCGGCTGTGAGGACAATCTCCCGCGCGTCCCCGCCCGCACCCGGTGACGGCGCGACCTACAGTGACGCTGTGACCCGAAGCCACGGCGCGACGCGCACGATCGACCCGGGTGTGGTGGCAGGCATGCTCGACGAGGTGTACGCGGCCTGCCGCGAGGACACCTCCGGCGCACCCGCCGACTACATCCCCGAGCTCGCCGCGGTCGCACCGGATTCGTTCGGCTTGTGCCTGGCCACCGCCGACGGGCTGGTCTACGAAGTCGGCGACACCGATATCGGGTTCACCATCCAGTCGATCTCCAAGCCGTTCACCTATGCGCTGGCGCTGGCCGATCGCGGGCTCGACGGGGTGGCCGAGCACATCGATGTGGAGCCGTCGGGCGAGCCGTTCAACGAGATCAGCCTCGAACCCGAGACCCAGCGGCCGAGCAATCCGATGATCAACTCCGGGGCCATCACCGCGGCCTCGCTGATCAACGGCCGCGACGCCGCCGACAAGTTCGAGCGGGTTCGTCGCTGCTACTCCCGCTTCGCCGGGCGCGAGCTGACGATGGACGAGGCGGTCTACGAATCCGAAGCCCGCACCGGGTACCGCAATCGGGCGATCGGGTACATGTTGCGCTCGGTCGGCATCATCGACGTCGACCCCGACGACGCGGTCGACCGCTACTTCCGGCAGTGCTCGATCGAGATCACCTGCGCCGATCTGGCCATGATGGCGGCGACGCTCGCCGACAACGGGGTCAATCCGAAGACACACGAACGGGCGCTGTCGACCTCGCTCACCGAACGGGTGCTCAGCGTGATGACCACCTGCGGTATGTACAACGCCGCCGGTGACTGGGTGACCACGGTCGGGCTGCCCGCCAAGAGCGGGGTCGGCGGCGGGATCATCGCGGTGCTGCCCGGTCAGCTCGGGATCTCGGTGTATTCGCCGAGGCTGGACGGGCACGGCAACAGTGTGCGCGGGGCCGCAGCGTGCCGGGAGCTGTCGCGGCGGCTCGAATTGCACTTCTGTCACGTGACCCGGTCCGCGCGCACCGCGATCCGCGCCGACTACTCGGTGGCGCAGCTGCCGTCGCGATTGCGCCGCGCGCCCGAGGACGCCGAGGTGCTGGCCGCCCACGGTGACCGGGCGCGGGTCTACGAGCTGCACGGCGATCTGTTGTTCGCCGGTGCCGAGCGGGCGGTTCGGGCGATCGAGGCCAACGCCGACGAGCTCGACGCGCTGGTGATCGACCTGCGGCGGGTCGGTGAGGTGAGCCAGGTGGCTCGCGGCATGGTCGAGCAGCTGCAGACCGAGCTGGTGCGCCGGGGCAGCCGAGTGGCGCTGGTCGATCCCGATGCCAAGCTCGGGCACGAGGCGTCGAGTCTGGATCCCGACGATCCTCGTGGGCGAGTGTTCATCGACCGGGACACCGCGACCGAATGGTGCGAGGACATCGTGCTCGACCGGCGTCGACCGGCCGGGACGAGCGCCCGTACGTCGATCGACCTCGATGAGCATCCGTTGCTGGTGGGGCTGGACGCCGCCGACCGGGACCGGCTGTGCGCGGAGTTCGTCGTCCGCACGTTCGCCCGCGGTGAGGTGATCGCCGAACGCGGTGAACCACGGTCCGGGCTGTATCTGATTCTCGACGGGCGGGTGCGGGGGACGTTTCCCGGTACCGACGGGCGGGTGCACCGGTTGGTGACGTTCTCGGCGGGGATGTCGTTCGGCGAGATCCCGATGTTGATCGGTGAGAGGTTCGTCAACGACATCGTCGCCGAGACCGGGGTCCGGGTGGCGGTGATGAGCCCCGCGGTGTTCGACGAGCTCGCCGAGCAGCACCCGCAACTGAAACTCGCTCTGCTACAACGACTCGCGGCCGGGGCTTACGCGCAGATGGACGCAGCGGTACGCACAGTATCGGCGAACTCCGAGAACTACTGACCACCTCAGAACGCAGCGGTACGCACAATTCCGAGAACTACTGGCCCGGGCAGCGGAACTCGGTCCGAACGCGAGACGTTGAGCAGCACAGCAGCCTTCGACCGACAGGAGTACAGCGGTGAGCAAGAAATCCTGGCAGGCGAGCACGACCACCTACGGGCGCGGCGTCGTGCGCGCGATCCCCGACCTCATCCGGTTGACGTTGTCGGTGGAATCGCGCGCCGACACCGTCGCCGGGGCCTACGGGCGCGCCGGTGACCAGGTGAGCGCGGTCGTCGCGGCACTGCGGGCTGCCGGAGTGAGCGACGCCGACATGGCGACCAGCGGCTTGAGCGTGCGCACCGAGACCGTCTACACCGACAACGGCCGCACTGAGATCGCCGGATATCTGGCGTCCACCGGCCTCACCGTGTCGCTCCGCGAAGGAACCGGCACCGAGCCCGCCGACACCGTCGCCGCCGCGGTGAACGCGGGCGGCGACGACGTGCGCTTGGGTGGTCTGACCCGAGGCGTCGCCGACCCCGCGCCACTGCTCGAACAAGCCCGCGACGCGGCATTCGACGACGCCAAGGCCAAGGCCGAGCAGTACGCGGCCCGCGCCGGGGTAAGCCTCGGCGCGGTCCTCCAGATCACCGAGGACACCTCTCCCCCCACCAGCCGCGCCTACGACATCAGCGCGGAGATGGACTCGTCCCCCATGCTGATGGCACGCGCCAGCTCCCCCGTCCCGGTAGTCCCCGGCGAAACCGAAGTCGGCGCGAGCGTCCGGGTGACCTGGGCCCTCGACTGACTCCGCACTCGCCCGTCAGCGGTCGAGCAACGCCACACACTCCACATGATGAGTAGCAGGGAACGCATCGAACGCCCGCAACTCCGTGAGGTGATACCCGGCGTCGAGATACAACCCGAGGTCACGAGCGAAAGCCGCAGGGTCACAACCGATATGAATGATCCGACGCGGATCGGCATCGGTGACGGCAGCGACGACGTCCTTGCCGGCCCCAGCCCGCGGCGGATCGAGCACCACGACATCCGGTCGACCGGAAGCACTCCGAGCCCAACGCTCGACCCGATCGCTGTGCAATTCCAGCCACGGCAGATCGCCCAACGCCGCCACCCCGTCGACCACCGCCGAACGAGCCGATTCGACACCGGACACCGCGCCGGTCTGCCCCGTCTGCTCGGCAAGCCTGGCGGCAAAGACACCGACCCCGCTGTAGAGATCCCAACCGGAACCTCCGGGAGCAAGCCCCGACCATTCAGCGATCAGATCCGAATAACCCTGCGCCGCACCACGATGCGCCTGCCAGAAGCCCGTCGCCGACAGTTCCCACCGACGCCCCGCCACATACTCCACAACACGACCCGAACCTTCGACCACACACTCCTCGCGAGGCGCGTTCATGGCCGACTTACGCGAAGCCGCCCGGTCCCGGATCGCACCGCGCTCATCACCCGCGGGCGGCACCGACTCACGACGGCGCCCCGGCCGCTGACCTCGACCGCGACTGCCGCCACGCGGCGTCTCGGGACGACCGGCCGGGCCCGAGGCCGGAGTCTCGGCCAGTTCCACGATATGACGCACACCGTCACCGTCGATCGCGACGACCAGGTCGGCACCCGGCGTCCACAACCGATCCGCGACACCGTCGAGCGCACCGGCGACAGGCTGCGGGCAGCGCAGATCCGCGATCACCTCGGTGCTGCGGTAGCGATGCACACCAGCGTGGCCCGCACCGTCGACGACCAACCGCACCCGCGTGCGCCAACCGCCGGTGTCGGCACCGGAATCACCGGCGATCGGTTCGACCGTCACCGCGTGCTCGATCTTGGCCAACCGCCGCAACTGCTCTTCCACCACCGAGGCTTTGAGCGCACGCTGCGCCGCGGGCGTGGCGAAGGAGAAATCACAGCACCCCGCACCACCCGGTCCCGAGACGGGGCAGGTCGCGGGCACCCGATCCGCGGATGCCTCGATGATCTCGACGGCATCGGCGCGGCAGAACGAACCGCCGCGATCCTCGGTCACCCGAGCGCGCACCAGCTCACCGGGCAGACCGTGTCGCACGAACACGACCCGGCCCTCGTGGCGAGCGACGATGAAACCACCGTGCCCCGGCGCCCCGAGGCGTACCTCGAATTCTTGTCCGCTCCAATCACTCACGGCCACACCCACTCTCACCCTCGACCGGCGCGCCGCTCATTCGCGACGTCCTGGTCGTTCGAAACCTCGACGCACCGAACCCGGTGCGTTCACTTCGCCTGCCTGCTTGGCCCTGGTGGAGGAACTGAGCTGCCACGGCACGCTCGTCACCATCACACCCGGTTCGAACAGCAATCTGCCCTTCAATCGCAGCGCCGACTGGTTGTGTAGCACCTGCTCCCACCAGTGTCCGACCACGTATTCGGGGATGAACACGGTGACCACGTCGCGCGGTGCGTTCTTGCGCACCCGCTTGACGTATTCGAGCACCGGCTTGGTGATCTCGCGGTAGGGCGATTCGATCACCTTCAGCGGCACGTTGATCTCGCTGTTCTCCCATTCGCGCACCAGCTTGCGGGTGTCGGCGTCGTCGACGTTGACCGTCACCGCCTCCAGAGTGTCCGGGCGGGTGGCGCGCGCGAAGGCCAGCGCACGGCGCGTGGGCAGGTGCAGCTTGGAGACCAGGACCAGTGAGTGGGTGCGGCTGGGCAGCACGCCGTCCCAGTCGGATTCGTCGAGTTCGCGCGAGACGGAGTCGTAGTGCTTACGGATCAGCTTCATCACCCCGAAGATCGCCACCATCGTGAGGATCGCGATCCAGGCACCGGCGAAGAACTTGGTGACCAGCACGATCATCAGCACGGCGCCCGTCGCGGTCAAACCGATCGCGTTGATCACCCGGGAACGCATCATGTGCCTGCGCTGCGCCGGGTCGGTCTCGGTGCGCAGCAGGCGCGTCCAGTGCCGCAGCATGCCGGTCTGGCTCAGCACGAACGAGACGAACACACCCACGATGTAGAGCTGGATCAGCTTGGTCACTTCGGCGCCGAAGACCACCACGAACGCGATCGCCGCACCCGAGAGGAACAGGATGCCGTTGGAGAACGCGAGCCGGTCGCCGCGGGTGTGCAGCTGGCGGGGCAGGTAGCGGTCCTGAGCCAGGATCGAACCGAGTACGGGGAAACCGTTGAACGCGGTGTTGGCGGCCAGCACGAGGATCAGCGCGGTGACGATGGTGATGAAGAAGAAACCGATCGGGAAGCCGTGGAACACCGCTTCGGCGATCTGCGCGATCAGCGTCTTCTGGTGATAGTCGGCGGGCGCGCCGATCAGGTTCGCGGGGTCGTGGGCATACACGACACGGATCTTCTGGGCCAGGATGATGATGCCCATCAGCAGCACGATCGCGATGGAACCCAGCAGCAGCAGGGTGGTCGCGGCATTGCGCGACTTGGGTTTACGGAACGCGGGCACACCGTTGCTGATGGCCTCGACACCGGTGAGCGCCGCACAGCCGGAGGAGAAGGCGCGCGCGATCAGGAAGGCGAAGGCCAGGCCGTAGAGGTGCTCGTCTTCGGCATCGAGCCCGAATCCGGCGGACTCGGCCTGGATGTCGTCGCCGAGCACATAGGTACGGAACAGTCCCCAGGACAGCATCGCGACCATGCCGACGATGAACGCGTACGTCGGAATCGCGAACGCGGTCCCGGATTCGCGCACCCCGCGCAGGTTGATCGCGGTCAGGATCGCGATTGCCACCACCGCGAACAACACCTTGTGCGTGGCGACGAACGGAATGGCCGAGCCGATGTTCGAGGCCGCCGAGGAGATCGACACCGCGACCGTAAGCACGTAGTCGACCAGCAGCGCGCTGCCGACCGTCAAACCGGCATTGGGTCCGATGTTCTTGGTGGCGACCTCGTAGTCACCGCCGCCGGAGGGGTAGGCGTGCACGTTCTGCCGGTAGCTGGCGACGACCACGGCCATCACCAGCGCGACAGCCAAGCCGACCCACGGGGCGTACACATAGGCCGAGATGCCCGCCGCCGACAGCACCAGGAAGATTTCCTCCGGGGCATAGGCGACCGACGACATCGCATCGGAGGCGAAGACCGGAAGAGCGATACGCTTGGGCAACAACGTGTGGCCGAGCGAATCGCTACGGAACGGCCTGCCCAGCAGCACTCGCTTGGCTGCCGTCGTCAACTTGGACACCGGGCTGAGCATAGAGGAGTTCACCAGCACCTTCGCGCGCACGTTCATCGGCGTCACGGCGATGTCTGGATTGTTTGCCCCGCGTCGACGCGGGGAAAATGGGCGATGGGAGCATCCGGCGGGTACGGTCCTTGCCGGATACCACGGGTAGGCCAGGAACGAGGGTGCACGGTGTACGTAGTGATCATGGGGTGCGGGCGTGTCGGCTCGTCACTGGCGCGTGCGCTGACCCGGGTGGGTCACGAGGTCACGGTCATCGACCGCGATCCCACCGCGTTCCGCCGCCTCGGTGAGGGCTTCACCGGACAGCAGGTGATCGGCGTCGGCTTCGACCGTGAGGTACTGACCCGCGCGGGGATCGAGCGCGCCGACGCGTTCGCCGCGGTGAGCTCCGGCGACAACTCCAACATCATCTCCGCCAGGGTGGCCAGGGAGATGTTCGGTGTCGAACGTGTCGTGGCCCGCATCTACGACGCCAAGCGCGCCGAGGTGTACGAACGGCTCGGCATCCCGACCATCGCGACCGTGCCGTGGACCACCGACCGGTTCCTGCGCACCCTCATCGGCGACAACTCGACCACCACCTGGCGCGACCCCACCGGCGCGGTCGCGGTGACCCAGCTGACCCTGCACGAGGACTGGTCCGGTC
Source organism: Nocardia sp. XZ_19_231 (assembly GCF_015355705.1). NCBI lineage: Bacteria > Bacillati > Actinomycetota > Actinomycetes > Mycobacteriales > Nocardiaceae > Nocardia > Nocardia sp. XZ_19_231. The sequence goes on along the minus strand of NZ_JACUZI010000001.1, from coordinate 671,515 downwards.
GCACCGTGCGCGATCTGGAACGCGACCTGCAGGTGCGGGTGGCGTTCATCCTGCGCTTCGGCCAGGGCCTGCTTCCCGAATCCAAGACGATCGTCCAGGCCGACGACGTCGTCTACGTAGCGGCCACGTCCGGCACTGTCGGCGAGGCGATCGCCTTGGCCGCCAAGGCCCCCGTGAGCGAGGACTGAACACATGAAGGTCGCCATCGCCGGAGCGGGCGCGGTCGGGCGCTCGATCGCCAGGGAACTGTTACGGGGCGGGCATCGGGTGATGCTGCTCGAACGCCAGCTCGACCACATCGACCCGGCGGCCATCCCCGACGCCGTCTGGGTCCACGCCGACGCCTGTGAGCTGTCGCTGTTGGAGAACGCCGATCTCGAGACCTACGAGGTGGTGATCGCGGCCACCGGCGACGACAAGGCGAATCTCGTGCACGCCCTGCTCGCCAAGACCGAGTTCGGGGTGCGCCGGGTAGTGGCGCGGGTCAACGATCCGCGCAACGAATGGCTGTTCAACGAGTCGTGGGGCGTCGACGTGGCGGTGTCGACGCCGCGGCTGCTCGCCTCACTCGTCGAGGAGGCTGTATCGGTGGGTGATCTGGTCCGGCTGATGACGTTGCGGCAGGGACAGGCCAACCTGGTGGAGATCACCCTGCCCGCCGACACCCAGCTGGCCGGAAAGCCCGTACGAACACTGAAGATGCCGCGCGATACCGCGCTGGTGACCATCCTGCGCGGTGGCCGGGTGATCGTGCCGCAGCCCGACGATCCGTTCGAGGGCGACGACGAACTGCTGTTCGTCACCTCGGTGGAGGCCGAAGAGGATCTGCGGCTGACCCTGGCGACCCACGGCGTGAAACCCTGAGTCCTTACGCCACTTTCAGTTCCGCGCGGAGCTTGTTGAGCGCGCGGTGCTGCATCACCCGGACGACGCCGGGGCTGGTGCCGATGGCCTCGGCGGTCTGAGCCGCGCTCCAGCCGAGCACGATGCGCATGTGCAGCACCTCGCGGTGATTCGGCGCGAGCACCTTCATCAGTTCATGGGTGGCGGCGCGGCGTTCGAAAGCCAGTACCCAGTCCTCCGGACCCGCGGAGGCACTCGCGGTGTCGGGGAGTTCGGCCGTCGGGTAGGCGGTGTGCTTGCCGCGACGGAAGGCGTCGGAGACCTTGTTGGCGGCGATGCCGTAGACGAAGGCCAGAAACGACTTGCCCTGATCGCGGTAGCGCGGGATGGCCGTGACGGTGGCGATGAGGACTTCCTGGGTGACATCGTCGGCAGTGACGGTGAGATGGCCGGTGGAGCCCATGCGTGCCGAGCAGTACCGGCGGACCAGCGGGTGCACCAGGCGCAGGATCTCCGCGACGGCGTCGCGGTCACCGCGGGCGGCGGGACCGATCAGCGCGTCGAGTTCGGCGCCGATGCGCTTGCTCTCCGACAGAACCGGCGCCGGGGTCTTGGTGGCGTCGCGGCGGGCGGTGGTGGCCGGTCGCTCATTTCGGTGCTCGGTTGCCATCATGGTCGCCGGTCCTCTCACGATCATCGCGTATTTTTCGGTACGCATTGATCGTGCGACGAACGGCCGGTCGCAACCAGATACCCCAGGGTGGGTACTTCCCCACCTCCGGCGCCTCGCTACCCACCCTATGCGCGCACGGATTCCGTTCCGGCCCCGGACTTGTCGGCTTTTTCGGCGGGCAGGTGCCCTGCGCGGCGCACCGCCCAGACGGTAACGACGAGGGCCACCGCGGAGAGCGGCCAGCCCATGCCGATCCGCGCCACGGCCAGCCAGGTGGTGTGGTCGGTGTCGTAGAGCTGTGACTGCACCAGGTAGCGGGCACCGAACACGACCACCCACACGACCGTGGCCAGGTCGTAGAGCTTGCGAATGCGCTTGTCGGTACGCCAGTGGTGGCCGTGGCCGTTGAGCGCGCCCCAGATCACCCCGACCAGCGGTCGGCGCAGCAGGATCGACACCGCGAACACGCCCGCGTACACGAGGCTGGTGTAGATGCCGAACAGGAAGAAGCCCTTGGCCTCCCCCACCCGCTGGGCGATGAGCGCGCACAGGCCGACGCCGAGGAAGCCGGACACGGCCGGCTGGATAGGACTGCGCTGCACCAGCCGCCAGATGAGGATGGCGGCGGCGACACCGAGGGCGGCCCAGAGGGCCACGGTGAGGCCAGCGAAGGTGTTCACCGGGACGAACACCAGAACGGGGAGGGTGGAATAGATCAGGCCGCTGAAACCGCCGAGCTGCTCGAGCAAGGTTTGTTCGGCCTTGTCGACCTCGGTGTCGATCTCCGGGTCCACCGTTTCATCGGTGACCACGGGCAACGCCACGGTGGCTTCGGGGTCCGCGGCAGTGCGGTACTCGTCGCTGGAGGGCATACGTCAGCTGTTCCCGCGCAATTCGTAGTAGGGGTTGAAGATCACTTTGCGGCCGTCGCGGTCGCCGACGCGGCCACGGACCAGAATGCGCCTGCCCGGTTCGATCCCGGGAATGCGCCTGCGCCCGATCCACACCAGGGTGATGGCGTCGGTGCCGTCGAAGAACTCGGCCTGCACGGTGGCACCCGCGGCTTTCGGACACGCCTCGACACTGCGGAGCCTGCCCAGAATGGTCGCCTCTTCACCACGACAGCAGTCCTTGGCCCGCCGGGCACCGGAGGCATCGACCGTTTCGGCCAATTCCTCGGCGTCGAGCTGATCGATATCTGCGGTGAGACGACGACCGAGTCGACGAAAATATCCCGAGTCCGGACCCGATCCCGACTTGTGTCCGCCCGTGGATGACGACATGTCACGCTTCTCCCGCTAGTTGGCCGTACACCGCCACTGTAGATGGGCAAACGCCCGGCCGCTACGCTCGGTCGGTGTTGCGCACCCCACCCCAGGTCACCGTGGTCGCCCTGCCGGGGACCGGCTCCGACGCCGATTTCGCGGCCCGCGCGTTCGGGCCTGCCGCCCTTGCGCGCGGACTCGCCTTCCACGCCGTCGAACCGGACCCGCAGGCCGTGATCGGGAGCTGTACCGCGGCTTTGGACGCTGCCGCGGCGCGCGGTCCGGTCCTGGCCGCGGGCATCTCCCTCGGCGCCGCGATCGCGCTCGACTGGGCAGCCGAGCACTCGAACGCGGTAGTCGGTGTCATCACAGCATTACCCGCCTGGACGGGTGCCGAAACCGCCTCGTGCCCCGCCGCTTTGAGCGCTTCGGTTACCGCCGAGCAACTGCGCGCCGACGGTCTGGAGGCGGTCATCGAGCGGATGCGGGCGTCGAGTCCGCGGTGGTTGGCCGACGCGTTGACCCAGTCGTGGCGCCGGCAGTGGCCGCATCTGCCCGCCGCGCTGGACGAGGCCGCGGGGTACGCGTGGCCGTCACCGGCGGCGTTGGCCGCCAACAACGTGCCGATCGCGGTGGTTGGCGCGAGCGACGACCCGGTACACCCGATCGCGGTGGCCGAAGAGTGGGCGTCGACGTTGCCGTCGGCCCGACTACACCGAGTGACACTGGCCGAGTTGGGCGCCGATCCCGCGGTGCTCGGCCACGTAGGCTTCGCGGAGTTGCTGACCGTTATCGACCAGACAACGAACAGCCTTGCAGGACAACTGATTTCGCGAGTACATGGGTAACTCGCCGGGCACGCCCAGCACGCCCCCCGACCGAAACCGCCGGCCCGATCACTAGCCGAACCGCCTCCCCACGACCGGCAAAAGTCGCGGAGAGGCGGGGGAGGGCTTAATTCAGGCCCAGTTGCTGCATGGCCGAACCATCGGCGCCACGACGGGGCTCGTCGGGCAGTTTCGGCGGGATGGCCGACGGAGGCGGGGCGGCGGCCGCGGCGGCCTGGGCCTCCATGGCGTCCTGCTGGGCCTGGATCTGCTGCTGGTGGGCGGCGGCCAGCTGTTCGGCCAGTTCCTGGGGCAGGACCACCGGGAGCGGGTCGCGCACGGGCAGCGGGTCGGTGCCGCGGCGGACCACTGCGTCGGCCAGGACCGCGCGGGCGGCGGTGATCAGTGGACTGCGGTCGTCGACGGCGCCCTTGGGACCGGCGGCGACGAGGCGGATCATCCAGCGCGGGCCGTCGACGCCGATGAAGCGCAGGTCCGCGCCCTCGGTGATCGCCTTGACCTCGCGGCCCCACGGGCCCTTCTCGACGGCCACGCTCGCGCCGTCACCGCGCAGCGACTCGGCCAGATCCGCGGCGACCGTGCGCCACTGGCCCGCCGACTTCGGCGCGGCATAGGCGGCGACCGTGAGCCTGCCGTGCTCGGTGGCCAGGTGCACCGCCTGGGGGGTGCCGTCGGGGCTCATCTCCACCTGCAACTGCCCGCCCTGGGGCACCGGGATGAGCACCGAGCCCAGGTCGAGGCGCCGCGAGATCGCTTCGTCGGAGACCTCGCTGATGTCGTAGGGGCCCGCGGCGGCATCGGGGGCGTGGTCGAAATTGCCGTAGATACGCTCGTCGGTCGGCGCGTCGTCGAAGTCCAGGCGCGCGAAGTCGGGGCGCTGGAACTCATCGGTGTCGTACTCGTCGGAGTCCGCGTCCAGGTCGTAGTCCGCCTCGTCGTACTCGACTTCGTCGTATTCGACGTAGTCGGCCTCGTCGTCGCGCGCCCGCTTCTTCTTTCCGAACAGACCCATCACGCCTCCTTGTCGGCCAGGCTGGCATGCCCGCCGCTCGACCCGTATCCGCCGGTGCCGCGGGCGGTGTCGTCGAGATCGTCGACCTCGGCGAAATCGACCAACTCGACCCGCTGCACCAGCAACTGCGCGATGCGGTCACCGCGACGCAACTCGATGGCGGTGCGCGGGTCGTGATTGATCAGGCACACCTTGATCTCACCGCGGTAGCCCGCGTCGACCGTGCCGGGCGTGTTGACCACCGACAGGCCGGCCTTCGCGGCCAAGCCCGAACGGGGGTGGATCAAGCCGACGGTGCCCACCGGCAACGCGATCGCGATCCCGGTGCCGACCAGCACCCGCTCGCCCGGTTCGATGATCACATCCTCGGTGGTACAGAGGTCGACGCCCGCGTCACCCGGATGGGCACGCGTCGGCACAGGGATGCCGGGATCGAGCCGCCGCAGCGGAATCGGTGCAAGTGCGTTCACATCGGTCGAGACTACGCGGTCGAGGCCGGACCTTCTCGTCGCAGCCCTGGTGCGGTGACCTAGTGTTGAGGGGTGCCCGACCAGCCCCATTCCTCGACGACCGCGACCACAGACGCCGACCACCGCGCGCCGAGCGCGCAGGGTCCGTCGCCCTACTCCGAGCGCCTGTGGGTGCCGCTGTGGTGGTGGCCGGTCGGCTTCGCGATCGCGGGCCTGCTCGCGGCCGAGATCCATATGGGCGCGCCTGGAGTGCGGGCCTGGCTGCCGTATGTGTTGCTGGCGCCGGTCCCGGTCTGGATTCTGTTGTGGATGAGCAGGCATCGCCTGGATGTCACGGTGGCCGACGATGGTACGGCGGAATTGCGCGTCGACCGCGCTCACCTACCGGTGAGCTTCGTCGCGCGCGCCGCGGCCGTCGCGCCGACGGCCAAGAGTGCGGCGCTGGGCCGACAACTCGACCCCGCCGCCTATGTGCAGCACCGGGCCTGGATCGGCCCGATGGCATTGCTGGTTCTGGACGACCCGGACGACCCCACGCCGTACTGGTTGGTCAGTACGCGTAGGCCGGACCGAGTCTTGACCGCGCTCGGACTCCCGAGCGCGGGCTGACCCTTCCTCACTGATCCAACTGGATCAGTAGCGCGCAGTCCCTGTGGATCAACTGTCCACACGGTGATGCGCACTGCCTGCTTCTAGAGCGCGCAGTCCATGCAGATGAGCTGTCCACCCTTCTCCGTAGCCAGTCGGCTGCGGTGATGCACGAGGAAACAGCTCGAGCAGGTGAACTCGTCCGCCTGCTTCGGGACCACCCGAACGCTGAGTACCTCGTCGGACAAGTCCGCGCCGGGAAGCTCGAACGATTCCGCTGTATCGGCTTCGTCGATGTCCACGACGGCGGACTGCGCCTCGTTGCGGCGGGCCTTCAGCTCCTCGAGCGAATCCTCCGACACCTCGTCGGATTCGGTGCGCCGCGGTGCGTCATAGTCGGTTGCCATGTCGTCTTCCCCTCAGTCCTTACTCCGTATATCCCGGATCAGTCGATTGCCGTAACCCCGCAGGGGTCCGGCGTTCGTACCGCCCCGCCGGTGGTGCACCTCACACGTGCACCGGTCATCTATCAGGTTCGACCAGCTAGCGATCTACTCCGACAGCGTTCGGTAAACGCAGGACATGCCCTTGTTGTTCCCGCGACCGACCACCGTTTCACCGGTAAATATTCGATCTGGGCGGCCAGACAATAGCGGACCAACGGGCGAAAGTCGCAATCGAACCCCCGCCGAGCCGAAACCGACGACGAATCGTCACCTGCTGGGAAACTCGCCGAGACCTCCCCGACTCGCGCACCGCCGCGGGACTCGTAGAGTGAGCGCGTGGTTTCACTGATCACCGAAGGCAGCGCGACTGATCGCGACGGCAAACCCTTTCCGCGGCGGCGGCCCGAGCTCTGGCTCGCGCTCGTCCTCGTGCTGGCTCTGGTGAGCCTGTTCGTCTGGATTACGGCGTTCCGTACCCGTGACGACAGCAACGAACCGATGGCGTGCAACGCGCCGAGCACGCCGACCGCCGCCAACGCCCCGCAGCCCGCGGCACTGGGCTCACGCGTGGGCCCCACACGGCTGGAGGCGGTCGATCCGGCGGCACTGTCGGAGTCGAGGGTGCGGGTATTCAACGCCAACGGCAAGAGCGGGCAGGCAGGTAACATCGCCTCCGCTCTCGGCGACCTCGGGTTCGCCGGCGCGCCGGGGACACAGGTCGGTAACGATCCGGTCTATGTCAGCGGGGACCTCACCTGCACCGGGCAGATCCGGTTCGGCGTGAACGGCCGACCGGCCGCCGCCTCGGTGCAGCTCGTCGCTCCCTGCGCCGAGCTGATCGAGGACCCGCGCACCGACGACACCGTCGATCTGGTCCTCGGCCAGGCGTTCGGCGAATCGTTGCGCCCCGGCGCCGACGCCGAGGCCGTGCTCCGGTCGCTGAAGAACCTCGCCCCCGGCGCGAGCTCGTCGTCGATCGACCCCGACCTCGTCGACGCGGCGCGCGACGTCAAGTGCTGAGCTGAATTCTCGACGGCCCCGCCGCTGACGTCAGTCCGGCAGGGCGGTCGGGGCGCCGACGCGGTCGAGTAGATCGTTGAGGTCCTTGGCGATGCCGGGGGCGGCCACGACCGTCAGTTCGCCCGCGGCGCCGCCGACGGTCACCGGGGGGACGTGGACGACCGCGCCCGCTTCGGCGGCGATGAGGGCGCCCGCGGCCCAGTCCCAGGCATTGAGGCCGTGCTCGTAGTAGGCCTCGAGCCGACCCGCGGCGACATGACACAGGTCCATGGCGGCCGCGCCGAGGCGGCGGATATCGCGAATCCGCGGCAGGATCTCGGTGAGCAGCTGCGCCTGACGGGCACGGCGCACGCTGCCGTAGGCGAAGCCGGTGGCTACAAGGGCCACCGAGAGCGAATCCTCGCTACTGCAGCGCAGTGTCACCCGGGTGCCGTCCGGGCGCACAGCGTGCGATCCAGCGCCCAGTGCGGCGCTATAGGTGGTCGCGGCGGCCACGTCGACCACGGCGCCGGCCACGGGCTTGCCATCGACCACCGCGCCCACCGACACGGCGTAGCCAGGCAGCCCGTACAGGAAGTTCACGGTGCCGTCGATCGGGTCGACGACCCAGGTGACAGTGCCCGGCGCGGTGGCGCCGACATCGCCGCCGCCCTCCTCCCCCAGAATCGCGTCGTCGGGCCTGCGCTCGGCGAGCAGCCCACGGATCAGCTGTTCGGATTCGGTGTCGACGATGGTGACCGGATCGGTGACGTGCCCCTTGGTGGCCACCGCGCCCGCCACGGGTCCGCCGTCGGCGAACACCTCCGGCCTGCGGGCACGCACATGCGCGGCGGCCGCTTCGGCGAGCTCGACGGCGAGGCGGCGCAACTGCTCGTAATCAGTGGATGTGATGGGGGCGTTCGGTGTCTCGGGCTCGGTGTAGTCGGGCACGGCTCCATCGCATCACATGTCGTGGCGTCTCGCGCGAGGGGTGACTACCGCTACTCTGCTTGCTGGTGTCTGTCAGGCACATCGACCGCGTCAGCAAGGGGTTGAACCATGTCCACTCGGGGGCACGCATTCGGGATCGATATCGGCGGCAGCGGGGTGAAGGGCGCCGAGGTCGATCTGGCCACCGGCCTGCTCGCCCATGACCGCATCAAGATCGCGACACCGCAGCCGTCAACGCCGGCGGCCGTCGCCGCGGCGGTCGCCGAACTGGTGGCCCAGACGGGGTGGGAGGGTCCGGTCGGCATCACCATGCCGTGCGTGGTGCTCGACGGCCACGCCAGAACCGCGGCCAACATCGATCAGGCCTGGATCGGCACCGATGCCCGCGCGTTGTTCACCGAGGCGCTGGGTGGGCGAGCCGTCACCGTGCTCAACGACGCCGACGCCGCCGGCCTGGCCGAGGACTCCTACGGCACCGCGCGCGACCTCGACGGGCTGACCCTGCTGCTCACCTTCGGCACTGGCATCGGCTCCGCGCTGCTCTACAACGGCGTGCTGGTACCCAACTCCGAACTCGGCCATCTCAAGATCGAGGGCGTCGACGCCGAGGATCTGGCCGCGGCCTCGGTCAAGGACAACGAGGATCTCACCTACCCCGAGTGGGCGCAGCGGGTGAGTCGCGTGTTGCGTCACATCGAGGATCTTTTCTGGCCGAAGGTGATCGTGGCGGGCGGCGGCATCAGCCGTGATCACGAGCAGTGGATCCCCTTGCTCACCAACCGAACTCCCGTGATTCCGGCCGTATTGAAGAACACCGCGGGTATCGTCGGCGCGGCGATGGCCATCGATGCGGGCATCGCGCCGTAGCCCGGCGCGGCCTGCGACGCAACGCCTGGATGGCATCGTGCCATGAGTACCCTGGTTGGATCGTTACAATGGAACACGTCCGGCGGTGAGCCGGTGAAACCTTCCGGCCGCGGCCGGTCGCGAGAAGGTCGGTGAACGAGCGCCGACTTCACCCGGCCGACGCATCGCCGGTGCAACCCGACCGACCGCTCCGCCGGAAAACCACTCTGGCGTGACGCCGCACGAGACCGTCACGAAAGGGCGTACGTGGTAGCCACGAATACCCGTCAGACCGCCGACTCGGCCTCCGACGCCGATGCCGACGACGCCGTAACCCCGGCCAAGAAGGCGCCGGCCAAAAAGGCCGCCGCCAAAAAGGCGCCGGCCAAAAAGGCCGTAGCCAAAAAGGCGCCGGCGAAGAAGGCTGCCGCCAAGAAGGCGCCGGCCAAGAAAACCGCCGCGAAGAAGGCAACCTCGGGCGAGGGCGGTGAAGAGCAGCTCGACGACGAGTCGGTCGAAGTCGACGATCTCGGTGATCTCGAAGTCGCCGAGGACGAACTCGTCGGCGAGGAGGTCGTCGTCGAAGACGTCGCCGAGGAAACCGCCGAAGTCGCCGAGACCGTGGAGCCGTCCGAGAAGGACAAGGCTTCCGGCGATTTCGTCTGGGACGAGGAGGAGTCCGAAGCGCTGCGTCAAGCACGCAAGGACGCCGAACTCACCGCCTCCGCCGACTCGGTACGCGCTTACCTCAAGCAGATCGGCAAGGTCGCGCTGCTCAACGCGGAAGAGGAGGTCGAACTCGCCAAGCGGATCGAGGCCGGCCTGTTCGCCGCGGAGAAGATGCGCGAGTTCGCCGAGGCGGGCGAGAAGCTCTCGGTGACGACGCGCCGCGACTTCAACTGGATCGTGCGCGACGGCAACCGAGCGAAGAACCATCTGCTCGAGGCCAACCTGCGACTGGTCGTCTCGCTGGCCAAGCGCTACACCGGCCGCGGCATGGCATTCCTCGATCTCATCCAGGAAGGCAACCTGGGTCTGATCCGCGCGGTCGAGAAGTTCGACTACACCAAGGGTTACAAGTTCTCGACCTACGCGACGTGGTGGATCCGTCAGGCCATCACCCGCGCCATGGCCGATCAGGCCCGCACCATCCGTATTCCGGTGCACATGGTCGAAGTGATCAACAAGCTCGGCCGCATCCAGCGCGAGCTGCTCCAGGACCTGGGCCGTGAGCCCACGCCGGAGGAGCTCGCCAAGGAAATGGACATCACGCCGGAGAAGGTGCTGGAGATCCAGCAGTACGCGCGTGAACCGATCTCGCTCGACCAGACCATCGGCGACGAGGGCGACAGCCAGCTCGGTGACTTCATCGAGGACTCCGAGGCGGTCGTCGCGGTCGACGCGGTGAGCTTCACCCTGCTGCAGGATCAGCTGCAGTCGGTGCTGGAGACGCTGTCCGAGCGCGAGGCGGGCGTCGTGCGGTTGCGCTTCGGCCTCACCGACGGTCAGCCGCGCACCCTCGACGAGATCGGTCAGGTCTACGGCGTCACGCGTGAGCGCATCCGCCAGATCGAATCGAAGACGATGAGCAAGCTGCGCCACCCGAGCCGTTCGCAAGTTCTGCGCGACTACCTCGACTAGCAGTTCTACGAAGAAAAGGCCCGCACCACCGAATCGGTGGTGCGGGCCTTTTCTTCGTTTTGCTAGCTACATTCCCAGCGGTCTGTTTTATCCAGCAGACCGACCGGTTAATCGTTTCGTGATCAACCCCACACTGATGGATTGCACTGCGGAGGACACGGATTGGCGATCTTCACCGTATGGTCACACTCAGCTTTTCGTTCTACCGCCTCAAGTCTGCGGTATCGGCATTGAGGGTTTTTCGCGCGTGCTCGACATTTATCACTTCAGCTACGGCTGGATCACCCCTGTTCTCGCCTACTTCATGTCCGTCACGGGCTGCCTGCTCGGACTGCAGTGCGCGGCCCGCGGTCGCAACGCCCCCGAGGGGCGAGCCGGCTGGCTCGTCGCCGCCGCGATCGCGATCGGCGGAACCGGCATCTGGGTCATGCATTTCATCGCCATGCTCGGCTTCACCATCCGCGGCGCCGACATTCGCTACGACGTCCCGTTGACGCTGTTCAGCGCGCTCACCGCAATGGTGGTGGTCGGGATCGGACTGTTCATGGTCAACAAGCCGCAGCCGACACTGCGCTCGTTGCTCGCCGGTGGCACCATCACCGGCCTCGGTGTCGGGACCATGCACTACACCGGCATGTTCGCGATGAAATCCAGCGCGACCGTGCGATACGACCCCGCGATCGTGGCGCTGTCGATGGTGATCGCGGTCGTGGCTTCGGTCGTGGCGCTGTGGTTCACGTTGCGCGTCAAGGGTTTTCTCGCCACCGTGGGTGCGGCGCTGATCATGGGTGTGGCCGTATGCGGCATGCACTACACCGGGATGGCGTCGATGCACGCGCACACCGATCATCAGGCCGTGCCCGGCTCCGGCGCCCAGGCGATGCAACTGCTGGCTCCGCTGATCGGGGTGAGCAGCATCGTCACCATGCTCGTGTTGATCAGTGTGAGCCTGACCGAGATCGAGAACGAGGAAGCGCTGCCGCGCATGTGGCTCACCTCGCGGCACCGCCCGGGGCCTCGACCGGCCAGACCGGCCGAACCCGCGCCACCGGTCGCGCGGTTCGCGCCACCTGTCCAGCATGAGTACCGCACCGAGGAACTGAGTTATGACGGCGCGGGCGCGTGGCCACGCCGCGTCATCGACTGATCAATTCGTCGCGACACCCGAACGGCGCCGGACGAATTCGACCACCGGCTCGACGACCCGCGCTGCGATCGGCCCGAGAATCGCCATCAGCAGGACATAGGCCGACGCCAGCGCGGCCAGTTTCGCGTCGGCCTTGCCGTAGGCGACCGCCAATCCGGCGATGACGATGGAGAATTCGCCGCGCGCCACCAGCGCCGCGCCTGCTCGCGCGCGACCCATCTGCCGGATTCCCTGCTTGCCGGCGGCCCACCAGCCGACCGCGATCTTGGTGCCGGTGGTCACCACCGCCAACGCGACCGCCCAGGCGAACACCGGCGGGATCGCGGCCGGGTCGATCGACAGGCCGAACGCCACGAAGAAGATCGCGGCGAACAGATCACGCAGCGGCTCCAGCAGTTTCACCGCCTCGCGCGCGGTGGAGCCCGAGATGGCGATGCCGAGCAGGAACGCGCCGACCGCGGCCGAGACATTGAGTGCCGAGGCCACACCGGCCACGAGCAGTGCCGCACCGAGCAGTTGCAACAGGAACACTTCGCGATCGGCGCTGTCGACCACCGCCGAGACCACCCGCCCGAAACGCAGCGCGACCACGAGCACCACCGTGATGGTCGCCAGCGCGATCGCGAGGGAGATCAGTCCGCTCAGCAGGCTCAACCCCGCCAGCATCATGGTCAGGATCGGCAGGTACACCGCCATCGCGAGGTCTTCGAACACCAGGATCGACAGCACCACCGGGGTCTCGCGGTTACCGAGGCGGCCCAGATCGTCGAGCACCTTGGCCACGATCCCCGACGACGAGATGTAGGTGACCCCGCCGAGCACGACGGCGCCGAGCACGCCCCAGCCCAGGATCAGCGCCACCGCGATGCCGGGGAGCGCGTTGGCCACCAGGTCGAGCACTCCGGCCCCCCAGGAGCGCCGCAGACCGGTCATCAGCTCGGGAGCCGTGTACTCGAGCCCGAGCAGCAACAGCAGCAGCACGACGCCGATCTCGCTCGCCACGTGCCCGAACTCGGTGGCGGCGCCGAGGTCGATGAACCCACCGCGACCGAACGCAAGCCCGCCGAGCAGATACAGCGGAATCGGTGACATCCCGAACCGGCCCGCCACTCTCCCGCAGACCCCCAGCGCGAACAAGATCACGCCGAGCTCGAGCAGCGCCAAGGCCTGCGAGGTCACGGGCGCTCAGCCGTGCACGAGAATCTTCGCGGCCGCTTCCAGGCCGTCCGGGGTTCCGACGACCACGAGCAGATCACCCTCGGTGAAGGTGAAATCCGGGCCGGGTGACGGGTGGAGCTGACCGGCGCGCATGACCGCGACGATCGAGGTCTTGGTCCGGGTGCGCATGCCGGTCTCGCCGAGGGTTCTTCCCGCATAGGGTGATTCGTCGACGATCGCGAGTTGCCGGGTGGTGATGCCCGGCAGATCGCGGTGGTCGTCGTTGAGCCTGGCGACCAGTTGCGGCGCGCCGAGCAGGTTCGCCAGCACCGACGCCTCGTCGGTGGACAGCGGCACCTGGGCGGCGATGGCGTCCGGGTCGTCGGGTTTGGACACGATCAGGTCGATGTCACCGTCGCGGTGGGCGACCACCCCGACGCGGCGCCCCGACCTGACTTCGAAATCCTTACGCACTCCGATGCCCGGTAGCGCTGTGACGTCGACGTTCACATCGTCAACAGTAGACGCGCCCGGCCCCGATTGTGGTCTACGCCACTCCCTCCCGGCGCGGTGTGGTGAACACGCCGTCGGAGCCGGGCAGATACGGCTGCGCGGCGAGCACCGCGGCGACCGGCAGCGGGGCATAGAGATGTGGGAAGAGCATCGACGACGGGTCGCTGGGGACGCCCGGCTCCCACTTCACCTCACCGGTGAACGCCGTGGGATCCAGCCACAGCACGACCATGTCGGCGCGCCCGGCGAAGAGTCGGTTGGCGGGCAGGTGGACCTGCTCCGGGGTGGACAGGTGCACGAAGCCCGCGTCGGCCAGCGACGGCGGCCTGCGCTCGCCCGCGTTACGAGCTTGTTCCCATTCTTGGGAAGAACACAGGTGAACAAGGGTGTGAGTGTCGGATATCACGGGTAATCTCCGGGTAGACAACAGCTTCGGACGGTCAAGACCCTGTCACAACTCGATGATGTTCAAGCCCGGTTCGGCCGTTGCGCCCCGCGTAACGAGCAACACCGCAGCGAGCGACATATCGGTGCGTAACAGGATCGAGGGGGAGGTGGCATCAGCGCTTCGCGGGTGATCGGTGGGTGCTCGAAACCGACGGTCGGCGGATGTTCGCTTTCAGCGAAACCGCAGGTCTGTTATCGAAAACACAAAGATTCACTTCCGGGAACAAAGCCTGAACCCCGAACGTCTGACAGAGTAGTCGTACCACTGCTGGGAAGTAGCGGATGCGAGCCGCGTGGAGTGACCACGAGGCCCACACCTAGGCGAACGGCCACGCAGAGCCGGGAGCCGGGACGGAGGAGTCATGCCAGGAACCCTGACCAGCACCCCACTGACCGCACTCGATCGTTGCGATCGTTGCGGGGCGGCTGCCCGAGTGCGTGCCGTGCTTCCCGCGGGTGGCGAGTTGCTCTTCTGCCAGCACCACGCGAATGAACACATGGACCGCTTGCGCGAACTCGAAGCCGTGATCAACACGGACGAAGCTCCCGCGATCTGACCACTCCTCGCGTCCGAAACAACCACATCTGACAACAGAAAACTCCCGACAGCGGGCGACCCGAACAGGGCGCCCGCTGTCGCTGTATCAGGCGTCGGCGAGCAGACCGTCGACGAGGGTGGCCACCCCGTAGTCGAACGCGCCGTCCGGGTCGGCGGGGGCCTGGTAGTGCTCGCCGACGGCGGTGCCGACCCGCCCGGCGAGCGGGAATTCGTCGGCGGGCATCACCCGAGCCAGCAAGGGGCCGTTGACCTCCCACCACTGCGCGTCGCTCAGTTGCGCGGCGGCTCCCGCGGCCGCGACGGCGAGGCGGGCATTGCCCGTGGCGAAATCGGTGAGGACCGCGATCGCGCGGTCCATGGCCAGATCGCCCAGGCCGATGCCGTCGATCGCCGCCAGTTGACGTTCGTAGCGACGCATCCTCCCCGGGCCGAGTACCTGGCGCCACGGGGACACTTCCAGGAGCCAGGGGTGCTGTATCAGTTCGGCCCTGATCTGGGTGGCGATGGCGATCATGCGGTCTCTGACCGGCAGGTCGGCCGAGATCGAGGTGTCGGCGGCGGCGACGGCGTCGACCATGAGCACGATCAGGGCGTCCTTGCTGGGGACGTAGGTGTAGAGGCTCATCGCGCGCAGGCCGAGTTCGGCGGCGACCGCCCGAATCGTCAGCTTGTCGATACCGTCGCGGTCGGCCAGGGCGATGCCCGCCGAGACCACGTCGTCGACGGTGACGCCCGGTTTCGGGCCGCGTGCGCCCGGCTTGGACGGCAGGGCGTGGCGCCACAGCAGTTCGAGGATCTGGGTGGCCTGCGCGGTCTTGTCGTCGCCGTCGGTCGGCACGGCACCCTGCTTCCTGACGCTCGGGAACAAACTCGGTACAGTGTACGTTATTCGGTTGCCCGCCGTCTGATCAGAGGAGAACGTTCTGCCCGCCACTCAGGCCACCTACCTCCCCGACCGTCATCTGTTCGCGTTGTGGACGTGGACCGGGCACGATGCCGGTGCCGCGCCGACGGGAATCGGCGATCCGGAAACGCTCACCCTCGCGCTGCCCGTCGGGGAGCGCGGCGCGATCGAACCCGTCGAGGTGGCGACCGCCGTGGTGACGCCCACCGAATTGGCCGACGTCACCATCGACGACCTCGCCCCGTCCGCGTTGGCCTGGCGCGCGTTGTTGTCCGACGAACGGCCCACCGCATTGCCCACCGCCGCACACGCGGTGCCCGATGCGGTCGGCACCGCGATCGTCTCCGCCGAGCGCGCGGCGCGGGTGCTGTGCGAGACGCAGGCGCTCGACGAGGAGCTCGCCGGGGTCCTCGATGCCACGCTGCGGCCCTATCAGGTGCGCGGGGTCGGGTGGTTGCGCGAGACCGTATCGGCGTACGGCGGGGCCGTGCTGGCCGACGAGATGGGCCTCGGTAAGACGGTGCAGACGATCGGCTTCCTCCAGGGGCGCGCCGACGAGCCGCAACTGGTGGTGTGTCCGACCTCGCTGGTGGGCAACTGGGTGCACGAGATCGAGCGGTTCGCGCCGGGGTTGAAGCCGGTGTCGTGGCGTGGCGGCGCGGTATCCGCCGGGGCGGGGACGGTTGTCGTGACCGGGTATCCGACATTGCGGCTGCACGGGGCAGCGCTGACCGGCGAGCAGTGGGCGACCGTGGTGTTCGACGAGGCGCAGGCGCTGAAGAATCCGCGCACACAGGTGTCACGGGCGGCGCGAGGGTTGACCGCCGACGCGAAGGTCGCGCTGACCGGCACCCCGGTGGAGAACCACCTCGACGAACTGTTCGCCCTGCTCAATCTCACCGTGCCGCGACTGTTCGCGCATCGAACGCAGTTCCGACGCAGGTTCGTCAAGCCGATCGAGGAGGGTTCGGCCACGGCGGCGGCTCGGCTGCGCGATGCTATCGAGCCGGTTGTCCTGGGACGCAAGAAGCTTCAGGTGGCGGCATCGCTGCCGGCGAAGATCCACAGCGATCTGCTGTGCGATCTCACCGCCGAGCAGGAACGGGTATACGACGCGGTCCTCGCCGACGCCTTGGACGAGGGATTCGGCTCCGGCCTGCAACGACAGGGACGAGTACTGGCCGCGCTGACCCACCTCAAACAGGTGTGCAACCACCCCGGACTGGTCTCCGGTGACCTGGACGAACTCGCGGGCCGCTCCGGCAAACTCGACCTGTGCACCGACATCGTCGCCACCAACCTCGACACCGACGATCCCACGCTGATCTTCACCCAGTACCGCAAGACCGGCGAGCTGCTGGTGCGTCACCTGGCCGAACAGTTCGGAGTCGAGGCGCCGTTCTTCCACGGCGGGCTCGACGCCACCCAGCGCGGCGAACTGGTCACCCGCTTCCAGGCACCGGACGGACCGCCGGTGCTGATCCTGAGCCTGCGCGCCGCGGGCACCGGCCTCACGCTCACCCGCGCGGCCGATGTGATCCATTTCGATCGCTGGTGGAATCCGGCGGTGGAGGCGCAGGCGTCGGACCGGGCACACCGGATCGGGCAGACCCGCACCGTCACCGTCACCACCCTCACCAGCGCCACGACGGTGGAGGAACACATCGCGGCGATGCACACCCGTAAGTCCGCGCTGACGGATCTGTCCGATGCCGCGGGCATCGCCGAACTGGCCCGCCTCGACGACGACGCCCTCGTCGACATCCTGCGCCGGAAGCGAGAGAACTGATGGCCGACAACGAATACGGTTACACCCCATGGGGAAGGGACTGGGTGCGGCTGGCCGAACCGCTGCGCCAGACCCGCCCGGAGCCACTGCTGCCCCGGGCCCGCAGCATCGCGCGCAACGACGGCGTGGGCATCGAGATCGAGGGGCGAACCGTGCGCGCGCATCTGCATCGCGGCGGTCAGGCCTCGATCGCGCACGTCGAGGTGGCACCGCTGTCCCGAGCGGCGGTGACCGCGATCGGTACCACGATCACCGATCCGACCATCCTCACCGACGAGATGCACCGGGCTCTGCTCGACGCGGGTCACTCCCCCGCGCCGAGCCTGGTGAGCACCGACTGTTCCTGCTCCGCGCGGACCGCGCGCTGCGTGCACGTGTTCGCGATGCTGTACACGATCGCGCGCAAGGTCGACGAGAATCCGCGCCTCGCACTGGAATTGCAGGGCTACTTCGATGCCACCACCGACTCCGATCTCCCCACCCAGGAGCCGCGCTGGACCAGCATCAACAGTCTCGACCCGACCCGGTTCTTCGTACCCGCCTCCTGAGCGGCCGGTCCGCTCGGTCGTCTCAGGCGTTGGTGCCGCCGTCCACGGTGAGGATCGCGCCGGTGATCGATCGGCCGGACGGACCGGCGAGGAAGGCGACCAGGTCGGCGACGTCGGCGGCGGCGCCGAACCGGCCGAGGGCATTGAACTCTCGTTGGGTCGGGGCGTGATCGCTGTTCGCCGGGTTCATGTCGGTGTCGGTGGGACCCGGCTGCACGAGGTTGACGGTGATGCCGCGCGGACCCAGTTCACGCGCAAGGGCTTTGGTGAAGCCGTTGAGGGCCGACTTGCTCAGGTTGTACAGCGACAACCCGCCGAAGAGCGCGCGTTCGGACAGGTTGGAGCCGATGGAGATGATCCGGCCGCCGTCGCCGAGGTGCGGTAGCGCGGCCTGGCCCGCGACGAAGGCTGCGCGGGCATGGATGTTCAGCGCGCGGTCGATCTCGTCGAGGGTGAACTCCTCGTACGGCTTGGCCGGGAAGATGCCCGCGTTGTTCACGAGCACGTCGAGGCCGCCCAGGTCGCGCGCGGTCTGCTCGACGGCGGCGACGACCTGCGCGGCATCGGCGCTGTCGGCCCTGATCGGCAGCGCCCGCCTGCCCAGCGCCTCGATATCGGCGGCTACCGCCTTCGCGGCGACCTCGTCGCGCTGGTAGGTGAACGCCACATCGGTGCCGGCGGCGGCCAGGGCGCGGGCGATGGCCGCGCCGATCCCACGGCTCGCGCCGGTCACCAGGGCCACGGTGTTGCTGCTCGTCATCAGGCTCGCTCCAATTTTGTAGTGGTCGATACACAAATAGACAAGCGCACTCGCACCCCAGCCGTCAAGAGTTTCTTATCGATCGACACAGATATCGTGGGCGGGCGCCGCGACCCTCGCTGGGAGCGGTATATTTACCGATCGGCACAGAAAGGTTTCGCATGGCAGAACGCGGGCGTCCCCGAGGCTTCGACCGTGAGGTCGCGCTGCGCCGTGCCATGGAGGTGTTCTGGGAACGCGGCTATGACGGCGCCTCGATGAGCGACCTCACCACCGCCATGGGCATCAACTCCCCCAGCCTCTACGCCGCCTTCGGCGACAAAGAAGCTCTGTTCCGCGCCGCTGTCGAGCTCTACGGCCGCAGCGAGGGTTCCCACACGGCCAGGGCGCTGCGCGAACAGCCCACCGCGTACGCCGCGATCGAGGCGATGCTGCGCGACAACATCCCCCTTTACACCGACCCCGACCTTCCGCACGGCTGCATGGTGGTCCTCGCCGGCGCGACCTACACCACCCGCAACGCCGCGGTCCGCGAATTCCTGGTCGAAGCCCGTCGCCGCACCACGGCAGACATCCGCGCCCGGCTCGACCGTGGCGTTACCGAAGGCGACCTCGCTCCCGACACCGATACCGCTTCGCTCGCCATGCTTTTCAGCACTGTGCTCTACGGCCTGTCGATCCAGGCCAGAGACGGCGTCGGGCCCGAAGAACTGAGCATCGCCGTCGACAGCGCCATGCAGACACTGGCGGGCGCGACACGCTAGGCGAGGCCGGACGATCGGCGATCGGGGAACTACGACGAGGGCGATCCTGAGCGGGATCTCTCAGAGTCGACGCAGAGCCGCGATCCGCTCGCCCAATTGATCGACACTGGCCAATGCGGTTGGTGGACCACCACATTCGCGGCGGAGTTCGCCATGGATCACGCCGTGGGGCTTGCCGGTGCGGTGGTGGTGCATGGCCACCAGGCTGTTGAGTTCGCGACGCAGTTCGCCCAATTTGTCGGAGGTGGCGACGCGTTCGGCGACGGCCGCGGGTTGCGGCGCGGATTCCTGCGCGGCGCTCCGGTCGGCGAGTTGGCGGGTCTGCCGGTCGCGCAGCAGTGCGCGCATCTGGTCGGCGTCGAGCAGACCGGGGATGCCGAGGTAGTCGGCTTCTTCGTCGCTGCCCGCGATGGTGGCGGTGCCGAAGGAGGATCCGTCGTAGATCACCTGGTCGAGTTCGGCGTCCGCGGCGAGCGCGACGAAGGACTTCTCGTCCTCGCCGGGCTCGTCCTCGGTCTTGTTCGCGTCCACCAGCAGCTCGTCGTCGAGGCCGTCCTTCTCGCGATGCGGCTTGCCGATGACGTGATCGCGCTGCAGCTCGAGCTGCGCGGCCAGATCCAGCAGCACCGGCACCGACGGCAGGAACACGCTCGCGGTCTCCCCCGGCTTGCGGGCACGCACGAAACGCCCGATGGCCTGCGCGAAGTACAGCGGTGTCGACGCACTGGTGGCATACACGCCGACGGCCAACCGGGGCACGTCGACGCCTTCGGACACCATGCGCACCGCCACCATCCACGGCTGGGTGCTCGTGCCGAACTCGCCGATGCGCTGCGAGGACTGTGGGTCGTCGGAGAGCACCACCGTCGGCCGCTCGCCGCAGATGTGTTCGAGCAGTTCGGCGTAGTCGCGGGCCCGTTCCTGATCGGTGGCGATCACCAGACCACCCGCGTCGGGCATGCCGGAGGCGCGCAACTGACGCAGGCGCATGTCTGCCGCGCGCAGCACCGACGAGATCCAATCGCCCGCCGGATCGAGCGCGGTGCGCCAGGCCCGCGCGGTGTGCTCGGCGCTGAGCGGTTCGCCGAGCCGGGCGGTGTGTTCCTCGCCCGCGCTGTCGCGCCAGTGCGCGTCGCCGGAGTAGGCCAGGAACACGACCGGACGCACGACGCCGTCGGCGAGCGCGTCGGCGTAGCCGTAGGAATGGTCGGCGCGCGAGCGCGGGAAACCACCTTCGTCGGGTTCGTAGGTGACGAACGGGATCTTCGAATCGTCACTGCGGAACGGGGTTCCGGTCAGCGCGAGACGGCGTGTGGCGTCGCCGAACGCCTCTTCGGTCGCCTCACCCCAGGTCTTGGCGTCGCCCGCGTGGTGGATCTCGTCGAGAATCACCAGGGTGCGCCGGTTCTCGGTGCGCACCCGGTGCCGAGTGGGGTGCGCGGCGACCTGGGCATAGGTCACCACCACGCCGTGATAGTCGCCCGAGGTCGCGCCGGTGGAGTTGGAAAACCGCGAATCCAGCTGAATTCCGGTCCGCGCGGCCGCGGCCGACCACTGGTGCTTGAGGTGTTCGGTCGGGGCGACGACGGTGATCTGGTCCACCGTGCGATCGGCCAGCAACTCCGCGGCAACCCGCAGCGCGAAGGTGGTCTTACCGGCGCCGGGTGTCGCGACCGCGAGGAAGTCACGCGGCTTGGTGGCCAGGTATTTCGTCAAAGCGCGCCGCTGCCAGGCACGCAACGAGCCGGACGGGGCACCTCCCGCGGCAGTATCGCCCGGTGTCCCCACTTGCTTCGCCGTAGCGGCACCACCCGACCCAGTCACGCAGACGACCCTAGCCGCCCGATGCGGCGTGTCGCCAAACCGACGCGGGGTGGGCGACAGGCATCACAACCGCGCCCGTGGTCACCGGCCATTTACCTGTTACCCACCGACACGATGCCGCGCCCGCACCACACAGACCCCCATCGTGCGGGATGCTTGACACTGAGATGAGCAACGACCAGGTCCCGGCTGCCGACGCGGCGCACCCGCCGCGGGCGCGCCCGCCCCGCGACGCGCCCGCACGCCCCGCGGCCGGCGCGCAGGCGGCCCCGCAACGTCGCAGCGATCGCGCGCGGTGGATGCGCTGGCTGGCTACGGCGTGGCGGCTGGTGGTCCGGGTCGCGGTCAAGTCCTGGGACAACTCGATTTTCGCCAAGTCCGCGGCCGCGGCGTTCTGGCAGACGCTGTCGCTGGCACCGCTGCTGCTCGGCCTTCTCGGCAGCCTCGGCTACGTGGGCGGGTTGTTCGGGCCCGACACCGTGTTGATCGTGGAGAGCAAGATCATCGCGTTCAGCCGCGATTTCTTCAGTCCGTCGGTGGTCTCGGATCTGATCGAACCCACCGTCGACGACGTGCTCGGCAAGGGACGCGGCGCGCTGGTGTCGGTGGGTTTCGTGCTCTCGCTGTGGGCCGGATCCTCGGCGATGGCCACCTTCGTCGACGCCATCGTGGAGGCGCACGGGCAGCAGGACGCGCGTCATCCGGTCTGGCAGCGGATCTTCGCGCTGCTGCTGTACGTGCAGTTCCTGGTGGCCGCGGTGCTGATCTTGCCGGTGATCGCGCTGGGCCCGACTCGAATCGGGCGGGTGCTGCCCGAGGCGTGGCGTGAGCCGGGGCTGCGGCTGATCGACACCTTCTACTATCCGATCGTGGGCGTGCTGTTGATCGTCGGCCTGACCACGCTCTACAAGTTGGCCTTGCACAAATCGCTGCCGTGGCATCGACTCTTCGGCGGCGCGCTGGTGGCCGGAGTCTTCTTCTTGGCGGCCAGCGACCTGCTGCGCCGGTACCTGTCGTGGATCACCGCCACCGGGGTGAGTTACGGCGCGCTGGCCACCCCGATCGCGTTTCTGCTGTTCACGTACTTCCTCGGCTTCGCGGTGATCCTGGGCGCGGAGTTCAACGCCGCCGTTCAGGAATTCTGGCCTGCCCGGGCCACCCGGATGGAGCAGGTCAAGGAGTGGATCACCAGCCAGGTGCGCGGTGACGACGAAGAAGACGACGAGCACGACGAAACCGCCGACGCCTCACCCGAGGCGCCGGCGTCACCGACCGAGCACTCCGCTCAGTCGCCGCCCTTGCGCAAGCCCTCGTAGACCTTCTTGCAGTCCGGGCACACGGGCGAGCCGGGCTTGGCCGAACGCGTCACCGGGAAAACCTCGCCGCACAGCGCGACGACCATCGTGCCCATCACGGCACTTTCGGCGATCCGGTCCTTCTTCACGTAATGGAAGAATTTGGGGGTGTCGTCGCTGGTCGTCTCGTCGGTCGTGGTTTCCGGGCGTACCAGAGTGTCTGTACTCACGCCTTCCATGATGCCGCATCCGGTGCCCGCACCGCTGACCAGGCGCGTGTGCGCTCGACGACGCCGAGTGGAAGACTCGGGGGTATGCAGTCCTACGGCGATGCCCCAGGCGCCGACGAATCGAAGCCGGACGCGGAAGTGACCATGCCCACCGAGCCCAAGTCCTCGCGTGGGTTCTTCCGTCCCGCCCCCGCCGAACATGCCGTGCTGATCACCGAGGCCGCACCCTCGCTCGACGAGCAGCATCGCGCCAGGGTGCGCCGCTACACCTTCATCATGGCCTTCCGGATCCCGTGCCTGGTCCTCGCCGCGATCGCCTACAGCGCGTTCGAGAATCCGCTGCTGTCGATCCTGATCCTCGCCGCCTCGGTGCCGCTGCCGTGGATCGCGGTGCTGATCGCCAACGATCGGCCGCCGCGCACCAAGGACGAACCCAGCCGCTGGGACGGTCGCAACAATCAGATCGCCCTCGAATCCGGACACCACAAGACGCTGGAATAGGCGCCGCGGGTTTCGGCTATCCGGCCGTCTCCGGTCGGCGGACCAGCATCGACATGACGGCCGCGATGCCGCAGAGAGCGCCCGCGAGATACCACGCGAGGTCGTAGGAGCCCTGCAGGTCGCGGATGAGACCGGCCCCGGTGGCGGCGATCGCGGCGCCGACCTGGTGGGCGGCGAAGACCCAGCCGAACGCGATCGGGCCGTCGGCGCCGAAGATCTCACGACACAGCAGCACCGTCGGCGGAACCGTCGCGATCCAGTCCAAGCCGTAGAACACGATGAACACCCACATACTCGGCTGCGTGTGCGGGCCGAGCAGTGACGGCAGGATCAGCAGCGACAGACCGCGCAGCGAGTAGTAGCCGAGCAACAGGTAGCGCGGGTCGATCCGGTCGGAGAGCCAGCCCGAGGCGATGGTGCCTGCCACATCGAAGATCCCGACCAGTGCCAGCAGTCCGGCGGCGGTGGTCGGCGGCATGCCGTGGTCGTGGGCGGCGGTGACGAAATGGGTGCCGACCAAGCCGTTCGTGGAGGCGCCACAGATCGCGAATCCGCCCGCCAGCAGCCAGAATCCGGGCCTGCGCGCGGCCGAGGCCAAGACCGTCAGCGCCCGGTTCGCGCCACCGGCGATCGGCACCCGCACCCCCGCGTCCGAACCGGCGGGCGCCCCATAGGCACGCACACCCACATCGCTGGGATAGTCGCGCACGAACAACCACACCAGCGGCACCACCGACAGCGCCACCGCCGCCACGAGCAGCGACGGCAGTCGCCAGCCGTGCTCGGTCGCGAGCATCGACACCAGAGGCAGGAACACCAGCTGACCGGTCGCGCCCGCGGCGGTGAGCACCCCGGTGACCAGGCCACGACTCCGAACGAACCAGCGTCCGGTGATCGTCGCGACGAACGGCATGGACATCGACCCGACGCCGATACCCACCAGCAGTCCCCACGTCGCCACCAGCTGCCACGCCTGGGTCATGAACACCGTCAGCCCGCTGCCCGCGGCGATCAGCACCAGCGCCGAACACACCACCTTGCGAATGCCGAATCGGTCCATCAGCGCGGCTGCGAACGGCGAGATCAGGCCGTAGAGCAGCATATTCAGCGAGATGGCGGTGGAGATCGTGGCGTGCGACCAGCCGAATTCGGTGTGCAGCGGGTCGATGAGGACGCTGGGCACCGAGCGGAAAGCGGCCGCGCCGAGCAGAGCGACGAATCCGACGCCCGCCACGATCCACGCGGGGTGGAGTCGGTGACGTTCGTCGGTGACCGATGCCGGTGTGAGGGTGAGGTTGTCGGCCGGGTCGTCGCCGGTGGGCGGCACAGGCGCACGTAAATCGGTCACTCGGTCAGCGTGCCGGATCAGCGCTGGAGGAGCGAGTGGCCGGTGTGACATGTTTCGTCAATATTCTGCCACCGGAAATGGGTAGACGCGCCGCGCACGACGTACCGCGACAGCGGCGCACCTCGAGCCTGTCGACAGCGGAGCCGGAGCCGCCTACCGTTCGGACAGGACCACCCGCGCGGCCTGACAGGACAACCGATTTCGGCCGACGGCTTTGCGAGTGTCCTCATATCGGAAGAGAGACAGCATGATTCGCTGGACCTGGGCATTTCTCGATCGGCCCGTCGACACCTTCGCCGACTGTGCGCGGTTCTGGGCGAAGGTCACCGATTCCACTGTGTCGGCACCGCGTGGCGAGCACGACGAATTCGTCACGCTGCTGCCCGCCTCGGGACCCGCGTGGATCAAGATGCAAGCGGTCGACGACGACGGTGGCATCCATCTCGACCTCGACGTCGACGACATCCCCGCCGCGGTAGCGACAGCGACCCGACTCGGCGCCCGCGTCGTTGCCGAGCTGCCCGACTACACCGTGCTGCAATCGCCTGCCGGACAGACGTTCTGCCTCACTCCGGCCGCCGACTCGTCGGATCTCGGGCCCGCACCGGTGACGGTGTCGACCGCACCCGACGGCACAGTGACGCGCCTCGACCAGATCTGTCTCGACCTGTCTCCCAGCGACATCGACGCCGATACTGCCTTCTGGCAGGCACTCACCGACTGGACGCACAAGCCCGGCCGCCGCCCGGAATTCTCAAGCCTCCGCGGCCCCGACCAGCCACTGCACTTTCTGCTCCAGCGCCTCGATGAGCCCGGACCCACGGGCGCGCACGCCGACCTGGCCTCGTCGAACATCGCCGCCACCGCCGCCTGGCACGAATCCCTCGGCGCCACCCGAATCACCGACGGCGAACACTGGATAGTCCTACGAGACCCCGGAAACGCCTTGTACTGCGTGACATCCAGAGACCCCTACACCGGCTGAGTCACTCTGAACGTGCAGGCGCCCCGGGGCTCTGAGCCCCGGGCGACACGCAGCGGCAGCTGGTCGTTCTCAGCCCTCGCGGTCCTGGCAGAGTAGGCGAGTGCCTACGAACCCGACAATGACCGCCTCCCTGCTCACCGCGCTGTGCCCGGACCTGCGCACCGCGCTGATCCGGGTCGGCTACGACGCCGACACGCTGGTGGAGGCGCTGGGACCCGATGTGCATGCGGCGCTGAGCCGTTCGGAGCCGGTGCCGGTACGCCGGGCCGCACGGGCGGCGGGCGAGCTGGGCACGCTGGTGCGGTTGTTGCTGCTCGGAGACGTGTTGCCCGAGCGCGAGGTCGCCGCCGCGCTGGCGCCGGTACGCACCGATGCGGCGGTGGCGGCGGGTCTGCTCACGCGCGACGGTGACGAGGTCAGGGCCGCGCTGGATCTGCGGCCGCTCGATGTCGGCGCGGGTACGCGATGGATCCTGTCCGATCTCGACGATTCGATGCGCAGGCGCACGCTCACCGAGGATCACGTTCTCGGCGTCGGGCACGCGTCGCTGTCGTTGCTGCGAGCGACACCGACCGAACCGGTCGGCACCGTGTTGGATCTGGGCACCGGCTGTGGCGTGCAGGCCGTGCACGCGGCCGGTTACGCGGGCCGGGTCACCGCGACCGACGTCAACGCGCGGGCCTTGTGGCTGGCCCAGGCCACAGCTGCGCTCAACGAACTCGATATCGAACTGCTCGAAGGGTCCTGGTTCGAGCCGGTAGCCGGGCGGCGCTTCGATCAGGTGGTGGCCAATCCGCCGTTCGTGGTCGGTCCGGCCCGCATCGAGCACACCTATCGCGACTCCGGGCTCGCCCTGGACGGCGCCAGCCAACTGGTGATCGGGCAGGCGCCCGAGCTGCTGGCACCCGGCGGCACAGCGGCCATGCTCGCGGCCTGGGTGCACGTGGACGGCGAGGACTGGCGGCAACGGGTGTCGAGCTGGTTGCCCTCGCACGGCGTAGACGCGTGGGTCGTGCAGCGCGACGTCGCCGACCCGGCGCTCTACGTCGGCACCTGGCTGCGCGACGCGGGTCTCGACCCCCGTGACCCGGCCGCCCAGGAACAGGCGGCACGGTGGCTCGACGCCTTCGATGCCGCCGACGTCGAAGGCGTCGGGTTCGGCTTCGTCTATCTCCGCGCGATCGACGGCCCCACCGAACTCCTCGCCGAGGACCTCACCCACGGCTTCGACGACCCGCTCGGCACCGAGGTGGCCGGGTACTTCGCCCGGTCGGCATGGCTGCGCGCGGTGGCCGGCGACGACAGCCTCGCGTGGACTTCCCGTTTCGCGCCGAGCCCGGCGACCGCGTTGGAACGGGTGTTCCTGCCCGGCGAGTTCGGCTGGACCGAACAGGTGACCCGGCTCCATCGCGGCGACGGACCGCGCTGGCAGCACGAGGTCGACGAGTCGACGATCGCCCTGGTGGCGGGAATGCGGCCCGACGGGCTGCCGTTGTACGAATTGATCGAACTACTCGCCCTCGCCGACGGAGCCGAGCAGGTCACGCCGGAATTCGCCGCCCAGGCACTCGGTGTGGTCGCCGGACTCGTCCGCCACGGATTGGTGCGGCCCGTCTGAATCGCCCCGCGGTGACAGCGAGTTCCGGCTACGGCGCTCTTCTCAGGAACTTCTCAGCCGTTGGGGTGGGAACCAGCAGCTCAGAGCGGTTTATCGACCGCGGGAACGGGAACTTTCTCTACGTCGGGTCCGTTGAACGGAATGAGACACCACCGACAGGAGGCAAGTCATGACAAGCCCCGCCACCACTCGTTTGCGCCCCAGCGAGGCCGATATCGACGCCCAGAGCCCGGCAGCCGATCTGGTACGCGTGTACCTCAACGGAATCGGACGCACGGCACTGCTCACGGCGGCCGACGAGGTCGAATTGGCCAAGCGCATCGAGGCGGGCCTGTATGCCCAGAACCTGCTATCGACCGGTAAGCGGTTGACGGCGGCTCGCAAGCGTGATCTGGCGATCCTGGTCCGCGAGGGCTCCGCCGCCCGCTCGCACCTGCTCGAGGCAAACCTGCGTCTGGTCGTATCCCTGGCCAAGCGCTACACCGGCCGCGGCATGCCGCTGCTGGACCTGATCCAGGAGGGCAACCTCGGACTGATCCGCGCGATGGAGAAATTCGACTACGCCAAGGGCTTCAAGTTCTCCACTTACGCCACCTGGTGGATCCGCCAGGCGATCACCCGCGGCATGGCTGATCAGAGCCGCACCATCCGGCTGCCCGTGCACCTGGTCGAACAGGTGAACAAGCTCGCCAGGATCAAGCGTGAACTGCACCAGCAGCTGGGCCGCGAGGCCACCGACGCCGAACTCGCCAACGAGTCGGGCATCCCGGTGGAGAAGATCGCCGACCTCCTCGATCACAGCCGCGACCCGGTGAGCCTGGACATGCCCGTCGGCAACGACGAGGAGGCCCCGCTCGGCGACTTCATCGAGGATTCCGAGGCCACCTCCGCCGAGAGCGCCGTTATCGCCGGCTTGCTGCACCACGACGTGCGCAGCGTCCTTGCCACGCTCGACGAGCGCGAACAGCAGGTCATCCGCCTGCGCTTCGGTCTCGACGACGGCCAGCCGCGCACCCTGGACCAGATCGGCAAGCTGTTCGGCCTGTCCCGTGAGCGGGTGCGCCAGATCGAGCGCGAGGTCATGTCCAAGCTGCGCAAGGGCGACCGCGCCGACCGTTTGCGCGCCTACGCCAGCTGATCCGAAAACTCGACGGCCCCACGGGGTCGTCTGCCGAAACGCCGACCGGCGACCGCGAACCCTCCCCTCCGGGTCGCGAGCCGGTCGGCGTTGTTCGTTCACCGGGCCCCGCATCGGCTCCGCATCAGGTAGCGGCAGGTCAGGGCCGTCGCACCTTCAGGCCAATCGGCGGGGGCCGGTGTCGAAGCGGCTGGGTTCCGGACCGATGCGCGCTCGGGCGTAGATGATCTCCGCCGAGGCCGAGGCGGCGAGCACCGGATCGCACGAGAGTTCGCGCATCTGAGGGATGTCGTCGAACAGGGCCGAAATACGTTGGGCAAGTTCGGCGAGGGCCGCCTTGTCGACCCCTGTTCTGCCCGGGCCCTCCGACAGCAGTGGCGCTGCTCGTGGTGCGTCGATGAGTGCGGTCGCCTCGTCCTGGGTCAGCGGTAGTGCGCGGTAGGCGCGGTCGCCGAGCAGGTCGATGATCATGCCGGACAGGCCGAATTGGATGACCGACCCGAACGAGGGGTCGTCGGTGACGCGGAGCACGCAGCCGACCCCCTTGGTCGCCATCTTCTGCACGTGCAGGAGCGGATCGCCGCAGATCTCCACCAGGTCGGTGTAGGCCTGATGGACCGCGTCCGGCCCCCACAGGTCCAAGCGCACGCCGATCAGATCGGGTCGACGCCGCCACAGCTCCCCGGTGGCCTTGGCCGCCACCGGATAGCCCAGTTCCTCGGCCGCGGCGACGGCCTGTTCGGCATCGCGCACCGCCCGGAACTCGACCACATCGATCCCGTAGCAGTCGAGCAGCAGCACCGCCTCCTCATCGGTGAGCCAGCGGCCGCCCGATTCCGCCGACCAGCCCTCCACGAGTGCCGCCGCGGCCGCGGTGTCGATCCCGGGCGGGCGCGTGACCGGCGAGATCGGCCGGTCACGCCAGCGCGCGTACCGGTCGACCCTGGCCAGCGCACGTGCGGCCCGCTCAGGGTCCGGGTAGGACGGGATGGATCCGCGTGCCGGAGCACCCGCGGTGGTCCGCACCGCCAACTGTCGCGGAATGCCCGATTCCGCGACAAAGGTGGTGAGCACCGGCTTTTCCGGCGCTGCCGCGGCGGCAGCCCGCAAAGCATCCCCGAAGCCCTCCATCGGCACCGGAACCGGCGGCGCGACCACAACGATCACCGCGTCGACCTCGTCGCTGCGCAGCGCGGCGAGGACCGCCTCCCTGAAGTCGGCGGGTGTGGCCTCCGGACCGAGGTCCACCGGCCCGTCGACTCCCACACCGACTGCTCCCCGCTCGAACGGCTCGGCGGTGTCCGGCTCCCGCGCGGGAGGCTCGATGCTGTCCGCACCACGACCGGCCCGTCGAGCGCTACGCACGCCCCACCCGGTCCGGCCGCCACGATCCGAACCCTGCTCCGCACGGTCGGAATCCCGTCCGGTCCGCCGCCCACGATCCACTCCCCGCCCGACCCTGCCACGATCGGCCTCCCGGCCGATTCGTCCGGCGCGGTCGGAGTCCCTGTCGGGCACTTCCTGCGAATCGCGGTCGGTCCCCAGCGAACTGTTCGGACCTCGCTCAGCCCGCACCGCCCCCTCCGAGTCCCGCTCGATCGGCGGAGTGCCTTGCAGTCCGCGCTCAGTCGGTCGGGCACCGGGACCTCGGTCGACAGCGGTGACGGGCCGATACACCCGCAACCCTTCGCTGCGGGCGGCGTCGATCGCCAGCCAGTTCAGTGCGGCGCTGTTGCCGACCACGGCGACCCGAGGGCCCTTCGGAAGCGGCTGACAGGCCAGCAGGGCGGCGCAGTCGAACAGTTCGGAGATGGAGTCGACCTGGATGATTCCGGCTTGGCCGAACAGATCACGGACCACCGTGCGGTCCATGTCGGCGCCCGCGGCGAGGCGACCGCTGCTCACCGCCACGATCGGTTTGCCGCGGGCCACCCGGCGGGCCAGACGAGAGAACTTGCGCGGGTTACCGAAGCTCTCCAGGTACAGCAGGATCACCTCGGTGTCGGCGGCGGTATCCCAGTACTGGAGCAGATCGTTGCCCGAGACATCGGCTCGGTTGCCTGCCGAGACGAACGTCGACAGGCCGAGATTGCGTGCCGCGGCCTCGCCGAGAATCGCCGCACCGAGCGGGCCGGACTGGCAGAAGAACCCGATCCGTCCGCGCTCGGGCAGGACAGGGGCCAGCGTGGCGTTCAGGCCGACCGCGGGGTCGGTGTTGGCGATGCCGAGTGCGCTCGGCCCGACCACCCGCATGCCGTGCCCACGTGCCGCGGCGACCAGGTCGTGTTCGGCGGCCAGCCCGGCCGCCCCGGTCTCACCGAAGCCCGCGGTCAGCACGACCAGGCCCTTGACTCCCTTGGCCATGCAGTCGTCCAGGACCGCCCCGATCGCGGCGGGCGGCACCGCCACCACCGCCAGGTCCACCTCGTCGGGGATCTCGCGCACCGTGGCGTAGGCCCGCACGCCGCGCACCGAACGCCGGTGCAGATTCACCGGGAACACCGGCCCGCTGAAACCGCCTGCGAGCAGATTCGCGAGCACGGCGCCGCCGACGCGGGTCTGTTCCGGTGACGCGCCGATCACCGCGACCGAACCGGGTGCGAGCAGGTTTCCGACGCTGCGCGCCTCCGAGGCCGCCTCCCGCGAATCCCGCACGGTGCGCAGCGCTTCGGTGGGGTCGATGGCGAATTCGAGGTGCACTTCGGAACCGTCGCGACTGCGCTGCAGTTGGTAGCCCGCCTCCCGGAAGACTGTGATCATGGCCTCGTTCTCGGCCAGCACCTCGGCGACGAACGCGACCACTTCGTTCTCGGCGGCGGCGCCGGCCAGATGCTCGAGCAGCACCGAACCGAGCCCACGTCCCTGGTGCTCGTCGGCGACCACGAAGGCCACCTCGGCCGCGCGTGGGCCCTGCCGAGCGAGCAGCTCGTAGCGGGCCACGGCGATGATGGCCGTGCCGAGTACCGCGACGAGGCCGACCCGATCTCGATAGTCGACGTGGGTGGTGCGGTACATGTCCTTCGGCGAGATCTGCGGGTACGGACCGAAGTAGCGCAGATACCGGGTGCGGTCGGACAGACCGGTGTGAAAGGCGGCGAGCGCGTCGGCATCGGCGGGCACGATCGGACGAACCTGGACCACACCGCCGTCGGCGGCGAGCACATCGCCGAACCAGTGTTGGGGTGGCGCAGGCGGATTCGCGGGCGTGTCGGAAGTATCGGGCAGCAGTGGCTCAGTCACGTGGATCCTCCGGGTCGAGGCCGAGCAGGCCGAAACTCGCCCGTCGGGTGGCCGTGATGGCGGTGTCGACCGCTCGCTGCGCGCGGATCTGGCCCGCATCGCCGATCTCGGGCGTGCCGCCCGGTCCGTCCCATGGGCGGTAGGCGGTGTCGCCCCCGTCGCCCATGGTCGTCGGTGGCTGCACCCGCGGCGCGGACGCTCGCACCTGTTCGATCCAGTCGGCGGGCACCGGCGTTTCGGGGGCCAGCGGGCGGTCGAGTGCCGCGGCGAGCAGGTGGGTCCAGGCTCGCGGCACCACTCGCACCACGCCGTATCCGCCGCCGCCGATCGCCAGCCACCGCCCCTCGGCGTACTCGTCGGCCAGGTCCCGCATCGCGAGGAACGCCGCGCGCTGACCGTCGACGGTGAGCTCCAGATCGGCCAGCGGATCTTCGCGGTGGGTGTCGACACCGCACTGGCTGACGATGATCTGGGGCCGGAACGCGGCCACCGCCCCGGGTACCACCGCGTGAAATCCCCTCAACCACTGCGCATCTCGTGTTCCGGGCAACAGTGGCAGGTTGATCGAGGTGCCTTCGGCGGTCCCGACCCCGGTCTCCTCCGGCCAACCGGTGTTGGGCCACAACGTCGCCGGATGCTGGTGCAGCGAGACCGTGAGCACGCGCGGATCGGCATAGAACGCCCGCTGCACCCCGTCGCCGTGATGGACATCGACATCGAGGTAGGCGATGCGATCGAAGCCGTTCTCGAGCAGCCACGAGATGGCGATCGCCGCATCGTTGTAGACACAGAACCCCGCCGCCGAATCCGGCATGGCGTGGTGCATTCCGCCGCCGATGCTCACCGCGCGCCGCGTACGGCCCGCCGCGATCTCCCGCGCGGCGGCGAGGGTGCCGCCGACGATCACCGACGCCGCCTCGTGCATGTGTGGGAACACCGGATTGTCGGCGGTTCCGAGGCCGTAGACGGCATCCTCGGGCGTCGGCGGCCCCTGCCCCGCCCGGCGCACCGCCTCGATGTAGGCGCTGCTGTGGACCCGCATCAGATCCGACTCGGTCGCCGCGTCGGGTGCCAGCGGCTCGACACCGTCGAGAAGACCTAAGCTTTGGGCCAGCGACATGGTGTATTGCAGGCGCGCCGGCTTCATCGGATGCTCCGGACTCCAGGTGTAACCGAGGAATCGCTCGGTCCATACGACAGTCCCTGTGTGTTCGCTGCGCGGCAACGTGACCATGCTCGCCACGCTAGCCGGAAGCAGCGGACCCCGTGCGGCGTTGACATGCAGTAGAAATAGGGCCGCTGGTCCGACGGGCGGACCGGCGTTCGCGCGTGGGTAGAATTCGTGCAGACGAAGGGGTATCAGGTGAAGGATCTGGTCGACACCACGGAGATGTATCTCCGTACCATCTACGACCTCGAGGAAGAGGGCGTGGTGCCCCTGCGGGCGCGTATCGCCGAACGCCTCGAGCAGAGTGGTCCGACGGTGAGCCAGACGGTCGCGCGGATGGAGCGCGACGGCCTGTTGCTCGTCGCCGGCGATCGCCATCTCGAGCTCACCGACAAAGGTAGGTCCATGGCGGTGTCGGTGATGCGCAAGCACCGGCTCGCCGAGCGGTTGCTGGTCGACATCATCGGATTGGATTGGGAGAACGTGCACGCCGAGGCGTGTCGCTGGGAGCACGTGATGAGCGAGGAGGTGGAGCGGCGCCTGATCGAGGTGCTCAATCACCCGACCACCTCGCCCTACGGCAACCCGATTCCCGGCTTGGACGAACTCGGTCTGGCCGACGCTCCCGCCGCCGAGGAGAAGCTGATCCGGCTCTCCGATCTGCCCAACGGCGCCCTGCACGCGGTGGTCGTGCGCAGGCTGGCCGAGCACATCCAGACCGACCCGGAGGTCATCGGGCGGTTGCGTGAGGCGGGCGTTGTTCCTGATGCTCGCGTTACCGTGGAGACCAAGCCGGGTGCGGTACTGATCACAGTGCCGGGCCACAACGGTTTCGAACTGTCCGAAGAGATGGCGCATGCCGTCCAGGTGAGGCTGGTCTGATTCGTGAAACTTCTTGTCACCGGCGGCGCCGGCTATGTGGGTGGCGGCTGCGCCGCCGTACTGCTCGAAGAGGGCCATGAGGTCGTCGTCGTCGACGACCTCTCGACCGGTAACGCCGACGGTGTTCCGGCCGGTGCCCGATTCGTCGACGGCGATATCGCCGTCGCCGCCCCCGATCTGCTGCGTGCCGAATCCTTCGACGGCGTCCTGCATTTCGCGGCGCAGTCGCTGGTCGGCGAGTCGGTGGAACAGCCGGAGAAGTACTGGCACGGCAATGTCGTGAAGACGCTGACGCTGCTGGAGGCGATCCGCGAGTCCGGCACACCGCGACTGGTGTTCTCCTCCACGGCCGCGGTGTACGGCGAGCCCGAGCAGGTCCCGATCACCGAGGACTCGCCCACTCGCCCCACCAATCCCTACGGTGCGAGCAAGCTGGCCATCGATCACGCCATCACCTCCTACGCGGCGGCGCACGATCTGGCCGCGACCAGCCTGCGCTACTTCAACGTGGCAGGCGCCTATGCCGGACTCGGTGAGAACCGGGTCGTGGAAACACATCTGATTCCCCTCGTGTTGCAGGTGGCACTGGGTCACCGCAAGGCCATTTCGGTGTACGGCACCGACTGGCCGACGCCGGACGGTACGTGTGTGCGCGACTACATCCACATCCGCGATCTGGCGCAGGCGCACCTGCTCGCGCTGTCGTCGTCGCAGCCGGGCACACACCGGATCTGCAACCTGGGTTCGGGCACGGGTTTCTCGGTGCGCGAAGTGATCTCGGCGTGCGAGCGGGTCACCGGCCTGCCGATCGAGACGATCGACGCGCCGCGGCGCGCGGGTGATCCGGCTGTCCTGATCGCCTCGAGTGACCGCGCGGTCGCCGAACTGGGCTGGCGACCCGAGCACAACGACCTCGACGAGATCGTCTCCGACGCTTGGGATTTCCTGCGTTCCCTCGGCGCGAACGCCCACAGCGCTCGCTGAAACGTCCGCCTCACGGGGCGATCGGGCCGATGTCGACCCCGAGATCGGCGGCGATCTGGTGACCACAATGCGCGAGTCTGCGCAGCCGTTCGGGCCGCAACCCGGTCTGCAGCGAAGTCTCCAGCAATGCCGCCATCGCGTGCTCGGCGTCGGCCTCCACGGCGGCGGCGATAGCCACGCCGGCGAAGGGTCCGTCGCCGCGCAGATAGGCGCTGAAACCGAGCAGGGCCGCCGCTTCGGCGCGGTCGGCACCGGGTGTCGCCCGCGCCAGCTGCGCCCACAGCAGCTCGGCGGCTTCGGCGTGATCGCCCAGCGCCAGCCCGTACATGGCGTCGCGGATCGGCCGGTCACGCAGGGTCACGGCCAGCCGCGCGAGTTCGCGCTCGGCCCGCGGTGCGCCGGACGCGGTGTCGGCGATCTGCCACAGCACCCATTCCAATGCCCGCCGCTGGTAGGCGACCATGTTCCCGGCGCGCGTCGCCGCCGCCAGCCCACCCCGATACCGCGCGTGGGCCGCCCCGAGCTGGGCGCGCACGCGCGCGCTCAGCAGGTCGTCGGGAATCATCAGCGCGGTCATCTCACGGCGGGAACCGCGAATCTGCTTGCCTTCCAGCACATGTGACACCGCGACAATCGAGGACGACGGATCGGCGACCAGGCCGGTCCCGACCGTGCCGAAGACACTGCGGTAGCGCTCACCCGCCGCGATCGCCCGCACCGACCAGGCGCCACGTACCGCGATCCCGTCCTCGGCCAGCACGTCGATCAACTCGGCGGCGCGCAGGACTTCCTCCCCCTCGAACTCAGCGCGGTCCTCGACGAAGACGGCGAGCACCCCGGTCGCCTCTTCGCGCAGGCAGATCGATGCCAGGCAGGCGGTGAACTGGTCGAGCAGCCGCATGTCGGTGGCCACGTCGAGGTCGAAGCGCACCACCGCCTCGATCGCCTCCGCCGCCCCGCCCGCCACCTCGTGCAGCACCGCGACGACGAGGGATCGTTCGGGCACGAAGCCGAGCATCGCGGGCAGGGCGGCGATCAGTTCACCGGGTTCGTCGACCCGCAGTGGTGGGCGCGGCAGTCCGCCGGGATAGCGGGGGGTGGATTCGGCGCAGCCGAGTGCGCGGGGAAACGGTCCGGTGCGCTCGGCCCGGCGGGTGGGGTTCGTCGATGGCGTCATGACTCCACCGTGCCCGCCGCCTACCGCGCACCGACTGCACCGACCTGGGCTTTTATCCGCCCTGTGAGTAGCGCCGGAACTGTGGAGTAACCCCGGTCCCTGCACCGCGACGCCGGCGAATCTGTCACCGCCCCGTGGTAGGCGCTCAGCTGCCGCGCACGGAGGCGACAGTTGTCGCGAACATCTCGTCCACAGCTGCCGTATCCGGTTGTCCCGCACCGAAAGTCATCGCTGTCACCGTGATGCGCACATCACCGATCTGCCCGATCGAGGTCTGCATCGTCTGGGTCAGCCCCACACCGCCGACTTCGGGAACCACGGTGCGCCGCAACGCTATCGCATCGTCGGTACCGGCGGGTACGGCCTGGTCGAGCACCGTCGTGACAGTGGAACCCGCACCGGCCCGCCGCACCTGGATCTGTCCGCACTCGCGGAGCCGATCACGCAGCCGCGCCACCGGTTCGGCGCTCCGCGACAATTCGACGGTGAGCGTGGCCCGGCTCGCGTCATCGGATCCGACCGCCACCGCCGCGGGCTCCCCACCGGGCTCGGGCTCGGTCGGCGTGCACTGCGTCGGACTGACCGACGCACCCGCGCCGACTCCATCGAGATCACCCGCCGCGGCCGCCGCCGCCTGCGGGGGCAGCACCACCGCCGGGTATCGGGCCGGAAACCGCGACGGTGCCGGCAACAGTTCGGCCAACGAACCCTCGACCTGTCGCACCGACACGGCGCTCTCGGCGACCGGCGTCCCGCTGACGCTCTGCGCGCACCCGGTGAGCGCGAACGAAACTACCGCCAACCCCAGCCACCAGCGACGCAGGCCAGGATCACCCGCGCGGATCGGTGTCGCCTGCGCCACGTTCACACCGTCCACTGTGCCCCACCGCGTCTATCGGCCCGGGCCCGCCACGCCGTGTGGGAGGCACAGCACGCCCCCACGGCCACCGCCTGTTGCCCCCTGGCAGCGGTGGTGCGGGAATGCGCGGCGCGTCCATGCTGTTGCCTACCAGGACGAGCCGTCCCCGGCCGTGTGCGACAGCACTGCTCGCGTGGGGGACAATGGAGATCCGCTTCCCCACCCCGCGAGCGATGGTGGACCGCGCAGGAAGGAGAAACGCGATGGATGACCAGTCGCATATGTACGAACTGGAGTTCCCGGCGCCGCAGTTGTCCTCGGACGACGGCGCGGGCCCCGTGCTGGTGCACGGCCTGGAAGGTTTCACCGACGCCGGCCACGCCGTGCGTCTGGCGACGACCCATCTGCGCGAGAGCCTCGAATCGGAACTGGTCGCGTCCTTCGACGTCGACGAGCTGCTCGATTACCGTTCGCGCCGCCCACTGATGACGTTCAAGACCGATCACTTCGCCGAGTACGCCGAGCCGGAACTGAACCTGTGGGCGCTGCGCGACACCGCGGGCACCCCGTTCCTGCTGCTCTCGGGCCTGGAACCGGATCTGCGCTGGGAGAAGTTCACCACCGCGGTGCGGCTGCTGGCCGAACAGCTGGGCGTACGCCGCACGATCGGCCTCTCGGCGATTCCGATGGCGATCCCGCACACGCGTCCGCTCGGTGTCACCGCGCATTCCTCGGACCGTTCGCTGATCGGCGAGCACCAGCGCTGGCCGGGCGAGTTGCAGGTGCCGGGTAGCGCGTCGTCGCTGCTCGAGTACCGGATGGCTCAGCACGGCCACGAATCGCTCGGGTTCTCGGTGCACGTGCCGCACTACCTGGCTCAGACCGACTACCCCGAGGCCGCGCAGACGCTGCTGGAGAACTTCGCCGACAACGCGGGCCTCGACCTGCCGCTGTCGGCGCTGGGCGAGGCGGCCGCGCGGGTGCGCGAGCAGGTCGCCGAGCACATCGAGGGCAACGAGGAGGTGGAGACGGTCGTCACCGCGCTGGAACGCCAATACGACAGCTTCGTCACCGCCCAGGAACGCCAGTCCAGCCTGCTGGCCGCCGACGGTGAACTGCCCAGCGGTGAGGAGATCGGGGCCGAGTTCGAGCGCTTCCTGGCCGAGCAGGGTGGTTATGACGACACCGCCGACGACGGTAAGGACTGACCCACCGGACCCACTAGGCGTAGCTGCGCCTTCGCTCCGGCCATGCGCGGCCGACGA
The DNA here is from genome assembly GCF_015355705.1 of Nocardia sp. XZ_19_231. NCBI lineage: Bacteria > Bacillati > Actinomycetota > Actinomycetes > Mycobacteriales > Nocardiaceae > Nocardia > Nocardia sp. XZ_19_231. Next base: position 633,830 of record NZ_JACUZI010000001.1, on the reverse strand, counting down.
GGGCTTCGCCCGCCGCGCAGACTAGGGTTGTCGGAGTGGATCTGACCGACCTACTCGAAATTCCCGGGACCGACGCCGACGCACTCTACGAGTCGTTCTCGGCGTGGGCCGCCGAGCAGGGCACACCACTGTATCCAGCGCAGGACGAGGCGCTGATGGAGTTGGCTTCGGGGTCCAATGTCATCCTGGCGACGCCGACCGGTTCCGGAAAGTCCCTGGTGGCGGTCGGCGCGCACCTGTTCGCCATGGCCAACGGGCAGCGCAGCTACTACACCGCGCCGATCAAGGCACTGGTCAGCGAAAAATTCTTCGCGCTGTGCGAGGTGTTCGGCGCGGAGAACGTCGGCATGGTGACCGGCGACGCGGCGGTCAACGCCGACGCCCCGATCATCTGCGCCACCGCGGAGATCCTGGCGAACCTGGCGCTACGCGAGGGCGCGGCGGCCGAGGTCGGCCAGATCGTGATGGACGAGTTCCACTTCTACGCCGACCCCGACCGCGGCTGGGCGTGGCAGGTGCCGATCATCGAACTCCCCCGCGCCCAATTCCTGCTGATGTCGGCGACGTTGGGCGAGGTGGACTTCTTCGCCACCGATCTCGAAGCGCGCACCGGCCGCTCGACCACGGTGGTCGCGGGCACCGAACGTCCTGTCCCCCTGACGTTCTCGTACGTGCGCACCCCCATCACCGAAACCCTCGAAGAGCTGGTGACCACCCACCAGGCGCCGGTCTACGTCGTGCACTTCACCCAGGCGGCCGCCCTCGAACGCGCGCAGGCACTGACGAGCGTGAACTTCGCCTCCCGCGCCGAGAAGGACGCGATCGCCGCCGCCATCGGCGAGTTCCGGTTCGCCTCGGGCTTCGGCAAGACGCTGTCGCGGCTGATCCGCCACGGCATCGGCGTGCACCACGCGGGCATGCTGCCCAAATATCGCCGCTTGGTGGAAAAGCTCGCCCAGGACGGCCTGCTGAAAGTGGTGTGCGGCACCGACACCCTCGGCGTCGGCATCAACGTCCCGATCCGCACGGTACTGCTCACCGGCCTCACCAAATACGACGGTGTGCGCACCCGCAGGCTCAAAGCCCGTGAGTTCCACCAGATCGCCGGACGCGCCGGACGCGCGGGCTACGACACCATGGGCACCGTGGTGGTGCAGGCACCCGAGCACGAGGTGGAGAACACCCGCCTGATCGCCAAGGCGGGCGACGACCCGAAGAAGCAGCGAAAAGTGGTGCGCCGCAAACCGCCCGAGGGTTTCGTCTCGTGGAGCGAGGAGACCTTCGACCGTCTCATCGCCGCCCCACCCGAGCCGATGGTGTCGCGCTTCGCGGTGACCAACTCGATGCTGCTCAACGTGATCGCCCGCCCGGGCAACTGCTTCTACGCGATGCGTCACCTGCTCGAGGACAACCACGAGCCGCGTCCCGCACAACGCAAGCACATCCTGCGAGCCCTGCGGCTCTACCGTTCGCTGCGCGATGCCGGTGTGGTGCAACAGCTTTCCGAACCCGATGCGAAGGGCCGGATGGCGCGGCTCACCGTCGACCTGCAACGCGATTTCGCGCTCGACCAACCACTGTCGCCGTTCGCGCTGGCCGCGTTCGACCTTCTCGATCGCGAAAGTCCCACCTACACACTCGATGTCGTCTCCCTGATCGAGGCCACCCTCGAAGACCCGCGCCAGCTGCTGATGGCCCAGCAGCACAAGGCCCGTGGTGTCGCCGTCAACGAGATGAAAGCCGACGGTATCGAATACGAGGAGCGGATGGAGCTCCTGGAGGAAGTCACCTGGCCCAAGCCCCTGGCCGAGCTGATCGATCCGATGTTCGAGACCTACCGGGCCGGACACCCCTGGGTCTCGGAATTCGCGCCGTCACCGAAGTCGGTGGTGCGCGACATGATCGAACGCGCGATGACCTTCGCCGAACTGATCTCGCACTACGAACTGACCCGCTCCGAAGGCGTGGTGCTGCGCTACCTCGCCGACGCCTACCGTGCCCTGCGCCGCACCGTGCCCGACGCCGCGCGCACCGAGGATCTCGACGATCTCACCGAATGGCTCGGCGAACTGATCCGTCAGGTCGATTCGAGCCTGCTCGACGAGTGGGAACAGCTCACCAACCCGGGCGCGGAGAACGACGCCCAGCAGGTCGCGTTCGGCGCCGAAACGGTGCGCCCGATCACCGCCAACGAACGCGCCTTCCGAATCATGGTCCGCAACGCGATGTTCCGCCGCGTGGAGCTGGCTTCGCGACGCCGCTGGTACGAACTCGACCAGCTCGGCACCGGCCCCGACTGGGCCGAGGACTTCGCCCCCTATTTCGACGAGTACGCCACGATCGGCACCGGCCCCGACGCACGCGGCCCACAGCTGTTCCAGGTGGAGCAGCGGCCCGGTTTCTGGCACGTTCGCCAGGTGCTCGACGACCCGGCCGGCGATCACGGCTGGGCACTGACGGCGATCGTGGATCTCGAGGAGTCCGACGCCGCGGGCGAGGTCGTGTTCGACGAGGTCACAGTCACGGCAGGCTGAGTAATACCGACTGACTATGACTAATATGACGAATGTTTGACGGATTCGTTGTTGGGTAGGCGCCGCTGATAGTCTCTCCCGGCCGCCGAGGAGAAAGTTCACCGTGCCCGAATCCCCGTACCTTGTCATCGACCCTGAGCGGGTACGTGCCAACTACCGAACCCTCGATGCCGCCGTCTGCGCGGGCACCCGGATCCGGTACGCGGTCAAAGCGGCCCCGGTGGCCGAACTGATCACGCTGCTCGACGACGAGGGCGCCGAATTCGATGTCGCCAGCATCGGCGAGATCGACCAGTGCCTCGAGCTCGGCGTCGCGCCCGAGCGGCTCTGCTACGGCAACCCGATCAAGAAGAGCGCCCATATCGCGCGTGCCTTCGCCCTCGGCGTGCGCCGCTACGCCTTCGACACCGAAGACGACCTCGGCCGCATCGCCGAGCACGCGCCGGGCTCGGAGGTCGAGTGCCGATTCCTGTCCTCGGCGCCCGAATCACGGACCCCGTTCGGCACCAAGTTCGGGTGCGCGCCCGCCGAAGCCCTGCGACTGCTGGTGCGCGCCCGCGATCTGGGCCTGACGGTCGGCGGTCCCTATTTCCACGTCGGCTCCCAGCAACTCGACCCCGCCGCCTGGCGGATCGGTGTCGAGCAGGCCGGTGAGATCGTCAAAGCCTTGGCGGACAAGGACATTCATGTCTCGGCGGTGAATGTGGGTGGCGGTCTGCCGATCTCCTACGCCGACGAGGCCCCCGAACTCGACGCTATCGCGGGCGCCATCACCGGTGCCGCCGCCGAGTTCCTGCCCGCGGCCACCGGCCTGATCGTGGAACCCGGCCGTGCGCTGGTGGGTAACGCGGGCACCGTGCACGCCGAGGTCGTCGGCGTGCGTTTCGCGCCGGACGGTCGGCGCTGGGTGTATCTCGACATCGGCCGATACAACGGTATGGCCGAGACCGAGAACGAGTACATCGCTTACCGTTTCGTCACCGATCGCGACGGCGATCCGGTCGACGAGGCGGTGGTCGCGGGTCCGACCTGCGACGGCGACGATGTACTGTATCAACGCACGAAGGTCCTTCTGCCGACCACGTTGCGAGCCGGTGACCGGATTCAGATCCTGCACACCGGCGCCTATACCGCGAGTTATTCGTCGGTGTCCTTCAATGGTTTTCCGCCCTTGACCGTTCATGTCTCGGGCGCTGAGCGAGAGTGAGTTTGCCCATGACGGCGGAATTCACCGGTTGGCACGTGCTGGCCGAGTTCGGTGGCGTCGACACGGCCCTGTGTGACGATCTCGAACGACTCGAATCGGCGTTGCGTGAGTCTTTGATCGCGGCGGGCGTCACCATCTGCGAAGTCGTACATAAAAAGTTCGATCCGCAGGGGGTGACCGTCCTCGCGCTGTTGTCGGAGTCTCACGCCTCGATTCACACTTATCCGGAGTCCGGCGACATCTTCGTCGACGTCTTCACCTGCGGCAGCATCGGTGCGGGCGCGACGAAAGCAGTCGAACTGCTCCGAGACAAGTTGTCCCCCACCACAGTTCGGATGCAGACGGTCCAGCGTGGCCACGGCGCCGAGAAGATCTACGAACCGGTGGGCGACGGCCTGACCCGGATCTGGGATCTGCACGAGGTGATCGTGGATACCAACACCCCGTTCCAGCACATGGTGATCGCGCGCACCGATCAGGGGATCTCCCTGTTCTCCGACGACGATCGTCAGTCCACCGAGTTCTCCCAGGTCACCTACCACGAGGCCATGATGGTCCCGGCGTTCGTGCTGGCGGAGAAACTCGATCGGGTGCTGATCATCGGTTCCGGTGAGGGTGTGGCCTCGCAGATGTCGGTGGCGGCCGGGGCGACCCTGGTCGACCACGTCGATATCGATCAGCGCGAAGTGGAGCTGTGCGCCGAGCACCTGCCCTACGGCTACACCACCGCCGAGCTCACCGCCGCGGTGAAGCACGAGGGTCGGGTCCACGTGCACTACGCCGACGGCTGGGATTTCCTGGCGAACGCGCAGGCGGCGGGTACCCGCTACGACGTGATCGTCATCGATCTGCCCGACGAGCGCGTCGAGGACGCCCAGCACAACCGCCTCTACGAGTCGGAGTTCCTGTCCCGATGTAAGGCACTGCTCGCCCCCGGCGGCGTGCTGTCGGCCCAGGCCGGTTGCGCCACGATGTGGCGCAACGAGACGCTGAAGCGTTCGTGGGGTCGTTTCCACGAGCAGTTCGCCACCGTGGTCCCCTACGGCAGCGACGAGCACGAGTGGACCTTCCTGTTCGGCCTGAACGAGAAGATCGACGACCCGGTCCGCGGCATGCGCGACCGCCTCGCCCTGCTCCCCTACCGCGCCGAGACCATCGACGCGCGGGCACTGGAGCGCGGCGCGATCGAGCCGTACGCGTTGCGCGACCAGTAGGAATCCGCACCGAGAGCGGGCCGGGACGCGTGCTGCGTCCCGGCCCGCTCTCATGGGTCCGGCGAAACCGGCACCGGCGTGCGCCGCTACTTGGCACCATGCGAAGACCGAGTTTCGACAGAATCGAGTCCGCCCATGAAGCCGACACCGTTGTCCGCGAACGGTCTGATGCCGGTCCGCTACCCGTCCGATCACCGACCCCGCCTCGACGCGCTGTCCGCGGCGGGACTCACCGAATTCCGCAGGTTGTTCGCCACGGCACCCGATGTGACGGTGGCCGACTTCGCGCGGCTCGACGGTGACGTGACGATGCGCTCGTTCCCCGGATCGGGCGAGCGACTGCTGGGGCCGATGATGGCTCGACCGTCGTACTTCTGGGTGGCCAAGTCGTTTCGTCACGTGGACGAGGTGGCCGTCGGCCACAATGTCTTTCGCCTCCTCGGCGGCATGCGGGCGTTGAATTTCGTCGCCACGGTGGGCGATTCCGTGATCGACGGGCGCGCGGCAGTGCTTTTCGACTATGACGATCCCCGCGTCGGCTCCCGGAGACCGGCGCGGCGGATCTACGACGAACTGCGCGAGATCGAACCGGATCTGTGGCTGGGCCCGAGCTACTTCTCGACGAAAAGCAAGCGAATCTCCATGGGCTGGTTCGCACTCGACGCCTCGGTCCCCCTCGACGGACCCGCCTGAGTCGGTGAGCCGGGCGGAATTCCGGCTCACCGATCAACTCAGCCCTTGGCCGCGCGCTTCGCCCGGTACTCGGCGACATTCAGCCCGCCCACACCCCAATCCGTCAGGGGCACTTCGTCGATCACCACGAAGGTGAGGTCGGGATCCTTCCCGAGCACATCGAAGAGCAGATCGGTGACGCCCTTGATGAGCTGCGCCTTCTGCTCGGTGGTGACCCCTTCATCGGTGACCTTGATGTTCACGTACGGCATGATCGTGTCCTTTCGATGGTGTTTCAGGCTGCTCGACCGGAAATGAAGCCGCCGTCGACGGGCAGGATGTGCCCGGTGACGAACTCGGCGTCGGCGAGATACAGCACGGCCGAGGTGGTTTCGGTGACGTCGCCGAGACGGTCGAGGAGGGCGAACCCGCCGAAGACATTCTCGTTACCACTCGCCAACAGCGGCGTGCGCACGAAGCCGGGGGCGACGGCGTTGACGCGAATGCGGTCGGCAGCCAGTTCGGCCGCCAAACTCGTGGTCAACGCGTGGATCGCGCCCTTGCTGGCCAATGGCGCGGAGGCGGGGATATCGGCGATCGCGTGCGTGACGAGCACCGTGCCGATATTGACGATGTTGCCGCCCGTGCCCTGCTCTCGGAGCCGTCGGACCACCGCCTGCGTGGTGAAGTAGGTGCCTTTCAGGTTGCCGTCGAGGTAGCCGGTCAGTTCGTCGGCGGTGACCTCGGTGAACGGCTTCGCCGCGAACGTGCCCGCGTTGTTGACCAGCACATCCACCCCACCGAATCGCTCGACCGCGGCCGCGACCAGCGCCGAACCCGTTGCGGGCGAGCCGATATCGCCGACGACGACCGCCGTGCGCTCGGGCGCGCCCAACTCCTGGGCCACCGCCGCGAGCTTCGCGGCATCGCGCCCGTTGAGCACGACATTGTCACCGCGCTCGACGAAGGCACGGGCGATGTCGCGCCCGATTCCGCTGGAGGATCCGGTCACGATGGCCGTCTTGATGGTGGACATGGTGTCTTCCCTTTCATTCGATACGACCGGTCGTCTTGGAATAAACAAGCGGCAACCAGCCGGTCCGCCCGACCCTGATCAGGGCCGGAAGTAGTCGTCCAGCAGACGTTTCAGGCACTTGTGCAGCGGCTCGACGGTGCGCTGCAGCTTCATCCGGATCACGGCGCCCTCCCACGATTCGAGGAGCAGGTCGGCGAGGTCGACCGCGTCGATATCGCCGCGCACCGAGCCGTCGGCCTGCGCGGCACGCAACGCGGCCGCGACGCTGTCACGCCAGGCCACCCAGGCACTCGACAGTTCTTCCCGCAGCACGTCGCTACCCTCGAGCTCGGCCGCGAGGTTCGCGAGCAGGCATCCGCCGGTGAAGTCGGTGCGCACGAACTCGGCGGTCTGCCGCGCGAAGAAGACGCGCACGCCACCGAGGGGATCAGCGGTGGAGCCGAAGGCGTCGGCGAGATTGCGCTGGATGCACAGTGAATGATGCCCGATCACCGCTCGGGCGAACGTCTCTTTGCTGTCGAAGTAGTTGTAGAACGAGCCTTTCGGCACCCCGACCTTGTCGAGCACCTGCTTGATGCCGGTGCCGTGATAGCCGTTGGCCAGCAGGTCGGCCGCGCCCTCCTCGATGAGGAGCGCTCTCGTGTCGTCGCTACGCCGTGGTCGTGCCATGCGAAGAACTATACGACCGGTCGTCTAGGAATGGCAAGCTGAACGTCCACCCCGCGAGCTCAGTCGTCGTCGACACCGCGTGCGGCCAGCGCTTCACCCATCGCGTCGGCGGTCCGCAATGCCCGCACCAGCACGGGCGTGACCAGTGCGGTCGCCGACCACGACACCCCTCGCGCCCGCCGGGCCTCGCCGACATCGTGGACGATCTGCGCCAGCAACGGAACGCACCGAATCGCCAGCGCGAGAAGCAGACTCACTCGCTCGGGGTTCACTCCGACGCGACGCAGCGGACCCAGCGCGCGAGTCAGCGCGTCGAGCATCGCGGTTACCCGCGTGGTCACCGTGACCAGTGCCGCGAGGGCCACCGACACGAGCAATACCCCACACACCACCACGGCTCGCTGCGGTGAGGTGGTGAGCAACTGGAACACCCCGATGATCGCGGTCATCCACAGCACCGGGCGCACCTGGGCGAAGGCCACCCGCCAGGAGACGCGGGCGAGCGCGAACAGGCAGGCCACCACAGCCACGGCGACCAGCACCCCGAGCGGGCCACGGACGAATACCGTCATCGCCAGGATCGAGACCAGCAACAGCGCCAGCTTCACCCCGGCGGGCATCCGGTGCAGCAGCGAGTCGCCGGGGCAGTACAGCCCGATCATTCGATCAGTTGCCGATACGCGTCGATCGCCGTCACCGGGGGGCCGTCGAAAACCACGGAACCGTTGTCCAGTACTACGACTCGATCGAACCCGTCGAGCAATCCGAGCTGGTGGGTTACCACGATCACCTGCTGGTCGAGGGAGTTCAGCGCCTGTGATACCCGCCGCGCGTTGCGCAGATCGAGCAGCGTGGTCGGTTCGTCGGCAACGATCACCTCGGGCTCGCGGATCAGCGCGGAACCGATGGCCAGCAGCTGTTTCTGCCCGCCGGAGAGCAGGTGTGCCGGATGGTCGGTGTGCGCGGCGAGGCCGAAGCGGTCGAGCATGCGCTGCACGCGGGCCGCGATCTCGGCCTTGCTCAGACCGCTGCGGCGCAGCGAGAACGCGAGGTCCTCGGCGACCGTGGGCATCACGATCTGGGTGTCGGGATCGGTGAACACGAAGCCGACCTTGCGTCGCACCTGCGCGCCCTTGCGGGCGACGTCGAGCCCGTCGACGGTCACCGTGCCGGTGGCCGGCTTCAGCAGTCCGTTGAGCATGCGGGCCAGCGTCGATTTGCCCGACCCGTTGGCGCCGATGAATCCGACCCGGCGTTCGGTGATCCGCAGATCGATATCGCGCAGCACGGTCCGATCACCGAAACGGTGACCCACCGCGTCGACGACGATCTCGCTCACGACGCCCGGCGATCAGGCACGGATCAGCCCGGGATAGGCGCGATGCACGCCCTTCGCGACGACCGTGGCGATCACGACCTTGGCCAGATCGCCGGGCACGAAGGCGAAGTTGGTCGACACCGCCGCCCACGGGCTGAGATCGGTGCGCACGAGCAGGCCCGCGGTGCCGAACAGATAGATGATCACGATGCCGCCGAGGGCGTTGATCAGCAGGCCGAGCACGATCGGATACTTCGGCAGGATCATCGCGGTGAGCAGCCCGATGACCAGCGTCGCCGGAATCCAGCCGATCAGATAGCCGGCCGTCGGCGAAGCCAGCGCGGTGAGGCCGGTGCGGCCACCGGAGAGCAGGGGCAGCCCGATCATGGTCAGCGCGATGAACACCGCCACCGCGGCCGTGCCCTTGCGGGCGCCGAGGATCGCACCGGTGAGGATCACTCCGAGCGTCTGCAGCGTGATCGGGACCCCGCTGAACCCGACGGTGATCGCACCGGGCAGGCCGAGGGCGGCGATCAGGGCCGCGAACACCGCGATCTGCGCCATGTCCCGTGCGGTGAATCCGGTTGCCCGCTTCGGGGATTGTTCGACTTCGGGCACGGCAGACATCCTTCGCTACATCATTGAACGACGTTCAAAATAGCAGGCGACCAGGTCGGTGTCGCACCCGCAGGCACCGAACCGGACCGCCAGGTGGGCCACCTGGTCGAGAGGAAACGCGGTCAGCTATCCCATCGCGCGTCGAGGATCCGGGCGATCTCGGCGATCGCACCCGGTTGGGTCATTTCGAGGTGGGCCGCATCGATGTCGAAATTCGACAGCTGCCCGCGGACCAGCCCCGCCCAGCCCTCGTGACCCGTGGCATCGGATCGCCGTTCGCGGGTCGCGGTGAAATAGAGCATGTCACTGTCCAAGACCGCGGGACGCCACGCGCCGGCTGCCCGGATCGCCAGGTTGTAGGCATCGGTCAGGCGCTGGATCCGCGCGGCGTCGATACCGAGGCTGGCCCCCAGGTGCCGTTCGATCAGGTCGGCGGCCTCCTCGGCAGTCGCGTCGGGGCTGACGAAATCGACGCCCATGACCGGGCCGAGATTGCTGATCAGCTCACCGGCCGTGACGGCGCGCAGCGTCGACTCGTCGACACCGCCCACCTCGGCGTCCAACACTGCCAGCAGCGCGACCTCTTCACCGGCGGCGCGCATCTGGACAGCAATGGTGTGGGCGATCGCACCACCCAGTGACCAGCCGAGGAGGTGATAGGGGCCGTGTGGCTGAACCGTGCGAATCTCGGCGAAGTAGCGTGCGGCCATTTCCTCGATCGATGTCGGACCGGGGATCTCGCCGCCGACCTGTGGCGCTTGGATGCCGTAGATCGGTCGATCGTCGGAGAGGTAGCGGTCGAGTGTGCGGTAACACCACGACAGGCCCAAGGCCGGGTGGATACAGAACAGTGGGGCTCGCTCGCCACCGGTCCGGATCGGCAGCAGCGTGTCGAAGCCGGCATCGGTCCCGTCGACGGCGGGATCGGAGTCGATTCTGGATTCGATCCGCTTTGCCAGGTCGGCGGGGCAGGGATCGGACAACATCCAGCTGATCGGAACCTCGTAGTCGAGTTCCTTGCGCAACTCGCTCACCACTTGCACCGACTTCAGCGAGTTGCCACCCAATGCGTAGAAGTCGTCATCCGCGCCCACCCGCTCCACACCGAGGACCGTTCCGAAGGCCCGTGCGACCTCGCCTTCCAGCCACGACGAGGGCTCCCTGAACTCCGCCGCCGCGAGCACCGGCTCCGGTAGCCGCAACGGGTCCAGCTTGCCCGACGTGTGCAGGGGCACCGTGTCGAGCACCATCATCGTGGCGGGCACCATGTAGTCGGGCAGTTTGGTCGCCGCGTGCGCCGACACCGCCACGGTATCGACCGTGGCGCCCGCGGCGGGCACGACGTAGGCGACGAGGTGTTCCATCACACCGATGGGGCGCACCACCGCGATCGCCCGCGCGATGCTGGGGTGCTCGGCGAGTACTGCCTCGATTTCGCCGAGTTCGATACGCAGGCCGCGCAGCTTCACCTGGAAATCGGTGCGGCCCAGGTACTCCAACTCGCCGGTCCGGCGCCAGCGCACCAAGTCGCCGGTGCGGTAGAGGCGCAGGCCGTCACCGTACGGGTCGGGCACGAACCGTTCCGCGGTGAGGCCAGGACGTGACTGGTAGCCGCGGGCGAGCTGGGTGCCCGCCAAGTACAGCTCCCCGGCGACGCCGGCCGGTACCGGATGTAACCGGTCGTCGAGTACGTATGCCCGCGTGTTCCATACCGGCGAGCCGATCGGCATGTTCCCGCTCTCGGCTTCGGTCACCCGATGCGCGGTCGAGCACACGGTGGCTTCGGTCGGCCCGTACAGATTGTGCAACTCGACCCCGGGCACTATTCGCCGTGCCGCGGCCACCGTCTCGGGGCCGAATGCCTCACCGCCCACCAGCAGCGTCCGCAACGACGCGAGTGATTCCGCGGGCGCCATGTCCGCGAGTACCGCCAGCATCGACGGCACGAGGGCGGCGAACGTGACCCGCTGGGCGGCGATGGTTTCGGCGAGGTAAGCCGGGTCGGTATGCCCGTAGGCTCGCGCGATCACCAGCCGCGCGCCCACCACCGGTGCCGCGAACAGCTCCCACACCGACATGTCGAACGTGGCCGGGGACTTCTGCAGCACGACGTCATTCGGCGTCAGTCCGTAGGTCTCGTTGACCCACCGCACCTGGTTGACCACCGAACAGTGCGATATCGCAACGCCTTTCGGTCGACCGGTCGACCCCGAAGTGAAGATCACGTAGGCGATATTGTGCGATCGCAGCGGTGCGAGCCGATCGGCGTCGGTGACCGGACCGTCTTCGAATCCGGACAGCTCCAGCCCATCGAGGGACGACAGCTCCAGCACCGGTGCGGCGATGGCCAGCATGTAGGCGATGCGATCCGCCGGCAGGTCCGGATCAACCGGCACGTACCCGCCGCCTGCGGCGTGCACCGCGTATATGGCGACGACCTGGTCCAGTGAACGTCGCATCCGCAACGCAACCAACGACTCCGGACCCACCCCGCAGGAGATCAACCACCGCGCCGTCCGATGTACGCGGGACGCGAATTCCGCGTAGGTCAACGTCTGTTCGCCGAATGTCACCGCGGGCCGGTCCGCGTGCGCCCGCACGGAGTGGGCGAAGACGGAGGCGAGCGTCTCGCCCGAATCCAGGCTGCGATCGGTCGAATTCCACTGCGTCAGAATGGTTTCGCGTTCATCGGAGCCGAGCAGATCCACCTCGTACACCAGCTGGGTCGCATCGGTCACCAGCGCGTCGAGCAATCGCAGCAGGCGATCGACGATCGTTGTCGCTGTCGTCGCCTCGAAGAGGTCGCTCGCGTAGATCACCGCGCCGCTGATGCCGGCCGGGTCACCGGCGGAGTCATAGGAATCCGACATCGTGATCAGCAGATCGAACAGTGCGATGTCGGCGTCGGCCGTCATGGCGGACGCCGAGAGCCCCGGAAGTTCGAACTGGGCCCCGGCGACGTTCTGGAATGCCAGCATCACCTGGAACAGGGGATGGTGGGCGTGCGACCGCACCGGGTTCAACTCCTGCACCAGCCGCTCGAACGGAACATCGGCGTGCCCGAACGCGGCCAGATCGGTCCCCCGCTGGTGTTCGAGTAACTGGGTGAACGTCATCCCCGGCGTCAAACGGGTCCGCAGCACCAGGGTGTTGACGAACATCCCGACCAGATCGTCGAGTTCGGGCTCGCCGCGGCCCGCGAACGGAGTGCCGATCGCTATGTCGTCCGTATCGGCCAGCCGGGCCAGCGTGGCCGCCAGCGCCGCGTGGAAGACCATGAACAGCGTCGTGTTGTGTGCTCGCGCGACCTGCTGTAGTCCCGCATGCAGATCGGCGCCGATGGCCATCGGTACGCTCGCGCCCGCATGGGTCTGCACGGGCGGACGCGGTCGGTCGGTCGGCAGCCCCAGCACCACCGGGAGCTGCGCCAATTCGAGTGTCCAGTAGTCGATCTGGGCACGCAGCAGCGACTCCGGATCGTCTTCGGCCCCCAGTACCGTCCGCTGCCAGATCGCGTAGTCGGCGTACTGCACCGGCAGCGGCAGCCAACTCGGCGCCTTCTCGAGCAGGCGAGCCGTGTACGCGGTCATCATGTCCCGTGCCAGCGGGCCGAGCGACGACCCGTCGCAGGCGATGTGGTGCACCACCACGGCCAGGACCCACTCGTTCGGCCCGAGCTCGAACAACCGCACCCGCACCGGCGCCTCGACCGTCACATCGAACGCCGTCGAGACGAACGCCGACAACGACTCGGCCAGTTCCGGTTCCGCGACCGGGGTCACGGTGATCGGCGCACAGGCCTGCGCGGTGGGTAGGACGACCTGCGACGGCTCGCCCTCGGCATACGGGTATACGGTCCGCAGTACTTCGTGCCGATTCAGCACGTCCTCGATCGCCGCGCGCAGCGCGTCGATATCCAGCTGTCCGGACAGTCGGAGCACCATTGGAATGCTGTAGGCGGCCGAGCCGGGCTCGAGCCGGTTCAGGAACCACATCCGCTGCTGTGCCGACGACAGGGGGATTCGCTGCGGCCGCGGTTGCGCGGTCAGCGCTACCCGACCGGTTTCGGCATGCGATTCGGCGCGCGCGGCCAACCTCTCGACCGTCGGCGCTTCGAAGATCATCGACACCGGGATGGTCACGTCGAGCGCGGCACCGATCCGCGCGGCGACCCGGGTGGCCACCAGGCTGTTGCCGCCGAGGTCGAAGAAGTCGTCGTCGGCGCCGACGGGACCGTCGATACCGAGGACGTCGGCGAACACGCCTGCCACTATTTCCTCCGCCGGTGACACCAGGGCCCGGAACCGCTTGGCCTGGACAACGGGTGCGGGCAGGGCCGTGCGGTCGAGCTTTCCGTTCGGCAACAAGGGGATCGCGTCGAGGATCATCACCGCGGCGGGCACCAGGTACGACGGCAGCACCTCGACCAACGCCGTGCGCAACTGTTCGCCTGAGAGGCTCGCCCCGCTTTCGGGCACCGCGTAGGACACCAACTGCGCCGGACCGGTGCCCGCACGCCACGGCACCGTGACCGCGTATGCCACCTCCGCCCGCGCGCTCAGCACCGCGTCGATCTCGCCCAGCTCCACCCGGTACCCACGGATCTTCACCTGGAAATCGTTGCGCCCCAAGAACTCCAGATCACCGTCGGTATTCCAACGCACCACATCACCGGTTCGGTACATGCGGCGTCCCGGTTCCCCGAACGGATGCGCCACGAACCGCGCCGCATCGGTAGCCGCCTTGTTCAGATATCCGCGCGCCAGCGCCGGACCCGCCAGATACAACTCGCCGGCCACCCCCACCGGCACCGGCTGCAGCCGGGCATCCAGGACCAGCGCCTGGATCCCCGGCAACGGGGCACCGATCGTCGGCCGATCATCGGGGTGCAGCGCGCCGGTCGCCGTGGCGAGCATCGTGGCCTCGGTCGGCCCGTACAGCACCTGGAACTGCCGGGCGCCCGCGATGTCGGTGCCCGCCCATCGGCTCACCAGATCCGCCGGGACCTCCTCGCCGCCGGACATCACCAGCCGCAAGTCGTCGAGCCCGGCCGGATCCACCGACGCGAGCGCGGCCGGGGTCATGAAGGCGTGGGTGACCCGTTGCACGCGCAAGAACTCGGCCAGCTCACCGCCGCCGTAGATCCCCGTCGGCGCCACGATCAACGCGCCGGCCCGGCTGACCGCCATCAGGATCTCCATCAGTGCGGCGTCGAACGACGGCGACGCGAAAAGCAACACCCTGGACGTGTGCTGGAGCCCGCGGTCGGCGCGCCGCCCCGAGACGAAGTCGGCGATGCCGGAATGGGTGACTGCCACACCCTTCGGCACTCCGGTGGATCCGGAGGTGAAGACCACGTAGGCGACATCCGAGGCCCGCAGCGGACGTGTCCGCTCGTCGTCGCCGATCGGGCCGCTCGCCGCCGCGTCGATCCGCGCGGCGACGGCCGGGTCGTCGAGCACGATCCAGTCCACCGAATCGGGTAGCTGGGCACGCACCGACGACACCGTAACCCCTAGCGTCGCACGAGAATCCGACACCATCTGCTCGATCCGGCCTTCGGGATAGCGTGGATCCACCGGCACGTACGCCGCACCCGACTGCACCACCGCCCACCACGCGACGATGGACTCCGTCGACCGCGCTGCCGCCACCAGCACCGGATTCTCCGGTCCGGCGCCACGGCGGATCAGCAATCGCGCCAGCCGGCTCGATCGTTCGTCCAGCTGCGTATACGACAACGTGGTATCCCCCGCGACGACGGCGATACCGTCGCCGTTGTCCCGGACGGCCGAGGCCAACACCTCCGGCAGCAATCCGGGCGGTTCCAGCGCCTCCACGGTGCGCGCCCCGACCCGCGACGTGAGCGCCGTACGCTCGTCGGCCTCCAGCCAGTCGATATCCCCGACTACTACGGTCGGATCGTCGGCGACGGCTTCCAGAACCCGTACCAGCCGCCGGACGATCGCCGCTGCGGTCGCCTCGTCGAACAGATCCCGAGCATAGGTCAGCATTCCCGACATACCCTGCGTCACCGCGGTATTGCCGGAGGAATCGGCCAGCACCAGTTGCAGGTCGAACTGGATCGCCCCGGTATCCACATTCGCCCGCGTAACCCGGACGTCGGGCAGCGCCACATCGACCGTCGACACGTTCTGGAACGCCAAGGCCACCTGGAACAACGGATGTCGGGCCGCCGATCGCTCCGGGTTCAACTCCTCCACGACCCGCTCGAAGGGCACGTCGGCGTGCTCGAACGCCAGCAGGTCCGTCTCCCGGGTGTGCATCAGCAACTCGGCGAACGGCTCGCCCGTATCCACCCGGGTCCGCAAGGCCAGCGTGTTCACGAACATCCCCACCAGATCGTCGAGACCGGGCTCGCCGCGCCCCGCGACCGGGGTGCCGATCACGATGTCATCGCTGCCACTGAGCCGCCCCAATACCGTTGCCAGCGCCGCGTGCATCACCATGAACAGCGACGACCCCCGCGACCGCGCCAGCGCGACCAGCCGCTCGTGCAGCCTCGCACCGATCTCCACCGGCACCCGGTCTCCCGACAGCGACGCGACGGCCGGGCGTGGGCGGTCCGCCGGTAGTTCCAGTCGGTCCGGTGCACCCGCGAGGGTCGAGCGCCAGAACTCCACCTGCTGCGACATCAACGACGCCGGATCGTCCGCGGCCCCCAGCATCTGCCGTTGCCACCACGCGAAATCCGCGTACTGCACAGCGAGCGGTTCCCACTCCGGCGCCTGCCCGGCCAGTCGCGCGACATAGGCCACCATCACGTCGCGGGCCAGTGGCCCCATCGACTGACCATCGCCTGCGATGTGATGGACCACGAGCACCAGCAGGAATTCGCCGGTGTCACTGTCGTGCTCGGCGCCCAGCTCGAACAATCCCACGCGCATCGGCACTCGGGCAGTCACATCGAATCCACCCCGCACGAACTCGCCCACCACCTCCGGGACCGAATCCGCGTGCACTCGCACCGGCCGCACCGGCACCGCGGGCTCGTCGAGAACGACCTGCCGGGGCTCACCGGCGACCTCCGGATATATCGTCCGCAGTACTTCGTGGCGCGCGACCACATCGGCGAGCGCGGCGCCCAGCGCGTCGGTGTCGAGCCGTCCGGACAATCGCAGCATCACCGGAATGTTGTGCACCGCGGAGTCCGGCTCGAACCGGTTCAGGAACCACATTCGCTGCTGTGCCAGCGACAGCGGCACGGAGTCGGGGTGCACTCCCGGCAGCAGGGGCAACCGGCCCCCACCGCTGGCCGCCGCGGCCAGCCCGGCCAATCCGCCGACGGTCGGCGCCTCGAAAACCGACCGCACCGGCACGCGCGCGTCCAGGGCCGCGCCGATGCGCGCCACCACCATCGAGGCGCTCAGTGAATCGCCGCCCAGCGCGAAGAAGTCGTCGTCGACTCCCACCTGGTCCACGTCGAGCACCTGCTCGAAGGTCCGCGCGACCAATTCTTCCAATCCTGGCGACGGCGCCCGGAATTCTCGCGTGACGGCAACCGGCTCGGGCAACCGCTCGCGATCCAGCTTCCCGTTGACGGTCAGCGGCACCTCGTCCAGCACCATCACCGCGGACGGCACCGTGTACCGGGGCAACACCTCGGCCAGTGCCGCACGCAACTCCTCTCCCGACACCTCCGTCCCCGGCGCGGGCACGACATAGGACACCAGCACCACCGGGCGCCCGCCGTCGCGGCGCGGCACCGTCACCGCGTACGCCACATCCGCACGCGCGTCGAGCACCGCGTCGATCTCGCCCAGCTCGACCCTGGTGCCGTGCACCTTCACCTGAAAATCGTTGCGCCCCAAGAACTCCATATCGCCATCGGCGCCGCGGCGCACCACGTCACCGGTGCGGTACATGCGCTGACCGGGCTCCGCGAACGGGCACGCGACGAACCGCGCCGCGGTCAACCCCATCCTGGCGGCGTACCCATCGGCCAGACCGGCGCCGAACAGGTACAGCTCGCCCTCGACACCGTGTGGCACGGGCCGCAACCAGGTATCGAGGACGACGACCGCGACGGGGCCGACCGGCCTGCCGATCGTGATCGCGGCGCCGGGCGTCAGCGCATCGCTGGCGGTAGCCCAGATAGTGCTTTCGCTCGGCCCGTAGAGATTGACCATGGTGCGATGCGGCGCCCACCGATCGACCAGTTCCGGCCCGACGGGCTCACCGGCTGTTGCCAGCACGCGCAGCCCGTCGAGACCGTCGCACGAGATGGTCGCCAGCGCCGAGGGTGTGATCACCGCATGCGAAACATGTTCGCGCCCGATGAGATCCGCCAGTTCGGGTCCGGCGTAGACATCGGCAGGCGATACGACCAGTCGACCGCCCGAGCCGTGCGCCATCAACAGCTCGAACACCGAGGCGTCGAAGCTGGGCGAGGCCACCTGCAGTACCACCGACATCGGGTCGACGCCGAGTATCCGCCGCTGTGCCGCGACGATGTCGGCCAGGCCGCGATGGCTGACGAGTACGCCCTTGGGCATCCCGGTCGACCCGGAGGTGTAGCTCACGTACGCGGTCTGATCCCGTCGAATCGGTCCGCCGCGCTCGGCGTCGGTGATCGGCGCAGCGGGAACCGAGTCCCCGGCGGCAAGGATCTGTTCCTGGTCGAGGATCAGGTACTCGACGCTGTCGGGAAGATGGTCCCTGGCAAACGTGTCGGTCAGCCCGAGCGCGGTTTTCGAGTCCGACAGCAGATATTCGATCCGCTCCGATGGCAGGGTCGGATCGATCGGCAGGAATGCGGCACCGGTCTTCGCCACGGCCCACAGGGCGAGGGTCGCCGCCAGGGATCGCGGAAGCACAGCGGCGACGACCTGTCCCCGCCGGACACCGTGTCGCAGCAGGACCCGGGCCAGACGTGCGGATCGCTCGTCGAGCTGCCGGTACGTCATGGCGGTCGCACCGCATCGCACGGCGACCGCATCGGGTTCGGCGGCAGCGCGAGCGGCGAGTATCCGGTCCAGGGTGTCCGGGATCGCCTGTTCCGCACCCGAAACCGGCCACGACGGCCCCTGTTCCTCGTCGAGCGGCAGCTCGCTCAGCCGTACATCGGGGTGTACCGCGATCCGGCCGAGCAACTCGACGAAGCGGTCGAGGATCCGGTGCGCGGCCGCGGTGTCGAATGCGCGGTCGTGGAATCGGAGGGTGATCCGCAGTCCCTGTGCTTCGCCGTGCTCGGACTGTTTCGGTTCCACGACCAGGCTCAGCGGGTACGGCGTCGCGTCGACACCGCTGAGTTCGTCCACCCGCAGGCCCGCCGAATCGATGAGTCGCTGCAGTGCCGTCCGGTCGACGGGGAACGACTGGAAAGTGATGGCGGTATCGAACAGTTCGGGCAGGCCGACGCTGCGGTGAATCTCGGGTAGGCCGATATGGTGATGATCCAGCATGCCGGCGTGCCGCGCCTGAATGCTGGTCAGCAACGCGCGCACCGTCATGGTGGGTTCGAGCGGGACTCGCACGGGAATCGTGGTCAGGAACATGCCGAGCGTCTGATCGACCAGCGGCAGCTCCGGGGGCCGTCCCGACATCGCGGAGCCGAAGATCACATCGGTCTCACCGGTCAGCACGCGCAGATTCAGGGCCCAGGCCGCGGCGACCGCCGTATTGAGGGTGACGGCCGCCTCCGCCGCCACTCGACGGAGTTCGCCGAGACGATCCGCCGTCAGTTCGGCCCGGACCTCGGCGGATACCGAACCCGCCGCGCCCACGTCGCGGGACACCCGGGTGGGTGCGTCGACATCTGAAAAGGCTTGCGCCCATGCCGCTTTGGCTGCGGAACTGTCCTGCCGCCCCAGCCAGGACAGATAATCGCGGTAGGAGGGAGCGGGTCCGGCGGAGTCGATATGGTCGGGAGACCCGTAGTAGTCGAGCAGTTCTCGCATCAGCAGCGGCATCGACCAGCCGTCCAGGATCACATGATGGTTGGTGACGAGCAGCCGGAAGGACCCCGCATCGAGACGGATCAGCGTCAAGCGCAGGAGCGGAGCAGCCGACAGGTCGAATCCCGCCGCCGCGTCCGCTGCGGCAATCGATTCCGGGGACTCCACATCGCCGCCACCGGCGAGATCGATCTCTCGGAACCCGATCTCGGCATGGTCGAGCACGATCTGGCACGGCCCGGCCGCGGTCTCCACGAAGGCAGCCCGCAGGATATCGTGCCGGTCGACCACTGCCTGAGCGGCACGGCGCAGGCGCTCACCGTCGACCGCGCCGGAAAATCCGATCATCGTCTGGACGGTGTAGTTGTCCCCGGCATCCGGGTCGAACGTCGAGTGGAAATGCACGCCGGATTGCATGGGCGACAACGGCCATACGTCGGACAGGCCGTGGTACTGCTGCTCGAGCCGAGCGCGGTCGGGCTGTGTGAGCGCGACGAGCGGCGAGTCCGAGGCGCGATCCATCACCGGCGCCGGATCGCCGCCTGCCATCGCGGCAAGGGCGGCAACTGTCTTGCCTTCGAAGACATCTCGCGGCGTGAAGGTGAGCCCGGCGGATCTCGCCAGCGCCACCAGCCGCATCGAGACGATACTGTCCCCGCCGAGCGCGAAGAAGTTGCTGTCGGCGGACACGGTGTCGAGATGGAGTACCTCGGCGAAGAGTTTCGCCACGACCTGTTCGGCATGCGTCGACGGCGTTCTGCCGCCTGCGGCGTCGGATTCGAACGCCCGCTGCCGCAATGCTTTCCGATCGAGTTTCCCCGTAGGCGTGCGCGGCATCTCCTCGAGCTGCACGATCGCCGCGGGATTCATATAGCGCGGTAGCGTGCCCGAGAGATCGTCGCCGAGTGCCGCCGCATCTACCGCGGTGCCCGAGGCGGAGACGAAGTAGGACACCAGAATCGGTTCGTCGGCAGGCCCCTTCACCACGACGGTGGCCACGCTCGCCACATCCGGGTGTCGAGCCAGGTGGGCATCGATTTCCCCCGGCTCGATCCGCAGGCCGTGAATCTTGACCTGCTGATCGCCCCGGCCCAGATATTCCAGTGCCAAGCCGGCGCGGCCGCGGACCCAGCGCACGGAATCACCGGTGCGGTAGATCCGCTCGCCTCGGGTGGATCGCGGATCGGCGACGAAGCGTGACGCGGTGACGCCCGGTCGCTCGACGTACCCGCGGGCAAGTCCGGGCCCACCGATATAGAGCTCGCCCACGACGCCGACCGGCACCGGCCGCAGCCACGTGTCGAGAACCATCGCGGACGCGCCTCGGATCGGGCCGCCGATCGTCACCGGCTCGCCGGGTACGACCGCATCCGACCCCGTCGCCCAGACCGTGCACTCGGTAGGTCCGTAATGATTCATCAGCCGTCGCCCATGGCCCCACCGATCCATAGTGTCCGACTCGGTCGCTTCGCCGACGACCGCGAGCGATGTCAACGACGGCGTCCGGGACGGATCCATGGTTTTCAGCACCGACGGGGTGATGATCGCGTGCGAAACCTGCTGTGCACGAACCAATTCCTCGAGGTCGGTCCCGGCGTACACCTCCGGCGGCGCCACCACGAGAGCGGCGCCACTGCCGTGTGCCAACAGCAACTCCGACAGGCAGGCGTCGAATCCCGGCGACGCGACCTGCAACACCACCGAATCCGTACTGACACCGAAGGCGTCGACTTGCGCCGCGACGAGGTCGGCCAGTCCTCGATGGCTGAGGTGGACCGCCTTCGGTTTGCCGGTCGACCCGGACGTATAGATCATGTATGCCGCGTTGTCGGCCGATAGCCGGTCGGACCCGGCCGGGAAACCGGACGGACGCGGTAGACCCTGCTGCGCGTCCGAAGCCGAAGCGTCCAGGATCAACCAGTCGACAGTATTCGGAAGCTGTGGCGCGACAGCGCCGGTCGTCACGCCCAGACCGGTCCGGGAGTCCGTCAGCAACTCCTCGATCCGCGCGGCGGGATTGCCGGGATCCAACGGCAAGAAGGCGGCACCTGTCTTCGCCACCGCCCAGATCGCGACCACCAGTTCGGCCGAACGGGGAACGGCCAACGCGACGATCGACTCCGCGCGAGCACCGTGGTCGGCCAGCAGGCGAGCGAACCCGTCGGCGCGACGCTCCAGCTCCTGATAGGTCCACGTGGTGTCACCGCACCGGACAGCCACGGCATCCGGATACTTCCGCGCGGTCCCCCACAGGATGTCGCGCAGCACGAGCTCCGCGGCGGGCTCCTCGCTGCCGACCGAAAGCAGTTCCGTCCGTTCGGAATCCCAGCAGGAGGAGATCGCGGCGACCTTCCGGGCCGGATACCCGACGATCTGCGTGAGAAGGAGCTCGAAGCGTTCGAGCAGCGTGCGGACCTCGTCCGAATCGAATCGGTCGGCGGCGAATTTCAGTGCCACCGTGTAGGTGCCGGGCTGGTCGGCGGCCTCCGGTCGTCCGTCGTGACTCGACCGAGGCGGGGTCACCTGCAAACTCAGCGGATACGGCGTGGCATCGTGTGCGTCGATCTCGACGAACCGCAAACCGGCGTCGGAGAGATTGCGCGCCAACAGTTCCCGGTCGAGCGGATAGGACTCGAGCACCGTCGCGGTGTCGAACATATCGGTGATACCGGTGGCCCGTTGCAGCTCCGCCAAGCCGACGTACTGGTGATCCAGCATGGCGGCCTGCTCGGATTGCACGCGGACGAGCAGCTCGCCGACGGTTTCGTCGGGTTCGAGGCGTACTCGGACGGGCAGCGTGTTGACGAGAAGCCCGACCATGCGCTCGATATCCGGAATCTGTGGCGGGCGGTGCGCGATCGTATTGCCGAACACCACGTCCGACCGTCCGGTCAGCGTGGCCACCAGCAGTGCCCACCCCACCTGCAGGGCCGTGTTGGCGGTGACGCCGTGTGAGCGGCCCAGATCGAGAAGCGCGGCGGTGGTCGCAGCGTCCAGCTTCAGGTCGACCTCACCGACTTGCGCGGTGACGGACCGATCCGGCCCGCCCGTGACCCGCGTCGGACTGTCGATTCCGGCGAGCGTCTCCCGCCACGCGGCGGTTGCGGCGTCGCGATCCTGAGCCTGCAACCACTGCAGATACTCGCGGTACGAACGAGGGGGCGCGAGCTCGCCGGTATCGCCGTCGGAGATGTACAACGAGAGCAACTCGTGGATCAGCAGCGGCATCGACCAGCCGTCCAGCACGAGGTGATGGTTGGTGACCAGCAACTGGAAAGTATCGACACCGGTGCGCACGAGGTGGAACCGCACCAGCGGTGGGCGTGCCGGGTCGAACGGAGCCGCGGCCGCCGTCGCGAGTCGCCGAAGTGCGCGCGCCCGCCGGTCGACATCGATGATGTCGGTGACACTCGACTCGCCCCAATCGACCCCGGTGTCGCGCAAGACGATCTGACGTGGCCCATCGGCACTCTCGACGAAAGCGGTCCGCAGGCTGTCGTGCCGGTCGATGAGCACCTGCGCGGCCCGCCGCATCCGGGCACCGTCCACCTGCCCGGCGAACGTCAGCGCCACCTGCACGATGTAGCCGTCGTCGCCGTCCCGGTCGTAGACCGTGTGGAACAGCAGCCCGGACTGCAAGGCGGTGAGCGGCCACACGTCGATCATCGACGGGTATTCCCCCAGCCAGCGGTCGACATCGTCCTGCGCTACCGCGGTGAGCGGGAAGTCGGAGGGGGTGAAGCCGTATCCGGCATCGGATCGGACGTGCTCGGCGAGCGCGCCCAGGGCGCGAGCCAACAGCCCGGCGAGCTCGTCGACCTCCTCGCTGCCCAGCACCTGCGAGGCGAACTCCCAGGTCACGTCGAGTTCGAGCCCGTCGCGACCTTCCTCGGCGATCGCATTGATATCGAGCACGGCCGGCAGCGCCATCCCCGGATCGCTCGTCGCGGTCAGTGCGGTGAACTCGGTGGTGGGCGCCCAGGGCACCGAGCGTTCACCGACACCCACCCGCCCGAGGTAGTTGAAACTGATCTGCGGTTCGGGCAGGTCCGCGAGCTCGGCGCTGCCCTGGGAATCGAGATGACGCAGCATCTGATAGCCGATGCCGTTGCCCGGCACCGCGCGCAACTGCTCCTTCACCTGTTTTATCGCCGTTCCAGCGCCCATGCCGCCGGCCAGCGCGTCATCGAGGTCGACATCGTCCCACTCGATCCGAACCGGGAAGCGGGTCGTGAACCAGCCCACGGTGCCGCTGAGATCGGCGCCGGGCACGGCTCGCTCCTCGCGGCCGTGTCCCTCCAGCGAGATCAACTCGCCGGCGGTCGCCGCCGTACCGCGCCTGCGCCGCCACTCGCCGAGTGCCAGTACCAGGGCCGCGAGCAGCGGATCGTTGGCGCTGCAGTGGAAGCGGTCCGGAATGGTGGTGAGAACCGCCTCGGTGACCGCTGCCGGGATGCGCTGATGTACCCGGCCTGCCGTGGCCCCGACGTCACGATCCGGAACCAGACGGCGCGACCCGAGTAGCTGATCACCTCGCGCGAGGACGTCTTTCCACCTGTCGAGCTCCGCCGACCGTCTGCCCGGCGCCCGCTCGACCAGGCCGTGTGCCCACCGCCGGAACGAGGTGGTGATCGGGCCGAAGTCCGGTTCGCCGCCGTCGGAAACCTGCGACCAGGCCTGCGCGAGGTCGGCGAGGATGATGCGCCACGACACCACGTCGACGGTGAGATGGTGAATCACCAGCCACATCAGGTCGGGTCCCGAGCCGTTGCGATCCTGCATCCAGACGGCTCGAACGAGCACACCCTTGCCCGGGTCCAATCGATCCGCGGCCTGCTGCAGGTGCCGGTCGACCTCGGCGGCGTCTCGTCGATCGAGCCGCACATCGACGAGCGCGGCGTCCGGGTCGACCGCTGTGCGCTCGAGTACCTCGAGGTACCGATCATCTGAATCGCCGCGCAATACCGCGCGCAGCAGGTCGTGGCGATCCAGCAGCGATCCCAGTGCGCGCACGAGGCCCGCTCGATCGACCCCTTCGGGCAGCTGCACGAGCGCGGCCTGCGCGAATCGGTCGTAATGGCCCCGATCGAGCATCGCGTACATGATCGGCGACAACGGCATCGGGCCGACGCCGCCTCCGGGCAACTCGTCCAACTCCGGGGTATCACGTGCTTGCGTGGCCGTGGCAGTGGCCGCCAAGGCCGCGACCGTCTTGTGCACGAACACATCCTGGGTGGAGAAACTCAGGCCTTCGGCCTTGGCCCGCGCCACCAGTCGGATCGACAGAATGCTGTCGCCGCCCAGGGCGAAGAAGCTGTCGTCCGCCCCGACGAGCGGCACACCGAGCACCTCGGTGAACAGCTGTGCGACCACCTTCTCCCTGGCGGTGGCCGGCGTCCGGCCGACCGGCGCGGTCCCGAATTCCGGCTTCGGCAGAGCGCCGCGATCGAGCTTGCCGAAGGCGTTCACCGGGAGGCTGTCCAACGTGAGGATCACCGCCGGGACCATAT
The DNA here is from genome assembly GCF_015355705.1 of Nocardia sp. XZ_19_231. NCBI lineage: Bacteria > Bacillati > Actinomycetota > Actinomycetes > Mycobacteriales > Nocardiaceae > Nocardia > Nocardia sp. XZ_19_231. Next base: position 609,135 of record NZ_JACUZI010000001.1, on the reverse strand, counting down.
GCGGCGCCAGCGAATCGCTGGCGAAGCGCTGGAGTTCGAGCGGTTCGATCCGACGGCCGCTGACCGGGACTACATACGACGCCAGCACGGTCGTGCCCGCGTTGTTGGGCACCGGCACCGTCACGGAAAGATCCACGTCCTCGTGTGTGGTGAGCACGGCGTCGATTTCACCCGGTTCGATCCGGTAGCCACGGATCTTGACCTGGAAGTCGCTGCGCCCCGCCAATTCCAGCGTCATATCGGCGTTGTCGCCGGTCCAGCGCGCGATGTCGCCGGTGCGGTACATCCGCTCGCCGGCGCCGCCGTACGGATCCGCGACGAACCGGGCGGCGGTCGCGACGAACAGATGGCTGTATCCGCGGGCCAGTCCCGGCCCGGCGAGATACAGTTCGCCCGCGGTGCCCTTCGGCACCGGTTGCAGCGTTCGGTCCAGCACCATCGCCGAGACGCCACGAATGGGGCCACCGACCAGGTGGGCGTGGTCGGGTGTCAGCATGGCGCCGACGGCGGTCACGGTGGCTTCGGTGGGACCGTATTCGTTGTACATGGACACCGTCGGCGCCCACCGCTCGATGACGTGCGGTGGACAGACGTCGCCGCCGACCACGACCACTCGCAAGTCGGTCGCCGACTGCGGGTCCACCGTTGCCAGCATCGTGGGCGTCAGCGTCAGGTGGGTCACGTGCTCGTCTGCCAGCAGTCGCGTGAGCGGCTCGCCGCCGGTCACCTCGGGCGGCACGATCACCAGCGTGGACCCGCTCGCGAAGCAGGTCAGAAACTGTTCCATGGCGGCGTCGAAGCTGGGCGAGAGGGCATAGGACACCCGGGAGGTCGTGTCGATTCCGTACGTGGCGGCGCGGTCGGCAACCAGATTCGCGAGGCCGGTGTGGGTGACCTGGACGCCTTTCGGCGCTCCGGTGGAGCCCGAGGTATAGGTGACATAGGCGATATTGGACGGCCGCAGTGGGCGGATACGGTCGCAGTCGGACATCGGCCCGCTCGCGGCGCTCACTTCCCCCAGGCTTGCGGGATCATCGAGAACCACCGAGCGCAGCGCCGGCGGGAGCCGCCCGCGCAAGGCGTCGATCGTGACCGCCACGGCTGCGCCGCTGTCGGCGACCATATGTTCCACCCGCTTGCGCGGGTACTCGGGGTCCACCATGACGAACGCGGCCCCACATTTTGCGACCGCCCACGTCGCCACGACGGATTCGACCGAGCGTCGCAGCATGATCGCCACCGCCGAGTCCGGCCCACAACCCAGAGCTCTCAGATGCCGGGCCAGCTGGGAGGATCTGGTGTCCAACTCGCCGTACGTCATCGTCTGCCCGGCCGAGATGATCGCGCACGCACTAGGATTGCGGCGCGCGCTCTCGGTCAGAATCTCTGGAAGCAACCGTGTTTCGACCCCGCTCGGCCCCCGCACCCGCGGCAGCGCAGACCGCTCCTGCGCGTCGAGCAGCGACAATCTGCTGACCGGACATCCCGCTCCCCCGGCGAGGAATTCGTGCAGAAACATGCGGAAGCGCCGATGGTGACCAGCGAGCTCGTCCTGGCTGTAGACACTCGGATTTCCCTGGAAGTCGATATGTGTACTGTCTTTGCCCGCACCCGGGTAGATATTGACGAAAAGGTCGGCGGTAGGGCCTGAGGTGAGGACGTTCAGGCGGCCTGTCGTGTTGCCGAGCACAACCTCGTTCTCGATCATCATGAGGTTCACAGCAGGCCCGAAGGATGTCGCCTCGTCGCGCGCGATCCCCATATCGTGGAATATGTCCTCCTGGCGGTAGCGCTGGCGCCGAAGTGCGCTCGTCAACTCACTTTGCACAGCGGCGATCAGTTCACCGACGCTGCGGCCGGCGACCCTCACCCGCAGCGGGACCACGTTCGCCACCATCCCCCCGGAACGGCGCAGCACGGCGGAGTGCCGACCCGACACCGGCAGGCTCAGCATTACTTCATCGCTTCCGGTCATCCGCGCGAGGTAGGCGGCGAACGCCGCGACGATGGTCGGCGCCACGCTCTGACCATGTTCGAGCGCGACGCGTTCCATCAGACTCGCGGTGGCGTCGGGCAGCTCAGTGCTGACCAGCGCCGGATGAATGGTGGGCTTGCCGACGCGACCCGCCAGGCTGACGGCGGGCGGCGCGCCTGCCAGGTGCTCCTGCCAGTATCTGCGGTCGTTGTCGAAACGCGTCGAACCCCGGTACGCCAGATCCTGCTCGACGATGACCCCCAGGTCCTGCGCCGCGCACGGTGCCGGTTCCTCGGACTTCACCCAAGCGTTGTACAGCGCGGTCATCCGGTGCAACATCGTTACCGCGGCGAATCCGTCGAGCGCGATATGGTGCGCTCGCTGGTACCACAGGAAATGGTCCTCGCCGACCTGGAACACCGTGCTCGTCACGAGGTGGTCGTTCAGCACGTCCAGCGGAGCGGAATAATCCTGAACCATCATGCTGTGCGCGGTCGCCACCGGATCGGCGTGATGGCGCAGGTCCAACACCGACGACAGAGCTCCATGCTCCGCGTCGACGAACTGACATGGCTCTCCGTCGACCTCGATTAGTCGCATATGCCCGGATTCGAACTCGCGACTGGCGGTTCTGCAGGCCTCGGCAAGCAGTTCGGCGTCCAACTCGCCCATGATCTCGACATATTGGGCCACAGAAATCGGTGACGACTCCGCGAGATGCTGGGCGAACCAGATACCCCGCTGCGCCGCCGTCAGGGGAAAGATATCGAAGGAGGGGTCTGCATTACCGCTGGAGCCAGTGCCGGAACCGTTACCCGAATTCACGTTTCGGGAAGAACGGAATGATCTGATTTCCGGTCGATTCGACCGGTCCGGACTGTCATCGACGCGACTCTTTCGGCCCATTCCGACCTCCGTTGATACCGCTCTCTTCAAGAGGTCGATTATATAGCCGTAAAGTTGCCTGATTCACTGGCCGAAAGCTTGCAACATGGTCACGAAAACAGCATCGGATGATCAGGAAGGCGCAGCCATACTGATCGACACTCGACCTCGCCGACGCATGCTCAGCGGTCTCGCCGGTGGGTCGTCCCAGCCATTCGACCATCATCGGATCACCCCCACGGGAGGGACCAGGTACCGAATTCGGCACGATTCGGAATCTATCCGCAAATATGTCGCATCCTCTTGCCGCGCCGCCGAGATCGCTATAAGGTGTCGTGGGGGTTACGAGAACACGAAGGAGCGGTTCGGATCGGCATGCCAGCAATGAGGTGGCAAATAGATGCCACGACCAGGCATGATCGGTCGGCCGACAGGTCCGCCAACCTATCGTCAGCCTCGAGAGCACGAACTACTGCGTGGCCTGTCTCGAATACTCCAGCACCAAGTGGACATCGAATACAGCGGGAGACCCGGGACTCTCAACTCGTCTAAGGATTCCCCTTACAGAGGAATGCCAATAGTTAACTGAAGTAATGTTCGAACCGGCCGCCGCGGCCGATATATCGCCGCATTGCCGAGTTATTATGAGCCTTTAATCTACGTTGCGAAATTCTCTCTCGCACCAATACAAGGGAACGTCCACCCTGCGAGAGTTTATTGCAACAATGTGTAATTCACTGGCCCGCTGTCACACCGCTGTTATCCACACATAGAGATCCGCTAACATTTTCTCGAAGCTCCAGCTACCCTTTACGGTCCCTCGAGCTCGAATTCGTCATACAGTTCCCGCTTGTGAACACACACCCCGTCGCGGGGATCGTGCCGGGATGCGACACAACGACTTTCGCGACCCCGGCGATCTCATCGAGCGTCGCGGCCACACCACCGCGGGTGGGATCGCGCAGCACATGCGCATCGGCTCCGGTGGCGAGCGTGGCCGCGACCGACCCATTAGCGGCGCGGTGTCGCTGAGCACCGCGACCCCGAATTCGAGCCTGTCCCGACAGTTCGGAACACAGGAGATCAGAAAGGGCGTTTGGCTCGGATGATCGCGGCGAGGTATTCGTAATCCGAGGCCCGCGCGGATGACCCTCGATAGGTGAGCCCGATCGTGCGGCCAGGAGCGGGAGCCGCGAAGCGCGCGGTGTCCAGACTCGCGCGCGCGGTCTCGGCGGCCACGGCCATCTCCGGGATGAGCGTCACGCCGAGCCCGCCCGCCACGCACTGCACGACCGTGGTCAGCGAGGCGGCGCGGGTATCGCCGACCGTCCCGGGTTGCACATCGGCCGAGCGGCACAGGTCAAGGGTCTGATCACGCAGGCAATGACCCTCGTCGAGCAGCAACAGCGGTAGGTCGGCGAGGGCGGGGGCGGCCAGGTCGGTGCGGCCGGCGAGCTCGTGGCCGCGCGGCGTGACCAGCACGAATTCCTCACTGTAGAGCGGGATCTCGACCAAGCCGTTCGCTTCGCTGGGCAACGCGAGCACTGCCACGTCCAGCACGCCGGTGCGCAACCCCTCCAGTAGCCGCGCGGTCTGGTCCTCGACCACCTGGGGCAGCACCCCGGGCAGTTTGCGGCGTAACTCGGGCAACAGTTCGGGCAGCACGTAGGGGGCGACGGTTGGAATGATGCCCACGCGCAGCGTGCCGCCGAGGGTGTCACCGGTCGCCGACGCGACGAATCGGTCGGCGGCTTCCAGGGTGGCCATGGCCTCCGGCAGCAGCCGCATCCCCGCGGCGGTGACCAGTACGCGACGGGTGCTGCGCTCGATCAACTGGAGCCCGAGTCCGTTTTCCAGTGATGCCAGTGCCTGCGATAACGTGGGTTGACTCACAGTCAAACGCGCTGCGGCGGTGCCGAAATGCCGGTATTCGGCGACGGCCACGAACGCACGCAGCTGCGACAGGGTTGGCTGATAAGTCTGATCACTCACACCTATCAGTGTACGACCAGCAATCGGCTTTACCTTTCAGTAGGCTGACCATCAACCACACCACCAATGAGGAGACGAAGCATGGCTCTGCTGACCATCGGCGACCAATTCCCGGCATACAACCTCAAGGCCGTCATCGGAGGCGATCTCTCCAAGGTCGACGCACAGCAGCCCGACGACTACTTCACCCAGATCACCAGCGACGACCACGCGGGCAAGTGGCGCATCGTGTTCTTCTGGCCCAAGGACTTCACCTTCGTGTGCCCCACCGAGATCGCCGCGTTCGGCAAGCTGAACGAGGAGTTCGCCGATCGTGACGCGCAGGTCCTCGGCGCCTCGGTGGACAACGAGTTCGTGCACTTCCAGTGGCGCGCCCAGCACGAGGATCTCAAGACCCTGCCCTTCCCGATCCTGTCCGACCTCAAGCGTGAACTGGCCACCGCCGCCGGTGTTCTCAACGCCGACGGCGTCGCCGACCGCGCCACCTTCATCGTCGACCCGAACAACGAGGTGCAGTTCGTCTCGGTGACCGCCGGTTCGGTCGGTCGCAATGTCGACGAGGTGCTGCGCGTGCTCGACGCCCTGCAGTCCGACGAGCTGTGCGCCTGCAACTGGAAGAAGGGCGACCCGACCATCGACGCGGGCGAGTTGCTCACCGCCAGCGTCTGAACCACTTCCCCACCGAACCACCCTGAAGGAGCCCCACTGTCATGAGCATCGAGAACCTGAAGAACTCTCTTCCCGAGTACGCCAAGGACCTCAAGCTCAATCTGTCCTCGCTGGCCCGCACCACGGTGCTCAACGAGCAGCAGCTGTGGGGCACCCTGCTGGCTTCGGCCGCCGCCACGCGCTCGGCCACCACCCTGCGTGAGGTCGCCGAAGAGGCCGCCGACGTGCTCTCGGCCGAGGCCTACGAGGCCGCGCTCGGCGCCGCGTCGATCATGGGCATGAACAACGTGTTCTACCGGGGTAAGGCATTCCTGGACGGTCGTTACGACGACCTGCGCGCGGGTCTGCGGATGAACATCATCGGCAACCCCGGCGTCGACAAGGCCGATTTCGAGCTGTGGTCGTTCGCGGTCTCCTCGATCAACGGCTGCGCGCATTGCCTCGAGGCGCACGAGAAGACGTTGCGCGAGGCGGGTGTGTCGCGCGAGGTGATCTTCGAGTCGCTGCGGGCGGCGGCGATCGTCGCCGGCGTCGGCCAGGCGGTGGCGTCCACCGAGGCGCTGGCCTCGGCCGCCGTCTGATTCGAGACGTCGGTTTCACGCCTGCTCGTTGAGGCGTCGAGCGGCCCCGATCCGGTTTTCCGGGCGGGGCCGCTGCTGTGTGGAGCGGACACGACCGGGGGCTCGCGGGTCGATCGGCGCCGCCGAGCGGGCCGGTAGGCTCGCGATCATGAACGCACATGATGTGCCCGATTCCCCGGACATCCAGGTCGAGGTCGTCCGAGTGTTCACCGATCCGGCCGGAAGGCTCGGCAATGCGCTCGGCATCGCCCGCGCGGGCGATGTCGTCGCCCTCGACAAGCAGGAGCTGGCGGCGCGGCTGGGGTTCAGCGAGACCACGGTGGTCTCCGATCCTGTCGACGGCGTCGCCGACGTCCGCATCTACACACCCGCCGTCGAGTTGCCCTTCGCCGGGCATCCCACCGTCGGCACCGCGTGGTGGCTCGATGTCCAGCGCACGCCGGTGCACACCTTGCGGGTGCCCGCGGGCCCGGTGGCCGTCAGCCGGGCCGACGGCCTGACCTGGATCACCGCGCGCGCCGAGTGGGCACCGAAATTCGTTTTCCGGCAACTGGATTCGACCGAGGAGCTGGCGGCGTTGTCGCCCGGCGACTTCACCGTCGGCCAGTACTTCTTCTGGGCTTGGACCGACGAGTCGCGTGGCGCGCTGCGGGCCAGGATGTTCGCCCCAGCGATGGGCATCGCCGAGGACGAGGCGACCGGAGCGGCGGCGGTCGCGCTCACCGGACAGTTGCGTCGCGGGCTGATCATCACGCAGGGGCAGGGCTCACAGCTCTACACCGAATGGGACTCCGACGGCTGGGTGCGCCTGGGCGGGCGCGTCGCCGAAGATCACGTGGTGGTGCTCTGACGCCTAGCCCTCCGGTTGACCGCCGAAGCGACGCAGCCAGGGCGGTCTGGCCGTCCAGTGGCCGCGCCGTTGCGGTGCGGTGCCCAGGTCGGCGAGGATGCGGGTTTCGAGATTGCGCGGCGGGGTGTGCTGGTCGTCGGCGGCCAGCAGCGCGAGCACTTCGTGCACGCCACGCACGCGGGTGGCGAACTGCGACAGACTGTTCGCGGTGGTGGCGGTGAGCTTGTTCTCGATGTGGTGGTGCTCGAGTTCGGCGACCGCGTCGAGCGCATAGGCATCGGCCAGTGACAGGACCGAGCCGGGCGGACACCACGACTGCCTGGCCGTCCACCGGTCGATCCGCTGCTCGGCGAGCCGTTCGATGCTCTCCGCCAGCAGTCTCGTGACCATCGGCACGCGCAGGCCGAGTTCGCGGCCGATGGCACGGTAGGTGCGGCCGCCGTAGTAGGCGAGAACGAAGATTTCGCAGTGGCTGTCGAGTGGATCGTCGAAGCCGAGTCTGGCCGCGGCCGCGAGCCACGGCATGTCGTCGCCGCCGCGACGATCCAGTCGCAGCCGCTGGACCGCGAGGCGATGGATCTGGGCAAGTAGCCAGGACTGGTCAGGGGTGAACGCCGGACTGTCGTGGGCGATCTGGGCAGTGGCCGCGTCGGGGCCCGGACGTTCTGTGTCGATGCCGAACTGTCGGGCATCGGGCCAATACGCGCCGAGGTGACCGAAATCCCAGTGGGCTGCGTCGAGCCGGTCCCCATCGGTGGTGCCGTGACCGGACCGACCAGGGCCTGGAGAGACAGCTTCTGGGTGGTCCGCGTCGGGATGACGGGGCCCGCCTCCGTCATCGGCGCCGCCGTGGCGAGCATCCGGATAGTCGGAGTCTGCGCGGTCGATGCCTTCATCGGGCAGGCGGGAACCGTCATGGGTATAGACGACACCGCGGCCGAAGGCGACGTCCATCGAACCCGAGACGTCGGGGCCCAGATCGGATCGCTGTTCGGTTGCGACGAATGCCGAACGGCCCCATGGCGTGCCGAGGTCAGGGCCGGGCTGCGACGGGCCGACCATCGCCTCGTCGGCGGATTCGGCGGACCGGGAATCGGACTCCCGGTCGATGTCGTCCTCGTCGACGATCCATTGCGCCGCTCGCGCACGCCGGTATCCCTCACGGACAACATCTTCGGCCGCACCGCGACGGTGCAGCACCCGAAGTGCCAATCCGAACGCGGCGGGGCCGGTGGCGCGGTAGAGCGCGCGCATCTCCTCGCGATCGTCGGCGCCGGGGACGATCGCGGGGACGCGCGTACCGCCACCGCGGACCCCCGACGGCGGTTGGGGACCGCGCTGCCCGCTCATCGTCGAATTCCTGCCCACACTAAGGCAATTCGCAGCGCGAGCGCTTGTGGATCGGTATTCACCGGCCGATCGCGGCGATCAGCATGAACGCGGTCCCGATATCCATCACCACATGGGGCACCAGCGCCGAGGTCAACGGGTGGGAACCGGCGGGATGGACGAAGCGGTGCCAGCGTGACCGGTGACCGACGGTACCGAGCGCGAGCAGTGCGTCGAGGCCGAACAGCACCGCCAGCACCACCGCGGGCCAGCTCGCCCCACCGGTGCCGTGCACCGCCCCGTGCCCGGCCATCGCGTAGAGCATCGCCGCCGCGGCGACCGTGTGATATCCGAGTGCCAACACGCCGTCGGGTGGCGATCCGGTGCGCCAGCCCATGACGCGTTCGGCGAGCAGGATCGCGAACGCGACGGTGAGCGCGGTGAGCAGCCCGCGCATCGCGTGCGGATCGCTGGCGGCGGGGAACACCAGCATGGTCAGCATCACCAGGCACATGAGCAGGTGCGCGCTGTCGGATGCGGTATCGACACGGTGAGCCAGCGGTGTTCGCCTGGTCAACCGGGTCACCACGATCAGCGACGCCAGCACGAACGCGGCGACCACCGGCCACCGCACGAACGCATACTGCTCCACGAAATCGGCCACACCCCACCACTTTCGAGTCGACACCCGCTCCACCATGCTCGCACCCAGGTCACGGTCCCGGGGTTGTTTCCACGGGCAGGACCCACGGCCGAGGACGTCCCCCCGTTCGCCGAGCACGCACCGGTGGCCGACCCGGATGGCCCGGCGGCTCCCCCGACCCGCAAACTGGACTGATGACCGATAACCCGACTGCCGCGGTCGACCGACTCCGGGTGGTGGCCGACGATCTCTCCGGCGCCGAAGTCCGTGCCCTGCTGGCCGCTCACCACAGGGAAATGGCCGACACCACCCCCGCGTGCAGCATGCACGCCCTCGACCTCACCGCCCTGCGCGATCCCGCGGTCACCGTGTGGAGCGCGTGGTCCGGCGACGACCTCGTCGGGTGCGGCGCCATGAAGGACCTCGATGCCGGGCACGCCGAGATCAAGTCCATGCGCACCGCCGACGGACACACCGGCCGAGGTGTGGCCGCCGCCGTGCTCGCCCACCTGGTCGCGGTAGCCCGAGAACGCGGGTACCGCAGGCTGAGCCTGGGAAACCGGCGCCGAAGACTTCTTCGCCCCGGCGCGGCGCCTCTATCTGCGCCACGGGTTCACCGAGTGCGGTCCGTTCGGCAGCTACTCCGCCGACCCGCTGAGCCGATTCTTCACCCTGTCGCTCGACCCTTCCTGATTCCGACCGGCGACTACCTGCCCGAAACCGCCCCTACGCCACGCAGTCCGCGCCCACCTGCTCGAACTGATCGGCGACCGGCCCGCGAAAGCTACCGCCGCGCAGCACAACTCACCGCCAGTAGGGGTATCGCCGAACCGGTGTACGGATCAGCCCAGGGCGCGGGCGAATCCGTCAGCGAGCTCGGCGACCTGCGCGTCGGTCATGACGAACGAGGGCGAGATCTGCATCGCGCCCGCTCCGGCGGCGCGGCCCGAGATGCCGTGTTCGCGCAGCGTTTTCACCAGGGCGGGGCCTTCGGAGGGGTCGGCTAGTTGGACCGCGGCCACGGCGCCGAGACCGCTGCGGACTTCGGCGACGCGGGGGTGATCGGCCAAGGGCGCCAACGCGGTGTGCAGGGTGGATTCGAGGCGGGCGGCCTCCTCGAGCAGACCTTCGCGTTCGACGATGGCGAGGTTGGCCAGGGCCGCGGCGGCCGCACCGGCGTGGCCGCCGTAGGTGTAGCCGTGACGGAACCAGGTGCCACCGGCATAGAAGGGCTCGGCCACGTGGGGAGCGATGAAGACCGCGCCCATCGGGAGGTAGCCGGAGGTGAGGCCCTTGGCGGTGGTCATCAGATCGGGCTGCAGGTCGAAGCGGGTGGAGGCGAACCAGGAGCCACCGATGCGGCCGAACCCTGTGACGACCTCGTCGGCGACGAACAGGATGTCGTGGTCGCGGCAGATCTGGCGGACCTCGGCCAGGTAGCCCTCGGGCGGCAGGTACACCCCTCCGGCACCGATGATCGGTTCACAGAAGAACGCGGCGATCTGCTCCGCGCCGACCTCTTCGATCAGGGCGAGCAGCGACTTCGCGTCGTCCCATTCGACCGTGCGGGTATCGGCGACCAGCACGCCGTAGCCCTCCTTGTTCGGCGTCAGACCGCCGAGCGCGGTGCTCGCGTAATGCATGCCGTGGTAGGCCAAACGGCGACCGACAAGGATCTTCTTGTCGGCGCGGCCCTGTTCGTGCCAGTAGCGGCGGGCCAGCTTGGCCGCGGTCTCCACCGAATCGGAGCCGCCGGAGGTGAAGAAGATCTTGCTGCCGGGAACGGGCGCGATCGACGAGAGTTTCTCGGCGAGTTCCTGGGTGGGGGCTTCGGTGAGGTCGCCGAAGTTGGAGTAGTGCGCGATGGTGCGCAACTGATCGGCGACGGCGTCGGCGATCTCCCCGCGACCGTGCCCCACATTCGCGAACCACAGACCGGCGGTGGCATCGAGGTAGCGCTTTCCCGCGGTGTCGAAGACGTAAGCGCCCTCGCCGCGGGCGACAACGAACGCACCGTCACGATTGACGGCACCCATATCGGCGAATCCATGCCAGAGCGCATTCATGGGTCCACATTTACCCCACCCGGCGCGGACGTGCGCACCGGGCCCGCCGGTGGGTCAGACTTCGGACTTGCGTTCACGCCACCGAGCGGGCAGGTCTCCCAGCGACGCCATGGCAACCGCGAGCACGACGAACACCACCAGCAACACCGCGAGCCCGATCGTCAGCGACACATATCCCTGGGTGCGTGGGTCGATGAACGGGTAGGGGTACCAGTCCACGATCGGACCACGGATCAGGCTGTAGACGCCGTAGGCCACCGGGAAGATCAGCCACAGGCCGATCAGTTCGGGGCTGGGGCGCAGGCGCGCGGCCATCGCGACGAACAACCAGTCCAGCAGCAGGACCAGCGGCACGATGCGGTGCAGGACATCGTTGATCCACTTGTCGGTGAGCATCACGTCGACATCGGCCAGCAGGACCGCGTAGACGACCATCGTGATGAGCATGTACAGGGTGACCGCGCCGCGAAACGTCTGCCAGCGCGGGCTCTGCGGGGCGAGGGTGCCCCCGACGAGAAGCACGATCACGGTCAAGATGTTGGACTCGATGGTGAAGTAGCTCAGGTAGTTCGTGAGCGAGAAGCTCGCCGAGTCCATGTTCCGCAGCGGAATCCACACCAGGGCCAGGATCCCGAGCAGCCCGAAGGCGATCCGGTAGGCCCTGATCCACCACGCAGTCCGCACCGATGCACTCATGCCACGCCCTCTCCGAATGCTGTGGCGGTCGGCGAGGTCACGAAAACCGTCTCCTGCGCCCATCGACCGCTCGTGCCGGGATCTTCGCATGACGCAACCTCGCTGACCGGGAGCTCGAGCTCGCACGCCCGTCGCGTCGCGCGTGATCAGAGGGACGCGCGGACCGCGACGGGCGGACGTAACGGTGTGTCGTTGGTCTCCGCGAGGGTGCGAGCGGGCAACGCGGGGGAAAACCGGTGGCGGGCTTCGCTAGGCTGGTAGGCGCAATGACCAGGACAGCTAGCACCGGAACCCGCGCGCTGCGCACCCGCCTGGCGGAGGTCTCGCTGCGCGACGAACATCGGCTCCGGCGCAAGCTCGACCGTGCGCGCCCCGACGACCTGCCCGCCATCGAGGCCGAGGTCGCCACCGCCGAAAACCGCGTGGCCAATCGCCGCGCGGCGCTTCCGCAGATCACCTACCCCGAACAACTCCCCGTTTCCGCGCGCCGCGACGACATCGCCGCGGCGATCGCCGCCCATCAGGTCGTGATCGTGGCCGGTGAGACCGGTTCCGGTAAAACCACCCAGATCCCCAAGATCTGCCTCGAACTCGGTCGCGGGATCCGCGGCACCATCGGGCACACCCAGCCGCGCAGGCTCGCCGCGCGCACCGTGGCCGAACGCATCGCCGAGGAACTGGGCACCGAACTGGGCGACGTGGTCGGCTACACGGTCCGGTTCACCGATCAGGCTTCGGATCGCACGCTGGTCAAACTCATGACCGACGGCATCCTGCTCGCCGAGATCCAGCGCGACCGGATGCTGCGCCGCTACGACACGATCATCATCGACGAGGCCCACGAACGCAGCCTCAATATCGACTTCCTGCTCGGCTACCTGAAGCAGTTGCTGCCGCAGCGGCCCGATCTCAAGGTGATCATCACCTCGGCGACCATCGATCCCGAACTGTTCGCCCGCCATTTCGCCGATGCGCAGGGCACTCCCGCGCCGATCGTCGAAGTGTCGGGTCGGTCGTATCCGGTGGAGTTGCGGTACCGGCCACTGTCGCTGGAACTCCCCGGCACCGACGATGACGAGGACACCCGCGTCGTCGACCGCGACCCCACCGACGCCATCGCCGACGGGGTCGTCGAACTGTTCGCCGAGGGCGACGGTGACGTGCTGGTGTTCCTGTCGGGCGAACGCGAGATCCGCGACACCGCCGACGCCCTGCGCGACCTGAAACTCCCGCGCACCGAGATCGTGCCGCTGTACGCGCGGCTCTCGGCCGCCGAACAGCACAAAGTCTTCGCCCCCCATACCGGGCGTCGGGTGGTGCTGGCCACCAATGTCGCCGAGACCTCGCTGACGGTGCCGGGCATCCGCTACGTCATCGACCCCGGTACGGCCCGTATCTCACGCTATTCGATGCGCACCAAGGTGCAGCGGCTGCCGATCGAAGAGGTCTCGCAGGCCTCGGCGCGGCAGCGATCGGGTCGTTGTGGTCGCGTGGCGGACGGTATCTGTATCCGGCTGTATTCCGAGGACGATTTCGAGGCCAGGCCCGCGTTCACCGAGCCGGAGATCCTGCGCACCAACCTCGCGGCGGTCATCCTGCAGATGACGGCGCTGGGGCTCGGCGATATCGAGAGCTTCCCGTTCGTGGAGGCCCCCGATCGGCGCGCCATTCGCGACGGCATCGCGCTGCTCGAAGAACTGGGCGCGTTGGCGCACGGGAGCACGAAATCTGTTGACGGCGAAGCTGATTCGGGCGGACATCTCACCCTCACGCCGATCGGGCGGGAGATGGCCCAGTTGCCGGTGGATCCGCGGATGGCGCGGATGCTCGTCGAAGCGCAGCGCAACGGGTGCCTCGACGAGGTACTGATCATTGTCGCGGCGCTGTCGATTCAGGATGTGCGCGAACGTCCCGCCGAGCATCAGCAGGCGGCCGACACCCAGCATGCGCGCTTCGTCGTCGACGGCTCGGATTTCCTGGCCTACCTGCGGCTGTGGGATTACCTCACCGAGCAGCGGAAATCGCTGTCGTCCAACCAGTTCCGCCGGATGTGCCGCGACGAGTTCCTGCACTACCTGCGCATCAGGGAGTGGCAGGACCTGCACGGCCAGTTGCGCACGATCGCCCGCGGGATGGGTTGGAACGACGCGGGCGCAGGCCGAGACTCCGGTTCGAAGGCCACCTCCGACCGCGCGGGCGCCACGGCCGGCGGCTCGCGCCAGTCGGGCGGACGGTCTCGGCGCGGCGGCGACGGAGCCCCACGTGGACAGCGCACACCTACGAAAGCCATTGCCAGGTCGGCGGATTCGTCCGACGATGACGCGATGCCATGGCCGAGTACGCAGATCCACCAGTCGCTGCTGGCGGGCATGCTCTCGCATATCGGTGTGCGCGAGGCGGAGTCGCGGGAGTTCCTCGGGGCGCGCAATGCGAAGTTCATGATCTTCCCCGGGTCGTCGCTGGCCAAGAAGGCGCCGCGCTGGGTGATGGCGGCCGAATTGGTGGAGACCTCGCGGCTGTGGGGGCGGATCGCGGCGAAGGTGGAGCCGGAGTGGGCCGAACGGCTCGCCGGCGATCTGGTGAAACGTACTTACTCCGAACCACATTGGTCGTCCAAGCGTGGTTCGGCGCGCGCCTACGAGCGGGCGACGCTGTACGGCGTGCCGTTGGTGACCGGGCGGCCGGTGGATTTCGGGCGCGTCGACCCGGAACTCTCGCGCGAACTGTTCCTGCGCCATGCCCTGGTGCAGGGCGAATGGCAGACGCGGCACGGGTTCTTCGCCCGCAATCGGGCCCTGATCGACGATGTCGCCGACCTCGAGCATCGGGCCCGGCGACGCGACATCCTCGTCGACGACGAAGTGCTGTTCGAGTTCTACGACAAGCGCGTGCCCGCCGACATCGTGTCGGTGCGCCATTTCGACAGCTGGTGGCGCAAGACCGAGCGCGAAGATCCCGCGCTGCTGGACTTCTCGACCGACACCGTGGTCAATGCCGGTATCGCCACGCTCGACCCTACCGACTTCCCCGACGCCTGGCGCCAGGGTGAGCTCAGCTTCCCGCTGACCTATCAGTTCGAGCCGGGGCGCGACGACGACGGCGTCACCGCGCGGATCCCGGTGGAACAGCTCGCGCACGTGCGGGCGGTCGGCTTCGACTGGTTGGTCCCCGGCATGCGCGAAGAACTGGCCGCCGCGTTCATCAAGACTCTCCCGAAGACGTTGCGGCGCGCGGTCGTTCCCGCGCCCGACTTCGCGTCGGCGGCCTTGCGCGCGCTGACCCCGCGCGCCGAACCGCTGCGCACCGGGCTCTCACGAGAACTGTCGCGGCTGGGTTCGGTCACCATCACCACCGACGACCTCTCCCCCACCGCGCTGCCGGATCACCTGCGGATGACCTTCGCCGCGGTCGATCAGAGCGGCAAGGTGCTGGCCAAGAACAAGAGTCTGCAACAGCTCAAAGCACAACTGGCCGATCAGGTTTCGGCGTCGGTCGCCCGTGCGACCGCCGGTGCCGAGCGTGCGCCCGCCACGGTGTGGACATCGGAATCGCTCGGTTCGGTCGCGCCGACCGTGAGCCGCGAGGTGGCAGGCCAGACCGTGACCGGGTACCCGGCCCTCGTCCCCGAGGGCGAGGGCGTCGCGGTGCGTGTCCTGAGCTCGCCCGGCGAGCAGGCGGCCGCGATGCGTGCGGGTGTGCGCACCCTGCTGCTCGCCGCGATCCCGACCTCGACGCGCGCGGTCACCGCCGGACTGCCCGCCCGCGATCGGCTGGCGCTGAGCCAGAACCCCGACGGGTCGCTGGACAAACTGGTCGAGGACTGCCGGACCGCCGCCGCCGACGAACTCATCGCCAAGGCGGGCGGCCCGGTTCGCACGCCCGCGGAGTTCGACAAGCTGGTGGCGGCCGTCCGCCCGCAACTGTCCACGGCGGTCGTCGCCCTGATCCGCACCGTCGTGCCGGTCCTGGCGGCTGCCCAGCAGGCGCGAGCGGCCCTGGCCGACACCCTCGAAACCGATATCGCCGATGATGTGCGCCAGCAACTCGACGACCTGCTCTTCCCCGGTTTCGTCGCCGAATGGGGACGGGTGCGGCTGCGTGAGCTCCCGCGCTACCTCCTGGCCGCGGCCCAGCGCCTGGAATCGCTGCCGGGCTCGGCGGTGCGCGACCGTCAGGCCATGGTCGAGGTGGACCGGATGCTTGTCGCCTACGACAAGCTCGTCCGCGCGCTGGCGCCCGGGCGCAAGAATGCCCGTGAGGTCACCGAGATCTGGTGGATGATCGAGGAACTGCGGGTGAGTCTCTTCGCTCAGAAGTTGGGCACGCCGTACCCGGTATCGGCGAAGCGCATCGAGAAGGCGATCAGCACGATCCGTCGCTGAAACCGGTGTGGGCGTTGCGCGGATCAGTCGGTCGCGGCGACGGCGGCGGCCGCGCGGGCCGCGCGCATCTCGGTGATCTCACGTTCGAAATCGGCCGCGCTGGTGAAGGATCGGTACACCGAGGCGAAGCGTAGATACGCCACTTCGTCGAGGTCGCGCAGCGGGCCGAGGATGGCCAGACCCACCTCGTGGCTCGGCACCTCGGGAGAGCCCTTGGCGCGCACCGCGTCTTCGACCTGCTGGGCGAGCAGGTTCAGGGCGTCGTCATCGACTTCGCGACCCTGGCAGGCGCGACGCACACCGACGATCACCTTCTCGCGGCTGAACGGCTCGGTGACGCCACTGCGCTTGACCACCGACAGGATCGCCGTCTCGACCGTGGTGAATCGGCGCCCACAGCTCGGGCAGGATCGACGGCGACGGATCGCGGTACCCTCCTCGGCTTCCCGCGAGTCGACGACGCGCGAGTCGGGGTGTCGGCAATACGGGCAATGCATCCGAGGGTTCCTTCGTCGATGCGCATTTTCTATTCCATGGCTCTTGACAGGATACCGGTCAGGATGGCACAACCTGCCACTGCGTGGTCAGGTCCGCGATGATGTCAGGTAACCGGGCCAGCATCCGGCCCCGGTCGAGCTTGACCGCGAACGGCTCGCGATACACCGTCGCCGCGGCTGCCGCGTCGGTCGCGAGGGCGAGGTGGCGTGGCAGCAGGTCGGCGGCGATGTAGTCCCAGCGGGTCTCGCGGTCGGCCCAGTTGAACGCGGGCAGCGGCGTCCGCAGACCCAGCGGCCGCCCCGCGGCGATCGGCGACCACACCGTGACCGGGGCGTACACGCCGGGAGCACGGGTGCCGGGGACGGCGGGCTTGCCCGCGACGGTGGTGACATAGGTGAGTACCCGCCCCATACCGTCGCGGCCACGCGCGGTCACATCCCACTGGTCGGCGACGATCTGGTTCTGTTCCCGGTCGGCCATGGCGACCAGCGCGTCGGCGCGACCCGCTTCGGTGCCGCCATCGATCCCGGTCCAGGCCACCCGCATGCCGTCGTCGAGCAGACCGGCCGCGAACATCTCGTCGATACCCGCCATCCCGTCGGCCAGGTAGGCCTCGTGCATCGGGACCAGGTCGATGAAGATGTGTTTCTGCATGATCGTCAGTCGGGTCTGATACCAGGCGAGGTCGGCGAAGGTCAGCCGCGGACCGAGGACGGCCAGGTCGGTGATGTCGGCCGGTACCCCGGTGAGCAGTTCCGGCGGAGTGGCACGGAGCAGACCGGCCACAGCGTTACCGAGGTCGTGGATCCCGCCGACGGAGACGACGTCGGCGACGTCGCCGACGTCGAAGAAGCCCGCGGCGAAGGACGCGCCCGCGATGCCGGCCATGCCCGCCCAGTAGAGATCGGAGCGGGCGGCGGCGATGCGGAAGTAGTTGACATACACCTGGCTGAAGGTGGCGGAATTGGCCGCGACACCACGCTCGGGCGCCCAGGCCTCGAGGTCGATCGCGGCGTTGTCGGTGGCTACGACGAGCCAATACTGGTGCAGCAAGGTCGCGTACCGCGTCGGGTCGATGCCGTCGGCCCGCGCCTGCGTCAGCGCTTCCCGCAGAGGTGGCTGCGCCGACGGGAGCGCGGGGTGCAGCCCGCCACCGTATTCGCCGTCACCGTTGAGAGCGGGCAGATCGAGGTATGTGGTGTAGATGGGAACCGCGTGCGCGGCGGGTGCCAGCAACGCGCCGAGCACCACAGTGAGCAGTAGAGCGACCGAGCAGCGGCGCACCGAGACCTCGCATCCGGGTTCGACCGAGGCCCCGGCCTCGATTCAGGATGCCCGTCACCGTAGCAACGTGTTCTAGTTTCAGGATGCGATTCGTCGATACCGACGATCTCGCAGGCTGCCGAAACCTCCCAGAAAACGTTTCCGCGCAGCTGTTTCCACTCATCGGCCCGGCTCGAATCGCGCGCCGGACCCGAAGCCCGCCTGCTCCGAGGTTCCGGGAATCGTCGAGTCGACGTGGTCGACGAAACTGCCGGCCCGTACGTGCGCCAGCCCGAGGAAAGCCACGACGATAAGCGCGGTCACCAATGCCGTGACAGCCAGCGCGGCGAAGCCCACCTTGGCCTGCTCGACCCGATGCAGCGGATGCATGCCCTCGGCACGGCCGGTCCGCACCCGACCGCGGGCGTAGAGCGACAGTTCGCTGCGCGGCGCGCGCAGCTGTGGGCCGCGATCGACCGACGGGCGAACAACCGCACGGCGTTGCGGTGCACTGCGGGGCACGGTAGCGAAGGCGAGATCGAGTTCGGCGTCGGTGAGTGCGATGCGCCGAGCGGGACGGACGATATCGGCCGGTTCGGCGGTAGGCAGGTTGTTCGCGGGCACGCTCAACACGCCGAATCGGACGATACTGCGCGCGACGTTCGTGGGCGCCGTCGCGACTCGAGGGGTCGAGACAGCGTCGGCGAGCACCGTGGTCGACGGCGCTTCACCCGCGTGCGGTTCGGCGCCGGCCGGCTGCGGCATCGCCGGTCGGACCAAGGCGAAAGGTCGTGGGGTGCGGGCGGTCCGGCGGCGGCGGAGCATCGGCTCCGGGGCGGCGGTGGGGTCTGAGGAACGCAGGGCGCTGGTTGCTGTGCTCATCGGAAGAACCTCCGGGGTGGTGTGCTCCGCTGCTGCGAGAAAGTACTGGTGAGGCGGCGATGCCTCCCGCTGTTCGAACATGTGTGCGACGAACTGATGTTCGATTTCTACCAGATCCCAGCGCCCCTGTCAGCACGAAACGCCCGACATGCTCGAACAGATGTTTGATTGTTCGGCGTGGCCCGACTAGCCTCGAGATGGCGAATTCGACTACTCAGAAGGGCGGGACACGGTGACCCACACAGACGACACGGGTGACGAAAGCGGCACCGGCACCGTCACATCGGGATCCGGAACGGATCTCACCGTGCGTCAACGCACGGTCCTCGATGTCATCCGCTCCTCGGTGACCGAACGGGGCTATCCGCCCAGCATCCGAGAGATCGGTGACGCGGTCGGTCTCACCTCCACCTCGTCGGTGGCCCATCAGCTGCGCGCCCTCGAACGTAAGGGCTATCTACGCCGCGACCCGAATCGGCCGCGCGCGGTGAATGTTCGCGGGCTCGACGAGGCGGTCCGCTCGGTCACCACGCTGCCCCAGCAGACCGACGAGGTCGATCCGAGTCGCCCGACTCCGACGTTCGTCCCGGTCCTGGGCCGGATCGCCGCCGGTGGCCCGATCCTGGCCGAGCAGGCCGTGGAAGACGTTTTCCCCTTGCCGCGCGAACTCGTCGGCGAGGGTTCGCTGTTCCTGCTCAAGGTGGTCGGCCAGTCGATGATCGACGCGGCGATCTGCGACGGCGACTTCGTCGTGGTGCGTCAGCAGAATGTCGCCGAGGGTGGCGACATCGTCGCCGCGATGATCGACGGCGAGGCCACCGTGAAGACCTTCAAGCGCAGCGGCAAGGACGTGTGGCTGATGCCGCACAACCCGCACTTCGAACCGATCCCCGGAAACGACGCGCAAATTCTGGGCAAGGTCGTCACCGTCATCCGCAAGGTCTAGCGGCGCGCGGTCGCGGTCATCTCCCAGATCAGCAACTCGGCGGCGGTCACCGCGGTAACGCGGTGGCCGCCCGTCGCTGTCAGGCGTACGACGTCGCCCTGGTGCAAGGTGCCGTAGCCCTCGTAGTCGACGGTGCCACGGGCGAGGAAGACGTGCCCGTAGGGCGCGTCGGGGACCGTGATCGCCTCACCGGGGTCGAGGCGCGCGACATGGAAGGCAGCATGACGGTTGCCGATGCCGATCGCCGCCTCGCCGCGATGGCGCGCCATACCGGACGCCACCGGCACGAGCGTGTTGCGGGCGAGCTCACCCTCGATGTCGAGTTCCTGATAGCTCGGGGCGACGCCGGTCTCATCCGGCGGGATCCACATCTGTACGACGTGCAGGCGCTGCTTCTCCCGGTAGCCCGCCCCGTTGCGCTCCGAATGCAGGATGCCCGCACCCGCGCTCATCCGCTGCGCGAGCCCGGGACGGATCATGCCCGAGTGCCCGGTGGAATCCTGGTGCACCACGGTGCCTTCCAATACCCAGGTGAGGATTTCGGTATCGCGGTGCTGATGGGTATCGAACCCCTCGCCCGGGTCGACGATGTCCTCGTTGTGCACGAGAAGTAGACCGTGGGCGTAGTCCTCGAGGACGAAATTGCCGGTGACCGGGAACGACTGCCGTGAGTCGAGCCATTCGTTGCGCCAGCGCCTGCGGTCGGCGCCGGGCACGACCTCGACCTGCTCCGTCACGATCATCGTCACCCTTTCGACATCCGGACCCTGGTCCGTATAACTGGGTAACGAGATCGGCGCCGCGGGCATTCCACGCCGTCTGCGTGCGTCTGCCTCGCGGCGCCGATCCGGCTTGTCAGGCGGTTGCGGTCACCAGGGCAGCGCGTTGCGCAGGCGACCGACCAGGGTCCGGCCGGTATCGCGTTCTCGCTCGTTGAACAGGAACTGCAACTCTTCTTCGAGCCCCTTGCGCACTACATCGCGCAGATCGGCGGCCGCACCGTCGAGGTCGTCGGCTTCCAACCACGGCGCCGGGTCGATGGGGGCGCCCGCGGAGAAGTAGAACCGCTCCGGGCGGGGCAGCGGCATCGGGCCGACACCCTTGACCAGGGGCGGATTCAGTTCGGTATTGATGCCGAGGAGCCGGCAGGTCCAGCGCAGCGGAGCCATCACCGCATGCTGACCGTCGAAAACGATGTCGTAGGCGTCGTCGACGCCGATCATCGCCAGCGGCACGATCGGCACCCCTGCCTGAATCGCCATCCGCGCGAAACCGGTGCGTCCCTCCCACTTGAGCACGTACTTCTCGCCCTTGCGACGGATCGCCTCGCGACCGCCACCGGGGAACACCACCACCGCTTCCCCGCGCTCGAGCAGCGCCAGGCAGTTCGAGCGGGTCCCTCGGACGGTGCCGAAATGGTGCAGGAAATCCCGCACCCCGGGCACCATCAACACGTGTTCGGCCAGGCCCCGCACCAACCTGCCGCGCTCCCGCAGGATTTCCGGCATGATCAGCGGCGCGTCGATCAAGCCGAGCAGATTGTGGTTGGCCACGATCAGCACCGGCCCTTCGGCCGGAATGTTGTCCAGACCGTAGAACTTAGGGCTGGTCCACGCCCGCAGCGGCGCGAGCACCGCTTCGAAGGCGCGCATATCCCATTCACTCGGCATCGGGGCGAGCGGCGCCCCATCCGAGAGGACAGGGTCGCCCACCGCAACCCTGTCCTGCGTCACATTTCCCATACTTTGATGGTCGTTCGACATAACACCCTCCTGCTGTCGATATTCGACCATAGCGTCCGAAAATGCCGGTGTCGCATCGGCATTTGTCCGCAACCAGCAGGCAAATCAGCGAAAAAGATCAGCTGAGAGCTGGTTCGGCCGGACCCGAATGGGCGTACTCGGACAGGGCCGCGGCCAAGGCGTGCGGCACACGCGCGCGCACCCGAGTACCGCCCTCTTCGTGGTCGGCGGTGACGATTCTACCGTCGGCATGGATGCGGGCGAGCAGGTCCCCTCGGCTGTAGGGCAGCAGCACACTGATGTCGACATCGAGTCCGCCGAGCACCTCGGAGAGCCGCTCACGCAACTCCTCCACACCCGCGCCGGTCTGCGCCGAGACGAAGGCCGCCTGCGGCAACATGCCGCGCAACCGGGTGAGCTCGTTCGGATCGGCGGCGTCGATCTTGTTGACCACCACCAGTTCCGGCGGCGCCGGTGTGCCCTGCTCCCTGATCACATCGGTGATCACCTCGCGCACCGCCCTGATCTGCTCGAGCGGCAGCGGGTCGGCGCCGTCGACGACGTGCAGCAGCAGATCGGCGCCGGTGACCTCTTCCAGCGTCGAGCGGAAAGCCTCGATCAGCTGGGTCGGCAGGTGGCGAACGAAGCCGACGGTGTCGGTGAACACCATCTCGCGACCGTCGTCGAGCGCGGCCCGGCGAGTGGTCGGGTCGAGGGTGGCGAACAGCGCGTCCTGCACGAGCAGGCCCGCGCCGGTGAGCGAGTTCATCAGGCTGGACTTGCCCGCGTTGGTGTAGCCGACGATCGCGATCGAAGGGACGCCGCTCTCGCTGCGGCGCGCGCGCATGGTGTCGCGTGCGGTCTTCATCTCCCGGATCTCGCGGCGGAGTTTGGCCATCCGCTCCCGGATCCGACGACGATCGGTTTCGATCTTGGTCTCACCGGGACCGCGGGTGCCCACGCCACCGCTGGCGCCGCCCGCCCGGCCACCGGCCTGACGCGACATCGACTCACCCCAGCCGCGCAGGCGGGGCAGCATGTACTCCATCTGCGCCAGCGCGACCTGGGCCTTGCCCTCGCGGGAGGTGGCGTGCTGGGCGAAGATGTCGAGGATCAGCGCGGTGCGGTCGATGACCTTCACCTTGACGACCTTCTCCAGCGCGGTGAGCTGGGCGGGCGTGAGTTCACCGTCGCAGATCACCGTGTCGGCGCCGGTGTCGAGGACGACGGTGCGCAACTCCTCGGCCTTGCCGGAGCCGATGTAGGTGGCCGGGTCGGGCTTGTCGCGGCGCTGGATCAGCGCCTCGAGGACCTCCGAGCCCGCGGTCTCGGCGAGCGCGGCCAACTCGACCATGCTCGCGTCGGCCTGGGCGACACTGCCGGTGGTCCAGACACCGACCAGCACGACGCGCTCGAGGCGCAGCTGGCGGTATTCGACCTCGGTGATGTCGGTGAGTTCGGTGGACAGCCCGGCGACGCGGCGCAACGAGGTGCGCTCGTCGAGCTGCATCTCGCCGACCGTCGGATCGCTCGCCCAACCGGGTTGTTTCATGCGGGCCGCGTGGCGGGCCAACGCATCATCGACGTCCCCGCGGTCGGCGGCGACGTCGGGATCGGCCGCGGTGGTGTGCTCGGCCGATGTGGATTCTGTGGGTTCTACTGGTTTCGTCATACGTTCTCCATGCTGCCACGTCCGGGTGACAGCGTGCACGCGGTTATCGGTCCTCCTGCGCGTCCCACCAGGACTGCGACAGCGTTCCCGAGGCCAGCAGGACCGAGGGACCGCGCAACCAGGCGCGTGCTTCGGCGATGCCGACGCGTACCTGTCCGCCGGGAACCCGCACCGTGACCTCGCCGGATTCGGTGCCGATCGACACCCCGGCGGCGGTCAACGCGGCGGCGGCCGCGGCCACCGTCCCGGTTCCACAGGAACGGGTTTCGCCGACTCCGCGTTCGTAGACGCGCATGTCCACGGCGTTGTCGGCGTCGAGCGCGGTGAGGATTTCGACGTTCACTCCGTGCGGGAACAGGTCGGGGTCGAAGCCCGGCGACACGCTCAGGTCGAGTTTGGCGAGCGCGTCGACGGTCATGCTGTCGTCGACGCAGGCCAGGTGCGGATTGCCGACATCGATGCCGATCCCGGCCAGCGCCCAGCCGGCCAGCGTGGCGGTGGAAGGGCCGAGCTCACGGACAACGCCCATGTCCACGGTGACCTCACCGTCGGTCGGGCCTGCCTCGTGCACGACCACGGGACGGGCGCCCGCACGACTGCCGACGACGTACTCGGTGCGCTGTTCCAGCCGGGTGGCGTTGAGGTAGTGCGCGAAGACCCGCACCCCGTTGCCGCACATCTCGGCGATCGACCCGTCGCCGTTGCGGTAATCCATGAACCAGTCGTCCGCGCCGACCCCCTCCGGCAGGGCTTCCAGGACCCCGGCGGCGAGCAGCGCACCGGCCTTCGCCACGCGCAGCACACCGTCGGCGCCGAGGCCTCGCTGCCGGTCGCACAGCGCGGCGACGCGGTCGACGGTCAGGTCGAGGCGCACCTCGAGGTCGGGCAGCACCACGAAGTCGTTCTGGGTGCCGTGGCCCTTGCTGAATTCGATGTCGGACACGTCCCTCATTCTCCTCTGCGCCGCGGTGGGGTGTATTACCGGGCGAACGTGCGTCGCTGCCGGGCGATCTCGTAGAGGCTGATCGCCCCCGCCGAGGGCGCGCCGAGCGAGCTGGCGGTGCCGCCCATCGGGATGGTGACCAGGTCGTCGCAGGCGTCGGCCCACGCCGAGCTCATGCCGGTGGTCTCGTTGCCGACGACCAGGATCGTCGCCCCGGTGAAGTCGTAGTCGTAAATCGTGCTCGGCGCGCCCTCATCGGTGCCGACGATGCGGGTGGGGATGCCGCGAGCCTGTTGGCGGTCACGGAATTCGAGCACCTGCCCGGGGCCCGCCGCGCGCAGCACCGGCATCGCGAACAGCGAACCGGTCGAGGCGCGCACGGCTTGCGGGTCGAACTGGTCGGCGCCGTGGCCGGTGACGATCACCCCGGACGCGCCGAAAGCATCCGCCGAGCGGATCAGGGTGCCGAGGTTGCCGGGCGAGTTCGGGCGATCGAACACGACCACGACCGGGGCGTCCTCCCCCGGTTCACCGGGTGCGTAGTCAGCCAGGTCCGGATGCCGCGACACCGCGACCGCCACGATCTCGGGCGCGGTCGCCGCCTTCTCTCCCAGCTCGGCCATGAGTTCGGGAACCAGGCCCACCTGCGGCACGTCGGCGGTGTCGAGGATCTCGCGCGCCCAACTCGACAGCTCGGGGCCGCCGAGCCGGTAGAGCAATGTTTCCAGCGGCCAGTCGTTGTCGAGTGCCTGGGTGATCGGGCGCACGCCTTGCACGAGGAACCGGCCGTCACGATGACGTTTTGTCCGGTTGTTGAGGTAGGCCTGCCACACCTGCACCGAGGCGTTGCGGGTACTCACTCGTCGCGTCACTGCGCTGTCCGTCCTATCGGGTCGGTGTTCGAATGTCGTCAGAGCAGGGCCAGCGCGGTCGCGGCGAGCTCGGGATCCGCGCCGTCCACCCAGGAGACCCTGGGGTCGCGCCGGAACCACGATCGCTGCCTGCGCACGTATCGGCGGGTGCCGATCAGCGTGCGCTCGCGGGCGTGGTCGAGATCGTATTCGCCGTCGAGGTAGGCCAGCACCTGGGCGTAGCCGATGGCGCGGCGAGCGGTCTGCCCCTCGCGCAGGCCCGCGTCGAGCAGTCCGCGAACCTCGTCGACCAGGCCCGAATCGAACATCAGGGCGGTGCGGGTCTCGATGCGGGCGTCGAGGGCGGCGGTCTCCCGGTCGACGCCGAGAATCGCGGTGTTCCAGCGCGGGACGCCGATGGTCGGGGCCGAGGCGGCGAACGGGCGACCGGTCAGTTCCACGACCTCGAGCGCGCGCACCATGCGTCGGCCGTCGGTGGGCAGGATGGTGGCCGCAGCGACCGGGTCGGCCTGCCGCAGCGCCGCGTGCAGCGCCTGTACCCCACTCTCGTCGAGAAGCGCTTCCCAGCGGGCGCGGACCTCGGGATCGGTGGCCGGGAAGTCCCACTCGTCGAGCAGGGCTTGCACGTACATCATCGACCCGCCCACGATGACCGGGGTTCTTCCGCGCGCCATGATGTCCTCGACGACGGCGCGGGCCGCGCTCTGGTACGCGGCGACGGTCGCGGTCTCGGTGACGTCGAGAACGTCGAGCAGATGGTGCGGGATCCCGCGTCGCTGGTCGGGCGGCAGTTTCGCGGTGCCGACGTCCATACCGCGATAGAGCTGCATGGCGTCGATGTTGACGATCTCGCCGCCGAGTTCGGTGGCGAGATCGAGTGCGAGGTCGGATTTCCCGGTAGCGGTGGGGCCGACGACCGCGATCGGTCTGCTCGTCACTCGTCGGTACCTTTCTGCCCATTCGGTTGCCACACGCTCACGTCGTAGCCGACGCCATAGGGTGCGCCCTGATAGAGCGTACGCACCCGCGGATCGGCCGAATCGGCGGCGAAAAGACCGCCGAGTACCTGGTAGGCGGCGCGTCCGTCGATGAGCAGCGCCGCGCACAGTTCCGGCTCGAGCGCGGCCAACCCGGCGCGCGAACCCGTGCGCAAGGCGGCGTCGAGGTCGTGCTGCACCGCGTGGGCTCGCTCGTCGAGATAGCCGGGTGACTTGACCGTCAAGGTCGCGGCACCGTCGGCGACCACGAGCACCGCGTACGGGTCCGGCTCGCTGTCGAGCTCGGCGCGAAGCGCGGCGCCCGCCTCGGCACACCTCGCGGGCGAGGCGTCGGCGGCGAAGACCCGAGCTCGCACCGAAATCCGCGGCGCAGCCTGCTCCCGCAACCATCCGGCGACCAGTACCGGAAGGGGAAGCTGGGAGTCTGCTGGACCGGGCTCCTCGCCCGCCGGACCGAGTCCGACGACGACATCGGCGCCGAACCCACGAAACGTTCCCCGGGTCGACGAACCGTAGATCCGGTCATGGCTGTCGACCCCGATCACGATCCACCGGTCGGCGGCCGCGGCGAGGGCGGCCGCGGCGTCCAGGGCGGCCGCGCGCAGCACCACGATCGGATCGTCGGGATCGCTGCCGGACACCGGGACTCGCCCACACAGTTCGGGCACCAGCATCGGCGGCGACGGGACCAGGGCCGCTATCGAGAACACGCGGTAACCGTAGCCGCAGCGCGCACGGGGGCCCGCATCCGGCGCGGTGCGCACGTGCGACGGTCTGCGAGTGTCCGGCGTAGGGATGCCCGCCGAGATTGCTAGTGTTTTCAGGTGCGACTACCCACGTCGTCCGGGACGAAAACCCAGGAAATCCGCTATTCGATCCTCCGGATCGATGGTTTCCGCGGCTCGAACCGGGTTCAATGGGATGTGCTAGGGCGTAACCAGGCAGCCGTGACGCGCGGCAGGGACGGAGAGCAATGACCGACAGCAACGGAACCGCGAAGCCCACCCCAGGTCCGGCCCCGCGACCGTCCGGTACCCCCAAGCCCGGCGGGACTGCTCCGCGTCCGCCGAAACCGCACGCCGTGAAACCGGCGCCGGGCCCCGATCAACCGCATCCGCACGCGGTGATCGTGCCGAGCGCCACCGACCCGAGCAAGTGGGGTCGCGTCGACGAAGACGGCACCGCCTGGGTGCAGACCGCCGAGGGCGAACGGATCGTCGGCTCCTGGCAGGCGGGCGATGTCACCGAGGGCCTTGCCCACTTCGGCCGCCGCTTCGACGATCTCGCCACCGAGGTCGCGCTGCTCGAGGCCAGGCTGGCCGCGGGCGCCGACGCTCGCAAGACCAAAACCGCCGCGCTGGCGCTGGCCGAGACGCTGCCGACCGCGGCCGTCATCGGCGACATCGACGGCCTCGCGGCCCGGCTGCAGGTCATCACCGAACACTCCGAGGAAGCCGCCGCGCACGCCAAGGAGGAGAAGGACCGCGCCCGCCACGAGCACACCGAGCGCAAGGAAGCCCTCGCCGCCGAGGCCGAGCAGATCGCCGCCGACTCCACCCAGTGGAAGGCCGCGGGCGACCGGCTGCGCGAGATCCTCGACGAGTGGAAGTCGATCCGCGGTGTCGATCGCAAAGTCGACGACGCACTGTGGAAGCGCTACTCCAAGGCCCGCGAGGCGTTCAACCGCCGACGCGGCGCCCACTTCGCCGATCTCGATCGCGAACGCGCCACCGCCAAGACGCGCAAGGAAGAGCTGTGCGTGCGCGCCGAGGAACTGGCCGACTCCACCGACTGGACCGGCACCGCCGCGGTGTTCCGCGACCTGCTCTCCGAATGGAAGGCCGCGGGCCGGGCACCGCGCGAAGCCGACGAGTCGCTGTGGCGGCGGTTCAAGAGCGCCCAGGACGTGTTCTTCGCCGCCCGCAACGCGGCGGTCTCCGAGCGCGACGCCGAATTCGACCACAACGCCGCCGCCAAGCTGGAACTGCTGGCCGCCTACGAGCACATCGACCCGGCCAACGGCGTGGACGCCGCCCGCAACTCGCTGCGCGAGCTGCAGGACAAGTGGGACGCCATCGGCAAGGTTCCCCGCGAGCGCATGCAGGAGCTGGAAGCCAAGCTGCGCGCCATCGAGAAGCGGGTGCGCGACGCCGCCGATCAGCAGTGGCGTCGCTCCGACCCCGAGGCTGTCGCGCGCGCCGCGCAGTTCCGTGAGCGGGTCGCGCAGTACGAGGAGCAGGCCGCCAAGGCCACCGCGGCGGGCAAGAAGCGTGATGCGGAGAAGGCACTCGAGCAGGCCAAGCAGTGGCGCGAATGGGCCGAAGCCGCCGAGGGCGCCGTCAGCAATCTGTGAGTGAGACAGAAAGAAACCCCCGACCGATGCGGTCGGGGGTTTTCTTGTCTCGCAGGACTATTCGCCGGTGAGGCGCTTGCGGTCGCGATCCTCGGCTTCGCGAGCCACGTTGCGACGCTGCTCTTCCGCGGCGAGTTGCACGGCCGTGCGACTCCAGACCACGCGGATCCAGTGGAAGGTGAGCACCATGATCGCGATGGTGCCGAGGATCAGGCCGATACCGGGGCCCGCGCCCTCGTAGTTGCCGAGGCCCGGGGTCTGGCGGTGCCAGATCGAGAGCACGCCGAACACGCTGCCCACCGCCGAGCCCGCGCACGCAATCCAGGCCAGCACCCAGCGGCGGGTGGTCAACGCCAGCAGCGAGAAGCCCACACCGAAGACGATGACCAGCCAGACGAAGATTCGTGACGGCAGGCCGATGTGCTCGACGCCCGCGGCGTCGGTGTTCAGCAGCACGTCGAAGCCGAGCGCGGTGCCCGCCGTCGGCAACAGAAGAGAGATCAGCAGCGCGAAGACCGCACCCGCCACCACCAGCGCCCGCGCGCCGGGGTCGATCTCACCGGCGATGCGGCGCTCGACCGCGTCGAGCTCACCACGGAATTGTTCGAAGTCCTCGTCGTTGCGCGCCGGGTTCACCGCGTGTCCGCTCCTGTCCAGAGGCTGATCGTTGGCGGGTCCCACTGTGCCATCACCGGACGCACCGTTCGCATCCGACCCACTACGACCGGTAGTAGATTCGTCGTCGCTCACGATGTGCAGCCCGTCGAACAGCCGCTCTCGACCGCCTCCACCACCGGTGCGCCGATGCGGGGCAACCCGAGCCCGACGCCGATCGGGGCGGTCTTCGGGGTGATGCCGCGTTCGTGCGCGTCACCGGCGGTGGTCCGCCGATGCGACTTCACCGCGCTGTCGGCGATGAGGTGGTGCGGGGCCGCCTCGGTGATGTCGACGGTGACGATGTCGCCCGGTCGAATACCCGACACGTCACCGGGACGGAAGTGCACCAGCCTGCCGTCGCGCGCACGTCCGCTCATCCGCGCGGTCACCGCGTTCTTCTTGCCCGCGCCGTCGGCGACGAGCAGTTCCACCTCGGTGCCGATGAGTGCCTGGTTGTTCTCCCAGGAGATCTGGTCCTGCAACGCGATCAACCGTTCGAAGCGTTCCTGCACGACCTGCTTGGGCAGCTGATCGGGCAGTTCGGCGGCCGGGGTGCCGGGACGCTTGGAGTACTGGAAGGTGTAAGCGCTGGTGAAGCGGGCGCGACGGACCACGTCGAGGGTCTCGAGGAAATCCTCCTCGGTCTCGCCGGGGAAGCCGACGATGATGTCGGTGGTGATCGACGCGTGCGGCATCGCGGCGCGCACCTTGTCGATGATGCCGAGGAAGCGTTCCTTGCGGTAGGAGCGGCGCATCGCCTTGAGTACCCGGTCCGAGCCCGATTGCAGCGGCATGTGCAGCTGCGGGCAGACGTTGGGGGTGGCCGCCATCGCCTCGATGACGTCGTCGGTGAACTCCGCGGGGTGCGGGGAGGTGAACCGCACGCGTTCCAGGCCCTCGATCTGTCCGGTCGCGCGCAGCAGCTGCGCGAACGCGCCCCGGTCGCGCGGCTGATCGGGATCGACGAAGTTCACGCCGTAGGAGTTCACGTTCTGACCGAGCAGCGTCACTTCGAGCACGCCCTGGTCGACCAGCGCCTGTACCTCGGCGAGCACGTCACCGGGGCGACGGTCCACTTCCTTACCGCGCAGGGCAGGCACGATGCAGAACGTGCAGGTGTTGTTGCAGCCCACCGAGATCGACACCCAGCCCGCGTAGGCCGACTCCCGCTTGGCGGGCAGCGTCGACGGGAACGCCTCGAGCGATTCGAGGATCTCCACCTGGGCCTGCTCGTTGTGGCGGGCCCGCTCGAGCAGCACCGGCAGCGAGCCGATGTTGTGGGTGCCGAACACCACGTCGACCCACGGCGCCTTGCGCACCACGGTCTCGCGGTCCTTCTGCGCCAGGCAGCCGCCGACGGCGATCTGCATGCCGGGCCGACCCTGCTTGACTGGGACCAGCTGACCGAGCGTGCCGTAGAGCTTGTTGTCGGCGTTCTCGCGCACCGCGCAGGTGTTGAACACCATCAGATCGGGCGTCTCCCCGCTGGCGGCTTTCGTATAGCCCGCGTCCTCGAGCAGCCCGGACAAGCGTTCGGAGTCGTGCACGTTCATCTGGCAGCCGAATGTGCGAACCTCATAGCTGCGTGTAGGCGCGCTCTCAGTCGCGTTCTGAACCGTCGAATCCACCTGTCCAGGGTACGGGCAGCCCATACTGTGACGCACATCACGTCGGTCATCGCGGGATAATACGCAAAGGTAACGGGCAGTCAGCGGGTTACCAGCAGGTGTCGTCTCGGCGTGCCGTCACGGCATGTCTTCGAAAGCCGGGCAATTCTCCAGAATGGACATAAGGTTTCTGACCATGACCGACGACGCCGCACCCGCGACCGGGAACGCCGACGCCGCAGCCACTACCGCTGCTCCGCCGATGATCTCGATGCGCAACGTGGACAAACACTTCGGTGAGCTCCATGTCCTGCGCGATATCCACCTCGAAGTGCCCCGTGGGCAGGTCGTGATCGTCCTGGGCCCGTCGGGTTCGGGTAAATCGACCCTGTGCCGCACCATCAATCGCCTCGAACCGATCGACTCCGGCGACATCGCCATCGACGGCGTCGCACTGCCCGACGAGGGCAAAGCTCTTGCCGCGCTGCGTGCCGAGGTGGGCATGGTGTTCCAGTCGTTCAACCTGTTCGCGCACAAGACCATCGTCGAGAACGTCATGCTGGCGCCGACGAAGGTCCGCGGAAAGAAGAAGGACGAGGCACGCAAGCACGCGATGGCCTTGCTCGAGCGGGTCGGCATCGCCAACCAGGCCGACAAGTACCCGGCTCAGCTCTCCGGCGGTCAGCAGCAGCGCGTCGCCATCGCCCGCTCGCTCGCGATGGACCCCAAGGTCATGCTCTTCGACGAACCGACCTCGGCACTGGACCCCGAGATGGTCAACGAGGTGCTCGACGTGATGGTCGCCCTCGCCAAGGAAGGCATGACCATGCTCGTGGTCACCCACGAGATGGGTTTCGCGCGCAGGGCGGGCGACCGCGTGCTGTTCATGGCCGACGGTGAGATCGTCGAAGACTCCCCGCCCGAAGCTTTCTTCACCGCACCGAAATCCGAACGCGCCAGGGACTTCCTCGGCAAAATTCTCAGTCACTGACTCGCAGCACCATTGTCACAAGGAGAAGGAAACCCATGAGGATCAATCGTGCGACGCGCGTCGGAATCGGCGCAGCGGCACTGGTATTGGCAGCCACCGTCACCGCAGCCTGTGGTGGCGGTGACGACAAGTCGGCCCTGGACAACGCCAAGGACGGCAAGCTGACCATCGGCATCAAGTTCGACCAGCCGGGTCTTGGCCTGCGCAATACCGACGGCACCTACAGCGGCTTCGACGTCGACGTGGCCAAGTCCGTCGCCGACAAGCTCGGTGTGAAGCCGGAGAACGTCACCTTCAAGGAAGCGCCGTCGGCGCAGCGCGAGACCCTGATCGAGAACGGCCAGGTCGACCTCGTCGTCGCCACCTACTCGATCAACGACAAGCGCAAGGAGAAGGTCGATTTCGGCGGCCCGTACTACATCGCGGGCCAGGACCTGCTGGTGCCCGCCGCCAACACCGACATCACCGGCCCCGACTCCCTCGCGGGCAAGAAGGTCTGCTCGGTGAAGGGCTCCACCCCGGCCCAGAACATCGAGAAGAACTACCCCCAGGCGCAGTTGCAGACCTACGACACCTACTCGCTGTGCATCGAGGCGATGCGTAGCGGTGCGATCGACGCGGTCACCACCGACAACGTGATCCTCGCCGGCTACGCCGCGCAGTCGCCGGGCACCTTCAAGCTGGTGAACAAGCCCTTCACCACCGAGAAGTACGGCATCGGCCTGAAGAAGGGCGACACCGAACTGCGCGGCAAGGTCAACGACGCCATCCAGGCGATGATCGATGACGGTTCGTGGAAGGCCGCGCAGGAGAAGAACTTCGCGGGTACCGGTATCGCGGTGCCAGCACCGCCGACCGTCGACCGCTACTGATCAACCACTGATCATCGGTGACCCGGGGTTTCCCGGGTCACCGATGCGGTGTTGTCCTGCAGGCCTTCACACCGATCGGAGGACGCGCGTCCGTGTTCGACCTGATCTCGAGGTATGACAACCAAATCCTCGATGCGTTCTGGGTAACAATCAAACTCACCTTCTTCTCCGCGATCGGTGCGCTCGTCATCGGTACCGTCGTCGCCGGCATGCGCGTGTCCCCGATTCCGGTCGCGCGCGGGATCGGCGCGGCGTATGTAGCGGTCTTCCGCAACACCCCGCTCACCCTGATCCTGGTATTCACCTCGCTCGGCCTGTACAGCACCCTCGGGTGGACACTCGGCAGTGACGAGATCAAGATCATCAACTATCGCTGGGCCATCATCGGGCTGAGCGTCTACACCGCCGCCTTCGTCTGCGAATCGCTGCGCTCCGGCATCAACACCGTCGCGCTCGGCCAGTCCGAAGCGGGTCGATCGCTGGGCTTCGGATTCTCCCAGAACCTCCGTTTGATCGTGCTGCCGCAAGCCTTCCGGGCGGTCATCGCACCCCTGGGCAGTGTGCTGATCGCGCTGACCAAGAACTCGACGGTCGCCTCCGTCATCGGCGTCGCCGAAGCCGCGTACCTGATGGGCGAAATGATCGAGAACGAAGCCGCCATTCTCACTATCGGCGTGATCTTCGCACTCGGCTTCGTCGTCCTCACCCTGCCGACCGGGCTGTTCTTCGGCTGGCTGGCCAAGCGATACGAGGTGGCACGATGAGCGGCGCTTCGGTTCTGTTCGACGCTCCCGGGCCCCGCGCGCGGCTGCGTCACAACCTGTACTCGGTTCTGGTCGTCGTCGTGCTGGTCGGCGCGGGGTGGTGGCTCTACGACGCCTTCGCCGACAAGGGCCAGTTCACCGCGGCCAAGTGGAAACCGTTCCTCGAGTCCGAGATCTGGGAGACCTACCTCCTTCCCGGCTTGGAAGGCACTCTCACCGCCGCTGCGATCTCGATCGTCGGCTCGGTGTTCTTCGGCATGATCTTCGGGATCCTGCGCCTGTCCGACCATTCGTGGGTGCGCTGGGTGGCGGGCACGATCGTCGAGCTCGCCCGAGCCATCCCCGTGCTGATCCTGATGATCTTCCTGTTCGCGGTGTTCGGGGACTACGACCTGTTCCCGTCCGATCAGCTCGCACTGGCCGCGGTGGTCATCGCGCTGACCATCTACAACTCCGCGGTCATCGCCGAGATCGTGCGCGCCGGCATCAAGTCGCTGCCCAAGGGACAAACCGAAGCCGCCGTGGCGCTGGGTCTGCGCAAGAACCAGCTCATGCGGTTGATCCTGCTGCCGCAGGCCGTCACCGTGATGCTGCCCGCGCTGGTGTCACAGATGGTCGTTGTCCTCAAGGACACCGCGCTGGGCTACCAGATCACCTATGTGGAGCTGGTGCGGTCCGGTCAGCAAGAAGGCGCGTCGATGCAGAACACGATCCCCGCGCTGATCGTCGTCGCGCTGATCATGATCTCGCTCAACATGGCGCTGAGCTTCCTGGCCACCACGCTGGAGAAGCGGTTGCGGTCGCGGAAGAAGAGCGGGGGGACGGTGCTGGCCGCCGACTCGATCCTCGCCGACGCCACGCCCGGCGTGGACATCACCAAGAAGTAGTCGCACACAACGACAAGCGGGGCCCGATCCGTCTGGATCGGGCCCCGCTTGTTGTTTCCTGGTACATCCGACGCCACTGTCGGTCGAGTGGGACTACGCGCTGTAGCGGTAGAACCCCTCCCCTGTGGCGGCACCGAGCTTGCCCTTGTCGATGTAGTTCTCCTTCAGCCAAGCCGCGAGCTTCTTGTGGTCGTCGTCGCCGTTGATCAGGATGTTGTACGGGGTGGTCAGGCCGACGATGTCGAGGATCTGGAACGGGCCCATGGGGGCGCCGGTGGCGATGCGCCAGGTCTCGTCGACAGCGGCGGGTTCGGCGTATCCGCCTGCGGCGAGCTCGATTCCGGAGTTCAGGAACGGCACCAGCAGCGAGTTGAGGACGTAGCCCGCCTTCTCCTTGTGCAATTCGATCGGCACCATACCGATCGCCTTCGCGAACTCGGCCACCGCGGCGAACACCGCGGGATCGGTCTGCTCGGTGCCCATCACCTCGGCGGTGTTGAACTTCCAGACATGGTTGGCGAAGTGCAGCGCCAGGAAACGATCGGGGCGCCCGGTGTAGTCGACGATATCGCTGGGCAGCAGCGTCGAGGAGTTCGTCGCGAACACGGTGCGGTCGGGCGCGAGCGCACCGAGCTTGCCGTACAGGTCGCGCTTGATCTCGAGTACCTCCGGCACCGCCTCGATGATCAGGTCCGCCTCGGCCACCGCGGCGGCCAGGTCGGTGGTGAGGGTGATGCCCGCCGCGGTCGCTGTGGTGTTGCTCGCGTCGGCGCCTGCCACGTCCTGCTGATACACCGCGGCGAGGCCGTCGAATCGGGTGCGCGCGGTGGTGAGCGCCGCGTCGTCGATGTCGTAGGCGGTGACATCGAACCCGTGGAAGGCGGTCTGGAAGGCGATCTGGGATCCGAGCACCCCTGTCCCGAGGACGGTCACCTTGCGGAATTCGATGGTCATGCGTCAGCCTCCCAGTCTGGACGCGACCCCCCATCGTTGCGCGTCTCGGTTTCCGGTTGTCTCTACCGCCGTCCATCATGGCCCGCGAAGCTGAGTCAGTGGTGTGAGCGACCCACACGTTCCGGACATCTCGGGCAGACTCTGGTAACAGTTCGGCTAACCGACGCGGTAGATCAGCCCGCGGTGACGAGACCTTCGGCGACCATCCAGTCACGGGCGACGTCGGCAGGCTCGCGGCCGTCGATGTCGACCTGACGGTTGAGTTCGGTGATCACCTCGTTGGTGAGTCGCGCCGAGATCGGGGCCATGACCGTGACGACCTGGGGGTGCGCGTCGGCGAAGTCGCGGTGCATGACCAGCGACGCGTTGTACTTCGGGAAGAAGGCCTTGTCGTCTTCGAGCAGCACCAGTTCGAGGGCGGGAATGCGGCCGTCGGTGGCGGCGACCGAGCCGAATCGACACTGTTTCGCATCGGCGGTGGCCTGGTAGACCAGCGCGTCCTGGACGATCTGGCGTTGGGCCTTGCCGAGGTCGATTCCGTAGGCGCCGGCCAGGCCGGGATAGCCGTCCGGGCGGACGTTGAACTCGGTGCCGACGCAGGTGGTCGCGGCGCCGGGATCTTTCGCGACGAGGTTCGCGTAGTCCGACAGTGTGCGAACCCCGGTCTCCTCGGCGTAGCCCTTGCTGGTGACGAGGGCATAGGTGTTGTTCATCGGCGCCATCGCGGCCCAGACCATGTCGTGTTCGGCGAGATCGGCGTCGCGGACCGCCTCGAACTGGGCCGCCTCGGTCGGGATCGGCTTCTCCTTGCCGAGATAGTTGATCCAGCCGGTGCCGGTGTAGTCGTAGGCGATGTCGATCTGGCCGTTCAGTTGCGCGTCGCGCAGGCTGTTGGAGCCTTGGATATTGGTCAGGTCACGCACGTTCGCGCCCGCGGCCGTCAGCGCGAATTCGATCATGTAACCCAGGGTGTTGGCCTCGGTGAAGTCCTTGGAGCCCACCGTGACCGCGACACCGTCGAGTTCGGGCACCGGCGTGATGCTGCCCGGTCCGACAGACAGCGGCACCGAGCCACCCGACTCCAGTCCGCAACTCGCGAGGACCAGCACGCTCAGGACCGGGGCGAGCCCACGCAACCATCCGGCGATCCTCACCGCAACCCCCTCGGCCCGAGGAACTGTTCGGCCAGCGCACCGAGCCAGTCGATGAACAATGCCAGCGCGACAGCGAGTACGGCGCCGAGCGTCAATGTCACGGTGTCGCGCAGTTTGTAGCCGGTGTCGATGAGAATGCCGAGCCCGCCCGCGCTCACCATGAACGACAGGGTGGCGGTACCGACGGCCAGCACTAGGGAGGTTCGCAAACCCGCGAGGATGTAGGGCACCGCGAGGGGGAATTCGATGCGGCGCAACACCAGTGCGGCCGACATGCCCTGTCCCCTGCCCGCGTCGATCAGTGCGGGGTCGACCTGCTGGTAGCCCAGGATCGTATTGCGCAGGACCGGCAGCAGCGAGCAGAACGCGATCGGCGCGACACCCACCCAGAATCCGGTGGTGCGGGTGACCAGGTAGCACAGCACGATCAGCCCGATCGCCGGAGCGGACGCTCCGATATTGGCGATGCCGACGAAAAACGGGGCGAGACGGCGGAATCGGTGCCTGGTGAGCACGGTCCCGAGCGGCACGGCCACCGCGACCACGATGAGCACCACCGCCGCCGTGATCAGCACATGCTGCCAGGTCACCTGGGCGACATTGCTCACGCTGATACTGGCCTGCTGGGTGACGGTGAGATCGCGCCGGAACGCCCAGACGAGCACACCGACGGTAAGGATCAACACGATCACCGGCTGAGCGAGCAGGCGGAGGTATTCGGCGCGCCGGTGGGTGGCGGGAGCAGCGGTCGCGGCGGGGACGTCGACGATCGAACGCGAGGGAGCCGAAACAGTATTCGTCACTGTGGGGCCCTCCACGCATGGTGATGGCCCGGTACCGGTTCAGGATCTCGAGCGGCTTCGCCCCGGGACACCGCGGGTTCGGGGGTGGTCGCGCCGCGAGGCGGCTCGGGCATCATGCCGGTGCCGATTCGGTCGCGGCGAGGTGGTTGATGAGGGTGTCGACGGTGACTGTTCCGGCGTAGGCGCCGGTGTTGTCGACGACGACGGCGGAGGCGGTGCGTTCGGTGAGCAGCCCGGCGAGCGCGTCTTGAAGGGTCGCGTCGGCGGGCAGGGTGGCGCCGACCGGGGTACCGACGTCACGCAGCGAATCCGCGTGGGCGAGTTCGGCTGTCGTCACCCGCCGGAGTGGGCGCCGCCGCTGGTCGAGAACCAGTCCCCAGCTGCGGTCCGCGTCGCGCAGGGCGGTGGTGAGTGCCGCGGCGCCGGTGTCCTCGGTGGCGGTGACGCCCTGGTCGAGGTCCATCTCGGCAAGGACGGTGAGGCCGAGTCGGTCGATGGTGGCGGTGGCGCCGACGAAACCGGCGACCGTCTCGTCGGCGGGGGCCGCCAGGATCGCGGCGGGGGTGTCGTACTGCAGGATGCGGGAGCCGTCGCCGAGAACAGCGATACGGTCACCCAGCTTCACCGCCTCGCCGAAGTCGTGGGTGACGAAGACGATGGTCTTGCCGAGTTCGCTTTGCAGACGGAGCAATTCGTCCTGCAACAGCGCGCGGGTGATCGGGTCGACCGCACCGAAGGGTTCGTCCATCAGCAGGACCGGCGGGTCGGCGGCCAGAGCCCGCGCGACGCCGACGCGCTGCTGCTGTCCGCCGGAGAGCTGGCGGGGGTAGCGGTTGCGGTAGGTGTCGGGGTCGAGGCCGACGAGGGTGAGCATCTCGTCGGTGCGTTCGGCGACACGGCGGCGGTCCCAGCCGAGCAGGCCCGGCACCGTGGCGATGTTCTTGGCGACGGTCATGTGCGGGAACAGGCCGGCCTGCTGGATGGAATAGCCGATGCCGCGGCGCAATTCGTCGGCGTCGATCGCGCCCGCGTCGCGGCCGCCGATGGTGACGGTGCCCGAGGTGGGTTCGATCAGCCTGTTGATCATCCGCATGGTGGTGGTCTTGCCGCAACCGGACGGGCCGACCAGCACCACGATCTCCCCGGCCGGGATGGTCATGGAGACCTCGTCGACCGCTGGTTCGGGCTGTTCGGGATAGCGTTTGGTGACCCGGTCGAGCACGATCTCGACCCCGGACACCCCGGAATCCGCGGCCGCCTTGGTGGTTTCGATGTCAGTCACGAATTCCCCTCGGAATAGTGAGCCGTCCGAGCAGAACCAGGACGCCGTCGAGTGCGAGTGCGAGCACAACGATGAGGACGGTGCCGGTGAGTGCCTGCGGCACCGCGTTCGGGCTGCCGAGGCGGGAGAGTCCCGAGAAGATCACGTTGCCCAGGCCAGGGCCTTTCGCATAGGCCGCCAGGGCCAGGATGCCCATGATCATCTGAGTACTGACCCGCATTCCGGTGAGAATGGACGGCCAGGCAAGGGGCAGTTCGATCTTGGTCAGCAGGCGCAACCGGTTCATACCGACACCTCGCGCGGCATCGGTCACCGCCGGATCCACCGACGACAACCCGAGCACCGTATTACGCAGGATCGGCAACAGCGCGTAGAGCACCAGGGCCACGATCGTCGGCCCCACACCGAGCCCGAGGAACGGAATCAGCAAGCCGAGCAACGCGAACGAGGGCACCGTGAGAATCGCGCCCGCCATCGCGGTCGCGGCAGCGGACCCTAGCGGACTTCGATACACGAGTATCCCGAGCACCACCGCGATCACGGTCGCCAGCACCAGCGACTGCACCACGGCCGACACATGGAGGTAAGAATCGACCAGCAACTGCTCCCGCCGGTTCACCACGAACGACCACAACGCGTCCAGGGTCCACCTCCCCGTCGTTCGGCGGCCGCCTACGGCCCTGCTCCCCGGATTTCCCACCCGAATCAGGGTGAAACATCGACGTTCCCGCACGCCACCGCATCACGATGTGACGAATCAGCCTGCGCGAAAACATCTTTCACCAGCGCGATCATCCTACGCGTCACAGACAACCCCGGTGGGAATTTCGAACTCCCACCTGATCGAGCCACTGCCACCGTGCCAACTCCTCGGCATCAATCGGCGTATGCGGCCCGAGTGCTCATCGGTCTGCCGCCGCCAGTTCGGCTTTCACCACCGCGAACGCCGTCGCCGAGCCGTAGCCTCGGCGGGCGAGCATGTCGACCAGGCGGCGCGTGGCCTTGGTGCGGTCGAGATCGGCGGGCATGGCGCGGAGTTTGCGACGGACCAGGTCGATAGCGGCTTGTTCGTCGCCGGGCGTCGGCCGAGGTGATGTGTGGCCGACAGCCGCGTCCGGCGCCGCTGTGTCGCTGGAGGTTTCCCCGGCGTCGCGCTCCGAAGTCTTCGCGCGGGCCGCCCTGACCTCGGCAGACGTGCGATCGAAGCCCGCTTCGTCCAGTTCGGCGGTGACGACGGCGAAGGCGGTGGACTGGTCGTAGCCGCGGCGAGCGAGCATGCCCACGAGGCGGCGCACAGCCTTGTCACGGTCCAGGTCCGCAGGAAGGGTGCGGAGCTTGCGACGGACCAGATCGGCGGCGCGGGCGTGTTCTGCCTCGTCGGTGACGGTCGCGAGGGCATTCTCGGCGTCGGTGGGTGCGACGCCCTTGTCGCGGAGTTCGCGTTGCAGTGCCTTCTTGCCTTTGCCGGAATAGGTGTGCCGCTCGTGTACCCATTGTTCGGCGAAAGCGATGTCGTCGATGAGGCCGACTTCGGCGAGGCGGATGAGCGCGGCCTCTGTCACCTCGAGGCGGAACCCCTTCTCGCCGAGACGTTTCTCCAGTTCGGCACGGCTGCGAGCACGCACCGAGAGCAATCGCAGGCACACATCCTTGGCCTGTTCCAGGGTTGCGTCGGGCCGGTCGCCCGGGGCGAGCCGGCGTGTGCCGGCCCGCCTGTCGGGCTCTCCCGGCTGGGATCCGGCCGCCACCGGATCCGCCTGCCGTCCGTCGTCACCACCGACGACGGTCGACAGGGAGACTTCGTCGCGCCGCGCGGACCTACGTTCGCGTCGGGCGCCGCGGGGCCGTCGCCGACCCTCACTCCCCCACTCTTCATGATCATCGCCAACCTGCGCAGCGAAATGCGGTGGTTTGTCACCATCGGTGAATCCGGTCGGGTGCGCGCGCTGCGGATCGCCCGCACCCGACCGAATCCTCTTCGCATCCGAATCGGCTCGCTTGTCGCGAGCCGACCGGACGAGTTCATCGGCCGCACCCCTGCCGCGGCCCACCACGGGCATCACCGGCTCCGGCTCGACCTCGATTCCGAGGCGAGCCAGCTGCCTGCGCATCTGTTCGACCGGGTCGGCCGAATCGTGGTGGCCGCCGGGGCTCGGCGTGGTCATCGGCTCAGAAGTCGGCGGGCGCGTCGGCCTCGGCGGTCAGTACGGCGCCGATGCCCAGCTTCTCCTTGATCTTCTTCTCGATCTCGTCGCACACGTCCTTGTTCTCCAGCAGGAACTTGCGGGCGTTCTCCTTGCCCTGGCCCAGCTGATCGCCCTCGTAGGTGTACCAGGAACCGGACTTGCGGACGAAGCCGTGCTCGACGCCCATGTCGATGAGCGAGCCCTCCTTGGAGATACCGTGGCCGTAGAGGATGTCGAACTCGGCCTGCTTGAACGGCGGCGCGACCTTGTTCTTGACGACCTTCACGCGGGTACGGTTACCGACCGCGTCGGTGCCGTCCTTGAGGGTCTCGATGCGGCGCACGTCCAGGCGCACGGAGGCGTAGAACTTCAGCGCCTTACCACCGGTGGTGGTCTCGGGCGAGCCGAACATGACACCGATCTTCTCGCGCAGCTGGTTGATGAAGATGGCGGTGGTGCCGGAGTTGCTGAGCGCGCCGGTCATCTTGCGCAGCGCCTGGCTCATGAGGCGGGCCTGCAGGCCGACGTGGCTGTCGCCCATCTCGCCTTCGATTTCCGCGCGCGGCACCAGGGCGGCGACGGAGTCGATGACGAGGATGTCGATGGCGCCGGAGCGCACCAGCATGTCGGCGATCTCCAGGGCCTGCTCACCGGTATCGGGCTGGGAGACCAGCAGCGCGTCGGTGTCGACGCCCAGCTTGCGGGCGTAATCGGGGTCGAGAGCGTGCTCGGCGTCGATGAAGGCGGCGACACCGCCCGCGGCCTGGGCGTTGGCGACGGCGTGCAGCGCGACGGTGGTCTTACCCGAGGATTCCGGGCCGTAGATCTCCACGACGCGACCGCGCGGCAACCCGCCGATACCGAGCGCGACGTCGAGCGCGATGGAGCCGGTGGGGATGACAGCGATCGGCTGACGCGTCTCCTCACCGAGACGCATGACAGCGCCCTTGCCGAAGCTCTTCTCCACCTGCGCCAGTGCCAGTTCCAGCGCTTTGTCGCGATCGTAGGCCTGCGGTGCCATGATGTATGCCCCTTCTCGAGGTGAGTGTCTCTCTGGTTGGCGCCCACAGTAGAGGCCGGCACCGACAAGTTCTGGCGCCCAGGTTAGTCGAACACCCATTCGAGTCAAGCGACGCGCCCACCAACACGCGAAGCAGCCGTTCCGACCAGCAATCCGGGAGCGAAACCAGCCGTCAGCGCGGCGGCAGCACCGAGTCGTCGCCCTCGGCGCGTGGCCCGAAGATCCGCCGCTGCGACTGCTCGATGCGCACGTCGTTGATGCTGGCCTCGCGCCGAGCCATCCGCCCGTCCGCCGCGAACTCCCACTGCTCGTTGCCGTAGCTGCGCCACCACTGCCCCGACTCGTCGTGCCATTCGTACTGGAAGCGCACGGCGATGCGGTTGTCGTGGAAGGCCCACAGATCCTTGCGCAGCGCGTAGCCGTTCTCGGCCGACCATTTGCGGGTCAGGAACGCCACGATCGCGGCATGGCCGGTGAAGAATTCGTCGCGGTTGCGCCATACCGAATCCTCGGTGTACGCGGCGGCGACTCGTTCGGGGTCTCGGGTATTCCAGGCGTTTTCGGCGGCGAGCACCTTCGCGCGGGCGGAATCGAGGTCGAAGGGCGGCAGGGGTGGTCGCATGGGGAGAGTCCTTTTCGGTGTGATCAAGGGTTGTTCGGGGAGAGTTCGGGTGGTCCCCAGCGCACAGCGAGCGCACCGGGGCGTTCGATCACCTCGTCGACGGTGAAATCGACGGCGCACTGCGCACCGGCGGTGAATGCCGCCGCGTCCCAGACTAATTCGGCCCGGCCGGTGAGCTGGAGCAGCGCACCGGTCGACCAGTCGGCGACGAGCAGCCCGCACCGCGGTTGTACCGCGAGGTTGCCCAATGTCATGAACATCGAGTTGCCGCGGTAGTCCGGCCAGCGCAGCCGAGTCGGCGAAAGAACTTGCAGGAAGCCGGGATTGCCGCCGCGGTGCGAGGCGTCGGCATGCCCGGCACCGTCGGCGGTGGCGACGAAGAAGGTATCGGCGACACCGATCATCTCGACCGCGGCGGCGGTCAGCGTCGTACCGCGCCGCACCGGGCCGGCTGTTCCGAGTACGGAGGCCTCCCGAATCTGTCTGCGCGAGATGTACTTCGGACAGTTCGCGTAGACCTGCTCGGTGGTGATCCGTATCCCACCCGCGCGCACCGCCGACGTGCCGTTGACGCGCATCCGCCGCCGGCGCTGCGGTTGCAGCGCGATCAATCCGACCTCGACCTCACTCGACAGCGCCACCGCCAGCGGATCAGCACCCTCGGGCACCGTGTCGATGTCGATGGTCGCGTCGCCGACCGCGTGCACGAACCCGGCGGGACCGGTGAGCGGACTCACCCACAGGCGCCCCGCCGGATCCGCGGCGCCCAGCACCACCATCGACTGTTCGGCCAGGAAGGACGCGGCGACCGCCGGAATCCCGGTACGAATCGAGCGGCCGACCCTGGCAGCCGCCTCGGCCTGTCCCATGCGGGCCTGCACGGCCAGCTCTCCGGGGTGGAACATCCTCGTCAGAAGAATCCGCAGGTCGGGGCAGGACCGGCCGGTGCGGGTGCGGCATCGGCGCCCAGCGGGGCGAAGACCTCGAGCCGAATACCATCGGGATCAGCGAAGAAGATGCCACCGGAGGACGCCCCCTCACCGTGGGCGACCACACCGTCGTGGAAGAACTCTGCATCGAGCGCACGCAGCGTCGACTCGACGACGCGCACCGTGTCGACGTCGTCGACCTGGAACGACAGGTGATGCAGACCCGGTGTGCTGGTGGAGAATTCGCCGCTGCTCTGCTGCCACAGCGTGAGTACCAACGCACCGCCGCGGCCGAGGAAGGCCCAGCGCCGCTCGCCGTCGGCGCCGCTGCCGAGCACTTCGAAGCCGAGTCCTCGGCGATAGAAGTCGACGGAACGGTCGAGATCGGCGACGTTGAGTCCGATATGGCCGGTGGTGAGCGTAGGTGCGGCAACGGTGGTCATGGTTTCCTCCTGGAATTTTTAACCGTCTATCAATTGTTGAACAGTTAGAACATAGGATGAGTCCACCCACTTCGTCAACCCTTGAAATACTTTTAGACAGTTAGGAGGGTCGTGTTGATAACCTCGGGCATGCGCGATCCCCGTCCGCACACCGGCGAACCCCCTGCTCTCGACCTGCTCAACACTCGGTGGGCGGGCGCCGAGCCGGGCGATCTGCTCGCCGATCTCGACGGGCTGCGCACCTGGCTGGAGCTCATCGGGCTCGCCGGTCGCGTCCCCGTCGACGACCACGCCCTCACCGCGCTGCACGCCGCGCGCGCAGCCGTGCACGACGCCGTGACCCGCGCCGATCACACCGCGCTGAACCGGGTTCTCGACCACGGGCGCATCCGCCGCCAACTCACCGACGAGGGCCCCCGCGACATCCCCGAGGTCGATGACCCGGTGTGGTTACCCGGCTGGCTCGCCGCCGACAATCTGCTGCACCTGATCACCGAGGCACCGCATCGGATCCGCCAGTGCGCGCACCCCGACTGCGTGCTGTTCTTCTACGACACGTCCAAGAACGGCACCCGACGCTGGCATTCCATGGCGACCTGCGGCAATCGCACCAAGGCCGCGCGCCACTACGCCAAGAGCAGTTGAGCAGCGGTTCTCAGAACAGTTCGTCGAGCAGCCGGTAGTAGTCGAGTTTGGTGCGATCGGGTTCGGCCAGGCCGTAGGCGGTGTAGAACGCCGTGACCGCCTCCGTGCCGAAGTCCTCGGCCAGGTCGCGCTCGGCCAGTGCCAGGTCGCGATAACGATCGCCGCGACCGAGTGCCCCGACATCGATCAGCAGGCCACCGGTGAGCACATTGCCCGGCGTGAAGTCGCCGTGTGTCACGACGAGATCATCGGTGACCGGGCGCTGTTCCCGCAGTCGCGCGAGGATGAACGCGGGCGAGAGATGACGGTGATCGTCGTCGAAATCCGCTGCGTCGACAAAGCCTTCGACCACATTGCGGTGGGCCCGCGCCAGGCTGACGTCGAGACCACCGTCGAAGGGGCACTGCGCCACCGGAAGGTCGTGCAACGCACGTAAGGCCTTACCCATCTGCGTGCCGATCTCGGCGGCTTCGACCGAATCGGATTCTCCGGCAAGTGATCCGACCGCGGCATCGGCGAGCACGAGGACGTCCTCGGCGAACGCGGACACCTGCGGAACCGCGATCCCGTTGTCACGCAACCAGGTCAGCCGCTCGTACTCGGCCACCGCCCGCGGACCACGCTTGATCCAGTACCCGCCCGACCGGACAAGATTTCCGCCACGACCCTCGTGCTCCTGCGACCACACGGGCACCGGCCCGAGCAGGGTCTCGATGACCGGCGGGAGCGGCAGGGCCAGCTCGTCGAGGTGGTCGAGGGCCGCGCGGGTGGATTCGATGAGCTCGGAATCGCCGTCGACCACCCGCAGCCGCATGGCCTCCTTGAGCAGCTCACGCGCCTCCCGCGGCCGGTGCTGTTCGGCCAACGATTTGCCCAGGTGGTGGGCGGCGAAGGAGACGAGATCGGGATCGAGCGCGCGACTGGCG
This sequence comes from Nocardia sp. XZ_19_231, assembly GCF_015355705.1. Classification (NCBI taxonomy): domain Bacteria; kingdom Bacillati; phylum Actinomycetota; class Actinomycetes; order Mycobacteriales; family Nocardiaceae; genus Nocardia; species Nocardia sp. XZ_19_231. Next base: position 564,155 of record NZ_JACUZI010000001.1, on the reverse strand, counting down.
TGCAGGGCCCGGCGGTACAGGATCTCGGCGTGCGACGGTTCACCCTGGTACCGGTAGACATCGGCCAGATTGATCCAGACGGTGATCCGGCGCTGCTCGGAATCGGCCAGTTCGAGGGCCTGATCGAGCCGGTCGAGGGCCTCGTCGTAGCGCCCGAGCAGCATCAACGCGATGCCGAGCCTGCGCAGGCCGGGGAAATCATGGGGATCGGCGACGGCCACCCGGGCCGTGAGGGTCTCGGCGTCGACCGGGATCATCCGCAACCGCTCGTCGAACCGATACGGTCGCGTGTCCGAGTTCTGCGTTGTCACGGCCATTGCCTGATCACCACCGGTTCGGGGGGACGTCGAAGTCGACACACAACGCTCGCCACACGTCACGCGGGTCGACACCGTTGTCGATCGCCACCGCCCCCGTGTGCCCCAGTTGGGGTATCACGTGATCGGTCAGCATGGCGTCGGCGCGCGCCACGCCGAACTCGGTGTGCATCAGCTCCTGGAATTCGGTCAATCGCACGTTGCCCAAGATACTCGCGCTGGGCGAGCGCCGACAGGGCCCCGCTCAGTCCAGCAATGTTTGCGACGACCGGCGACTGTCGGCGACGGACTACCGCTTCGCGGCGTCGTGACAGACCTGAACCGGGTCCTCGACCTCCACCAGACCGGCGGCGGCGTGCCGAGCCGCTGCGGCGTAGGCGGGGTCGTCGAGCACCTGCCGCACCGCGGCGCCGACCGCCTCGGGCGTGAGCGGTCGCACGAGCACCGAACTTCCCTGCCGTACCGCACGATTGGCGAGCTCCCACTGGTCACCGCCGCCGGGGACGGTCACCACCGGCGCCCCCGCGGCCAGGGATTTGGCGAGCAGGCCGTGTCCGCCGCCGCCGACCACGACCGCGGCGTGGGTGAGCAATTCGTCTTGGCGGCCGAGGCCCGCGGTAGCCCAGTCGGGAAGTTCGGCGGGTGGGGTGTCGAGGGTCGAGATGGCAGCGCGCACACCGAGTCCGGCCAGGCTGGCCAGGACGATGTCGGCCATGTCGGCGACGCCGGTGTGCGCGGTCGAGGGCGCCACCATCACCAGCGGGGCGTCACCCGGGGGCAGTGGAAGTACCGCGTCGGTGGGTTCCCACAGCAGCGGTCCGACGACGTGGGTGTCGGCGGGCCAGTCGGGGCGGTCCATCTCCAGGGCGGGCAGGGTGGCGACCAGGCGCGCGGCGGGACCGGGATCCTCAGCGGGCAGGCCGATGGTTTCGCGAGCCGCGGAGCGCTGACGGTGGCCGGTGCGGACCGCGCGTGCGGTCATCGTGCGCAGGACACCGTCGCGCATGCGACCACGCACGCCCTCCCCCGGCGCCAGGCCACTGCCGATCGGCGGCAAGGCTTTCGACGGTAGGTAGAGCGGGTGCGGTGACAATTCGACCCACGGCAGTCCCAGTCGCTCGGCCGCCATCCCGCCGCCCGCGGTGAGGACGTCGGAGACGACCAGGTCCGGCAGCATCGCGCTGAGTTCGGGCAGGTTCTCGGTGGCGATGTGGGCGGCGCGATCGTGGATCCGGGCCCCCGCGTCGGTGTCGTCGTCCGTCGGGCGCGGCGCGAGGCCCTTGAGCCTGCGCACGCTGATCCCCGCGGAGCGGGCCTGATCGAGCCATCTCGGCCCGGTGAACAACACGGGTTCGTCCCCCGCGGCCAGCAATCGCAGACACAACGCGATCGCGGGAAACGCATGCCCTGGATCGGGCCCGGCCACCACAGCTATTCGCATCCGCCCACCCTGCCATATCCCCAGGCCGCACCCACCTCGGACAACCGAACTGCGGTTTCTGCGCTACCTTGACCGCCGCACCACAGCATCGAAACCGGCAGGAGCGATCACGTGCCACCCGACAGTCCCGACTCCACCGCGCCCGGCCGGTCGCACAGCCACTACCCCAGTGAATCCGGCAGCGGTGATCGTGTGCGGTCCGGTTCCTTCCCGGTCGAGCCAAGCGGGATCGAGGAAGCCGGTGGCTCTCCCGTCACTCCGATCGACACCGTCGACGACCTGTTCGTACTCCTCGAGCGGTGCGCCGACGCCTGGGACACCGCGGACCGCACCGGCGACCCCGTCGACATCCTCGATCACGATCGACAGTGCGCGCAACTGTTGCGCCGCGACCACCCCGACGACGAAGAACTCCAGGTCGCGGGCCTGATCCACGACATCGGCCACGTACTTGTCCCCGGCGACGACGCCGACCACGGCAGGCACGGAGCCGAAGCGGTCCGCGGCCTGCTCGGCGCACGCGTGGCACGACTGGTGGAACTCCATGTGGTCGCGAAACGCTTTCTGGCGGCGACAGATTCGACCCACGCCTGCGCATTGTCGGCGTCGAGTCGGCGCACACTGATCGCACAGGGTGGCCCGATGACCCCCACCGAGGTCGAAGCCTTCCGCGCCGACCCCGATTTCACCGCCGCGCTGGCGCTGCGCAGGGCTGACGACGCGGGCAAAGTGATCGGTTTACACGTTGCGCCCCTGCGGGATTGGCGCCCGGTCGTCGATCGCGTCGCCGCCCGCTGATCAGCCGCCGAAGGTGAACAGTTCGAAGCCGACGGCGTGTTCGGCGGGGAATCCTTGCTTGGGACCCGTGGCGAAGGTGACGATTTCGCGCACCTGCTCCTCCACCGGCACCGGGCTCAGAACCTGCAGATAACGCCGATGCGCCGACAACGACGCGCGCGCCTGCTCCAGATGAGCGCCCACATCCACCGCGTGCGTGGCGACCGGGCCGACCACGGCCGCCCAACGCGCCGACCACGGTGGCAGGTCGGCGAGTTCGGGGAAGATCCATTCGTTGCCCGCGTCGGAGATCGCGTCCATCGCCGATCGACCGACAGCCCGGTGATCGGCGCTGTTGACCACGCCCGGCGCCCAGGTGTCGCCGAAGTTGAACAGCACCACCATCTCCGGGCGATGCCTGCGCAGCGCGGCGGCCAGTTCGCGGCGCAGGGTGAGACCCTCCTCGATGCGGCCGTCGGGATGGTCGAGGAATTCGACGGTGTGCACGCCGACTTCGCGCGCTCCGGAGATCTCCTCGATCTCCCGCAGCGGCGCGGCCTGCGCGGGCGGCATCCCCGCGATCCCCGCCTCGCCGCGCGTGACGAGCAGATAGCGAATGTCCTTGCCCTGCCCCGTCCATCGCGCGACCGCCGCGGCGGCGCCGTATTCGATGTCGTCGGGATGGGCGACGATCACCAGTCCGCGCTGCCAGTCCTCGGGTACCTGTTCCACCCCGCCATGCTAACCACAGGCGACTAGCTGATCGGGGTCTTGTCGCTTCCCGACACCGCCTTGTACAGCAGGTACACACCGGTACCGATCGCCCCGATCACCAGGATGGGCATCAGCGCCTCGATCAGCGCGCCCAGAATCCAGAACGCGATCAGCGCGACCGCGACGATGCCGATAACTTTCAGAACCATGATGTGACTCCTCGCCAGCTCCGAGACCGCACTCGCGCGATCCGATATCTTCGATGCTGCCACCCCGTGGCCGAGAGATCACCAGGTCAGCACCGATATCCGGGTGTAGATCAGGGTTCACCCCGAGACCGGCGCCGCAGCGGTTACCCGGCTACCGTGTTCGGCATGGACTACTTGGCGTTGCTCTGTGCCAAGCTCACCGCCTTCGGTGAGCTCATCACTGTCGAGACCGATCTCGCCGCGCCGGTGCCGTCCTGCGGCGACTGGACCGTCTACGACCTCGTCGATCACGTCGGGCGCGGAAATCTGTGGGTGGTCACCGCGGTGGCCGAAATGCGCGGCGATTTCGAGGGCGAGCCCGCACCGAAGGATCCCGCGGCCCTGCAGGAGTGGTACGAGTCGACCGCCGACGCCCTGGCGACCTCGCTGTCCGCGGACGAGGACCAGGAGGCCTGGACCTTCACCAGGTCCATGCCGCGCACCGTCGGTTTCTGGCGTCGACGCCGCGCCCACGAGACGCTCATGCACCTGTGGGACGGTCAGAATGCCCTCGGCAAGGCCGACGCGTTCGACCCCGATCTCGCGGTCGACGGCATCGACGAGGTCTTCGAGCTGTTCGCGCCCCGGATGATCCACCGCGGCCTTGCGGTCGAACCGGAGGTGGCGCTGCGGGTCCGGGCCACCGACACCCCCAAGAGCTGGACCTACGGCCCCGGCGAGCCGGTCGCCGAACTCGCGGGCACCGCATCGGACCTGCTCCTGGCCCTGTGGGCCCGCAAGTCCGGCGTCGACCCCGAGTTCACCTGGGACGGCGACCGCGCGGGGGGCGAGCGAGTGCTGGCCGGGCCACTCGTTCCGTAGGCAAACGACTGACGGCAAGCCGGACAAGCGTCCATAATCGGGGCTCACTGCGCGTAGGAGGACTTTCATGGAACCCATCGTCACGATCACGAGCGGCGCGATACGCGGCTACACCGAGGCAGGCGTCACCCGCTTTCTCGGCGTGCCGTTCGCGGCGGCGCCGGTCGGGCCGAAACGATTCCAGCTGCCCGAGGCCGCACCGGCCTGGGAAGGCGTGCGAGAGGCGACCGAGATGGGCGCCACCTGCGCGCAGACGCCGTATCCCGCACCGATCCACGCCCTGCTCGGCAGCGACTACATCCCCGGCGACGAGTACCTCAACGCGAATATCTGGACGCCCGACCCTGCCGCCTCGGGTCTCCCGGTGCTGGTGTGGATTCACGGCGGCGCGTTCGTCCGTGGGTCCAACGCACGCGCGATCTACAACGGGACGGCCTTCGCCCGAGACGGTGTGGTCATGGTGGGGATCAACTATCGCCTCGGGGTGTCGGGATTCGCCGAGATCGAGGGCGCGCCGTCGAATCGTGGACTGCACGACCAGATCTTCGCCTTGCGCTGGGTGCGCGAGAACATCGCCGCGTTCGGTGGCGATCCCGACAACGTGACGATCTTCGGTGAGTCCGCGGGCGCGATGAGTGTGGCGGCGTTGATCGCCGCACCGCAGACGACCGGACTGTTCCGCCGCGCGATCATGCAGAGCGGCAACGGCGCGGTCGCCGCCGACGCCGAGGACGCGCGCAAGGTGTCCGCCGCACTCGCCGCCGAACTGGGAATCTCGCCCACCGCACAAGACTTCGGCACACTCGGCCCCGATGAGCTGCGCACCGCGCAGAACGCCGTCGCGCTGGCCCTGATGACCGATCCCGATCCGCAGCGGTGGGGCCGATCGGTGATCCAACTGGGCGGCGGCATCATGAGCCTGTTCCCGGTGATCGACAACGACATCGTGGAAGGCCCACCGACCGAGGTTCTTCTCGCACACCCGGACCGCGCGGTCCCCCTCATCGCGGGCACCACCTCCGACGAGTTCCGCTTCTTCACCGTCCCCGCAGGGCTCGCCGCCGCCATCACCGCCGACACGCTGCCCTTCGTCCTCACCCGCTACGGCATCGATCCCGCGGTCGCCCAGACGTATTCGACCGAGCGTCCCGATGCCACCCCCGCCGAGATCTTCAACGCCATCCTCACCGACATGAGTTTCCGCGCGGGCACCTACGACTTCGCCGAAGCGAGCGCCGCCACCGTCTCCACCCACGTCTACGAATTCGCCTGGCCCACAACCCTTCCCGGGCTCGGAGCCTGCCACGTGCTGGAAATCCCGTTCGTCTTCGACACCATCGACGAGGCACACTCCCTCACCGGCCCCACCCCGCCGCAGTCGCTTGCCGACGAAATGCACGCCGCGTGGGTCGCTTTCGCCACCGACGGCACCATCGATTGGGCCCCGTTCACCGCCGACGAGAAGAGCGTCCGCATCTTCGACGTCCCCGAATCAGCCACCGTCACCGACCCCCGCGCCGCGGAGCTCGCGGCCCTGCGTCAGGCCGTCGCCCCAGCCTGACCTCCGATCGGCACGCCGCGTCCTCGACCGGCGTGCCGATCGACATGGGGCGTGTCCGAGGGGTCCTAGCGGGCGGAATCCTTTCCGCCGGAGAACAAGTCGGTGCCCTGGTCTGCCATTTCGGTGAGAGCCTGGGCCCAACCGTCGAGGCGGTCGGCGGCTTCGCGCAGGTCGGCGACGATGCCGTTGAACTGGTAGGCGAGCACCGAGTCTTCCGGGACCGCGAGAATGCGGGCCGCGGCGGCGACCAGTTGTTCGTATTCGATCACGCCGGTTTCCAGGCGGGCGAGCACGCCGACGACGGTGGATTTCAGTGCCGCCACGGTGTCGGGGTTGGCGCGGCCGACGGTGTCGGCGGCCTGTTCCATCGCGATCACGTCGGCGGCGAGCGCGTGCAGGGCGCCCGCGCCGGAGCGGGCCGTCTCGAGCAGGTCGCGCAGTTCGTCTTCGGGGAGTCGGCGGGTGCGCGCGATCTGGGCGCCGAGGTCGTAGAGCGCCCGTTCGGCGCGGATCAGGCGCTGGATGGGAGCCCGCGCGGCCGAGCGCAGGCCGGGCGACTTGCGGGCGACGAACGCCGCCTGAGGCAGGGGTTTGCCACGCATCTCCAGATACCGGCGCGCGGTGAGCGCGGTTCCGGTGACGAAGGCGACGGCGCCACCGCCGATCACCACGACCGCCCAGGCGGGCGCCGAGATCACGGCCAGCCCGACCGCGCCGACCGTGGTGATGCCGGACACGGTGCCCAGCTGGAAACTGCGCCTGCGCACCCGGCGCCGGCGGCGCAATTCACGTTCACGCGGGTCGGCCCAGCGCCGCACCGCGACCAGGGCCTGCTCACCGACCCCACGCAGGGTGGCGGGCACCGAGCCCGCCATGGCGGCCTGCGTGATCGCCGCCGGTTCCACGATCTCGGCACGTTCGCGCCGTAGTTTCCCGCTCATCGGTGTCCTTCCCCCGGGTGCCGGTCGTCGCGGAAACCGTTGATGGCGCGGCCACCGGGCGTCACCGCCGGGTTTCCGCGCCCTCGCCGGACTCCACGTACTACTTACTGCTGAGCCGCTTGGCCCTTGTTGATGTTCGGCGCCGGTGCGGCCTGAGGCTGCGCCGGGTCGATCGCCGCGTTATTGTTGCCGGTGGGCAACGCGTCACCGCGCATGGAGGCGCGGATCTGCTCGAGCTTGCTGTGCCCGGCCATCTGGACGCTGGCCTGCTGCACCTCCATCATGCGACCCTGCACCGTGTTCTGCGCCAGCTCGGCCGAACCGAGCGCGTTGGCGTAGCGACGCTCGATCTTGTCGCGCACGGCGTCCAGGCTGGGCGTGGAGCCCGGCGCGGACAGGGTGGAGTCCATCTGCTGCAGCGAGGCCGAGACCTGCTCCTGCATCTTGGCCTGCTCGAGCTGGCTGAGCAGCTTGGTGCGCTCGGCGACCTTCTGCTGCAACATCATCGCGTTCTGCTCGACCGCCTTCTTGGCCTGTGCGGCGGCCTGCAGGGACTGATCGTGCAACACCTTGAGGTCTTCCACCGACTGCTCGGCGGTGACCAACTGGGCGGCGAACGCCTCGGCGGCGTTGGTGTACTGGATCGCCTTCTCGGTGTCGCCCGCCGCCTGCGCCTGATCGGCCAGGGTGACGGCCTGACGGGCGTTGGCGTTGAGCTTCTCGACCTCGTCGAGCTGGCGGTTCAGCTTCATCTCCAGCTGACGCTGGTTACCGATCACCGATGCCGCCTGCTGCGACAGCGCCTGATGCTGACGCTGCGCCTCCTCGATAGCCTGCTGAATCTGGACCTTCGGATCCGCATGCTCTTCGATCTTGGAGTCGAAGAGGGCCATCATGTACTTCCAGGCCTTCACGAACGGATTAGCCATCGATTGATCCCGCCTCCATCTGTGCGTCGCTCGTGCGACTGGTGGTACGCGACCGTCACGCACCAGATACGTGCTCATCCTTCACCATGCGGCACCCGAACCGGAATGACCGGACCGATCGACGCCTGATGAGAATCTATCCGTTCTCATCAGCGGTGTGCAGCGTCTCGCGCGCCGGGCGCAGGATTCGCCGCGTCACATTCCCTTCACCAGTACCAGCATCTCGGCCCTGGGGGCCGGGATGACGATGCGGGTGTCTTCGGCGATGCCGATGCGCGCGCCCTGCTCGGCCGCCGCGCTCGCGGAGGCGGATGCCTCGCCCGCGGCGGGTTCGGGCAGGGTGGCAGGCTCGGCCTCGGTCGGCTCGCGCTCGGCGGCGGGGCCGGTCAGCGCGGGTTCGCGCGGCGCGGAGCCGTCGGCGCCCGCCATCAGGGTGCTCACGTCCCACAGCACGCGCGAGAGCGGCACGTCGAGTGCCTCGCAGATGCTGGCGAGCAGTTCACTGGAGGCTTCCTTGCGGCCGCGCTCCACTTCCGACAGATAGCCGAGGCTCACGCGCGCGGAGGTCGACACCTCGCGCAGCGTTCGATGCTGGGCGAGACGCGCACGCCGCAGACTGTCCCCGATTGCCTCCCGCAGCAGCGTCATCTCGTTCTCCTCCACCTCGTGTCACCGCCGTAGCGGTGCTCACCTCTTTCTGGCACAACGTCGAGCATGGACCGGTGGTTCCCGAACCGACCTACTTCACACTGACACAGCGAAGCAACTCACGCACTGCACTGTGCACAGCGCCGAGTCTGATCGTCCACCGGTCACCGTGCAGTTTCAACCGAACCACTTCGCTGTGACGTGGACCGGCCAACCCGAGGTATACCGTGCCGACGGGATGCCCGTCCTGGGAATCGGGTCCGGCGACCCCGGTCAATCCGACACCCCAGTCCGCGCCGCACTGCGCCCGCGCCCCCACAGCGAGTTGTTCAGCGGTCGAGGCGGCAACCGGACCGTCGGTGCGAAGGAGGTGGTCGTCGACGCGGGCAAGGCGACTCTTGAGGTCGGTGGCGTAGACGATCAACCCGCCCCGCAGCACCGCGCTGGCACCGGGAACTCCCGCCACCGTGGCGGCCAGCAGACCCGCGGTGAGCGATTCGGCCGTGGCGACGGTCTGACCCGCCGCGTTCAGGGCCCTGACCAGTTCGGCGACCGGCGCACCGCCGACGAGCGGATCACTCACGCGCGCGACCGTCCACCCGCCAGCCACACTCTGGTCGCCTGCCCCACGTAATCCAGGCCGGTGATCACCGTCAGCGCCACGGCCAGATACATCAGCCACATGCCCGCGGTGGCGAACACACCCGACAGCGGCAGCACCAGCAGCGCGATCGCCACGGACTGCACCAGCGTCTTCAGCTTGCCGCCACGACCGGCCGGGATCACCCCGCGCCGCACCACCACCAGCCGCAGCAGCGTGATGCCGATTTCGCGGCCGCAGACGACCACGGTGATCCACCACGGCAGATCGCCGAGTACCGAGAGCCCGATCAGCGCCGATCCGATCAGCGCCTTGTCCGCGATGGGGTCGGCGAGCTTGCCGAAATCGGTGACCAACCCGTATTTGCGCGCCAGTTGCCCGTCGAAGCGGTCGGTGATCGCGGCCAGGCCGAAGACCGCCGCGGCGATGACTCGCCAGCGGGTGTCGTGCCCGCCCTCGGCGAACAACGCCAGCACGAACAGCGGCACCAATACGATGCGCGCGATGGTCAACACATTGGCGATATTGAGCAGCGGAACCTGAGTCTCCGGCACCGCGTGCATCGGTGTCGCCGCACTCGACCCACGATCGATCTCTTCGGGTCGCACGCTCATGCCCTGTCCTCGTGGCATGACCGGGCGCCTTCCGTGGCCACGCGAGCTACCGCCTCCAGGCGCTGACCGTTCATGCGCTGCCCTCTCGGCATTCACCGGCACTGCGCCGAAATCCAACGGTTTCGCGAGCTGTTTGCTCGCACGATCGGTGCCACGCGATCCGGTCGTCGAGCCCGGCGCGATGCGAGGAGCGGAACGACAGGATGTGCGGCACACGTTCAGACTATCGGTAACCGGTCCGACTACTCTGCACCCATGACCTCACGGGGACCCTCGAGCAGTCCGACCAGCGAAGCGCATGCTGTCGCGCCCACTGTGGCGCCTGTTTCCGGCGTGGTCGTGCGACGAGCGCGAACCTCCGATGTCCCCGAGATCAAGCGCCTGGTCGACGAGTACGCCGGCCGCATCCTGCTGGAGAAGAACCTGGTCACGCTGTACGAATCGGTGCAGGAATTCTGGGTCGCCGAGCTCGACGGACAGGTCGTGGGCTGTGGCGCGTTGCACGTGCTGTGGGCCGATCTGGGCGAAGTTCGCACTGTCGCAGTGGATCCCGTCGTCAAGGGCCGCGGCGTCGGCGGCGCGGTGGTCGAGCACCTGGTCACCGTCGCCCGCGAACTGCAGTTGCAGCGTGTGTTCGTGCTCACTTTCGAGGTGGACTTCTTCGGCAGGCACGGGTTCGTCGAGATCGACGGCACGCCCGTCACCGCCGAGGTGTACGCGGAGATGTGCCGCTCCTACGACACCGGTGTCGCCGAATTCCTCGACCTCAGCTTCGTCAAGCCCAACACCCTCGGCAACACCCGCATGCTGCTCACCCTCTAGAGAATCCATCGCGAGAAAGTGATCGACTGTGCCGATCTTCGCTGTCCACTACACCTACTCCGAGTCCACCGCGACCGACCGCGCGACCAACCGACCCGAGCACCGCGGCTGGTTGAACGCTCTGGTCGACGCGGGCACGGTGCTCAGTAGCGGCCCCTACCCCGACGGTACGGGCGCACTGCTGCTGTTCCGCGCCGACGACGGGCCCTCGCTGACCGATCTGCTGAGCAACGACCCGTTCGCGAAGCTCGGCCTGATCGATGCCGTCCGCGTGGTCGAGTGGCTGCCGGTGATGGGCGCCTTCGCCGAATAGTCGAGCCACACAGACAACACTGCCCGGAACCCCAGCGGTTCCGGGCAGCGTCGTTGTCGGTCGTGTCAGGCGTTGGTGTGGCGGGTGCGCAGCAAGCTCGCCACCGTCGCGATGACCAGAATGCCGATGATCACGCTCAATGAGACCGCCGTGGAGATCTCCGGGACGCTCACGTGCTCACCGCCGTTGATGAACGACAGCGTGTTCTCGTGCAGCGCGTGCAGCACCAGCTTCACGCCGATGAACGCCAGGATCGCGGCCAGGCCGTAGGACAGGTACACCAGGCGGTCGAGCAGCCCACCGATGAGGAAGTACAGCTGGCGCAGACCCATCAACGCGAAGGCGTTGGCGGTGAACACCAGGTACGGCTCTTCGGTGAGACCGTAGATCGCCGGAATCGAGTCCAGCGCGAACAGCAGGTCGGCGAAACCGATGGCCAGCAGCGCGAGCAGCAGCGGGGTCACCACGCGTTTGCCGTCGATCCGGGTGATGAGCTTGTCGCCGTCGTACTCGTCGGTGGTGGGCAGGACCCGTTTGGCCAGCGAGACGATGTAGCTGTCGCGTTTCTGCTCGTGTTCGGCCTCGTGCCCGCTCTCGCGCAGCAGGTTGATCGCGGTGTAGATCAGGAACGCGCCGAACAGGTAGAACACCCAGCTGTAGGCGCTGATCGCGGCCGCACCGACCGCGATGAACACACCGCGCATCGCCAGCGCCAGCACGATGCCGATCAGCAGCACCTTCTGCTGGTAGATCCGTGGCACGGCGAAGGTGCTCATGATGATGAGGAAGATGAACAGGTTGTCGACCGAGAGCGCTTTCTCGGTGACGAAGCCCGCGTAGTACTCCCCCGAGAATGTGCCGCCCCATTTCCAGGCGACGAACAGGCCGAACAGCAGCGCCAAACTGATGTAGACGGCTGACCAGATGCCCGATTCCTTGAAGGTGGGCTCGTGCGGGGTGCGCACGTGGGCGTAGAAGTCGAAGACGAACAGGCCGAGGATCACCAGTCCGGTGATCACCCACTCGAGCGTGGTCACCTGCATGTGGTGGTCCGATCGATGAAGTTCATGTCGTCCATCATGCCCGAATTGTCCGTTTCAGTTGGCTTGCAGAACGATTGCCCGCCATGATTTCACACACATCGGCGGCAGCGCACATGCCGCGCACACAAAAAAGCCCTATCGCCGCGTCCACGCCCGCTGCTACCGTCACCGCATCACCCGACGACACAGACCCGAGAGGAGCGAGCCGTGAACGAATCCACCGCGCAGATCAAGCGCCGAACCGCGATGCACCGGCTCTGCCCCGGTGTACTGATGTCGGGTACCCGCCTCGCGCGCGCCCGCTTCACCGCCTGAACAGGCGATCGCCGCCCGATCCACCTCCGGGCCTTTCGATGACCACGAGCCGTGCCAGGTCCCTCCTCGTTCGTCGCCGCCTGCTTCCGGCACGGTCAGAGCAAACCGGGAACGGCGTTACTCGTCGTCGGACGCACCCGGATCGCCGCCACGAATCGACCACAGTAAACCGTCCAGCTCATCGGGTTTGATCAACACGTCGCGGGCCTTGGAGCCCTCGCTGGGACCGACCACACCGCGGGTTTCCATCAGATCCATCAACCGGCCCGCCTTGGCGAAGCCGACCCGCAGCTTACGTTGCAGCATCGAGGTGGACCCGAACTGTGAGGTGACCACCAGCTCCACGGCCTGCAGCAACACGTCCATGTCGTCGCCGATATCGGGGTCGACGTCCTTGACCTCGCCGGCCTTGGCCGCGGTGACGCCCTCCTGGTATTCGGGTTCGGCCTGGGTCTTGCTGAACTCGACAACGGCCTGGATCTCCTCGTCGGAGATGAACGCGCCCTGTAGACGGGTCGGCTTGCCCTGACCCATCGGCAGGAACAGACCGTCGCCCATGCCGATGAGTTTCTCGGCACCCGGCTGGTCCAGGATGACGCGCGAGTCGGTGAGCGAGGAGGTGGCGAACGCCAGCCGCGAGGGCACATTGGTCTTGATCAGACCGGTCACCACGTCCACCGAGGGGCGCTGGGTGGCCAGCACCAGGTGGATACCGGCGGCCCGCGCCTTCTGGGTGATCCGCACGATCGCGTCCTCGACATCGCGCGGGGCGGTCATCATCAGGTCGGCGAGCTCGTCGACGATGGCCAGGATGTAGGGGTAGGGCCGGTAGACGCGCTCACTGCCCAGCGGGGCCGTGATCTTGCCCGATCGCACATTCTTGTTGAAGTCGTCGATGTGGCGGACCTTGTTGGCCTGCATGTCCTGGTAGCGCTGTTCCATCTCCTCGACCAGCCAGGCCAGCGCGGCGGCGGCCTTCTTCGGCTGGGTGATGATGGGCGTGATCAGGTGCGGAATGCCCTCGTACGGCGTGAGTTCCACCATCTTCGGGTCGATCAGGATCATCCTGACCTCTTCGGGGGTGGCCCGGTGCAGCAGCGAGATCAGCATCGAGTTCACGAAGCTCGACTTACCCGAGCCGGTGGAACCGGCTACCAACAGGTGCGGCATCTTGGCCAGGTTCGCCGAGACGAACTCGCCCTCGATGTTCTTGCCGAGACCGATCACCAGCGGATGGTGGTCGTTGCGGGTGTGCGGCGACTTCAGCACGTCGGCCAGGCGCACCAATTCGCGGTCGGCGTTGGGCACCTCGATGCCGACGGCCGATTTGCCGGGGATGGGCGCGAGCAGGCGCACGTTCTCGGTGGCGACGGCGTAGGCCAGGTTGCGGGCCAGCGCGGTGATTTTCTCGACCTTGACGCCGGGACCGAGTTCCACCTCGTAGCGGGTGACCGTCGGGCCGCGCACGAAGCCGGTGACCGCGGCGTCGATCTTGAACTGCACCAGCACCTCGGTGATCGCCTCGATCATCGATTCGTTGGCCGCCGAACGCTTCTTGGGCGGATCGCCGTCGAGCAGCAGGGTGAGCGGGGGCAGCGTGTAATCGCCGTCGACGACGCGGTCGGTGACGAACTCCGGTTCCGGTGGCGGCGGCGGGGTCTGGTCGACCGGCTTGACCACCGGACGCTTGCGCGCCGGTTTCGGCGCGGGCGCCGGCGGTTCCTCGATCGGCTTGGCATCGCGCAGCGGCGGTTCGCCCAGCGACTCGGTGACCGCGTCGGAGCCGCTGAACTCCTCGGGTGAGTAGTTGTCGTCGGGGTTGCCGCCGCGGCGACGGGTTCGGTTGCGGTGCACCGGGAATCCGTCGGCGTCGTAGTTGGCCGGATCGTAGGGGTCGCTGTCGTCGGCGTATTCGCCGAGACCGAAGTATTCGCGCAGCTTGGTGGGCACCTCGCGCACCGTGGTTCCGGTGAGCAGCAGCACGCCGAACATCATGGCCAGCAACAGGATCGGCAGCGCGAGCCAGGGCGTGAGGCCCTGGCCGAGCGGTCCACCGATCGCGTATCCCAACGCGCCCGCCGCCGTGGAGCGGCCGTCCGCATCGGTCGGGGACCCGGCCGCCAGATGCCACACACCCAGCGCGGGCAGCACCACGAGCAGCCCACCGAGGACCAGCCGCGGCCGGATCTCCGGATGCGGTTCGGTGCGCATCAATACCACCGCGAGCGCGACCAGCAGAATCGGCGCGAGCACGGCCGCCGAACCGGCGATCGCCCGCACGACGTCTTCGAGGAAACGGCCGACCGGTCCGCCCGCCGAGAGCCACATCGCGGCGGCGATGATCGCGCTCAACGCGATGAGTGCCAAGCCGATGCCGTCGCGACGGTGCCCGTGGTCCAGTTCGCCTGCCCGGCTCAGCGTGCGCGTGGTGGCGCCGACCCCGCGCGCCAGCATGGTCCAGCTACTGCCGATGCCGCGGCTGATCACGGCCAGCGGGGCGGTGTTGGAGGCGCGTTTGACCGGCCTGCGCACGGGTGTGGTGCGCCCACGTGGAGCCGCCGTCGCTCGCGGGGTCGCCGAACGAGACCGCGCCGCCGGCGTCTGCCCCCTGGTCGATCCCGCCCGCGCACGAGAGGTCGTGGTGCTGCGGGACTTACCTGCCATGACCTCAGGCTAGCCGCTCGAGCACCTCCGAGACCATCCGCAACACTGGTCCCACCCCGCTCGCCGGGGTGATCCAGGGTGGATGCGCAGGTCGCAGCGCCCCGGTCAGCGCGGGGAAATCTCGCCGTGAACCGCGTTTCGCCGGCCCGAACTTACGGAATCCTTATCGATCGCCACTGATTCGGGCGCGAGGGGGCTCTCCGTCGACGGCAATCTCGAGGCGAACGCCGATGTGACCATCGACGGCACCCCGGTGAAGGATGCCTTCGTCGACTTCGTCGCCGAGGACGATTCCTGGAAGGTCTCGCACGTGTTCGCGTGCAACATCGTGAAGTCGGCCCAGCTCGACTCCGCGGCCTGCCAGGCCTGAGAACCGGTCCGAATATCGTTTCGAACATCGGTCCGAATATCAAGAAAACCGCTGGGCGACTATGTCGCCCAGCGGTTTTCAGTTGATCAGTTGATCAGCCGATCAGTCGGATCAGACGATCAGACGGCGACGACCGTCGGCACGATCATCGGACGACGACGGTAGACGTCGGCGACCCAGCGGCCCACCACCCGGCGCACGCCCTGGGCGATGCGATGGGTGTCGGTGATGCCTTCACCGGCCAGGCGCAGCAGCTCCGCCTCGACCAGTTCGTTCGCGCCGTCGAGCGCGGTCCGGTCATCGGAGAAGCCGCGCCCGTTGAGCTCGGGCGTGCTGACCGCTTTTCCGGTGGTCGAGTCGATGACGATGGTGATCGAGATGAAACCTCCCTCGCCGAGGACCAGACGGTCCGACAGGGTGGACTCGCCGACGTCACCGACCGAGAGGCCGTCGACGTAGACGTGCCCGACCGGCACGCGGCCGACGATGGAGGCGATGCCGTCGACCAGGTCGACCACCACGCCGTCCTCGGCCAGCATGACCCGCTCCTCGGGCACACCGGTCGCCACGGCCAGTGCGGCGTTGGCGCGCAGGTGGCGCCATTCGCCGTGCACGGGCATGGCGTTGGTGGGGCGCACCGCGTTGTACAGGTACAGCAGCTCACCGGCGGAGGCGTGCCCGGAGACGTGCACCTTCGCGTTCTGCTGGGTGATCACGGTCGCGCCGAGCCGGGCCAGGCCGTTGACCACGGCGAACACCGAGTTCTCGTTACCGGGAATCAGCGAGGACGCCAGCACCACCAGGTCGTCGGCACGGATGTTGATCTGCCGGTGCTCGCCACGCGCCATCCGCGACAGCGCCGACAGCGGCTCGCCCTGCGAACCGGTGGAGATCAGCACCAGGCGGTTGCCGGGCAGGTTCGCGGCCTGGTCAAGGGTGACCACGACATTGTCGGGCACCGTCAGGTAGCCCAGGTCTTGCGCGATCTCCATGTTGCGCACCATCGAACGCCCGACGAAGCAGACCTTGCGGTTGTACTTCTGCGCGACGTCGACGACCTGCTGGATGCGGTGCACGTGGCTGGCGAACGAGGCCACGATGACGCGGTTGGTGGCCTTGCCGATGACATTGTCGAGCACGCCACCGATCTCGCGCTCGGGGGTGACGAAGCCGGGGACCTCGGCGTTGGTGGAGTCGACCAGGAACAGGTCGACGCCCTCGTCGCCCAGGCGCGAGAAGCCGGCCAGGTCGGTGAGGCGCCCATCCAGGGGCAGCTGGTCGAGCTTGATGTCACCGGTGTGCAGCACCACGCCCGCGCCGGTGCGGATCGCGACCGCCAGTGCGTCGGGGATCGAGTGGTTGACCGCGAAGTATTCGATCTCGAACGGGCCGTGCACGGTGGTCTCACCCTCGGCGACCTCGCGCAGCTTGGGCTGCAAGCGGTGCTCGCGAGCCTTCGCCGCCACCAGGGCGAGGGTGAACCTGGCGCCGATCACCGGGATGTCCTGGCGCAGACGCAGCAGGAACGGCACGGCACCGATGTGGTCCTCGTGGCCGTGGGTGAGCACGATGGCCTCGACGTCGGCCATCCGGTCCTCGATGGGCCCGAAGTCCGGCAGGATCAGGTCGACGCCGGGCTGCTGGTCCTCGGGGAACAGCACACCGCAGTCGACGATCAGCAGCTTGCCGCCGTATTCGAACACGGTCATGTTGCGGCCGATTTCGCCGATACCGCCCAGTGCGAACAGGCGAAGACCGTTCTTCGCCAGCTTCGGCGGCGGGCCAAGCTTGTCGTGGGCGGCCTTCTCGCGCGGCTCGGCGACCGGTGCCGCACCGCGACCGCGACCGCCGCCTTGCCTCCCACGACCGGCGCCGCGGGACTGCTCGGCGGGCTTGCTCTTGGCTTCGGCCTGCTTGCCCTTGGCTTCGGTGGCCGGCTTCGTCCTGGCACGGCGCGGCGCGGTCTTCTTCGCGGTGACGCCTTCCTCGGCGACGCCGCGCAGGTCGGTGCCCGCTTCGGCGGAACCCGCCAGGTTCGCCTCGGCGGCGACCTCGGCGATCGGTTCGGCGATAGCCGGAGCTTTCCTTGCGGGGGCTTCCTCGGTCGGAACCACCTTCTTCACCGCGGCCTGCGGACTCTCCACAGGTATCAGCTCGGGCGCACCGGCGGCGCGCGATGCCGAACGGCGACGGGGCTTACGGGCTACGGGTTCGGTCATGCCGACACCCCCGCTGCCTGCAGGTCGAGCATCAGTTCCTCCAGTTGTGCCTGCGTCGGCATCAGCTGGGGCAAACGGGGCTCACCTACGTCGATGCCGAGCAATCGGAGTCCTCCCTTACACATCGCCACACCTCCCAGGCGGGTCATGGCCGCGTACAGCGGCAGTAGTGTCGCGTTGATCTCTCGCGCCCTGGCCACGTCACCGGTCGTGTAGGCCTGGTGGATCTCGCGCAGTCGTTCCGGCACGAGGTGGCCGATGACGCTGATGAATCCGATCGCACCGACCGAGAGCCAGGGCAGATTCAGTCCATCGTCACCGGAGTAGAAATCCAGATCGGTGGTCGCGATGAGATCGGCTCCGGAGACGAGATCGCCTTTGGCATCCTTCACCGCGACGATGTTGGGATGCTCGGCAAGGCGCCGGATCGTGTCGATGGCGATAGGCACCACCGACCTCGGTGGAATGTCGTAGAGGGTGATCGGCAGCGCGGTAGCGTCGGCGACCGCGGTGAAGTGCGCGATCAGCCCCTCCTGCGTGGGCCGCGAGTAATACGGCGTCACGACGAGCAGACCGTCCGCACCCGCGTTCTCGGCGGTACGCGCCAGTTCGATCGAATGCGCGGTGTCGTAGGTACCCGCCCCGGCGACCACGGTGGCCCGGTCGCCGACGCCGTCGACGACGGCCCGCAGCAGGTCCGCCTTCTCGGTTTCGGTGGTGGTCGGCGACTCGCCGGTGGTACCCGAGATGATCAGCAGGTCGACCCCACGGTCGACCAGGTGTGCCGCCAGTGCGACACCGGCATCGACGTCGAGCTTGCCCGCAGCGCTGAAGGGGGTCACCATCGCGACACCTACCGTGCCGGACGCGTGCAGCTCCGTTGGCGTCGATTCACCGTTCGTCATGGTCAGAAAGGCTACCCGGTCGCCGGATGTGCCTCGACACCCTAGCGGCCGAAGCGGCGGCCGCTGGGCGCTTTCCACCTTGCGTGATGTCATTTATGACGTCACACTGATGTCATGGATCTGAATGCTCATACCGCGCGGTTGCGCGAGGAACTGATCGCCGCCGCCGCGCTCGGCGACGAGAAAACGCAGGCCACCGCCGCCGCCCTCGCCGCCGCGGTGGAGAGTTCGAGTCGGCTGGTACTGCTCTCGGCGCTGTCGGAACTGGCCGCCGAGATCAGCACCGAGCTCGGTGACCGCACCGTGCACGTCCGTCTGGAGGGCACCGAGGCGAAGGCCGACGTGCGCAAGAACACCCCGTCGGGGGCGGAGGAGCCCCAGACCTTCGAGGAGATGACCGGTGACATCAGCCGGGTGACCCTGCGACTGGTCGAACAGCTCAAGTCGCGCGCGGAGGAAGCGGCCCAGCAGAACGGTCAGTCGCTGAACTCCTGGCTCTCCGGTGCCGTCAGCGGCGCGTTGAAGGACCAGATGCGCGGATACGGCGGCAAGGCCTGGTAGGCGCGGTCGCCATCACAGCAGCGGGGCGAGATCGCCGCGTTCGCCGATAACGACTTCGTCGAGTTCGAGCCAGTCGGCCATTTCCCGCAGCGCCCCGCGCAACGCCTGGGCGGTCTCGGCGGTGGCGTAGCCGGGCTCGGCGAACGCGGCGGGGGCGAGCAGTCGGCCGGTGGCGCGTTCGGCGCGCAGATCCACCCGGCCGACGAGCTTGCCGTCGACGAGCAGCGGGAAGACGTAATAGCCGTGCACCCGTTTGGGTTCGGGGGTGTAGATCTCGATCCGGTAGTGGAAGTCGAAGACCCGCTGGGTGCGCGGGCGGAAGAAGATCAGCGGATCGAACGGGCACAGCAGTGCGGTGCCGGTGATCCGGCGCGGGGTGGCGGCCTCCGGGTGCAGGTAGGCGGGCGCGTCCCAGCCGTCGACGTCGACCGGCACCAGTTCGCCCGCGTCGACCAGGTCGGCGATCGCCGGGGCGCTCTGGCGACGGGCAAGGCGGTAGTAGTCACGCAGGTCGGCCTCGGTGCCGATACCGAGGGCGCGGCCGGCGCGGCGGATCAGCTCGCGCACGGCGTCTTCCTCGCCGATCTCGCGGCCGAGCACGTCGGCCGGGACGACTCGTTCGGTGAGGTCGTAGTGCCGGGTGAAGCCGACTCGACGCGCGGTGGAGAGCTCACCCGCGGCGAAGAGCTGCTCGCAGATCATCTTGGTGTCGCTCAGGTTCCACCAGGTCCCTTTCGGGCGCGGCTTGTCCAGTTCCAGATGGCGTTCGATCTCCCCCGCGCTCGCCGCGCCGACCTCGGTCACGACATCGAGAATGTCCTTGCCCAGTGTCGGATTGCGTTCGACGACCTTGCGCATCCCCGACCAGCGCCCGTGCCGGTACTCCGCCATCCGCCAGCGCATCAACGGCCAGTCGGCGACCGGGATCAGCGCGGCCTCGTGCGCCCAGTACTCCACCAGTCCCCGCCGAGCCTTCGCGCTGTCGCTCCAGGCGGCGCCGTCGAGCAGGCTGCGATCGTAGGGGCCGATCCGGCTGAACACCGGCGCGTAATGCGCGCGCACCACCGCCGATACCGAATCTATTTGCAGCAGACGGGTTCTGGCGACCACATCGAGTATCGCCCGCCGCTTCGGGTTGGTCGGCTTTCGCTTGCCGAAGCCCTGCGCGGCCAGCGCCGTTCGACGGGCCTGCGCCGCATTCATCCGCTGCATTCCCTCAGCCTGGCACAGGGGTCCGACAGGTTTTCGGCGCTCAGGTGGAGACCCGAACCTCGCCCGCGGTGTCGATCTCGGTCCGTCGATCTCCGCCCGGCGCGGCAGCCAACACAGTCGCCACCCAGCGTCGACCGACCGGGAGGACTCGTACGGTCACCGAGCCCGCTCCCGCCATGTCGAGTTCGTCGACCGCGGCCTCGATCACGTTGTGGCGCACCCACTCCGGCACGCCGAGGAAGCCGCCGTCGTCGAGCAGGGTGACCTCGACCCCGCGCGATCGGGCCGCGCGCGCCGCGGCGCTGAGCCGGTCGGTGACCAGTTGCGGCGCCCGAAGACCGTCGCGCAGTTCGGCTTCGAGCAGCCTGCACTGTTCGCGTTCGGTGTCGGTCAGCTCGATCCCCGCGGCGATGCGGGCGAGCAGCGGCCCGGCCACCCGGTCGAGCGCCCCCAGCTGACGATCCCGCTCGGCGTTGGCCGCGGCCAACGCCGCCTCGGTCGCCGCCCGGCGATTGGCCTCGCTGCGCAGTTCCCGCAGCGAACGCTGGGTGGGCCGCACGATCGACATGAATACCGTCACCGCGCCGACCGTGGCCACCGGCGTCAGCGCACGCACCACGGTTTCGGGATGCCAACTGGTGAACACGCCCATCGTCACCAGCACCGTCGCGGCGGCCGCCACCCCCACCCAGGCCGACAGTATCCGCCCGCGCAGCACCAGCATCGCCAGCAGATACGACGTCGGGTAGGCGGTCCACATCTGGTGGGCGAACCCCGAGGAGCTCTCGAGCCATGGCACGGTCAGCGCCATCGCCGCGGGCCCCGCGGACGCCACGAAGATCGTGACCGGCCACGGCAGCGGATCCACCGGGAACACCAGCACCACCAGCGCCGCCACGGTCATCAGCACCAGCGCGGCGAATGCGGCCGCGGGCGGCGCGATATCGAAATTCACCCGCAGATACATCACGATGGTGGCTTCGAAGATCACCACGAACAGCCATGCCGTGCCGTCGCTGAGGCCGAACAGGTCGCGCATCGCGAACGGCAGATCACGCTCGACCATCAACTCCCCCACACCAGAGTCACCACGGTTCCCGCGCCGGGCGCCGATTCCACGAAGGCCGCGCCGCCGGCGAGCGCGCGCATCCGGCCCAGAATGCTGCCTGCGATCCCCATCCGGTCGGCCGACACCCGCGCCGGGTCGAACCCGGCGCCGTCATCGGAGAGCACCACCCGGATGCCCCCGGTCGCGATGGTCACCGATACACCGCGCCGCACCGTCCGACCCGCGACGTCGGCATGGCGCACGCTGTTGCGCACCGCCTCCGAGAGCGCGGCCCCGAGCACCTGCGCGGCCTCGATCGGCAGGCACAGATCCGCCGCGCGTCGCGAGGACACCTGCACCGGCAACTCGGACTCCGCCTCGCGCACCGCCTCGCGCAGGAATTCGATCGTCGCGGCGGCGTCGAGGTGGTCGATCTCGGGCGCGGTCCGCGACAGCTCGAGCTGTTCGAGGGTGCGCGCGGCCTGATTGCGCAGCACCGACGAGGACTCCTGCGCCCGCGAGGCTTCCAGCAGCGTCGAGAGCACCGCGTCGTGGATGAGCGCCGCGAAGCGCGCGCCCTCGCGTTCCCTGGCCGACGTCGCCGCGACCGCCGCCGCTCGGCTGCGCTGACGGACCGCTTCCCGGTCGACGCGTTCGGCGGCGGCGCGCGCGTACACCACGCACCACAGGAACAGCGCCGCCACACCGAGTCCCCTGGTGATGTCGCCGAACAGCGCCCACATCGAACTGCCGGGCACGACAAGGGCATTGGACACACTGGTCGCCACCGCGAGCAGGGCGCCGAATGCGGCCGCACCGCGCCGGGGCCACGCCAGCCCCGCGGCCATCACGCCCACCGCCAACCCGCGGTAGGGCCAGGACGCGAACGAACCGATGTGCACCACCGAATACACCAGCGGCGTCGCCAAGGTCGCCGCGAGATAACACACCGCGGCCACAGCGGCGGTGCGCCGGATCGCCTCGGCGGGGCCGCGCGTGGACACCAGCGCCAGCACCCCGAACATCACATACGCGGCCACCAGATGCAGTTCCGGCCAGATCGACTGGTTGATCGGCTGAACCAGCACCGCGGGCAGTTCCAGCACCATCACGATCGTGGCGCCGGTTCCGATCACCAGCCCGAGTCTGCGCAGGATCTGTTCGGTCGCCGCCCGCGAGAATTCGACGTCGCCGACCGGTGCGGGCGCCGTCGCGACCGCGAGGTCACTCACGTGCGCTGCTGCCTTTCCGGCACGGGCAACCACCCGTCTTCGACGGCCCGTTTGTAGAGATCGGTCTTGGTCGGGGCGGGGCGGCCCGCGTCGGAGTATTTCTGCCGGATGCGGCCGAGGTAGTCGTTGACGGTCTGTTCCGACAGACCGGTCAGCCGAGCCACCCGCGAGGCCTTCTCCCCCGAGGCGTACAGCATCAACACTTCCTCCTGACGCGGGCTGAGCCCGACGTCGGAGAGCTGGGGATCGCCGTCGATGGCGGCGGCCCAGTCGGTGGTCACCACCTGCTCACCCGACGCGGCCCGGCGCACCGCCGCGACCACCGTCGCCACACTCTCCGACTTGCGCAGCACGCCGAGCACACCGGCCTTGGCGGCGGAGCGGACCAGAAAGGCGTTGTCGGCGCCGGTGAACACCAGCACCTCGATGCCGCGTTCACGTAGCGCGGTCACATTGTCCTCGGGCGTCGACCCGTCGGGCAGGCGCAGGTCGAGGACGACGAGATCGAGATCGGCGGTCTCGGCGAGCAGCCCGGCGACGGATTCCGCCACCGCCACCAGTTCCAGATCGGGTTCGGGGCCGAGCATGGCCGCCAATCCGATCGCCACGGACTCGTGGTCCTCCACCAGCCCGACCCGTCGCACCGTGCGCGTTTGCTCCAACTCGCTCACCGACCACTCCCCATCTGAAGAACACCCACCGCGGCCAACCCGCAACACGTCGGTCTCGAGTTCTACCGCATCCCTAGGCGCGTGTCAGCCCACCAATATTCGGGGCGGGCCCACTCCGGCGGACCAGCTACTGCATCAGGCCTGCGGCGATGGTCGCGCCGAGTTCCCAGCATTTCTCCAGATCGGCCTTGCTCGGCGGTCCCGAGACGACCACCGCGTCGGCGGCGCGCTGCCAGCCGAGGCCCGTGGTGATTCGCTCCACGCTGCTCTCTGCCCCCTCGGTGCCCTCGTTGCCGTGCAGATAGAGCCCGTAGGGACGCCCCCGCGTGGAGTCCAGGCAGGGGTAGTAGATCGTGTCGAAGGCATGTTTGAGCGCACCGCTCATGTACCCGAGGTTGGCCGGGGTGCCGAGCAGGTAGCCGTCGGCTTCGAGCACATCGACAGCGGTCACCGCCAGCGCGGCCCGGCGCACCACCTCGACCCCCTCGATCTCCGGGTCGCTCGCTCCGGCGAGGACCGCTTCGAACATCGCTTGGGTGTGCGGGGACGGGGTGTGGTGGATGATCAGCAACCGGGCCATGCTCGCTACTCTCCTGGGTCGCGTTCCAGTTTTTCCAGTGCCACCGCGCGGCGCATGGTGTCGCGGGCGCGGCCGCGGTCGCCGGCGTAGTCGTAGGCGCGGGCCAGCCGATAGGAGGAGCGCCAGTTGTCCGGGTCGGCTTCCCATTCGGTCTTGATCTGCGCGAACAGGGCGTCGGCCGCGTCGCGTTCGATCCGGCCCGAGGGTCGGCGCGGCAGCTCCGAGGTGTCGACCTCGAGGCCCTCCTCGTGGATACGCCGGGCCAGCCGTTGATGCGCGAAGGCCGCGCTCAAGGTCGCCCACAGGATCCAGATACCGACAACGGGCAGCAGCAGCATGCCGATGCCGATCGCGATACCCGCGAACCCGCCGTCGGCGATGTAGGCGATGGCGAGACCACCGAGCCGGACGAAGTAGAACAGCAGCGCGACAACCAGAAATGCCACGACCGCAACGATTTTCAGAACCTGCCGATCAGGTCGCTGGTCGGCGGAGGCGCTCACAGATCCAGGAACGGGTCGAGCCCGACGGTCAGGCCCGGCCGCCCGGCGATCTCGCGCACCCCGAGCAGCACGCCCGGCGCGAACGAGGACCGGTCGATGGAGTCGTGGCGGATGGTCAGGGTCTCGCCCTGGGTGCCGAACAGCACCTCCTGATGCGCGACCAGCCCGGCCAGCCGCACCGAATGAACCCGCACACCGTCCACGTCGGCACCGCGAGCGCCCTCGAGTTCGGTGGTGGTGGCGTCGGGGCTGATCCCGACCCCGGCCTCGGCGCGGGCCGCGGCGATCACCGCGGCGGTGCGATAGGCGGTGCCGGAGGGGGCGTCGGCCTTGTTCGGGTGGTGCAGCTCGATGACCTCGACCGAGTCGAAGAACCGTGCCGCCTGCTCGGCGAAGCGCATCGACAGCACGGCGCCGATGGCGAAGTTCGGCGCGATCAGCACCCCCACCTCGGGCCGCTGTGCCAGGTGCCCGCGCACCTCGGCGAGGCGAGCCTCGTCGAAGCCGGTGGTACCGACGACCGAGTGGATGCCGTTCGCGATCAGGAATCTCAGGTTGCCCATCACCACATCGGGGTGGGTGAAATCGACGACCACCTGGGTGCCGTTCTCGGTGAACGTCTCGAGCGCGTCACCCTTGTCGACCTGCGCCACCAGCTCCAGATCGGGCGCCGCCTCCACCGCCGCGCAGATCGCCTGCCCGACCTTGCCGCGTGCTCCGAGCACTCCGACCCGAATGGTCACCGCATCTCCTCGTCCTCGACTCAGCTTGCTCGGGCAAGCCTATCGAGCAGCCGACGGGGCCGCGGCGCCGACCTCACGCCATCGAGCCGGGCGAGGCGTCAGTCGAAGACGATGACCTGCCGTAGCGCCGCGCCCGCCGCGAGATCGTCCATCGCCTTGTTCACCTGGTCGAGTCCGATGCGGGAAGAGACGAGCCGCTCCAACGGCAGCTTGCCCGCGCGCCACATCCGCACATATTCGGGAATATCGCGGGCGGGAACCGCGGAACCGAGGTAACTGCCGATGATCGTGCGGCCCTGCGCGACCAGCGCCAGCGGCGAGATCGTGGCGGTGGCCGTGGGGGCGGGCAGGCCGACCGTCACGGTGACGCCACCGGGTGCCGTTGCGGCGACGGCGGTTTCGAACGCGCGAACATTGCCCGCCGCTTCGACCACGACCTCGGCCAGTACCCCTTGCTCGGCGACTTCGCCCGGCGTGCAGGCCACCGTCGCCCCGAATTCGCGTGCCAGCGCCAGCTTTTCGGGAACGGTATCGACGGCGATCACCTCACCGAGCCCGAGCGAGACCGCGACGAGCACGGCCGCCATCCCCACGCCACCGAGGCCGACCACCATGATCCGTTCTCCCGCACCGGGTTTCGCGGCATTGAGCAGCGCGCCACCGCCGGTGAGCACCGCACAACCCAGCACCGCCGCCAGCTCGGGCGGCACGTCGTCGTCGACGGGCACCACCGAACGCCGGTCCACCACCGCGTGCGTGGCGAAGCCGGAGACGCCGAGGTGGTGCTGCACCTGCTCGCCGTCGCGGGTGAGCCGTCGCCCGCCGCCGAGCAGTTCGCCCGCGTTGTTGGCCACACTGCCCGGCCCACACGGCGTGCGCCCGTTGCTCGCGCAGCCGGCACAGTCACCGCAGCGCGGCAGGAACGTCATCACGACCCGCTGCCCGAGCGTCACATCGACGACACCGGCGCCCACCGATTCGACGATGCCCGCGGCTTCGTGGCCGAGCAGCATCGGCACCGGGCGCACCCGATTGCCGTCCACCACCGACAGATCCGAGTGGCACAGTCCGGCCGCTTCGATCCGCACCAGCAATTCACCCGGTCCCGGTTCGGCCAATTCCAGGTCGCACACGGTGATCGGTTGTGAATCGGCGAACGGCGCCGGGTCGGCGATCCGTTCCAGAACGGCTCCACGAATCTTCATGCTCGCGACGCTACCGCGAGAGCTCTTTACAGGTTCCGGGATCTGTCGCTAACCTCGATCTCGGTGATGGTGCTCCTGTCGGCCGCCTCGTACCGTGCCCAGGGTCGGCGCCATCACGAACAAGGAGAAATCCCCTGTCAGTGCAGTTCAATCACACCATTGTCGGATGTCGCGATAATCGGGAAACCGCCGAGTTCTGGGCGGACATCCTCGGGTTGGACATAGGAAAAGAGTGGGGGCCGTTCATTCCGATCGCCCTCGATCACGGAGCGGCCTTCGATTTCGCCAAGGTTCCGCCCTTCGTTTCCGAGATCCAGCCACAGCACTACGCGTTCCTGGTCTCGGAGACCGAGTTCGATGCGGCCTACGCCAAGATCCAGCGCTACAAACTGGACCATTGGGCCGACCCCCAGCAACACGGGGTCAACGAGATCAATCACAACGACGGCGGTCGTGGCGTCTACTTCCTCGACCCCAACGGCCACTTCCTGGAACTGATCACCGTTCCGTACGGCGGTTGGCCCGAGTAGAACACGCAGGCCGGTCCCGATTCCGTCGGGACCGGCCTGTTCTACACCGGTTTCGCGGCTGCCCGGATCCCGCGCAGACCCAACAGTGCGGCACCGACACAGGCCACCGAAACGATCACGATGAACCACGGGAACACTGTCGCGATCCCCCACGTCGTCGCTGCCCAGCCCGCCGCCAACGTCGGCAACGCCATCGCCGAGTAGGCCAGCAGGTAGAACGCCGACATCGTCTCGCCACGGCGATGCGGCGGAACGACTTCGGACAGATGGCGCAGCGACCCACCGAACCCGAGTCCGAAGGTGGCGCCGAGCACCAGCCCCGCGAGTACCACCACCGCAGGCTGTTTCGTGGCCAGCGCCGGAATGGTGGCGAGCAGCGCCGCCGCCATGCCGAGGTCACCGATCACCGCGGCGCGGCGGGCCGGAACGCGGGTGGCGAACAGCTGGACCAAGGCGGCGACCAGCGCGGTGCCCGCGACGACAACGCCGCCGAAGACCAGGTTGTGCATGCCGGTCTCGGCCGCGGCCAGCGACGGATACAGCGACAGCAGCACGCCGAGCACCGACCAGGCGGCCATCACGCCGATCGCGGAGAACCAGAAATCAGCCCTGATCTCTTGCGGCACAGAGGGTTTCGCGATGGTGATGCGCGCCTTCACTCTGGCAGTATGCGGTTCGCGAAGGGCGAGGATGCCCGCTCCCGCGGCCAGACACACCACCGCGATCACCACATACGGCGTACGCAGCGGCGACGGCGCGTATTGCGCGAGGACCGCGGTGCCGAGGACCGCGATCGCGATGCCGACATTGAACGCCACACCGGTGAGCTGCCCGGATCGCGCACCTCGTTCGGGCCGTAGATCCAGCAGCGCCGCAGCGCCCGCGACAACGGTAGCCCCGACGGCCGCGCCGTGTAATGCCCTGGCCAGCAACAACATCGGCACCGAATCGGCGAGCAGGAACACGACCAGCCCGAGAATCATGGTGACGAAGGCGCCGATCATCACCGGCTTGCGGCCGACCACGTCGGAGATCCGGCCGGAGACCAGCACCGCGCCGAGCGCCGCGAAGGCGTACACGGCGAACACCATGGTCGTGGTCAGCGACGACAGATGCCATTCGGTCTCATAGATACCGTAGAGCGGAGCGGGCGCCCCGGAAACACCGAGTGCCACCGCGCTCGCGGCCAGGACGAGCCCGTACGCCCAGCGCTGCCCGGCCTCGACCGGAGCCATCGTTGTCGCTGCCACAGCAGCCCCCATCAGCAGAGTTTGATATCCATCGAACGAGCCTCACGCTACGCCGAGTATGATGATTATCAAACCCCCGAGCGAGGTGAATCATGACACAAGCTAAAGATCTTCCCCCGGCGCCGACCATACCCGTCGCCGCGCTCCCCACCGTCCTCGGCGCCCTGCACGACCCCGTTCGCCTGGAAATGGTCCGCCGTCTGAGCAACGCGGCCGCCCCGATCCGCTGCGCGGCCCTCTACGACGCGATCAACAAATCCACCGCGACCCACCACTTCAAGATCCTGCGCGAAGCGGGCCTGATCGAGCGCCTGACCATCGACGGCCAGACCTACCAGAACCTGCGCACCGAGGCCGTCGAGCACGCCGTCCCCGGCCTGCTCGGCTCGATCGTCGACGCCGCGAACCGCGCCGACACGCATTCGGCGTGAGCTAGCGCGGCGCGGTGGGCTCCGCGCTACTCGGTAGCGGCCTGATCGGTGTCTGCAGCAATCGGCTCGGGATCGTGGTCAGCGGGCGACGCGTAGTCGTCGGCGCTGTCGGCGCCACCACCCATTCGCGCCCGCGCACTTCTCCGTCGACGATCTCGCCGCCACCCCACCGCACCGCCAGACCTGCCCCGGCCAGCAGCACCAGCACGCCCAACGCCACCACCGCGAGCCCCCAGGTGTGGCGGAACGCGCGCCGGTCGAGCCAGACCGTGATCCCGGCCTCGATCAGCAGGGTGACGAGCACGACGCCGAGCACCGCGACCAGCGCACCGAACACCGCGGGCTGACGCGCCCACCCCCGCACGAACCCCGCGACGACAACCAACGGGATCACGAACATGCCGAGTACGACGATCTGGGTTGCGGCGAAGTCCACACCGTCATCGGGATCGGGATCATCCAGACCACGCCGCATCCACGCCGTGAACAGCAGCAGATGTCCGAAGGCGGCACCGAGGGCGCCGAGCACCAGCAGAACGCATCCCAACCGCACCAGCCCGGCGAATTCCGACCGCGTCACGATCGCACCCAGATCCACGATCAGTCCCGACACCGCCACCGCGGCGAGCGCCAGCAGCACTCGCGGTCGCCGCGCCACCCTGGCTCGCAGATAACCCGGTGGTAGTTGCTCGCGCACCTTGCGAAACACCCCGTACCAGGCGAGCGGCAGGGCCGCGAACAGCATCGGGGAGACCACCCGCAACACGATCGGTGGCGCCCACATCGCCACGGCCGCAAAGCAACCCGCGAAAGCCCAGACCCACGCCGCCAGTCGGAGCAGTGCCCGCCAGTGCATTTCGGCGAGTAGGCGTCGCGCCTCGGTATCGGTCGGCGCGTCGGCCAGGAGGCCGCGCAGGGTCGCGATGGCGGCCTTGCGGCCACCGTCGAAACCACCGATTTCGAATTCGGCTCGCGCCTGCATCCGCAGCAGGTCGACGTGCAGCGGGTCGATCGCCAGCCCGGCCGTGATGTGGCGCCGAACCCCGTCGCTGTCGACGAGCCGCTGGTAGGTCTCGGCCGCCGAACAGTGGACGAAGGCGTCGTCGGGTGCCAGCGCGACCGCGTCGACCACCGCCGCGCGCGACCGGTCCGGATCCTTGCGTGGGCCGTTGCTGTACAACCACGCCAGCAACAGCAGGGTTCCCGCGTCGTGTGGCCGCAGCCGGGCGGCGGTGTGGCCGTGTTCCAGCGCCAGGTCCCACTCCTCGCGCATCGGGTAGGCCATCGCCACCAGCTGGTGCGCCCGGGCGGAGTCGGGATCAGCGTGCAGCGCCTGTCCGGCGAAGCGCACGGTGTCGTCGTACTCGTCGAGGTCGTAGGCGATGTCCGCCAGTGCGACCAGCACGCGCGGGTCGTCGGGCGCGTCCGCCAGCGCCGTCCCGAGAATTCGCCGCGCCTCCTCGATCCGCCCGATCTCCTGGGCTACGCGAGCCCGCTCCAACGCCACCTGTACCGGCATGACCGATCCCCTCCCCCGAGCGTTCGGCTCCCCGAGCCGAATCGCTCAGCGCTCGACGAGCTTTCGCACCGAGGCGGGCAGGTCGCGGGTGCGCTGGTACGGCCCCGACACCGCCGCACCGTAGGGGCGGGCGAGCAGGGTGGCGGCGATGTCGCAGACTTCCTCGGTGGTCACGGCGTCGATGCGAGCCAGGGTGGCCGAGACGCTGCGGTGATTGCCGTAGCTGAGTTCGCTGCGGCCGATGCGGTTCATCCGCGATGCCGAGTCCTCGAGACCGAGCACCAGTCCGCCACGCAAAGAGCCCTTGGCCCTGGCGCATTCGGCGTCGGTGACACCGTTGGCCGCGATGTCGTCGAGCACATCGCGCGCCAATGTCGTCACCTGGCCGAGGTTTTCGGGCTGGCAGCCCAGCGAGACCGAGAACGAGCCGGTGTCGGCGAAGGTGTCCACGCTCGAGTACACCGAGTACGCCAGGCCGCGTTCTTCCCGGATGCGTTGGAACAGACGCGAACTCAGGCCACCGCCGACGATCGTGTTGAGGATCGACAGCGGCCAACGCTGCTGGCCTTCGTGCCTGCCGAATGCCCGCACGCCGAAGGCGAGGTGGGTCTGTTCACTGTCGCGATTGATCCTGATCAGTCCGGGGGCACCCTGGGCGCGGAACTTCCCCTCGCGACGCGGCGCGGGTTCGGCGGCGGTGTCGAGATGGGGCCCGAACGCGCGGTGCACCAGTTCCACGACGCGTTCGTGAGAGACGTTGCCCGCCACCGCGACCACCATGCGCTCGGGTCGGTAGCGACGCTGGTGGAAGCCGCGCAACTGTGCGGCCTGCATGTTCTCGATGGATTCGACGCTGCCGATCACCGGGCGACCGATGGGGTGGTCGCCGAACATGGCGGTGAGGAAGGAATCGGCCACCAGGTCTTCGGGATCGTCGTCGCGCATCGCGATCTCTTCCAGGACCACCTGGCGCTCCACGTCGACGTCGGCCGCGCGGCACAACCCGTTGAGCACCACGTCGGAGACCAGGTCGACCGCCAGCGGCAGGTCCTCGTCGATGACGTGGGCGTAGTAGCAGGTCTGTTCCTTGGCGGTGAACGCGTTGAGTTCGCCGCCGACCGCGTCCATGGACTGCGCGATGTCGAGGGCGGTGCGCGTCGGTGTCGCCTTGAACAGCAGGTGTTCGAGGAAGTGCGCGGCGCCTGCCACGGTGGGGCCTTCGTCGCGTGAACCGACGCCTACCCACACCCCGATGGAGGCCGAACGCACGCCCGGCACGTGTTCGGTGACCACTCGCAGGCCACCGGGCAGCACGGTGCGGCGCACCCCACCGTCGGTGGACACGGCGTCAGCGGATTCGGAACTCGACTCGGTCAACTTCGGCTCTGCCACCCGATCCTCGATAGCGGTGTCCTCATCTGGCTTGGTATCCGACTCGATGTGCTTCGACCTCGTCACCCGGTCTCACCGGACGGCTGTTCTGGCATGGGTCCTCAACCTCTCGAACGGGAGCTGGCGACGTGCGCGTATTGCCTCACTATGCAGGCAGCAGGCACGACGGCCGGCTCCTGGATTCTAGGCGCCCATCGCCCCCGCCCGTGCATCGGCCCTCGTCGTCGGGGCCTCGCTCGCACCGGATCCGCTCCCGTCGATGACATCGGCGATCCGGGCGAGCGCGGCCTCGCCCGCCATCGCCCAGTGCGTGGCGTCGATGCCGTGCCGGTGGACGGCGCCCTCGACGGCGTCTGCCCAACTCGCCGCGCCGCGCGACCCGCTGGGGTCGTCGACGGTGGCGGCGAAGTAGACGAGGTCGCCGTCGAAGCGGCGCGGACGGTAGTCGTCGACCATCCGCATCGAGGCGGTGGCGGCGTCGATGATGCGGGCGATGCGGGCGCGGTCGAGGGCGGCCAGTGGTCCGCCGATGTTGGCGGCCGCGTCGGCGAGACCGTCGGTATCGAAGGCGAGATCGTCACCGGCGAGGCCGCCGAGCAGGTCGCCGACGGTCGGCATCGGGGTCTGTTCGGGTCCGTCGCCGAGCCAGCTGTCCATCATCGCCAGCTGTGCCACCTGCTCACCATCGGCTTGCAGACCGGTGGCGACGGCGTGGGCAAGGAGCCCGCCCAGCGACCAGCCGAGCAGGTGGTACGGCCCTTCGGGCTGCACTTCGCGGATGGCCGCGATGTAGCGCTGAGCCCAGTCCTCGATGCTGACGGGCAGCGGTTCGTCGGCGGTGAGGGCAGGCGACTGCAACCCGTAGATCGGGCGCTGCGGGTCGAGGTGGCGGGTGAGCCCGGCGAACGACCAGGACACACCGCCCACGGGGTGGATGCAGAACAGTGGTGCGCCGGTGCCGCCCGCACGCAGCGGCAGCAGTACCGCGAACGCGTCGTCGGTCGAATCGACTTCGGCGCGTAGCCGTTCCACGACGACAGCGGGTGTGGGATCGGTGAAGAACCACGCCACCGGCACCGCGCTGCCCAGCGCTTCACTCAGTCGCGAGGACAGCTGGACCGCGGTCAGGGAGTTGCCACCGAGGTCGAAGAAGTTGTCGTCCATGCCGATTCGGTCCAGGTCGAGTACCCGGGCGAAGGCACCCGCCACGAGTTGCTCGGTCTCGGTGATCGGCGCCCGGTAGGTGGCTTGGCGCAGTTCCGGTCGGGGCAGCGCGCTCCGGTCGAGCTTGCCGGACGTGTTGACCGGCAACGCGTCCAGCTCGAGCACCACCGTCGGCACCAGGTAGCCGGGCAATTCCGCGGCCAGCGCCGAACGCAGTGCCACCGCATCGAAGCCCGAACTATCCTGCGCCGCACCGGCTCCGGCACGGTCGAACTCCTGGCGGCGCGCCATGACGACGTAGGCGACCAGCCGGTCGGCGCCGACCCCGGCCACCACCGCGGCCGCGGCCTGCGCGACCCCCGGCCGGCGCTGCATCGCGGCTTCCACTTCACCGAGTTCGATGCGCTGACCGTTGAGCTTGACCTGGAGATCGCCACGGCCCACGTATTCCAGTGCGGGAGCGTCGGTTCCACGCAGCCGCACGAGGTCGCCGGTGCGGTACATCCGAGCGCCGGGCGCACCGAAGGGATCCGGCACGAACCGCTCCGCGGTGAGCTCGGCCGCCCCGACATACCCGTGCGCGAGCTGCGCACCGCCGACATACAGTTCCCCGGTCACCCCGGGCACCACGGGTCGCAGCCGCGCATCGAGCACGTAGAGCCCGGTATTCCACACCGGTGCACCGATCGGCACCGTCACGACGTCGCTTTCTGTCACCACATGCGAACTCACCTGCACCGCGGTCTCGGTGGGCCCGTACAGGTTCACCACCTCCGCGCCGGTCAGCGCCCGCACCTGTTGCGCCAGCGCCGCGGGCAGTGCCTCGCCGCCCGCGAACACCCGCCGCAGCGGACCGACGGCTCGGTCGGTGTCGGCCCGGTCGGGGCGTGCCCGCAGGTGCGCGATGTAGGCCGCGAGCAGCGTGGGCGCGAACTGCACGGTGTCGATGCGGTGTTCGGTGACGAGTTCGGCCAGGTAAGCCGGATCACCGTGGCCGCCCGGGCGGGCGATGACCGTTCGCGCGCCCACCCGCTGCGGCAGCAGCAGTTCCCAGATCGAGGCATCGAAGGTCGTCGGCGTCTTGTGCAGCACGGTGTCGCCGGCGGCGAACCCGAAACGCTGTGCCAGCCAGTCGAGTTGGTTGACGATCGCGCGATGCGGAACACCGACGCCCTTGGGCAGACCGGTGGACCCGGAGGTGAAGATCACGTACGCCGTGTGCTCCGGGAGCAGGGGCGACACCCGCTCGGCGTCGGCGATCGGCCCGGCCGGGAAGCCCGCGAGATCGACGGTGTCGAGGGCGACCACATCGTGCCCGCGCACCGGGAGGTCCACGACATCGCGGCTGGTGGTGAGCACGCACACCGGTTGTGCGATCCGCAGGATGCGGGTGATCCGCTCGGCCGGATGATCAGGATCGATCGGCACGTAGGTTCCACCCGCCGCCAGCACCGCGTACACGCCGACAAGCAGGTCGGCCGAGCGCCGAACGCCCACCGCCACCGCGTGATCCGGTCCGACACCGTGTTCGATCAGATGACGGGCGAGCCGGTTCACCCGCGCCGCGAACTCGGCGTAAGTGAGAACAGTGTCGCCGTCGACGAGCGCGACAGCCTCCGGTGTCGCGGCGACCTGGCGGTCGAAGGCACTCGGCAGAATGCCCACCGCGTCGGCATGCGCGGTGTCGCGCCAACTCTCGAGCATCCAGCGGTCGTCGGCGGTGAACAGGTCGACATCGCCGACCCTTACCTCCGGATTTGCCGTCACCGCATCGAGCATCCGCACGTAGCCCTCGGCGATGCGTGCCGCCGTCGCGGCGTCGAACAGGTCGGTGGCGTAGGTCAGACTCACCGCGCAGCCACCGTCGGCGGTGTCGGCGAGTACCAGGTCCAGGTCGAACTTGGCGACGGCGGCATCGGCTTGCAGTCCGGTCACGGTGAGGTCGGGCAGGACCACCTCGACCGGGCTCGCGGCCAGGTTCTGGAAGGCGAGCATCACCTGGAACAGTGGGCTGTGCGCGGTCGAGCGGGTCGGGTCGAGCACATCGACGAGCCGCTCGAACGGCACCTCCGCGTTCTCGAACGCGTCCAGGTCGACCCGCCTGGCCTCGCGCAGCAGCGCGGTGAACGAGGCGCCGGGATCGACACCGGTCCGCAGCACCAGCGTGTTCACGAACATGCCGACGAGATCGTCGAGTGCCTGCTCACCGCGGCCGGCCACCGGAGTGCCGATCGCGATGTCGCCGGTGCCGCTCAGTCGTGCGAGCAAAGCGGCCAGCGCGGCGTGGGCGACCATGAACTCGCTCCCGTCGGCGCGACGAGCCACCTGCCCCACCCGCTGCCATACCGTCGGCGGCACAACGGTGTCGACGCTCGCGCCGCGATGCGATGCGAGGGCCGGACGCGGCCGGTCGGCGGGGATGTCGAGCAGTTCGGGCAGCCCGGCCAGTTCGCCGCGCCAGAATCGCAGCTGTCGTGCGGCGACCGACTCGGCGTCGTCCTCACTGCCGAGCACCGCCCGCTGCCACAGCGTGTAGTCGGCGTACTGGACTTCCAGTGGCGCCCAACCGGGTTCGGCACCCGCGCGGCGGGCGAGGTAGGCGGCGGTGGTGTCGCGCAGCAGCGGCCCGGCGGAGAATCCGTCGGCGCTGATGTGATGTATCACCACCACCAGCACCACTTCGTCAGTGGCACAGCGCAGTACGCGCACCCGCACGGGCGGGGCGGCGGTGACATCGAATCCGCGCCCGATCTCCGCCGCGACGATCGCCGGTACGGCGATCGGATCGACCGTCTCCACCACCGGCGTCGGCACGAACTCCCACACCGCCTGATGCCCGATCCCATCGATCGCCGGGTAGGCGGTGCGAAGCACCTCGTGCCGGTCGAGCACATCGGTGACCGCGGCGGCCAGCGCGACGGCATCGACATCGCCGGTGAGCCGCACCGCGATCGGGATGTTGTAGGCGGCGGTTTCGGGATCGAGGCGATTGAGCAGCCACATGCGCTGCTGGGCGGCCGACAGCGGAATCCGCGCGGGTCGCGCACCCGCTGTCAGCGCGATCCCCACGCCACTGCCTGCCTGCACGGCGAGCGTGGCCGCCAGGTCGATGACCGTGGTGGCTTCGAACAGGGTCCGCACCGGCACCCGGGTCGACAAGGCCGCACCGAGTCGGGCGGCGACCCGGGTCGCGATGAGCGAGTTGCCGCCGAGTTCGAAGAAGTCGTCGTCGAGACCGACCACCTCGCGCCCGAGCACCTCACCGAACACCTCGGCTACCGCGCGCTGGGCCGTCGTGACCGGGGCACGGAAGGGCCTCGCCACGAATTCCGGTGTGGGCAAGGCTTTCCGATCGAGCTTGCCGGACGTGTTGAGCGGGAACGCGTCGAGCACGACGATCACCGACGGCACCATGTAGGACGGCAACACCGCGCCCACGGCCGACCGCAGCGCGGCCGGATCCAGCTCGACGCCCGGCGTCGGCACCACATAGCCGACGAGCCGGTCACCGGTCGCGCTCGCCGAGACCACCGCCGCCGCCTGACCGACCCCGTCCGATCCCCGCAACGCGGTCTCGATCTCCCCGAGCTCGATGCGCTGACCGCGGAACTTCACCTGGAAGTCGATGCGCGCCAGGTAGACGAGCACGCCGTCGCGAGTCCAGCGCACCAGGTCGCCGGTGCGATACATGCGGGCGCCCGTCGTGCCACCGGAGCGTGACCCCGCGCCGGCAAAGGGGTCCGCGACAAAGCGATCCGCGGACAGATCGGGCCGACCGAGGT
Organism: Nocardia sp. XZ_19_231; assembly: GCF_015355705.1. NCBI lineage: Bacteria > Bacillati > Actinomycetota > Actinomycetes > Mycobacteriales > Nocardiaceae > Nocardia > Nocardia sp. XZ_19_231. Next base: position 528,068 of record NZ_JACUZI010000001.1, on the reverse strand, counting down.
AACCGCGAGCCAATTGCGCACCGGCCAGGTACAGCTCACCGGCGACGCCCGGAGCCACCGGCCGCAACCGCTCGTCGAGCACGTAGACCCTGGTGTTCCACGCGGGCACACCGATCGGGACGGTCTGTCCGGTCGCGCCGTCGGCGGGCCAGGCGGTGACCGAGACGGCCGCTTCGGTGGGCCCGTACAGGTTGTGCACGGGGGCCGACGATTTCGCACGCAGTGCGCCGACCGCCTCCGGGGTGAGCGCCTCACCGATCGCGAGGACCAGCCGCAGACTCGCCAGCTGGTCGGCGTCGGCGTGCGCGGCGAACATCGCCAGCATCGACGGCACGAAGTCGACGACGGTGATCTGCTGCGCGGCGACGAGTTCGGCCAGGTAGATCGGGTCGCGGTGTCCGTCTGGGGTGGCGAGCACCAGTGTCGCGCCCGCGGCGAGCGGGGCGAAGAACCCCCATACCGACAGGTCGAACCCGGCCGCCGACTTCTGCAGGTACACGTCGTCACCGTCGAGCTGGTACCGCTCGATCAGCCATGCGATCTGGTTGTGGATCGCGGCATGGCTCATCGCCACGCCCTTCGGCCTTCCGGTCGAGCCGGAGGTGAACAGGACGTAGGCCGCATTCGAATCCCGCAGCGGTGCACGGCGTTCGCCGTCCGCCACCGGGTGGCCGGGGTACCTGCCGGTGTCGATCTCGTCCACCGTGACGACCCGCGGGTCCGAAGAACCGCCGAACTCGTCCCCGCTGGTGGTCAGCACGAGCCGGGGGGGCGCGGTGTCGAGGATCTGGGCGATGCGGTCGGCCGGGTGGTCGGGGTCGACGGGCACGTAGGCGCCGCCTGCGGTGAGCACCGCGTACATGGCGACGACGAGGTCGATCGAGCGCCGCATCGCCAGGGCGACGAGGACCTCGGGGCCGACGCCTTCGGCGATCAGGTGACGGGCCAGCCGGTTCACCCGGTCGTCGAACGCCGCGTAGGTCAGTTCCGTGCCGTCGAAGACCAGTGCCGTAGCAGCAGGATGCGCCGACGCCTGGGCGCGGAATGGCGTGAGCAGCGTTGTGGTGCGGTCGATTTCGTGCGCGGTGGCATTCCAGTCGTCGAGAATGCGGTGCCGCTCGGCGGGCTCGAGCACATCCAGGGAATCCAGCGGAGTGCGCGGGGTGGCGGCGACGGCGGCGAGCAGCCGTTCCAGGCGCGCACCGATCGTGGTGGCGGTCTCGGTGTCGAAGACGTCGTGCGCGTAGGTGAGCACGCCCGTGACGCCGGCGGCGGTCCCGTCGGCCGCGTACTCGTCGCTGACGATGAGATGCAGATCGAACTGCGACAGCTCGTTCTCGGTGTCCAGCCCCGACACGGTGATCCCCGGCAGCGCCAGTTCGGCACGTTCGAAGTTCTGGAACGAGAAACCGACCTGGAACAGCGGATGCCGAGCGGTGGAGCGGGTCGGATCGAGCACCTCGACGAGTCGCTCGAACGGCACCTCGGCATTCGCGTACACCGCCACATCGGTGGCGCGCTGGCGAATCAGCAACTCCTCGAAGGACTCTCCCGCGCGCAGGCGAGTACGGAAGACCAGCGTGTTGACGAACATGCCGATCAGATCTTCGAGCGCGGCCTCACCACGCCCGGCGACCGGCGTACCGACCGTGATGTCGGCACTGCCGGACAGCCGCCCGAGCAGCGCGGCGAACGCGGTGTGCACGACCATGAACAGCGTGGCCCCGGCGTCCCTGGCCAGTGCGCCGAGTCGAGCGTGGGTGTCGGTGTCCAGGGTCACCGGCACGGTGCCACCGGCGAGGCTGCGCACGGCCGGGCGCGGCCGATCCAGCGGCAGCGCCAGCTCGTCGGGGAGGTCGGCGAGTTCGCCGCGCCAGAAGTCGAGCTGGCGGGCGGCCACCGAGCCGGGATCGGCTTCGTCGCCGAGCACGGCCCGTTGCCACAGCGCGTAGTCGGCGTACTGCACCGGCAGTGGCGTCCACTGCGGTGCCGCACCGTCGCGACGTGCGAGGTAGGCCGTCATCAGGTCACGCACCAGCGGCGGCATCGACGAACCGTCGGCACTGATGTGGTGCACCACCATGGCCAGCACTGCCTCGTCGGCGCTGATCCGATACAGCACCACCTGCCACGGCACACCCGCGGTGACGTCGAAGGTGGTGGCGGCCAGCGCCGTCACCGCCCCCACGATCTCGGCCGTGTCGACATCGCGAATCCGCAGTGCGACACCGGCTTCGCCGACAGGCAGGATCCGCTGTTCCGGCCCGTCGGCGGTCTCGGGGTAGAAGGTCCGCAGTACTTCGTGCCGACCGACGAGATCATCCACCGCGGCGGCGAGCGCGTCCAGGTCGAGCACGCCACTGAGTCGTACCGCGATCGGCACGTTGTACCCGGCCGAATCCGGATCGAACCGATTGAGGAACCACATGCGTTGCTGGGCGGGCGAGAGTGGAATCGAAGCAGGCCGCTCCCCCGCCACCAGCGCCAGTCGGGCCGCGCCGCCGTCGGCATCGAGCGCGGCGGCCAACTCGGCCACCCTCGGCGCCTCGAAGATCCGCGCCACCGGCACCTGCCGGTTCAACGCCGCCCCGAGCCGCGCCGCGACCCGGGTCGCGATCAGCGAGTTGCCGCCGAGATCGAAGAAGTCGTCGTCGGCGCCCACCAGTTCGACACCGAGAACCTCGGCGACGACTCCGGCCACCAACTGCTCCGACGGCGTCGCCGGAGCACGGAATGCACGAGCGACCAACTGCGGCGCGGGCAGCGCCCGCCGATCGAGCTTGCCGGAGGCATTGATCGGCAGCGCACCGAGGACTACGAACGCGCTCGGCACCATGTAGGCCGGAAGTGCCTTCTGCAGAGACGCTTTCACCAGGTCGAGGTCGATCGCCGCGATACCGGGTGCGGTCGCGTCGGCGGACCCGCCGTCCCTGATCTGTCGCGCGGGAACGAGGTAGGCGGTGAGGTACTCGCCCGTGCCGTCGTCGCGGACGGTGACCACGGCGCGGTCGATGGTCTCGAGCCCCGCGAGGACAGCCTCGATCTCGCCGAGTTCGATGCGCAGACCACGGAGTTTCACCTGGAAGTCGTTGCGGCCCAAATAATCCAGTTCACCCGAGCGGGTACGGACCACGAGGTCGCCAGTGCGGTACATGCGCTCGCCAGGGGCGCCGAGGGGGTTGGCGACGAAGCGGTCGGCGGACAGGTCGGGGCGGCCGAGATAGCCGCGCGCCAGTTGGACGCCGGCCAGGTACAGCTCGCCGGGCGTACCGACGGGAACGGGCCGCAGGCGCGCGTCGAGCACGTGCAGGGCGGTGTTGGCGACCGGGGCGCCGATCGGCACCGTCACGGTGTCGGCGTCGGTGACCTCGTGGAAGCTGACGTCGACGGCGGCCTCGGTGGGCCCGTACAGGTTGTGTACCGCGACACCGGGGATCAGCGCGCGCAGGCGCTGGGCGTCCGCGGCCGGCAGCGCCTCGCCGGAAGCGAACACCTGCCGCAGCGAAACACAGTCGGCGGCAAGCGGTTCGGTGAGGAAGGCCGCCAGCATCGACGGCACGAAGTGGGCCACGCCGACTCCGGTACGGGTGATGAGCTCGGCCAGATACGCCGGATCGCGGTGCCCGTCCGGGCGGGCGATCACCAAGGTGGCGCCGATCTGCAAGGGCCAGAACAGTTCCCAGACCGAGACGTCGAAGGTGATCGGCGTCTTCTGCAACACGGTGCCCGCGGCATCGAGCCGGTAGGCGTCCTGCATCCAGACCAGGCGGTTGACGATCGCGGTGTGGGTCACCGCGACGCCCTTGGGCTTGCCGGTCGAGCCGGAGGTGAACAGCACGTAGGCCAGGTCCGCGCCACGCAGGGGCCGGATCCGATCGGCATCGGTCACCGGGTCGGTAGCGAACCCGGACAGGTCGAGCGCGGCGGGCTCGACCACGCGCGTGCCGGTTTCGGGGAAGTCGGAAGCTGCCAGCACACAGACCGGTACCGCGGTCGCGAGAACATCGGCGATCCGGTCTGCCGGATGATCGGGGTCCAGCGGAAGGTACGCGGCGCCGGCGGCCTGCACGGCATAGATCGCGACCAGCAGATCGATGCCGCGCCGCAGCCCGACACCGACAACAGCACCGGGTCCGACCTGCTCGTTGATCAGCCACCGAGCCAAGCGGGCGACGCGAACAGCGAACTCGCCGTAAGTGATCCGTGCCTCTTCGAATTCGAGCGCCACCGCGTCGGGAGTACGCACGGCTTGGGCGGCGAACAGCGAGACGAGTGTCGCGTCGGCATCCAGCGGGGCCGCGGTGTCGTTCCACGCCGCGAGTTGGTCGGTCTCTGCCGCATCCATGAGATCGATCTCGCCGACCGCCGTGCTGTCATCGGCGACGACCGCGCTCAGCACCCGCACGAAGCGCGCACCGAACTCGGCGACCGTGTTGTGATCGAACAGGTCGGTGGCATAGCGCAGCCATCCACGCATACCTGGTTCACCTGCGGCACCGACGATCTCGTTGATCGCCAGCGACAGATCGAACTGGGTGGTCGCGGCGGGCAGCGCGAACTCGTCGATCCGCAGCCCGGGCAGCTCGATGGTGGTGTCCTCGCGATGCTCGAACGCCAGCATCACCTGCACGATCGGCGAATACGACGTGGAGCGCACCGGATTCAGCTCGTCGACGAGCCGCTCGAACGGTAGGTCCGCGTTCGCGAAGGCCCGCAGATCGGCCGCTCGCACCTCGGCGAGCAACTCGGCGAACCCGGCACCGGCGTCGACCGCTGTCCGCAGCACGAGGGTGTTGACGAACATGCCGACGAGATCGTCGAGCGCGGCATCGGCCCGCCCGGCGACCGGCGTGCCGACGAGAACATCCGCGCCGGCGCCCTGACGAGACAGCAGCACCGCGAACGCCGCGTGCACCACCATGAAGGTGGACACCCCGTGGCGTCGGGCCAAGGTCTCGATCCCGGCGACCACCTCGGCGGGCACATCGAACCCGACCGCGCCACCCCCACCGCCGCGCACAGCGGGCCGGGGCCGATCGGTCGCCAATTCGAGAGCCGGCGCGACCCCGGCCAATTCGTCGCGCCAATGCGCCAGCTGCCGCGCCAGCCGCGACTCCGGCTCGGCGGCATCGCCGAGTACGGCGTGCTGCCAGAGGGTGAAGTCCGCATACTGCACCGGCAACGGCTCCCACACGGGAGCTGTCCCCGCAGCGCGCGCGGTGTAGGCGGTGATCAGGTCACGGGCCAGCGGCGTCGTCGACACACCGTCGGCGGCGATGTGATGCACCGCGAGCACCAGCACATGCTCGACCTCGTGCGAACCTGCGTGATCGACCGCACCGGGGCGTGTCACAGCGTCGCCCGATCGGCTACCGGCAGGTTCGATGTGCGCAGCGCGACGTAGCAGCGCGGCGCGCAACGGGGGCTGGGTGGTCAGGTCGTAACCCTCACCGATGATGGTGCGCACCGTGTCGGCCAGATCGGCCTCGGTGATCTCTCGCACGACGGTGGCGGGCAACACCGCGTCGACGGGGAGAACCACCTGGGTCGGACCGTCGGCGTCTTCCGGGAAGACGGTGCGCAGTGATTCGTGCCGGTCGAGGACATCGGCGAGCGCCGCCCACAGGGCATCGGCGTCGAGGTCACCGGTCAGGCGCAGCGCGATCGGCATGGTGTAGACGGCCGAGTCGGGGTCGATCCGGTTCAGCAACCACAGGCGAGTCTGTGCCAGCGACAGCGGGATTCGATCCGGGCGCGGTCGCACGACGCTCAGCGGGGGCGACTGCTCGCGGCCGGTGCCCGCACGCTCGGCGAGTCCGGCGACGGTCGGGGCGTCGAACACATCGCGAACGTCCAGCGCACTGCCGAGGGCCGCATTGGCTCGGGCCACGAGTCGCATCGCGAGCAGCGAGTTGCCGCCGACGGCGAAGAAGTCGTCATTGGCACCGACGCGCGCCACCCCGAGCAGTTCGCCGATCACACCGGCGAGCGTGGTCTGCGCTCCCGGTCGCGGCGCCACGTATTCGGTGGTGGTGGACAGATCGGCGGCCGGCAGCGCGGCTCGGTCGAGCTTGCCCGCGGAGTTGAGCGGCACGGTATCGAGCACCACCAGGTGCGAGGGCACCATGTAGGCGGGCACCCGGCCCGCGACGTGCGCGCGCACCGCCACGATGTCGACATCGCCCGCGACGTACCCGACCAGGCATTGGCGGCCCGCGTCGTCGGTGGCGGGCAGCACGGTCGCGTGGGTGACGCCGGGTGCGTCGCCGAGGGCGGCCTCGATCTCGCCCAGCTCGATCCGCAGTCCACGAATCTTCACCTGGAAGTCGTTGCGGCCCAAGTAGACCAGTGCGCCGTGGCGATCGCGGCGCACGAGGTCGCCGGTGCGATACATGCGGGCACCGTCGACCCCGAACGGATCGGCGACGAAGCGGTCGGCGGTCAGGTCGGGCCTGCCGAGGTAGCCGCGCGCCAGCTGATCGCCCGCGAGGTACAGCTCGCCCGCGACGCCGCCGGGCACCAGGTGCAAGCGCTCGTCGAGAACATAGGCGCGCACATTCCAGGTCGGCCTGCCGATGGGCATCTCGGTCTGCTCGACCGGCGCGGTGATCTGCTGGAACGTGCTGGTGATCGCCACTTCGGTGGGGCCGTAGGTGTTGTGCAGCTCGCCGGGGATCGTGGCGAGCACGGTCGCCGCGAGCGGGGCGGGCAGTTCCTCGCCACCCACGTGCAGCATCCGCAGTCCGCTCAGCGCATCGCCGAGCCCTTCGGCCAGCATCGCGGCCAGCACCGACGGCACGATCTCCATGATGGTGACGGCCTGTTCACGGATCACTCGCGCCTGATACGCCAAGTCGAGGTGTCCGCCGGGCCGAAGAAGCACCAGCGGGGCGCCGAGCAGGGCGGGGGCCAGCAGTTCCCAGAGCGAGACGTCGAAGGTGAGTGGCGCGCGCTGCAGGAAGCGGTCCGCCGCCGTCATGCCGTATTCGCCACGCAGCCAGCAGATTTCGTTGACTACGGCACGATGCGAGATCAGCACACCCTTCGGCATACCGGTGGAGCCGGAGGTGAACAGCACATAGGCCGGGTGCTCGGGGCGCAGCGGCGCAAGGCGCTCGGCATCGGTGAGCGGTGCGCTCGCGATGGCGCCCGGCACCGATTCCTCGAGCTGTGCGACGGTCAGCACCGGGAACCCGGAACGCGACGCGGCAGCGAAATGCACCGAGGCCGTGGCGGATCGGATCCCGCTGTCCACATGGTCGAGGTCACCGGCGCCCGCGACTACGACGAGTCGCGGGGTCGCCGTCGCCAGCACATGACCGATGCGTTCGGCGGGCTGGGTCGCATCGATCGGCACGTACACCCCACCGGCGGCGAGCACACCGTGCAGCACCACCAGCAGTTCGATACTGCGTGGAACAGCCACGGCCACGGGCGTTTCCGGGCCGACTCCGCAGTCGATCAACCTACGGGCGAAGCGGTTGGCCCTGGCGGCGAGCGCACCGTAGGTGATCTCGGCACCTTCGAATATTGCCGCGACGGCCTGCGGATCACGCGCGGCCGCCGCATCGAGCAGGTGCGCGGCCAGCGGGGCGCGCACGCCCAGCTCGGCCAGTGCGCCATCGAGTGCCACCACGTCACCGTGCGGACGCGGCGTGATCTCGTCGGCGTCCGCGAGCAGGGCGAGGTCGCCGACCGCGGTGGCGGGCGCCGTGACCGCGTCACGCAGCAGGCGCTCGAGCATCCCCACCATCGTCACGACGGTGTCGGCGTCGAAAAGGTCGGTGGCGTAGCGCAGTTCGAGGTCGAGGCCGTCGGGCGCGCCGTCCGGGGCGAAACGGTCGACGAAGGTGAAGTCCAGGTCCACCTCGATCGGCGCGTCCGGCAGGGTCAGCCCCGACAGCGTGAGACCGGGCAGTTCGAACGCGGTCCTGCGCTGGTTCTGCAAGGCGAGCGAGATCTGATACAGCGGTGAGTAGCCCTGTGAGCGAGCCGGATTCAGCGCGTCGACCAGGCTTTCGAACGGCACATCGGCATTGTCGAAGGCATCGAGGTCGCCCGCGCGGACCTCGTCGAGCAGATCGCCGAAGCGGGTATCGGCGTCGACCCGCGCACGCAGCACGAGTGTGTTGACGAACATGCCGACGATGTCGTCGAGCTCGCGATGACCGCGACCGGCCACGGGTGTGCCCACGACGATGTCGCCACCGGCCGAGAGCCGTGCCAGCAGGACCGACAGTCCCGCGTGCAGCACCATGAACGGGCTGGCACGGTGTGCGCGAGCCAGTTCCTCGATGCCGCGATGCAGGTCGGCGTCGAGGGTCGTCGTGAAGGTGGCGCCCCGGTTGGACGCGATCAGCGGCCTGCGCCGGTCGGCGGGCAGCGTCAGGACATCGGGCAGGCCCGTGAGCCGGTGTGTCCAGTAGTCGAGCTGGCGAGCCAGCGGTGCGTCCGGGTCGTCGGCGCTGCCGAGGCCCTCGGTCTGCCACAGCGCGTAGTCGGCGTAGTGCACGGCCAGCGCGGGCAGCTGCGGTTGCGTGCCCGCCGCGCGGGCGGCGTAGGCGGCCACCAGATCGCGGGTGAGCGGGCCCATCGACCAGCCGTCGGCCGCGATGTGGTGCACGACGAGCACCAACACGTGCTCCGTCGCCGTCACCCGGAGCAAGGCGGCGCGCACCGGCACCTCGGTGGTGATCTCGAAACCACCGGCGAGGACGTCGACTACCGCCGCGTGGACATCTTCGGCCTCGACCTCGGCGACAGCGAGGTCGGGCACGAAGGCGGGTCCGACGAGTTGCGTTGCCTGCCCGTCGAATTCGGGATACGTCGTGCGCAACGTCTCGTGCCGCGCGATCAGGTCGCCCAGCGCGCCACGCAGCGCGGTGGTGTCGAGTTCACCGCTGAGGCGGATCGCGACCGGGATGTGGTACGCGGCGGAGTCCGGATCGAAGCGGTGCAGGAACCACATCCGCTGCTGGGCGGGCGAGAGCGGAATCCGCTGTGGCCGTTGGCCCGCCACGGGTCCACGCCTGCTTCCCGTCCCACGCAGCGCGTCCAGCCGCACGGCGAGTCCGTCGACGGTGCTCGCCTCGAACAGCTCCCGCACCGGCACCCGAGCATCGAGCGCGGCACCGAGCCGCGCCGCCACCTGGGTCGCCAGCAGGGAGTTCCCTCCGAGGGCGAAGAAATCGTCGCCCGCGCCGACGCGGTCGAGGTCGAGCACCCCGGCGAACGTCGCGGCGACGATCCGCTCGGTGGCGGTGGCGGGCTCCCGGTAGTCGAACTGCCGCGTATCCGGCGCGGGCAGTGCCCGACGATCGAGCTTGCCGGACGCGGTGACAGGCAACTCGTCGAGGAAGACGTAGGCACCCGGGACCATGTAGGAGGGCAGGATCGCGGCGATCGCGGCGTCGAGGTCGGCGGTGGTAGGCAGTGCCGAGGAATCGACGCCGACGACGTAGGCGACGAGCTGATCGGGCCCGCCTTCGTCCGAGCGGACCAGGACGGCGACCCGACCGACGCCCGGAACCGAGGCGATCGTCGCTTCGATCTCGGCGGGCTCGATACGCAAGCCGCGCAGCTTCACCTGGAAGTCGGTGCGGCCCAGATAGTGCAGCGCCGGGCCGCCGGGGCCGGTGCGCCAGGTGACAAGGTCGCCGGTGCGGTACAGGCGTTCGCCGGTGCCGAGGGGGTCGGCGACGAAGCGTTCCGCGGTGAGGTCGGTGCGGCCGTGGTAGCCGTCGGCGAGCTGCGAGCCCGCCACATACAGCTCGCCAGGGACACCGGCCGGGACGGGGTGCAGGCGCGAATCCAGCACGTAAACCCGGGTATCGGCGACCGGTGCGCCGATCGGCACCACGGCACTCTGCTCGTCGTCGGCCTCGTGTGTGGTGACCTGGATGGCGGTTTCGGTGGGTCCGTACAGGTTGACCACGGTCGCGCCGGTGCTCGTGCGCACCCGTCGCGCCAGGTCGGTCGGCAGCGCCTCACCGCCAGCGAAGACCAGTCGCAGCGAATCTGCCTGCGCGGAAGCCGGTTCCGCCGCCACGGCGGCCAGCACGGACGGCACGTACTGGACGACGCTCACCCGATGGCGCACGGTGGCCGCCGCCAGGTACGCCGGATCACGATGCCCGTCGGCGGTGGCGAGCACCAGCCGCGCCCCGACATGCAACGGCCACAACAGTTCCCACACCGACGCGTCGAAGGTGAAGGGAGTCTTCTGCAGCACCACGTCGTCGGCGCCGAGCGGGTAGGCACGCTGCAACCACCGCAACTGGTTCACGACGGCCTTGTGCGGCACTGCCACACCCTTCGGCCTGCCGGTGGAACCCGACGTGAACAGCACGTAGGCGAGGTGCTCGGGACGCAGCGGTACCACCCGCTCGTCATCGGTGATCGGATCGCCGGACAGTTCCGACAGGTCGAGCGCATCGACCTCCAGCACCGACTCCCCCACAGCCACACCACTTCCGGCAACAACCAGCACACAGACCGGGGCCGTCCGCGCCAGCACATATGCGGTCCGCTCGGCCGGATGATCCGGGTCCACCGGCACATAGCCTGCCCCAGCCGCGAGCACCGCGTGCACCGCCACCAACTGCTCCACACCACGACGCATCGCGACCGCGACCAGCGAGCCGGGGCCGGCCCCGAGCCCGATCAGATGACGGGCCAGTCGTGCGACGCGTACACCGAACTCCGCGTACGAAAGCTCCACTGCGGTCAGGGAATCAGCAGCGGAACGCAGCGACACCGCTGGCACCGCTCCCCCGGCGCGGTGTGCGGCGATGGCATCGACCGCCGCGTGTTCGAGCCGGGAAATCGCGCTCGAGGACACCTCGCTTCCCAGGGGCGCGCCATCCGCAGCCACCCGAGCATCGAGCGCGCGCGTCGCTGTCGTAGCGGCTGTCGACGCGTCATCGGCCGCGGTGGGGTCCGTGTCGACGACCACGGCGATCGCATGGGGCGTTGCGGCAGCTTGCTCAGCGAGAAGCGAGGCGAGTGTCGCGACGTGGTCGGTCTCGGTGGCGGTGTCGTTCCACGTGGTCAGGAGTTGGGTCTGCTCGGCCGGGTCGAGAAAGTCGAGGTCGCCGACGGGGCGGGTCGGGTCGGCGAGGACCGCGGTGAGTACGCGGTGCAGACGGGTGGCGAAACCGGCGACGGTGGCGGCGTCGAACAGGTCGGTGGCGTACAGGAAGGCGCCGGAAATACCGGTGGGAGTGCCGTTCTCGTCGCGGTGCTCGGTGAGGGTGAGCTCGAGGTCGAACTTGGCGACGCCGGTGGGCAGGTCGAAGCCGGCGACGGTGAGGCCGGGGAGGGCGAGTGCGCTCGGGGTGTCCTCGTTGAGCGACAGCATCACCTGGAACAGCGGGTTGCGGGCGGTGGAGCGGACCGGATCGAGGATCTCGACGAGGCGCTCGAACGGCACGTCGGCGTGGCCGAAGGCGGCGAGGTCGGTAGCGCGGACCTGGGCGATCAGCTCGGTGAACGAGGTCGCGGGCGCCACGTCGGTGCGCAGGACGAGGGTGTTGACGAACATGCCGACCAGATCGTCGAGCGCGCGTTCACCACGCCCCGACACCGGTGTGCCGATCGCGATATCGGTCGTCGCCGACAACCGCGCCAGCAGCACCGCGAACACCGCGTGTGCCGCCATGAAGACCGTAATACCCTGCGCCCGAGCGAATTCGGCGAGGGTGCGGTGGGTTTCGCCATCGATCTCGACGCTGTGCATCGCACCACGCCGGGAAGCGATCGCGGGCCGGGTCCGGTCGGTGGGCAGGTCCAGCTGCTCCGGTACCCCGGCCAGCGCGTCACGCCAGAACGAGAGCTGCTTCGCCGCAAGAGATTGCGGATCGGCCGCGTCACCGAGCACCACGTGCTGCCACACGGCGTAGTCGGCGTATTGCACGTCCAACGGCGCCCAGCTCGGGTGCTCACCGATGGCTCGCGCACTGTAGGCCGTGAGCACGTCCCGGATCAGGGGTCCGAACGAGAAGCCGTCGGCCGCGATGTGGTGCAACACGATGACCAGCACATACTCCGCACCGTGGACGTCGGGTTCCGAGGAATCCGCGTGCGCTGCCGCGGTGTTCGCGGCAACGCGGAGCAGGGTCGCGCGGATCGGGGCGTCGACGGTGAGGTCGAAGCCGATGGACGCGAAGGTGCGTACGGCGTCGGGCACCTCGGCCGCGCCGACGATGCGGGGGTGAACCTCGGGAACGAGGCCGACCGCCGGAAGGATCTCGGCGATGGCGTTGCCGTCGAGCTCCGGGTAGCGGGTGCGCAGGACCTCGTGCCGATCCAGCACGTCGACGATCGCCGCCTGGAGTGCGGCGATATCGAGCGCACCGGTGAGCCGGACCGCCATCGGGATGTTGTCGGTGGCCGAGCCGGGGTCGAAGCGGTTGAGGAACCACATGCGCTGCTGGGCGGGCGAGAGCGGAACGGGATCGGGGCGCGGTCTGGCCACCAGCGCGGGGCCGGTGCCGGTGCCACGCAGACGGTCAGCGGCCGCGGCCAACGCCAGCACCGTCGTGGTATCGAAGAGCTGGCGGATCGGGATGCGGATGTCGAGGTCGGTGCCGATGCGGGCCATCAATCGGGTGGCGAGTAGCGAGTTGCCGCCCAGGTCGAAGAAGTCGTCATCGCGGCCGACCCGGTCCAGTCCGAGCACTTCGGCGAACGCGGCGGCCACCACCTGCTCGGCCGCGGTTTCCGGCGCCCGGTAGGCAGCGGTTTCGAAGACCGGCGCGGGCAGCGCGGCCCGGTCGAGCTTGCCGACCGGGGTCAGCGGCACGGCGTCGAGGGCGACGATCGCGGCGGGCACCATGTGCGCGGGCAGGTGTGCGGCGGTATGCGCGATGAGGGTCGCGGTGTCGATCGTGGCGCCGGCGACGGGCACCACGTGGGACACGAGCAGGGTCGTGCCCGCGTCGGTCCGGTGGCCGATGGTGGCGGCGAAGTCCACCGAGGGATGGCGGGCGAGAACCGCGTCGATCTCGCCGAGTTCGATCCGGAAACCGCGCACCTTCACCTGGAAGTCGTTGCGGCCCAGGTACTCCAGATCGAACGAGTCCTCGCGCCGCACCCAGCGCACGGTGTCGCCGGTGCGGTACATCCGCTCACCGGGCGCACCGAAGGGATTGGTGACGAACCGTCCGGCGGTCAGCGCGGGCCTGCGGTGGTACCCGCGCGCCAGCTGCGCACCGGCGATGTACAGCTCGCCGACCACCCCGGCCGGCACCGGTCGCAGCCGCTCGTCGAGCACCAGTTCGGTCGTGCCCTCCACCGGTGCGCCGAGGGTGACCGGCGTTGTCGCACCGAGGGGTTCGCTGATATTGGTGACGATGGTCGTCTCGGTCGGACCGTAACCGTTGCGGAAGATCAGACCCGGGATCGCGGCAGTCCAGCGTGCCACCAGTTCCACGGGGCACGCCTCGCCACCGACCACCACCACTCGTAGCTCGTCGAGCCCGTCCGGGTTCACCGTCGCCAACGCCGAGGGGGTGATGACCACGTGGGTCACCCGCTCGACCCGCAACAGTTCGCCCAGCTCGACCCCACCGAACACTCCGGCAGGCGCGACAACCATCGTCGACCCCTCGGTCACCGTCAGCAGCAGCTCGGCCACGGAGATATCGAACGACGGCGACGCCACATGCAACACGCGCGCATCGGCAGCGGCCAGGTAGCGCCCGGCCTGCACTGGCAGATACGCCGCGACCGCGCCGTGCGGAATCACCACGCCCTTGGGCAGACCGGTGGTGCCGGAGGTGTAGATGACGTAGGCGGGATCCAGCGGATCCACCGCGCGATCGGCTGTGGCGCCACCGGTTGTCGCCGTGGTGGAACCGAGACCATCGAGCGCGAGCCAATTCACCGTGCTGGGCAAGTCCGCCGCCACGGCCTCGATCGTGATGCCCGCCGCCGCACCGGAATCGGAGAGCATGTGCGCGATGCGATCGGCAGGGTAGTTCGGGTCGACCGGGAGGAAGCCCGCGCCGGACTTCACGACGGCCCAGATCGCGGTGACCGAGTCGGCGGAACGCGGAATGCTCACGGCGACGAGGTCGCCCGCACCGATGCCGAGATCGGTGAGACGGGCGGCCAGGCGGGTGGATGCGGCGTCGAGCTCGCCGTAGGTCAGGGTGCGGGCACCGTCGCGGATGGCGATCGCGGTGGGATCGGCGGCGGCACGCGCGAGCACCTGCGGCAGCAGCGGGGCGGGGGTGGACGGGCCGCCGGTGCGAGCGGTGAGCTCGGCGAGTTCGGTGTCGATCAGCAGGGGCAGATCGGCGACGGGGGTCTGCGGGGCGGCGGCGATCGCGGCGAGCAAGCCGGTGAAGCGGGACACCATACGGGTGACGGTCGGCTCGTCGAACAGATCTGTGGCGTAGGAGAATTCACCGGACAGACCCATGGCCGGAGAATCACGCAGGGTCAGCGACAGATCGAACTTCTCGATGTCATAGGGCATATCGACGGCGGCAGCACGCAGACCGGGCAGTTCGAATGTCGTCGGCGGCAGGTTCTGCAGCGACAGCGCCACCTGGAACAGCGGATGGCGACCGGCCGAACGCGACGGCGCGAGCACCTCCACGAGCCGCTCGAACGGCAGGGTGGTGTGGTCGAAGGCGGCCAGGTCCCCGGTGCGGACACGGCCGAGCAACTCGGCGAACGGTTCGGCGCCACGCACCTGGGTGCGCAACACGGCGGTGTTGACGAACATGCCGATGACGTCGTCGAGTTCGGCGGCGCCGCGACCGGCGACCGGCGTGCCGATCGCCACATCCGCAGTGCCCGACAGGCGGGCGATCAGCACCGACAACGCCGCGTGCAGCACCATGAACAGGGTCGCACCCTGTTCTGCGGCAACAGCATTGAGTGCCGCGACCACCTCGGCATCGAGCTCGAACGAGACCCGGCGCCCGTGCATCGACGCCATGGCGGGGCGCGGCCGATCGGTCGGCAGGCTCGACTCGTCCGGCAGTCCGGCCAGCGAGTCCCGCCAGAACGCGATCTCACGCCCGGCTCGGGAGTCGGCATCGGCTTCCTCGCCGAGGACCGCCCGCTGCCAGAGGGTGTAGTCGGCGTACTGCACCGGCAACGGCGCCCACTGCGGCGCCGCGCCTTCGGTACGCGCGTAGTAGGCAGCCATCGTGTCGCGCACCAACGGACCGGCCGACCAGCCGTCGGAGGCGATGTGATGCACCACCAGCACCAACACGTGATCGCCGTCGACCTCGAACAGCCGCACACGCACGGGGGGCGCGGCGACGACATCGAATCCACGCAGGATCACCTCGGCCAATACGCCGGGGAGTTCACCAGCGCTGACGCTGACAGGATCGAGCAGTTCGGCAGCGAGCGATGCGAGCGCCTCGGTGACAGGGAGGACGAGCTGCGTCCCCACCCCGTCGACCTCGGGATACACCGTGCGCAGCACCTCGTGCCGCACGATCAGATCACCGACCGCCGCCCGCAACGCGTCCTGATCCAGCACACCCGACAACCGCACCGCGATCGGAATGTTGTACGCCCCGGTCTCCGGATCGAACCGGTTCAGGAACCACATCCGCTGCTGCGCGGGCGAGAGTGGCACCACTGCCGGACGCGGACCCGCGACGAGCGCGGGCCGGTCGTCGGCCACCCCGTCCTCGACCAATTTCGCCAGCACCGCGACGGTCGGGCTGTCGAAGAAGTCGCGAACATCTACCCGCACACCGAAATTCGCCTGCAACCGGCCGATCGCACGGGTGGCGATCAGCGAGTTGCCGCCGAGGCGGAAGAAGTCGTCGTCCAACCCGACGGTCTCCACATCGAGCAACTCGGCGAACATCGCGGCGACAGAACGTTCGGCCGCGGTCCGAGGCTCCCGGAACACGGCGGCGGAAACTCGGAAATCGGGCTCCGGCAGGGCTTTCCGATCCAGCTTGCCGCTGGCGTTGGTCGGCATCGCGTCCAGCTGCACCAGCAGCGAGGGCACCATGTACTCGGGCATCGACGACTTGGCGTGCGCGACCAACTCGGCCTCGTCGAGTACCGCCCCGTCAAGGCTCACCACATAGCCGACCAGCGCCTCACCGGCGGCATGCCGATGCAGCACCACCGCGGCATTGCCGACCCGAGGATGCGCGGCGAGCACGGCCTCGATCTCGCCCAGCTCGATCCGCAGACCACGAAGCTTCACCTGGAAGTCGGTGCGCCCCAGGTATTCCAGCTCACCGCGCGACTCCCGCACCAGGTCACCGGTGCGATACATGCGCTCACCGGCCACGCCGTACGGGTTCGCCACGAAACGATCAGCGGTCAGTCCGGGCCGCGCGACATAGCCGCGAGCCAGCTGAACACCGGAAAGGTACAGCTCGCCGACGACCCCGACGGGCACCCGATCGAGATTCTCGTCGAGCACCAGCAGCCCGGTGTGATCGGCCGGACCGCCGATCGGCACCGACACCTCGTCCGCCGCGGTCACCTCGTGCGCGGTGACGTCGACAGCCGCCTCGGTCGGCCCGTATAGGTTGTGCAGCGCGGTCGACGACAGCGTGCGCAGCCGCGCGGCGGTGGCGGCGGGCAGCGCCTCGCCCGAGGCGAACACCATCCGCAACGTCGACAGATCCACGTCGGCGCCCAATTCACCGACGAACGCGGCCAGCATCGACGGCACGAAGTGCGTCACCGTGACCCGGTGCTGGGCGATCAACGCCGCCAGATACGCGGGATCACCGTGGCGACCCGGCTCGGCGATAACGAGCCGAGCACCGACCTGCAAAGGCCAGAACAGCTCCCACAACGACACATCGAAGGTGTAGGGCGTCTTCTGCAAAACCACGTCGGCCTCGGTCATGCCGTAGCGGCGCTGCCGCCACACCAGGTTCGCCACGATCGCGCCGTGGGTCACCGCCACACCCTTCGGGCGGCCGGTGGAACCCGAGGTGAAGATGACGTAGGCCGTATTGCCGGCTCGCACCCCGGACACGACCTCCCCGGGCACCGCGTCCCAGTCGATGTCATCGGTGCGCAGCGACGGTACGCCGTTCAGATCCGGCTCATCGCCGACTCTCGTCACGACCACCACCGGCCGCGCCACCTCGAGCACATAGTGCAACCGGTCCACCGGATGATCGGGGTCGAGCGGCACATACGCGCCGCCCGCGTGCACGATCGCGTGCACGGCGACGATCAACTCGACGCTGCGTCGCAGCGCCACCCCGACCAGCATCTCGGGCCCGACACCCAACTCGACCAGTCGCGCCGCCAGCACCCGCACCCTGGCATCGAATTCCGCATAGGTCAGCACCTCGTCACCGAACTGCACCGCGACCCGATCAGGCGTGCGAGCGACCTGCGCGGTGAATCGATCGACCAGCGTCGCGGCGGCCGACGGTTCCATCCCCAGCGCTGCCATCGCATCGCCCGCGAGCGAATCGAGCAGTGCACCGAAGGCCCCGTCGGCGGCATCGACCACGGCGGGGAACACCTCGGCGAGCACCACCTGCACGAGCGTGTCCGCGTCCAGGGCCCCACCGGTGAGCTCGGCCATCAGCGTGAGCTGGGCATCGAGATCGGCATAGGACACCGCGGCACCGTCGAACTCGACCGCGATCCGCGCCGGATCCATCGCCGCGACCGTCGCCACCAGCGCCGCCAGCTGTTCTGTTTCCGCGCGCGCCGGAGTGGGGTTGGTCATCGCACACTGCCTTCCATTACCGACCGCGGGTAACGCCACGCGGCCGCACAAACTCTCGGAACTCCCCGGCTCGCACCAGGATGAGGTGGATCGGCGCGGGGGCGGCCAACCTCGGGCACCCTGCCCGAAATCCACCCACTCACACCGGATTCAGTGCGATCGGCTATGACACGATCGCGGCAATCCGGCTCGCCGCCACGCAACCAGCAATGACTCGGTTATCTCCCGACCTCCATCGTCGACCCCGACACCTGAACCACGCGTCCGAACACGAGCAGAAGCGTATTCGTTTCAGTAATAAACCGGACCGGATTCAGTCAAAATCGCGCCTGGGAGACTCACTTTTCGACGCTGAGAACGGTCCAGCGATCCGACCGCGTACGCCGAGCCGACAGCGGTCGGACGCGCTGCCCGATGAGCGGCATCACGGCTGTCGACACAGATTTTTACTGTGTCCAGACACACTAGGCGGGACAACGTTGCATCACCGTTGCATCGTCGTGATCCAGATCACGAGCACGATGCGGCCCCGGAAACGACAAAACCCCCGCCGTAGAACGGCGGGGGTTTCGGTCAGACGTTGCGACGCTTACTCGGCGTCGACGGTCTCCTCGACGGCGGCCGGCTCGGCGGCCGCAGCGGCCTCGTCCTCGACCGGGACGAGCGAGATCTTGCCGCGGTTGTCGATATCGGCGATCTCCACGCGCAGCTTGTCGCCGACGTTGACCACGTCTTCGACCTTGGCCACGCGCTTGCCGTTGCCCAGCTTGGAGATGTGCACCAGACCGTCGCGGCCCGGCAGCAGCGACACGAACGCACCGAAGGCGGTGGTCTTGACGACCGTGCCGAGGAAGCGCTCGCCGACCTTGGGCAGCTGCGGGTTGGCGATGGCGTTGATCATGTCGATCGCGGCCTGGGCCGACGGCCCATCGGTCGCACCGACGAACACGGTGCCGTCATCTTCGATGGAGATGTTGGCGCCGGTTTCCTCGGTGATCTGGTTGATCATCTTGCCCTTGGGCCCGATGACCTCGCCGATCTTGTCGACCGGGATCTTGATGGCGGTCACGCGCGGGGCGTAGGGGCTCATCTCATCGGGGTCGGTGATGGCCTCGGCCATCACGTCCAGGATGGTGGTGCGGGCGTCGTGCGCCTGGTTCAGCGCACCGGCCAGCACCTGCGAGGGGATGCCGTCGAGCTTGGTGTCGAGCTGCAGGGCGGTGACGAAGTCACGGGTACCGGCAACCTTGAAGTCCATGTCGCCGAAGGCATCCTCGGCGCCGAGGATGTCGGTGAGCGCGACGTAGCGGACCTCTTCGACACCCTGGTCGTTGGTGATGGTGTCCGACACCAGGCCCATGGCGATACCCGCGACCGGCGCCTTCAGCGGCACACCGGCGTTGAGCAGCGACAGCGTCGAGGCACAGACCGAGCCCATCGAGGTGGAGCCGTTGGAGCTCAGCGCCTCCGAGACCTGACGGATGGCGTAGGGGAACTCCTCCTGCGAGGGCAGCACCGGCATCAGCGCACGCTCGGCGAGCGCGCCGTGGCCGATCTCGCGACGCTTCGGCGAACCGACGCGACCGGTCTCGCCGGTGGAGAACGGCGGGAAGTTGTAGTGGTGCATGTAGCGCTTGGAGGTCTCCGGGCCGAGCGAGTCGACCTGCTGCGCCATCTTCACCATGTCCAGCGTGGTGACACCCATGATCTGGGTCTCGCCACGCTCGAAGATCGCCGAACCGTGGGCGCGCGGGATCACGTCGACCTCGGCCGACAGCTCACGGATGTCAGCCAGGCCACGACCGTCGATGCGGAAACCATCGGTGAGGATGCGCTGGCGAACCAGCTTCTTGGTGACCGAGCGGAACGCGGCACCCAGTTCCTTCTCGCGGCCGGTGAAGTCGTCACCCAGACGGGCGAGCACCTCAGCCTTGATCTCGTCGATGCGGGACTCGCGGGCCTGCTTGTCGGCGATGCTCAGCGCCTCGTTCAGCTCCACCTTCGAGGTGCCCTCGACAGCGGTGAACACGTCGGGGCCGTACGGCGGGAAGAGCGGGAACTCCTGGGTCGGCTTGGCAGCCAGCGCGGCCAGGTCGGCCTGGGCGCGGACCAGACGCGCGATGAACGGCTTCGCGGCTTCCAGACCCTGGGCCACCACGGCCTCGGTCGGCGCCTGCGCACCGTCTTCGATCAGCGCGATGACCTTGTCGGTGGCCTCGGCCTCGACCATCATGATGGCGACGTCGCCGGTGTCGGTGACGCGACCCGCGACGACCATGTCGAACACGGCGCCTTCGAGTTCCTCGACGGTCGGGAACGCGACCCACTGCTCACCGATGAGGGCGACGCGAACGCCACCGATCGGGCCGGAGAACGGGATGCCCGAGAGCTGAGTCGACGCCGAGGCGGCGTTGATGGCCACCACGTCGTACAGGTCGGCCGGATTCAGGCTCAGCACGGTGACAACGACCTGGATCTCGTTGCGCAGACCGTCGATGAAGGTCGGGCGCAGCGGCCGGTCGATCAGGCGGCAGGTCAGGATCGCGTCGGTGGAGGGGCGGCCCTCGCGACGGAAGAACGAGCCGGGGATGCGACCCGCGGCGTACATGCGCTCTTCGACGTCGACCGTCAGCGGGAAGAAGTCGAACTGGTCCTTGGGGTGCTTGCCCGCGGTGGTCGCCGACAGCAGCATGGTCTCGTCGTCCAGGTAGGCGGCGACGGAGCCGCCGGCCTGCTTGGCCAGACGGCCGGTCTCGAAGCGGATGGTGCGGGTGCCGAAGCTACCGTTGTCGATCAGCGCGACCGACTCGAAAACACCGGGCTCGACCTCGACCGCAGTCGAAGTACGTTCAGTTGTCTGCGTCATATTTTCTTCTCTCGACCTCTCGTCTCGCTGGTCGCGCTGCCGTTTCCATGCGTACTTTTCCCATGGTGGGCGCGAACCCAGCTGTCGTCAGCCGTACCGGACACGGACACGTGGAAACCCTCCTGGCGTCCACGCGCAGCACCCGGCCGTATCCCCTTGGAAGCGGCGACGCGGAGGCGGTCATCGATCGAAGCCCGACGGCGGCGAGAAAGAACGCCTGCCGAAAGGCCACTACCGAAGACCGACGCCACGCGGACGGATGCACACGGCTGTCACATGTTGTAATGCGGCCGGGAACCCGATGGTCCCCGAACACACGAATAGCCAACGAGAAGAAGTGTACTTCTTCCCGTTGGCCAGGTGTCGACCGCCTCGACGGGGAGGCGTGTCTGATTCAGATCAGCGACGCAGACCCAAACGCTCGATGAGCGAACGGTAGCGGTTGATGTCGTTGGCCTGCAGGTACTTCGACAGGCGACGACGACGACCGATCAGGGCCAGCAGGCCGTGACGGGTGTGGTGATCGTGCTTGTGCTGCTTCAGGTGCTCGGTCAGGTCCGAGATCCGCTTCGACAGCAGCGCGATCTGCGCCTCCGGCGAGCCGGTGTCGGTGGGGTGCAGGCCGTATTCGGCGAGAATTGCCGACTTCTGCTCAGTGGTCAGCGCCATGTGGCTCGACTCCTATTTTTCAGTTCCGCGCTCGAAGGTCCGGTTACCCGGGATGGGCGCCACCGCGGACCGCAGCAAACCCGAGGATTCACCTTACCGGACGCCCGAAGGCGCTACCGAATCGGCCTCAGGCGTCGGCGGCGGTGAGGACTTTGCGCGCTTCCTCGACATCGCGGCCCATGGCCTCGACCAGATCGTCGATGGAGTCGAATTTGCGCATCCCGCGCAGTTGTTCGACGAAATCGACACCGACGTGCTGGCCGTAGAGGTCGGCTTCACCGTCGAGGACGAACGCTTCGACGGTGCGCGCGCGGCCGGAGAACGTGGGGTTGGTGCCGACCGAGATCGCGGCCATCGCGCGCTCGCCCGGTGCGGCGTTACCGATGGTCGGGCCCGACCCGAGCACGGTGAACCAGCCCGCGTACACCCCGTCGGCGGGGATCGCGGCGTGCATCGGCGGGGCGACGTTGGCGGTCGGGAACCCGAGCCCGCGGCCACGACCGTCGCCGTGCACGACGACACCCTCGACACGATGCGGGCGTCCGAGCGCCTCGGCCGCAGCGGCCATATCGCCCGCGTCGACACAGGCACGGATATAGGTGGAGGAGAAAGTGACGGCGTGTTCGCCGAGCAGGGTCACCCCGTCGACCTCGAAGCCGAACCGCTCACCGAGTTCGCGCATCGTGTCGACGGTGCCCGCGGCCTTCTTGCCGAAGGTGAAGTTGTCGCCGACCACGACCTCGGTGACGTGCAGGCGTTCGACCAGCAGATCGTGCACGTACTCGGACGGGGTGAGTTTCATGAAGTCCTGGGTGAACGGCATCACGCAGAACACATCGATCCCGAGCTCGGAAGCCAACTCCGCCCGGCGAGTCAGCGTGGTCAGCTGTGCGGGATGCGAACCGGGTCGCACAACCTCCATCGGGTGCGGATCGAAGGTCATCAGAACCGAGGGAACGCCACGCTTGCCCGCCGCGGCGACCGCGCGGCTGATCAGCTGCGCGTGCCCCCGATGTACCCCGTCGAACACGCCGATCGTGAGAACGCAACGCCCCCAGTCCGCGGGCACGTCGTCGAGACTTCGCCATCTCTGCACAGAGCGAAGCCTACGCAAAGCAGTGCCCGAACTGAATTCCGGTGTGACCGGATCACCGATACACGGCGTGCCGGTTCGTCGATGTGTTATTCGGGGCAGGGATGCCTAACATTGGTGATGTGCCCGCTAAACGAGATGTCGCGACCCGTAGCGCGCTGACGCAGCCCGCCGAGCAGGCCGAACTCGCCGCCACCATCGCGCCGGACCTCTCGGCGGTGGCACAGGACTATCTGAAGGTCATCTGGACCGCCCAGGAGTGGTCGCAGGAGAAGGTGTCGACCAAACTGCTGGCCGAGCGAATCGGCGTGTCGGCCTCGACGGTGTCGGAGGCGGTGCGCAAGCTCACCGATCAGGGCCTGGTCGAACACGCCCGTTACGGCGCGATCACCCTGACCGAGCACGGCCGTCGCGCCGCGGTCGCGATGGTGCGCCGGCACCGTCTGATCGAGACCTTCCTGGTGAACGAACTCGGCTACGGCTGGGACGAGGTCCACGACGAGGCCGAAGTACTCGAACACGCCGTCTCGGACCTGCTCATGTCCCGCATCGACGCGAAACTCGGTCACCCCGACCGCGATCCCCACGGCGACCCCATCCCTTCCACCGACGGTGCCGTCCCCACTCCCCCCGCCCGTCAACTCAGCGACTTCGCCGCGGGTGAATCCGGGCGGGTGGCCCGTATCTCCGATTCCGACCCCGCCATGCTGCGCTATTTCGACTCCGTCGGGATCGCCCTCGACACCACCATCGCAGTAGCCGAGCGCCGCGATTTCGCCGGCACCATCGCCGTCCACATCGCTTCGTCCGAGAATCCCACCGAGCTGGGAACACTTGCCGCCGAAGCGATCTGGCTCACCGCCTGATCCGGTCGAAGCGAACCTGATCAGCAGTTGAAATAGGTGCGGAGGCGGGCCGGTACGCCGTCAGCCGTGGCGGTGGTCCAGCAGGTGTCGTGGGGGAACCTGACATAGGTGGTCCAGGTTCCCGACGTGCGGGTGATGAGGCGCTGGTTGTCGCCGGGGGTATCCCAGCGGATGACACCCCACTGTCCGTCGCAGTCGGCGATGGTGGCAGCGGGTCCCGGATCGACGCCCAGTTCGGATTCGATGGTGGATTCGGCACAGGCGGCGGCGGGTTCGGTCGGGGTGTCCTGGAAGCGCAGTTTGCCGGTGGCCGTGCTGCCAGGGGTGACCAGGAACAGCGCGTGCATGCCTTCGGGGACCGGGTTCGTTCCCGAAGGCGCGGTCATCCCGAAGTGATAGCAACCGATTTCGGTGACGAATGACGCCTGACCTTGTTCGTCGGTGACACCGTCGCGGCGCACTGTTTCCACCGTCTCACCGAGGGGGATGTCGTTGCTCGACGGATCACACGGCTGCTGCAGCGAAAGGTGAACCGGCACACCGGGAACAGGGACCCCGGACAGGGTCACGGTGCGCAGTACGACGGTGCCGGTCGCGGCTGCGGGCGGCGTGGCGGTCATCGCCGGAGCGGTAGGCGCACCCACAGACTTCGATGGGCCGCCCTCTCCGGCCGTGGACGCAGGCCCGCCGGAGATCACGGCGGGAGCAGCACTGGGAGTGGCTATCGGTATCGACGCGGTGACCGTGGTCGTCGAGCGTGCCGAGTTCGATCCCGGCACTTGCGGATCACCGGTCCCGCACGCCGTGAGCAACACCGTCACACCGGCGACGACACCGATCCAGGTCTTCCCGATCGCAGTCATGGTCTGCCCCTCCGACGCGAAAGCTATTCATCCTCGCTATCGCCGGTATCGGACAGGACGTTAGCGACACGTCCAGTGCCACTGACAGCCGAAGCCACCGGAATGGTCCAGCACTGTCAACGCGACAGGAAATCCAGCAGCACGCGGAATTCGGTGAGCGAGAGGTATCCGTCGCCGTCCTGGTCGGCGGCCGCGAGCAGGTCGGCGGCCGGTTCGTCGATGTGGCCCGCGCCGACGTGGCGAATCAGCGATTCCAGCTCGGTGACCGAGATCCGGCCGTCGCCGTTGATGTCGAAGACCCGAAACGCCGCGTCGGCGTCGGTGACTTCGATGCGCCCCGCGACGACGGCGGCGTCGAATTCGGCACGGGAGACGAGAAAATCACCGTTGGTGTCCGCGGCGGCGACCATCCGCTCGATGGCCTCCCGGTCGACTTCGATTCCCGCGGAACGGATTCCGTCGACGATGTCGTCCACCGACACCAGCCCGTCACCGTCGCGATCCCACAGCGTGAACGTGTCGACCGACTCTGCACTCATCTCACGAATCCCTCTTCCGCGGCCACCACCGGCCGGTCACGCCACTCTACGGATTCCTCGGAGTGGGTGTGGCGCACAACGAGTGGGCGACTCTCAGCTCGCCTGGCCGTCGAGCACGCGCAGTGTGACCGATTCGGCCGCCGGTTGCCGATATTCGGTGAACAGGGCCGCGACGAGTTCACCGCGACTGGTGACGCCTGTCTTGTCGAAGACGGACTTCACGTGGTCGCGCACCGTGTGGGCCGATACCAGCAGGTGCCGGGCGATGGCGGCGGTGGACAGTCCGGCCGCGACGAGTTCGGTGACTTCGAGTTCGCGGCGGGTCAGTTCATAGGCCGCAGCGACGAGTGCGGCCACCTCCGACGGGGTCGCGTGTTCGATCACCAGCGCTGTCGTAGTCGGTTCGCCGTTCGCGTCACGCAGACACGAGGCGTGGCAGACGAGCCACCGGCCGGTCAGCGTGCGAATACGGATGCGGGCGCTGTCGCCGGTGAGACGCGCACGGCCCGCCGTGCTGAGAATCCAGACGGGCAAAGGTAATTCGAGGCCGGAGTCGGTGGTCGTGGACGGGCCGGGCGGCATCAGCGCGAGCAGCTCACGGGCTTCGTCGTTCACCGAGAGCAGGGCGCCGTCGGCGCCGAACAGCAGCAGGCCGGGCGCGTGGACGCCGTCCCAGCCCGTGGTCGCCGGTCGCGCGAAGCCGCGCAAGCGCCGTGCCATCGGGGCCGATAATGCTTGCAGCACCGCGATATCGGCGGGGGCGAAGGCCTGCTTGCCACGATCCCGGAACAAGCTCACCTGCCCCCAGCCCTGTCCGTCCACGCGCAGCACAGCCCGCAATTCGTCGCCGAATCCGCGGGGTCGCATAAAACTTCGATACAGCGGGCTCAGCGTCGGCCGGTCGCCCGTCACCGCGCGCAAACCGGCCACCGGCACCTGCGCCACCGCCAGATCGCGGAACAGGTTGACATGCTCAGCGAAAATCTCTGACTCCCAGTAGGTTCCGCAGCCGCCTTCGTGCAGGTTCTCCACCCGCACCGGCGCGGTGGTCAGCCCGTTGACCGGATCGGTGGCCACCCACACCGCGGCATCGAACCCCACGGATCGGCGCAATCGGGTGGACGTCCGCTCGAACAGCTCGTGCGCATCCGGTGCCGCGGCGATCCCGCTGAGCAGTGCGGACAGGGAAGGCGAAGCCGGGGCGGTCATGTGCCCATTGTCGTCGCGTTCAGTGCTCGCCGACCATCCCGCAAACGCGGGATTTCGCAGCGGCTCCGGCGCGACCACGCTGATCACGGACGGGCACGAGGTCGTGCACGCCATCGAATGAGAGTGCGCGGCAACGCCCTCCGGCGACAGGAGTCGATATGCGAATCGGGATCATCGGTGCGGGAGTGGCCGCGGTCGGGTTGCTCGACGCGCTCGCGCGTGCGGAAGGGACACCGGGCATGATCACCGTGTTCGAAGGGTCCGCGGCGCTATGGCGTGGGCGGGCCTATCAGCGCGATGTGCCCGCGGTGCGCGTGAACGCCCCGCCTGCGTTGATGTCCGCGCGGGCGAGCGATCGCGGGCATTTCCAGGACTGGCTCGCGCAGCGACCGGATGCGGTGCGCTTCCTCGACCCCGGGCTGGGGCAGCCGATCGTGCCACGCGCGATGTACGGCGAGTACCTGGAGCACTCGGCGCGGGCGTCGATCGACCGGTTGCGTCGCGACGGATGGCAGGTCAGTGTCGTGAACGACCGGGTCACCGACCTCGCACGGGAACAGCCGGTGGTACTCCGCACCGAGGGCGGCGTGCTGTATCCGGTGGATCGCGTGGTGCTCTGCGTCGGCAGCGGCCGTCCCCGCGACCAGTACGGTCTGACCGGCTCTCCCGGCTACTTCGACGAGCCGTATCCGCTGGCGCGCACGCTCACCGAGGTGGATCCCGAGGCGCACGTCGCCGTGATCGGCAGCGGCCTGACCGCCGTCGACATCATGGCGGCCTTGACCGAGAACGGCCATCGAGGTCCGATCACGCTGCTCTCGCGCAGCGGGATCCTGCCGTTCGTCCAGCAACGTCCACGACCATTGGCGCCGCGACATCTCACCCCGGCCGCCGCACTGGACCTGGCCGCGAGCGGCACGGTCGAGTTCACCGAGGTGGTCGCGCTCCTACGTGCCGAATTAGCTGACCTGGGTGAGGATTTCGATGAATTCGCCGCCGAGATCCGCGCTACCGGCGCCGAGGACCCGGTGCTTCGCCTGCGTCGTCAGCTCGCCGATGTCGACTCCGCCCTGCTGGGTCGGCGCCTGCTCACGATGGCGATTCGCACGATGGGCCCGATCCTGTGGCCTGCACTGACCGACGCTGACCGGAGGATGCTGCGTACCGATCACTACCGCACGATCAGCAGCCTCAGCTCACCGATGGTCCCGCACAACGCGGAAATCCTGGCGCGCCTGCTGGATTCGGGTCGGGTCCGGTTGCGGACCGGACTCACCGCGGTCGCGGCGGACAGCACCGGGTTCACGGTGACCGACGAGTCCACCTGGACGGCCGACATCGTAATCAACGCCGTCAACCCACCCGCCTATGTCACCCCGCAGGACACCGAGGCACTGATGGCACGCCTACTCGGCAGCGGCACCGCGGAATTCGCACCCACCGGTGGTCTCCGTGCGGAACCACGTACCCGTGCGCTGCACGCCGACACCTGGCATGTCCTCGGCAATCTGGCGGCGGATTCGATGTTCATCGCCACCAACCCGCCCGGCCTCGCCGCCGAAGCGGCACTGCTGGCCGAGCACCTGACCAAGGAATCCGGCCTACCCGTGGGCATCTGACTCTGCCCGGCGGGCGGGTTCGGCAGCCCGGACGCCGATCTCGCCGGTGGCCTGACAGTGACCATCGCCCGTCGAAGCATCGACCGTCAGTCGCCGATTCCCCTGGGGCGCACCACCATCACCGAGCCCGCGCGTTTGCCGCTCTCCTCCAGGAGCGCGATGGCCCTGCCCCGTGGGTCGATGGCGGCGTAGACGCCCTTGATGCCGACAGGTTCGAGCCAGCGGCCGGTGCGCAGGTCGGTGGCCTGCGATTCGTCGATGTCGCGGAGCGGGAAGGCGGTACGGACGGCGGCGTCGATGTCGAGGCTGAGCAGGGGCTGCTCGGCTTCGGCGGCGGTCGCGAGTTGTTCGAGGGTGCGCGCGTGTTCGAGGGTGAAGGGACCAACTCTGGTGCGGCGCAAGGCTGTCAGGTGACCGCCGACACCGAGGGCCGCGCCGAGGTCGCGGGCCAGGGCGCGGATGTAGGTGCCGGAGGTGCATTCGACCGCGACGTCGAGATCCACGAATTCACCGTCGGCGACGTCGCGCCGGGCCAGGATGTCGAAGCGCGACACCGTGACCGGGCGAGCGGCCAGTTGCACTTCTTCGCCCGCGCGCACGCGCGCGTAGGCACGTTCACCGTCGACCTTGATGGCGCTCACCGTGGCGGGGACCTGCTCGATGTCACCGGTCAGCGCCGCGACACCGGTCGCGATCTCGTCGTCGGTGACGTGCAGCGCGGGAGTGGTCTCGGTGATCTCACCCTCGGCGTCGTCGGTGTTCGTAGCCTGGCCGAGCCGGATCGTCGCGGTGTAGGCCTTGGTGGTGAGGAGCAGTTGGCCCAGCAGTTTCGTGGCCCGCTCCACCCCGAGCACCAGCACGCCGGTGGCCATCGGGTCGAGGGTGCCCGCGTGGCCGACCTTCTTGGTCTGCAACAGTTTCCGGCTGCGCGCCACGACATCGTGGCTGGTGAGCCCGCTGTCCTTGTCGACGATCACGAGACCGCCGAGCTCGCCCACCCGCGACACCCGTGCTGCCATCAGCCGTGCGCGATCGCGGTCAGGATCAGCCCGTCGGCGATCAACCAGTTGCCGTCGAACTCGGTCAGCGCGGCGCCGCCGTCGTTCGTCAACCCGGGCACGAGCAGCTTCGTATGGAAGGTACCCGAGCCCGCATCGTCTGTGCGGGAGTCGATCTCGAAGGTGATGTGCGCGTCCTCGAAACCGAGCCAGCGCAGTGTCAGCGGGAACCACGCCTTGTAGGTGGCCTCTTTGGCACAGAACAGCAGCCGATCCAGGTGCAGGCCCTCGCCCGGCGTGTCCGACAGCCACTCGCGTTCGGCGGGCAGACTGACCGAATCGAGCACGCCGTCGGGCAGGGTGTCGTGCGGTTCGGCATCGATGCCGACCGAACGGAAACGCAGCGAATGCGCCGTCGCCGCAGCCCGGTAACCGTCGCAATGGGTGAGGCTGCCGACGATGCCGCGCGGGAACAGCGGCATTCCGCGTTCGCCCTTGCCGATCGCGACAGGTTGCTCACCGAGCTGCTCGAGGGCTAGGCGAGCACAGTGCCGGGCGCCGATGAAATCCCGGCGACGCTTCTCCACGGACTTGGCGATGAGGTGCTCTTCGGCGGGATGCGCCTTCAAGTCCTCCGGAAACACCAGCAGCTCCGCCGAAGCCACACTCCTCGGCAAAATCCTCTCCAGCACTGCTGTCCGCCTCTCCGCGTATTCAGGCCAGACTCAGGTGCTGGGTAGGGCAGCGTTGGCGTCTGGCGGTACCGGGGTGGCGGGTTTTGCTCGTACCCGGTGAGTTACCGATGTTCTTACGAAATCAGGTGTTGAGTTCTCGTGCAAATTTGGTGTCAGATGCCTCGTCTGCGCTCTGCTTTTTCGCGCATTTCCGCTGCTGCGGCTTCCATCTCCGGGGTGACCTTGAAGTGGCCGCCCCAGGCGTTCAGGTCGCCTTCGGCGTACACGGGTTCTGGGAGGATTTGGCGCAGCAGCGGTTCCGGCATGCCTCGGCGTTTCCATTCGCGCGGGTAGCCGAGGGAGACCTCTTCGAAGCGGACCCCGTCGTAATAGGTGGTGCGGGGGATGTGGAGGTGGCCGTAGACCGAGCAGATCACGTTGTAGCTGGTGTGCCAGTCGGCGGTCAGGTCGGTGCCGCACCACAGCGAGAACTCCGGGTAGAACAGGATGTCGGTGGGCTGGCGGACCAGGGGGAAGTGGTTGATCATCACCAGCGGGGTTTCCGCGGGCAGCGCGTCGAGGCGGCGCTGGGTGTACTGGACACGGGCGTGGCACCAGGCATCGCGGGTGAGGTACGGGTCGGGGGTCAGCAGGAACTCGTCGGTGGCGACGACATTGCGTTCGCGCGCCAGCGCCAATCCCTCCGCCTTGGTTTTCGTGCCCGCCGGTCGCCACGAATAGTCGTAGAGCAGGAACATCGGCGCCAGGGTGACCCGGCCGCCGTACTTCTCGGCACCCGAACCCGTCCACACCGGGAAAGGGTCCTCCGGGGTGACCACATCGAGGTCACGACACATCGCGACGAGATAGTCGTAGCGAGCGGCGCCGTGCATCTGCACCGGGTCCTTCGGCGTGGTCCACAGCTCGTGGTTGCCCGGCACCCAGATGACCTTGGCGAAGCGGCCGCGCAACAACTCCAGCGCCCACCGCACCTCCTCGGCCTTCTCCCCCACATCGCCGGCGACGATCAACCAGTCCTCGGGCGAATCGGGAACGATCTGCTCCACCACAGGCTTGTTCCCCTGATGCCCCACGTGCACATCGCTGACCGCCATCAACTTCGGAATCACCTGTCCACAGTGGCACACTCCGGGCCGGCGGCACCGGCGGGTTCACCCCTGCGCGTCGGAGGCTTCGGCGACGAGCAGCTCGAGCAGCCCGGGAAACCGCGCGTCGAGATCGGCCCGCCGCAGGACGACGGTGCTGCGATTGCCGTAATTCACCTGCCGGACCAGCCCCGCCTCGCGCAGCACCCGGAAGTGGTGGGTGCGGGTCGCCTTCGTCACCGGCAATTCGAACGACGAGCAACTGCGGTCCCCATCGGCGGGATCCAGCGCGAGCAGGGTGATCACGCGACGCCGCAGCGGATCGGCCAGCGCGCCGAGTACCGCTCCCAGTTCGAGCTTCTCCTCCACCCATCCACCTCCTCATAGGTACGACTTGCGCCATACCTAACCGCCGCCTACCGTCCTTAGGTACGTAGAACATCGTACCTAAGGAGCATCATGGCGGGCACCTACGCCCTGGTGGGGTTCGCCCACCCGAAACCCGAACGCCGCGACGACCTGCGCGAACTATTGCTCTCCTTCGTCGAACCGACCCGTGCCGAACCGGGCTGCCTCGAATATCACTTCCACGTAGACAGCGACGATCCGTCGGTCTTCGTCTTCTACGAGGTCTGGCGCAGTAAGGCCGACCTCGACCGGCACCTGGCTCTGCCCCACATGCAGGATTTCTGGAACTCCCGCCTGGACTACCTGACCCGCGATCTGGACATCCGCTGGATCGACATGCTCAGCCCCTACCCGCGCTGAGTCACGCCGCCCCGCTCGGTATGTCGGCGCCCACCCTGGCCCAGCGGCCCGACTTCGCTCGGGCGAGGACCGCGACCAACCGCAGCAGCATGAAGGCGACCAGGCCCGACCAGATTCCCGCGACGCCCCAGTCGAAGATCAGCGACAGCCAGATCAAGGGGAGGAAGCCGGTCAGCGCGGCGACGAGGGTCGCGGTGCGCAGGAACGCGGCGTCGCCCGCGCCGAGCAGGACGCCGTCGAGGGCGAACACCGCACCGGCGACCGGAATCATGGCGACGAAGAACCACCAGATGACGTGGGCGCGGTCGAGGACCTGGGGGTCGTCGGTGAACAGCAGAGGGATCGCGGTCACGCCCGCGGCGAAAACGGCGGCCAGGAGCAGGGCGAAGATCTCGGACCAGATCGTGACCCTGCGAGCGATGCCTTTGGCGCCGTGCGCGTTTCCCGCACCGAGGGCCGCGCCGACCAGGGTCTGGGCGGCGATGGCGAGCGAATCCAGGGTCAGGGCAAGAAAATTCCAGAGTTGCAGAACCAACTGGTGGGCGGCGACGGACGCGGCGCCGAAACGAGCGGCCACCGCGGCGGCGGAGACGAAGCAGATCTGGAACGACAGGCTGCGGACGATGAGGTCGCGGCCGAGAACGAGTTGGGCGCGCATCACCGCGAGTTGTGGGCGCAGCGAAACACGTTCGCGCAGCAGGGCATAGGCGAACAGGACGCCGGAGACCGATTGACCGACTAGGTTCGCCACCGCGGATCCGGCCAGTTCCATCCGCGGCGCACCGAGCAGTCCGTACACCAGGACCGGACACAGCACAGCCGAGAGTGCCAGTCCCACCACCACATACGTCAGCGGCCGTCGCACGTCCTGCACGCCACGCATCCACCCGTTGCCCGCCATCGACAGCAGGATCAGCGGCACGCCGAACAGCGCGATCCGCACCCAGCTCAGCGCCTCGTCGGCGATCTCCCCACCCCCGGAGAGCACCGAACACAGTGGTACCGCGAACAATTGGATCACCGCGACGATCACCACCCCCACCGCCAGCCCCACCCAACTGGCCTGCACACCTTCCTCGACCGCACCGATCCGGTCGCCCGAACCGTGTCTCCGGGCCGCACGCGCTGTCGTTCCGTAGGACAGGAACGTGAGCTGGGTACTCACTGTTCCGAGGATCACTGCACCGACGGCCAGCCCGGCCAGTGCCAGCGCACCCAGCCTGCCGACCACCGCGATATCGAAGAGTAGATACAGCGGCTCGGCAACCAAGACGCCGAGTGTGGGCACGGCGATGCCGAGAATGCGCCGTGGCCCGGCCCGGTCGACCTCGCCGGTGACGGCTTCATCCATCGGTTCAGACCCCACACCGACCTCCCACAGCAACCACGAACCATTGGGCGCGAACGCGCCGGCGACCTGCCGATGGTGGCACACCCCACCGACAACACCGCCGATCATGTCCACCGATCGGCACGAAATCGCAGGTCTGAAGTGTGGACGCCGGGCAGAATGAGCGGCGATACTGGTCGTTCGCCCAGCTCGGCGGACGATGTCACCCCGCGGACGCCCGGTTCGCCCGAACAACTCAGGATCGACGATGGTGTTTGTGCAGCGATGGCGGGTGATCACGGCATTCGCCCTGGTCGGCGCGGCAACACAGCTGGTGTGGCTCACCTACGCGCCGGTGACGACCGTGGCCGCCGAGCACTTCGGGGTGTCCGAGTCCGCGGTCGGGTGGCTGGCGAACATGTTCCCGCTGCTCTACGTCGTGCTGGCCGTTCCCGCCGGCATCGCGCTCGATCGCTGGTTCCGACCGAGCCTGATCGCGGGCGCGGTGCTCACCGCGATCGGTGCCGCGCTGCGCCTGCTAGACGGCGGCTTCGCGATCGTGCTCATCGGTCAGACCGTCGTCGCGATCGCCCAACCCTTGGTGCTCAACGCCATCACCGGAATCGCCGGGCACTATCTCGAGGAGAAGGACCGGCCGACCGGCATCGCGGTCGGCACCGCGAGCACCTTCGCCGGTATGGCAGCCGCGTTCGTCCTGGGCGCGGCGCTGCCCGCGGAAAGCCAGCTCATGACCCTCACCGCCATCGGCACGATCTTCGCCGCCTTGGCCGCGATCGCGCTGACCGTCGAGTTGCTGCGCGCGGGTACCGGACCCGCGGCGAGCACCCCGACCTCGCTCACCACCCTGCGAGCGACCATCGGCGACCGATATGTGCGCCGACTCTGCGTCGCCGTGTTCTTCCCCTTCGGCACGTTCGTCGCGCTGGCGACCTATGGCCAGGCTCTGCTGGAGCCGTCCGGCGTGAGCGCCGACGCTGCCAGCATCGTCCTGCTGGTGAATGTCCTCGCCGGTGTCGTCGGCTGCGCGGTGATACCGGTCGCGGTCCTGCGCCGCGGCGTCGAATTGCCCGCCGTGATGGTCGGCCTCACCGCCAGCGCCGCCGCCTGCCTACTCGTCGCTCTCGCCCCCGGCCTGGCGACAGGCTCCTCGCCTTCGTCCTCATCGGCCTGACGCTCCTGCCCGCCCTCCCGATCGTGCTGGCCATGGCCGAACGCCACACCGGTGCCGCGGAAGGCACCGCCGCAGGCCTCATCTGGATGACCGGCAACCTCGGCGGCCTCGTCATAGCAGCCCTGACCGGCCTCCTCATAGACCAGCCTGCCCTGGCCTTCACCCTCTGCGCCGCCGCAACGATCCTCGGCGTCCCCCTGACCCTGCGCCTCCGCCGCGACGAGACGGTCGCCGCGACCTAGGGTCAGCCCAGCGCGGTGATCAGCGCGCGCACAACATCTTCGGCGTTGCCGTAGGTGGTGTAACCGGCGGCGAAGCGGTGGCCGCCGCCGCCGAAAACGCCGGCGACCGCGGCGACGTCGATACCGTCGGTGCGGCCGGGGGCGGAGTCGCGGGAGCGCAGCGAGACGGTCCAGCGGTCGTTCTGGCCGCGGGCCTCCTTGAAGACGGCGGCGATGCCCGCTTCGGCGGTGGTGCGGATGACATCGATGACGCTTTCGACCTCTTCGGGGCCGACGTCGTGGGTGTCGGCGGCGCGGACCAGCGCGTAGACCAGGCCGACACCGGCGGCGGACGGCACGACCACAGCCGTCGACAGCACCTTCGACAGCATCGGGAGCCAGGCGTAAGGGTGGGTGTCGAGCAGGACACGGGTGATCTCGGTGCCGTCGATGCCGGTGGCGAGCAACCGCTCGGCCATGGCATGGCTGCCGGAACGAGCCCAGCGGAACGAGCCGGTATCGGTGACCAGGCCCGCGAACAGGCAGTGCGCGATATCGGCGTCGATCTCCACGCCCCAGGCGTCGAGTAGCCGGGTCACCAATTCGGTGGTCGAGGCCGCGGATTCGTCGATCAAGTCGACGGTGCCGAAGCCGTCGTTGGCGCGATGGTGATCGATCACCAATGTCATTGTCGCGCCCGGTAATCGATCGGCCAGCGCACCGAGACGGCTGCGCGCGCCACAGTCGACGACGATCAACAGGTCGACCTCGCGCGGCACCCGCGCCGGCGGCACGACCAACTGCACCCCGGGCAGGGTGCGCAGCGAGGCGGGCAGCTCAGCGGGCTCGGCGAAGGACACACACACCGGTATATCGCGCCGGTGCAGCGCCATGGCCAGCGCGAGTCCGCTACCGACGGTGTCGGCATCGGGCTGCACATGGCACAGGATGGTCACCGAACGCGCCGCCGCCAGTGCGGCGACAGCCGCGCCCAGTTCGGTCCCGTCGCGGACGCTGGTCATCCGGCGTCCACGCGGGCCGGTCCCCGGCCGAACAGGGCGGTGCCCACCGAGCAGGACGCGACGCCCCGCGTGGTCACTCGAGCTACCGCCCCCGGGCGATGACCGGACATGCCTGCCTACTCGTCTTCGTCGTCGCGATCGGCCTTGTACGGGTCGGCCTCGCCCGCGTGCTTGGCGTTGGCGGCGACCTTGGCCACCTCGTCGTCGATGGCGCGAGCCCTGGCGAGCAACTCTTCCATCTCGCGGGCCACCTCGGGCACCTTATCCAGAGTGAAGGACAGGACCGGAGTGAACTTCACTCCGGTTCCCGCGCCCACCTTGGACCGCAGAACGCCCTTGGCCGCGTCGAGCCCGGCGGCGGCTTCGGCGTAGTCGGGTTCGGCGTCGATGGTCTCACCCATCACCGTGTAATAGATATTCGCCTCGCGCAGATCGCCGGTCACCTTGGCATCGGTGACGGTGACGAACCGCAGCCGCGGATCCTTGATCTCGTATTCGATCGCGGTGGCCACAATCGCGGAAATCCGCTTGGCGAGCCGACGTGCCCTGGCTTGATCAACCATGGCTGAGCTCCTCTCTTCGGCGGCACAGGTGGGGCCCTACGCAGGCTTGCGCCTGGCGGACCCTCGACACCCGTGCCGCAGCCTAGTCTTCGGGTCCGAAGATCCGGCGGCGTACTGCCAGCAACTCTATCTCCGGACGCGCGGCAACGTGCCGCTCACACTTGTCGAGCACCTCGTTCAGGTGTCCCGTTTCCGCACTGACCATGGCCACACCGAGCAGGGCCCGGCGGTGCAGGTCTTGATCTCCGGCTTCGGCCGCATTCACGCCGAAGCGCTTCTGTAGCTCGGCGAGGATCGGCCGGATCACCGACCGCTTCTCCTTGAGCGAATGCACGTCACCGAGCAGTAGATCGAATTCGAGCGCACCGATGAACAGCGGTGCTCACCTCCTGGTAGATGGGGATCCCGCAAGACCCCACGCCGCACCCGAAGAATCGGATGCGGCGTGGGTCGAACGGTATTGCGTTGATCAGTCGCGCGGCTTTTCACGAAGCTCGTAAGCCTCGATGATGTCGCCGTCCTTGATGTCGCTGTAGGTGACGGTCATACCGCACTCGAAACCTTCGCGAACCTCAGGAGCGTCGTCCTTCTCCCGCTTGAGCGAGGAGATGGTCATCGTCTCCGCGACCACTCGACCGTCACGGATCAGGCGCGCCTTGGCGTTGCGCTTGACCGAGCCGGAGGTGACCATGCAACCGGCGATGTTGCCGATCTTGGACGAACGGAAGATCGCGCGGATCTCGGCGCGGCCCAGCTCGACCTCTTCGTAGATCGGCTTGAGCATGCCCTTGAGGGCCTTCTCGATCTCGTCGATCGCCTGGTAGATGACCGAGTAGTACCGGATGTCGACGCCTTCGCGGTTGGCCAGCTCAGTGGCCTTGCCCTCCGCGCGGACGTTGAAGCCGATGATGATCGCGTTGGAGGCCGACGCCAGGTTGACGTTGGTCTCGGTGACGCCACCGACACCGCGGTCGATGACGCGCAGACGCACCTCGTCGTCGATCTCGATACCGAGCAGGGCCTCTTCGAGGGCCTCGACGGTACCGGAGTTGTCGCCCTTGAGGATCAGGTTGAGCTCCGAAGTCTCCTTCAGTGCGGCATCCAGATCTTCCAGGCTGATCCGCTTGCGGCTGCGAGCGGCCAGCGCGTTGCGCTTGCGCGCATTGCGGCGATCGGCGATCTGACGGGCGATGCGGTCTTCCTCGACCACGATCAGGTTGTCACCAGCGCCGGGGACGGAGGTGAAACCGATGACCTGGACCGGACGTGACGGGGTCGCCGCGTGGACGTCCGCGCCGTGCTCGTCGACCATGCGACGGACGCGACCGTAGGCGTCGCCCGCCACGATCGAGTCACCGACGCGCAGGGTGCCGCGCTGGATGAGCACGGTGGCAACGGGGCCACGGCCGCGGTCGAGGTGCGCCTCGATGGCGACACCCTGGGCGTCCATGTCCGGGTTGGCCCGCAGGTCGAGCGAGGCATCCGCGGTCAGCAGCACTGCTTCGAGCAGCTGATCGATGTTGGTGCCCTGCTTGGCCGAGATGTTGACGAACATGGTGTCGCCGCCGTACTCCTCGGTGACCAGGCCGTACTCGGTGAGCTGCTGCTTGATCTTGTCCGGGTTCGCACCCTCTTTGTCGATCTTGTTGATCGCGACAACGATCGGCACATCCGCTGCCTGAGCGTGGTTGATCGCTTCCACCGTCTGCGGCATGACGCCGTCGTCGGCCGCGACCACGAGGATCGCGATATCGGTGGCCTTCGCACCACGAGCACGCATGGCGGTGAACGCCTCGTGACCCGGGGTGTCGATGAAGGTGATCAAGCGCTCTTCGTCGTTGAGGTTGGTGAGCACCTGGTAGGCACCGATGTGCTGGGTGATGCCACCGGCCTCGCCCTCAGCGACGTTGGCCTTACGGATCGTGTCGAGCAGTCGGGTCTTACCGTGGTCGACGTGACCCATGACGGTCACGACCGGCGGACGGTGTTCGAGGTCGTCCTCGCCGCCGGCGTCTTCGCCGTAGGTGAGGTCGAACGACTGCAGCAGTTCGCGATCTTCGTCCTCGGGGCTGACCACGTGGACGACGTAGTTCATCTCGCCGCCGAGCAGCTCGAGGGTCTCGTCGTTCACCGACTGGGTCGCGGTGACCATCTCGCCGAGGTTGAACAGTGCCTGCACGAGAGCAGCGGGGTTCGCGTCGATCTTCTCGGCGAAGTCCGACAGCGACGCGCCACGGGCGAGGCGGATGACCTCACCGTTGCCGCGAGGCAGCCGCACGCCACCGACGGCGGGAGCCTGCATGTTCTCGTACTCGGCGCGCTTCGCCCGCTTCGACTTACGGCCACGGCGAACCGCGCCACCGGGACGACCGAAGGCACCTGCGGCGCCACCACGGCCACCGGGACCACCGGGACGACCGCCGCCGCCACCGGGACGACCACGGAAACCACCGGCCGCGGGAGCACCCGCACCCGGAGCACCGGGGGCACCGCCACCGCCACCGCGGTAACCGCCACCGCCGCCACCACCACCGGGACGGCCTGCGCCGCCACCGCCGGGAGCGCCACCGGGACGACCGCCGCCACCGGGACGACCCGCGCCACCGGGGGCAGGACGTGCCGAACGTGCGGGCATGGCACCGGGGTTCGGACGCGGAGGCATCGAACCCGGGTTGGGACGGGGACCACCGGGACGCGGGGCACCGCCCTGCGCGGCGGCCGGACGCTGACCCTGGCCGCCACCCTGACCGGGGCGGGGACCGCCCTGACCGGGAGCCGGACGCGGGCCACCCTGACCGGGAGCCGGACGGGGACCGCCCTGGCCCGGAGTCGGACGCGGGCCACCCTGCGGGGCGGGACGCGGTGCCGGACGCTCACGATCGGGCGCCGAGCTGAACGGGTTGTTGCCGACGCGCGGAGCCTTCGGCCCCGGCTTCGGGCCCGGACCTGCCGGACGCGGACCCGGTGCGGCAGCACCGGGAGTGGTCTGACCCGCGGCGGGAGCCTGCTCCGGACGCGGCGCGGCGGGAGCCGGACGCGGACCGGGCGCGGGAGCGCCTGCGGGCTTGGTTGCCGGAGCCTGCTGCGCGGCGGCCGGAGCGGGGCTCGCGGGTGCCGGAGTAGCGGGCTTGGCCTCGACCGGAGCGGCCGGTTCGGGCTTCGGCGCAGCCGGCGCGGCAGCAGCTGCCGGGGCGGGAGCGGCCGGGGCCGGACGCGGACCGGGGCGGGGGCCACCGGGGGTGGGCTTGGCACCAGCCGGACGGGCTGGTGCTGCTGCCGCCGACGGGCCGGGACGGGCCGCCGACTTGGCATCGGCCGCCGGAGCGGACTTCGATGCGACAGATTCACGCAGACGACGTGCGACGGGTGCTTCCACCGTCGAGGACGCCGACTTCACGAACTCGCCTTGCTCCTTGAGCTTCGCGAGTAGTTCCTTGCTTGTGACACCGAGCT
This sequence comes from Nocardia sp. XZ_19_231, assembly GCF_015355705.1. NCBI lineage: Bacteria > Bacillati > Actinomycetota > Actinomycetes > Mycobacteriales > Nocardiaceae > Nocardia > Nocardia sp. XZ_19_231. Next base: position 489,322 of record NZ_JACUZI010000001.1, on the reverse strand, counting down.
CTTTAGCCAACTCGTGCACGCGGGCCTTGCCTGCCACTGCTCTCCTCACTGAGAGGCCGAGCAGTGACGCCGCCTAGGTAAGGCGGGCCCGCACGACCTCGGGTTATCTCCGACGGACGTTCATCGTTGGTGCTTCACGGTGTGCTCATGAGTGCTCGTGCCTGTTCTCGAGGTACTGCTCCAGGGCTGAGATATCCAGATTTCCGGACACTCGTAGGGCTCTGCCGAATGCTCGGCGCCGCTCTGCGGAACGCAAACAAACTGAAACGGGGTGCAACCAGGCACCCCGTCCGGGAAGTCTGCGCCGCGGATCGGGAACAATCGCGACATCGGTGTTCCGATGCTGCGCCACGATCCGCAACAGGTCGGCAGACGGCTCACGCTGACGGCATCCGATACAGGTGCGAACGGATTGCGCGGGCCGGTCCTGTACCCACTCTACCGGTGACCCGGTCATAACGACGAACCCCTCCCCTCCGAGAGTTACCAACATGTCATCCGCGGGCAGGGATTCGACGTGCCTCGATCAACTACGGTGCGCTTCCGGCCGGACGGAGTCGTCCGGTTCCGGAGCCGCGTCGCTGCGGATATCGATGCGCCAACCCGTCAGACGGGCGGCCAGGCGGGCGTTCTGGCCCTCCTTGCCGATCGCCAGCGAGAGCTGGAAGTCGGGCACGATCACGCGTGCCGCCCTGGCGTCGGGATCGACGACCGTGACCGATACCACCTTCGACGGGGACAGCGCATTGCCGACGAAGGTCGCCGGATCCTCTGCGTAGTCGATGATATCGATCTTCTCGCCCGCCAGTTCGCTCATCACGTTGCGCACGCGCTGGCCCATCGGACCGATGCACGCGCCCTTGGCGTTCACGCCGGACACGGTGGACTGCACGGCGATCTTGGAGCGGTGTCCCGACTCGCGGGCCACCGCGACGATCTCGACGGAACCGTCGGCGATCTCGGGTACCTCGAGCGAGAACAGCCGCCGCACCAGATTCGGGTGGGTGCGCGAGAGCTGGATCTGCGGGCCACGCGGGCCACGAGAGACGCCGTAGACGTAGCACTTGATGCGGTCGCCGTGCTCGTAGGTCTCCCCCGGCACCTGTTCGGCGGGCGGGATCAGTCCCTCGGCGCCGTTGGCCTCGCTGCCGATGCGAACCACCACGATGCCGCGGGCGTTGGCCCTGGCGTCGCGCTGGATCACACCGCCGACGATCTCGCCCTCGTGGGTGGCGAAATCGCCGAAGGACTTCTCGTTCTCGGCGTCACGCAGCCGCTGCAGCACCACCTGGCGGGCGGTGGTCGCGGCGATGCGGCCGAACCCCTCCGGGGTGTCGTCCCATTCGGAGACGAGGTTGCCGTCGGCGTCGAGTTCGCGCGCCATCACCCGCACCACACCGGTCTTCTGGTTGATGTCGATGCGCGCGTTGGCCTCGTGGCCGTCGGTGTGCCGGTAAGCGGTGAGCAGCGCCGACTCGATCGCCGAGATCACGGTCTCGATCGAGATGCCTTTGTCGGCGACAATCGCCCGCAAGGCTTCGATTTCAATATTCATTCCGCAACCCCTTCGGTGGGAGTGTCAAGGTGTTGTCCTGGCGCGGCCAGGTCGGCGGGCTCTTCGCCCGGTACCGGGCGGCCCGGCGCGATGCCGCCTGCGAGTTCGAGTTCGGCGGCGCCCGGTGCGTTGAATTCGACCTGGACGACAGCCTCGGCGATATCGGCGACGGGGACATGAACGCGATGTGGCTTCGTCTTGCCGCCGATGACGAGTGCGATGGTGGCGCCGCCGGTCGCGGCGTCGTCGGCGAGTTGGCCGACGCGCGCGTCGAAACGGGCTTTGCCCTCGATCCGCTCGACACCGTCGGCCAGTTTCACGCGGACCTTGCGGCCCTGTGCGCGCCGCCAGTGCCGTTCGGTGGTGAGCGGGCGCTCCACGCCGGGCGTGGTCACTTCGAGCAGATAGGCCGAATCGCCGAAATCGCCTGCGGCATCGAGAAGTTCGGACATCTCGCGGCTGATCGCGGCGATGGCGTCCAGGTTCGCGGGGCCGTCGCTGTCGACGGTGACCTTTACCCGAACCGGAGCCAACTCGCCGTTGCCCGCAGCCACGATCGCGACGCCCTCGAGGTCGAAACCCCGGCGTGCGACGAGCTCAGCGACTAGCTGACTCACCCTTTCCTCGGTGGGCATCGGCATATGGGCGGCTCCTGGTTCAGTTGTGACGCGATCGGAAATATCTACGCCGAAGGTCTAGCGTAACGCGCTCAGAGAGTGTAAAGGACCAGGCGCTGGGCGCCACGCACCGGTCCGACTCGGGCGTGCCCGAGGCATGTCATCTGGCACGATGGTGTTCGTGCCCCACCGCCATACCGTCCCGCCGAGAGCCGGGCGACCTTCCGGCATGCGCTCCGACCGGCACGACCCCCCGCAGTTGCGGGTCGAGCCTGCCACCACGCGCCTCGCCGGGTCGACCCCGGCTCCCACCGGTGCGAACTCGTCGCACCCACCCGTCGCAGTGCCGCATCCCACACCGGTGCAGCAGCTTTCACCCTCCACGCCCGCGCGAGCCGACACCCGCTCCACCTGGCGCCGCCGCACACTGTTCCGACTGGTCGGCGTGAGCGCGATCGGCATTCCCGCGGTGGCTGTACTGGCCGCCTGTGCCGAGGACGATACCGTGCACGCGCCGGATCCTCTTGCCGCGCAAGAGATCATGGCCCGAGCCGATGCCGCCGCCGCGACGGCCGCGATCGCGCTGGCGCCGCAGTCGAACGCCGCGCTGAGCACGATCGCCACCGAGCGCACCGCGCACGCCGACGCGCTGCGCACCGAAATCGACCGAGTGCTCGGCGTTTACGGCGACGGCACCACCCCGGTGCATCGCACGGGCGTGCTGACCGTCCCCGGTCCGGACGGCTCCCCCGTGCCCGCTTCGGAGGTCGAGACCGCCGCCGCGCAGCCGACCACCGTCGCACAACTGCGTGATCAGCTGGTCCGCTCCCAACAGTCCGCCGCCACCCTGGCCCGCACCGAATCCGGTTATCGCGCCGGGCTTCTCGCGTCGATCAGTGCGGCCTGCGCCACCCAGGCAGGAGTCCTGCTGACATGACCGAACAGCGAAAGACCTTGCAGAACGCGCTCGATGCCGAGCACGCCGCCGTGTACTCCTACGGCCTGATCGCCGCGTACGCCAACGCCGACCGGTCCCGCATGGTCGCCGAGTTCAGCGCCGCGCATCGAGCACGCCGCGACGCCACGGTCGAGCTACTCGAAGCCGACGGCACGGCACCGGACGCCCCCAACGCCGCCTATACCCCGCCCGCCCCGGTCGACAATCCGATCCCGGCGGCGCATCTGGCGGTGAGCGTCGAATCCGATTGCGCCGCAGCGTGGTACGCGGTCGTAGAAAACGCGACCGACGGATCGGTGCGCGCCACCGCGACGGAGGCACTCACCGAAGCCGCCGTTCGCCGTGCTCGCTGGCAGGTGATTCTGGGATCGGTCCCGATCACCGTCACCTTCCCCGGTCGAGCGTAGGAAAGATCGGTTCCGGGTAGATCGGCGACCCACCCGGAACCGAGGGCCCGACTACGGGCGCATCGCGTATGCGCCGTCGTAGGCCTCGACCTGCTGCCACACCCGGCCGAAACGCTCGGCGTCGGCAACCGGGCTGCGCAGGGCCCCGACCGCCCAGGCCCGCTGGGCCTCGGAGACCGAGGGCTTGCCGAGCAGCGCCGCCGCCTGGGTGTTGAAGTCGCGGATCTGGAAGTCGAAGATCTGATCGAGCACATCGCGGTCGAGCCCGGTGAGCTCGGCCTGCTCGAGAATCAGCTGCCCGTAGACCACCGTGGAGAACAGGTGGCCGATGGTCAGCATGAAGTCCAGGTCCTTCTGCTGGTCCGCATCGGGAGCCGCGGTGAGCAGCAGGCTGCGCAGCGCTTGGGCCTGCTCGTAGAACCGGCCGACATTCGGGACCTCGGATGCCTGCTCGTAGGCGGGGGTCCAGTCGGCGAACTGCACCTTGCCCGCGCCGCGCGCCGGACCCTGCTGCCAGAAGAACGGCTGGTCGCCGGGGGCGAGGTCGGTGCCGATCGCCGGGTATTCCTTCGGGTTGAGCAGGTAGTTCGGCATGAACTTCAGGATCTGGCCCACGTTCACGTGCACGGTGCCCTCGAGGCGCGGCAGGTGGTTGATGTAGCGCGAGGCCTGCGCGAAGTAGGTGGCCTTCTCGAATCCCTTGGCCGCCAGCACATCCAGCAGCAGGGTCATCGCGACCTCGGCCTCGGAGGTGACCTTGGACTTGGTCATCGGGTTGAACAGCAGGTAGCGGCGGTCCTCGAGCGAGGCGCTGCGGAAGTAGTCGACGGCGCGGTCGCTGAACAGCTTCATCGCGATCAACCGCGCGTAGGCGTCGACGAAATTGCCGCGCACATGGCCGAAGTCGGTGACGGGGTTGCCGTAGAGGATGCGGTTGTTGGCGTGGGTGATGGCTTCGAAGAACGAGTGCTCGACCATGCCGATGCCGCCGTGGCAGAGGTTGAACTTGCCGACGTTGACGGTGTTGAGCGCGGCCGAGAAGGCCTCCGGCCCTTCATGCAGCAGGTCGGCGGCGGTCACCGGGTAGTTCTCCAGCCGGAAGTGGCTGACATACATCTGACCGTGGATGACGCTCTCGATCAGGTGGTAGTCGTCGTGGCGGCTGTCGGCGGCGAACCAGATGTAGCCCGCCGGACCCTCGACGTCGGCGCGGCGCGAGAACACCGACACCATCGAGGCGACGTTGCCGTTGCCGATGTAGTACTTCTCGCCGCTTGCCCGGAACAGGATGCCCGCCTCGGCGTCAGCGCTGCCCGGCTCGCTCGGGGTGAGGATCAGGTCGGTGTTGTAGATGTCGGCGCCGTGGTCGCGCTCGGACAGCGCGAACGCCATCACCTGACCGTCGTCGAGGTCGGCGGCGGCCTTGCGCTTGGCGATCTCGTTATCGCTCTGCCAGATCGGGCCGAGGCCGAGGATGGTGACCTGCTCGGCGTACCAGTACGCCAGTCCGTAGAACCCGAAGATCTCCGCCAGCGCCGCGTTGCGTGCCGCGTCCCAGCGCTTGTTGGGGTCGCCGTCGGCGTAGGCGGCCGGCGTCAGGAAGGTCGCGAACAGCTTCTCCTTGCCGACGAACTCGAGGAACTCCGAGGTCCACACCGCGTCGCGATCCTCGACCAGCAGCTGCGCCTTGCCCTTGGACTCGAACCACTCGATAGTGGCCTTCAGCAGCCGCCGCGTCTCGGCATCGAAGTGCTGCGGGTCGTAGGTGGCCGGGTTGAAAAGCAGGCTGGGCGAACTCGTCATGCCCGTTAACTTAGCAGCGCCACCGACTAGCCACGCCGCCCCCGCGACTCCCTCACCTGCACTTTCGCCTACGTAGCCGTAAGTTCGAACGGCTCGTTGTTGTTTCCCCCAATCGAACAAGGACCAGATTTCCGAACTCGCCCAGACGTCGAGTAACTCTCGCCGAGAAGATGCGCCAGGGCGTACGAACCGGTCCCACAGACAGCAATCGCGCTGCCCCACATCAAGTGGGACAGCGCGATTCGTGAGACGAAACTCAGCCGCGAACCTTGGCGGTTACCGCGCTCACGGCGTCTTCGGCCGGGATCTCCTCGGCTTCGCCGGTAAAGCGGTTGCGCAGCTCCACCTTGCCCTCGGCCCAACCCCGGCCGATGACCAGGATCCAGGGCATGCCGAGCAGTTCGGCGTCCTTGAACTTCACGCCGGGCGAGGCGGTGCGGTCGTCGAAGAGGACCTCGAGGCCTTCGGCGTCCAGGCCTGCGACGACGTGTTCGGCGCCGTCGCGGGCGGCGGCGTCCTTGTTGGCGATCACCACGTGCACGTCGAACGGGGCAACCTCGGCGGGCCAGCGCAGGCCCTTCTCGTCGTGCTGCTGTTCGGCGATCACCGCGACCATGCGGGAGACGCCGATGCCGTAGGAGCCCATGGTGAGGCGCACCGGCTTGCCGTTCTCGCCGAGCACGTCGACATCGAAGGCGTCGGTGTACTTACGGCCGAGCTGGAAGATGTGGCCGATCTCGATGCCGCGCGCGGACACCAGCGGGCCCGCGCCGTCGGGCGAGGGATCGCCGTCGCGGACCTCGGCGGCCTCGATGGTGCCGTCGGGGGTGAAGTCGCGGCCGGCGACCAGGCCGACAACGTGCTTGCCCTTGACGTCGGCGCCGGTGATCCACGCGGTGCCGTCGACGACGCGGGGGTCGACGAGGTAGCGAACACCGTTGGCGGCCAAGCCCTTCGGGCCGATGTAGCCCTTCACGAGGAACGGGTTGGCGGCGAAGTCGGCCTCGGTGAGCAGTTCCACCTCGGCCGGCTCGACGGCGGCACCGAGACGCTTGTCGTCGACCTCGCGGTCACCGGGGACGCCGATGCCGAGGATCTCGGTCTTGCCGTCGGGGTGGCGCAGCTTCACCATCACGTTCTTCAACGTGTCGGCGGCGGTCACCGTGCGGTCGAGGACCTTCGCCTCGTTGGCCCAGTCGACGAGCGTCGCGATGGTGGGGGTGTTCGGGGTGTCGTACTCGACCGCGGCGGCCTGCCCCTCGATGGGCAACGGTGCGGGCGCGGCCGTGACCACGGCTTCCACATTCGCCGCGTAGCCGGACTCGACACAGCGCACGTAGGTGTCCTCGCCGACGGGGCTGGCGGCGAGGAACTCCTCGGACGCGCTGCCGCCCATGGCGCCGGAGGTGGCGGCCACGATCACGTACTCGACGCCGAGCCGTTCGAAGATCGCCTGGTAGGCCTTGCGATGGGTGGCGTAGCTGTTGGTCAGACCGTCGTCGTCGATGTCGAAGGAATAGGAATCCTTCATCACGAACTCGCGGCCGCGCAGGATGCCCGCACGGGGACGTTCCTCGTCGCGGTACTTGGTCTGGATCTGGTACAGGGTGACCGGCAGATCCTTGTAGGAGTTGTACTCACCCTTCACGGTGAGCGCGAACAGCTCCTCATGGGTGGGCCCGAGCAGGTAGTCGCCGCCCTTGCGGTCCTTGAGCCGAAACAGGCCGGGGCCGTACTCGGTCCACCGATTGGTGGTCTCGTAGGGCTCGCGCGGCAGCAGCGTCGGCAGCGAGATCTCCTGGGCGCCGGTGGCGTCCATCTCCTGGCGCACGACGTCCTCGATCTTGCGCAGCGTGCGCAGACCGAGCGGCAGCCACGAGTACATGCCGGGGGCGACCCGACGGACGTAGCCGGCGCGAACGAGCAGTTTGTGGCTGGGCACCTCGGCGTCGGCGGGATCGTCTCGCAGGGTGCGCAGGAACAGGCGGGAGAGGCGGGTGATCACGGATGCACAGGGTAGTCCCTGGTCCGGGCGGGGCGACAGCCGATTACCACCTGAGCGCTCCCGACACCCCGAAAACCGGTCCGCACATATAAGCGGATATCAGGTTACCCAATAGAATTCTCTTTCAATCATCCGATAACAACCTGATAACGTAACCGCATCTGGCAATTGTTTGGTGACTACATTTTCCCCATAAGTCAATTACGTACTTACAACAGAAAATTGGTGGCGGTAACGCTGCCCTTGGGAGGTCACAATGGCTGAGACGAAATCCATGTCGAAGCGCTGTACAGCGGTGTTCACCGGTGCCGCGTTGGTGGCCGCGGCCCTCGCCGGATGCACCAAGACCGAGACCACCGAGAGCGGTCAGCTCCTGCAGTCGCTGAAGGACAAGGGCACGATCACCGTGGGTTTCGCCGGTGAGGCGCCTTATTCGTTCGAAGACGGCGGCCAGCTCACCGGCGCCACCGTGGCACTGCACAAAGAGATCTTCACCAACCTCGGCATCAAGACCGTCGACGGTGTGCAGACGGAGTTCGGCGCGCTGATCCCCGGCCTGCAGGCCAATCGTTTCGATGCGGTCAGCGCCGGTATGTCGATCTTGCCGAAACGCTGCGAACAGGCATCTTTCAGCGAACCGGAATTCATGTACACCACGGCACTGATGGTGAAACCCGGTAATCCGATGAATTTGACCGATATGCAGTCGATCAAGGCCAGTGGCGCGAAGATGACCGCGATGACCGGCGCCATCGAATCCGATTACGCCAGCTCGCTCGGCATCGACGCCACCCAGGTCGCCACCCCGCAGGACGGGATGGACGCGGTCACCTCCGGGCGCGCCGACGTGTTCGCGCTCACCGCGATCTCGCTGAACTGGCTCAAGAGCCACACACCAAACGCCGCTGTCGACGTGACGCCGTCGTTCGTGGCCGTCATCGACGGCAAGCCGCAGATCGGCGCCGGTGGCACCGTGTTCCGTACCACCGATCCCGACCTGCTCGCCGCCTACAACGCCGAGCTGGCCAAGATCACCGGCGACAAGGACAAGTACCTGTCGATCGTCGGCGAGTTCGGGTTCACCGAGCGCGAGCTGCCCGATCCGAAGTACACGACGGCCAAGCTGTGCAAGGGCGAAATCTGATCCACTCATGAGCAATTTCGACGCGGTACGCGATGCCCTTCCCGCGCTGTGGCAGGGCATCGTCGTCACGCTGGAGCTGACCATCGGCGGCGCGCTCCTCGCGTTCGTCCTCGCCCTCGCCCTCGGTACCACCGCCCGCGTGCGCAATCTCGCGGCGCGCGGCAGTGCCCGGGTCATGATCGAATTCTTCCGCGGCACTTCACTTCTGGTGCAGATCTTCTGGCTGTTCTACGTGCTGCCGCTGCTCGGCTACAAGCTCGACCCGCTCTTCTGCGGCATCCTGGCGCTCGGCCTGAACTACGGCGCCTACGGTGCCGAGGTGGTGCGTGGCGCGCTCAACGCGGTGCCGCGCGCGCAGTTCGAGGCGGCGGTCGCGCTGAATTTCAGTCCGTGGCAGCGGATGCGCAGAGTGCTGTTCCCCCAGGCATGGGCGCTGATGCTGCCCTCGTTGACCAATCTGCTGGTCCACCTGCTCAAAGGCACCGCCGTGGCGTCCTACATCACGCTGCACGACCTGACCTACGAGATCGGCGATCTGCGCAAGACCACCAGCGACACCCTGTTCTCCTTCGGTGTCGGCCTGGTCATCTACTTCGTCCTCGGCTACGTACTCACCCTGGGCATGAATCTGCTCGAGACCCGCGCCAAGACCAAGCTGGGTCGCGGGGCCACGCTCAAGGAAGTACTGAGCCTGGCGCCCGATGACACGAAGGTGGCGCCATGAGAGCGGAATGGAGTTGGGAGCGCGCCCGCGAGGCGCTGCCGGTGCTGTGGGACGGCTTCCAGATCACGCTGCTGGCGACGGTGCTCGGCTTCGCGCTGGCCGCGGTGCTCGGGCTGGCGATCGCCATGATCCGGCGCACGATGCCGCGCGCGATCGCCGCGCCGGTGCACGCGGTGAGCGAGTTCGTCCGTCTCACTCCGCTGGTCGTGCAGTTGCTGTTCGCCTACACGCTGTTCACGCAGTTCTCGGCATTGCAGATCGGCATCGTCGTGCTCGGCATCCACTATTCGAGTTACCTGGCCGAGGTGTATCGGGCCGGGATCGAGGCGGTGCCGAAGGGGCAGTGGGAGGCGGCGCGCGCGCTGTCGTTGCCGCCGGTGCGCACCTGGGGCGCGGTGGTGCTGCCGCAGGCGATCCGGGCGAGCCTGCCCGCGCTCGGCACCAATGCCGTGTCGATGTTCAAGGACACACCGTTCCTGTTCGCCATCTCGGTTGTCGAATTGGTGACCGCCGCACAGCAATTCGGAGCGCGCAACTTCGCGTATCTGGAGTCGATCACGATGGCCGGGGTGTTCTTCCTCCTCGCCAGCTACCCGACGTCTGTGCTGATCAGAAGACTGGAGAAGCGCCTTGCCTACTACTGACGAGATGATTCGATTCGATCAGGTGGTCAAACGCTTCGGTGACCTCACCGTGCTCGACCAGCTCGATTTCAGTGTCCGCCGCGGGGAGAAGGTCACCCTGATCGGGCCGTCGGGGTCGGGCAAGACCACCATTCTGCGGCTGCTGATGACCCTGGAAACGATCAGCGACGGCGTGATCTGGGTCGACGGTGAACCACTCACCCATACCGAACGCGGCGGAAAGTTGGTGCCCGCCAAGGAGAAACACCTGCGCGCGGTGCGTACCAAGATCGGCATGGTGTTCCAGCAGTTCAATCTGTTCCCGAACATGACGGTGCTGGAGAACATCACCGAGGCGCCGATCCACGTGCTCGGCAAGTCGAAAGACGAAGCGCGCGAACGTGCGCGGCATCTGCTCGACGTTGTCGGTCTGTCGGACAAGGCCGACGCGCATCCCTCGCAGCTGTCGGGCGGCCAGCAGCAGCGGGTCGCGATCGCGCGCTGTTGCGCGATGGATCCGAAGGTGATGCTGCTCGACGAGGTGACGTCGGCGTTGGACCCGGAACTGGTCGGCGACGTCCTCGACGTGCTGCGCACGGTCGCCGAAACCACCGATATCACCATGCTGATCGTCACCCACGAGATGCGCTTCGCCCGCGAGGTATCGGACCGGGTATTGATGTTCGACTCCGGTCGCATCGTCGAACAGGGTCCGCCCGAGCAGATCTTCGAGGCGCCGACCAATGAGCGGACCCGCAAGTTCCTCGAAGCAGTGCGCTGAACTCACGGACGGGGCGGGGCGCGGTGGCGGTTTCGACGGCGATTAACGTTGACGATCGTGCTGGTGCTGCTGCCTCCCTCCGAAACCAAGTCCGACGGCGGATCGGGCGCGCCGCTGGACCTCGCCGACCTGGCGATGCCGCAGCTCAGCGCGGTTCGCGACAAACTGATCACCGAGGTGGTGCAGCTGGCGGCCGACCCTGCCGCCTCCGCCAAGGTGCTCGGCCTCGGTAAAGGCGCGGATGCGGAGATAGCCCGCAACGCGAGCCTGCGCACGTCGGCGACCCGCCCCGCCCTGGAGCGCTACACCGGGGTCCTCTACGACGCACTGGACGCGAAGTCGTTCACCAAGGTGCAGCGCGCCAAGGCCTACGCCCGCTTGGGAATCGGCTCGGCCCTGTTCGGTGCTGTCCGCGCCGCCGACCCCATCCCCGCCTACCGCCTCTCGGGCGGCACCAAACTCCCAGGGCTGCCGACGCTTTCGGCGGTGTGGCGTGATGTTCTGCCCGACGCCCTCTACACCGAGGCCGCGGGCGAACTCGTCATCGACCTCCGCTCTGGCACCTACCAGCAGCTCGGCCGAGTCCCCGACGCCATCACCGCCAATGTCCTCACCGAACACCCCGACGGCTCGCGCACCGTCGTCAGCCACTTCAACAAACATCACAAGGGCTTGCTCGCCCGCGCCCTCGTTCTCACCCGCGCCGATCCCACCGACATCCGCGCCGTCGCCCGGGTAGCGACCACCGCCGGACTGCGCGCCGAGATCGCCTCCCCCACTGAACTTCTCATCATCACTCAGTAGTGGGGGCCATGAGCTGGATGAGGTTGCCGCAGGTGTCGTCGAAGACCGCGGTGCTGAACGCGCCCATGGCCGCGGGCGCCTGGGTGAAGAAGACGCCGAGGTCGACGAGGCGGCGGTATTCGGCGTCGAGATCGTCGACGGTGAAGACGATCACGGGGATGCCCTCGCCGCTCAGCGCCGTTTTGTAGGCCTTGGCCGCCGGGTGCTGGTCAGGCTCGAGCAGCAGCTGGATGCCGTCGGCGTCGGCGGGCGAGACGAGGGTGAGCCAGTCGAATTCGCCGAGGGAAACCTTGTCTTTGACCTGAAAGCCGAGCACGTCGGTGTAGAACGACTCGGCCTTGGCCTGGTCGTCGACGAAGACGCTGGTCACTCCGATGCGGATCATGTGTCCTCCTGAGGGATGGGCCATCGCACCGACACCGCTCGCAGCGGCGTGAAATCGGCGTGGTGGAACTTGTATCGGCCTTGCCGACGGGTGTGGACGAGACCGACTTCCTCTAGCACGCCGAGGTGCTGGGTGATCGCCTGGCGCGAGGAGCTGATGTCGTGCTTGCTCACGAGGCGTGCGCACAGTTCGAACAGGGTTTGCCCGTCGCGATCGGCCAGTTCGTCGAGGAGTGCGCGTCGTGTCGAATCCGCCAACGCGGTGAAGATATCGGTCACTCCGCACCCTCCCTTCGCTCCCTTCGAACCATAGGCAAGTGTGGGCTTGCCTGTCAAGCGCAAGTGCGCACTTGCCTATTCGGCACCGCATCCCACCCGCCATCCTCGCGCCGCCTCGACCAGCCGGGCGCGAACCAGGTCGACGTGCGGTCGCGAGGGCGCGCCGACCCGGCGAGCCAGGAAACCGGTATTGATCGGCGGATCGGCAGGATCGAGCAGCGTGACCAGCGTTCCGTCGGCCAGTTCCCGGCCACACAGGTAGTGCGGCAGCACGCTGATCCCCGCCCCCGCGGTGACCGCGGCGAGTACCGCACGCAGGTCCCCGACGATCAGCGCCGGTTCGGCTTCCAGCCGGGTCTCGAACACGTGGCGCCAGTATCGGCGCAGGATCGGCAGATCGGCGGCGTAGCTGACGAGCGGGATACCCTCCAACGCGATCGGACCTTCGGCCCGCAGACGCTCGGTGTCGATGCGGTCGGCGATCGCGGGGGCGGCGACGAGCAGGAATTCCTCGTCGACAAGCGGTTCGGCCAGCACCGTACGCCCACGCGGTCGGGTGGTGGCGAAGACCAGATCCAGTGCGCCCGAATGTAATCGGGCCAGCAGGTCGTCGGTGATCCCGGTGCTGACGGTGAGCCGTACGCCGTCGGCGACCAGCGGCGCGAGCGCGGGCACCACCTTGGCGGCGAGCATCTCCGCCGGTCCGCCGAGGAGCACCGGCGGTTCGGGCGGCGCCGCACGATCGGTCACCGCACCGCTAACGACCGCCTCCAGCGCCTCCAGTGGGCCGCTGACCCGCGCCGCGAGCTCGTGACCGGCGGCGGTCGGCGTCACCCCGCGGGGAAGTCGTTCGAACAGCGGCCTGCCGAGGTATCGCTCGAGGGCCTGGATCTGGGTGGTCACGGTCGGCTGGGACAGTCCGACCTGGGCCGCGCCCGCGGTGAGCGAACCGGTGCGGAAGACGGCCAGAAAGGTCCGCAGCTGCACCAGATCCATCGACCCATCGGCTGTCCTATGTCTCATATAGACAATCCTATTGGTCAGGAGATGCCATCGACCCTAGCGTTGATCCCATGGCACACATCCTGTTCGTTCTCACCGGCACCGATCATTGGACACTGGCCGACGGCACCGAACATCCCACCGGCTACTGGGCCGAGGAATTCACGGCGCCCTACGCGGCCTTCACCGGCGCGGGCCACACCGTCACCGTGGCAACCCCGGACGGTGTTATCGCGACCGTCGACCAGGCCAGCATGGCCCCCGAGGTCAACGGCGGCGCCGAGGGTGCGGCGGCGGTCGCCGAAATCCTCTCCGGCGCGACCGCGTTGCGGAGTCCGATCGCGCTCGACAAGGTCGATCTCGCCGACTACGACGCCGTCTTCTACCCCGGCGGTCACGGCCCGATGCAGGACCTCGCCGTCGACCCTGTCTCCGGCACTCTCCTCACCGACGCGCTCGCCTCCGGTAAGCCGCTCGGCATCGTCTGCCACGCCCCCGCCGCGCTCCTGGCCACCGCCGAGTCGGGCAGCTCCCCCTTCGCCGGCTACCGCCTCACCGCGTTCAGCAATGCCGAGGAAACTCAGGCGGGCTTCGCCGACAAGGCGAAGTGGCTGCTCCAGGATCGTTTGGTCGCGCTCGGTGTCGACTACCGCGAAGGCGACCCGTGGGCGCCGCACATCGAGGTGGACCGCAATCTCTACACCGGACAGAACCCCGCCTCCGCGGGCCCGCTGGCCGCCGAGATACTCACTGCCCTGTAGACAGGCCGTCGGTCACGTCAGCCGATGTCGGCGGTGAGCTCGGCGAGTTCGGCCGTGAGATTGGCCCGGGCGATCGCCTCGTAGCGGTCGTGGGCGAGGTCGGTGCGGAACAGGCGGGGCTGATCGGCCAGATTGCGAAGGACCGAGGCGCGGCCCGCACGGAACAGGTCGTCGGGGACGTGGGCGTATTCGGCGCGGATCGCGGTGGTGTAGGCGGCGTATTCCTCGGGTGTGCCACCGAGCACGACGAGGTCGGCATCGCAGAGGACCGCGCCGTTCGCATCGCCCGGCTGCGGCTTGTGTCCGCGAGTCAGGACCACGAGCCGCACCACCTCCTCGACCAGTTCCGGTGCGGCACCCAGTGATTCGAGGATGTCGCGGCCCAGGTCGGCGCTGCGCTCCTCGTTGTCGGCCCGTGCGACGGCGTAGATCGCGTCGTGGAAGAACGCCGCATATCGCACGGCATCGATATCGGCTGCGGCACCGGCGAATTCGTCGATCGCCGCGAGCATCACCGCCAGGTGGGTGCCGGTGTGGTAGCGGCGGTGCGGTTCGCTGTAGCGCCCCACCACCCCGGCACCGATTTGCTCGGCCTCGACCCCGGCCAAGGCGATCCACCGGTCCAGAAGATTCTGCGACAGCGCACTCATACAACAAGTTTCGTCGTCGGCACCGACACCCACAACCCCCCGATCTTGCCTGTCACCGCCGCTGCGCGCCATCGCCTCGAACAGGCGTTGGTCGTCCGGCTGCGGACAGCCGGACGACGCTCAGCACTCAGACCTCGGCGGCGGCGAGGGCCGCACGCACCTCCTCGGCGCCGGCGGGCTTGGGGGCGGGCGGCCAGTTGTCGTCGGCGGCGTAGGGGCGCACGTAGACCGGGGTATCCCGTTGGGAGCGGCGGCTTTCGGCGAGGGACCCACCGTCGACTACGTCATAGCCGATGGCGTCGATGAGGTCGGTGGCGAGCTTCTTGGCGTCGGGGTCGTCGCCGAAGATGGGAAGGGCGGACCGGTCCGCGGCACCGGCGGGGCGGGCGAGTTCGGCGAGGTTGGCGTAGGCGATGTTGTTGAACGCCTTGACCACCTTCGATTCGGGGAGGTGGCGTTGCAACAGTTCGCTGGTCGTGGTCTCGTCGGCGTCGAGTTCGGGGATGGCGCTGTCGCGGTCGGGATAGTAGTTGTTCGTGTCGAACACGACCTTGCCCGCGAGCGGTGCGACGGGTACGTCCCGATACGCCTTCAACGGCACGGTGACCACCACGTAGTCGCCTGCTCCGGCCGCCTCGGCCGGGGTAGCCGCCCGAGCCCGCGGACCCAGCTCCGCGACCAGATCCGCCAGGGTCTCGGGGCCGCGCGAGTTGCTGAGCACCACGTCATAGCCCGCGTCCACCGCCAACCGCGCCACGGTGGAGCCGATGTGTCCGCTGCCGATCAATCCGAGTGTCGTCATGCGCGGAACAACCTCCACCAGGGCATGGTTGTTCCCCACACCGCGGTCATTGTCCCCGCTTCAGCCGCCGGATAGCGTAAAGCGATGGTGTCTTCGGCTCATCTCGTGTCCTTCGCGGGCTTGGCGTTTCTGCTGGTGATCGTGCCCGGTCCCAGCGTCTTGTTCACGATCGGGCGCGCGCTTACCGTGGGGCGGCGATCGGCACTGATGACTGTGCTCGGCAATGCGATCGGGGTCTACGGGCAGGTCGTCGCTGTCGCGTTCGGATTGGGCACGGTGGTGGCGGCGTCGGCGGCGGTGTTCACGGCGATCAAACTCGTCGGGGCCGCCTATCTGGTCTATCTCGGCGTGCAAGCGATTCGACATCGTGACGCGCTGCGGACGGCCTTTCACGGCCAGCAGGGCGTGGACTCGCACCGGCCGGCTCTGGCGTTGCGGGACGGGCTGATCGTCGGGATCACCAACCCGAAGAACATCGTCTTCCTGGCGGCGCTGCTGCCACAGTTCGTGGATACGACGCACGCGGTGCCACAACAGATGCTGATTCTCGGGCTCTGCATCCCGGTCTTCGGCCTGATCTTCGACTCGCTCTGGGCGCTCGTGGCGGGGTCGGCCCGGTCCTGGTTCGCGCGGTCGCCGCGCCGTCTCGCCGCCGTCGGCGGCACCAGCGGCCTGGTGATGATCGGGCTCGGCACGTCGCTGGCTCTCACCGGCCGCAAAGACTGAACCACGACCACCAGTTGCCCGGCCATGCTGGGCCCGCTCGCGGCCTAGAGCTTGTCGCCGCCCGCGGTCACGTCGCGCACGAGCAGCGCGGCGTGCAGGGAGGTGCGCGATTCACCGTCGTCGAGGTCGACGGCGAGAATGCGTTCGATGCGGGCGAGACGGTCGTAGAGAGTGGGTCGGCTGATCGCGAGCGCCTTGGCGAGTTCGGTCTTGTTGCCTGCCAGGTCGAGGAAGCGGCGCAGGGTGCCGGTGAGATCGGCGGTGTGGCGGATGTCGTAGCGCAGGAGCGCGCCGAGTTCGGCCTCGGCGAAGCTCTGCACGCCGGGTTCGTCGCGGATCAGCGAGAGCAGACCTCGTAGGCGAATATCCGCGCTGCGGAAGAACATTCGGCTCGGAGTCGCCGTCATCGACCGGGCCACCTCGGCCACGCCCGTCGCATGAGCGAGTCCGCCCGCGGCGTCGAGCAGAGAATCGGAGTCGGCGCCGACGCCGATGACCGCACGACGCACGCCCTCGACCCGGCGGACCTCGGCCAGGACCGTGGTGCACACCGGCGCCAAGTGATCATCGACATCGCCGCCACGAGTCACCGCCACGATCACGGTGACCTGTTCGCCGTCGGTCCCACCGTGCGTTCGCCGGTGTGCCGCCGCGCTCAGCGCCGAGGCGTCGACCAGACCGAGGGCATGGGTCACCGCTTCGACGATCGACTCACTACGTCGTTGCGCCGCGACCGGATCCGTCGTCGACTCGGTGTCGATCTCGATCGCCAGCGGCACATAGCGGGCGCGCCGGTGCAGACCGAGCGCGGCGGCGCGCGCCTGTGCGTCGCGCTCGTCGGTCACCCGCCCGTCCACCAGGTCGGCGATCAGGCCGGTTTGGGCCTGCCGGTGCAGCCCGAAGCGGTCCTTGTCGATCATCCGGTGCAGGGTGATGGTTTGCGCGGCGCGTTCGAGCACCATGGCGACCCGCGCGGTATGGGCTCGGTCGCTGCGCAGGATCAGCCTGCCCCAGCGCTGCGTGTGCGGTCCGACGCCGACAACACCGGATCCGTCGGGCAGCATCCGCGAAACGGCCTCCCAATCCTCCAGCAACGCAGCCGAAGTGGCGTGCCGGGCGGTGGCCGCCAGTACTCGATGTGAGAGGTCTTCCAGCACCACCGACGCGTCGAGCATGCTCGCGGCGGTCTGTACGATCTCGGCCAGCGCGGCACGGCGCACACTCAGTTCGGTGAACGTCTCGTGCACGGTGCGCGCGAACTCGAGCTCGGCGTACTGGTCGGCGACGATCGCCCGGTGGACGGCTTCGGTGATCTCCACGAAGCGGGTCACCCGATGCAGCACGATCACCGGCAGCTCGAGTTCGGCGGCCGTGGCGGCGACGACGGGACCGAGTTCGCTCACGTAGCTGCCGAGTTCCACGACCAGTCCCGCGACACCGGCGGCGGACAGCGATCGCAGGTAGGCGATCCGTGCCTGCTCGGGAGCGGCGAGCGCCTGCCCGGTAGTCAGGATCAACTCCGAGCCGACCAGTACGTCGGCGACGTCGGCCTGGTCGCTGACATGCACCCAACGCACCGGTCGGTCCAGGTTCGCGGCGCAGACGACCTCGGGTTGCCCGGCCTGCATCACCGGCGTCGCGAGCACATCGGCCACGGTCAACAGCACTGACAGATCGTAATACGAATGCCGCAATTGTGTATACATCGTCGGCCCTTTCCGGGCTCCGGATGGACCAGGGTGGAGGGCACGACACCACCCGGCGAATCGAGGCATTCATGCAGTCCATCGGCCATTGGATCGACGGCAAATCGGTGAGCGGTACCAGCGAGACGACAGCGCCGGTGACCAATCCCGCCACCGGCGTCGTCACCGGGGAGCTGGCGCTAGCGAACGTGGCCGACACCCGCGCCGCGATCGACGCCGCGACGGTGGCCTTCGCGTCCTGGCGTGACGCCTCGCTCACCCGCCGCACCCAGGTACTGTTCCGCTTCCGCGAACTGCTCGCCGAACGCAGAACGGAACTGGCCGCGGTCATCACGGCCGAGCACGGCAAGGTGGCCGCCGATGCGCTCGGCGAGGTGACTCGAGGTCTCGAGGTCGTCGAATTCGCCTGTGGTATCCCGCATCTGCTCAAGGGCGGATTCACGGAGAACGCCTCGACCGAGGTCGACATCTACTCGATCCGTCAGCCGCTGGGCCCGGTCGCGATCATCGCACCGTTCAATTTCCCCGCCATGGTGCCGATGTGGTTCTTCCCCCTCGCCATCGGCGCAGGCAACACGGTGGTGCTCAAGCCGAGCGAGAAGGATCCGTCGGCGGCGCTGTGGTTGGCGCGGCTGTGGCAGGAAGCCGGGCTGCCCGACGGCGTGTTCAACGTCGTGCAGGGCGACAAGGTCGCCGTCGACGAACTCCTCGACAACCCGGCGATCAAGGCGGTGTCGTTCGTCGGCTCCACCCCGATCGCCAAGTACGTCTACCAGCGCGGCACCGTGGCGGGCAAGCGGGTACAGGCGCTCGGCGGTGCGAAGAACCACATGGTGGTGCTGCCCGACGCCGATCTGGACCTGGCCGCCGACGCCGCCGTGAACGCCGGTTTCGGGTCGGCGGGTGAGCGGTGCATGGCGATCAGCGTGGTCGTCGCGGTCGGCGGGGTGGCCGACGACCTGGTCGCCAAGATCAGCGAGCGGGCCGCGAGCATCGTCACCGGCGACGGAGCCGACGGGGCGGAGATGGGCCCGCTGATCACCCGCGCGCACCGTGACCGAGTGGCCGAGTACATCGACGCGGGCGAAAACTCCGGCGCGCGGGTGGTTCTCGACGGCCGCGATCTCACCGTCGACGGCGCGCCGGACGGATTCTGGCTCGGCCCGACGATTCTCGATGAGGTGACGCCCACCATGAGCGTCTACACCGACGAGATCTTCGGTCCCGTGCTGTCGGTCGTGCGGGTCGACACCTACGAGGAGGCGGTGGCGCTGATCAACGCGAACCGCTACGGCAACGGCACCGCCATCTTCACCAACGACGGCGGCGCGGGACGCCGGTTCCAGCACGAGGTGGAGGTGGGGATGGTCGGCATCAACGTCCCGATCCCGGTGCCGATGGCCTATTTCAGTTTCGGCGGCTGGAAGAACTCGCTGTTCGGCGACTCGCACGCGCACGGCACCGACGGCGTGCACTTCTTCACCCGCACCAAGGCGGTCACCGCCCGCTGGCTCGATCCGAGCCACGGTGGGCTGGAACTCGGCTTCCCGCAGAACAAGTAACCCGAGGGAGACTCGACATGACGCTTTCCGAAGAGGCCGCTCGCGCCTACGAACTCGACCGCCGCCACGTCTTCCATTCCTGGTCCGCGCAAGCAGCTCTCACGCCAACGGTGCTCACCGCCGCCGAGGGTTGCTACGTGTGGGACGGCGAGGGCAATCGCCTGCTCGACTTCTCCTCGATGATGGTGAACACCAATATCGGCCACCAGCATCCGAAGGTCGTCGCCGCCATCCAGGAGCAGGCGGCCAAACTCTGCACTGTCGCACCGTCATTCGCCAACGATGCCCGCTCGGAGGCGGCCCGCCTGATCAGCGAACGCACGCCCGGCGATCTCGACACGATCTTCTTCACCAACGGTGGCGCCGACGCGGTCGAACACGCCGTCCGGATGGCACGCCTGCACACCGGCCGCTACAAGGTGCTCTCGCGCTACCGCTCCTACCACGGCGGTACCGAGACCGCGGTGAACCTCACCGGCGACCCGCGCCGCTGGCCCAATGACCACGGCAACACCGGAACCGTGCACTTCTTCGGCCCGTTCCTGTACCGCTCGGAATTCCACGCCACCGACGAGGCGCAGGAGACCGAGCGGGCGCTGGCCCATCTCGAGCGCACCATCGAGATGGAGGGCCCGGCCACCATCGCCGCGATCGCCCTGGAATCGGTGCCGGGCACCGCGGGCATCATGGTGCCGACCACGGAGTACATGCGCGGGGTCCGCGAACTGTGCGACAAGCACGGCATCGTGTTCATCGCCGACGAGGTGATGGCGGGCTTCGGGCGGACCGGAAAGTGGTTCGCCATCGACAATTTCGAGGTCGTGCCCGATCTGATCACCTTCGCCAAGGGGGTCAATTCCGGTTACGTCCCGCTCGGCGGCGTGGCGATCAGCGCGGCCATCGCGGCGACCTTCGCCGACCGGCCCTACCCCGGCGGGCTCACCTACTCGGGGCATCCCCTCGCGACCGCCGCGGCCGTCGCGACGATCAACGCGATGGCCGACGAGCGCATCGTCGAGAACGCCGCCGACATCGGCGCGAAGGTCATCGGTCCGGGCCTTCGCGAACTGGCACAACGGCATCCGAGCATCGGGGAAGTCCGCGGGCTCGGCGTTTTCTGGGCACTCGAGCTGGTCCGCGACCGGGCCACCCGCGAACCCCTCGCCCCCTACGGCGGCACCAGCCCCGCGATGAACGAACTGGTCGCCGCCTGCCGCGCCGGCGGGGTACTGCCGTTCGTCAATTTCAATCGCCTGCACGTGGTTCCGCCGTGCGTGATCACCGAGGCCGAGGCCAAGGAAGGGCTGGCCATCCTCGATCAGGCACTCACCGTCGCCGACGCGCACACCGTCTGACCCCGCCACGCGGCGGGCGGAATGCGCCTGCCGCGTTCGGCGTTCTACCGGAGCGTGACTGATACCGCCGTGCTTTCCGATGAGCTGAAAACGTATCTCGACGAGGAGAAGGTCTACGCGACCGTCGCCACGGTGGGGCCCAACGGGCATCCGCACCTGACCGTGGTCTGGATCAAACGCGAGGGCGACGAGCTGCTGTTCTCCACCACCGTCTCCCGACAGCAGGCCAAGAACCTGGTGCGCGACCCGCGGATCACCGTGATGGTGAACCCGCCCGAGCGGCCGTTCCTCTACGCCGAGGTCCGCGGAACCGCCACCACCACACCGGATCCCGAACGTGCGCTGCCGGACGAGATGTCGCTCAAATACACCGGCAAGCCGTATCGCGAGTTCAACCCGGCATCGGTGGACGATGCCGAACGCGTCGTCGTCCGCGTCAGCCCGACCAAGGTCACCGGACGCTTGTGAGCAGCGGGCCCGGCGGAGTCAGCTCCGCTGGGCCTCTTCCTGCGCGTTCTGTGCCTGCACCAATTGGTGCGGAGTGAACCGAAGCGTCAGGGCAACCAGGGCGGCCAGCACCGCCAGGATGGCGCAGACGAAAAGGACCAGCGTGTATCCGCTGTTCAGCGCTTCGATTTGGATCGGCGACATGTCCGCGGCACGGCCGTCGGTGCCACCGAGCGAGAGAGTGCGCGACGCCGCGATCGGGCTCAACAGGCCGATCGCGATCGGTGTCGCCAGGTTCATGAACATCTGGCCGACCGCCGCCAGCGGACCGATGTTCGACTGCGACACTCCGACGAGCACACACAGCGGGGCCAGCACCATGGCGACGCCGACGCCGAAGCCGATCACCACGAGCAGCACCAGCAGCGTCGGCAGGTAGTGCACGTGCTGATCCAGCGTCGAGCCGAACAGCAGACCGACAGCCAGCACGAGCGAGGCCGATGCCAGCAGCCAGCGCGGCGAGACGACCAGCGCCGCCTTCGACGCCACGGCGCCGCCGAGCCCGATGCCGATGGTGAACGGGATCGAGGCGACACCGGCCTGCAGCGGGCTGTACCCGAGCACATTCTGTAGCAACTGGGCGACGAAGAACGTCATCGCGCCGAGGATCGCACCGGCGAGAAAGATCAGCGCGAAGGTGGCGACCCGGTCGCGGCTGTCGAACAGCGACCAGGGCAGCAGTGGATCGGCTTGACGGCGTTCGGTCACCACGAAGATCACCAGCAGCGCGAACCCACCGATCAGCGAGGCGAGGATGACCGGGCTCGTCCAGCCCATCGCCGGGCCCTCGGTCGCGCCGAACACGATCGTCGCGCAGGCCAGCGTCCCCAGGATCGCGCCCTTGATATCCAGCGGCGTGCGATGGTGCTCGGTGTCGGACAGCTTGTAGACCGCGCCCGCCACGATGAGCGCACCGATCGGCACATTGATCAGGAAGATCCACCGCCACGAGAACTCCGTGAGCGCACCACCGACCACGAGACCGCCGACCGACCCGATTCCGGCCATCGAACCGACGATCGCGATGGCTTGATTACGGGCAGGCCCCGGCGCGAAAGTGGTCGCGACCAGCGCGAAGGCCGTCGGCGCCGCGATCGCCGCGCCTGCGCCCTGGAAGGCGCGCGAGATCAGCAGCATCGCCTCACTATTGGCCAGACCGCAGGCCAGCGAGGCCGCGGTGAACACCCCGACGCCGACGATCAGCATCCGTTTACGCCCGAACGCGTCGCCGAGCCTGCCACCGAGCAGCATCAGTCCGGCGAAGGTCAGGCCGTAGGCGGTCACCGTCCAGGCACTGCCCGAACTGGACAGCCCCATCTCCTCCTGCAGCCGCGGCAGCGCGAAGATCACGACAGTGCCGTCGAGCACGACCATGAACTGCAGGCCGCTGAGTACGAGGATGGCGAGACCGAAGGCCCGCCCCGTCACCGGATACTGCATCGTCGCAGCGGGTTTATCGAGCACAACGAGGCAGTGTAATTGGCGCGACGGCGACCCGGGGGCGCGCGGCCTGCGAAGCTAGTCCAGGCCGAAGCCCGCCGTGGGGCCGATGACGATGATCGCGGGCGGACGGATGCCCTCTTCCTTGACCCGGTCGGCGACCGTGGCGAGGTCGGCGCGCACCACCCGCTGGGTGCGCAGGGTGCCCTCCTGGATGACCGCGGCCGGGGTATCGGCCGGCCGCCCGCCTTCCAGCAGCGCGGCGGCGAACTTGTCGATCCGCTCGACCGCCATCATCAGCACGATGGTGCCGCGCAGCTTGGCCAGCGCCGACCAGTCGACCAGCGAATCGGGGTGCTCGGGGGCGACGTGTCCGCTCACGACGACGAACTCGTGGGTCACCCCGCGATGGGTCACCGGGATACCGGCAGCGCCGGGCACCGAGATCGGACTGGTCACGCCGGGTACCACCGTCACCGGGATACCGGCCGCGGTGCACGCCTCGAGTTCCTCGTACCCGCGGCCGAACACGTACGGGTCGCCGCCCTTGAGCCGGACCACGAACTTGCCCGCCTTGAAACCCTCGACCAAGGCGAGGTTGATCGCTTCCTGCGCCATCGACCGGCCGTACGGGATCTTCGCGGCGTCGATCACCTCGACGTGCGGGCCCAGTTCGGCGAGCAGTTCCGGCGGGGCGAGCCGGTCGGCGACGACCAGATCGGCGCGGGCGAGGAGCCTGCGACCGCGCACGGTGATCAGGTCGGGATCGCCGGGGCCGCCGCCGACGAGCGCGACGCCGGGGGTCACCGGTTCCGAATCGTCGGTCACCACACCGGATTGCAGCGCTTCGAGCAGGCCGTTGCGCACAGCGGCCGAGCGACGGTGTTCGCCCCCGGCGAGCACGCCGAGCGAAAGTCCGTCGTAGCGGGCGGTCGCGGGGGTGACCGCGGTGCCGTCACGGGCGATGTCGGCGCGGACGCAGAAGATGCGCTTGGCGGTGGCTTCGGCGACCACGGCGGCATTGGTCTCGGGCTCGTCGGTGCAGGCCATCGCGTACCAGGCGCCGTCGAGATCGCCGTCGGCGTAGGCGCGCAGTTCGACGCCGAGTTGCCCCGCCGTAGCCATACCCTCGACAGCCGGGGTGACCACTCGGCTGATCACGTGCACATCCGCACCCGAGGCCACGAGCAGCCCCAGTCTGCGCTGGGCAACGGTTCCGCCGCCGACGACGACTACTCTGCGGCCACGCAGATCGAGCCCGACCAGGTAGTTCGGGTCGCCTGCGGGCGGGGTCGATGCGGTGTCAGCGGTGTTCGGCACAGTGTCGGAGCCTAGTTCCTGGCTCGGTGCGGCCCGAACGCACCCGCCGACAGACGCACCGTCGATCCACGATCGTCGCATCCAGGCCGGTCTCGACGAAAGATCTCCCGCGTTCGCTGATCTCGATCGGTGTTCCGCGTTGCCCACCCGGCGAGCAGGCAGGACAGTGGAGACCATGACCCAGCCGGAGGTACTCCTCGACATTGCCTACGCCGAAGCCCTCCAGGGTCTGGCCGAGGGTGGCATCCCGATCGGCGCGGCCCTGTTCGACGCCGACGGCACCCTGCTCGGCCGCGGCCGCAACCGCCGCGTACAGAACGACGATCCGAGCGTCCACGCCGAAACCGACGCTTTCCGCGCCGCGGGCCGTCGCCGCGACTACCGCCCGACGATCATGGTCACCACCCTGTCCCCGTGCTGGTACTGCAGCGGCTTGGTGCGCCAGTTCGGCATCGGCACCGTGATCATCGGCGAGGCTCAGACCTTCCACGGCGGCCACGACTGGCTCGCCGAACACGGAGTCCGGGTGCTCGTGCTCGACGATCCGCGCTGTGTGTCGCTGATGAGCGAGTTCGTCGCCGACCGCCCCGACCTGTGGTTCGAGGACATCGGCGCGGTCTAGCCGTTCGATCTCAGCCGAAATACGGTTGGTTCTGCACCCAGCGGAAGTTCGTGCCGCGCAACGGGAATCGCTCGAGGTCGAGGCGATCGAGGGTGACCGTCGTGGGTCGGCCGTCGAGTTCGCCGCGCAGGGTCAGCTTGTCGGGCGAGGGATGGTCGGCGGTGAATGTCGCGTACGGCGCGGGGGTCTGGTCCGGGCCGGTGGGTGCGGCGGCGAGCGTCATCGTGTTCGCCGCCAGGTCGGTCGTGGCCAGCACCGGCACGATCGTGTCGTCCATCCGCTGGTAGCCCGCGGTGCCGACGTCGATGACGAGGCGTTGCCAGCGCACCGGATCGGTGGTGAGCGGCGGGATCGGGGCGGCCTCGATGCTGAACTCGCTGACTTCCCAGATGCCGTAGAGCTCGGGTTTCGGTGCGCCGCCGCCGTATTCACGCCAGCTGTCCATACCGGCGTAGATCATCCCCACGGTGATCCACAGCCCGACCGCGACCTGCACCACGGTGGCCCACCGGTTCGCGCGCTCGGACCTGAACAGCGGCGGCTGCACGGCCGGTTCCGACTCTCGTTCCAGTACGAGGAAATTCATCATCCGTCGGGCCTGCGGGGCCAGCAGTACCAGCCCCATCAGCAGCAGGTGCCCGGACAGCATCTTCACCGGGACGTCGTAGGTGAGGTTGAGGAGCAACACCTGCGCCATGCTGATCACGCTCAGCATGGCGCCCAGCGTCGCCGTGCGTGGCCAGAACAGCAGCAGCCCGGCGACTACTTCGGCCGTACCCAACGCGATCTCGTAGGCGGGCGAGGATCCCACTTGCGTCCACAACATCGCCATCGGTGTCAGATCACCGACGCGAGTGAGCAGGGCGATCAAGGAAGGTTCCGGCATCTGCGTCGGGATCAGCTTCGCGAAACCGTAGAACAGCATCTGCCCGCCCGCGAACAACCTCATCGCGGTGAGGAACCAGCTCAGCAGCCGTGAATACGCGCGCCTGCGCCGGTCGAGCACCGACCACACGACGGTGATCAGCACCGCGGCCATCAACACGAGGCCGCATTGGATCCAGATCGCCGCCTGGTCACCGCTGCCGGTCATGGCCAGCTCGGCCTCGACCCCGAACACGTGCTCACCGATCCAGGCGCTCACCGGCTCGAGCGCGAGCATCTGCCAGAGCACGGCCTCCTCGGGCAACGACAATGCGAAGACGCCGAGGAACACGAAGGTGACCTGCGCCATCCACAGACAGAACAGACCGAGATAGGCGACACTGAACCGGAACGCGAGCCGGGTGACCGGATGCCAGGTCGGAGTAGGTGGTGGCGCGCTCCCAACTTCATCGTGCGTACGCTCCGTGGTCACTACAGACACCCGTACCTCCCCGTCGAGATCCTTTGTTACCGAAGCTAATCGGCACCCCCACCGAGCGCGTCCGGGAAAACCCTGATCTTTACCCTGGCAACCCGGCGACCCGAACGCACCGGGAGCAGCGGCGTGTGCGCCCGCGCAAGCCGTTCGACTTACTGGAGTCCGGGCCGAGGGCTGCGCATCAAGACAGTGAATTCCATGGGCCGACTTCATTCTCACGGTTCATGCAGCGTCTCCAGGTGCCGATCAGGTCTCTGCCTTGTCCGCGCTTCCCGTGCGCTGGCGACTTCGATCGGCCACGGCGGTGGGTGCGTGCCCGCACGAGATACATTCCGCCTCCTCCGACGAACAAAAAGGCGGCACCGAAAATGATCAGCAGTCGATACGGGTCTTGCCAGCTGCCGTCGCCGGCGGTCAATCCTCGTCCTGCCGAGTACGACAGCGCTTGAGACGCAAGGAGTGTGGACGCGGCCGAGGTGATCGACACCATCGGACCGAATACCGCGCTGATTCTCCCCATATAGCCTTCCGGCACCGCCTCTTGCAGAATCGGGCCCTGACACATGATGTATATCGAAAATATCGCCCCGCACATCAGCATCACCGCACAGGCGGTCACCAACTGCCCAACGCAGGCGTAGGCAACATAGCCGAGGCCGAGGGCCGACAAGGCGAGCAGATAGGACCGGTTCACGCCGAGCCGCCTGATCAGCGTGACACCGAATACAACACTGACCAGGTTGCCAACCGGAAACATCATCGCCAGTAGACCGTAGTGCCCCGGGCTCAACCCGAGCGTTTTCAGGCTGAACAGCGCCAGTACCGAACTGTTTATGCCGAGCGATACACCGTAGAAACAAGCTCCGATGAGGACCACGCGCAGCATCGGGGTGTGCCATGCAGACCGGGCACCGTCGGCAAAATCGCGCCAGAAGTGTCCGGCGACCTGCCGTTGTGGCTGATAATTGCTGCGGATACGAACCGTCATCACATATGACATCGCATACGTGGTGATACAGACGCAAATAGCTATCCGAGCGCCGAACAGGCCGAATACGGCTGGTCCGGCGAAGGTAGCCATGATGGCGACACCGGTGAGCGAGAACATCGACATACTCGCGGCTTCGATCCGTCGGTCCGGCGGGATGATCAATTGCATGACCGCCGCCCTGGCCGGGTTGAAGCACTGCGCGCTGATTTCGGAAAGAACTATACAGACGACAACCGCAACGAACGTTCGGCCGGGACTCAGATCACCGAACTGGACGACGGCCAGCAGCGTCGTGAATATTCCGACTCTGATCCAATCGTTGACGATCATCGTCTTGCGAGAATTCCATCGATCGGCGTACACGCCTGCGATCGGACCGAAGACGATCCGCGGCACGGACGCCGCGAGAATCACCCCTCCGATCAAGGCGGGTAGGCGTGGACTGTCCGGAAACAGTCGAACTGCCACCCAGACCGTGCTCGTGCTGGCAAAAAGATACTCACCGAACGATGAGAACGCCTGTGCCAGGCAGAGGCGGCGATAGTCGGCACCGATCGACAACGCGCCGAATCGCTCGATCAGAGCCACCCCTTTCCTCCAATTCGTGCAACACGTAGTCGGCAGCCCGCACGACTTCAGGGTCGGTACCGAACTGGCTGGAAATTTCCGATCCGACGCGCGCGTGAAGGTTTCCTCGCTGCGCTTCCGGCAAGGGATCGCTCACCACCTACTTGGCGTCGTCCGCCCGAGCGACGCGCGGCTGCTTGCGCTTGCGCAGAGCGGGGATCGTCGATGGTTCGAATCGTTCACGCGTTCCCCGCCATGACGCGACTGTCGCTCCGGACGTCATCCGTATCCCCCGATACCTTCCAATAGCCCTCGGGCCGAGCGAAGCTCGGTCGTTGATCCCGTCGCCTAGTTGGACGCCGCGACGTGGCTCGTGGTTCCACTGTATGGCAACGGATCTGACTCACCGTGGAATCGAACCGGCGCGACACGCGTCCTACAAGTGAGCTGTACGGAGCGGCCCACCTGTGAACCAGTCGGCCGGATGACATGGGTCAGCGAGGGGAGACGATGCGGACACATCGACTACTGCCGTATCGATCTGCCAGCAGTCGTCGGCGCGAACCGGCAGGACATCCCTTGTCAACCCTGAATCTCACTCACCGACGCCGGACTTACATTTCGGATAGTCTTCGGGTAACCAGAAGTGACACACGTTACAGTTTTGCCGACAGGGGAGCCAGCACAGATGTCCGAAGATCAGGATCCTGCCGCTCAGATGTCGCTCACCGTCAGCGAGCGTGATCTGGACGAGCTCGCCGGACAGCTGACCCGCTGGCTGACCGACAAGGTCGGCGGCGACGTGGCGGTCAGCAATTTGAGCAAGCCGTCCAGCGGCGGCATGTCCAGCACCACCATCCTGTTCGACGCCGAATGGTCGGCGGGCGGCGGCACCGAACAGGGGTCCTTCGTCATCCGGATGGCGCCGGAGGACAGCTCGTTCCCGGTGTTCGAGTCTTACGACCTGGCCATGCAGTACCAGGTGATGGCCGGTGTCGCTGCGGCCTCCGAGGTCGCCGTCCCCACGCTGCGCTGGCTCGAACTCGATGACTCCGTGTTCGGCTCGCCCTTCCTCGTGATGGAACGGGTCGAGGGCAGGGCGCCGTCGGACAATCCGCCCTACGTGTTCTTCGGCTGGCTGTTCGACGCCACCGCCGCCGAGCGCGAACTGGTAGCGGACGCGACCGTCGAAGTGATCGCGCAGGTGCACGCCATCGACGATGTAGCCCAGCGCTTTCCGCTGCTCGATGGCGAGGGAACCGCGCTGCGCAGGCATTTCGAGGCCCAGCGCGCCTGGTACAAGTGGGCGCTGACCGACCATGACGTCGAGGTGCCGCTGATCGAGCGAACTTTCGAATGGCTCGAGGCCAACTGGCCTGCCGAACCCGGTCCCGAGGTGCTGAACTGGGGCGACGCCCGCCCCGGCAACATCCTGTTCGAAGGCTTCACCCCGACGGCGGTGCTCGACTGGGAGATGGCGACCTTCGCGCCGCGTGAACTCGATCTGGGCTGGACCATCTTCATCCACAGGTTCTTCCAGGACATCGCGACCCGCTTCGACCAACCCGGCCTCGCGGACTTCCTTCGCCGCGACGCGGTGGTGGCGAAATACGAGGAACTGACCGGACATTCGGTCCGTGATCTGGACTTCTACATCGTCTACGCCGCGCTGCGGCACGCGATCGTGATGGCCAGGATCAAGTGCCGGATGATCCATTTCGGCGAGGACACCGTGCCCGCCGAACTCGACGACTACGTGATGCATCGCCTCAGCCTCGAGGCGCTGCTCGACGGCACCTACGAATGGGACTGACTATGCGCGCGATCATGCCCGTCCCCCTGGACGAATACCCGGTCCATCAGACCCCGCTGTCGCTGGCCAGGGTGGCCACCAGCGACCGGAACTTCTACGACCGCTACTACTTCAACGCCTTCGACCCCACAGGCGACGCGATGCTGATCACCGGATTCGGCGTGTACCCGAACCTCGGTGTGGTCGACGCTTTCGCGACGGTGCGCCACGGTGACGCCCAGCGCAGCGTGCGTTTCTCCGACGCGCTCACCTCGCGCGATCTGAACACCGCCGTCGGTGGCTACCGAATCGAGGTGATCGAGCCGTTGCAGAAGCTGCGCGTGGTGTGTGAGCACGACGATCTCGCTTTCGATCTGACCTGGACCGGTGCGCAGCCCGCCGTGCAGGAGCAGCCGCACCTGATCCTGTCCGGCACCAAGCCGATGATCGAGGCCTCCCGCTTCGCCCAATCGGGTTCGTGGGCAGGCACTCTCGCCGTCGACGGCATCGACTACACCGTCGATCCCGCGGTGTGGACCGGCAGCCGCGACCGATCCTGGGGCATCCGGCCCTCCGGTGAGCCGGAACCCGCCGGTCGACCGACCGGCATGGACGGTTTCTGGTGGCTGTACGCGCCGCTGCGTTTCCAGGACTTCTCGATCGTGGTGATCGTCCAGGAGGAACCGGACGGCACCCGCACGCTCAACAACGCGGTCCGAATCTGGAACGACGGCCGCAAGGAACAGTTGGGCTGGCCCCGCATGCACTGGACCTACGAGCCCGGCACCCGGCACCCGAAGTCGGTGCGTCTGGACATGACCACGCCCGACGGCAAGCCCCTCGAGGTCGAGGTCGAATCGCGCCCCGGTATCGCCCTGCACGTGGGCTGCGGTTACGGCGCCGACCCCGACTGGACCCACGGCCGCTGGATGGGCGAGAACTGGTCGCTGTCGAGCGCCTACGACCTCACCGACCCCGCGATCAAGGCCCGCACGCCCTACGGCGTGATCGACCACATCGGTTACGCCCGCTGCGGTGACGCCGAGGGCTGGGGCCTGTTCGAACACGCCTCCATGGGCCGCCACGACCCCACAGGTTTCGCCGATTGGTCCTCCGTCGCCCCTTGACGGAACCCTTCGCGCGATAAAAAGGCGCCGCCGCGACAACGAGGTCGCGGCGGCTCCGATTTCTTATGCGGCCGTGGCGAAGTCGGCCAGTAGCGACGGCACCGCGGCATCGAATCCGGCGACGTCGAGCATGCCCGCGTCCTCCGGATCGGCGATGCTGAAGTTCGTCGCGGTCATGCCGACCACCACGAGCTTGGCGCGCGGGTTCACCTCGCGGCGGTACCGGGCCAGTGCCTGGTGCGGGTGCACCGAACCCGCCCATGTCTCGCTGTCTGTGTAGATCGAGAAAACATCGACCTCGATGCCCTTGTCCAACGCGTGCAGGATGGGCAGCGAGCAGTCGGTGCCGCCGAACGGCAGTCCCGACACCGCCGCCACCGCGTCGTCGAGACGCTGCCGCGGCGAGATCGACAGCTGGGACAGGTCGCGCGCTCCCTGCCACCCCTTGCCGCCCGAGGTGAACCCGACGATCTGGTGCCGCTGCTCGGTGCGTGCGGTGACCAGGGCGAGCGCGGCCGAGGCCTCGCGTGCCGAGATCGGCAGTCCACCGATCGGGCTCGTCATCGAAGCGGATACGTCCAGCGCCAGCAGGTGCCGCAGGTCGGTGGGCCGCACGGACTCGAAGGCCGCGTAGAACGCGGTATCGAGGGCGTCGACGACCGGAGCCGACGGCGTCCAGGTGCCCGCACCGCGCGCCGAACGTCCGGAAGCGTAGGTGCGCAACGCGATCAGCACCGACACCGGGTGCACCCGAGCCTTGCGCAGCCGCGCCGGATCGACGAGCTGCGCGCAGATCGCGGCGGTGCGCGGTCCGAGCGGATCGAGCAGGCCGAGGCGCGTCAGGCGTGGCAGCTGACGTAGCAGTGCGGTCTGCGGGATGCCGTTGTCCAGCAGCGCTTCCCACACCGGCGCGGTGTTCAGCGCGGCATCGGGCAGCATCTCCCAGCTGAGCCGGTACTCGCGCACCAACTCCGGCACCTGCGCCACCGGTGCGTTCTGTGCTCGCTGGAAACCGTCGAGCAGGGCCAAACCGTCGAGTTCCGGTGCGCGGCCGCAGATCCAGTCGAACAACCTGCGTCGCTCGTCGTCGGTGGTCGCCGGGTGCGACAGGCGCAGCAGGTCGCGGTGCGACCAGCCCTCACGCTGCCGGTACTTCACCACCTGGAAGGCCAGTGCGTCGACCGGCTTGTCCAGGTACCAGTTCGCGACGGCCCGCTGCAGACCACGACCCCAGCCGCGGAACTGCTCGGCGTAGCCGGCGAACAGGAACAGGTGCGTGCCGGTCCGCGCCACGAGCGGCAGTGCGGCGAGAGCGGCGCGGCGACCGTCGACATCACCGAGCGACGCGGCGGCGGCCAGCGCGAACAGGGCCGGGTTCGGGCGCGGTGCACGCCCGGAGGTGGAGATCTCGATGATCTCCCGAACGAGGTCGGCGGTGTGCTCGGCGGCGTACTCGGCGATGAATTCGATATTGTCGGCCGTCAAAGCCTTCGCGTTGACATAGAAGGTTCCGGATTCCGTTCCGAGCGTGAGAAAGCGGCGTGCCCGCGCCTGCGGGGTGATCTCGAAGACGTAGCCGCCCGCATTGTTGACCACCTGCCGGGTATCGGCGGGCAGGGTCTGCGGCGTGCTGCGACGAGAATTGCGCGACAAGATATTCATTGTTCCCCCTCCGATACGTATACCGGCGTCGATGATTCGGTCCCGGACCCGACGGGACATGTGGTGACGTGATGAGCGGGCGGACGTGTAATTACGGCCGAACAACGGAAATTGCTCTCCGCCACGGGGTTCGAACCCGCTGGACCCTGAGGTCGTGCCAGATAACCGACCGAATCCGGTCCGTCCCGCTCACTACATGGCAGTTGCTCGGCGGACGTGTGTGTCCCGACCGGTATAGGTGCTCTACCAGGCTGAACTACCGCCACCTTGCGATGGCGGGCAGGATTCGAACCTGCGACATCCCCAATCCGAATGGTAACCGATCAGATCCGGTCCGCCTCGCAACTGCTGGAAACTACGTTACTGCCCCTATTCGAACTTGCCCACTGAATTAATTCGGCATTCACGAAGGCGGCGGTACCGACGCCGCTGCGATCACTATCCCGTCGACAATTGTTCTGCCGCACACGAGTTCGCCGTGGCCCGCGAGCAGAGCCGCGGCTTCCGCGACACTGGGGGTGCCGACGGCCGCCGACGCGTGATCCGAACGGTGCCGCACGTCGACCTCGGCCAGTTGCTCGGCGGTGAACGCCACCACGACCACACGGAGGGTCGCCGCGGCGGCCAGGACACCAGGTTCGGTCGCACGCCGGTCGAGGGTCGCCAAGCAGCTGATGGCGGTGTCGCCGACCACCGCCCGCACCGCGCGAACGATCCGGCCCCCATCGGTACCCGGCCGTACGCCGATGCCGACAGC
This sequence comes from Nocardia sp. XZ_19_231, assembly GCF_015355705.1. Lineage (NCBI taxonomy): Bacteria > Bacillati > Actinomycetota > Actinomycetes > Mycobacteriales > Nocardiaceae > Nocardia > Nocardia sp. XZ_19_231. The sequence goes on along the minus strand of NZ_JACUZI010000001.1, from coordinate 456,526 downwards.
CACCGCCGAACCCGACGATGCGACACCGGTCGTCGCCGGTTGTCGCTCGCCGCCGGAGGTCGTCATCGGCGCTGTATGCCGTTGCGCGCCATCAGTGGTCGAACCGTCGTGCGGCGCTGACGAATCGGGCGATAGCGTCAGGATTTCCCGCCGGATGGGTGTGCAAGTAAGAGGCGTGCACCTGGCGGATCACGGCGCCCTCAGCCACGGAACCCGTTGTCCGCCAACCCCAGGCGGCGTTCTCCGCGCCGGTGCGCGCCAGCCGGGTGCGGTGGAATTCGTGGCCACGTACCCGTGCCCCTGCTCGCCACAGCGCGGAGTCGTGCAGGGCGACGGCGTCGCGGTAGCCCAGCGTCAGGCGAGGGCCGAATTCGGCGTCGGCGTCGATGACCCCCGCCATCTGATGGCCGTCGAGGGAGCGCGTGAGGTAGAGCAGTCCGGCGCACTCGGCGTGGATCGGCAGGCCCCTCGCCGCACCCTCGGCCACTGCGGTGCGGAGGCGCTCGTTGGCGGAAAGCTGCCCGGCATGCTCCTCCGGGAAGCCGCCGGGAAGGACCAATCCCGCTGTGTCGCCAGGGAGCTCGTCCGAAAGCGGATCGAAAACCACCACCCGGGCACCGGCCGCTACCAGCAGTTCCCGGTGCTCGGCATAGCCGAAGGTGAAAGCCGGACCGCCCGCCATCGCGATCAACGGATCTCGGTTCGAGATGTCGACCTCGGCCGCGGTGTGCTCTGGTCTTGTTCCGTCCGAAGCACTTTCAGCGCCGGCGGCCAGTTCGACCCACGGGTCCCAGACGGGACCCTCTACCGAGCCGCCCGCCAGCGCGACGATCGCGCGCAGATCCACGTGTGCCGCGACGAGTTCGGTCATCGCGTCGACCGCGGCGGTGGCGGCGGCGCCGTGTTCGACGGCCGGGATGAGGCCGAGATGACGTGAGGGGACTTCCAGTTCGGCCATCCGGGGTAGGGCACCGAGGACAGGGAGGCCGACGCGGTCGCAGGCCGCGCGCAGGACTTGTTCGTGGCGTTCGCTGCCGACCCGGTTGAGGATCACGCCGCCGAGGCGGACCGAGGAGTCGAAGGTGGCGAAGCCGTGGAGCAGGGCGGCCAGGCTCTGGGAATGGCCGCGCGCGTCGACCACCAGGACGACCGGCGCTCCGAGCAACCCGGCCACTTGCGCGGTGGACCCCTCGGCGATCGCATCCGTGCGGTTCTCGTCGATCCGGCCGTCGAACAGGCCCATCACACCCTCGACGATCGCGATATCGCAGCCCTGCGCGCCGTGCCGATACAGCGGCACCACCCGATCCTCGCCGACGAGAACGGGATCCAGATTGCGCCCCGGTCGCCCGGCCGCGAGCCCGTGATAGCCGGGATCGATGTAGTCGGGCCCGACCTTGAAGGGTGCCACCTGATGCCCGACCCGTCGCAGCGCACCGATCAGCCCGGTGGCCAGCGTGGTCTTGCCGCTCCCCGATGCCGGGGCAGCGATCACCACGGCGGGAGCGCTCACCATTCGATACCGCGCTGGCCCTTGCGGCCCGCGTCCATCGGGTGCTTGACCTTCGTCATCTCGGTGACGAGGTCGGCGACCTCGATCAGGGCCGCAGGTGCGTCGCGGCCGGTAACGACCACGTGCTGGTTGCCGGGGCGGTTGGCGAGGGTGTCGACGACCTCGTCGATGTCGATCCAGCCCCATTTGAGGGGGTAGGTGAACTCGTCGAGGACGTAGAAGCGGTGTTGTTCGGCGGCGAGGCGGCGGGAGATCTCCTGCCAGCCGGACAGGGCGGCGGCCGCGTGGTCCTCTTCGGTGCCGTGCTTGCGGGTCCAGGACCAGCCTTCGCCCATCTTGTGCCACTCCACCGCGCCACCGGCGCCGGTCTCCTCGTGCAGGGTCCCGAGGGTTCGGAAGGCGGCTTCCTCGCCGACCTTCCACTTCGCGCTCTTCACGAACTGGAAGACCGCCACGTCGAAGCCCTGGTTCCAGGCCCGCAACGCCATCCCGAACGCCGCGGTGGACTTGCCCTTGCCCGGTCCCGTGTGCACCGCCAGGACCGCTTGGTTGCGCCGCTGACGGGTCGTCAGGCCGTCCTCGGGCACGCTCTCGGGAACACCTTTGGGCACTGGTCACTCCTCGTCATTTGTCGCACTGACGCGCGGGTTCGCGGCGCACGGTGGCCCGCGGGGCCAGTTCGTCACCATTTCTATCAGGGCGCGCCCGGGGCCTCCGGGGGCGTGGCGGCTTTACGCCGCGCGGGCGGGCGAGCCGGTGGCGCGGACCACGTCGGCGACGGTCTCACCGGTGAGTTCGTTCAAGCGCAGGTAGCGGGCGCGCAGGTCGCGCGCCAGTTCGGCGGCCAAGCCGAGGCGGATCATGCCGCGTTCACAGTCGATGACCATGGCGGTGTGGCCTTCGGCGGCCAGCACCCTGGCAGCGGTGCGTGCGCGCGGGAGGGGGTCGGTGCCGCCGGTGGCGCGGCCGTCGGTGAGCAGCACCAGCATGGGGCGCCGGCGCGGGTCACGGACGTGTTCGCGGGCGATCACCTCGCGGGCCTTCAGCAGACCTGCGGCGAGTGGCGTTTTGCCGCCGGTGCGCATCCCGGCCAAGCGGCGGACCGCGATGTCGACCGAGGAGGTGGGCGGCAGGACGAGTTCGGCTTCGCTACCGCGGACGCTGATCACGGCCACCTTGTCGCGGCGCTGGTAGGCGTCACGCAGCAGGGTGACGATGGCGCCGGTCACGGCGGTGAGGCGGTCGCGCGCGGCCATCGAGCCGGACGCGTCGACGACGAAAACGACCAGATTGCCTTCTCGGCCTTCGCGATACGCGCCGCGCAGGTCTTCGGCTTCCAGGGCGAGCGGACCATGGAGCCTGCCGCGTTCGAACTGTTTCGGCGCGGCCGCGAAGACCGTGCCGAGCAGGTGCAGGCCGGTCGAAGGGTCGACGTCGGGACGGACAGTCCGGCCGGTTCGGGTTCTGGCGCGTGAACGTCGACCGGGGGCGCCTTCGCCGATACCGGGGACCTCCCAGCGCGGTACGGGCTTTGCGGCCGAAGTCGGAGTGCCCGAGAGCTTTTCGGGTCCGGGCCGCGAACCGTTGCCTGCGTTGTCCTGGCTGGAGCCGTCCGACCGGTCGCCGCCGGAGCCACCACCGCTCGGTCCGCCATCAGGCCCCTGATCCTGGGGACCACCACCGCCGGGGCCGCCCTCGGGACCCCCGTCGTCCGGGCCACCGTCATCGGGACCATCGTCGGGACTGCCTTCGCGACTGGTGCCCAGCGACCGCTCGTCGTCCTGACCACTGGGGTCGAAACCATCGGGGCGAGCGGAGTCACCACCGTCAGCCTGGAGTTCGTCCTCGCCGCCGTCGCCCGATCCACGCGGACCGTCGAATTCCTCATCCCCCGAAGCCTTTTCGACTTCAGCCGCCGCGGCATCCATCGCGTCGTCGAGCTGCTGCTCACTGATCCCCGGCTCGTCGAACGGATCCCGTCGACGACGATGCGGCAGCGCGAGTTCCGCGGCGATCCGCACATCGTCCTCGGTGACCCGATCCCGGCCACGCCACGCCGCGTGCGCGGTCGCGGTCCTGGCGACCACCAGGTCGGCGCGCATCCCGTCGACATCGAACGACGCGCACAGCGCCGCGATCCGCCGCAGCTCGGAGTTGTCCAGCGTGACCTCGGGCAACCGGTCCCGCGCGGTCAGAATGCGTTCGGCCACAACCTGATCGGCGTCGACGTAGCGGGCGGCGAACGCGGCGGGGTCGGCCTCGTAGTCCAGCCGACGGCGCACCACCGCCATTCGCACGTCCACCTCGCGCGAGGCCGCCACATCGACGGTGAGGCCGAATCGGTCGAGCAGCTGCGGCCGCAACTCCCCCTCTTCGGGGTTCATCGTCCCGACGAGAACGAATCGCGCCTCGTGCGAGTGCGAGACACCGTCACGCTCGACGTGCACCCGGCCCATCGCCGCCGCATCGAGCAGCACGTCCACCAGATGGTCGTGCAGCAGGTTCACTTCGTCCACGTAGAGCACGCCGTGGTGGGCCGCGGCCAGCAACCCGGGCCGGAACGCCTGTTCCCCGTCTCGCAGCACCCGCTCGAGATCCAGCGAGCCCACGACTCGGTCCTCGGTGGCGCCCACCGGCAACTCCACCAGCCGCGCGGGCCGCGCTCCGGTCTCGTCGACCACAGGCGGCAGCAACTGCGCGAGCGCGCGCACCACGGTCGACTTCGCGGTGCCCTTCTCGCCACGCACGAGCACGCCACCGATTCCGGGGTGCACGGCCGACAAGATCAACGCCAGCTGCAACCGCTCCTGCCCCACCACAGCGGAGAACGGGAACCCCACCTCACCCGCCACGCGCGCGGCGGTATGCGGACCAGCGGCAACATCAGCAAAACCAGGCACGCCCCAACTCTATGCGCGCGGCGATCCCGGCAGCCCCCCGGGCATCGACGGGCCGGGACCTGAAGCCCGACGCCACCGTCGACCTGCTCGAACCCCGCGAGAATCCGAGGACGCCACGGTGAACCGCGTCAGCCGCGCCGCATCGGCACGTGCATGATCCCGTCGTCGTCGTATTCGGGCCCGTCGACGGCGAAGCCGAACTTCGCGTACATGCCGACCAGGTGCGCCTGAGCATCCAATCGCACAGTAGCCGAACCGGTTTCAGCCAGCGCGGCCTGCATCAGACGGGTGGTGTACCCGTGTTTGCGAGCAGACGGCGCGACGCACACCCGGCCGATGCGATAGCTCCTGACCCCGTCGACGAACTCCTCGAGCAGGCGCAGGGTGCCGAGCACGGAGCCGTCGTCGAGCCACAGATGCCGGGTGGTCGGCAGCAGGTCGCGACCGTCCAGCTCCGGATAGGCGCATTCCTGCTCGACGACGAAAACGTCCACACGAAGTCGCAACAGCCGGTAGAGGGTGGCGGCGTCGAGATCCGCCGCCCACGACCGTCTCAGCTCGACGTTCACACCTGCGCGAAGCTCGCGACGTGCTCCTGCGCGGGCGCGTTGGTGCGGTCCAGCTTCAGCGACTTGCTGGTCCAGTCCCACACTTCCTGGAACAGGGCCTGGTTCTCCGACAGCTTCTGTCCGAGCGAGGGGATCATCTGCTGCAGCTGCGCCGTCCAGCCCGTGTACTGCTCCGGGAAGCAACGCTCCATCACGTCGAGCATCGCGGTGACACAGGTCGACGCGCCCGGCGACGCACCGAGCAGACCGGCGATGGAACCGTCCTCGGCCGAGATGACCGCGGTGCCGAACTCGAGCACACCACCGACGCCCTTACGGCGGATGACCTGCACACGCTGACCGGCGGTGATCAGCTCCCAGTCGCGGCCCTGCGCGCGAGGCAGGAACTCGCCGAGCACGCCGATCTTGCCGTTCTGCGACTTGAGCAGCTCCTCGACCAGGTACTTGGTCAGGCCCAGCTCGGTGAGACCGACGCCGACGAGCGAACCGATGTTGTTGGGCTTGATCGACTTGAACAGGTCGGCGTTGGAGCCGTCCTTGAGGAACTTGGGGGTCCAGCCGGCGTAGGGGCCGAACAGCAGGCCCTTCTGGCCATTGATGACGCGGGTGTCGAGGTGCGGCACCGACATGGGCGGGGCGCCGACGGCGGCCTTGCCGTAGACCTTGGCCTCGTGCTCGGCGATCAGCTCGGGGTTGGTGGAGCGCAGGAACTGGCCGCTGATCGGGAAGCCACCGAAGCCCTTGGCTTCCTTGATGCCTGCCTTCTGCAGCAGCGGCAGCGCGGCACCACCGGCGCCGACGAAGACGAACTTCGCGTTGATGGTGCGCGACTGGTAGGTGCGCAGGTTGCGGACGGTGACGTTCCAGGAACCGTCGGACTGCTTGTCGAGGTTGCGGACCTCGGTGCCGAAGGCGATCTCGCCGCCGGAGTAGCCGATGTAGGCGAGCAGCTGCTTGGTGAGCGCGCCGAAGTCGATATCGGTGCCGCCGTCGGACCAGTTCAGCGCGATCGGGTCGCTGAAATCGCGGCCCTTGGCCATCAGCGGCAGGCGCGCGGCGAACTCGTCGGGGGCGTCGATGAACTCCATGCCGCGGAACAGCGGGTGCGGCGACAGCGCCTCGTGGCGCTTGCGCAGGTACTCGACGTTGTCGGCGCCGTGTACGAAGCTGACGTGCGGAATGGGGTTGATGAAGCCTGCGGGGTCGTCCAGCACGCCGGTGTCGACGGCGGAGGCCCAGAACTGGCGCGAGACCTGGAAGCGCTCGTTGATGTCGACGGCCTTGCTCACGTCGACCGAGCCGTCGGGGTTCTGCGGGCTGTAGTTGAGCTCACACAGCGCCGAGTGGCCGGTACCCGCGTTGTTCCACGGGTCGCTGCTCTCCGCGGCGGCGGCGTCGAGCCGCTCGAACACCGAGATCGTCCAATCCGGCTGCAGCTGCCGCAGCAGCGCGCCCAGCGTGGCACTCATGATGCCAGCGCCGATGAGAACTACATCGGTCTTTTCACTCTTCGCAGCGTTCGGCACGGGTAGATCGACTTCCTTGTCCTTCTCAGCTACCCACCGGCGGGTGAGTTCGCTTGGCGCGGGCGCTTTGGCGGTGTTCATGCGACTCGCGGTGAATCGCCGGGAGGTAGGTTACCCGTCGTTCACCTGATGCCAATTGTGCACCTCACCTGAGCACAGTTCTGCAACGGACCTCCCGAATGTGATGAAAACCAAGCCTGCACGTCACCGTGACCGCGCGATAGATTGAGCAGTGTGACGAACGAAACCCTCGCCGATCGCACCGACGAGCAGTGGCAACCCGATGTTCTCGGCACCGCCTATCAACAGCGGACCCTCCCGCTCGGGATCGACCCCGACGGTGAGGGCGAGGTGGTGGCCACGCTCGTGCGCTACCAGCCCGATGCCGCGGCACCGGTGGTCGAGCCGACCGTGCTCTACGTGCACGGGTTCACCGACTACTTCTTCCAGGAGCACCTGGCCGAGCACTTCGCGGCCCGCGGGCACCGCTTCTACGCGCTCGACCTGCGTAAATGCGGTCGGTCGCGGCGGGAGGGGCAGAGCGCGCACTACGTCAGCGACCTGGCGTTCTACGACGACGAGCTGAACGAGGCGCTGCGGATCGCGCGCGAGGAGACCGGCAACGATGTGCTGATCGTCGCGCATTCGACCGGCGGATTGATCGTGCCGCTGTGGCTGGACCGGCTCGAGGCGGCCGGTGGCAGCGCGGCGGCGGGTGTTGTCGGCGTCGTGCTCAACAGTCCCTGGTTCGACCTGCAGGGGCCGTCCTTCTACCGCACGATCGGCACTCCGGTGATCAACACGGTCGGCAGGTTCCGCGCCTTCGCCCAGCTGCCCGCGGGCATCAACACCGCGTACGGCGACAGCCTGCACACCAGCCGCTCGGGTGAGTGGGATTACAACCTGGACTGGAAGCCACTCAGTGGTGAACCGGTGCGGCTGGGTTGGCTGCGAGCCGTCCGTCAAGGACATGCGCGGCTGCATCAAGGCTTGACCATCGGCGTACCCGCGCTCATCCTGCGCTCACGGATCACCAAGTTCGCCCGCGAGCACTCCCCCGCCGTCGACGTGGCCGATGCCGTGCTCGATGTGAAGCAGATCCAGCGCTGGGCCGGCTGCCTGGGCGAACGCACCTCGATCGTCCCGATCGAGGGCGCCCGCCACGACGTATTCCTGTCCTCGGAAGCCGTGCGCGCCAACGCATTCCAGGAAACCGACAACTGGCTGGACTGGTTGGCGGCCTACCGCAAGTCCTGATCCGAACCGACACCGGGCTCTGACGCGCGTGACGAACCGCGTCAGAGCCCGGTGATCTCGGTCAGCGTCTACCAGAGGCTGGTGCGCAGGACGATCTCGGTGGCGAATTCGTGGCCGGCTTCGGTGGCGATGTTGTGGACTTCCAGTGGGACGACCCGGAATTCGCCGTAGACATAGCGGCCGGAAGCGTCGGCGGTGGCGCGGGGCAGGCTCTTGGTGACCAGCATGGTGACGGGCAGCTCCAGCGGCGGACAGGACGCGTCGGGGACACGGCCGTCGGCGTCGGGAACAGCCGGGTGCCCGTGATCGGCGACGACCAGGCTCATGAACCGCCCGAACCGGCCCGCACACACCCGCCACGCCAACTCCGCGCCCGACCCACGCCCCGCGACGTTCACGTAGGGCAGTTCGAGTTCGTCGAGAATCGCGAGCACGCCCGCCGGGTCGAGCCCCTCGGTCGACTCCACGACGATGGTCTGCAAATCGGACTCGTGCAGCCGCGTGCACACCGTGTCGAACACATCGGCAGGGTCGTCCGCATCGGGAAGCAGCAGCACATTGTGCCGCGAAGAAGGTCCGTCGACCCGTACCGTCCTGGCCTGGTCACCGACCGTGATCTGCCGAGATTTCATGCCGGGTTACGGTACACGGCCAGGCTGAACAACGCGGACGGTTCCGGCGCACCCCGCTGATCTCCACACCCCCGTGTACTGGGCTTTCACTGTCCGCGATGGCGAAATTGCCAAACCTGTCACAACGCCGACCCCACCGCTGTGAGGAGACCGGCCGCACAGCGGGTGATCCGCGCAAGCACGAGTCACCCCGACGCCTCGATCCGATGTGCGCTAACCGCGCGCGACCTCGGTCGCCCACCGATAGTCGGCTTTGCCGGCAGGGGTTCGCTTGATCTCGACGACGATGCTCATCGAGCGCGGGACTTTGTATCCCGCCAACGACCTTCGGCAGTGCTGTTGGACTTCGTCGAGCGTCAGTGCCGGCGCGTCCGGGTAGGTGGCGATGACAGCGGCCACCTTCTGCCCCATGCGCTCGTCGGGTACCGGGACGACGAGCGCGTCAGCGATCGACGGGTGGGCGTGCAGCGCGGCCTCGACCTCTTCGGCGAACACCTTCTCGCCGCCGGTATTGATGCATTGCGAACCACGCCCGAGGAACACGATGGTGCCGTCGGCTTCGATGCGTCCCATGTCACCGAGGATCGACATCCGCGTGCCGTCGCCGCGGGTGCGGAAGGTGCGGGCGGACTTGCCCTCGTCCTTGTAGTAGCCGAGCGGAACATTGCCGACGCGGGCGATGTAGCCGATCCGGTCGGTGCCCGGCGGAATGTCGGCGAGTTCCTCGTCGACGAGCAGCATCGTCGATGACGACGGCATGCGCAGGTTGCCCTGCTCGTCGACGGTGAAGGCGCCGTCGTTGCCGGATTCGGAGGCCCCGAAGTTGTCCCGCAGCAGCAGATCCGGCTTGACTGCCAACATCCGTTCGCGCACCCCGACCGACCAGATCGCACCACCGGAGGTGATCGAGAACAGCGAGCTCAGGTCGATCTGGCCCTGGCGGCGTTCCATCTCGTCCACCAGCGGTAGCCCCATGCCATCGCCGACGATGAGGATCACCTGGACTCGTTCCCGCTCGATCGCCTCGACAACGCGTTGCGAGTCGAAGTCGCGCATGAGCACCACGCGGGCGCCGAGGGTGAAGAACGTGAACAGCGAATACAGGGCCGCTCCGTGCATGAGCGGCGCGGCGATCAAGAAGGACAGCTCCGGGAACTCCTTCGCGGCGGCGGCGATCTCGGCGAGGTCGGCGCGTGGGTCGGTGCCGTAGGGATTTCCGCCGGAGAGCGGCTTGCGGAAGAAGTCGTCGTGGCGCCACATCACGCCCTTCGGATATCCGGTGGTGCCGCCGGTGTAGATCACGTACAACTCGTCTCCGGTACGAGGCGCGAACTCCACTGCGGCAGAATGCGTTTCGGACTCGGCGAAGGCGACCACGGCGATGGATCGAGCGGCCGCGGCGGAGCGCAGCTCGTCGTCGAGCTCACCGATCACGATCACTGTGCGGACCAGCGGGCATGCCGCGAGGAGCTCCGCCAGCGTTCGCTGGTGCTCCGGCAGTTCGACGACGACGGCGATCGAGTCCGAATTCGTGAAGATGTACTCGAGTTCGGCGGGCGTGTAGCGGTAGTTGACGTTGATCGGCACCGCGCGGATCTTGATCAGGCCGAGCAGGGCATGGACGTGCTCGACGCTGTTCTTGAGGAACAACGAGACATGGTCACCCTCCCCGATGCCCGCCTGCGACAGCATCGCTGCCACCTTGTTCGCCTCGCTGTGGAGCTGGGCGTAGGTGATGTTCTCACCCTCATAGGTCAGCGCGACACGGTCGGGAACAACCGCAGCCACCGTTTCGAAGACGTCCGCCAGATTGAACTGCACAATCACTCCCCGTAGACCATCGGCATCGACTACACACCGCCGTGAACACGTTCTACTGCCTGGCCGACGCTGACGTAATCGGGGCTTGATGAGCTCGTCCTGGACTCCAGCAATCGGTGCCGCCAATGGTAGAACAGGTTACAAATCAGTGTTGCCGTATCGGCGTACCCGGCACAACGGCGCCGCGTCCGCAGCTGCCGGCGCCAGGATCACCGGGAGGTTCGGATGACCGGGAGGTCGGCCGGGGTGCCGTCGCGGATCAGCCGATCCAGCGCCGCGAGGTCGACGTGTCGCTCGACGAGGTCGGCGAGCAGATCGAGTTGCGCGGATCTGACGGCCGCCACCGAGGTGTCAGGGGCGACGGTGAAGCCGGTGCGTCCGGCTCGGGCGGCGACTTCGGTGAGCCAGGTGCGGCGAAACTCGTCGGATTCGAGGAGTCCGTGGACGTGGGTGCCCCAGATCGCTGCTCGCGCGCTGCCCTCGTGGTCGCCCTCGATGGTCAGCCAGGCGGGGTCGGCGGTGTGGGTGACCCTGCCGTGATGGATCTCGTAGCCGTGCACGGGAATCGAGCCCGCCACACCGGTCACCTGACGGGCGATCTTGGGGTCAGCGAATTCGATGTCGAGGTCGAGGAGGCCGAGGCCGTCCGCCACCGTTGGCCGCACGGTCGCCAGGGACTCGATACCGACGTGATCGGGTGTCGCCGTGGGCGCCGGTGATTCCGCGGCCCTGTGCTCGACGCCGTCGACGATGCGTCGGCCGAGCATCTGATAGCCGCCGCAGATGCCGAGGATGGGGCGGTCCGCCGCGGCGCGGGAGCGGAGGGCTTCACCGATTCCGTTGGCGCGCAACCACTCCAGATCCGAGACGGTCGCTTTCGAACCCGGCACGACGACGAGGTCGGCGGTGGCCAGTTGATGGGGACTGTCTGCCCAGCGAACCGCTACGCCGGGTTCGCAGGCGAGGGCTTCGATGTCGGTGGAGTTGGAGATTCGAGGCAGGCGGATGGCGGCCACGGTGAGCCAATCGGTGCCGTGGGGTGGGCCCGGTCGGCCCACGGGGGCGCCGGAGATGGTGCCGAGGGAGTCTTCGGCGTCGAGCCAGAGGTCTTCAGCGAACGGGAGGACGCCGAAGGTGGGGCGGCCGGTCAGGGTGGCGAGCTGGTCGAGGCCGGGTTGCAGCAGGGACACGTCGCCGCGGAACTTGTTGATGATGAAGCCCGAGATCAGTTGCTGGTCTTCGGGTTCCAGGACCGCGACGGTGCCGAACAGATGAGCGAGCACGCCGCCTCGATCGATGTCGCCGACCACCAGGACCGGGATATCGGCGGCGCGCGCCAACCCCATGTTCGCGAGATCGGTGGCCCGGAGATTGATTTCGGCCGGTGAGCCCGCACCCTCACAGATCACCACGTCGAATTCGTCACGTAACGAGGCCAATTCGGCCGCGACGACTTCGCGCAACTCCTGCCGTCGGGTGAAATAGTCACGCGCGCCGACAGTACCGACAGCCTTGCCGCGAACCACCAACTGCGAACGGCGATCACTGCCGGGCTTCAACAGCACCGGATTGAACCGCACGCTCGGCTCCAGGCCACACGCCCGCGCCTGCAACGCCTGCGCACGCCCGATCTCCCCGCCGTCGAGCGTGACGACCGAGTTGTTCGACATGTTCTGTGCCTTGAACGGCGCCACCCGTACCCCACGCCGCGCCAGCATGCGGCAGATACCCGCCACCACAACGCTTTTCCCGGCGTCGGAGGTGGTACCCGCGACGAGCAGCGCCCCGCGCAGCGCTACGCCGCCTGTCGCATCAGCGCGAGCGCCCGCCGGATTCACGGCAGGGTCAGGATTTCCGCGCCTGTCTCGGTGACGACCAGCGTGTGCTCGAACTGAGCCGTCCACTTGCGGTCCTGGGTGACCACGGTCCAGCCGTCGTCCCAGATGTCGTAGTCGATGCCGCCGAGGTTGATCATCGGCTCGATCGTGAAGGTCATGCCGGGCTCGATCACCGACTCGATGTTGGGCTGGTCGTAGTGCAGGACCACCAGGCCGCTGTGGAAGGTGGGGCCGACGCCGTGACCGGTGAAGTCGCGCACCACGCCGTAACCGAAGCGGTTGGCGTACGCCTCGATGACGCGACCGACCACGTTCAGGGCACGACCCGGCTTGACCGCCTTGATCGCCCGGTTGGTGGCCTCCTCGGTGCGCTCGACGAGCAGACGCACCTCCTCGTCGACATCGCCGGCGAGGAAGGTCCTGTTGGTGTCGCCGTGCACGCCGTGGATGAAGGCGGTGACGTCGATATTGACGATGTCACCGTCTTCGACCACCGTCGAGTCGGGGATGCCGTGGCAGATGACCTCGTTGAGCGAGGTGCAGCAGGACTTGGGAAAACCCTTGTAGCCCAGTGTGGAGGGGTAGGCGCCGTGGTCGCACATGTACTCGTGGGCGATCCGGTCGAGCTCGTCGGTGGTGACACCGGGCACCACGGCCTTGCCCGCTTCTTCGAGCGCCTGCGCCGCGATCTTGCCCGCGATCCGCATCTTCTCGATGGTCTCGGCGGTCTGCACCCAGGGCTCGTTGCCCTCGTTCGCGGTCTTCTTCCACACGTATTCGGGGCGCTCGATGGAGCGGGGAACTTCCCGGATCGGCGACTGGGTGCCGGGAACTAGTGGCTGGCGGGTGCGCACGGACATAAGGGCAGTGTATCTATGCGCTGGTGTCGACGTGCGTCACAGTCCGTCGGCCACCGGCTCCAAACGGACGATGATGCCTTTCGACGTCGGCGTGTTACTGATGTCGGCCACGCTGTCGAGCGGAACCAGCACATTGGTCTCCGGGTAATACGCGGCCGCGGAACCACGGCTGGCCGGGTATCCGACGGCGACGAACTTCTCCGCCCGCCGCTCGGTGCCGTCGTGCCAGATGCTCACAATGTCGACCACGTCACCGTCGGCGATCCCACGTTCGGCGAGGTCGTCGGGGTTCACCATCACCACCCGTCGCGCGTTGTGGATGCCGCGATAGCGATCGTTGTTCGCGTACGGAATGGTGTTCCACTGATCGTGGGATCGAAGCGATTGCAGCACGAGGTATCCCGGCGGCGTGTCGATCATGTCGAAGTCGTTGCAGGTGAACTGGGCCTTGCCACTGGCCGTGCGGTAGACGCCCTCGTTGACCGGATTGACCAGCAGCATCCCGCGGGGCTCGGCGATGCGCTCGTTGAAGTTCGCGAAGCCGGGCACGACCCGGGCGATGCGGTCGCGCACGGTGCCGTAGTCGGCGACGAACTCCTCCCACGCGATCGTGGACTCCTGCCCCAGCGTGCTGCGCGCCAACCGGGCGATGATCGCCACCTCGCTCAGCAGGTCCGGTGAGGCCGGGTCGAAGCGCCCCCGCGAGGCGCGCACTTCGCTCATCGAGTCCTCGACCGTGTAGAACTGCTCGCCGGTGGCTTGGATATCGCGGTCGCTGCGGCCAAGGGTCGGCAGAATCAATGCCGTCGCACCGCAGACCGTGTGGGAGCGGTTGAGTTTGGTGGAGATCTGCACGGTCAGCGAGCACTGCCGAAGGGCCGCCTCGGTGACTTCGCTGTCAGGCGTCGCACGCGCGAAATTGCCTGCGACACCGAAGAATACCTTCGCCTTGCCGTCCCGCATGGCCCGGATGGCGCCGACCGCGTCCAGACCGTGCGCGGCGGGCGGGGTGAACTCGAACTCCGTGCCGAGGGCGTCCAGGAACGACTGCGGCATCCGTTCCCAGATGCCCATGGTGCGGTCGCCCTGAACATTGCTGTGCCCGCGGACCGGGCACACCCCCGCCCCCGGACGCCCGAGGTTGCCACGCAGCAGCTGGAAGTCGACGATCTCGCGGATGGTCGGCACGCCGTGCTTGTGCTGGGTCAAACCCATCGCCCAGCACACGATGATCTTCTCGCTGGCGAGCACCTGCTGGTGGACGGCTTCGATCTCCTCGCGTGCCAGTCCGGTCGCGGTGAGCGCGTGGTCCCAGCTCAGCGTCCTCGCGTGCTCGGCGAAGGCGTCGAAGCCGGTGGTCCGCGCGGCGATGAACTCGTGGTCGAGCACCGTGCCCGGCGCCGCGTCCTCGGCGTCGAGGAGCAGTTTGTTCAGCATCTGGAACAGGGCGAGGTCGCCGCCGGGCCGGATCTTGAGGAAGATATCGGCGATCTCGGTGCCGCGTCCGATCACTCCGCGCGCCTTCTGCGGGTTCTTGAACCGGATCAGCCCGGCCTCGGGCAGCGGGTTCACCGCCACGATCTTGCCGCCGTTGCGTTTGGTCTGTTCCAACGCGGTCAGCATGCGCGGATGGTTCGTGCCGGGGTTCTGACCGACGACGAAGATCAGGTCGGCTTCGTAGATATCGTCCAGCGACACGGTGCCCTTGCCGACGCCGATGGTCTGGTTCAGCGCGGAACCGCTCGACTCGTGGCACAGGTTCGAGCAGTCGGGCAGGTTGTTGGTGCCGTAGGCGCGGGCGAACAGCTGCAGCAGGAACGCGGCCTCGTTGTTGAGTCGCCCCGAGGTGTAGAACAGGGCCTCGTCGGGGGTGGCGAGGCCGCGCAGCTCGCGTGCCATCAGGTCGAAGGCGTCGTCCCAGTCGATGGGCTCGTAGTGGGTGGCGCCGGGACGCTTCACCATCGGCTCGGTGAGCCTGCCCTGCTGGTTGAGCCAGTAATCGGACATGGTGTCGAGCTCGGCGACGGGATGCTCGGCGAAGAACTGCCTGGTGACCCGGCGAGTGGTGGCCTCGTCGTTGATGTGCTTGGCACCGTTTTCGCAGTACTCGTTCTTGTGCCGGTGCTTCGGCTCGGGCCACGCACAGCCGGGACAGTCGAAGCCCTCGGTCTGATTGATGTTCAGCAAGGTCAGCGCGGTGCGAACCGGGGAGTTCTGCGACAGCGAGTACTCGAGCGCGTGCGCTACCGCCGGAACGCCGACCGCCCAGGTCTTGGGCGGGGTCACGCTCAGATCATCTTCTGGATCATCGATCGAGGTCATGTGTCAGCTTCTTTTCGGTTCTGCGGCACCGCGCGGTCGGCATAGATGACAAAAGGCTTCTCACATTGTCCGCCCTTGTCAAAGCGGAAAGCCCGATCACCTGATAGATCTCGGTGATCGGGCTTTCCGCCGCGCGTGTGACTCAGTCCTGTGCCGGCTCGAAGACGCTGCTGCCGTAGACGTCCTCGGCGGTGAGCGTGATGAGGTCGGACTTGCCCAGTGGCCGGTCGAGTGCGACCAGCCTGCGGGCCTGCCGCAGTCGGCAGCGTTCGATCGCGTTGCGCACGCTGCGCGCGTTGGAGAACCGGGGCTGCTCCATGCGCAGCGTGAGGTACTCGGCGAACGCCTTGTGCGCGTCGTCGTCGAAGGCGAATCCTTCCGACTCCACCATCAGTCCCGCGATCTGGGTCAGCTCCGCGTGGTCGTAGTCGGCGAACGTGAGATGGTGCGGCACCCGGGAACTCAGGCCCGGATTGGCGGCGAAGAAGGTCGCCATCCGGTCGGGGTAGCCGGCGAAGATCACCACCAGATCGCCGCGCTCGTTCTCCATCTCGGTGAGCAGGATCTCGATGACCTCCTGCCCGTAGTCGCGCTCGTTCTCCGGCCGGAACAGGTAGTAGGCCTCGTCGATGAACAGCACTCCCCCGGCCGCGCGGGCGATCGCCTCCTTGGTCTTGGGTGCGGTGTGGCCGATGAACTGGCCGACCAGGTCGTCACGGGTGACGGTGTGCACGCGCGGCGCCCTGATGTAGTCGAGCGCGTGCAAGATGGCCGCCATCCGCAGCGCGACCGTGGTCTTGCCGGTGCCGGGACCGCCGGTGAAGCTCATGTGCAACGTGGGTCGCGTGGTGGTGAGCCCGAACCGGCGGCGCGCCCGGTCGACCTGGAGCAGCGAGGCGATCTCGCGGACCCGGCGCTTGACCGCGGCCAAGCCGACCAGCTCGGCGTCGAGTGCGGCCAGGGTGTCGCTCACCCTGGCCGCGGCCTCGTCGGCCGAGAGATCGAGCACCTCGTCGTCGCCGAGAATCGCGGGCTCGGCCGCGGCCTCGTCGACCGCCGTGGTCTGCGCCGAACCGCCTGCCGACGGCCGGTGGAACCCGAATCCCTTTGGTGTGTCCATCAGTTCACTCGCCCGCGTACCGATCGCCGGACGGACGGGCGGTGGCGTAGGACTTCACCGAGTACCGCTGGGTGCGGTCGGGGCCTTCGACGCGTTCGAGCAGGAAGCCGGGCTCGTGCGCCGGTCGCTGGACGAGGAACGACATCGCGGTGGACTGCCTGCCCAGAGCCGCGTCGTAGGCCAGCAGCCGGATGTAGTGCTGCGGGAAAGTGGCTCGGCAATCCGCGAGCTGGGTGAGCACACCGTCGGGTTCGACCAGGTCGAACATCGGCAGCCCCCACATCTCCCAGTACACATTGCGTGGGTGCGGGTCGTCGGTGTACTCCAACGAGACCGGCCAGCCGTGATCGAGGGCGTATTTCACCTGGGCCGCGATCTCGTCGTCGGTGAGGTCGGGCAGGTAGGAGAAGGTTCCGTAGCGCAGTTTCATCGGGTGCTCCTTGTCAGATCGAGGGCACCGGAGTCGCCACCACATCGGGCGCGTCGGTGCTGGTGTAGTCGAAGGTGATGTCGCCCCAGGTGTCGAGTGCGGCCTGCAGCGGCGCGCAGTGCTTGGCGGCGTTGCGCAGCACGCCGGGCCCCTCCAGCAGCAGGTCGCGACCTTCGTTGCGCGCCTTGACCATTGCCTCGAGCGCGACCCGGTTGGCCTCGGCGCCCGCGGCGATGCCGTAGGGGTGGCCGATGGTGCCGCCACCGAACTGCAGGATCACGTCGTCGCCGAACAGGTCGAGGAGCTGGTGCATCTGGCCGGCGTGGATGCCGCCGGAGGCCACCGGCATCACGCCCGGCATCGAGATCCAGTCCTGATCGAAGAAGATCCCGTTGCCGAGATTCCTCGGAACATCGTTGTCGCGCAGAGTGTCGTAGAAACCGCGCGTGGTGGCCGGGTCGCCCTCGAGCTTGCCGACGACGGTGCCCGCGTGGACGTGGTCCACGCCCATCAGCCGCGACCACTTCGCGATCACCCGGAAACTCACGCCGTGGGTCTTCTGCCGCGTGTAGGTGGAGTGCCCGGCCCGGTGCAGGTGCAGCAGCAGCCCGTTCTCCCGGGCCCAGTGCGCCATGGACTGGATGGCGGTATAGCCGATGGTGAGGTCGATCATCACCACCACGCTGCCGATCTCCTTGGCGAAGTCGGCCCGCCGATACATCTCCTCCATGGTTCCGGCGGTGACATTGAGGTAATGGCCCTTGATCTCGCCGGTTTCGGCCATCGCCCGGTTCACCCCCTCCATCGCGTAGAGGAAGCGGTCACGCCAGCGCATGAAGGGCTGGGAGTTGATGTTCTCGTCGTCCTTGGTGAAGTCGAGGCCACCGCGACAGGCCTCGTAGACCACCCGCCCGTAGTTGCGGGCCGACAGGCCGAGCTTGGGCTTGATCGTGGCGCCGAGCAGCGGACGACCGTACTTGTTGAGCATCTCCCGTTCCATGACGATGCCGTGGGCGGGGCCCTGGAAGGTCTTGGTGTAGGCGACGGGGATGCGCATGTCTTCCAGGCGCAGGGCTTTGAGCGGCTTGAATCCGAAGACGTTGCCGATGATCGAGGAGGTCAGGTTCGCGATGGAGCCTTCCTCGAAAAGGTCGATGTCGTAGGCGATGTAGGCGAAGTACTCACCGGGCCTGCCGGGAACTTCGTCGACCTGGTACGCCTTGGCCTGGTAGTGGCTGTTGGCGGTGAGACGGTCGGTCCACACGACAGTCCAAGTGGCGGTGGATGATTCGCCCGCGACGGCGGCCGCGGCCTCGATGGGGTCGACGCCGTCCTGCGGGGTGACGCGGAAGACGGCGAGAACGTCGGTGTCCTTGGGAACGTAATCGGGGTTCCAGTAACCCATTCCGGCGTAACTCTGTACACCCGGATCCCACCGCTCTTTCGTCGCCGGGCCCTCGTTCTCGATCATCGTCATCGCCGTTCCTCTCGGGTCACGCCTACGAAGCTCTCTCAGTGTGTGGCCAGGACTGTTCAACGACAATGGAATCTTTGCTGAGCATTGTTAAGACATAATTGAACGATGTTCGCCAGCCCCGACCTGCCCGCCGCCGCCACCTGGGGTCGGCTGCGTACCTTTCTGGCCGTGTACGAAACCGGCAGCGTGCGAGCCGCGGCCGAGACGCTGCACGTGACGCCACCGGCGGTGTCGGCCGCGATCGCCGCGCTGGAAGACGCGTTGGGCACCAGGCTTTTCGGGAAGGCCGGCCGTGGCATCGTGGCGACCGATTCGGGCGAGATCTTCGCGGGATATGTGCGCAGATTGCTCGGGCTGCTCGCCGAAGCGGCGGGAGCGGTGCACGATGCCGACCGCGGGCGGGTGCGGATCGGCGCGGTCGCGACGGCCAGTGAGTACGTGCTCCCGGTGCTGATGGCCACGTTCGCCCGAGCCCATCCGCATGTCGAGCTGTCGCTGTCGGTGCTCACGCGCGGCGAACTGTTCGCTCGCGCCGCCGACCACGTCTTCGATATCGCCCTGGCCGGTCGACCGCCGCGTGGGTCCGGGCTGGTCACCGCCGCCCAGCGTTCGAACCGCCTGCTGGTGGTCGGACGGCCCGGCCTGGTCGGCGACCCGCTCACCACGCCCTGGTTGCTCACCGGGATCGGCTCCGGCACCCGCGATACCGCTCTGTCGTTGCTGAGCCGGTTGCAGGCCGCGCCGCCGCTGCTCACCCTCGGCACCTCGGGCGCCGCGGTAGCCGCCGCGCGGGAAGGGCTGGGGGTCACGCTGGTGCACGAGGAAGCGGCGCGCGAGCAACTGGCTTCGGGGGAACTCGTCTCCTACGGCGTGGCGGGAACACCCCTCGATCGGCCCTGGCACGTCTGCACGACCCCGGAACCGACCTCGGCGACCCGGTTGTTCGTGGCCCATCTGTGCGATCCGGAGCAGGTGGGCGCGGCCGCATTTCACACCCGCTCTCGCCCGAAGGGGTGAGGACGGCGGGGCGGGGCGCCCCCATGCTGTTCGTCATGACGACACTCCCCGCCACCGCCCTCGCCGACGTCGCCCAGCAGCTCACCAGCGGCGGCCGCGGCATTCTCGCCGCCGACGAGTCGATCAAAACCATGTCAACGCGCCTGGAACAGGAGGGTGTTCCCGCGAGCGCGACCGCCCGTCGCGACTATCGCGAACTGCTGCTCACCACCGAGGGCCTGTCGGCGTCGATCAGCGGAATCATCCTGTGCGACGAGACATTCGGCCAGGATCTCGCCGACGGGCGCCCCTTTCCGATCGCGGCGCGCGAACTCGGCGTCCTGCCCGGCATCAAAGTCGACACCGGCCCCACCGCACTGCCCGGTCATGGCGGTGCGCTGATCACCGAAGGGCTCGACGGACTCGGCGCGCGGCTGGCCTCCTACGCCGATCGCGGGGCCGCGTTCGCCAAGTGGCGGGCGGTGTTCGACGTGCACACGATCACCCCCTACTCCGCCGGCGCCAACGGGCACGCGCTGGCCCGCTACGCCGCGCTGTGTCAGCAGCACGGCATCGTCCCGATCGTCGAGCCCGAGGTGCTGTGCACCGGCGACCACGACCTGGCGGCCTCGGAGAAGGCGACTCGCCTCGCCCTGAGCGCGCTGTTCACCGAACTCGTCGACGCCGGGGTGGATCTCACCGGCATCGTGCTCAAGCCGAACTTCGTCACCCCTGGTCTGGACGCCGCGCCCGTCCCGTCCGCCGAGGTCGCGGCCGCCACCTGCACGGTGTTGCGCGAGCTGGTGCCCGCCGACGTGGCGGGAATCGCCTTCCTGTCCGGTGGGCATCCGACTGCGCGCGTGTGTGCGTTCCTGAGTGAACTCGCCGCCCTCGACGAACGGCCGTGGCCTGTGACATTCTCCTTCGGACGCGCGCTCGTGAGCGCGGCCCTGCACACTTGGGGTGGATCAGTGACCGAAGTTGGCGCAGCACAACAGGTTCTGCTCGAAAACTGCCGCGACGCCGCCGAGGCCACTGGGCACGCCATGTAGGTGGGCTTGCCGAGCACTCGGTGCGCGCGGCCGCAACGCGCAGCGGCGGCGCCGCCCCTCGGGCACCGCTGCTGCGTCCGTTGACTACTTCAGCGGTAGTTCCACCAGCAAGGTGGTTCCGCGTCCGTGCATCGACTCCACGCGCAGCGAAGCTTCGATGATGGCGCAACGCTCGGCGATCGAGGTCAGGCCGAAGTGCTGTTCGCCGTCGGTGTCGGTGGCACGGTTGGCGCGGCGCTGCGCCGGGTCGAAACCCTCACCGTCATCGGAACATCCGAGGATGACCGAGTCGCCGACCCGGCGAAGCGAGAGCACGATCCGCTGTGCCCCGGCATGTTTCACGGCATTGGCGAGGGATTCCTGTGCGATCCGGTACAGCGTGGCGGCGGCGTAGTCGGGGATGTCGTCGATCGCGGCGGCGTGGTCGACGAGGAACTCGATCGTCGGGGGCCCGTCGCTGCTCGCCGCGCGCACCAGCGATTCGATCGCGGCGACCAAGCCGAGGTCGTCGAGAACCAGGCTGTGCAGGCCCGAGATCGCCGCCCTGGTCTCGTTGTAGGCGAAATCGGCCAGCTCGCGGGCACTCACGAGTTCGGCGCGGGCTCTGGCGAGGTCGCGCAGGCTGGCCTCGTCGGCGACATCGACGTGGGCGAGGAGTTCGGAGACGGTGAGGTCGGCGGCCGACAGATGGAACGACATCGAGGCCAGGGCGGTGGTGACGCCGTCGTGCAGGTCGAAGGCGATGCGTCGGCGTTCGGCTTCCTGCGCGGTGATCGCCTGCTCGACCAGACGATCCCGCTCGGTGCGTTGCCGGTTCACGGTGCGGAACAGCCGCTGCGCGTGTAACCACAGGCCGAGCACGGCGGCATACTGTTGCGCGGCGTCGAGGTCTTGCTGCCCGAACGGGTTGCGCGGCCCACGGTGCACGGCCAGCACGCCGACCACGTCACCTTCCAGCCCCGGCAGCGGCAGACACATCCGCGCCACCGTTTGCTGAGGTTCCAGGCGTAAAAGCCTGCGGTGCAAAGCATTACGTGGCGAGTCGCTGTCGAGCAGCACCGGTTTGCGGGTGCGGGCCACCAACCCGGTCACCCCGAATCCCACCTGCAGCCGCAAGGAACTCGCCGAGGGATGCGCGGGCCACATATCCACGATGCTCAGATCCTGGCCGTCGACCGCGTAGAGCAGTACACCTTCGGCACCGAGCCGTGGGGCCAGCTCCGCCGCCGTGGGGACCGCGCCGCCCGCATTGCTCACCGGAACAGCCCCTCCCGCAACGCGACCGCGATCGCGCCGCTGCGATCGGACACGCCCAGCTTGCGATACAGACCCCGAATATGGGTTTTCACGGTGTCCTCGCTGACCACCAGCTTGCTCGCGACCGCCCGATTGGAGTGACCGGATACCAACAGCCCCAACACTTCCGATTCACGCTGGGTCAGCCCGAGATGCGCGCCGGACCAGAACTGGCCCGCGCTGAGCCTGGCCGCGGCCAGCGCCACCCGCCCGGCCAGCGCGGCGTCGACCACCGTCTCGCCCTCGCGGACCCGGCACAGCTGGGCGACGAGTTCGCGCCCGTCGACGCGCTTGAGAATGTAACCGGAAGCCCCGACCCGCAAGGCCTGATACAGGTAGTGCTCGTCGTCGTAGACAGTGAGCAGTACGACCTTGGTGTCGGGGTATTGCAGGGTGATCTGGCGGCACAGGTCGAGGCCGCTGGCCTTGCCGATGCGCACATCGCACAGGACGATATCGGGCCGATGTTCGGCCACCATCCCCAAAGCGGCAGTGTCGGTAGTGGATTGGCCGACGATCACGACCTCGTCGGGAAAGTGGCCGAGCATGGCGTCGAGCCCGTGCAGCACCATCTCGTGATCGTCGACGAGCACAAGCTTCAACGGGGTCGGAGGTAACTCCGGCATTCCTCCACCCTACGGCGACCGACATCGCGGTTACCGGCATTGACGAGATCTCACCCGGGTGCCCACCCCCGAGGGGGAGTGCCCGGCCGCGCCGATGCGGTCCGATGAACTGACCCGATCAGAAAGGCCGCGCCATGCCGGAGTCCTCAGTTCGTCGGCCACTCATAGTGCCGTCGGTATTGCCCGCCGATTTCGCCTGTCTCGGCGAGGAAGTGGGTGATCTGTGCGCGGCGGGCGTCGACCGGATCCAATGGGACGTGATGGACGGCGTGTTCGTCCCCAATCTCACCTTCGGGCCCGATGTCATCGCGGCGGCGCGGTCGCACAGCACCGTCGCCTTCGAAGCGCACCTCATGGTGGTGAATCCCGATGCGCTGCTCACCGAGTACATCGACGCGGGGTGCGAACTGATCATCGTGCACGCCGAAGCCTGTACGCACCTGCATCGCACGCTCGCCAGAATCCGCGATCTCGGGGTGCGCAGCGGTGTCGCGCTCAATCCGCACACCCCCGCCGAGGTCGTCGCGCACGTGCTGGCCGAGACCGATTTGATCCTCGCCATGACGGTGAATCCAGGGTTCGGGGGGCAGGCCTACATTCCGGCCGTCGAACCGAAGATCGCGCGGTTGCGCCGGATGATCGAGGAGTCCGGTCGGTCCATCGAGCTCGAAGTGGACGGCGGGATCACGGCCGACACGATCGGGGGCGCTGCCGCGGCGGGCGCCGATGTCTTCATCTCCGGCTCGTGGATGTACGGCTATCCCGAAGGCAAAGCGGCCGCGGTCAAACGGCTCCGCGAAGCCGCCACCTGCGCGCGAGAGGCAGTTCGATGACCGACATCGCACCACCGACCTTCGCGCCCTCGGTGCGCACCGATCTGCTCGCCATCGATACCCTGCGATTCCTCGCGGCCGACATGGTGGAGGCCGCCCAGTCGGGCCACCCCGGCATGCCGATGGGGGCGGCGCCGATGGCGTGGACGCTGTGGAGCCGACACCTACGCCATGACCCGGCCGACCCCGAGTGGGCTGATCGGGACCGGTTCGTACTCTCGGCTGGGCACGGCTCCGCGCTGTTGTATGGACTGTTGCACCTGTTCGGGTACGACCTGCCCGTCGAGGAATTGCGGCGGTTCCGCCAGTTGGGGTCGCGGACGCCGGGTCATCCCGAGTTCGGTGACACGCCTGGCGTGGAGTGCACCACCGGGCCGTTGGGTCAGGGGCTGGCGATGGCGGTGGGGATGGCCCTGGCCGAGCGGATGACCGCGGCCCGGTATCCGGAGATCACCGGGCATCGCACGTACGCGATCGTCGGCGACGGGTGCTTGATGGAGGGTGTCAGTCACGAAGTCTCTTCGTTCGCGGGGCATTTGGGGCTCGGCGGGTTGATCGTGCTCTGGGACGACAACGAGATCACCATCGACGGTGCGGTCGGGCGTTCGTGTAGTGACGACCAGGTGGCACGGTTCGCGGCCTATGGGTGGCATACCGAGGTGGTGGCCGATGGGACCGATATCGAGGCGATCGATGCCGCTCTGCACCGCGCGAAGAGCGATCCGCGGCCGAGCTTCCTCGCGGTGCGCACGGTGATCGGCCATGGTGCGCCCGGTGTCGCAGGCACCTCCAAGGCCCATGGTTCCCCACTGGGAGCGCAGCGATTGGCGCAGGCCAAAGAGCTTGCGGGATGGACTCTTCCGCCGTTCGCGGTGCCGGAGCAGGTGGGCGCGATGTGTGCCGTGCTCGCGTCGATCGGCGGCGAGGAACATGCGACCTGGCTCGAGGAATTCGCGGCGTTCGACGCTGCCGCTCCAGAGCGTGCGGCCGAGTTCCGGCGTGCCCGTGCGCGCCTGCTGCCCGTGGGTTTGCCGGCCGCGCTGGAAGCCGTGGCGGCGGACGCACCGCGGGCCACCAGACAGTCCTCGCAGGCGTGTTTGCACGCGGCGCTGTCGATGATGCCGGAATTGGTGGGCGGGTCGGCCGACCTGGCCGGGTCGACCGGCACGGAGTGTGGCGACGTGGTCCGTCGCGCCGACTTCACCGCCGGTGCCATCGCTTTCGGCATTCGCGAGTTCGGGATGGCGGCCGTTCTGAACGGGATGAGCCTGCACGGCGGGTTCCGGGTCTTCGGCAGTACCTTCCTGGTGTTCGCCGACTATCTGCGGCCCGCGCTGCGGTTGTCGGCATTGATGGGGCAGCCGGTGATCTATGTGCTGACCCACGATTCGATCGCGGTCGGTGAGGACGGGCCGACACACCAGCCCGTCGAGCACGTCGAGTCGCTGCGGGTGATTCCCGGGGTACAGGTGTTGCGGCCGGCCAATGATGCGGAGACCGTTCTCGCCTGGGAACTCGCGCTCTCGCGCGTCGACGGGCCTACCGCGCTGATTCTTTCCCGCCAGTCACTGCCCCAGCTCGACACCGCTGGGGACGGCACCGGGCCACGAATTGTCGACGGTGCCGAGGTCAGGCGCGAGGCAACCGAACCGGAGGTCGTCACCACACGCGGCATCGAAATCGTCGCTACCGGCTCGGAAGTCGCACTGGCAGCGGCTGTCGCCGACCAGCTACGGACCGAGGGGCACGACGTGCGGGTGGTGTCGGCGCTGGATCGTTCCCGCTTCACCCCTGATGTCTCGGCGCACACGATCAGCATCGAGGCGGGCAGTACCGCGGGCTGGGCGGGGCTGGCGGACCTGACGATCGGCATCGACGAGTTCGGGCACAGCGGACCCGGTGACGAGGTGCTGGCCCACCACGGATTCACCGTGGAGTCCGTACTCGACCGGATTCACGAATACCTGGACGGCGCACGATGACTCCGCTGCGTGCGGTGATCTTCGATGTCGACGGCACTCTGGTCGACAGCGAACGAGACGGCCATCGGGTGGCCTTCAACACGGCATTCGCCGAGGCGGGGCTCCCCGACCGCTGGGATGTCGAGGAGTACGGGAAGCTACTGAAGGTCGCCGGTGGCGCGCAACGGCTGGCGTTCTGGTTCGAACAGCACGCCATGCCCGCCGAGCAAGCACGCGAGCTCGCGCACAAGGTGCACCGCACCAAGACCCGCATCATGCGACAGATGGCCTCGGACGGGCACATTCGGGCCCGGCCGGGTGCGCGGGAGCTGATCGAGCGGCTCCGGTCTCGTGGCGTTCGGTTGCATGTGGCGACCACCGGCACCCGCGCGTGGGTCGAGCCCTTGCTGAAGCACGCTTTCGGTGAGCCGTTCGACACCGTGACCACCGGAACCGAAGTGCCCGTGCTGAAACCGAGCCCCGCGGTATATCTGGACGTGCTGATCCAGACCGGCCTGTCCGCCGAGCAAGCAGTAGCAGTGGAAGATTCGGCGAACGGCGTGCGGTCCGCGGTGGCGGCGGGGCTGCGGTGCGTGGCCGCGCAGAACGCGTACACGCGCA
Source organism: Nocardia sp. XZ_19_231 (assembly GCF_015355705.1). NCBI lineage: Bacteria > Bacillati > Actinomycetota > Actinomycetes > Mycobacteriales > Nocardiaceae > Nocardia > Nocardia sp. XZ_19_231. Next base: position 430,876 of record NZ_JACUZI010000001.1, on the reverse strand, counting down.
CCGACGACCTCTCGGCAGCGGTGCTCGTCGCCGATGGGCTCGATGACCCGGAGCTGGTGACCTGGTTCGACGACCACCTCGCGTGAGGTGGTCGTCGAACCCGCTCAGCGGGTGCGGCCGCGACGTTCCATGAGCCGAAACAGCATCGGCGTGAAGATCAGCTGCATCGCCAGGTCCATCTTCCCGCCCGGACACACGATCGTGTTCGAGCGGGACATGAACGAGTCGTGCAGCATCGAGAGCAGATACGGGAAGTCGATGCCGTGCGGATCGGCGAACCGGATCACCAGCATCGATTCATCCGGAGTCGGAATCGTGCGGGCGACGAACGGATTCGAGGTATCCACCACGGGAACCCGCTGGAAGTTCACGTGGGTGCGGGAGAATTGCGGGCACATGAAGTTCACGTAGTCGTGCATGCGGCGCAGGATCGTCTGGGTCACCGCTTCGGTGGAGTAGCCGCGCTTGTCCTTGTCGCGGTGCAACTTCTGGGTCCACTCGAGGTTGATCACGGGCACCACCCCGATGAGCAGGTCGGCGTACTGCGCGACGTCTACCTGCTCGTTGGACACCGCACCGTGCAAGCCCTCGTAGAACAGCAAGTCGGTGCCGGGGCGGATCTCCTCCCACGGCGTGAACGTGCCCGGCTCCTGGTTGTAGGGGGCGGCTTCTTCCTTGTCGTGCAGGTACTTTCGCACCCGCCCCGCGCCGGACTCACTGTAACCACGAAACAACTTCTCCAGCTCTTCGAACAGGTTCGCCTCGGGACCGAAGTGACTGAAGGTGTGGTCGCCGTCGGACAACGCCCGCGCCAGTTCCTCCTTCATGCCGACCCGGTCGAACTTGTGGAAGCTGTCGCCCTCGACGTACGCGGCATCGATGCCTTCCCTGCGGAAGATCTGATCGAATGTGCGCATCACCGATGTTGTTCCGGCACCGGATGATCCGGTGATGGCGACGACTGGGTGCTTGGCGGACATGAATCTCCTCCTCAGGTGGTGGAACGGTAGAGACCGCGTAGACCGAACAGCGGGCTCCACTGGCCGTCGGGCTCCTCGGCCGCTTCGGCGTGGTAACTCACGATGCGGGCTACCTCGTCGCGGGAACCGAAAATGAAGGCGATCCGCTGGTGCAGCTCGGTGGGGGTGACCTCGAGGATCCGGTCACGACCGGTCGAGGCGAGACCCCCTGCCTGCTCGATCAGGAAGGCGATCGGATTGGCCTCGTAGAGCAGGCGCAACCTGCCCTCTTTGGACGGGTCCTTCGAGTCGCGCGGGTACAGGAACACGCCGCCGCGGGTCAGGATGCGGTGGGTTTCGACCACCAGCGACGCCACCCAGCGCATGTTGAAGTCCTTCTCGCGCGGGCCCGTCGCGCCCGCCAGGCATTCATCGATGTAGCGGCGCACGGCCGGTTCCCAGAAGCGGCGGTTGGAACTGTTGACCGCGTACTCCGACGTGGACTCCGACAGGCGCAGATTCAGTCCGGTCAGGAAGAACTCGCCCAGCTCGGGATCGAGGGTGAAGGCGTGCACACCGGTGCCGACGGTGAGCACGAGTTGCGTCGCGGGACCGTAGATCGCATAGCCCGCGGCGACCTGCTCGGTGCCGGGCTGCAGGAAGTCCTGCCTCGTCGCGTCCACGCCGGGGGTCGGTGCGCGCAGGATCGAAAAGATGCTGCCCACCGCGACATTCACGTCGATATTGGACGAGCCGTCGAGTGGATCGAAGGCGAGCAGGTATTTGCCGCGCGGATAGTCGGGTGGGATCGGGTAGGGGTCGTCGAGTTCCTCCGACACCATGCCGGCCAGGTGGCCGCCCCACTCGCATGCGTGCAGGAAGAGGTCGTTGGCGACCACGTCGAGCTTCTGCTGCTGCTCACCCTGCACGTTCACCACTCCGGCGCCGCCGAGGACACCGGTGAGCGCACCCGAGGCGATGCGCTTGGAGATCGCTTTGCAGGCCAGTGCGACGTCGAGGATCAGGGAATTGAGTTCACCGCTGGAACCAGGATGGCGGCGGCGCTCTTCGATGAGGAATTGGGTCAACGTCGTGCGATCGGTCAGCATCATTCGAGGACACCACCGAACCCCCCGGGTGGACATCCACCCGGGGGGTGAACCGCAGGGGTGGTTCCCGGCGATTCGTCACCTCAGAAGGCAGGCACGGCCTCGGCGACCGGCTTCGCTTCGGCGCTGTCCCGCTTGCGCAGGACGGTGGCGCTGATGACAAGCGCTGCGGCGAGTAGACCGGCCGCGACCGTGAACGCCAGCCGGTAACCGCTGGTCATGGCCACGGCGTCGGAGGCGCCGGCCACCAGTTCGGTGCCGGTCCGCGCGGCGGCCAGGGTGGACAGAACCGCGACACCGATCGCCATGCCGACCTGCTGCGTGGTGTTGAACAGCCCCGAGGCCAGGCCCGCGTCGTCGGCTTCGGCGCCCGACATGCCCAGCGCGGTGAGTGCGGGCAGCACCAGCCCGCCACCGGAGACGGCCACCATCACCGGCAGCACGTCGGTGAGGTAACCAGCGTCGACGGGCAGCCGCGTCAGCCACGACATCCCGGCCAGCAGCAGCACCAGACCGGCGATGAGCACGGTCCGCTCGCCGAAGCGGGTGATCAGGCGGGCAGAGGCGAACAGTGACACCCCGCCGATGGCGACGGCGGCGGGCAGCATGGCGAGGCCGGTCTGCAAGGCGTTGTAGCCCAACACCTTCTGCAGGTAGAGCGCGACGATGATCTGGAAGGCGAACATGGCGGCCAGGGTGAGCATCTGGACCACATTGGCGCCGGAGACCGTGCGGGAGCGGAAGATTCGCAGCGGCAGCAGCGGGTTGACCGCGGTGGCCTGACGGACGACGAAGGCGACGAGCAATGCGGCGGCCAGCGCGCCGAGGCCGAGGGTGTGTGTCGAGACCCAGCCGTAGCGTTCGACCTCGACGACGGTGTAGATGCCGAGCATCAGACCGGCAGTGACCAGAGCGGCGCCGAGCACATCGGCACCGGCGGACCAGCCGAGACCACGGTCGGTGGGCAGTGCCTTGACCGCCACCAGCACCGTCAGCGCGCCGATCGGCACATTGATCAGGAAGATCCAGTGCCAGTTCAGCGCATCGGTGAGCACACCACCGAGCACCTGGCCGATCGAGGCGCCCGCCGCGCCGGTGAAGCTGAAAACACCGATGGCCGTTGCCCGTTGGCGTGGCTCGGTGAAGATCGTCACCAGGATGCCGAGCACCACCGAGGCGGCGATCGCGCTGCCGACGCCCTGCAGGAATCGGGCCGCGATCAGCACGGCGGGGGTGGTCGCCACGCCCGCCAGCACCGACGCGGCGGTGAAAACGACAGTGCCGGTGACGAACATCGTCTTGCGGCCGATCAGGTCACCGAGGCGCCCGGCCAGCAGGAGCAGACCGCCGAAGGCGATCAGGTAGGCGTTCACGGTCCAGCTCAGACCAGCGGGCGAAAAGCCGAGGTCCTCCTGGATCGCCGGCATGGCGACGGTGACGATGCTGCCGTCGAGGATGGTCATCAGCATCGCGGCCGACAGCACCGCGAGGGCGGTGCGCTGGGACTTTGTCATGGGCATCTCCTGCTAGAAGCGAACAAGAGAGACCGTACTAGATAGTTTCGTAATAGACAATCTATAACGGACTATTGTCTGGCTCGGCGCGCGGGAGCAGCCTCGACCACCGCCGACAAATGCCCCTCCACCAGGTGATTCAGCGCCCGCACCAGAGATTCGCGCTCAGCCTTCGGTAGCGAACCGAGCGCGCCCTGGTGGACGCCGTCGACGATTTCGGTGCTGCGCGCGGCGAGCTCCGCGCCCACGGGCGTCACGGAGATGATGCGAGCGCGACGGTCGGTGCTCGACGGTTTACGTTCGGCCAGACCCGCCTTCTCCAGCGCGTCGACGGTGACCACCATGGTCGTCTTGTCCATGTCGCCGAGCTCGGCGAGCTGAGCCTGCGTGCGTTCGGCTTCCAGCGCGTGGACCAGCACGCAGTGCATGCGGGCCGTCAGCCCGATTTCGGCCAGCGCCGCCGCCATCTGCGTGCGCAGGACGTGGCTGGTGCGGTCCAACAGAAAGGACAGATCGGGTTCGGTGCGCGTGGTCGCCAGGGCAGTCATACCGCCCACTATAGTTTCGTCATAGATAATCCGCATTCATCCATAACCCGGGGGAATGTTATCGGACTGCGGTCCGTTTAGAAGAGGACCGCATCCCGAAGAGAGGTTCACATGGAACTGGGGCTCACCACCTTCGCCGAGCTGTACCCCACCGGCGACCGGCCTGCGCCGACCGCCGCCGAGCGGCTGCGTCAGGTGGTCGACGAGGCTGTCGCGACCGAGGGCGCCGGACTCGATGTGTACGGCGTGGGCGAGCATCATCGCCGGGATTTCGCCGCGTCCTCCCCCGCTGTCGTCTTGGCCGCCGCTGCCGCCCGGACCGAGCGCATCCAGTTGACCAGCGCCGTCACCGTCCTCAGCTCCGATGACCCGGTGCGCGTGTACCAGGACTTCGCGACACTGGACGGGCTGTCGAACGGGCGCGCGGAGCTGATGGCGGGGCGCGGGTCCTTCACGGAGTCGTTCCCGTTGTTCGGATACGACCTGGCCGACTACGACGCGCTGTTCGAGGAGAAGCTGGCCCTGCTGCTGCGCGTGCGCGAGGAAGGCCCCGTCACCTGGACGGGCCGATTCCGGGCGCCGCTGCACGACGCGACGGTGTATCCGCGCACCGACGATCGCCCCCTGCCGGTGTGGATCGCGGTCGGCGGCAGTCCCGAGTCGGTGATTCGCGCCGGGCTGCTCGGCCTGCCCCTCGCCATCGCGATCATCGGCGGTGAGCCCGCACGGTTCAAGCCGCTGGTCGAGCTGTATCACCGCGCGCTCGCCGAGGGCGGACACGAGAGGCAACCGGTGGCGGTGCACGCGCACGGCTATGTCGCCGATACCGACGCGCAGGCCGTTGCGCAGTTCTACGAGCCCTACGCACTGGCCATGTCGACCATCGGCCGCGAGCGCGGCTGGGGTCCGATGACGCGGGCGCAGTTCGACGCCCTGCGCTCGCAGAACGGTTCGCTGTTCGTCGGCACCCCCGACTATGTGGCGAGCAAGATCGCCGAGGTCCGCGACACCCTCGGCCTCGATCGCTTCATGCTGCACACCAGCGTGGGCACGCTGCCGCCCGAGCAGGTGCTGCACAGCATCGACCTGCTCGGCACGAAAGTAGCGCCGCAGGTGCGGTGAGTGTCGATCCAGCGCCGGGCGGCGCTATTCGAGGGCCGAGTCGACGCCGGTGATCCGCGCGGCGCGACGTTCTCGTCTGCGTCGGAGGTAGCGGCGGATTCGGCTGGCGCACAAGTAGACCACCGATAATCCGATCACCAGCAGCACAGCCGCGATCACCGCGGCCAGCACCGGGAAGAACACCGCCAGGGTGATGACGCCGCCGACCGTGACGTCTTCGGCGGTGCTCATCACGACATTGGTCACCGGTTCCGGGGAGGTGTTGATCGCCATCCGGGTGCCCGCTTTGACGATGTGACTGAGCAAGGCGGTGGTACCACCGACCGCCGCGGCGAACATCGTGGGTAGCGAATCGTCCTGTCCCGCAATCAGGGCCGAGACGATCGCGCCCGAAGCAGGCCGGACCACGGTATGCACCGCATCCCAGAACGAGTCGAGGTACGGAATCTTGTCCGCCACCGCCTCGATCACGAACAGCGCACCGGCGGCAACGAGCACATCGGTGCGCTGCAGCCCCGGCGGCACGTCACCGGCCCACCCGATCCGCCCGAACAGCCCCAGCAGAAACACCACCGCATACGCGTTGATCCCGCTGGCCCAGCCCGCGGTGAAGATCAGAGGGAGTACCGACACAAGCCCAGCGTAAGCCCGTCCACCGACACAACCCGTCAACCGCATACCGCGATCACGGCGGGGCTGTCGTGCTGGGCGGTGCCCCGGGTCCATCGCCACCGCATGAGCTCGGCATACCGGCCCGCCCAGCGGCATTTCCGGATATTTGGCAGGTCGAAGATCGCGATAGAGTGACTGTTGATTGCGACGGAATCGCGAGTGCGACGGGGAGGGGATCGTGGTGCTGCGCGGCAGAGAGGCGATGTCCCGCGACGCGGCGGCGACGCGCGACATGTCGCTCCCGAAGCGCCTGCACGTCTACGGCGCCGTCTCCACCGCCCTGGCACTGCACAGCGATCATGCGTTGCGCGGGCTCGTGGATGCGGCCGTGCCGATCGGTTCCGGTATCGGCGGGAAATCAACGCTGATGGAGATCGCCGGAACTCCGGTTTTCGTGAAGCGAGTGCCCCTCTCCGACCTGGAGCGGCAGCCGGAACACGTCCGGTCCACGGCGAACCTGTTCGATGTGCCGCTGTTCTACCACTACGGCGTCGGCCTCATCGGAGTAGCGGGCTTCGGAGCCTGGCGCGAGCTCGCCGTGCACACCATGACGACGAATTGGGTGCTCGCCGCCGAACACGAGGGCTTCCCGCTGATGTACCACTGGCGGGTGCTGCCGGACACGACGCCGCTGCCGACCGAGCTCGCCGACATCGATCGCGCCGTCGCCTACTGGGACGGCCGACCCCAGGTACGCCGCCGGATCGAGGCCCTGCGTGACTCTTCGGCGAGCATCGCGCTGTTCCTGGAGTACATCCCGAACACCCTGCACGACTGGCTGAACGCACAGGTCGAGGCGGGCGATGAGGCCACCGACCAGGCCTGCGCCATGGTGGAGCGGGAGCTGGCCGCGGGCACCGCGTTCATGAACAGCCGTGGGCTCCTGCACCTCGACGCGCACTTCCAGAACATCCTGACCGACGGTCGACGCCTCTACTTCGCCGACTACGGCCTCGCGCTCTCCTCCGGGTTCGACCTCTCACCGCAGGAAGCCGCGTTCTTCGACCAGAACCAGAGCTATGACCGCGGTTTCACTCCCACCTACCTGGTGAACTGGCTGCTCACCGCCCTGTACGGGCTCCGGCGGGAAGACCGGCAGACACGCGCCGCGATGGTGCGCGCCATCGCCGAGTGCAAGCCGCCGGAGGGCATCCCCGAGGGAGCCGCCGCGCTCCTCACCCGGCAGGCGCCGGTCGCCGCGGCGATGTCCGCGTTCATGCGTAAGTTCCAGCAGGCGAGCCGGAGCACCCCATATCCGGACGGGGAGATCCGCCGCCTGCTGGACGACCAGGCCTCTGTGTTCGTTCAGCCGACGTGACGAACCTGGAAGGGGATGGGCTAGGCGGGATACCGCATACGCTGTGCTGCGGCTCAGTGTTGTGAACGTAAGGAGCAAGAGCGTGCCTCCGCCCCCTCGCAGTCGCCGTCTGCCCAGCACAGTGTGGCTACTTCGAGCTTGTCGGCCCGAAGTTGAATTCCGAGGGTTGGAGAATGACGAACCCCTCGCCGAGGAATCGCACCTGCGCTACCTCACCGGAGCCGCCGCGCAGCATCGATCCGAAACTCTGGGTGCGCACGATGGAGGTCTGCAGGCCCGAGGACCAGCCGATCAGGGCATCGGAATCGGCGAACACCGGCTGCTGGTGGCTGACGGGGACGACGATCGGCTGACCGTGGCTCGTGATCGCCAGCCGACCCTGCCCCTGGAACACACAGTTGAACAAACCGCCGCCGACGAAAGCACCGGCACCGGCACCGGAAACCATCTGGATGTCGTAGCCGAGAGTGGGCTCGTAGACGAGGATGTGTTTGCCGTTGATCGAGAGCGAATCCCCGGGATCGAGGTCGATCAGAAAGCAATCCGAGGCATGGTGGGCGAACCAGACCTCGCCCTGCCCGCGGCAACTCATCAACGGCACCCCCTCGCCCGTTGCGAACCGCTTGACCAGGTTGCCCAGACCCTGGCTCTTGACCTCGAACGCGAACTGCCCGCGGTAGCCGATCATGGCGCCTTGGCGGGCATACACCTCGCCGTTGACGCACGCCTTCACAGACTTCGAGTGCTGCAGCGTGAGGCCGAGCTGGGTGGCCTGCTGGGCCGTATTGTTCGCGTGGAAGATATCGCTACGCATGCGGGTCGGTGCTCCTGAACGATTGCGGGCGAAGCCTGTTCGGACCCCGGGACTTGTGCTCGGTCGTCGGATCCGATCCGCCTCTACTGCCGAGCGCTCCCACGATACCGACCCTCCGGATCGGTGACCACAAGTTGACAATCGGCCTCTCCAAACGAGCAATCAAGTCGGGCCGTTGATTTCGGACCTGCCGGATGGCCGGTTCGACCAGTGTGGGGAACCTGTCGAGGGGCCGGGCAGGAAGTCGATGACCACTACATAGTCTCGGTCGTAACTGTCGAGGTCATCGGATAGCCAGCTTTCATCGGTCCGGATCCGATGAAATCTGAACGTGCCGTTGGTTTCGTTGGTCGCGACGATGCATCGCAGCGGAATCGGCGTACTCAATTCACCGGCCAGCCGCCCGACCTCCCGAGCCAGTGCGACCCCTTGTCGAAGCAGGGTCCGCTGCGCGTCGACACCTATAATCGGCCCCTCGGCATACGTACTCGCCACGGGCACACGATCTTCCAGGTGGAAGACAGTATGGAAGCACTCCCACCCGGTGAGGTCGAAGTGACGCCCTGGTGCGTCATCAGCGTGTGCAGGAACCGGGGCCCAGCACACCACCTCGCCGCGGCATCCGATCCCGCCGTCCACCCATCGACGCAAGCCGGACGCCAGGCCTTCTTCTGGATCCAGGCCGCCGAAGCCGTCTCGCAGACCGAGCAGTTTCGCCGCTCGGTCGTTCATCGTCACCGTAAACACGATCAAAGCTACCGCTCGTACCGGCACACCACGGTGACCGCGAGGTTCGGTATGCGGCGTGCAATTTGTCTTCTTGCGCCGCGGCTCGACTCAGGGGGCTGCAATTTCGATGATGTAGATCGAGTTGCCGTCCGGATCGGTGAACGGTGCTTTCCGGCCTGCCGCGCCGCCGGGCCCGACGAGGATGAACGGTCCGGGATCGAGATCTCGCGAAGCGATTTCGGCAATCACGCCGTTCAGGTCGGACACGGCGATGTTCACCAGAGCCTGACCAGCATGCTCGGGATCGACCACGATGTAGACGAAGGCCATGTCGCTCAGCTGCCACATCGCCTCGACTCCCGGCACCACCACGAAGTCGGCCGCACGTCCGAACAAGCGGCCGTACCAGCTGTCTGCGGCCGCGAAATCGGTCACGGCCAGGCCGAAGAACAAGGAGTTGATGTCCATACCTCTATGGACTACCTGATAGCGGCAAATTCATCGCTGACCTCGGCTCGGGAATCCAGACGTTTTGTTTGCCCAGGGTGATCACTTTGGCCATCGCGAACGCGTAATGTCACCCTTCGTGCCAACTGGCGGTAGCAAACAGGTTCGCGCTGCGCGCAAGCGCAAGAAGCGGATGGCGCAGGTCATCCACGACCTCACCGATGCGCAGTGGGAGGCACTCAAGGCGTCCTGGGGCGGGTGCGCGTACTGCCGCTCCCCCGCCACCTCGCTACAGAAGGACTGCGTGCAGGCCATCTCGCGTGGCGGCCGCTACACCCTCGGCAACGTCGTACCCGCGTGTGGGTCGTGCAACGCCAGCAAGTGCAACGCCGAGGTGACCAGCTGGCTGCGGCGCAAGAAGCTCGACGAACGCTCGTTCCTCGTGCGCCACTACGAGATCGCGACCGAGCTCACTTCCCGGTTCGCCTAATCGCGCGCGCCACGCGGCACCACGGCCCGAGACCATGTCGGGCCTTTGACTTTCGCGCCTGGTGGATGCCAGGTTCGCGACATGTGTGGATAGTCGGGGCTGGAATCGAGTTCGCGGCAGTGGCGAGGTCAGTAGTTGAAGTCCGGCGCGTCGACGGGAACGACTGGGGGCCAAGGGTTGTGGTGTAGGTCGCGTGCGTGAATGGGAGTCCCGTGGAACCATCCGTGGGTGCGGTCCGTCGGAGTGGTCTCGTGGTCGTCGATGTAGTCCAGATGTAGCCAGGACCATTGCTGGTGGGCTGGGCAGGGGCCGGTGCGCAGACGGGGGTCGGTTACTACGTCGGATTCGACAAGGACGTCGAGGTGGTAGGCCGCGGAGAACCACCGTGCGGTGTCACGCTCGGCTGGTCGGGAGTCGCGATGCCAGGTGGTACTCAGTGCGCGGTCGTCGCCGAGTCCGCCGGCGCCGATCGAGCGAGCGGCCAGGCGGCGGACGACCGGAGCGGATTCGGCCAGGTCCGCGCACAAGCCCTGGGTGACAAGGGAATTGGCGTAGTGCCCGGGTCCGTTCACCGAGATCATCACCCCGCCCGGTATTCGGCGGTCGTGATGTCGGCGCAGGTGGGCACCGGTGTGGAATAGCTGCACACTGCCTTTGAACAGCCGCAGGACACCGTCACGCCCGCGCAGCGGGAGGGCCTCGGTGTAGATCACGTCGGGGCGAATAGGCGCCAGTTCGGTGAGATACAGGGAGGCCAGTTCGGTACACAGCCGGGCGAATTCGGGGCCGGGTCGGGCATGGGCGAAGCGACGGCTGTTGAAAATTACGAGGAAGGCACTACTTTCCCCGCGTGCGGCGCGTTCCTTCCAGTTCCGTCGGCCCGCGGCGATCGCGGCGGCGACCGCGTGCGGTCCGGCCGCGAGCACCTCCTCATCGATCCAGCACAGATTCATCGCCAACCCGTGGGCGGGTGTGCCGGACTTCGTAGCCATCCGGCCGAAGATGCACGGCTGGTGTCGTGCGACCCAAGCGAGGAACGCCTCGCGTTTCGTGTCCACACCGGCATCGGACAGCAGAACCTCATGGACAGCGTCGATGTCGGGACCGAACGACGTCCCGGTGGGGTACTGAGGGAGTTCGGACAGCGCGTCGAGCGAGATACCAGCCGGAATCGGTGTCATCGTTGCCTCGGTGTCGGGGGCGATGAAGCTCTGGACCGCGCAAGTCTGCCCTGCGGACTTGCCGATCGCACGCCGCCACTCCGGGCGCGAGAGCGGTGGTGATACTCAGGTACTTCCTGGCCGACCTGAATTCGGGCGAGGCACGGCAGTCGACAGATGCGGACGTTCGCGACGACGCGATAGGCGGCAAAGGCGTGCGTTCGGTCGACACCGGTAAGGGTGCCAACGAGATTGGGGTCTTCGCGCAATGGCCTCTGCGTAACTAATTTTGCAGGCGACTGAAACACAGGAGCGCGCGTGGTCACCGGATCGTGCCGCAAGTCGATACCTCGGAGGTCCCCATGCGCCGTACTGTCCAGCTTGCTGTGATCGGAGCAGTCACGGCCGCGGTCCTTTCCGCAGGCGTCGGCCACGCGGTCGCAGAGACCGGTTCCCTCGATTCCGGCTCAGCGTCGCCTGAGATCGCGAAGCGGAACCTGCAATGGCTACTCGGGATGACCGGCTCCTGGACCAACCCGTGCGTCCCGCTGGAACCTTGCTTCACCTCCTCTCAGTGAAGGGTCGGCCTGGCACCAGACGCCGGCAGAAGGTGGCGATTCGGTGTTACGTATCGGCCTAGGTAAGGGCAATGCGACTGTGACCCTTCGCGTACTCCCCGCCCACGGGACCTCATTCTCCATGGGTGTCCATATGGACGACGGATGGCGAGAGTTGGTATCCGAGACGACCTCGGTGTGCGGTCTGGATGCCCACAGGACCACCGGGATTTCCCCCATCTCGAATGGAGACCTTTACAAGGACTTCCTCGGATTTTCCTACGATGTAGGCGAAATGAGTTACCCGATCATAATGTCCGCCCAGGCCCCTGCCGCCGATCGGGACACGTACCGACCCGATTTCGGCACCTTCGTCAACGGGCTGGAAATTGTGGCGCGACGCACGTTCTGAGACGGCGTCTGCTGTTCAGCGTCCACGCTCGCCGAAACTGCCCTAAGGCACCAGCAGTCGTTCAAGAGCTTCGTCGATCGGATAGTCCACCAGCAACCAGGTGTCGATGTTGTCGACGCCTCCGCTGGTCGGCCTCCACGCAATGGCTGCGCAAAGCTCAAGGGATTCACCGGATTCGAGGCCGGGGAGTCGCCATGTCAGCTGCCCTGGATCGCTGATGCCTACCGAGAACGGCGTGGTGTTGTGCGCCCAGGTAGGCGCCAAATGCTGTGTCCATCGCTGCGGCAGGTGCCGTCCGATTCGAGCATGGGCGTACAGCAAGTCGAGGTCCGGCCCGCCCATCGACAGCGTGGTAGTCGGTGAATCGACTGTGAGCGCAGCGAGGTGCTCACCACAGTCCGGCGCGACATCCGCGTCGGCGGGCATCCCCGTTATCTGAGCACGTAGCTCGAGTTCGGGAGTGGTCGCGGTTGCGTGAATCTGCCATACGACTGCCCAGAGAGCTGCCACTGCACGATCGGCGAAATGCCGTCGGCGGAGGACCCGGCCGACAATAAGGTCGACAGTCGCATTCTGCTGATTCCATCTGTAAACGGTGGCTCCCGAGGGCAGTTGCCATGCAGAGGTCCTGCCCCCAGCCACCGTTGGCCCGAGTCGGGTCGTGAAGACGACGGCTCCGACCGGGGTAACGATCTCCGCCACGCCTACCTGTGGTTCCTCCTCTAGCTGAAGCATGGCCTCATGATCCTCAGCCTTCGCGACAGGAACAACTTCAAATCGACAGTGCGGACGTTCGTGACCGCGCGCCCAGCGGCATGACAGTGCATTGCGTACGTCAGCTAATCCGGTCCGCCCAGCACGATCGGCCGGTAGGCCAGTGCCTTGTCCACGATCTGCTCAGGAGTCAGCGGAGGGTCGGAGAAGTCCCAGAAAATATGGTCGGAGATGTTTGGGTCCGCCACTGAATCTTGTAGCTGAGTAAGCCATTCACTCAGCTCCTCGTCGCTACCTTCGGCGCTTGCGATGCGCGCGACTAGTTCAATGAGTTGCTCGCGCTCGAGCTTGGCCATCCCGACTCCTGCCTCCTCGGTGCCTCACCGTTCATGATCGCAGCGGATTGATGAAACCCAGAACTCGAATTGCTCGGTCATCGGCAGATCAGTGCGTTGGTCGGCCGGCGCCGCCGGAATGGGTCGCGCGACTGGCCGAGGCTCACTCCGCCGGAAAACTGACATCGTCGCCTCCGCCGTGTCCCGGCGAAGACTGACGATTGAACGCTCGATATGCGGCATGGCTTTTCGTGCCGCCCGGTGAGGACAACGGCCCCACGCTCCTCTGATTCTCCTCCGGCCGCCGGTCTAGTGTCAGGTGACCGCGTCCGAGACAAAAGAATAGCTTCCGCACTGGTGGGGCTTTTGCCTTCACGCACAGCACATATAGGCGCTCGAAGTCATCGCGTACGGTTCGCCCGGCGCCGGCGGTGTGGTCGTGGGTTTCGTGAACACATCCGGCGGGCACGGCACCTGGACGCAGGATTCCAATACTTCCGGATGCTCCAACCACCATGTCACTCCCCATAACAGGGCCGCCAGCAACAGCACCGACGTGAATGCAATCTTGAACCACACCCATTCATGGTAGAGGAGAAGCCCGCCGATCGGCGGGTGCTATTCCTTTCCGCACGGGTCATACGGTACGCAAGCGAGCTGATCGAACGGCACGTTTCATCTACACAGAAGCCAAGGGCCGCAACGACATACAACTACTCCCCCGCGCCGTGCACGGCAAGACCAGGGCTGCGCAGACCCGATCCGGTGTCGCTGCCCGCGCCCACAGGCAGTTCGGTGACGATGGCGGGGATGTCGGCGACCGCCCCACTTGATCGACAGCGGGCTGCCGCACCATGCCGTGGGGCGGCTGTGGTGACCTCACCATATTATTCTCTGTTCGGGAAAAAAGTTTCTTGAAAGCGCGCACGGTGGGTGCGCGGAGTGCGAGTATGGGCTCCACAAGCAGCGACACATGAAGGGGTAGAACGATATTCGTCCTACCTCGCAGTCCGGTGCGCGGCAATCGGCCGGGCCCGGACAACACGCACGCTGAACACTGAATGAGGTTCCGATGTCATCGACCAAGTACCGGGTTGTCCAGTGGACGACCGGAAACGTCGGGAAGAGTTCCGCCCGGGCGCTCGCCGCGCATCCCGAGTTCGAACTGGTGGGCTGTTTCGCCTGGGCGGGAAGCAAGATCGGGAGCGACGTCGGCGAGCTGCTCGGCGGCGACCCGATCGGCATCCTGGCCACCGATGACGCCGACGCGCTACTGGCGCTGAAACCTGATTGCGTGGTCTACAACCCGATGTGGTTCGACGTCGACGAGGTGGTCCGCATCCTGTCCGCGGGCGTGAACATCGTGACCACGGCATCTTTCATCACCGGCCACAATCTCGGCGTCGATCGCGCGGAGATCGAACAGGCTTGCCGTCATGGCGGATCGAGCATCTTCGGTTCCGGGGTGAGCCCCGGCTTCGCCCAGCTGCTTGCCATCGTGGCGGGCAATGCCTGCGACCGCGTCGACAAGGTCACCATCTCCGAGTCGGCCGACACCACCTTCTATGACTCTCCGGCCACCGAGCGACCGGTGGGCTTCGGCACGCCGATCGATGACCCGAAGCTGGCGGGCATGGCCGCGCAGGGCACGGCCATCTTCGCCGAAGCCGTCCGTTTGGTGGCCGATGCCCTCGGGCTCGAACTCGACGAGGTCCGGTGCGTGGCCGAATATGCCCAGACCACAGCGGATCTGGACCTCGGGTCCTGGACGATCAGGAAGGGCTGCGTCGCCGGTGTGCACGCGAGCTGGCAGGGCCTGATCGGGGACCGGACGGTCATCGACATCAATGTCCGCTGGCGTAAGGGGCAGACCCTGGATCCGGACTGGAAGCTGGACGGGGACGGCTGGAAGATCACGATCGACGGACGACCCACGGTGAACATGACCGTCGGTTTCCTCCCGCCGCCGGACTTCCAGGCCGAAACCATCGCGGACTTCATGGTGCTCGGACACATCATGACCGCCATGCCCCCCGTGCACGCGATCCCGGCCGTGGTTGCCGCCGCACCGGGCATACTCACCTACACCGATCTGCCGCTGATCCTGCCGCGCGGCGTCGTCCGGCCGGTCTGAAGCCCTCGATCATGGCGAACCACCCACCCGGAAGCCGGGGGCTCACCGACTTCGCAGCTGTTCCAGGCCGACCAGGAGCACGGTCAACGCGAACTCGAGCTGATCACCGACAGGTCCGCCCGCGACCACTTCGCGGAGCAGCGGGAGTTCCTCCTCGCCCGCGGCCTGCAAGGCGCTGATCACCCCGGGCACGTCGGGATGCACCGGGTCCTTCGCCGACCGCACCGCGCTCAGACCTGCAGAGAAGGCCGTCTCGGTGATCAGGGTGAGTCCGCGACCCGCATCGTCGGTCGAGAAGCCCGCACCGACAAGCGCACGGAGCACACACTCCACGGGCCGCAGCGTGCCGAGTCCGACGGCGCCCGGCAGCCGGATGGAGGTTGACAGGGGGCCGACCCGGACGACCGCGTCACGCAGCGCCATCGCATACGAGCGGACCACCGCTTGCCAGTCGCGGCCGACCGGCAACGTGACCCGGGCCAATTCGGTCTCGAAGATGTCCAACGCCACCAGCTCGCGCAAACCCTCTCGATCTCCCACGTGGTAGTTCAGGGCTTTGGGATCGACGCCGAGCACCTCCGCGACCGCCTGCATCGTCAACGCTTCCGGGGCGAGTTCCCGTGCGGCACAGGTGATCAGTTCCCGGCTGATCCGGGCCGGACGGCCACGCCGCCGTTTGCCTGCACCGTCGACCACCTCGGGCGTCCCGGACGTTTCCCCACTCACCATGCCAGCCTATTGCCCGACAGATGCTCAGCGGTTGCCGGGATCGTGCCGCGAGCGATTCACTGCCGCGGTGTGCGACCGGGCACCGGCACCACGTGGATACCGGGATCGCTATCGGCGACGATGGAGGGATGAGCGAAGTGGTCGACACGCGCTCGGTGCGTACCGAGCGTCGAGCCCAACTCAGTGCGTTCCTCAAATCGCGTCGCGCCGAGATCGCCCCGGGTGATGTGGGCCTGGTGCCGGGCTCGCGTCGGCGCACACCCGGTCTGCGCCGCGAAGAGGTCGCGATGTTGGCCGGGGTCGGGGTTTCTTGGTACACGTGGCTCGAGCAGGGGCGGGAGATCACCGTGTCGGGTGAGGTGCTCGATGCGGTGGCGGGGGTGTTGCGGTTGAGTGAGCCGGAGCGGGGGCATCTGTATCTGCTCGCCGGGCTCAATCCGCCGCCTGCGGGTGGGTCGGCGACCGAGGTGAGTGTGGAGGTGCGGGCGGTGATCGACGGGTGGGAGCGCGGGCCTGCCATCGTGCGTGATCGGTACTGGAATATTTTGGCGTTCAACGTGCTCGCGGGGCGCGTGTTCGGCTGTGCGGACGGTGAACCGCACAACTGTCTGGTCACGTTCTTCACCAGTCCCAGGTACCGAGGACTGCCCGAACTGTGGGCCGAAGCCGCTCCCGGCGTGGTCGCCGCCTATCGCGCGGATGCGGCGCTGGTTCCGCACGACGGCGAATTCCAGCGTGTAGCAAAAGAACTCGCTGCTGCCGAGCCCGAGTTCGCCGAACTCTGGGAACGCCACGAGGTCGGCGCGCCGCTCCAAGCGGTGAACGCGTTGCATCACCCCGAAGTCGGTGATCTCTACTTCGACGCCACCACGCTCACCGTCGCCGATCACCCGAACTGGTCGCTGGTGCTCTACAACCCGAAACCGAATACCGATACGGCAGACCGTTTGGCCGCACTCCCGCGACTGCGTCTCTCCGAATCGGCGTGACCGTCTGCCACGCGTGAGCCGACGGTTTCACTTCCGGGTCGGGGCGGATCCTGGTGGTGACACACCCCTGATAACTGCGCACTGTCTATCCGTTCGACCACCAGCCACGCTGAATCCATGACGCACAACGGTTCTCGATTCGATGGCAAGACCGCACTGATCACCGGCGGAAGTAGTGGGATGGGTTTGGCTACCGCGCATCGGTTGATCGCGGAGGGTGCCCGCGTCGTGGTTACCGGACGGGACCAGAAACGCCTCGATGCGGCCGTCGCCGAGCTCGGTGATCAGGCGCACGGAATCGCCGGTGACGCGACCGATCTCGGCGATCTCGACACTCTCGCGGCGGCGGTGTCCGACCGTTTCGGACACGTGGATCTGCTGTTCGCCAACGCGGGCATCGGCTCGTTCCAGCCGATCGACCAGGTCACCGGAGCGCTCTTCGATCGGGTGATCGGCAGCAACCTCAAAGGCGCCTTCTTCACCATCCAGAAGGTCTTGCCGCTGCTTCCCGACCATGCCGCGATCGTCATCAACGCGTCTTTCGGGCTCCATCGGGGCGTCCCCGGGGCTGCCCTCTATTCCGCGAGCAAGGCCGCCGTCCACAACCTGACCCGCACTCTCGCAGCCGAATTGGCACCCCGCCGCATCCGGGTGAACTCGGTCAGCCCCGGCTACATCGACACCCCTGCCTTCCGCGCCGAGCTCTCCGACGCCGCCAAGGCCGGCGTCGCCGCGCTGTCGCCTGCGGGCCGAGTGGGCACCTCCGAGGATGTGGCGGCCGCCGTCGCTTTCCTGGCCTCACCGGATGCCGCGTTCGTCAACGGGCACGACCTCCGAGTCGACGGCGGACTCACCGCAGTCGATGCCGCGGCATTGCTGTGAACGAATCCGCGACTGGTCCGGATCAGAGGGGCCCGCCCGGACCGATCAGCGCAGGGCCGCGCGACCGCGTACTCGACCGAGGACGACCAGCACCACCAAGGTGACCACCACGAGGACAGTGGTGCCTGCCGCGGCGTCGAACACTTCACCGCGGTCGGTTTGGGCGAAGATGCTGACCGGCAACGTCTTCCAGGTAGCGGGGTAGACCATGATCGTCGCACCGAGTTCGCCCATCGACAGGGCGACGGCCAAGCCCGCGGCGGCGCCGAGAGCGGGCAACAGCAGCGGCAGGGTGATCTGGCACAGGACTCGGACCGGGCCGGCGCCGAGGGATTCGGCGGCCTGGCGGTAAGCCGGATCGAGACGGTCGAGGGCGGCGGAGACCGCGCTGAAGGCGTAGGCCAGGACCAGCACCGTGTGGGCGACGATGACGATCCACTTGGTTCCCCCGAGCAGGAGCGGGCGTTCGTTGAAGGCGATGAGGACGCCGAGACCGACCGCTACCGAGGGGACGGCGACGGGGAGGTGGAAAACGGCGTCGGTCAGGCGGCGTAACCAGGAGGGCGCTTCGCGTGAAGCGAGGGCCGCCCAGGTGCCGAGGACGAGGGAGATCGCGCCGGCGAGCAGGGCGGTTTGCAGGCTCACCGAGAGGCTGGCCGCCTGCTCGCCGCTGAGCGCGTTGCCGATATTGGCGAAACCGAGGTCGGAGGGAAGCGGGCCGGTCCAGCTGCCCGCCAGGGCCGCGGCGATCACTGTCGCGATCGGGGCGACGAAGACCACCGCCACGACCAGCGCGAAAGCACCGAGTACCAGCGTTTTTCCGCGCGGAGTCCAGGCGAGCACGATCAGTCCCCCTTCGGGCGGGCGATGAAACGGGCGAACACGAATCGGTAGACGAGGTAGAGGCTCAGCGAGAGCACCACCTGCACCGAGGCCAGTACCGCCGCACCGGGCAGGTCGAAGGTGACGATGCCGCGGGTGTAGATCAGCGCGGGCAGGGTGATGACGCCCTTCGCGCCGGTGAACAACACGATGCCGAACTCGTTGAGCGTGAGCAGCAGCACCAGGCTGCCGCCCGCCGCGAGCGCGGGCCACGCTTCGGGCAGCACCACCTGACGCAGCACCCGCCACGGTGAAGCTCCGAGACTCGCTGCCACATCGAGTTGTTCGCGTGGCATCTGCGCGAACGCGGCCAGGACGGGACGCACCACGAAGGGGGTGAAGTAGGTGATCTCGGCCAGGATCACGCCCAGCAGGGTGGTGAGGAAGTCGATGACCGGTGTGGTGGCGCCGGTCAATTCGGAGATCAGGGCGTTGACCGCGCCCGCTGTTCCGTAGAGGAACGTGAAGGCGAGGGTGATCAGGAACGACGGCAGCGTCAGGATCGTGTCGATCAGTCTGCCGACCAGCCCGGAGCCGGGAAACGGCACGAAGGCGAGCACCACCGCCAGGAACGTACCCAACACCAAGCAGCCCGCGGTGGCACAGACCGCGATGGAGACGGTGCGCCACAACGCTTCTCGGAACGCCTCTGATCCGAGCACCGAGGTCCACACCTCGGTGCCACGGCCGGTCGGGGTCTGCGTCGATTCGGTGAGCACCCGCAGAATCGGATAACCCGCGATTCCGAGCACCACCAGCACGGGCGGCAACGTCCACAGAATCGGCAACCACGACCTGCGCGGCGCGGAGTCCTTCACCGGCGGAGACACTTCCGGACGGTCGAGCAGGACGGCGCTCACCGCAGCACTCCCCTCGTGTCGAGAAAGCTCCCGAGGGCACGAACCCACACGTTCACAGCGCGCTCTCCTTGCCGGGACCGCTTACCTCAGTGGCACCCTCACTGATCGCGCGCGGAATCAGAACGCCCGCCGGGTCCGGCAACCGCACGCCGACAACGGATCCGACTTCGGTGGTGAAGTGGCCCGACCCGTCGGCGGCGATGTCGCCGGGAAGTCCGTCGACGGCCAGTTCCACGCGGGTCGACGCACCACGCCAGACCGCGGTGAGCACGGTGGCGCGCAGGGCGTCCCGCTCGCCGGGCTTGCCGAGGCTGATCGTGTGCGGGCGAACGCAGAGCAGGGCGTCGTCACCGGGTGCCCAATCCGTCAGCCCCACACCGGGTTGCGGCGCCTGTGCCCGCAGCGTCTTGGTGCCCGCGGTGACCAGGGCGGCGGTGCCGCTGACGTGGTCGACCGTGCAGGGCACCAGGTTCGCGCCGCCGAGGAAAGCGGCGGTGAAATCGGTGGGCGGGCGCTGCCACAGGTTTTCGGCGGTGTCGATGTCGACGAGCCGGGAATCGCGCATCACCGCGATCCGGTCCGCCAGCGCCAGCGCCTCGGCTTGATCGTGGGTCACATACAGCATCGCTGTGTCGGGCAATGCTTTTCGCAGTGCCTGCAGCTCACCAAGCATCGAATGACGCAGTTGCGCGTCGAGCGCGGCGAGTGGCTCGTCGAGCAACAGCACGCTGGGCTTGATGGCCAGCGCGCGGGCGATCGCCACCCGTTGCTGCTGACCGCCGGATAGTTCGCGCGGGAGTCGCTGCGCGTAGCCGGCCATGCCGACCATGTCGAGCGCCTCGGCGACGCGTGTGGCGATCTCCGCACGCGGCACCCGATGCGATTTCAAGCCGAACGCCACGTTGCTGTGCACGTTCATGTGCGGAAACAGCGCGTAGGACTGTACGACGACACCGATCCCACGCTTGGCGGGCGAGAGATCGGTGACGTCGCGGCCCGCCAGGCGGACCGCGCCCGAGGTGGGCCGGACGAAACCGGCCAGCGCCTTGAGCGCGGTCGACTTGCCCGACCCGCTCGGGCCGAGGAGCGCGACGGTCTCGCCGACGGCGACGCGCAGGGTGAAATCGGCCAGCGCGACGGCGGCCTTGCGGCCCCTGCCGTAGCTGACCCCGACCCGGTCGAACACGATCGCGGGTTCGTTGGTTGCCGCCACCGAGGTGGCGGATTTCATCTGGAGGTCACCGTCGGACATCGTCAACTCCCTTGGATCACAGCCGCATTCAGCTGCCGGTTGCCTTCTGGTACGCCGCGACATCGGCGTCCAGCTCGGTGAGCACCTTGTTCCAGTCGACCGGAACCACCTCGACACCCGTCAGCGCCGCGGCCGGACCACCATCGGCCGGGGCGGGCACATCGGTGCGGGGAGAGACGGCGAAAGCCTCGGGGCCGAGCTTCGCCTGTGCGGCGGGGGCCATCAGGAAGCTCATCAGCTTGGTGGCATCGTCCTTGTGCGGCGCGCCCTTGGCCAGACCCATCATGTACGGGACAGCCACGGTGGACCGCTTGCCGTCGGCAGCCGGGAAGAAGACGTTGAACTTGGAGCCCTTCTCCTTCACGGTGGTCAGGTTCATCTGCACGTCACCGTTGGCGATGAGCAGCTCACCCTTGTCGACCTTGGCCTGCAGCTTGCCGGTCGAGGACGACGGGCCGACGTTGTTGGCCTGCAGCGCGGCCAAATAGTCGAGGGCGCCCTGCTTGCCACGCAGCTGCTGCAACAGCACCAGTACCGCGGTGCCGTCACCGGCCTGGCCGGGGGTGGAGTACTGCAGCTTGCCCTTGTACTCCGGCTTCAGCAGGTCTTCCCAGGTGAGCGCCGAGGCGTCGACCGCGGGGTTGGCGATGAAGCACAGGAAGTTGTTGGCCAGGGTCACGTAGTTGCCCTCGGCGTCCTTGGCCGCAGCCGGAACAGCGGCGGTGTCGATGCCACTGGGCTGCAGCAGACCCGACTGCTTGGCCTTCTGGATGAACGGCGGCAGGGTGACGACGATGTCGGCCTGCGGGTTGGACTGCTCCTTGTCGACCCGGTTCACGACCTCGCCGGAGCCCGCCTCCACCAGGTTGACCGCGATGCCGGTCTCCTTGGTGAACGCGTCGAACTGGGACTTGTACCAGCCACCGACACCGTCGGCGGAGTACACGGTGACGGTCTTGCCGTCCGCGGATTCGGTACCGGTGCCGCCGCAGGCGCCGGTGAACGCGACGGCGGTGACGCCGACCAGCAGCAGCGCGGCCTTGGAGAGGCGGCGCGCGGTGAGTGGAGTACGCACGATTACAGCAACTTTCGTTCAGATATCGGGGGGAATCGCAGGGACAGGTGGATCGGGGGGCGACGCCGCGGCGGTTACCGCGACGGCAAGTTTCAGTGGGCGAGCACCAGCGCCGGGAACGCGGCGACGGAGTCGATGACGTGGGTCGCGCCTGCGGCACGCAACTGATCGGCGGTGTGCGCGCCGGTGAGGGTGCCCGCGACGATGCCCGCGCCTGCGGCGAGACCGGTGGCGATATCGCTGGTGGTGTCACCGAGAACGGCGATCCGGTGGACGGCGTCGACGCCGAGGCGCAGCGCGGCGGCCAGCACCATGTCGGGGTACGGGCGTCCGCGTCCGGCATCGGACGGCGCGAGGGTGAGGTCGACCAGGTCGGCCCAGCCCAGCGCGGCGAGGAGCTTATCCTGTGTGCCGCGGCTGAATCCGGTGGTCAGCGCGACCCGGACACCGGCGTCACGCAGAGCGGTGATCGCTTCCACCGCACCGGGGATCGGTGCGATATCGACCTCGTCGACCAGGGCTTCGTAGGCGGCCTCGAACGCACGGTTGGCATGGTGGGCAGCGGCTTCGTCGCCGTCGAGCAGGGCGCGGAACACCTCGATCTTGGACTGGCCCATGGTGTCGACCACGTAGCGGCGAGCCTGTTCACGACGCGGGCCCTCGGTCTCGATCCCGGCGGTGGTGGCGGCACTCTCGAAGGCACGAAGCACCAGTCCGCCGTCGGCGACGGTAGTCCCTGCCATGTCGAGGGCGGCGAGCTGAATCTTGTTGTTCGACATCGGTGTTCCTCACAGTCCGATCTGGTCGGCGGTTTGTTCGCCGATGGCGGGGCCGAGCGTCATACCGCGACCACCGGGGCCGGTGACGACCCAGACGTTGGTATCGGCCCGCACCCGGGTGACGACGGCGCCGGGGTCGACGCTCTGGCTGTAGACGCCCGCCCAGCGCCGCACGATCGGCGGCAGCGTGCGGCCGAGCAATTCCTCGGTCACCTCGGTGAGGTGGTCATACGGCGCTTCGTCGACGTCGAAGGCGAACGGTTCGGCGTACTCGTGGGTGTCGCCGATGGTCAGGCCGCCGTGCAGGCGCTGCACGCACAGCAGCTGCATCTTGTGCTCGGCGGCGGTGGCAGTCTGGGACTGCTCGGCGGCCAGCGAATCCACCTGCGGGCCCGCGAAACCCGGGTAGTAGCGGAAGCTGTCACCGTCGGCGATCGCGGTGGTGAGGGTTTCGCCCAGCGGGGCGGTCTGCATCATCTGCAGCCGCACGCGGCGGACCGGCAGTTCGCCCGCCAGCTCGCGGGTAAGCCCCGAGTGGGCGGCGCCGGGGCAGTGGATGACGAGGTCGGCCTCGTGCCGGCGACCGTGATCGTCGACCACCACCGCGCCGGAACCGGTGTCGAGCACCGAGCGGGCCTCGGTGCCCTCGTGGAAGGTGTAGCGGCCGGTCGCGGCCATGTGGGCGCGCAGCGCGGGCAGCGCTTGGCGCGACTCCACGGCGGCATCGGTCGAGCAGTGCAACCCTGCAAGGTATTTACCGCGCACGGCCGGGTTGATCGCACGCACCTGGTCGGGGTCGAGCAGGGCGAACCCACGGGCATCGGCGGTGTCATCGGCGGCCGCGGCCTCAGCGACGGCGAGTTCGGCGGGGGTGCGCACGAGCGTGATCGAGCCCGCGGGCCGGAAGCCGACGCCGGCGACCCGGCCGCCGATCTCCTCCCACAGCTCGCGCGAACGCAGTGTCAGCTCGAGCTCGTTCGCCGACCGGCCCGATACCCAGACCAGGCCGAAGTTGCGGACCGTCGCGCCACGGGCTTCACGTTCACGTTCGAGGTGCACGACCTCGTGTCCGCGGGCTATCGCTGCCCAGGCGTGTGCGGTGCCGAGGATCCCTCCACCGATGATGACCAATCGCATGGCACCGATAATGGCAAATGGTCTAGACCGATAGGTGTGGGCTGCGAGAACGGCAAGTTAATTTTTGGTATAGACCAATCCGGGTAGGCTTGGCGGCATGGATTCGCCGCAGACGACCCGAGTTCCGAAGGTGTTCCTGGTTCGCACCGAAATCGATCTGCTCCTGGCCGATCTCACCGAGGGCGACCCGGTTCCCTCCGAACGCGACCTCGCCACCCGCTTCGGCGTCGCCCGCGAGACCGTACGACAGGCTCTGCGAGAGCTGTTGGTGGAGGGCAGGATTCGGCGCCAAGGCCGCGGAACGGTGATCTCCCGGCCCAAGCTCACGCAGCCGTTGTCGCTTCGCTCCTATACCGAGGGTGCGATCAGCCTCGGCCGCACCCCTGGCCGCATCCTGGTCGCGTGGGAAGACGTCGCCGCCGACGCGGCGACGGCCACCGACCTCGAGGTGGAGCTGGGCACCCAAGTGATGCACCTCGAGCGGGTACTGCTCGCCGACGGTGAACGCGTCGGACTGGAGAGCACCTACCTACCGCTGCACCGCTTCGCCGCCCTGCGCGGCACCTATGACCCCACCACTTCGCTGTACGCCGCGATCCGCGCCACCGGCGTCGAACTCGCCGGTGCGCGCGAACGCATCGAAACCGTACTCGCCGCCCCGCGAGAGGCGGGTCTGCTCGAATGCACCACCGCACTACCCATGTTGCTGCTGCACCGGCGCAGTGTCGACGCCGACGGCGCACCCATCGAACGGGTGCGCTCGCTCTACCGTGGTGACCGCATCGCCTTCGAGGCGAGGCTGTCACCGGAGCCCGCGTAGCCCCTTACTGCTCGGGCAGCCGTCGCCGTCCGCCTGCCACATCGGTGACCAGATCCGTGTAACCGTCCACAAGCTCGGCCAGGTGGTACCAGTGCTTGTGAGTGTTGTCGCTTCGCGCCCCATCGATGTCGATGGCCTGGTTGGCGTCCACCCAGCTACGTGCCATCCGGTCGACAACCGCACCGAGACTTTCGGTGTGCAGCGAGGCGCCGTTGCGATGCAACGGGATCTCCTGGACACACCAGTCATTGATGTCGTCGACGAGTTCACTTCGACGGCAATCGATCTCGGCGATCAATGCCGTGTCACGCACCTGCCCCCGCCGTTCGTGCAGTTCAGCGAGCGCGTGCGCTGATCTCAACAATTCGCGATCTTGAAATCGCCGCCCCTGAAATGCACACAACAATTGCGGAGCGGTCGGAAGTATCCCCATCACCGGCGCGCTCATCGCAAGGCCCCGAATTCACCCGACACCCAAGATTTGTCTACCAACATGATTGGCTCTCGATTCGGTTGTCCCGGTCATCTGTTCGGATTGTTCGCAACCAGGCTAACTGGATCATGCTCGTTCAGAAGACGAAACGCAAGATTGCGTTATCACTCCTGCAGTAAACCCACCCTGACAGAACCGAGGATCACATCGGCAGCGCAGCACGGGCTTCCGGCGTGCCTCGCAGACTCGCCGAACACCATGACAGAACCTACGTCGCTGTCTTCGCCGAACGCGTGACATCGCGACCGCACAGCGCAATAATGCGATTCATGGCAGGCAAGCGAACGACCCTGACCGTCCGGCTTCGCCGACTCGCGGCCATGTTGCGCGAGTTACGGGAAAGCGCTCAGCTGAGCAAGGAAGACGTCAGCGCGCGAACCGGTATCAACGTCACCACTCTGTACCGGATCGAAATGGCTCAGGCGCGCCCGCAACGCCGCACTCTCGGCGCCATGCTCGACCTGTATCAGGTCGACGAGAAAATGCGCGAGGAAGCACTCAGCTTGCTGACCGACGCGTTGAAACCCGGCATGTCGCGCCCTTACGAAGGCGCGGTGTCGGAGGTGTATGCGAATTACATCAACTTCGAGGCGGAAGCATTGTCGGCCAGGCAGTACCAGACTTCGACGGTGCCCGGCCTGCTGCAGACCTTCGAGTACGCCGCCGCGGTCATCGACACCTCCATGCCGCGCCTCGACGCCTCGGTGATGGAGAGCAGGGCGCAGGCGCGCATGGATCGCGCCACCAACCTGACCAAGGACGACCCGCTGGAATTGTGGGTGGTGATGGACGAGGCCGCGATCCGCAGGGTGGTCGGTGGACCCGCGACCATGGCGGGCCAGCTCGACCGGCTGCTCGACGAGACCAAGCGCAAGAATGTGATCCTGCAGGTATTGCCGTTCGACGCGGGCGCGCATCCCGGCATGGCCGGCTCGTTCACCCTGCTCGACTTCCGCAATCCGGTCGACCCCGAACTGGTGTACGTGGAGAGCATGTCGGTGCACGACCTGGTCGAGGGACACTCCGAGATCCGTCGGTTCGGCGTGATCTTCGATCAGCTGCGGGCGATGGCGTTGAGCCCTCGCGACTCGGCGAAGCTGATCACCGAAGCGCGCGACGCGATCACCCAGTCCCCGACCGCTCAGTGACGACTGGCGCGGCGGAACCCGATCGCGGCCGGTAGGGCGAAAACCACGATCGCACCGAGCGACCAGGCCAGGGTGGCCAGCAGCGGGCCGCGCACCGGACCGCCCAGCGAGAGTCCACGCATGGTGTCGATGGCGTGGGTCAGTGGATTGTGCTCCACGATCGGGCGCGCCCAGCCGGGGTAGGCGGCGAGCGGGACGAAACCGGTACTGAAGAACATCAGCATCGACGAACCCAGCGAGACAACCTCCACCAGCGCGGCTTTCGCGGTGTACACGGCCAGTGCGGTGACCATGGTCGCGAAACCGAGGCCGTACAGCACCGGGATGGTGAACAGCGCGATCGCCGCGAGCGGACCCTGGGTGAAGCGGAATCCGAGTGCGATGCCGACGGCGAAGATCACCAGGGTGCACAGCAGGATTCGCACGCCTTCGGCGACGACACGAGACAGCAGTCCCGAGGCGCGGTGGACCGGCAGGACCCAGAATCGCGAGAGCAGTCCGACATCGCGTTCGCGGCCGAGGGTGACGGCCCCGGCCAGGGAGCCCGACATCACGCCGACCAACGAGACCATCGGAACCGAGCCGTAGAGGGCGTCGGCGCCGGCGAAGGACGAGACCTGTTTGCCCAGCACGGCATTGAGCATCACCAGCAGCAGCGCGGGGAAGAACAGGGCCTGCATCACGGTCAACGGGTCCCTGGCCCAGCGCGTCAGCAGCCGCTTGGTCTGGATCATGCTCTGCGGCAGCAGCATTCGCAGCGACTCGGTGCGACGTGTGACGGTGGGCAGCGCGATGACTGTCATGCGACACGCCGCGCTGCGTGTCGCCAGGCCAGGCCGCCGCAGACCACCAGGATGCCGATCGCCCAAGCCAGGCCGGGGCCGAGCGTCGCGATGTCGACCGTGCCCGCGTTGCCGGTCGAATCACCCGCCAGCGCGCGCAGGCCGTCGACGAACTGGGAGACGGGCTGGTTGCGAGCGAAACCCTGGAGCCAGCTGGGAAACTGACTGGCAGGCGCGAATCCGGTGGACACCATGCCGAAGATCAGCTGGGGCAGTACCAGGATCTGGGTGGTGGCCTCGGGGCTGGCGGACATGCTGCCGAGCAGGTCGGCGCCGCAGCACAGGGCGATCGCGATCAGCAGCGAGAAGGCGAGGAAACCCGCTGTGTGCCACCAGCTTCCGTAGAAGCGGAAACCTATGACGGTGCCGCAGACGAGTGCGGCGCCGATCGCGATCACCGCGCGGTGGGCGGCCGCGGTGATCCTGGCGGAGAAGGGGACCCAGCGCGGCATCGGCAGGGTGGCGAAACGGATGTCGAGGCCCTCGCGGGCATCGGTGGCGGAACGGAACGCGGCCGCGATGGCGCAGAACGCGACCGCCTGCATGATGATCATCGGCATCAGGAACTGGGCGTAGCTGCTCAGACCGTGCCCGTAGACGGTCATCACGAGGTTGAGCGGGACGTAGAAGCCGATGGTGAACACCGCGGGAGCGAGCAGGGCGGTGAAGATCTCGCCGGTGCGCCAAGCCGGGCGGATCAACCGTCGCGCGAGCACCCACCACTGGGTGAGCGCCGCCGACGGCGATCGGTCGGCAACAGGCTCGTCGGTGGTCCGCACGTCCCCATCGTGGTCGATGTGGCTTGTGGTGCCGGGGAACTCGGTCAGCATGTCGTGCGCGCCGAGGTGCGGGTTGTCGCCAGAATCCGGGCGATCTCGGGAAGAAGGTCGGGTGCGGTGAGTTCGTCAGGGGTCGCGTCGAGGACGTAGCCGGTGATCGCGCCCTCCACGTGGGGGCGCCAATGGCGAACGGTGGCACCGGGGTCGAGGCGATCGGTGCCGTCGGGTTCGCGGCCCGCGACGCACACGGTGAGGTCGCCGGGCAGCCACGAGGGTCGGTGGCCGGTCACCATGCTCGCGGCCGCGAGGCTCGCGTCGGCGAAGCGGTCGAGGTCGCTGCCGGTGAGGTCGAGCGTTCCCGCCAGGGCGGCATTGATCGCCGCGGCGGGTGTGTCGAAGGCTGGGATATCGATGTCGGTGCCGAACTGCGCAGCGAATCGGTCGGCGGACCGCGGCGCGGGGGCGGGGGCCGCGGGGTCGGTGGCGAGCAGGACGACGCGGACGTGTTCGCCCGCCGCGCGGAGTCGGACAGCGACTTCGTGGGCGACGAAACCGCCTGCGGACCAACCGAGCAGCTGGTACGGGCCGTGCGGGGCGATGCGGCGGATCTCGGCGAGGTAGCGGGTGGCGTATTCGCGGATCGTGCGCGGTTCGGTGCTCGCCTGCAGACCATAGATCGGGACGCGGGCGTCGAGGTGGGCGACGAGGTCCACATAGTTCCAGGCCAGGACCGCTTCACCGGCCAGGCAGAACAGTGGCGCGCCGTCGACGGAGGCGGCGTGTGGACGGATCGGCAGCACGAGGTCCATCGCCGCCGACTCGGCGCGCCCGGCGACGGCAGGTTCGGCCGAACAGGAATCGGGGCGATCGGCCGTCCACCGGCAGGGCGTGGCAGCCGGATCATCGCGAGTGCTCACAACACATAATATGTCGTGCGAAAACGCCAGCGGCCCAACACTTTCAGGGGCATTCACACCTGACCGAACGCGCATCCGAACCTCCTTCACCGACCCGACGACAGATGGTGTGAGTTCCACTGTCGCGCAGGAAGGCCCCGACCCCAACCAACCCAGGGGCCCGGTCACGCCCACCCAGGTGGCGGTGAAACCACCCAAGGGTGTCGAGCTTCGGCGGCCGTCCGGATCAGTAGGTATTCACAGGCAGGCTGCGTACACCGGACCACAGGTCCTCGATCAGGCGTTCGTAGCTGTCGGCTAGGTCGTCGAGGCGGATCCATTCGTCGTAGTAGACAGACTCGGGGGCACCGGCCAGAGCGACGAAAGTCTGGAAGCAGTGTTTGGCGAGGCGGTCGACCAGATAGCCGAGGGTTTCGCAGTGTTCGTCGGCCGCGGCGGGCGGCACGGGGGCCGCCAGGATGACCCAGCGGTCGATCGCACGCATCAACTGGGCGCGGCGGCGGTCGATACGCTCGGACTCACTCAGCGGGGTTCGCTCGCGCAGCTGGTGCAGCAGCGCGAGCTCACCCGCGGCGTCGAGGATGGGGTGGTCATCATGTGGCAAACCGCGGAAGGCCGCCAGGAGGACGTCCCGGCTTGGCAGCATCGCCCCTCGTCCCGAATGGCGCATTTCACCGCTCCCCCGCCGAGCCGACGACGTCATCGCGTGAAACATTCATCTGGCACACCTCCGACTCGGGCACGACACCCCGGCGGGGATGCCATAGCGTGCGGGTGGAGCACGGCGAGTCCGCGCGAATCGCGCACACCCGGCAACTATTCCGCCACAACTGTCCCTGACAACGCCGTCGGCGCGAGCCGTTTTCCTCCGGACACTCACATTGTCCGGTACGCCTCCCTTGTCCGTCCGCACTGATCTCGCAGGCACATGGGTGACTCGCCGGGGGCCGACTACTGCACGCGGAGGCTGCCGAAGAGTCCGTCCTTCTCGTCTTCGGGGCCCGCGGTGAAGTAGAGGGCGTTCGCGTCGCCCAGGCTTTCACCGTTGCCGAACTTCAGCGCCCACAGGCCCGCGATCTTCACCGGCTTCGCCTCACCGTCGCGCAGGTAGTCGACGAAGGTGCCGGTGGTGTCGTCGTAGGCGAGGACGCGGCCGAGGCCACCGAAGTTGCCGATCAGCAGTTTGCCCGAGAGCGCCCCGAAGTTCGACGGCGCGATCGCCACGCCCCACGGCGCGTTGAGCCTGCCGCCGTCGTCGATGATGCGCACGAGCTTGCCCGCGCTGTCGAACTCGGCGACCTTGCCCTTGTCGGGCTTGCCGTGCGAGTCCTTGTCCTTGTCGGCGTCGAGCGAGGCTTCTTCGGCCTTGTCGAAGACCTTCGGATCGTCCCCGTCGGGCTGAGTCATGGCGTAGGAGACGAACACTCGACTACCGAGGGTGGTGATGTTGAACGGCGCCGGGTCGCCGGGCACGGCCTTCTTGCCCTTCTCGGGCGAGGAAGCGTCGATCACCTCGCCGGTGGCGAACGGGTTGGCGAAACCGGTGGTCGCGACCGGCTGCCAGTTCTTGTCGAAGGTGCGGACCTGCGGGTCGGCGCCGAAATCGGCGGTCAGCAGCTTGTCACCCGAGGGCGCCAGCGCGATACCGAAGAAGGCCATGCCCTGCGCGGAACCGTCGAACACCTGGTTCGCGCCGCCGTCACGCCGCACGATCGCGCCGTCGGGGGCCTGCTCGGTCCATGCCGAGATCTTGCCCGAGTCGGTGGCGAAGATGAAGCGCGCGGAACCGCCGAGCGGGATCGGCATACCGTCCACATCGACCCACTGGTCGCGCACCACGAACAGATCCGAGGTGATCGGCGCCGGGTTGAACACGACGCCGGTGGCCTTGCCGATGCTCTTGTCGGAGGTGTCGGCATCGGCGCCGGGGATGCCGACGAGCTTGAGTTGGTCCTGGGTCAGCTTCTGCAACTTGGGATCCGAAGAGGACTGCACATCGCCGAGGAACTGGAACGACTTGCCGCCCGCGCCGACCCAGAAATGCCCGCCCGCGCCCTTGGGCCGATCGGCCAGGCCCCAGGCATTGACCATGCCGGGCAGCGTGAACTGGGCGTGATAGGAGTCCTTGTCGGCGGCCAGGTTGGTCTGGCTGTAGCGATTGCCGTCCAATGCGGCCACGTCGTCGGTCGAGGGCTCGGTGTTCGAGCACGCCGCGGCAAGCAACACTGCCGCACCGAGTACCGCGCCGCGCACCAGCCCGGACCGCACCCCGCGGGTGCCCCTCACATGTCCGTTCACGATCTTTTTTCCTTTCGACCCTCCGCCGGACGGCGTTCAGGCGAGGCTGACCTTATCGTGGGTGATGCGGTGGTGTGCCGTGACCGTGGCAGGAAGCGCAGGGCTACGCTGTCGGCCGTGGTCGAACCTTCCCCCAACATCGCCCCGCATCCCGACATCGCCGCCCTGGCACCACTACTCGGTACCTGGCGCGGTCGGGGCAGGGGCGAATACCCGACCATCGAGTCCTTCGACTACGTCGAGGAGATCGCCTTCGGGCACCTGGGCAAACCGTTCCTCACTTACCAGCAGCGGACCAAGGCCGGCTCCGATGGCAGGCCGCTGCACGCGGAGACCGGCTACCTGCGCAGTCCGGCGCCCGGCCGGGTCGAGCTCGTGCTCGCCCATCCGACCGGAATCACCGAGATCTGCGAAGGCACGATCACCGAAACGGTTGACGGAATTCGTCTGGAATTGAACTCCACGAATATCGGCCTGAGCGAATCAGCGAAGCCGGTTACCGCGGTGGGCCGCTCATTCCATGTCACCGGCGACACCATCGAGTACACGTTGCGGATGGCGGCGGTAGGCGAATCTCTGCAGCATCACCTAGCGGCGACTCTGCAACGCGGCTGAGTCGCGTGCAATTCGGGAAGTAACCCGTACACAACCTCTGATCAGCGCCTTTGCACAATCGAAACCGATAATTCACCTTTTCATCACGGCCTGGTAGCGGTTGTGTTCGAACACGCCCGCACATAGGGCAACAATTGTGTGTCGCTTGCTGCCGTCGCCTGCTGCCGAAGTAACGGCCGTTCTACGGTGGTGTATCAGCTAATCCTCAGACAATCGAACTGCTGCACCACGAACACGTCGAAACCCTGAATGTGGGAGACGAATTATGAGGCGTTCCACTCTGATCTTGATTACTGCGGGGATGATCCTCGGCGGCGCGGCCGCCATCGATGTCCTCGACGGTGCGGCCATGGGGGCCGCACCCGAGCCCGTTGTCAGCTACAACGTGCTGCACGACACGGCGTCATCGCACGCCGAAAGCACGTCGCTCGCAGTGGTGCGGGGCCTGACGACTCAGTAGCCGGTGGGCAGTGCGGCGAACATGTCCCGGGTGACGGCGACCGCGTTGTCGGAACTGCCGCCCTTGACCAACAGCGTCGCGAAGGCGATATCCCCGCGATAGCCGATGAACCACGAGTGCGATCCACCGTCGACTTCGGCTTCGCCGGTTTTGCCGTAGACCTCGCCCTGATCCCTGATGCGTTCGGCCGTGCCGCCGGTGACCACCATGCGCATCATCGAACGCAGCCCCTCGACCACCTCCGGCGCGATCGCAGGCCGATCGCCGGTGACCTCGGTCGGCCTGCCCGTGATCAGATACGGCACCGGTGCGGCCCCGTGGGCGACGGTCGCGGCCATCACCGCCATCCCGAAGGGGCTCACCACCACTCGTCCCTGCCCGATGCCGTCCTCGGCGCGCTGTACGAGCCCGTCCGCTTTCGGTACCGACCCGGACATGGTGGGCAGGCCTTCGACCCGGTAGTCCTGGCCGACGCCGAGGCGTGCCGCTGCCTGCGTGAGCGCGTCGGGTTCGAGTTTGCTGGCCAGCCTGGCGAACGTGGTGTTGCACGACCGCTCGTAGGCGGTCGCCATCGGCACGTCACCGACGGAGAACATGTTGTAGTTGGGGATGGTGCGTTCGCCGATGATGGTGCTGCTCGGGCAGGGCAGCACGGTCTCGGGCGTGGCCAGCCCGGAAGCCATCGCCGCCGAGGCAGTGACCGTCTTGAAGATCGACCCCGGTGGATACTGTCCGCTGGTGGCCACCGGACCGTCGCGGTCGGCGGCCTTGTTCTGGGCCACCGCGAGGATCGCCCCCGTCGATGGGCGGAGCACCACCATCATGGTCTGCTCGGTGCGCAGGTCCACGGCGTGCTGGGCGGAGTTCTGCACGAACCGGTCGATGCTCAGCGCGAACGACGGTGCGGGTTCGGCCGCTTCCTCGTGCAGCACATCGAGATCGGCGCCGTCGGCATTGCGGGTGACCACGCTCCAGCCCGCCTTCCCGTCGACCTCGGCGATCACCGTCTTGCGGACCTGAGTGAGCAGGTCGGGTGCGAACTTGCGGTCGGTGGGCACCATGTCCCACTCCTGGGTCAGGGTGACGCCGGGCAGGCCGATCAGTTCGCCGCCGATGGTCTCGGCCTCGTATTCGTTGAGCAGTACCACGGTGTGCGCGCCGTCGGTCTTGCGCGCCGAGGTGAGGATGGTCTGCGGGGTGTAGGCGACCGGGTCGATGCGGCTCAGCGCCGCGGCGAGCGCTCCGGCGACACGACTGGGGTCGGGGGCGTCGGCCACGGTGAACTTCACGCGGGAGACCTTGCCGGGAACCAGCACGTCGCTGCCTGCCGCCTCGTTGACCCTGGCACGCGGCGCGGGGCGGGTGCGCAATTCCATGCTCTGGGTGTCACCGAGTTTGGGGTGGATGTCGGCGGAACTCCAGCGGACCAGCCAGCGTCCGTCGCTGCGGCCCATCTGCAATTCACCGGAATAGGTCCACTGGCGACCTTTGGGCAGGGTCCACTCGTAGGTGTAGTCGACCGTCGCGGTGTCACCGTTGACGCGTGCGTCGCCGGTGCGGATCGCCAACTTCTCCGCCTGCAACGCCTGCCACGTCGAAATCAGTGCCGCCGTGGCCTTCTCGGGCGCGGTGGTGAGCGCCGCGGCCGCGGAGAGATCGTGTTCGGCGAACGCCGCGGCGAAGGCGTCGGCAGCGGGCACCGGCCCCTGCGCGCCGGAAGAACAGGCGGTCGCCGCGACGGCGAGGGCGGCCACCGCGCACGTGGTGAGCATCCGTGTCCTCATCGGCACCGATGGTAGCGGCGAAGTGCCCGCTGACCTCGGCGCCACGCGCCGAAGTTTCAATCCACCAATACGGTTGCGAAGGTAGCGATCTGGCGGAAACCCACTCGGCTGTAGGCGCGACGGGCGATCCGGTTGTAGTCGTTGACGTAGAGGCTCGCCGTACGGCCTGTTGCCACAACGGCATTGGCGACGGACGCGGTGCCCGCGGTGCCCACCCCCGCGCCCCGGTATTCGGGATGTACCCACACGCCCTGGATCTGGCCGGTGCGTCGCGACAGCGCGCCGATCTCGGCCTTGTAGACGACCTCGCCGTCTTCGAAACGTGCCCAGGCCCTGCCGGATTCGATGAGACTCTTGATTCGCCGCCGATAGCCGCGACCGCCGTCACCGGTGCGTGGATCGATGCCGACCTCTTCGATGAACATCGCGATCGCGGCGGTCAGATAGCGGTCGATCTCGTCGGGTCGCACGCGGCGTACTCCCCCGTCGGCGCGCGCGGCGGCGGGTCGGGCCATTGCCAGCAGGGGTTGATCGGCACGTAACTCCCTGGCCGGCCCCCAGGACGGGAGCAGCATTTCCCACAGCGGCAGGGCGAGCTCCTGCCTGCCGACCACCGAGGAACACACCCGTGGCCAGCGGCCGGCCCGATCGGCGAACGCGCGTAAGGCCTGCTGGTCACCGCGCAGCGGAACCAGGTTGGCGCCGGAGAAACACAGGGAGTCGGCCGGTCCGCCGCGGCTCCACAGCTCACCGGCACCGGTTCGGGAGTCGAGCCCGAATTCCTGCACGCGGGCGGCGATCATGCACGAAGCCACCGGGTCGGTATCGAGGACACGCAGCACTTCAGCCAGATCTCGCACGGCCACCGGACGCGCGGGAGCGGTTTTGGACCGTCGCGTCGGCTCCAGCAGACTCCGCACGGCACCCAGCCTGCCACGAAAGCACGCCGAGCGGTACGGGTCCGCAGAATCCGTCGTAGGACTGTGAGAGGAGCGGGATTCAGCTGACGGTGACAACGGGCTCGGCGCCCGGCTGCTCGCCCATCTCCTCGGCGATGCGCATCGCCTCTTCGATCAGGGTCTCCACGATCAAATGCTCGGGCACGGTCTTGATGACCTCGCCCTTGACGAAGATCTGCCCCTTGCCGTTACCGGAGGCCACACCGAGGTCGGCCTCGCGTGCCTCGCCCGGTCCGTTCACGACGCAGCCCATCACCGCGACGCGCAGCGGCACTTCCAGGCCGTCCAGACCGGCGGCGACCGCGTCGGCCAGGGTGTACACGTCCACCTGGGCGCGTCCACACGATGGGCAGGACACGATCTCGAGCTTGCGCGGGCGCAGGTTCAGCGACTGCAGGATCTGGCTGCCGACCTTGATCTCCTCGGCGGGCGGCGCCGAGAGCGAGACGCGGATCGTGTCGCCGATGCCCTCGCTGAGCAGCGCGCCGAAGGCCACCGCTGACTTGATCGTGCCCTGGAACGCCGGGCCCGCCTCGGTGACGCCGAGGTGCAGCGGATAGTCGCTCTGCGCGGCGAGCTGGCGGTAGGCCTCCACCATGATCACCGGGTCGTTGTGCTTGACCGAGATCTTGATGTCGCCGAAGCCGTGCTCCTCGAAAAGGCCCGCCTCCCACAGCGCCGACTCCACCAGCGCCTCTGGCGTCGCCTTGCCGTACTTCTCCAGCATCCGCTTGTCCAGTGAGCCCGCGTTGACGCCGATGCGGATCGGGATGCCCGCGGCGCCCGCGGCCTTGGCGACCTCGCCGACGCGGCCGTCGAATTCCTTGATGTTGCCCGGGTTGACGCGGACGGCGGCGCAGCCCGCGTCGATCGCGGCGAAGATGTAGCGCGGCTGGAAGTGGATGTCGGCGATCACCGGGATCTGCGACTTCTTCGCGATCGTGGCGAGCGCGTCGGCGTCTTCCTGGCGCGGACAGGCCACCCGCACGATGTCGCAGCCCGAGGCGGTGAGCTCGGCGATCTGCTGCAGGGTGGCGTTGATGTCGTGGGTCTTGGTGGTGGTCATCGACTGCACCGAGATCGGCGAATCGCTACCGACGCCGACATTGCCGACCATCAGCTGGCGGGTCTTGCGCCGGGGTGCGAGAACAGCAGCGGGGGCGGCGGGCATCCCCAATCCGATTGTGCTGGTCACGTTCGGCTGCCTTCTTTCGTACGGATCGACCTGGGTTGTTGTTGCCGAGCTTAGTCGCGCAGGGTGACCGGGCGCCCTGTGAGGGGCACGACACCGGTCATCTCGCTGTCACGGCAGCCGGATCGGGTTGACGATGTCGGCGGCCAAGGTCAGCAGCATGAACGCACCACCGATCACTACCGCCACATAGGTCACCGGGAGCAGCTTGAGGTAATCGACGGGACCGCCGGGGGCCTTGCCGAGCCAGCCACGGATCGTGTTCCGGATCTTCTCGTAGAGCACCACCGCGATATGCCCACCGTCCAGCGGTAGCAAGGGCAGCAGGTTGAACGCGCCGAGGAAGAAGTTCAGGCTGGCCAGGACCAGGATGAACATGCCCCACAGGCCACGCTCGGCGGTCTCGCCACCGATGCGGCTGGCGCCGTAGACGCTGACCGGGGTCTCCGGGTCGCGCTCGCCGCCGGTGACCGCTTCCCACAGCGCCGACACCTTCTGCGGCATCTTCGCCAGCGACTTCACCGTCTCGACGAAGAAATCACCGGTGAACGAGATAGTGGCCGGGATCGCGGCGATCGGGCCGTACTGCTTCGGCTCGGCGAAGTCGGGGCCGACACCGACCGCGCTCACCTCTCGGCTCGGGCCTTCCTTGGGCGAGCGCACGACCCGCTCCGGAGTGACCGAGACCGTCAGCGTGTTGCCGCCGCGTTCGACCTTGTAGGTGAACGTGCCGGTCTGCTTCTGGGTTTCGGCCTGGAACTGTGCCCAGGTGCTCACCTCGACGCCGTTCACGGCCTTCACCACATCACCACGCTGCAATCCGGCGCGCTGGGCGGGTCCGTCGCCGGTGCAGGGGGCGAGGGTCTTCTCGGGGGTCTCCCGCGCGACGCAGCTCATGGTGCCCAGCGCGGTCTCCGGTGGCTGCTCGAGCTGCGGCAGACCCCAGCCGATCGCCAGGGCCACCAGCAGGATGAACCCGAGCAGGAAGTTCATGCCGATGCCGCCGAACATCACGACGAGGCGCTTCCAGGTCGACTGGCGATACATCGCCCGGTCGACTTCCTCCGGCTCCAGCTCGTCGAGTGCGGTCATGCCCGCGATATCGCAGAAACCGCCCAACGGCAGTGCCTTGAGCCCGTACTCGGTCTCACCGCGACGGAACGAGAACACCTTCGGCCCGAAGCCGATGAAGTACCGGCGCACCTTCATGCCGGTGGCCTGCGCGGCCCACATGTGCCCGCACTCGTGCAGCGCGATCGAAATCGTGATGCCGAGAGCGAACAGTGCGAACCCGAGCGCGAAAACCATGTGACTCCTGTGTTCTTGGCGGCTGGCGCCGCGGGTTTTCGGCCTCGTAACCCCGAATCCGAGGGGCGATACTGCGCCTTCGGCGTTCCGTCTCGCCCCTCGGATCCGGGGCGGCCGAAAACGTGGTGGTGTCGTTGTAGTCGTTAGGTCAGGTCGTCGTTTCGCCGTCGATGGTCTTCGCGGCGTACTCCCTTGCCCAGCGGTCGGCCGCGAGGACGTCGTCCAGGGTATCGGGTTCGGCGTGCCAACGGTCGGCGGCCTCTACCGCGCGGGTGACGGTGCGCACGATGGCGGGGAAGGTGATCTTGCCGTCGAGGAATGCTTGGACGGCGACCTCGTTGGCGGCGTTGTAGACCGCGGTCACGCTGCCGCCCGCTTCACCCGCCTGCCGGGCCAGGCGGACCGCGGGAAAGACCTCGTCGTCGACCGGCTCGAAGGTCCAGGTGGAGGCGGTGCCGAAATCGCAGGCCGCGGCCGCGCCGGGGATGCGGTCGGGCCAGCCGAGCGCCAGGGCGATGGGCAGTTTCATGTCAGGGGGGCTGGCCTGGGCGAGGGTCGAGCCGTCGACGAAGGTGACCATCGAGTGGATGATCGACTGGGGGTGGACGGTGACGTCGATGCGGTCGTAGGGCACGCCGAAGAGCAGGTGCGTCTCGATCAACTCCAAGCCCTTGTTGACCAGTGAGGCCGAATTCAGGGTGTTCATGGGGCCCATCGACCAGGTCGGGTGGGTTTTCGCCTCGGCGGGGTTCACCGATTCGAGCATCTCGGTGGTCCAGCCGCGAAACGGTCCGCCCGACGCGGTGAGAACGAGGCGGTCGACCTCCTCGGCGCGACCACCGCGCAAGCACTGGGCCAGCGCCGAGTGCTCGGAGTCGACGGGCACGATCTGGCCGGGTGCGGCCGCGCGCGTCACCAGGGAGCCGCCCGCCACCAGGGATTCCTTGTTCGCCAGCGCGAGACGGGTCCCTGCCTGCAACGTGGCCAGGGTGGGTTCCAGCCCCAGCGAACCGACCAGTGCGTTGAGCACGACGTCGGCGTCGGTGCGGCGGACCAGTTCGGTCACCGCGTCCGGGCCGCCGAGCTCGAGATCGAGCGCCTGGGCGGCGGCGGGATCGGCGACGGCGACATTGCGGGTGCCTGTGGCCGCCATCTGCTCGGCGAGCAGGGCGGGATTGCCGCCGCGCGCCGCCAGGCCGACCACCTCGAAGCGGTCGGGATTGGCGGCGATCACCTCGAGCGCCTGGGTACCGATCGACCCGGTACTGCCGAGAAGCAGCACCTTCACCCGATCGGTGGACGGGGACCTGTCGTGCGCGGCACGCGTTGTGGGGTGGGACACGGGCCCATTGTGGCAGGGCTGCTGGCTACGACGGACGGTCGTATGCCACGATATGCTCACTCGCCCAACCAGAACTCGAGCCCTTAGGAGCGATCGTGGCAGCCACGGACCTCGATAAAGCCAGCACCGAGCGTGCCGTCGCCACCAGCGTCGACCCCGCCGAGGTGCCCTCGGCAGCATGGGGCTGGAGCGGTGAGTCGCGCAAGACCTTCCGCATCGCGGCCTGGGTGGTCATCGTGGCCCTGCTCGCGATGACCATCGGCAACCACCAGGGCCACGTCGAAGACATCTTCCTCGTCGGACTGGCCGGCCTGATGGCGCTCATCCTGGTCGGGGACTCGCTCACCCGGCGTATGCCGAGGTAGCTCCTCGCCCGAGAACGTCCCCGCCTGCGGCAATCACTTTTCGCCGCAGGCGTTTTCGTGTGTCAGCGGCCGCGGCGGGCCGGCTTGCGACCGCGCGCGGCAGGCTTCTTCGGCGCCGGTTTCTTGGCGGCGGGTTTCTTCGCCGCCGGTTTGCGAGCGGGAGCCGCGGCGCGCTGTTCCGGTTCCGCCACGCCGCCGCGCGAGCTGTTGGCCGACCGACCGCGCACGATGCCGACGAACTCCTCGAGCAGATCACTGTCGGACCCTGCGGGCCAGGCCAGGGCGATCTCGGTGAACTCGGTGTCGCTGATCGGGCGGTAGACGAGGTCTCGGCGATTGTGCAGGCGAGCGATCGACTGCGGCATGATCGCCGCGCCACCGACGGCGGCGAGCAGGGCGAGGGTGTCGACGGCCTGATCGAGATCGGCGCTGTCCTGGATCGTCTCGTCGACCAGATCCGCTGGGCTGATCGACTCCAGCAGCGACAGCGCATCGTCCTTCCGCACGACCGCGACGGGCGTTTCCTGCCACAGCGCGATCGCGTTCGTCACCGTCCGGTCGATGGGCAACCGGACGAAGCACAGATCGATGCGGCCCTCGCGCAGCGCCGATTCCTGCTCGCCCTGCGCGACGCCGACGACCTCGAGCGGATGGTCCGGCAGGCGTTCACCCCAGATCCGCGCCCACTTCGACACCGTCACCCCCGGCACGAACCCCACCCGCAGGCTCGCGGGCGCGTCGGGCTTCTGCTCCCGATCGGCCTGCTCCTGCACTCGGATCAGGTCTCTGGCGCGCGCGAGCAGAGCGTCGCCGTCGTCGGTGAGCTGGGTGGGCGAGGCGCCGGGCACGAAGACGCGGGTGCCGAGTTCTTCCTCCAGCTCGATCACGGTGGCGCTCAGTGCCTGCCGCGGAATCCGCAGGGCTTTGGCCGCGCGCGCGAAGTGCAACTCCTCGGCCACGGCGACGAAACGACGCAACCGGTCGAGGTCGATGGAGTCGGCGGCGGTGACGTCGAAGTCGCTCATTCTGACCAGAATATGGCACCCTCCGATCAGCTCGGCGGGCCGATCAGAGGTTTGTCAGCAGCGCGATCACTCCGGCGACCACGATGATCACGACCAGGACGAGCGCATAGGCGCCGAGGGCCGATCCCCAGCCACCTCGTTGTGGCGGCGGATTCGGTATCCGGGCCGGTTGCTGCCAATACTGCGGCGCGGGCACGTACTGCGGCTGCGGCGCTCGCGGGGGCATCGGCGCGGGGTTGTACTGCGGGATGGGCGTGCCCGTCGAACTCACCGAGCGCATGGGCTGCATGCCGACGAACGGCTGAGCGTGCGCACCCGAGGTGGGGCGGGCGAGCGGGCGGGCACCCGTGGTTCCGGTGCGCACTGCCCGCTGAGCTGCCTCGACGAACTCCTCGCACGAGGTGAACCGGTCAGCGGGTCGCTTGGCCAGCGCACGAGCCATCACGGCGTCGAGCACCTGCGGCAGACCCGCGCGACGCGGACTCACCGGGGGTGGAGGTGCTTGCAGATGACCGGTGATCACCGCGGCCGGACTGGTCGATTCGTAGGGTGCGCTGCCGGTCAGCAGCGTGTACAGCGTGCACGCGAGGGAGTACTGGTCGGCACGGTGATCGAGGGCGGCGCCGGTGAGCTGCTCGGGCGCGGCGTAGGCCAGCGTGGCGGTGAACGAGCCGGTCTCGGTCAGGTGACCCGAATCGTCGCGCAGACGTGCGATGCCGAAGTCGGTGAGATATACGCGCTCCTGGCTGCTGGAACGCGCCAGCAGGATATTGGCGGGCTTCACGTCGCGGTGCAGCACACCCGCGCGGTGCGCGTAGTCGAGCGCGGCGGCGGTCTCACCGATGATCTGTAGCGCCCGATCCGGCGGCAGCGTGTGCGGATCCAGCAAGGAGGCGTCGATCCCGTCGATGTACTGCATGCTGATCCACAGCTGGTCGCCCTCGACCCCACGATCGAACACGGTCACGATATTGGGGTGATCGAGCTGGGCGACGAGATCGGCTTCCCGCTCGAACCTGGCCCGGATCTCTTTGTCGGAGAACAACTCCCGATTCAGCAGCTTCAGCGCCGTCCACCGAGGCAGACGCGGATGCCTGGCCAGATACACCGACCCCATCCCGCCCTGACCCAGCTGCCGGTCGATCGTGTAGCCGGCGAACACCGTCCCGTCAGAAACCATTCTGACCCCCGAATCTCGCTCTTCGTCCGACGGCTGGACCCTACCAAAGCGCCGTTCGCGACGTCGCAGGCATCGGTGGGCGTGAACTCAGCCCAGCGGAAAGCTCGCGACGTCGGCGACAAGGATCGGCATGTTCGTCTCCACTGTGTGGCCCGGAAACGGCGTGCTGCCGGAACCGCGGTAGAACAGCAGCACCCAGCGGGCGCGTGCCGGTTCGGAGAACGTCGAGATAATCGCGGAGCCGTTGTACTGACCGTTGGCGGATTGTTCCCTGCGGTCATCGGTGCGAGTACCAGTCGACGACTGGCCGTGGTCCTTCGTTTCCTGACGGAACCGTGCGACAACCGCAGCGGCGGCTTCGGCCGTCGGGTACGTGTAGAACGCATAGTGGGTATCGACCATCTTCTGGTCGGAGCAGGTACGACGCGCCTCGTAACCGTCGAACGTCTTCGTCCACGGATCGCCGTACCCCAGCGGCTTCACCGTGGCCGAGCAGTTTCGACCCCCGAAACCGCGGCCGTGACTGTAGCCGGCAGGCGTCATCTGTGGGAAGGCATCATGTAGGGCGTTTAGATCCTGGTGTCCCTGTGATCGCTGTAGGAAGTCGGCGAGGGCGGACTGCTTGTCCTGCCACACCCAATACCCGGCCCCGAGTACCGACGCCAACACGAGCAAGAGGACGATCGGCATCCGACTACGTCGCCGCACCGGCATCGGATGGCCTGGATTCGGCTGCGCGGGCATAGCGAACGGGGGCCGCGCATACCCCGAATACTGTTGGGGCACAGCTGCGTGTGACGCCTGAGGATGTCGAGCGAGGTGACTCTGCTGCGGCACTCGAGGCATCGAGTGCCTGGCGAACACGGTGGGTTGCGCACCGGTTTCGCTGAGTGCACGCCGCGCGGCAGCCGCGAACTCGGCACACGAGTCGAAGCGGTCGGTAGCGCGTTTGGCCAAGGCGCGGGCGAGGACGGCGTCCAGTGCCGCGGGTAGATCTGGTCGGCGAACGTGCAGGGACGGCGGCGGGGTCTGGAGGTGTCCCTGAATGACCATGACGGGGTTGGTCGCATCGAACGGGGAGACGCCGGTGAGCAACGAGTACAGAGTGCAGGCCAGTGCGTACTGGTCGGCGCGGTGGTCGAGGTGGGCGCCGGTGAGTTGTTCGGGGGCGGCGTAGGCGAGGGTGGCGGTGAACGAGCCCGTTTGGGTGAGGTGGTGGACGTCGTCGCGGGGGCGGGCGATGCCGAAGTCGGTGAGCAGGACGCGTTCTTTGCCGTCGACATCAGCGAGCAGGATGTTGGCGGGTTTCACGTCGCGATGCAGAACACCGTTGCGGTGCGCGTGGTCGAGCGCCGCCGCGGTGCCCTCGATGATGCGCAGGGCACGCTCGGCTGCGACGGGGTGTTCGATGGTGGCCGCGTCGACGCCGTCGACGAACTGCATGCTGATCCAGAGGCGCCCGTCATCGATGCCGCGGTCGTATACCGTGACGATGTTGGGGTGCTCCAGTCGCGCGGCGAGGTCGGCCTCGCGTACGAATCTGGCGCGAATCTCGTTGTCGGCGAACAACTCCGGGTTCAGTAGTTTGAGCGCGGTCTGCCGTGGCAGGCGCGGATGCCTGGCCAGATACACCGACCCCATTCCGCCACGCCCCAGCTGCCGCTCGATCGCGTACCCGGCGAAGACGTCCCCCGTCGCAAGCATGGTCCCCCGTTTGTCCGCTGAATCAGTTCCCCGGCCGCCGGCGGATAACCGCGCAGACGACCGCCACCAACCCTAACGGCGCAAGTCCCGAGGACCCGTCACGGCCTCAGCTCACTCCTCGACCCGCACACCCATCGACCGCGCGGTGCCTGCGACGATGCGCATCGCCGCCTCCACATCGGTCGTATTCAGATCGGGCAGTTTACGGATCGCTATGCGGCGCAATTGGTCCCGGCTGAGCGCGCCGACGGGTTTGTGGCCGGGCTGTGGGGAGCCCGGTTGGCCGAGAGCCTTCCGGATCAAGGATGCCGTCGGTGGGGTTTTCAGCCGCATCGTCCAGCGTTTGCGGGCGTCGATCGATATGACGGCGGGAATGATCTCGCCGCGCCGTTCCGCTGTCGCGGCGTCGTATCGTCGTTTGACCTCGAAGGGTGGGACGCCGGTCGGACCGAGCATCTTGCCGAGGATCATCAGTGAGGCGTTCCCGGCTTCGAGCTCGAGAGTGACTGTGACAGAGGCTGTTTCGTGCGCCATAGTCAACGATCTCGGACGCACGCGTCGATCCGGTCCCGCGACGA
This sequence comes from Nocardia sp. XZ_19_231, assembly GCF_015355705.1. Lineage (NCBI taxonomy): Bacteria > Bacillati > Actinomycetota > Actinomycetes > Mycobacteriales > Nocardiaceae > Nocardia > Nocardia sp. XZ_19_231. The sequence goes on along the minus strand of NZ_JACUZI010000001.1, from coordinate 387,448 downwards.
TAACGCCTGGGCCGCAACCCGCTCGAGCGGTTCGGTTCGCCTGATTTCGATTTGCCTGTCAGTCTGTGGGCGTGAAACGTGATGTTTCCGCTCGCCTCGAGGTCGCGGTCCATGCCGATTCGGTGCTGCAGTGTCAGATCGCTGTCGCCCGCCAGCCCGGGCTCGACCTGATCGAGTCCATGACATGCTCGCTCAACGGCGAGTTCCTCACGCCGCGCGAAGTGGTGGGCGCGCACGGTTCCCGGATCCACGTGCTCGACGTGCGTGCGGGCACCCTCCGCATCGACTATCAGGCGACAGTTCTCGGCACCGCCGTTCTCGAGCCGCCCTCCGACTACGACCTCGCGCTGTACCGACGACCCAGCCGCTACGCCGAGTCGGACAAGCTACTCGGCTTCGCTGCGGCCGAATTCGGTTACGGCATAGCCGATCCCGAGGTGGCCAACCGCGTCTCGTCGTGGATCGGTCGACGAATCACCTATGTCTCTGGCAGCAGCACGCCCATCGACGGCGCGGTGGAGACGCTGTTGTCCGGCACCGGCGTCTGCCGCGACTTCTCGCACCTGATGGTCGCGTTGCTTCGCGCCGTCGGCGTCCCCGCCAGGGTCGCCGCGGTCTACGCGCCGGGCTGCGTGCCGATGGACTTCCACGCCGTCTGCGAGGCCTACATCGACGGCAGGTGGCACACCTACGACCCGACGGGCCTCGCGCCGCGCTCGAGCCTGGTTCGCATCGCCACCGGCCGCGACGCCTCCGACATCGCCTTCCTGGACAACCACGGCGGCGACATCACCCTGAACTTCATGTCGGTCAACGCCTTCGTCGCGGGCCCACTCCCCTACGACGACTTCATCGCGCCGATCAGCATCGTCTGATCGGCGCCGCGTAGATACGCCTAGCCCTCGGCGGCGAGCTGACCGCAGGCGGCGGCGATCTCCTGGCCGCGGGTATCGCGCACCGTGCACGACACGCCCTGGGCGATCACGCGGCGCACGAACTCCTTCTCGACCGGCTTGGGGCTGGCATCCCACTCGCTGCCCGGTGTCGGGTTGAGCGGGATCAGGTTCACGTGCACGAGCGGGCCCAGCGCCTTGTGCAGCTTCTTGCCGAGCAGGTCCGCCCGCCACGGCTGATCGTTGATATCGCGGATCAACGCGTACTCGATCGACACACGCCGCCCGGACTTGTCGGCGTAATAGCGTGCGGCGTCGAGCACTTCGGCGATGGACCAGCGGTTGTTCACCGGCACCAAGGTGTCACGCAGTTCGTCGTCGGGGGTGTGCAGCGACACCGCGAGGCGCACCGACATGTCCTCGTCGGCCAGCTTGCGGATCGCGGGCGCGAGGCCGACGGTCGACACCGTCACCGATCGCTGCGAAATGCCGAGCCCGTCGGGAGCGGGCGAGGTGATCCGGCGAACCGCGTTCACCACCCGCTTGTAGTTGGCCAGCGGCTCGCCCATCCCCATGAACACGATGTTGGACAGTCGGCCCGGACCACCGTGCACCTCGCCGTCGCGCAAATCGGCCGCGGCCGCGCGCACCTGGTCGACGATCTCCGCGGTCGACAGGTTGCGGGTGAGTCCCGCCTGCCCGGTCGCACAGAACGGACACGCCATACCGCACCCGGCCTGGCTGGAAATGCACAGCGTATTGCGGTCGGGGTAGCGCATGAGCACGCTCTCCAACAGCGTCCCGTCGTGCGCCTTCCACAGCGTTTTGCGGGTATCGCCCTCGTCGCAGGCGATATTGCGCACCACCGACAGCAGCGGTGGGAACAGCGTCTCGCCGACCTTCGCGCGTACGTCGGCGGGCAGGTCGGTCATCAGCGCCGGATCGGCCTGCAATCGGCCGTAGTACTGACGGGCCAACTGATCGGCCCGGAACTTCGGCAAACCCAGCTCCTGCACCGCGGCCTTGCGTTCGTCCGAGTCGAGATCGGCGAGGTGACGCGGCGGCATGCCGCGGCGCGGGGCATCGAACACGAGGGGCAGGGAGATGGCCATAGTTTCACCATTGTCCCAAACGCGCCGTCGTGCTCACCACGCCGGGCAACGTTATCGACAAGATGCGTGCACGAGCCATAGCAGTCGGCAATGATCGGACTATGAGTACACACGCAGAATCCGGTGCGTCACCGGCCGAACACGACCCGCCGCCGACCGATCTCACCGGCAAGCACAGCAAGCCCACCGAACCTGCGAAGCCTGCTACCAAACCCGCACCGGTCCCGCACGACGCCGTGCACGGATCGCGCACCGGCTACACCTGGATCGCGTTGCTGGCCGCGGCCCTGCTCGGCATCGTCTTGTTGATCTTCATCATCCAGAATCTCGACAAGGTCCGGACCAACCTGCTGTTCTGGCACTTCGAACTGCCGCTCGGCGTCACCGTGTTGCTGTCGGTGATCTCCGGCGCGCTGGTGATGGGCCTGGTCGGCGGGGTTCGCATCCTGCAACTGCGGCACGCCGCCAAGAGGCCGTGACGCTCAGATCAGCGCGCTGAGGACCAGCCAGGAGACGAACGCCGAGGGCAGCATCGAGTCGAGGCGATCCATGATGCCGCCGTGTCCCGGCAGCAGCGTCCCCATGTCCTTGATGCCGAGTTCCCGCTTGATCTGCGACTCGATCAGGTCACCGATGGTCGCCACGGCCACCAGACCGACACCGAGCACCACACCGATCATCGAGTTGGCCTCGAGCAGCAGAGTGACGGTCAGCAGACCGCCGATCACGCTGAACACCAGCGAACCGCAGAACCCCTCCCACGACTTCTTCGGGCTGATCGCGGGCACCATCGGATGCCTGCCGAACAGCACACCGGCGACATAGCCGCCGACGTCGGAGCACACCACCAGGATCATGAACGTGAGTACCCGCAGGTTGCCGTCGGGTTCGAGAAGCAGCAACGTCGAGAACGAGGCAAGCAGGGGGATCCAGGTGAGGGTGAACACGGCGATCGCGGTGTCACGCAGGAAGTTCTTCGGCGCGGTACTGAGTCCGTGGTCGAACAGGCGCCACACCATGCACACCAGCGCGGTGGCGGCGAACGCGCCGAGCACCCCGCCGGCCCCCCACGGCCAGCCGAGCCAGAACACCGCCTGACCGCCCACCAGCAGCGGAATCCGCGGCACCAGCACGTCTGCTTCGCGCAGCCGCTTGGTGACCTCCCAGGTCGCGACACCAACGCCGAGCCCCGCGACCGCGATGAACACCTTCGGAACGAACAGCAGGATCGCGATCAGCGACAGCCCGAGCGTCAGCCCGACGGCCAGCGCCGCGGGCAGGTTGCGCCCGGCCCGTGACGTCGGGGCAGGCGGCTGCTCGTCCTGCGGCGAGGCCGCGGTCGCGGTCGCCTCGACCGTGTCCGGCATGGGATCCGGTGCCGCCCCGGTGGCGGCGGCGTCTTCGGCCACGATTGTCCCGTCGCTCAACTCGTCGTTCCGTTCATCCCCCGCACGAGCGGGACTGGCGAGATCTGGCGCTCAGACCTCGAGCAGTTCGGCTTCCTTGTGCTTGACCAGCTCGTCGACCTGGGTCACGTACTTGGCGGTGGTCTTGTCGAGCTCCTTCTCGGCGCGCCCGACCTCATCCTCACCCGCTTCGCCATCCTTCTGGATGCGGCTCAGTTCGTCCATCGCCTTGCGGCGGACGTTGCGAATCGAGACCTTGGCGTCCTCGCCCTTGCTCTTGGCCATCTTCACCATCTCGCGGCGACGTTCCTCGGTGAGCTGCGGCACCGAGATGCGCAGGATGTCACCGTTGTTGGTCGGGTTCACGCCGAGGTCGGAGTTGCGGATGGCGTTCTCGATCAGGCCGAGCGAGCTCTGCTCGTAGGGCTTGATCACGACCATGCGCGGCTCGGGCACGGTGATGCTCGAGACCTGGGTGATCGGCGTCAGCGAGCCGTAGTACTCGATCAGCACGCGGGTGAACATGCCCGGATTGGCGCGACCGGTACGAATGCTGCCCAGGTCGTCCTTCGCTACCGTGACGGCCTTGTCCATCTTCTCTTCGGCATCGAAGAGCGCTTCATCAATCACGACCGAATCCTCCACAGCGTCGTCATCGTCATCGTCCGCGGGTGCGGGGTCACGACCGAACCAGGGTGCCGATGGGTTCACCGGCGACCGCGCGGGCAATATTGCCCTTGATCAACAAATTGAACACCAGCATCGGCATCTGGTTGTCCATGCAGAGACTGAACGCGGTGGCATCGGCCACCTTCAGGCCCTTTTCGATCACTTCCTTGTGGGTGATCTCGGTGAACATGCTCGCGTTCGGCTCGACGCGCGGGTCGGCGTCGAACACGCCGTCGACCGCCTTGGCCATCAGCACCACATCGGCGCCGATCTCCAGCGCGCGCTGGGCAGCGGTGGTGTCGGTGGAGAAGTAGGGCATGCCCATGCCCGCGCCGAAGATCACGACGCGGCCCTTCTCGAGGTGGCGCTTGGCGCGCAGCGGCAGGTAGGGCTCGGCGACCTGGCCCATCGTGATGGCGGTCTGCACGCGGGTGTCCACACCCTGCTGCTGAAGGAAATCCTGGAGGGCAAGGCTGTTCATCACGGTGCCGAGCATGCCCATATAGTCGGAACGGGCCCGCTCCATGCCGCGTTCCTCCAGCTCGGCGCCGCGGAAGAAGTTGCCGCCGCCGATCACCACGGCCACCTGCACGCCGGTCTCGACGATCTCGGCGATCTGCTCGGCCACCGTCTGCACGACATCGGGGTCGAGGCCGACCCCGCCGCCACCGAACATCTCCCCACCCAGCTTGAGCAGCACCCGGTGGTATCCAGGGCGGTCGTTACCCGGGTCGGTCATGGGTGTCGGTCTCCTTCGGCGAGGTCGAGAGCGGGGCGAGCAGGCGGCATCCATCCTGCCCTATCAGGTTGCGGTCACCCAGAAGTGGGGTCGGTCGATCGACGAGGAAAGCCCCTCCAGCGCGGCATCACACCGCGCCGAAGAGGCTTTTCGTGGAGTTCAGGCGGATCAGGCCTGGCCGACCTCGAAACGAGCGAAACGCTTCACGTTCACGCCCGCCTCTGCCAGAAGCGCCTTGACGGTCTTCTTGGAGTCGGTGACGGCGGACTGCTCGAGCAGCACGACGTCCTTGAAGAAGCCGTTCACGCGGCCTTCGGTGATCTTCGCCAGCGCGGCTTCGGGCTTGCCCTCTTCGCGCGCGGTCTGCTCGGCGATGCGACGCTCGTTGTCGACGACATCGGCGGGCACCTCCTCGCGGGTCAGGTACTTGGCCTTGAGCGCGGCGACCTGCATGCCTGCGGCACGCGCGGCGTCGGCAGCGCCGTCGCCGGTGCCCTCGTACTCCACCAGCACGCCGACGGCGGGCGGCAGGTCCGAAGCACGCTTGTGCAGGTAGGTGGCGACCGGGCCGTCGAAGGACACGACGCGACGCAGTTCCAGCTTCTCGCCGATCTTGGCCGACAGCGCCTGCACGGCGTCGTCAACGGTGCCGTCGGTCAGCTTGAGCGCCTTGAGGGCGTCCAGGTCGGCCGGCTTGCCCGCGGCGGCCGCGGTCACGATCGCGTCGGCCAGCTGCTGGAACTCGGCGTTCTTGGCGACGAAGTCGGTCTCGCAGTTGATCTCGACCATGACGCCGTCCTTGGCGATGACCAGACCTTCGGCGGTCGCACGCTCGGCACGCTTGCCGACGTCCTTGGCGCCCTTGATGCGCAGCACCTCGACAGCCTTGTCGAAATCGCCGTCGGAGTCTGCCAGCGCGTTCTTGCAGTCCATCATGCCGGAGCCGGTGAGCTCCCGGAGCCGCTTCACATCAGCAGCGGTGTAGTTCGCCATCGGGGGCGAGCCTCCTCGTGTGGGGGGTGCTTGGGTGTTAACACCACCTTGCCGACCGCTTCTGAATTCAGAAGGGCCGGCAAGGTGAACGTAGTGCTACCGGTCAGCTCAGAAGTCGGCCGGGGTGTGCTGTGCCGGGTCGGCCTTGACCTCGGCCTCGGCCTCGGCCGGGGTCTCGGCTGCCGGGGCCTCGGTCGCGGCAGCGACATCGGCTTCGGCGGCCGGGGTCGCCGAGGACAGGAGCTCCTGCTCCCATTCGGCCAGCGGCTCGCCTGCGCCGGCTTCGGGCTTCGCGTCGCCGGAAGCCTGGCCCGCGCGGGCCTGCACGCCCTCGGCCACCGCGGAGGCGACGACCTTGGTGAGCAGTGCGGCGGAACGAATCGCGTCGTCGTTACCCGGGATCGGGTAGTCGACCAGGTCGGGGTCGCAGTTGGTATCCAGGATCGCGATGACCGGGATGTTCAGCTTGCGCGCCTCGCCGACGGCGATGTGCTCCTTGTTGGTATCGACGATCCAGATGGCCGAGGGAACCTTGGCCATGTCACGGATACCACCGAGGGTGCGGTCCAGCTTGGTCATCTCACGCGTGAGCATGAGGATTTCCTTCTTGGTACGACCCTCGAAGCCACCGGTCTGCTCCATCGCCTCGAGTTCTTTGAGGCGCTGCAGGCGCTTGTGCACGGTGGAGAAGTTGGTGAGCATGCCACCCAGCCAACGCTGGTTGACGTAAGGCATTCCGACGCGCAGCGCCTCGGAAGCGATCGACTCCTGGGCCTGCTTCTTGGTACCGACGAAGAGGACGGTGCCACCGTGGGCGACAGTCTCCTTGACGAACTCGTAGGCCTTGTCGATGAAGGTCAGCGTCTGCTGCAGGTCGATGATGTAGATGCCGTTGCGGTCGGTGAAGATGAACCGCTTCATCTTCGGGTTCCACCGACGGGTCTGGTGGCCGAAGTGCGCGCCGCTGTCGAGCAGCTGCTTCATAGTTACGACAGGCATAGCCTTCGTATCTCTCTTTCGTTGCCGGTTGTCGCGGTCGATCGGCGATCGACTGCCCTGGCGCCACCGAAACCGCCGGACCCGATTCTAAGAATCCGGGACCAGCCGACGATTTCCCTGTTCATCCGATGGAGAACTCGCGCTGACATGCCCTCGCGGACCGTCTGCTTTGCGAGCGACGACCGGATGGACGAGCACGGGTGGCGCGCGAAGTCGGTCCGTGCTGTGCACACGCAATGGCTGCTGAGCACAAACCGCTTGTTCAGTCTACGCGGACCAGGGCCAGGTCCGAAATCGCCCCTGGGCAACGACCGCCCCTTCGTGGATGAAGTGGGCGATATCCACATGCGGGAAGGTTATCCACAATCCCGAAATCGTTGTCCCGGTGGGGTTGTCCAGCGCCCAGAGTTGGGGCATGAACACGTTGACACGCACCCTGATCACTACGTTTCCGCTGCTCTGCGCAGTTGGTGTCGCTGCCGCACCTGCGGCTGCGCATCCCGATATCGGCGCTCCGTCGGCCGCTCGACCTACGGTCGGTGCCGACCACCCGCGATGCGCCGAAGGCGGTCCGAGGGGACCCGTTGTACTCGCCCGGCCACCCGAGCGGATCGGTCGGCCGATTCTCCCACCGCAACGTGCGGCCGTGCCCGGCACGGTCCCGGTAGCGCCCCAGCTCCAGAACGGGCCGACCTCGACAGGCACTCGGCTCGAAGCGGAGGGCCTGCCCTCGAACACCGGGGCCGCGGGTCTCTGTGGTCGGGCGACGGCCGTGGTGCCCGTGATCGTCGTGCCACGGCGAGAGCTTGTTCCCGCGCCGGTTCCGGTGCAGGTGACAGTGCATGATCTCGGATCCACTCCCGCCCGGGCACAAGGTGCCGAACCGAGCGCGGGGCCCCGGTCGGAGATCGAGATCGTGGTGCGGGCCGGGGGTGGCAGTGGGTCGGCGGCCGAACTGCCCACGGTTCTGCGGGAGATGTTGCGAGTGCTGGCGGCGCAGCAGCGCGTGCCTACACCGCGGCCGCATCGCTGAGGTCGTGGTGGCGATGTTCGAGAAGCTCGATGCCCGGCCGAAGGTGCCGACTCACCTTCACCATCTCGATCGGCCGCCGGCCGGCACTGCGGTGTGCCTCGAGGTGACCGACTGCGGCATAAAGCCCGACACCGGGCGGAATGTACCGACGCTCGTTCACCGGCCTCATCGATCCCCGCCTGCGGTGCGGTCCAGCGGGCCCGACCCCGACGAGTGGCCTCGCAGACCTGGGAATGCGCGTCGTGCGGCGCGCCTGGCGCGGTCGGTACTCGGGCGGGTCCTGGGCGTCGTCTGCCTGGTGGCGATTGTTCTCAGTGGTGCGGTACCGGCCGATGCCGCCGAATCCGGGCAGTTCGGTTGGCCGTTGCGGCCGCGACCCACGGTGGAACGCAAGTTCGACAAGCCGGAGCGGAATTGGTTGCCGGGGCATCGTGGCGTCGATCTGGCGGGCGTCGTCGGGCAGAGCGTGCTGGCGGCGGGCGGGGGCATCGTGGTGTTCGCGGGGGACGTGGCAGGCAAACCGGTGGTGTCCATCGATCATCCGGGCGGGTTGCGCACCACCTACGAACCGGTGCGGGCGCAGGTGAGCGTGGGAAGCCGGGTGAGCAGAGGTGCACCTATCGGCACGCTGGTGGCCGGACATGAGGGGTGTCCGGCCACCGCCTGCCTGCACTGGGGTGCCCGCCGCGAGTCCGGTGCCCACAATCGGCGTGAATACGTCGACCCGCTCGGACTCCTGCACGAGGTGCCGGTCCGCCTGAAACCGTTGGAGCCGTGACGTGACGAACCACTCCACCAGCCGAGCCCTACACCGACATTCCGGAGACGACAATCGAGACGTGCCCAAGGAACCAGCGCCCTTCACCTACGCCGAGATCGGTGCCACCCGCACCACCATGCCCGACGGATACCACCGGTTCCGGCATCGACGCCCGATCGGCCACGGTCGCGACCTGTTCGACCGTGCGGCCACCCACATCCTCGACTTCGGGATACAAAAGGGCGTCGACATCTTTAGCGGCGCCGACACCGAAACCGCTCAGCCCGGAACCGAATTGACGGTCGTCCTCCGAATCTGGCCACTGCGCTTCAGCGCGCCCTGCCGCGTGGTCTACGTCCTCGACGAACCCGACCGCCGAGGCTTCGCCTACGGCACCCTGCCCGGCCATCCGGAGGTCGGCGAGGAATTGTTCGCCGTCGAATACGACGCCACCGACGACACCGTCTACGGCCTGGTCGCCGCCTTCTCCAAGCCCGGCGCCTGGTACGTCCGCCTGGGCGGCCCCGTGGTCCGCCTGATCCAGCGCTGGTTCGCCCACCGCTACCTGAATACCCTGCCCACCAACGGCTGACGCGTCTCTGCGGCTTCTGTATCCAGCCCGGCGAGATCGACTCCGTCCTGCTGCGGCTGCCGCCCACGCCCGGGCCGGATCGGAATCCAGGGCTTCGAACTCATGCATCAGCTGGTTGGTCGCGGTGGGTGCCGGTGTTATCGAGGGGTCACTATGCGTGCGACGGGCGACACACGGGCTGAGGCCTTCCGCTCGATGTCGCAGGCCATGGTGGTGACGGCAACGACGCTGGACGCCCTGATGGGTCTCGAGGTGAAGCCGACTCCGACACGGTTGATAGCGACCGCGCCAACCCACCTGATGGCAAATCAAGCGGGTACTGGAAGGCGCGCTGTGCGTGGCCGGTCCGCTACAGGCTGTCGGGCGCCACTCTCGACCTGTGACAGGCGCCGAACGCATCGTCACTCGGTGGTCGTCAGAGCAGTGCGGCCAGCGCGTCGGCCTCCGCGGTCAGCCGATCACGGCGGTCGATCGCACCGATTCGGTCGTATTCCGTTGCCGCGACGTGTCTTTCGTCGATTTCCCGGCGGACGATCGCTTCGATCTCGATCTCGGTGAGGTCGCGTCGACTGGCCTCGGCCGCACCCGGGCCGACCGGGCTGTCTTCCATCGCAACGGCTCTCATCTCACCGACATCGATCGCCTCCGCGTTGTCGATCGCGGCCAGTGCCGAACGCAACGCCGATACGGCGCCGAGGTCGCGGGCCTTCATCGCAGGTTTCAGCGCGGCCCGCAGCCGCTCGCGCAGGTAAGTCACGCCCACCACACTATTTTCCGGTGTAGCGGTCAACGACCGAGTTCTGCGCCGACGAAGGTCGTACGCGAATGCTCGGACACTCCCTTACGCCAGGTTGACCCGCTGCTGGACGCCTCGGCGAGTCTGCCTTTACGGCTGACGAGCGCGGCGAGTCGGCACGATCCGACCATCGGTTGAGCAGAACACCCAACGAGGGAGCCGAGTCGGTTGCGCTAGCCGTTGAGCAGCACCGCGACCGCGGCGATCAGGGATACGGTCGCGACGGCGAGGGCGGTGGTCGCGACGAATCGGTGGCCGGCGCCCACATGTCCGCGGTCGAGTGCGCGGCCGCGGGACCAACCCACGACCGCCAGGAGCAGCGCGACCGCGGCGGCCGCGAGTGGGAGCACCCACGTCGGCCGACCGTCGGTAGTTGCTTCGTGGACAAGGAGCAGGGCGCACGCGGCCGCACCGAGGGACGTGCGCCGCCAGGCCAGGGCAGTGCGCTCCATCGCAAGAGTCGGTGCGGTCACGACAGCACTACCGCCAAGCAAGCCAGTGCGGCGACCACCGCGACGCCGACCGAGAGAACGGGAACCAGGGCTGTTCCCGGCAGCGGTCCCCCGGCGCGCATCGCGAGGTTCACCCGGCGCCAGTGCCGGAAGGCGGCGAGCGCGACGGCCAGCGCCATGATCAGACAGATCATCGAGATCACACCGGCGAAACCGGCCAAACGAGTCGGCTGGACCAGGGCGTGCACCGCGACGCCGCCGGCGAGCAGACCGAGCGCAGTCCTGATCCACGCCAGGAACGTACGTTCATTGGCGAGGGTGAACCGGTAGTCGACCTCCTCTTCGCCGTCCCCGGATTCGGCCCCGACCTCGGGCAATGTCACTACCACCACCTCCTGTCCCCATCATGCGCTACCGCGATCCTTTCGCTCGTGATCGTTGCGAGCGGGGCGTCTGCCATGTCGCCGCCGAGCTAGACGCCACTATGCCCGCCCACCGTCGGTCGTTCGGCCACTCGATAACGCCGCGCCAACGTTCCGCGACGGTCAGGCGCGGGGGTGAGCTTGGTCGTGGACTCGTTTGAGGCGTTCGACGGAGACATGGGTGTAGAGCTGGGTTGTGGCCATGCTGGCGTGACCGAGGAGTTCCTGGACGACGCGGAGGTCGGCGCCGCCTTCGAGGAGGTGCGTGGCGGCGGTGTGGCGTAGGCCGTGGGGGCCCATGTCAGGGGCGCCAGGGATCGCGGCGATGACCTCGTGGACGACGGACCGGGCTTGACGTTGGTCGAGTCGGCGGCCGCGCTGACCGAGGAGCAGGGCGCGGCCGGAGTGCTCGTTGGCCAGGGACGGGCGACCGGCGCGGAGCCAGGCGTCGAGCGCGGTGTCGGCAGGACCACCGAACGGCACCGAGCGTTCCTTGTTGCCCTTGCCGAGCACGCGAACAAGACGGCGCTCCCGATCTATGTCATCGATATCGAGGCCACACAGCTCGCTGACCCGAATTCCGTTGGCGTACAACATCTCCACGATCAGACGGTCCCGCAATGCCATCGGATCCTGCTGCGCCGCTCCTGATTCCGCCGCGTCCATAGCCTGTTCGGCTTGATTGCGGCCGAGAACCGCGGGCAGCACGCGATGGGCTTTCGGGGCCTGCAGGCGCAAGCCCGGATCGACACCGAGCCGACCGGTTTCGGTCAGCCATGCGGTGAAAGTTCTTGCCGCCGAAGCACGCCGAGCCAGGGTCGTCCGCGCCACCCCCGCCGCCGCGAGCTCGGCCAGCCACGATCGCAACAACGGCAGATCCAACTCCCGCACCGCCGAGTCCGCTGACCGCGCGTACAGGTGCTCGAGCAGCGACCGTACATCTCCCAGGTACGCCCGCACCGTGTGAGCCGACCGATTCCGCCCCAACCGCAGATGCCGCCCGAACTCGGTGAGCAACGCGGTCAGATCATCAGGCAGCACATCCATGACCCAACCGTCACCCTTCCCCGCCCCCTACGCAACCCACCACGCCGCCCCTGCCGGGAGCCGCCGTCAGCCCGCCCGTCGACCAGATGTCCGAAACCATCCACCGGAGTCGCAGCCGACCAATTCGGCGAGTTCCAGGCTCGGCAGGACCGCCCGGACTGTGGCCAGGTCCAGGCCGCATTGTTGAGCCAGTTCGCGGGGCACGCGCGAGCCGATGGCGGGGAGAGCTGCATAGATTTCGGCTTCGGCGCCGCGGAGGTGGGCGGCGGGGTCCGCCTGGTTGCCCTCGGCGACCGGGAGACGGAGGGGGCCCACTTCGTCGATGATGTCCTCGGCGCGGGTTACCAGAAGGGCTTCGCCCTCTCTGATCATTCGGTGGCAGCCTGCCGAGGAGGCCGAGCCGACGGGCCCCGGGACAGCCATGGCCGGTCTGCCCAGCCTGCGGGCCCACTTCACGGTGTTGCGGGCACCACTGCGAAGGCCCGCTTCGACCACCAGGACACCGTCCCCGAGCGTCGCGATCAACCGATTCCGGGCGAGGAACTGGTGTTTCTGGGCCGAGATGCCCGGCGGGTATTCGCTGACGACGAGGCCGCTCTCAGCGATCGCAGCGAGCAGGCGGTCGTGTTGAGCCGGATACGGCCGATCGACCCCGCAGGCGAGGACCGCCACGGTTGTCCCGCCGACGGCCAGCGCCGCGCGGTGCGCCGCCGCATCGATGCCGAAGGCCGCGCCGGAAACGATCGTCCATCCCCGACCGGCCAGGTCGCACGCGATCTCACTCGCTACCTGCAATCCGTATCCGCTGCTACACCGCGAACCGACCACCGCGACAGCACGTTCGGACGCGGTATGGAGCGAGAGGGGCCCGCGCGCCCACAGCACGAGCGGGACGGCGGCCTCACGATCACGTTCGGTGTCGAGTTGGTCGAGTCCGAGCATCCGCCAGCCGGGCCATTCCTCGTCATCAGGGGTGATGACCCGTCCACCCAGGCGCGCAATGGTCTCCAAATCTTGTGCCGCCGCGTCGATCTCGCGCCGCATGGCGGTAGGACCACGCAATGCCGCGGGCAACTCGTGCTCGCGGACCGCGCGGGCGGCCTCACACACCCCCACCGAGGCGATCAATGCCGACAGCGGTGCACACGGCCCCTGCACCACCCGCGACAGGTATACCCAGGCGAGCCGGCGTTCGTCCGGATCCACCACGTCACCGACCGCACGCAACCCACTCATTGCGCACCCCGCTGCCGGAAGTTCAACGACGACATCACATCCTGCACGGTGGGCAGCTCCCCGTCGCGCAGATCACAGACCGTCCAGGCGACCCGGATCGCCCGATCGGCACCACGAGCCGACATTCGCCCCAGCCGTAAAGCCGCCTCGATCGGCGCGATCGATTCCCGTGGCAACTTGAACCGCTTGCGCAGGACATGGCCCGGCACTTCGGCATTGGTCGTCCACCCGTCCGCACTCCACCGCTGCGCGGCGCGGGCTCTGGCTCCGGCAACGCGCGCCGCCACCGTGGTGCTGCTCTCGGCCTGCTCGTCGCCGAACGTCGCGCCCGCCTGCCCGTGCATCTGGACCCAGATATCGATGCGATCGAGCAGCGGTCCCGATAGTTTGCCCAGGTAGCGGCGACGAGCCAGCGGCGCGCAGATGCAGTCGACATCGCGCGCCGGAGCACACGGACAGGGATTCGCCGCGAGTACCAGTTGGAATCGGGCCGGGTACCGGGCGACACCGTCGCGTCGGGCGATGCGCACCTCACCCTCTTCGAGTGGAGTCCGCAGTGCTTCCAGCACTTTCGTGCCGATCTCGGCGCATTCGTCGAGGAACAGCACCCCCCGATGCGCGCGGCTCACCGCACCGGGACGGGCCATTCCCGAACCGCCGCCGATCATCGCGGTCACCGACGTCGAATGATGCGGCGCGACAAAGGGAGCCAGCGTGAGCAGCGGCTGCTCGGCCGAGAGCGATCCCGCCATCGAGTGGATCGCGGTCACCTCCAGGGATTCCGCTTCCGACAACGGCGGCAACAGCCCCGGAAGACGTTGCGCCAGCATCGTTTTGCCGATACCGGGCGGTCCGGTGAGCAACAAGTGGTGCCCGCCTGCCGCCGCGACCTCCAGCGCCCAGCGCGCCTCGTCCTGACCGACCACATCACTGAGGTCACCGCACGGCGTCTGCGCCCCCGGCACCACACCGTCGGGTTCGAGTAGCTTGCCCTCCCCGCGCAGCCATGCCACCACCGCCCGCAGGCTCGTGGCCCCGAGTACTTCGATCCCTTCGACCAACCCCGCTTCCGCGACCGCCTCGGCAGGCACGACAACCGTGGGCAGCCCTGCCGCCCGCGCCGCGATCACCGCGGGCAACACCCCACGCACCCGTCGAACCCGCCCGTCCAGCGCCAACTCCCCCAGCAGCACCGTCTTCACCAGCCGATCACCGGGCACCGCACCGGAGGCATCGAGCACGGAAACGGCCAGTGCGAGGTCGTAAACACTGCCCACCTTCGGCAGCGTCGCGGGTGAGAGGGCCAGGATCACGCGACCGTCCGGCCACTTCTCCCCCGTATTGGCCACCGCCGAACGCACCCGATTGCGTGATTCCTGCAGCGCGGTATCGGGCAGGCCGACGAGATTCACCGAGGGCAGACCCTGACCGATATCGGCCTCGATCTCCACCAGCTGTCCGTCGACCCCGGTCACCGCCACCGACAACGCCCGCCCGAGCGCCATCAGAAGGCCGCGGTGAGGTGATCGATGACCGGCCCGCGCCCGCGCGCGACCAGCACCGAGACGACGTCGAAGCGAATCCGCCGCCACGGCCCGTCCTGCTCGGCCAGCCACAGCAGCGCCAGCCGCCGAATCCGCTGCTGCTTGCTGAAGGTGACCGCCTCGGCGGGCGTACCGAACCCCAGCCCCGACCTGGTCTTCACCTCGACGAATACGGTGACCGACGGGTCCTGGACGATCAGATCCAGCTCACCGTATCGACACCGCCAGTTGCGGGCGACGATCTCCATCCCGGTCTCGCAGAGATAGTTCGCCGCCAGCTTCTCCCCGTACGCGCCGAGCGCCTGTTTGTGTGCCATGAGCGAAAGCATGGCCACAAGCCCTCGCATGGCTGACCCACGCGAGCTGGGCAAACAGAAAACCTGTGGATAACCGCGCCCCTGTGGACAACTACTCCGGCAGGCGCAGGTCCGGCTTCTCCAACTCCTCGATGTTCACGTCCTTGAACGTGATCACCCGAACGTGCTTGACGAACCTGGCCGGGCGGTACATATCCCATACCCACGCATCGCTCATCCGCACTTCGAAATACACCTCGCCGTCGGCGTTCTGCGGTCGCAGTTCGACAGAATTGGCCAGGTAGAAGCGCCGTTCGGTCTCCACCACGTACGAGAACTGGCCGACGATGTCCTTGTACTCGCGGTACAACGACAGTTCCATCTCGGTTTCGTACTTCTCGAGGTCCTCAGCACTCATCGGGTGGGACGTCCTCCTGCTAGCAGCGCCGCGTTCATTGCTGACATCATCGCGCATGTGCGGCCCGAGTAGCCACTCGGCTACCTCCGGGCACCTCGAGCTCGCGCACATTCCGCCAGGAACGACGGTGTTCGGTGCTCGGTCCGAGCTGCCGCAGGGCCGCGGTGTGCTCGGGCGTGTTGTAGCCCTTGTGCGCGGCGAAACCGTAGCCGGGCAGTTGTGCGTCGAGCTCGACCATCATCCGGTCCCTGGTCACTTTCGCCAGGATGCTCGCGGCCGCGATGCAGGCCGCGGTGCCGTCGCCGCCGATCACCGGCAGCGACGGAGCGGGCAGGCCGGGGACCTTGAATCCGTCGGTCAAGATGTAGCCGGGAGTGCGTTCGAGGCCGACGACGGCTCGGCGCATGCCCTCGATATTGGCGACGTGGATGCCGATCGAGTCGATTTCCCACGCGGGCACCACGACGACGCTCCAGGCCAGCGACAATCGCTGAACCACCGGGAACAGCTCCTCACGAGCCGCCTCCGTGAGTTTCTTGGAGTCGTCGAGCCCGGCCAGCTTGTCGTAGGCCTTGGGCGCCAGCAGGCAAGCGGCGACCACCAGCGGGCCCGCGCAGGGTCCGCGCCCCGCCTCGTCGACGCCGGCCACCGGCGCGAGGCCACCGCGCACGAGCGCCGCCTCGAGCGTGCGTAGTCCGCTCGCCCGGCGCATCACCATGCGCGGCGGCCAACTGGTCCGATCCTGCCCCACAGTTCGATTGTCCCGTCGCGTCAGTTCCGCTGGGCGTTGCGGGTGCGCACTCGACCCGCAACGCCCGTCCTCAACGTGTCAGTTCTCTTGTGCGTTCTGGGTCTTGACCGGACCTATTCGGTTCGGCGGCCAGATCTTGAACACCGTCTTACCTCGGACGTTGTCCACCGGCACCGTGCCCTGCAGATCGTCGCTGACGTGGGCGCGCGAATCGGCCGACTCGTTGCGGTTGTCACCCATCACCCACAGATTGCCCTCCGGCACCTTCACGGGGCCGAACACCCGACCCGCCGGGTACACGGCGTTGGGACGGTCGGTGTACCAGGGGTAGTCCTTCTTGATGTACGGCTCGTCGAGCGGTTTGCCGTCGACCATGACGCGGCCTTGCGGATCGCAACACTGCACGGTCTGCCCGCCGACCGCGATGACACGCTTGACCAGATCGTTCTCGTCCGGCGGCACCAGCCCGAAGTAGGACAGGAAGTTCTGCAGTCCACGCACGACGGAGTTGTCGGAGCGCACCGATTTGTAGTGCCCGTTCCACGACGGCGGTCCGACGAAGACCACCACGTCGCCCGGCCCGGGTTCGGAGCCGTAGTAGCTGATCTTCTGGACGTAGATGCGATCACCGATCAGCAGCGTGTTCTCCATCGACTGCGAGGGGATCACATACGGCCGACCGACGAAAGTCACCATCAGCGCGGCGATCACAGCCGCGATCACGACCAATATCGGCAGCTCCTGCCAAAACGGGCGCTGCTTCTTGTCGTCGCGCTTTTTTCTGCGCCGTTCACCTTCGTCACCCGAATCGGACACCGACACCGACCCACTTTCGTCTGCCACGCCGAACAGAGTAGCCCGGCACCCTGACGTGAGTCGGGTACCGGGCTACCTGAAGAATTCTGGTACTGCGAAGTGCTACTGCGAGATCAGCGCTTTTCCTTGATCTTGGCAGCCTTGCCGCGCAGATCGCGCAGGTAGTACAGCTTGGCGCGACGCACGTCACCGCGGGTCACGACTTCGATGTGGTCGATGTTGGGGCTGTGCACGGGGAAGGTGCGCTCGACACCGACGCCGAAGGACACCTTGCGGACCGTGAAGGTCTCGCCGATGCCGCCGCCGTGACGCCGGATCACGACGCCCTTGAAGACCTGGATGCGCTCCTTCGAGCCTTCGATGACCTTCACGTGCACGTTCAGGGTGTCGCCCGGACGGAAGTTGGGGACATCGCTACGCAGCGACTTCTCGTCGACGAAATCAAGGGTGTTCATTTTCCACCTTTTCGGATTCTTTGCGTGAACAGAGGAACCTGGCGGCACTCACGCGCTCGACCGGTTCATGCTCAGAACAGGAGTGCTCTCGGACATGACTCTTCCAAGGCAACCGGTTCATTGTGCCAGACCGGATAGCCGCGATCGAAATCGGGCCTCACTGCTCGTCGGCTTGGTCGGCTCGGCGGCGTGGCAGCAGGTGCGGGTGCGGCGCCGGGGCCGACGGCGCCGGGACGACGGTACGCGCCAACTCCACCTCGGCGGCCTTGCGGGCGTGCTCGACATCGGGCTTGCCAGCGATCAGGTCCTGGATGAAGATTTTCGCGCGGATGACCGGGCGGCGATACCGCCGTTCCCGCTCTACCGCCCGGTTCATGGTCTTGGGCCGGTGCCCGTAGCGCCAACGCGCCCACGGCGCACCCGGCCTGCTCAACCGCACCGCGCCGATCAGTAGCAGCGGGGTGAAGAACATGCCGAACAGCCCGGTCCAGATCTTGCCCTTGCCGATCACCACCCCGGCGAGCAACAGATTCACCGCGATCGTGATGGCCACGCCCACCCGCACCCCGATACCGCTCGATGCCCGGAAGTTGTCGTAGTCCAGAAACGTCGCCGGTTGCACGCCGAGCAACAGCAGACCGGTCACCGCGAGCGCGACGAATACCGCGTCCACCGAGGTGCGGCCCTGTTCGGACCAGTAGACGTCACGCAGATAGAAGATCAGCGCGAATTCGTCGAGCACCAGCGCGGCACCGATCCCGAACACCGCGGACAGCACGCTCGAGGTGACCTGGGTGGAGTCCTCGGCGGTGGCGATCAGCCCGATGCCCGACAGCAGCACGGTGACCACGCCGAACACCATGTGATGGATGTGGGTGTCGCCGGCTTTCACATTGCCCGGCCACCAGCGCACCTGCGCCCGGATCATCCGCACGCTGACCCTGATCACCACGAAGCCGAGGATGAACCCCAGCAGGAAACAGAGCAGGGGCAGGCGGCCGTGCGCGATCACCTCGTCCTCGAGCCACCGTCGCATGCCGCCCGCCCTGTCTTCGAGTTCCTACCTACTTGTTGCCGAAGCCTGCCGCGCGCAGCGCGTCGGCCATCGATCCGGTCGGTGCGGCGGCAGGCTTGCGCTGGTTGCCACCACCGTTGCCCTGCCTGGCCTGTCCCTGATTACGGGCAGGTGCGGGACCACGACCGCCTTGCTGTCCACGACCCTGACCGCGCGGCGCACCGCCGCCACCACGATTGTCCCCCTGCGCGGGCTTGCCCGGCTCGTCATCGAGACGCAAGGTGAGTCCGATCCGCTGACGCGCGACATCGACCTCGAGGACCTTCACCTTCACCACGTCGCCGGACTTCACCACTTCGCGCGGATCCTTGACGAAGTTGTGCGACAGCGCCGACACGTGCACGAGACCGTCCTGGTGCACGCCGACGTCGACGAAGGCGCCGAAGGCGGCCACGTTCGTGACGACACCCTCGAGCACCATCCCCGGTTTCAGATCGGCGACCTTCTCGATGCCCGCGGCGAATTCGGCGGTCTTGAATTCCGGCCGCGGGTCGAGGCCCGGCTTCTCCAACTCGGCGATGATGTCGCTGACCGTGGGCACACCGAACTTCTCGTCGGTGAAGTCACCGGGCTTCAGCGCACGCAGGGTGCTGGTGTTGCCGATGACCTCGGCCATCTCCCGGCCGGTGTGTTCGAGAATGCGACGCACCACCGGGTACGCCTCGGGGTGCACCGCGGAGGTATCGAGCGGGTCGACGCCGCCGCGGATGCGCAGGAAGCCCGCGCACTGTTCGAAAGCCTTCGGGCCCAGGCGCGGCACCTCGAGCAGGGCGGTGCGGCTGTGGAAGGGCCCGTTCTGATCACGGTGGGCCACAATGCTCTCCGCCACCGACCCGGACACACCGGAGACGCGCGAGAGCAGCGGCACCGAGGCGGTGTTCACGTCGACACCGACCGCGTTCACCGCGTCTTCGACGACCGCGCCCAGCGAGCGCGCCAGCAGCGTCTCGGACACGTCGTGCTGGTACTGACCGACGCCGATCGACTTGGGATCGATCTTCACCAGCTCGGCGAGCGGATCCTGCAGGCGCCGGGCAATCGAGACCGCGCCGCGCAGCGACACGTCCATGTCGGGCAGTTCGGCCGAGGCGTAGGCCGAAGCGGAGTACACCGAGGCGCCCGCCTCCGACACCACGATCTTGGTCGGCTTGTTCTCCGGGATCCGCGAGATCAGTTCCACCGCAAGCGCATCGGTCTCGCGGGAGGCGGTGCCGTTGCCGATCGCGATGAGCTCCACGTCGAAGCGGGCGACGAGCGCGGCCAGCACGGCGAGCGACTTCTCGGTCTGCTGCTGCGGCTTGTGCGGGTAGATGACCTCGGTCGCGACGGCCTTACCGGTGGCGTCGACGACGGCGACCTTCACGCCGGTGCGGTAGCCCGGGTCGAGGCCCATGGTGGTGCGGGTGCCTGCGGGCGCGGCGAGCAACAGGTCGCGCAGATTCGCGGCGAACACGTCGACCGCGTCCTTCTCCGCCGCCTGACGCAACCGCATCCTGGTGTCGATCCCCAGACTCACCTGCAGTTTGGTGCGCCAGGCCCAGCGGACGGTGTCGAGCAGCCAGGAATCGGCCGGGCGGCCCTTGTCGGCGATGCCGAAGGCGACCGCGATGCGGCCCTCGTAGATCGTGCGCTCGCCGGGCGCGGGCTCGTCGATGTCGGCGTCGGCGTCGAGATGCAGCGTGAGCATCTCCTCCTTCTCCCCGCGCAGCAGCGCCAGGATCCGGTGCGAGGGCAGTTTGTGGAAGGGCTCGCTGAACTCGAAGTAGTCGGAGAACTTGGCCCCCGCCTCTTCTTTGCCCGCGCGCACCGTCGAGGTGACCTGGCCGCGATTCCACATCAGCTCGCGCAGCTCACCGACCAGGTCGGCGTCTTCGGCGAAGCGTTCGACCAGGATCGAGCGGGCACCGTCGAGCTGTTCGGCGGTGTAGGCGGCCGGATCGGTGCTCGGGTCGCCGATCAGCGCGTCGGCCACCGGCTCGTGTCCGGCTTCGCGCGCGATCTGAGCCTTGGTGCGGCGCTTGGGTTTGTACGGCAGGTAGATGTCTTCCAGACGCGCCTTGGTCTCGGCGAGCATGAGCTGCGAGTGCAGGGCGGGATCGAGTTTGCCCTGGCCGCGGATGGATTCGATGATCGCGCCGCGGCGCTCGTCGAGCTCACGCAGATAGCCGAGTCGTTCCTCGAGCTGGCGCAACTGGGCATCGTCGAGCCCGTCGGTGACCTCCTTGCGGTACCGCGCGATGAACGGAACCGTCGAACCGCCGTCGAGCAGTTCGACGGCGGCGCGGACCTGGGCCTCGCGCACCCCCAGTTCATCGGCGATCCGCCTGCCTACGCTGGCGATGGTGGTCGTGCTGTCGGCGATTTCCGGCGCTGTCGTCACAGCCGCAGAGACTACAGCTCATGACCGACACCCCGCTGGCACCCAGGTCAGCGGATTGTCGCGAACACGCCGGCACACGACACGAGCGTCCGTGATGGGTCGACTCATGTTGCGCCGCAGCCGCTCAGCCGAGGATCTCCCTGGCGAGTTCGCGCATCTCGGCTTTGCGGACCTTGCCGGTGACCGTCATCGGGAACTCGTCGACCACATGCACGTAGCGCGGGATCTTGTAGTGGGCGAGGCGACCGGTGCAGAAGGCTCGTACGGCAGCGGCGTCGAGGACTGCCGCACCCTCGCGCAGGCGGATCCAGACCATGAGTTCCTCACCGTATTTGTCGTCGGGGACGCCGATGACCTGGGCGTCGACGATGTCGGGATGGGTGTAGAGGAACTCCTCGATCTCGCGGGGGTAGACGTTCTCGCCGCCGCGGATGACCATGTCCTTGATCCGGCCGGTGACCGAGAGGTAGCCGTCGTCGTCCATGACGCCGATGTCGCCGGTGTGCATCCAGCGGGCGGCATCGATCGCCTCGGCGGTCTTGTCGGGCTGTTCCCAGTAGCCGAGCATCACCGAGTAGCCGCGGGTGCACAGTTCACCCGGTTCGCCGCGTGGCACGGTGCGCCCGGTCGCCGGGTCGACCACCTTGACCTCGAGGTGTGGGCCGACCCGGCCGACGGTGGCGGTGCGGCGGTCGATGCTGTCGTCGCGACGGGTCTGGGTGGAGACCGGCGAGGTCTCGGTCATGCCGTAGCAGATCGCGACCTCGGCCATGCCGAGCCGGTCGATCACTCGTTTCATCACTTCCACCGGGCACGGCGAGCCCGCCATGATGCCGGTGCGCAGGCTGGACAGCTCCGGTGCGGCGCCGCTGTCGAGTTCGGACAGCATCGCGATGAACATCGTCGGCACACCGTAGAGCGAGGTGCAGCGTTCGGCGGCGACGGCGGCCAGCGTCGCGGCCGGATCGAACGACGGCGCCGGAATCACCACGGCCGCACCGTGCGAAGTGACCGCGAGATTGCCCATCACCATGCCGAAGCAGTGGTAGTACGGAACCGGGATGCAGACCCGGTCGGCTTCGGTGTATCCGCACAGCTCGCCCACGAAGAACCCGTTGTTGAGGATGTTGTGGTGGCTCAATGTCCCACCCTTCGGGAAACCCGTTGTTCCCGAGGTGTATTGGATATTGATCGGATCGTCGGCCGACAGCGTCTCGGCGATCGCGGACAATCGTTCGGCGTCGGGCACCGTCTCGACCACCTGCTGCCACTGCTCGGTGCCCAGGATCAGCACCTGTTCCAGGGCGGGGCAGTTCGGCCGGACCTGCTCGATCATCGCGACATAGTCCGAGGCCTTGAATTCCGGTGCGGCGATCAGCAGGCACACCCCGGCCTGGTTGAGGACGTAGTCCAGTTCGCTGGTGCGGTAGGCGGGATTGATATTGACCAGGATCGCGCCGATCTTCGCCGTGGCGTACTGCACGAGCAGCCATTCCGCGCAGTTGGGCGCCCAGATCCCGACCCGGTCACCAGGGCCGATGCCGTGGACGGTGAGGCCGGTCGCGACGGCATCGACAGCGACGCCCAGCTCGCGGTAGGTCCAGCGGCGTCCCGTCGGACAGTCGATGAGCGCCTCGCGCGTCGGGTGGGCCGCGACGGTGCGGTCTAGGTTCGCGCCGATGGTGTCACCGAGCAGCGGGGTGTCGGCCGGACCACAGGTGTAACTGAGTTCGGACATCAGCGAATCTCCTTGCCGCGCAGCAGGAATCGCTGCACTTTGCCGCTCGGCGTCTTGGGCAGACTGTCCACGAAGTGGACCTTCCTCGGATAGGCGTGGGCGGCGAACTCGTCCTTGACGAGTTGCTGCAGTTCGGCGGCCAGCTCGGCGCTGCCCTCGGTGCCGGTGCGGGTCACCACGAAGGCCTCCAGTACCTCACCGCGCAGTTCATCGGGCATCCCGACGACGGCGGCCTCGGCGACCTGGTCGTGCAGGACCAGCACGCTCTCGACCTCGAACGGGCCGATCCGGTACCCGGCCATGATGATCACGTCGTCGTCGCGGGCGCTGAAGCGGAAGCAGCCATCGGCGTCGCGGGCGCCGACATCGCCGGTCAGATACCAGCGTCCGTCGGCGCTGAATCGGCTCGCGGTGCGTTCCGGATCGTCGAGGTAGCCGAGGAACCAGAGCAGCGGGCTGTGGTCGGTATCGATGGCGACCCGGCCGAACTCGCCGGGTGCCGCCTCGACGTCGGCGTCCTCGGCCAGGACCGCACAGGACCACCCGGGCAGCTGTCTGCCCATCGAACCGAGCGGGGCGGGGGCATCGAGGGCGGGGTGCCACGCGTGGCAGATGACCATGCCGTGCTCGGTCTGGCCGTAGTGATCGCGCACCGCCACACCGAGGGTCCGCTGCGACCACGCCACCACGTCCGGGGTCAACGGCTCCCCCGCCGACGACGCTCTGCGCAGGGCGAATCCGTCCGGAGCCGAATCGCTGTCGGCGCGCAACGCGCGATAGACGGTCGGTGCCGCGGCGAAGTTGGTGACATCGAAGCGTCGCAGCACGTCCCAGGTGAGCGGCGCCGAGAAGCCCGCGTGTAGCAGCAGGCTGCGCGCGCCGGTGGCCAGCGGTCCCAGGATCGCGTAGTAGAGGCCGTACGCCCAGCCCGGGTCGGCCGCGTTCCAGTAGACGTCCTCGGGGCGCACGTCGAGGGCGAATTCCTGGTAGGCGTGGAAGGACGCCAGCGCGCGGACCGGGATCGGTACGCCCTTGGGGGTTCCGGTGGTGCCGCTGGTGAACAACTGGACCAGCAGACCGTCGCCGCCGACCGCCACCGGCCTCGCGCGCGGATCGTCGGACCGGTGCCGGGCGAGCAGATCATCGAAGAGCAGCGCGCCGGGGATCTCGGCGTCGCCGACGATGATCGTCCGGTAGTCGGTCGTGGCGAGTTTCGGCGCCTGGTCGGCGTCGACGACGACGACCTTCGTGTGACTCGCGCTCAGGCGGAACTCGATGGCGGGTGCGGCGAAGGCGGTGAACAACGGGACGTGTACCGCGCCACGACGCCAGATGCCGAGCAGGGCCACCACGAGCTCGGCGGACTTTCCCATCAGCGTCGCGACCCGGTCGCCGGGCTCGACGCCGAGTTCGGCCAGCGCGGCGGCGAACCGAGCCGAGCGTTCCCGCAGCTCGCCGTAGGTCAACTCGTGCGCGCTCAGATCGGCTTCGACCACCGTGAACGCGATCTGCGCGGCCGGATGCCGATCGCAGAGCAGTTCGGCCGCACAGGCCTCCGGTCCGTCGTAGTGGTCGAGCAGGTCGCGCACCCGCGCGTCCAGGTCGGTAGTCATCGCAGCTTCTCCTCAACACCCGGGCAGCGGCCGCCCGGGTGTGACCTAGAATGTGGCATAGCTCACCTCGACCACTACCCCCGAAAAGGGGTGATCCATGACTTCTGTGTTGCGTCCGCGCGACGGTGACGCGTTGCGCGCCGAGATCCGCTGGGTGGCGCGCCGGGCGAGCGTCCCGGTGGTGTTCGGCGGCGCGGTGGACGAGGACACCCTGCTGCTCACCGAGTTCGCGGGCACCGTCACCACGGGCCTGCGCGGGCTGTCGGTGCTACGCACCTCCGGGCTCGGCGGGCAGGCCATGGAGTACCGCAGACCCGCGTCGGTGGCCGACTATCGGGGCGCCTCCACCATCACCCACCACTACGACGCCGCGGTGGTCGGCGAGGGGCTGCGGTCGGTGATGGCCGTGCCGGTCCTGGTCGCCGACCGGCCTCGCGCGGTGCTCTACGCGGCCACTCGTGGCGCGACCCCGCTCGGCGACCGCACCGCCGAGGTGATCCTGCAGGCCGGTAGAAGGCTGGCCGCCGAGATCGCCGTCCGCGACGAAGTGGACCGGCGGGTCCGACTGCTCGACCTCGCGACGCCGCTGTCCCCGTCCACGCCCGCGGTGACCGAGGAGCTGCGCGAGATCCACGCCGAACTTCGCGCCCTCGCGACCGCGACCGGCGATCTCGCACTGCGCGACCGGCTTTCCGGGGTGTGCGACCGATTGACCGGGGTGCTGACCGGCGGGCCCGGCGCCGAGACGCCGCGACTGTCGCGGCGCGAGCTCGATGTGCTCGCCCAGGTCGCGCTCGGCTGCACGAATCAGGAAGCGGCGCTTCGGCTCTCGCTCGGCGCCGAAACCGTCAAGAGTTATCTGCGGCAGGCGATGAGCAAGCTCGATGCCGGCACTCGGCACGAGGCCGTGGCGCTGGCACGTCGACACGGCTTGCTGCCCTGAACCGCTGCCGCGCAGACCCCTTCACCCGCTGTCCGATATGTGCGATATATCACCTTGATTCGGGCGCCACAAAGGTTTCGATGCCCGGCAACGGCCACCCGGGGGGACTCGATCGCCCGCGGCGGCACGAGCCACCGACAGAGAACGTCGCGCCACACGCGTGTCGGCAACGGCCGATCGTCCACGGATGCAATGCTTGTACTGGGAACATCGACGCACCGCCCGTTCGGATCCACCGCACCGGACGCGATCGCGCCGAAAGACGCAGGGGCCGAAGCCATTCCGGATGGAACCAGCAATCCTCACTTTGGACGTTCACACAACGAATGACCGCGATGGATACCCAAATGTCTTTGGGACAAAACAATCTCGGGGCGCATCCAGCCCGGTACCGTCGGTCCGATGACGGAGCCTTTTCAACTGGCCGGCCTCTCACTGGACTGTGACGACCCCGAGTCCCTCGCCCGCTTCTACCTCGGGCTGCTCGGTGGCCGTGTCCTGTGGAACGACGCGCACAGCGTCGGGATCCGGATCCCGTCGGGACTGACAATCGCCGCACAGCACGTGGCGGACTACTATCCGCCGCAGTGGCCGGGAACCGCCGCGGTACACCTCGACCTGGCCGCCGATGCCGATCTGGATCTGTGCGAACAGCACGCTCTCGCGATCGGCGCGAAACCCGCACCGGTACAACCGGATCCACGCTGGCGGGTGTTGCTCGACCCCGCAGGCCATCCGTTCTGTATCACCACCCGCGTGATCGCGGGATAGGTCAGGGCAGCAGATCGGGCCGACGCTGCGCGGTTCGTTCCAGTGACTGTTCGTGGCGCCACGCGGCTACCTTGGCGTGATCGCCCGAGAGCAGGATCGGGGGCACGTCGAGGCCGCGCCACAACACCGGCCGGGTGTAGCTGGGACCTTCGAGGAGTCCGTCGGAGAACGAATCCTCCTGGTGGGACTGCTGATTGCCGAGCACGCCAGGGATCAGCCGCACCACGGCCTCGGTCATCACGAGCACCGCGGCCTCGCCGCCGATGAGGACGTAGTCGCCGATGCTCACCTCTTCGACGCGGACGCGGCGGGCGGCGTCGTCGAACACGCGCTGATCGATGCCCTCGTAGCGCCCGCAGGCGAAGACGAGGTGTTTCTCGGTGGCCCAGCGCTGCGCGGTGGCCTGGGTGAACGGCACACCGGCCGGAGTGGGGACGACGAGCAGAGCGTCGTCGGGGCACACCTCGTCCAAGGCATCGCCCCAGACGGTGGGCTTCATGACCATGCCGGGACCACCGCCGTAGGGCGAGTCGTCGACCGACTTGTGCACGTCATGGGTCCAGTTGCGCAAGTCGTGCACACCGACCGAGATCAGGCCCTTGTCGACGGCCTTCCCGAGCAGCGCGGTGCGCAGCGGCTCGAGATACTCCGGGAAGATCGTGACGACGTCGAGTTGCACGAATTACTCCGGATCGAGCAGGCCCTCGGGCGGTGTGATGACCACCAGTCCATCGGCGAGCGAGACCGTCGGCACGATGGCGGTGACAAAGGGAATGAGAAGTTCGCGGCCGTCGTCGGCGGAACGCACCGACAGCAGTTCGCCCGCGGCCGAATGCAGCACCTCGGTGACCGTGCCGACGAGCGTGCCGTCGGTGAACTCGACCCGAAGGCCTTCGAGTTCGTGGTCGTAGAAGGCGTCGTCGTCCTCCGACGGCGGCAGCGAATCGCTGTCGACGACGAACAACGTGCCGCGCAGGGCATCGGCGGCGGTGCGGTCGTCGATTCCGTCGACGTACACCAGAAGCCGGCCCGAGTGCTCTCGGGCCGACTTCACGGTGTAGTCACGGGTCGCCGAGGACTTCGGCATCCTGCCGCGCAGCGTGACGCCCGGCGCGAACCGGACGTCCGGCGCGTCGGTGCGTACATCGACGACGAGTTCGCCGCGCACGCCGTGCGACTTGGCGACCCGACCTACGACGAGTTCCATCTAGGCGTCGGTATCGACCACGTCGACCCGGATCCCACGGCCACCGATGCCGGCGACGAGGGTGCGCAGCGCGGTCGCGGTACGACCACCGCGCCCGATCACCTTGCCCAGGTCTTCAGGGTGAACGTGCACCTCGACGGTGCGTCCACGACGGCCGGTGAGCAGCTCGACACGGACGTCGTCAGGATTGGCGACGATGCCGCGAACCAGATGTTCGACGGCATCGGCAACAACAGCAGTCATTACTCGGCAGCCTCGGTGGCGGCTTCCTCAGCGACGGCCTCTTCCTTCTTGGCGGCCTTCTTCTTCGGAGTGACGGCCTCGGTGGTCGGCGCGTTGTCAGCGGCGGCGAGCGCGGCGTTGAACAGGTCGAGCTTGGAGGTCTTCGCGGCCTTCACCTTCAGGGTGCCCTCGGTACCCGGCAGGCCCTTGAACTTCTGCCAGTCGCCGGTGATCTCCAGCAGACGCTGCACCGACTCGGTCGGCTGCGCGCCGACGGACAGCCAGTGCGCGACGCGCTCGGCGTCGATCTGGATCAGCGAAGGCTCTTCCTTCGGGTGGTACAGGCCGATGGACTCGATGGCCCGGCCGTCACGACGAGTACGGGCGTCGGCGACGACGACGCGGTACTGCGGGTTGCGGATCTTGCCGAGACGGGTGAGCCTGATCTTGACAGCCATGCTGGTCAGTCTTCTTTCAGTAGTTTGGTCACCACGCGATTCAGCGACCCACATGGTCTGCAGGTCCGGTTTCGCGCATGTGTGCGTGACCGCCGCGCGGTACGTAACCGGAGACGGGCTGACACTGTCCAGGAAGGACGAGGGTTCATTCTGCCAGACGACCCGCTGCGGCCGGAAACCGCCTCCGCTATCGCCGCGCAACGCCGATTCAGCGGTGGCCGGTGACCGGATCGGGGGTCTTCACCACCAGGCCACGCAGCACAACCCATTGTGGGTCGGTGAGCGACTGGGGATTCACGCGGGGGTCGTCGGCGTAGACGACGAAGTCGGCCGGGGCACCTTCTTCGATGCTGGGGCGACCGAGCCAGGTGCGGGCATTCCAGGACGCGGCGCCGAGGGCGTCGTGGGGTGACATGCCCGCGCCGGACAGTGCGGTGATCTCGTCGGCGATGCGGCCGTGCCGGATGGAACCGCCGGCGTCGGTGCCCGCGTAGATCGGCACGCCCGCCTCGTGGGCCTTGCCGACGGTGTCGCGGACGCGGCGGTGCAGATCGCGCATGTGGGCGGCGTAGACCGGGAACTTCGTGGCGCTGTCGGCGATGCCGGGGAAGGTGTCGATGTTGATCAGGGTCGGGACGAGGGCGGTGCCGTTGGCCACCATCAGCTCGATGGTGTCGTCGGTGATGCCGGTGCCGTGTTCGAGGCAGTCGATGCCCGCGTTGATCAGACCGGGCAGCGCGTCCTCGCCGAACACGTGCGCGGTGACCCGGGCTCCGTTCGCGTGGGCCGCGTCGATGGCCTGCTTCAGGATGTCGTCACTCCACAATGGCCGCAGGTCGCCCACGGTGCGGTCGATCCAGTCCCCCACGATCTTGACCCAGCCGTCGCCGAAGCGGGCCTGCTCGGCGACGATCTCCGGCAGGTCGCGTTCGTCGTCGAGCTCGATGCCGAGTTCGCGGATGTAGCGCTTGGGTCGGGCGATGTGGCGGCCCGCGCGGATGATCCGCGGCAACTCGGCGTGCTCGTCGATGAATCGGGTGTCGATCGGCGAGCCCGCGTCACGCAGCAGCAACGCGCCCACGTCACGTTCGGTCTCGGCCTGCTCGATCGCGCCCTCGTGGGTCTCGTCCCCGCCGCCGTAGCGGATCCCGACATGACAGTGGGCGTCGACCAGACCTGGAACGATCCACCCTGCGCTGCACAGGGTTTCGGCACCGCGCATCGGCTCGAACGTCACGACGCCGTCGACGACCCAGAGGTCGCGTTCCCGGTCGTCGGGGAGAACCACACCACGCAGATGCACACGAACCTCCAGTCGTCGGTCTGAGACCGAACCTACCGCGCACGATCAGCACACGCACACGCGCCGAGGCACCGCCGATCGCGGCCGAGCCGGGCGCCCGGCTCGGCACCCTCCGGGCGAATAATCAGTCGTCCGAAGGATCGCCGTCGAGAAAGACTCGTACGGCGGTGATGCGCGGACGATCCGGCGCGAAATCGACGAAGGCCACCCCTCGCGACGCACCGACTTTCACGCTCACACTGACAGTGCGACCCGCGGCAATCATCTTGTCCCACTCCATGTCTCGCGCGAGTTCGGAGAATTCCGTCACCGAGATCTGGTGCCCGACGGGCAGTTCGATCACCGTCCGCTCATCGAGCAACGCCCGCACGCCACCCGAGTCGCCGGATGCGGCCGCGGCGAACAGTCGGCGGACGAGGCGCTTGCCGGACCCGCCCACACCGCGCAGGGCTCGCATCATCCCCATCGCACCGCCGACTCCGAGCTCGGCGACGAGTTGCGGTCCGAGCTTCGCGCCCGCGAGCAATCCGGACGGCCCCGTGCGCAGCAGTCGCGCGATCATCACCCCCAGCTCCCAGTGCGCGGCGAGCCGGGCGATCCGCCAGCCGCCGTCGGTGCCGACCAGGTCGTAGCGCAGATGCATCGGCACGGTGACGGTGGCGCCAGTCGACATCGTGGTCTCGATGTGTAGGTCACGCACCACCGTGTATCCGGCGACGAGGTCGCGGTCGATGCGGAAGGCGATGGAGTTCGGCGCGATGAAGACGTTGTAGAAGCGCGAGATGGCGTCGGGGCCGATGTGCTCACGCGAGCCGTACGGGTCGTGCACCGCGGCCTGCTCGGCGAACAGCCCGACCCAGGCGGTCTTGTCGTGCGCGGCCACGGCACGCGGTGACGCCTGCACAGCCGCGAGCAAGTCCTCGGCGGTCCGATCCAACGGCATGTACGTCCTCCATACTCACGCTTCCCCTGCGCGATCCATGATAGAACGTGTTCTAGTTTTGCGTCGGCGATCGTGCACGGCGCCTGTTGGACAAGAGGATCTCGATGGACTGGTACACCGGGAACACCACCTACGACACCGTGCTGACCATCGCCTTCGGCTTCGCCGCGTTCGTGATCGTCGGCGGACTGTTCGCGCAGAGCCCCTACGGCCGCTTCGCCTCGAACAAGGTCGGCTTCAATCTCAACCCCAAGCTGGGCTGGTGGCTGATGGAACTGCCCGCGACCGTCGTGTTCGCGGTGTTCTACCTCAGCGGCCCCGATCGCTTCGAACCGGTGCCGCTGGTGCTGGCCGCCATCTGGTTGCTGCACTACGGCAACCGTGGCTGGTTCTTCCCGCTCTCCATCCGGCAGGTGCCGGGCAAGACGAGCAGTTTCAATGTCTCGGTGGTCGCGGCGGGCGTGTTCGTGACGGCGCTGCACGGCTACCTCAACGGCGCGTTCTTCAGCAACGACTACAAGAATCAGTACGGCACCGCCTGGCTCACCGATCCGCGCTTTCTGATCGGGCTGCTCGTATACCTGTGCGGATTCGGACTGCTGGTGCGGTCCGAGGCGATCGTGCGCAATCTGCGGGACAAGAACAATCCCGGCGCCGCCGAGTACCGGATCCCGCACGGCGCGGGCTTCCGCTTCGTCAGCAGCCCGGCCTACCTCGGCGAACTGATCGCCTGGGCCGGATTCGCCCTGCTCACCTGGTCACTGGCCGGCGTCGTGATCTTCTTGATCACCGCGGGCAACCTGGTGCCACGCGCCTTCGCCACCCACCGGTGGTACCGGGAGAAGTTCGCCGACTACCCCACCACCCGCAAAGCATTGATCCCCGGCGTGATCTGAGCGCATGAGAAAGCCGTGGTAGGTGATCGATCACCTACCACGGCTTTTCAGTGCGAACGACTCAGTTCTTGGGGAACTTCAGCTGGGACAAGTCGATCCCCTCCAGGCCGGGCGGCAACTGGTCGAGACCGGGCGGCATGTTCGACAGATCCATGCCCGGCGGCAAGCCCGGCATCCCGGCGGGCATTCCGGGGAACCCACCGCGCATCTTCGGCTGAGTGGGCCCACGCCCGCCCTTCTTGCCCTTCTTACCGCCCTTTTTGTTGTTGCCGCGGCGAGCTCCCGGCATCCCCATCTGCCGACCCATCATCGCCATCATCTTCTTGGCTTCGAAGAACCGGTCGACGAGCTGGTTGACCTCGGAGACCTGCACCCCGGAACCATTGGCGATGCGCAGGCGCCGCGAGGCATTGATGATCTTCGGGTTGTCCCGCTCGGCGCGAGTCATGCCCCGGATGATCGCCTGCACCCGGTCGAGCTGCTTGTCGTCGACCGCGGCCAGCGCGTCCTTCATCTGACCGGCGCCCGGCAGCATCCCGAGCAGGTTGCCGATCGGGCCCATCTTGCGGATGGCCAGCATCTGGTCGAGGAAGTCCTCGAGGGTGAGTTCGCCGCTGCCGATCTTGCGCGCGGTCTCCTCGGCCTGCTCGGCGTCGTAGACCTGTTCGGCCTGCTCGATGAGGGTGAGCACATCGCCCATGCCGAGGATGCGCGAGGCCATCCGGTCGGGATGGAAGACGTCGAAGTCCTCGAGCTTCTCACCGGTGGAGGCGAACATGATCGGCGCACCGGTGACGTTGCGCACCGACAGCGCCGCACCACCGCGGGCGTCACCGTCGAGCTTGGTGAGCACGACGCCGGTGAACCCGACACCGTCGCGGAAGGCTTCGGCGGTGCTGACCGCGTCCTGACCGATCATCGCGTCGAGCACGAACAGCGTCTCGTCCGGCTGCACGGCGTCGCGGATGCCCGCGGCCTGGCGCATCAGCTCGGCGTCGATACCGAGGCGACCGGCGGTATCGACGATCACCACGTCGTACTGCTTGGCCTTGGCCTCTTCGATACCGGCCGCGGCGACGGCGACCGGGTCGGCCGCGGTGATCCCGAGCGGGTTATCGCCGCCACCGATGGAGGTGCCGCCGTGCGGGGCGAACACGGGCACGCCCGCGCGCTCACCGACGACCTGCAGCTGGGTGACCGCGCCGGGACGCTGGAGGTCACAGGCCACCAGCAACGGCTGGTGCCCCTGACCCTTGAGCCATTTGGCCAGCTTGCCCGCGAGCGTGGTCTTACCCGCACCCTGCAGACCGGCCAGCATGATGACCGTCGGCGGGTTCTTGGCGAGGTTGAGGCGACGGGTCTCGCCACCGAGGATCGCGACGAGTTCCTCGTTGACGATCTTGACGACCTGCTGCGCGGGATTGAGCGCGCCGGAGACCTCCGCGCCCTTGGCGCGTTCTTTGACGTTGGCGATGAAGCCGCGCACCACGGGCAGCGCGACGTCGGCCTCGAGGAGTGCGAGGCGGATCTCGCGCGCGGTGGCGTCGATGTCGGCCGGTGACAGACGCCCCTTACCGCGCAGATCCTGCAGTGCACCGGTAAGCCGGTCGGACAGGGATTCGAACACCGATCGCGCTCCTGATCTGAAAGGGTCTCAGGTCGTCTGACCGAAGTCGGACGTCTATTGCCCTCCCAGGGTAATGGAGGTTATTCGGTATGTTGCACGTGCGGTGGCGCCGTGCGGCGCAACTCGTGCGATTCGATGTCCACCAGGTACACCGCTTCTCTGCCGGTGAGGCCGAGTTCCCGTGAGAGCGCCTCGATCCGAAGCCATTCGGAATCGGCGCTGTCGGCGTGGTGGGCGCCGGTCGAGGCGATGGTCATCGCGGCTAACGCCTGCGCACCACTGAGGGTGCGACCCGGCAACCACGAAACCACCCACAGGTCACCACCGACGCAACGCGCGATGTGCGCGGTCGCGTCGCTGGTCATCATTGACGCGGAAACGACTTCGATAGCCACGGATCAGCTCCCCTCGTACGAGTGACAGCCGGACCAGGGGAATGTTATAGGTCCCATATCGACTTATCGGGCCGCGAGGACGCCGTGTAGCAACCTGATAGCAATCAGTGAGTAAACCGTGTCCTTGCGGTGTCAGTCGATGTCGGTTGTTTCGGTCGGCGGCGGGGCGGGAGCGGGCCGCGGAACCACCTCGAGGACGGCCTTTTCGATGCGGGCGCGCAGGGCTGGGCTGTCGGTGTCGCCCAGATCGAGGCAGAAGGCGTCGACCACGGCCGAGCCCATCGTGACCACCTTGGCCCACCGGACGTTGGCTCCCGTCGCGGCGAAGGCACCGGCCAGTCTGCTCAGCAAACCGATCCGGTCGTCGGCGCGCAGTTCGAGGATCACCTGTCCCGGCGTGCTGACCGGTGACCAGATCAGTCGCGGGGCAGCACGCGCGTAGCGACCCGGCCCTGTCCCGACTGCCTCGGCTTCGCGCTTGGCCAGCACCTCGGGCAGGTTCAGCGCGCCGGTGGTGGCTCGGATGAGTTCCTGACGCAGCAGACCCGCGTCCGGCGGGTCGCCGAACTTCGGCATCACCACGAAGGTGTTGATCGCCGAATCCCCCGCACTGCCCAGCGAGGCCGAGAGCACGCGCAGCGCGTGCAGCGCCAGGACACCGGCGGCATCGGAGAGCAGGCCGGGTTCGTCGGGGGCGATCACCGTCACCACGAAGGTGTGCTTGCCGTCGCCGGGCGCGAGAGTGACGTGTACGCCGCCCGATCCGGCCTTGTCCAACAGCTCCGGGTCGATCGGTTCCGGTTGCGGCAGTGGCTCGCCCGCCATGACGAGTCGGCAGCGGCGCACCAGTTCCCCGATCAGCGAGGCCTTCCAGTCACCCCAGACGCCGGGGCCGGTAGCCATCGAATCGGCTTCGGCCAGCGCGTGCAGCAGTTCGAGCAGGCCGACGTCGCCACCGAGCGCGTCGGCGACGTGCTGCACGGTGGCCGGATCGTCGAGGTCGCGCCGGGTAGCGGTGTCGGGCAGCAACAGGTGGTGGCGCACGATCGCGCTGAGCGTGCGCACGTCCGAGGGCCACATTCCGAGCCTGCGGCCGATATGCGTGGCCAGTTCGGCGCCGACGATGCTGTGGTCGCCCTGGCGCCCCTTGCCGATGTCGTGCAGCAGCGCGCCGAGCGCGAGCAGGTCGGGCCGGGCGACCCTGGTGCTCAGGCTGCTCGCGAAGGCGACGGTCTCCATCAGGTGCCGATCGACGGTCCAGGTGTGCATCGCATCGCGCGGCGGGAGATCGCGGACCGCGCCCCATTCGGGAAACAGCCTGCCCCACAAGCCCGTTCGATCGAGTGCCTCGACCGCGTCGATGCTGCCTCGGCCCGCGCCGAGCAGCACGAGCAGATCGTTGAGCGCGTCCTTTGGCCACGGTTCGCGCAGTTCCGGCGCGTCCTCGGACAGGCGGTTGAGCGTGGTCGCCGACATCGGCAGCCCGGTCTGCGCCGACGCCGCGGCCACCCGCAGGATCAGCCCGGGATCGCGCTGCGGGCGGGCGTCTCTGGCCAGCACCACCTCGCCGGAGTGCTCGACCACCCCCTCATCGAGTGGTCGGCGCACCGGCATCCGACGCAGTCTGGCCAGGCCGCGTCGCGGTAGCGCGTTGGCGGCCGTGCGCAGACCGACGTCGCACGAATAGCTCACCGTACGCGCCGAATCGGTCAATGTCCGGGCGAGGTCGAAACGGTCACCGATGCGCAGCGCGGCGCCGATCTCGTCGGCGTCCTGGGCGCGCAGCTGATCGCGGGCCCGACCGGCGACCCGGTGCAGTTCGGTGCGCACGTCGAGGAGTCGCCGATGTGCCTGTTTCAGGCCGCCGCCGGGGACCTCGGGGCCCAATCCCGGCATGGCGTCGGTCAACTGGGCGATCGAGAGCGCGTCGAGCAGCTGGATATCGCGCAGGCCGCCGCGACCGTTCTTGAGATCGGGCTCGGCGCGGTGGGCGATCTCGCCGCTGCGCTGCCAGCGTGCGGTGGTCTGGGCGATGAGATCGTCGAAGCGGGACCTGATGCCGGTGCGCCATTCCCGGCGTACCCCGCCGATGAGCAGATTGCTGAGGTCTTGGTCGCCGACGATGTGGCGAGCTTCCAGCAGGCCGAGCCCGGCGATCATGTCGTCTGCGGCCACCCGCAACGCCTGCGGCACGGTGCGCACGCTGTGGTCGAGCTTGATGTGGGCGTCCCACAGGGGATACCAGAGTTGATCGGCGACCTCGGAGACCACCTTCGGGTCGACGTCGTCGTGCAGCAGCACGAGGTCGAGATCGGAGTACGGCAGCATCTCGCGGCGCCCGAGACCGCCGACCGCCACGACCGACAGGCCGCTGTCGGCGGTGATGCCGAGTTCGTTGCCCTTGCTGGTGAGCCACAGTTCGAACAGGTCGACCAGGGCCTCGCGCAGCGATTCCGGATCGAGCCGTGGATTGCGGGTGCCCGCTCCGTCGAGCAGCTGCGCCCTGGCCTTGACCAGATCCGCCGCGCCGTTGTTCTGAATACCGCCGTTCCGCTGTGCCACAGCCCACACCACCATTTCATGCGGGCGGCCCCGCCCCGACCGGAGAGTTCTCACCGGTGGGAGCGGGGCCGCCGCTCGATCGATTCCTCGTGCGTGACTGACCGAATTACAGTGCGTCGGTTCCGCGTTCGCCGGTACGGACGCGGATGATGGTGTCCACCGGGGTCACCCACACCTTGCCGTCACCGATCTTGCCGGTACGCGAGGCCTCCACGATCACCTCGACTACCTTCTCGACCGACGCATCGTCGACGACGACCTCGACCCGGACCTTGGGAACGAAATCCACCGAGTACTCAGCACCGCGGTACACCTCGGTGTGGCCCTTCTGCCGGCCGTATCCCTGGACTTCGCTGACGGTCATGCCGAGCACGCCTGCCTGTTCCAGCCCGGTCTTCACATCTTCGAGCGTGAACGGTTTGACGATTGCCGTAACCAGTTTCATGTTCGTCATGCCTCCTTGACGAGCGTGCGTGCCGTGCCACCCACAGCAGCGAAATCGTATGCGGTTTCCGCGTGCTCGGCTTCGTCGAGGCCCGCAGCCTCGGACTCTTCACTGGCGCGCAGGCCGATCGTGAACTTGATCGCGTACGCGATGACGGCCGTGGCGACCAGCGAGTAGGCGAGAACGGCGAAGGCACCGACAGCCTGCAGCTTCAACTGCTCGACTCCACCACCGTAGAACAGTCCATCGACGCCTGCGGGAGCTTCGCTGGTAGCGACGAGTCCGACGATCAGCGTGCCGACCAGACCACCGACGAGGTGGACGCCGACGACGTCGAGCGAGTCGTCGAAGCCGAAGCGGAACTTCAGGCCGACAGCCAGGGCGCACAGCGCACCGGAGACGACGCCGACAGCCAGGGCGCCGACCACGTTGACCGAGGAACAGGCCGGGGTGATGGCGACCAGACCGGCGACGATGCCCGAGGCAGCGCCGAGCGAGGTCGGGTGACCGTCGCGGATCTTCTCCACGAGCAGCCAGGCCATCATCGCGGCGGCGGTGGCGATCGTGGTGGTGAGGAAGGTGGCACCCGCGACACCGTTGGCGCTCAGCGCCGAACCCGCGTTGAAGCCGTACCAGCCGAACCACAGCAGACCGGCGCCGAGCATCACGAACGGCAGGTTGTGCGGACGGAACGGCGTCTTCGGCCAGCCCTTGCGCTTGCCCAGGATCAGGCAGAGCACCAGACCGGCGGCACCGGCGTTGATGTGGACCGCGGTACCACCGGCGAAGTCGATCGCCTTGAGGTTGTTGGCGATCCAGCCGCCGTTCTCACCGGTGTAGCCGCTGAAGGCGAACACCCAGTGCGCGACGGGGAAGTAGACGACCGTGGCCCAGATTCCGGCAAATACGAGCCACGACCCGAACTTCAAGCGGTCGGCGACCGCGCCCGAGATGAGTGCGACCGTGATGATCGCGAACATGAGCTGGAAGGCGACGAACACCGAGAGCGGGATCGTGCCGAACAGCGGGATGGCGGCGGGGGCCGCGGGGTCGGTAGTCGCTAGGTAGTCGCCGCCCAGGACGCCCTTGAGGCCGAAGTACTGGAACGGATCACCGACCAGCTTGCCCTTGTCCTCGCCGAACGCCATCGAGAAGCCGTATAGACACCACAGGATGGTGATCAGGCCCATCGCGGAGACGCTCATCATGATCATGTTCAGCACGTTCTTGCCACGGACCATACCGCCGTAGAAGAACGCCAGACCCGGCGTCATCAACAGCACCAGGGCCGCCGACGCCAGCATCCAGGCGGTGTCACCGGCGTCCGGTGCGCCGATCAGTGGAAATGCCACCTTGTGTTCCTCCTCATCTCGGGCCCTGCCGATGACGGCAAAAGGACCTGTACAGAAGGGTCGCCACTCGGTGTTTCATCCGTTGAGCTGTGGTGTTTCACCTGAGTGAACGGATAGCGCTGTTGTGTTGCATCCACGTTTCGTGTGGTTGGCATGAGCCTGTCAGCTCACGGTGAGATCGGTACGGATGTGCGATTCGCCGCGAGTTCGCGCGGCGATTCGCCGCGCCGCCGTTGCCCGGAAACCGTGATGTCAGCCCCCGAAAAGCAGCGATGCCCGCCCGATCGCTGGATCGGACGGGCATCGACGAAACCGCTACGCGGCGCCCCCGAGCAGGGCGTCGACGAACGCGCCGGGCTCGAAGGGCGCCAGGTCGTCGGCGCCCTCACCGAGGCCGACGAGTTTCACCGGCACACCGAGCTCGTGCTGCACCTGGAACACGATGCCGCCCTTGGCGGTGCCGTCGAGCTTGGTGAGGACCACGCCGGAGATATCGACGACGTCGGCGAACACCCGCGCCTGCATCAGGCCGTTCTGGCCGACGGTCGCGTCGAGGACCAACAGCACCTCGTCGACCTCGCCCTTCTTCTCCACGACCCGCTTGACCTTGCCCAGCTCGTCCATCAGGCCGGTCTTGGTGTGCAGGCGGCCCGCAGTGTCGATAAGGACCGCGTCGACGCCGCGGTCGATACCCGCGGTGACCGCGTCGAAGGCGACGGCGGCCGGGTCGGCGGCCTCTTTACCGCGCACGGTCTCGGCGCCCACCCGTTCGCCCCAGGTCTGCAGCTGATCGGCGGCGGCGGCGCGGAAGGTGTCGGCGGCGCCGAGCAGCACGCGCCGACCGTCGGCGACGAGCACGCGGGCCAGTTTGCCGGTGGTGGTGGTCTTACCGGTGCCGTTGACGCCGACCACGAGCAGGATCGCGGGCTTGTCGCCGTGCGGGAGGGCGTGGATGGAACGGTCGAGGTCGGGGCGCAGCGCCTCGACGAGCACGTCACGCAGGGCGGCGCGGGCCTGCTCGGGAGTGCGCACGCTGCGCGAGGCCATCTCTTCGCGCAGGCGTTCGACGATCTTCGCGGTACTCGCGGTGCCGATATCGGCCAGCACCAGGGTGTCTTCGATCTCCTCCCACGAATCCTCGTCGAGGTCGCCGCCGCCGAGCAGGCCGAGCAGGCTCTTGCCGACGGCGTTCTGGGAGCGAGACAAACGGCCGCGCAGGCGGACCAGACGGCCCGTGGTGGGGTCGATCTCTTCGATCTCGGTGGTGACCGGGTCGACCTCGGCCGGGGCCGGTGCGGAGGGAGTCTCGGTCGGCGCTTCACCGGGCACGGCCTCGGTCGGCGCGGTGCCGGTGGGCGCTTCCCGCGTAGGGGCAGTGCCAGAAGGCGCGGACTCGGTGTCGGGCTCGGCCGGTGCGGCGGTGTCGAGGGCGGACGCGTCGTCGGGGACCACCACGGTCTCGTCGACGACGACATCGCCCTCGGGCAGCGGAACATCGGTGATGCCGCGGCGCGGGGCGTCACGCGGGATCGCGGCGTCGTCGCCGACGTGCGGTTGGCCGTCGGTATCGGTGCGCTCCGGGACGGGCTCGGGTTCGGTCAGTGTCGCCGTCGAGCCGCCCTGGCTGAAGTTGAATCCCCCGGACGCGGTGTAACCACCGGAGCGGTCCGTCAACTCCTTGTCCGGCTCGGGCGGAGCCAGCGAAATCTGGCGTCGCTTGTACAGAACGAAACCCGCGACCAGCGCCACCAACAGGACGGCGGCGATCGCGGCGATCAGGATCCACGCTTGCGAACTCACCCGGCGAGTCTATTCGTGCGGCGAGTTACCGCACGTCGGCGGCGTCTGCGCAGCAGGTCGACGAGGCGTATCCGGGCGCGTCGCGGTATGGCGGAAACACTACAGATTCGTTGTCCTGCGGAACTTCTGGCGCTTGCCCCATAGGATCAGCGGAGTGACCGATCGAAACGTGCTTGGGGGGCCGCTGGAAGAGTGCGGCGCCGATCCTCTCACGGGCTTCTACCGGGACGGCTGCTGCAGCACCGGTCCGGAGGATCTCGGCAGCCACACCGTGTGCACCGTCGTGACGGCGGAATTCCTGGAGCATCAGGCCTCCATCGGCAACGACCTCAGCACCCCCCGCCCAGAGAACAATTTTCCCGGCCTGCAACCGGGCGACCGCTGGTGCGTGGTGGCGGTCCGCTGGTTGCACGCCCACGAGGACGGCGTAGCCGCACCCGTGGTCCTGGCCGCAACCCACGAGAACGCGCTGGAGGTCATCTCCATGGATATCCTGCGAAAATACGCAGTCGATGTCCCCGACGACGTCAGCGACCTGCTCTAGCCGCCCCGGGAATTTCGCATATCCCGTTGGCGATGAGCTTTCTGGCGGCAGGCCGGGGAGCAGTAGCGGGCCGGTCTACCGATACCCGGTCGGCGGACGGGCGCGCCGCAGATGGGGCAGGGCGCCGAGGTTTCGTTACTTTCCACTATTTCGTTACGGTCGATTTTCGCGAGTTCCGTTACGGGTGACGGGCGCGTTCGCAGCGCGTCGAGGATGAGGACGACGGCCGGGGCTAGTGGATCCTCGGCCCGTCGATGTCGTTGGATCGCAACGCATCCGGTGAAGATGTCCAAGACATCAGTGATCACCACATCGCGCCGGATCGCGCCCTGACGTTGGGCCGAGGCGAGCAGGGCGCCCAGTGCCCGGTGGAAGCGGTTGCCTGCGTCGCGAAGTAGGGCACGGGGCCAGCCGTCGTCGGATTGCACCAGGTCGCACAGGTCCTTGTTGCCGGGCGTCGTCACGATCACGTGGGTGCACAGGGCGAAGAAGGCCGCACCCGGGTCCGGATCGGTGAGATGTTCGGCGGCCAACGCTGCCAGCCGGTCGACGCGCTGTTGCATAACCGCTTCCAGCAGATCGGTTTTCGTGGGGAAGTGCCGATGGACGGTGCCCGCGCCGACACCCGCGCGGCGAGCCACTTCCGCCAGCGAGACCGTGGTGCCGCGTTCGGCGAGCGCCCGCTGAGCGGCGGCCAGGATCAGCGCGCGGTTGCGACGCGCGTCGGATCGGATCGCCGGTTCCACGCCGTGGTCGACCGTCATTTCGTTACGCCTTCCCTGCACCGGACCTGGCCAACCAGGTGTGCCCACCCGT
Organism: Nocardia sp. XZ_19_231; assembly: GCF_015355705.1. Lineage (NCBI taxonomy): Bacteria > Bacillati > Actinomycetota > Actinomycetes > Mycobacteriales > Nocardiaceae > Nocardia > Nocardia sp. XZ_19_231. Next base: position 346,929 of record NZ_JACUZI010000001.1, on the reverse strand, counting down.
ACCGTCCGGAATACGGGTCGACCGACCCGATTGTAGGCATACGATCGATCACGAAACGGAGCTCCTCCGCAATGACATCAGTACTTCCCGTTCTGGTCACCGGCGCGACGGGCAAGCAGGGCTGCGCGACCGCCCACCGATTGCTCAGCCAGGGACACGAGGTTCGCGCTCTGGTCCGCGACCCCGACTCCCCCGCCGCCCGCGCACTGGCCGACGCGGGTGCCGAACTGGCGGTCGGCGACTTCGACGACTCGACATCCCTGCGTGTCGCGGCAACCGGAACACGAGCCGTATTCCTTATCCCCCCAGCCGATTACAGCGTGAAAGGTTGGGGCGAGGACACCGAGGGCCGCCGCGGCATCGCCATGATCGACGCGGCCCGCGCCACCGATGTCGAGCAGATCGTGTTCACCGGCGTCGCCACGATGGGCGACGCGCAATCGTGGGGTCAGCGCGGCAAACAAGAGATCGAGCGGGCCCTGGCCACCTCCGGCCTGCGCTACACCGTGTTGCGCCCCGTGCGATTCATGGAGAACTACCTGCTCCATGGCTCCCCCGTGGACGGTCTCCGCGAAGGCGGCGAACACCGCCACATGTTCCCCGCCGATCGCCCGCTCCAGATGATCGCCATCGACGACATCGCCGCCTTCGCCGCCCTGGCCTTCGCCGACCCCGAAACCTGGCACGCCCGCACCCTGGAACTGGCGGGCGAAGCCATCACTCCCGTCGACGCGGCCGCCACCATCAGCGCCGCTATCGGCCACCCCGTCCACTACCACGAGGTCACCGAGGAGGAAGCCGACGCGATCGGCCCGCAGCTCGGCAACACCTGGCGCCTGATCCGCGAAACCGGCGGCTGGCACGCCGACATCCCCGCCCTCCGCGCCCTGTACCCGGAGCTGACCTCCCTGCGCGACTGGCTGGCACGCGGCGGCACCCAACGCATCCTCGACCGGATCGGCGCCACGGCCCCGGCGAGCGGGCACCGCTGAGACTCGGGTCGCCGGCCCGGCTTCAGGCGGAGGCCGACACCGGGTCGGGGTCGGTGACCTCGGCTCGGTTCAGGCGTTGCGAGATGACCTGGGTGATGCCGTCGCCGCGCATGCTCACGCCGTAGAGGGCGTCGGCGATCTCCATGGTGGGCTTCTGGTGGGTGATGACGATCAGCTGACTCTTCTCACGCAGCTGTTCGAACAGGCCGATCAGGCGGCGCAGGTTGGTGTCGTCCAGCGCCGCCTCGACCTCGTCCATCACGTAGAACGGCGAGGGGCGGGCGCGGAAGATCGCCACGAGCAAAGCCACTGCGGTGAGCGACTTCTCGCCGCCGGAGAGCAACGACAGGCGCTTGACCTTCTTGCCGGGCGGGCGGGCCTCGACCTCGATGCCCGTGGTGAGCATGTCCGACGGATCGGTGAGCACCAATTTGCCCTCACCGCCGGGGAACAGTTTTCCGAAGACGCCGACGAATTCGCGTTCCACATCGGCGTAGGCCTCGGTGAACACCTGCAGGATGCGGGCGTCGACCTCGGCGACCACGTCGAGCAGGTCCTTGCGCGCGTTCTTCACGTCTTCGAGCTGGGTGGCGAGGAAGGTGTAGCGCTCCTCGAGGGCCGCGAACTCCTCCAGCGCAAGGGGATTCACCTTGCCGAGCGTGGTGAGGTCCTTCTCGGCCCGCTTGGCGCGGCGCTCCTGCGTCGGCCGGTCGTAGGGCATCGGCTGCGGTGCGCTGACCTGTTCGCCGCGTTCCTTGGCCTGCTCGTACTCGTGCATCTCCAGCGCCGAGGGCGGCAGCACCACGTCGGGCCCGTATTCGGCGACGAGGTCGGCCAGCGCGATGCCGAACTGTTCGGAGATGGTCGTCTCGAGCTGTTCGATGCGCAGTGCCGCTTGGGCTTTGGCGACTTCGTCGCGGTGCACGGCATCGGTGAGCTGGGCCAGCTGGGTGTTCAGCGCGCGTGCGCGTTCCTTCACCTGTTCCAGCGCGGCGGCGCATTCGCCACGGCGACGGACCAATTCATCACGTCGGGCCGCGGCGGTGGCCACGACCTGCTCGAGTTCGTGCTTGATCTTGCTACCCGATTCGGCGACGGCCGCGGCCACGGCGGCCGCTTGGCGCCGAGCGGCCTGGGCACGTTCGGCGCGGGCCCTGGCCTCCCGCTCGCCACGGGCGGCCCGGCGCAGCGAATCCGCTTTGCCGCGCACCGATTCCGCGCGTTCCTCCGAGGTGCGTACGGACAGTCGGGCCTCGACCTCCATGGTCCGGGCTTCGGCGAGCGCGGCGGCGGCTTCTTCCCGGGCATACCCCGCGGTCTCGGTGCTCGCGGCGCCGAAACTGTCGTCGCTGCCGTCGTGTTCGATCTCGGCGTGACGCAGCCGGTCCTCGAGTTCGGCGAGGGACGCGAGTGACTTCTCCCGCGCCGCTTCGGCTTCCGCGCGCTGGGTGGCCAGCCGCTCCCCCTCGGTCTGCGCCGCGCGCGCACTCTGCCCGACCCTGGCCAGTCGGTCATAGATCGCCAGCAGCGCCTGATCGGATTCGTGCAGCGCCATCAGCGCGTGGTCGGCGGCGTCCTTGCGGTCGGTCTGTTCGGCGAGCGCGCCGGCCAGTGCCGCCTCCAACTCCTCGGCCCGCCGTTGCGCCGCCGCCAGTTCCGCGGTGGCGGTATCGATGTCGGCCTGGACCTCGAGCTGGCTCGGCATCCGTTCGGAGCCGCCGACGACCCAGCCCGCACCGGCGAGGTCACCGTCACGGGTCACCACCCGCAGTTCCGGGCGCAGGGCGACGAGCTCGGTGGCGGTCGCCAGATCGTCGACGACCACGACGTCGGCAGTGAGCGCGGCCAGCGCGGGTCGCACCTGTTCATCGCCTTCGAGCACGTCGGCGAGCCACTGTGCACCGGCGGGCAACGCGGAACGCTCGGCCGATATCGCCCGGTCGGTGGCGAAGACGAACGCCACTCGACCGCCGTCCCCACTGCGCAATTCCCGCACTGCCGAGTCGGCGGTGGTCGCGGTATCGGCGGTGATGGCATCGGCGAGCGGACCGAGCAGTGCGGCCACGGCGGCCTCGAACCCGGACTGCACGCGCAACAGGCCCGACAGCCGTCCGCCGAGCCCGCTCACGCCGTGTTCGAGCAGCCAGGCCGCGCCGTCCTTGCGGGCCAGGTTCATGCCGAGCGCTTCGATGCGGGCGCCGAGCCGGGCGACCAGCTTGCTCGCCTCCCGGTCGAGTTCCCGCAGTTCCCGCACGCGCTCGTCGGCCAGGTCCTTGGCGGCGACGGCGTGTTCGTGCTGGGCGTCCAGGCCCTTCTCGCCCGCGTCGAGTTCACCGAGTTCGTCCTGCACCGAGTCGTATTCGACCTGCGCGGCTTCACCACGGTGCCGGGCGTCGGCGATGGCCACGGACAGGCGCGCGATCTCGGCGTCAACCGACTGGGCGCGGGTGCGCAACGTGTCGACCTGGCCCGACAGCCTGGCCAGTCCCTCGCGGCGGTCGGCGATCGCGCGCACAGCGGCCAGGTGCGCCTGCTCGGCGGCCTTGGCGGCGTGTTCCCGCTCGGCGAGGGCTTCGCGCGCGGCTTCGAGGGTCTCGGTGGCCATCTCGACCGCGTACCGCAGTTCGGCCTCTTCGGCTTCGATCCGGTCGGCCTCGGCCTCGAGCTGCTCCGGGTCGCGGCCGGTGCCGACCGGCGCCTCGGTGTGCAGGTGCCTGGCCCGGTCACTGGCGATGCGGATGGTGGCGTTCACCCGTTCGGCCAGTGCCGAGAGCTGGAACCAGGTCTGCCCGGCGGCCTCGGCGCTGGGGCTCAGCCGCGACAGCTGGAACTCCTGCTGCGCGAGTGCGGCATTGGCGGCGTCGAGTTCGGTCTGCACGTTGATCTGCTGTTCGCGGGCGTAGGCCTCTTTGCTGAGCTGGGACTCCAACTCGCCACGGCGGGTCACCAGGTCGTCGGCGGCCAGGCGCAGCCGGGCGTCGCGCAGATCGGCCTGCACGGTCTGCGCGCGGCGGGCGACCTCGGCCTGGCGGCTGAGCGGCTTGAGCTGGCGGCGCAGTTCGGTGGTGAGGTCGGTGAGCCGGGCGAGGTTGGCCTGCATCGCGTCGAGCTTGCGGACCGCCTTCTCCTTGCGCCTGCGGTGCTTGAGCACGCCCGCGGCCTCTTCGACGAACGCGCGCCGATCCTCCGGCCGCGATTCCAGGATCGCCGACAGCCTGCCCTGACCCACGATGACGTGCATCTCGCGCCCGATACCGGAGTCGGACAGCAGTTCCTGCACATCCATCAACCGGCACGTGCTGCCGTTGATCTCGTACTCGCCCGCGCCGTCGCGGAACATGCGCCGGGTGATCGACACCTCGGCGTAGTCGATGGGCAGCGCGCCGTCGGAGTTGTCGATGGTCAGCGTCACCTCGGCACGCCCGAGCGGTGCCCGCCCCACGGTCCCGGCGAAGATGACGTCCTGCATCTTCCCGCCCCGCAACGCTTTGGCACCCTGCTCGCCCATCACCCAGGAGAGCGCGTCCACGACATTGGATTTGCCGGACCCGTTCGGACCGACGACGCAGGTGATGCCCGGTTCGAAGCGCAAAGTGGTCGCGGACGCGAAGGACTTGAACCCCTTCAACGTCAGACTCTTCAAATGCACTACCAAGGACCCTTCCTGCGCGCGAGCAACCATGCTAACCCGCGCTAGCCCACCTCCCCGAGATTCGGGCCGGACCTAGGTACGTGGTGCAAGGGAGTTCAATGCGGGTCGAGGGGCTTCGCGTGCGGGTCGAGGTGCTTCATCTGCTTCTGCAGCTGACGGATATGCGTCTGAGTCCCGGGAGCCGCTTCCCAGCCGGTGATCACGCGGAAGACCAGGACCGCACCCCACGGGCCGATCACCCACATCGGCCAGAAGTAGGTGAGCTCGCCCGCGGTGAGCGAGATCAGGCCCCAGATGACCAGCACGATCACGCTGACGCCGAGCCAGCTGCCCGCCTCGATGCGCTGCCAGATCGGGAATCGCGTGCCGGACTTGCGCTCGGCGGGCGCCGCGGCCTGCTGCTGTTTCGTCAACGGCGGCAGGTCGGACAGGACAACGGCGAGTTCGTCACGCGTGGCGGTGGCGTAGACCTTGGCCACCCGCAGATCGTATTCGCCCAGGTCGAGCCTGCCGTCGGCCAGATGTGTGCCCAACTGGGCGACGATCGCGTTGCGTTCGGCGTCGGACGCGCGCGTACCCGGGGTGATATCCATGCCGACGTCCTCTCGGTCGCATCCACGGTGGAGTGCTGGTTTCCAGCGTCCACCCTCCACAGTGCGATGTCAACCGCTCACACCCGCTCAGAGAATGGCGAAGGCCACCACGAGACCCAGCGCGAAGTGCGCGGCGGCGACGACGAGGACCTCGGGGGTGTAGGTCTCGGCGTGCAGGGTGCGGCCGATGTCGATGCCGGTGACCTTCTCGATCACCCGCACCGAGATCACCTGCGCGATGATGCCGACCAGGCCGTAGATGATCGCCGCGATCAGACCTTCCGACAGCTTGCCGCTGCCGCCGGTGGCCAGCACCGCAAACACGACGATGAACGCCATGCTGATCATTCCGGCCGCCGAGACGATGAGCGCGTTCGGCTTGCCCGCGACCACCAGGTCGCGCAGCTTGCCCGGCGTGGTCAGGTCGATGGCGAAGAAGCCGATCAGCATCAGCGCGAGGCCGATCAGGCAGTACAGGATGATGGCGCCGACGCCTTCACCGAGCGCACTCCAATAACCCGATTCCAGGGCGAGGGCGGTCATCGTGGTCCTTTCGAACAATGTTGTGAGGTCAGTGGTTTCAGTCGACGATGCGGTGTGGGACGAACGCGGCACCGTCATCGGTGATCAGGCCCGCGGTCTCGCGGATGCCGAGCCCCGCCGCGGTGTCACCGACGACCCAGGCGCCGAGCACCGGCCGCATTCCGTCGAATTCCGGTAGCGGGTCGAGCAATTGGTAGACGAAACCCTCGGCGCCGTAGACGCCGCCGGTCGCGGTCTCCATGCCGGGGCCGACGATGGTCATGTTCGCGCCCTCACGGCCGAGCTTGGGTTTGCGAATGTACTCGGTGAGCTCGTGCGGGTCGTCGAGGTAGGCGGGCAACAGGTTGGGGTGGCCGGGATACATCTCCCACAGGATGGCCAGGATCGCCTTGTTGCTCAGCAGCGTGGTCCACAGCGGTTCGATCCACGCGGTGGCGGGCAGGCTGGCGACGACGCGCTTGCCGAAGTCGTCGTCGAGGATCCATTCCCACGGATACAACTTGAAGATCGCCTCGATCGGCGCCTCGGCCAGATCGACGAATCGGTGCAGTTCGGTGTCGAACCCGATTTCCTCGATCGGCAGCGCGACTGTGTCGAACCCGGCTTCGGCCGCCGTCTCCTGCATGTAGGCGGTGGTGACGTTGTCCTCGCCGGTCGCGTCGGCGCCCGACCAGGTGAAGTGCAGTTCGGTACTGGGCAGCACGCCACGCAGTTCGGTCCAGCGCTCCACCAGCTTCTCGTGCAGCGAATTCCATTGGTCGCCACCGGGATGCACCTGCTGGAGCCAGTGCCACTGGATGATCGCGGCCTCGAGCAACGAGGTCGGAGTGTCGGCGTTGTATTCGAGCAGCTTGGCCGGGCGGCGCGCGTCGTAACGCAGATCGAAGCGGCCGTACACGTAAGGGTCACTGCGACGCCATGATTGCGCGATCGGGGCCCACGTCCATTCCGGCAGACCGAAATCGGCGAAACGCTCGGTGAGTACCACGTGTTCGACCGCGTGCAGGCACATCGACTGGAGCAGTTCCACATCGGCTTCCAGCGCCAGGATTTCGTCCATCGAGAACTCGTAGTGCACCGACTCGTCCCAGTACGGCCGTGGCTGACCGCTGGCATCGCGCCCCGGCGCACCGTAGACCAGGCCCTGCTTTTCGATGATCTGCTGCCAGTCCCGGCGCGGTGTGCTCTTGGTGCGCCGCATCTACGACCCACTCCCGCCGGTCGACTTGCTGCCGAGTCCGCCGCGCTGCACCGTGGTGCCGCTCTTGGTCGTGATCTGGGCATTGCGCGGTTTCACCGTGGTGCCGCCCGTCGGTGGCTTGCCGATCGTCGGTGTGCCGCCGTAGTGGTAGCGGTACTGCGGCCAGCCCAGAATCAGCAGTCCGGCGCCGTGACCGCCGGAGCTGTCACTGCGGAAATTGTTCTTGCCGTCGCCGCAGTTCTCGTCGGGGACAACGACTTCCTGCCCGTTCTGGTCGATCTGCACGCACGAGGCCGTCACCTGATCGGGTGCGGTGATCGCCCGGTAGGCGAGGTAGCCGCCGCCGACCAGCGCGGCGACGCCGACGATGGCGACACCGCCGATCATCACGCGTTTGCGGTTGCGCCGCTTCTCCTCCGCCGCCGCGGCCGCCGCGCGCTCGGCCTCTTCGGCTTGTCTGCGGGCCTTGTCCCTGGCGCGCGCCTCGCCGACGGTCGGCGGACGCGGCTGGGTGACGCCGGGTTCCTGCCGCGCCATCCGGCCGGGTTGCGGCTGGCCGACGGGATGCCCGCCGGTGCCGAAAGCAGGCGGCGTCGACCCTGCGTCGGGGTCGGGCGTTGTCGAACTCGCCTCCGGTGCGGACCATCCCGCGCCGGGGTCGGGCGGCGTCCACGGGGACCTGCCCGGCTCGCCGTTCGAGGGTTGTTCCGGTCGATCGGGCGGTCCGGGGTTCTGTGTGCTCACCGCTGCCGCCCCCTAGCCCCCGAAGTCACCACTAGCGCTCCTCGAATCCGGTCATGTCGCCCCGCGCGGGCTCCCAGCTTTCCACAACCAGGTCTACCCGCCCAGGAGCACGCCCGGATAGACCATGTGTCGCGTGCCCGACGGCTTGCGAGCTGTCGAACGCCTCGCCGGACCGTAGCAGTTCCAGCAATTTCTCGCCCGCCGTTCGCGGCCCTTCGGCGACAACATGGACGCGGCCGTCGCGATGGTTGCGCGCGTAGCCGACCAGCCCGAGTTCCAGTGCGCGCGACCGAGTCCACCACCGAAAACCCACGCCCTGCACGTACCCGTGCACCCACGCGCTCAGCCGAACCGGCTCCCCGCTCATGCGTCGATATCGAAGGTCAACGTCACCTTCGTGCCCGACTTGAGCGTGCGACCGACGGTGCACACCTTGTCGACGGCGCGCTGCACAGTGACCAGCAGTCGTTCGCGGGCGGCCTCGTCGAGTTCGGACAGATCCAGTTCGAGGACCTCGTCGAGCTGCGGGTAGAGCTCGTTCTCGCGGTCGGCATCGCCCGAGACGCGGATGGTGGCGTCGAACTCGTCGCCGAGGCGACGCGACAACGGCAGGTCCGAGCTGAGCCCGGTGCACCCGGCCAGCGCGATCTTGAGCAGCTCCCCGGGCGTGAAGGCGCCGGGGACACCCTGGGAGGCGATCAAGACCTCCGCGCCACGGTTACTGCGCCCGGTGTAGGCACGGGTTCCGGTGCGCTCGACCCACAGCTCGGTGGGGGCATTGTTCACGGGTGCGGTCTGCTCAGCCATGCCTTGATCCTGCCATTCGCTCGAGGACGATCCACGCCTGGGAACGTCCACGCCACTCCCGGCATTCCGGGCACGTGACCGGGCGCACGCTCATTCCTGGAAGCGGTAACCCATCCCCGCCTCGGTGAGCAGATGGCGCGGGTTGGCCGGATCGTCCTCGAGTTTGCGCCGCAACTGGGCGAGGTAGACGCGCAGGTAGTGGGTCTCGGTGGCATAGGCCGGACCCCACACCTCCCGTAGCAATTCCTTGCGCCCCACCAGTTTTCCGCGATGGCGCACCAGCATCTCGAGCATCCCCCACTCGGTGGGCGTCAGGTGTACCGGCGCACCCTTCTTGGTGACCTTCTTGGCGACGAGGTCGACGGTGAACGAGTCGGTGACCACCACCGGATCGACGGCGTCGGTCGCGCTGGCCCCACGCCGAACCGCCGCCCGCAGCCGTGCGAGCAACTCGTCCATCCCGAACGGTTTGGTGACATAGTCGTCGGCGCCCGCGTCGAGCGCCTCGACCTTGTCGGCCGAATCGGTGCGCGCCGAGAGCACGATCACCGGTGCGGGCGACCACCCACGCAGTCCGGCCAGCACCTCGATCCCATCCATGTCGGGCAGACCCAGGTCGAGAATGACGACGTCGGGATGCTTTTCGGCGGCGACCCGTAAGGCCGCGGCACCATTACCGGCGGTCAGAACCTCGTACCCGCGCACCGACAGGTTGATCCGCAAGGCGCGCACGATCTGCGGCTCGTCGTCGACCACCAGCACCCGCACGGGGGGATGTTCTGTCCCGCCTCCCCGCGTACTCGAGCCGGACTCAGGCGCGTCGTCACGCGCCGTCGGCGACCGGCGGTTGTCGGCGGCGGCGGGTTCGCCGGTCCCCGATGAGTCATCTCCCCCGCCTCCCCGCATCTTCAGGCCGGACCCACGCGCGTCGTCACCCGCCGTCGGCGGCCGACGGTCGTGGGCGGCGGCCGGTTCGCCGGTCCCCGATGAGTTACCCATGTGCTCACTTTCCTCGGGCGTCGACTCGGTGGTCCGTTGCGGGGGTTCCCGATGGCAGGTCGACAAGCATCGTCAGGCCGCCGCCCGGGGTCGGCTCGGCGTGGACCGTTCCGCCCATTGCCTCTACGAAACCTCGGACCACTGATAGGCCGAGTCCTACGCCGGTGGTGTTGTCGCGGTCGCCGAGGCGCTGGAAGGGTTCGAACAGTTGTTCCTCGGTGCCCGACGGCACCCCCGGGCCGAAATCGACAACCGCGATCGATACGCGGTCGCCGTCGTTTTCGGCGGTCAACCGCACGGGCGATTCGCGACCGGAATGCCGGAGGGCGTTGTCGATCAGGTTGGCCAGTACGCGTTCGAGCAGGCCGCTGTCGGCCAGCACGGAAACCTCGTCGACCTCTACCTGCACCCGGTTCATCGCCGCCCGGCGCAACCCACGGGTGCCCATGCCGACGCTCACCAGCGCGCGATGCACCGCCTCGTCCATGTACACCTGTCGCAACTGTGGCGTGACGACGCCGACCGCCAGCCGCGAGGAGTCGAGCAGATTGCCCACCAGCGCGGTCAGCTGGTCCACGGATTCCTCGATCGCTTCCAGCAGTTCGCCGGTGTCCTCCGCCGAGAATTCGATGTCGTCGCTGCGCAGGCTGGATACGGCCGCCTTCGCGCCGGCCAGCGGTGTGCGCAGGTCGTGGCTGACCGCGGACAGCAGCGCGCGGCGCAGCCGGTCGGCTTCCAGCAGCGCCGCCGCCGCGCTGGCTTCCTCCGCCAGCCGAGCCTGCCGCACCAGCCCGACCGCCTGATTCGCGACCGCGTTGAGCACCGGCCGATCCGTGGAAACGATCGCTCGCCCGGCCAGCAACAAGTGGCTCTGCGCGTCACCCGCTTCGATGACGGTTTCGGCGTCGGACGGTCGCGTCGGTGGCTCGGCGCCGACCGCGGCGACGATCTGATCCCCGCACTGCACACTCACCGCGCGCTGACCATAGGTTTCGCGGACCTGCTCGAGCAGGTTGGGCAGATCGGCGCCGTGCAACACGGATCCGGCGAACATCGTCAGCAGCTCCGCTTCGCGAGATGCCTTGCGCGCCTGCCGGGTTCGCTTCGCCGCGACATCTACCAGCGCCGCCACCGCCACCGCGACGATGAGCAGCACGACCACCGTGACGAAGTTGTCCGGCTCGGCGATGGTGAAGCTGAAGCGCGGGTCGGTGAAGTACCAGTTCAGCAGCAACCCCGACAGCAACGCGGACAAACCGGCGGGGACGACGCCGCCGAACAGCGCGACCGCGACCACCCCGACGAAGAACATCGCGCTGAGCCCACCCAGCTGCAACCACCGGTCGAGGAACACCCCGCAGATCACGCTCACCAGCACCGGCACGACGATCGCGGCCAGCCACGCGGTCACCGGCCGCCGCGGACGCAGCCAATGCCTGCGCACCCCGCGATTGGCTTGCTCGTGGGTCACCATGTGCACGTCGATCTTGCCCGAGCGCTGCACCACGGTGGAGCCGATGCCCTCGTCGAGCATCCGCGCCCAACGCGAACGCCGTGAGGTGCCGAGCACCAACTGGGTGGCGTTGACCTCTCGGGCGAAATCGAGCAGCGCGTTGGGCACATCCTCGCCGGTCACGGTATGCAGCGAGGCGTCGAGACCGGCGGCGAGATCGCGCAGCTTGGTCATCCGCTCGGTCGACACCCCGACCAGCCCGTCGCCGCGCACCACGTGCAACACGACCAGATCGGCACTGGACTTGGACGCGATCCGCCCGGCTCGGCGCACCACCGTCTCCGACTCGGGACCACCCGTGACCGCGACGACGACCCGTTCGCGCGCCTCCCACAACTCGGTGATCTTGTGGTCGGCCCGGTATCTGGCCAGTGCCGCGTCCACCTGGTCGGCCAGCCACAGCAGCGCGAGTTCACGCAGCGCGGTGAGATTGCCGGGGCGGAAGTAATTGCGCAGCGCCGCGTCGACCTTGTCGGCGGCATAGACATTCCCGTGCGACAGCCTGCGCCGCAGCGCTTCCGGTGTCAGATCCACCAGTTCCACCTGATCCGCGCCGCGCACCACCGCGTCGGGCACAGTCTCGCGCTGCTCGATACCGGTGATCTGCTGGACCACATCGTTGAGGCTCTCGAGGTGCTGCACGTTCACCGTGGAGATCACGTCGATACCCGCGGCCAGGAGTTGCTGCACGTCCTGCCAACGCTTCTCGTGCACGCTGCCCGGGGCGTTCGTGTGCGCCAGTTCGTCGACCAGCACCACCGCGGGCTTGCGCGTGAGCACCGCGTCGACATCGAGTTCAGGCAGCTCGGTCCCTCGATAGGAGACCATCTTCGGCGGGATCCGCTCGATGCCCGCCAACAGTTCGGCCGTCTTCTTCCGACCGTGCGTCTCCACGACCGCCGCGACCACATCACGGCCGCGTTCCAGCCGTCGATGCGCCTCGCCGAGCATGGCGTAGGTCTTGCCGACGCCCGGCGCCGCACCGAGGTAGATGCGCAGTTGTCCGCGTTTCACCGATCCATCATCGCGTGTCGACGCGCCGGAACCGGCGGGCGCACCGGCAACACACCGACGCTCACCATCGGCGCGTCCGAGCTGTTCAGCCGACCGAGCACCCTGATCAACAGCAGCGATCCGACGAAACCGAGGATCACCGCAAGGGTCACAACAGACACCGCGATCTCACTTTCCGCGAACTGGGGTCCGACGGCGCCCTCCGCCTGTCGGTACACCACTGTCTACCGCGCGAAATTCGCCTGATCTCGATCTTTACGGAGTGTTGACGGCTATCGGCCCACCCTTGACGGCATCCGCACACTCACTGGGCGCGGGCGCGTCAACATTCCGCAAAGGCCGGGCCGCCAGGCGCTAAGGAGTCGTAAGGAAACCACGCCGAGCCGCCATCCGGCGTTTCACTCACTTAGTTGCCCCACCTCGGGGCACAAGGAGGTTGGAAATGTCTGTCGTGGTGTTCACGGTGCTCACCGTGGCGATCTTCGCGCTGCTGGGCTTGATCCAGCGAGGGGTGGAGAAGCTGTGATCGCGAACCTTGTCGGTCTCGTCCTGGCCGTTCTCGTCGCCGCCTTCATGGTCGCGGCGTTGCTCTTCCCCGAGAGGTTCTAGGTGAACACGACAACCGCGGGGATCGCCTTCGTAGCGGCCCTGGTCATCACGCTGGCCCTGGTGCATGTGCCGCTCGGCGACTACATGTTCCGGGTGTACAACGCCGACAAGCACTCTCGCGTCGAGCGGCTGATCTATCGTGCCATCGGCGCGAAGCCCGAGGTCGAGCAGACCTGGCCGATCTACGCCCGCAGTGTGCTGGCGTTCTCGGCCGTGGGCATCCTGTTCCTGTTCTTCTTCCAGCTGGTCCAGGGCGCGTTGCCGCTGCACCTCGACGACCCGGGTACCGAGATGACCCCGGCGCTGGCGTGGAATACCGCGGTCAGCTTCGTCACCAACACCAACTGGCAGAACTACTCCGGCGAGTCCACCCAGGGCCACCTGGTGCAGATGGCCGGTCTGGCGGTGCAGAACTTCGTCTCCGCTGCCGTCGGCATGGCGGTGGCGGTGGCCCTGGTGCGCGGCTTCGCCCGCCGCCACACCGGCGAGCTCGGCAACTTCTGGGTCGACCTGGTGCGCGGCACCCTGCGCATTCTGCTGCCGATCGCGTTCGTCTTCGCGATCATCCTGGTAGCCGGTGGCGTCATCCAGAACTTCCACCTGCACGACCAGGTCGCGCAGACCATCGGCGGCGCCGAGCAGACGATCACCGGCGGTCCGGTGGCAAGCCAGGAGGTCATCAAGGAACTCGGCACCAACGGCGGCGGCTTCTACAACGCCAACTCCGCGCACCCGTTCGAGAACGCGAGCACCTGGACGAATTTCCTGGAGATCTTCCTGCTCCTGGTGATCTCGTTCTCGCTGCCGCGCACGTTCGGACGAATGGTCGGCAGCACCAAGCAGGGCTACGCGATCGTGGCGGTGATGGGCACGATCGCCCTGGCCAGCATCACGCTGACCAACTTCTTCCAGCTGCGGGCCCATGGCACGGTACCGACCGCGATCGGCGCGTCCATGGAGGGCGTGGAAACCCGGTTCGGCGTCGCCGATTCGGCCACCTTCGCCGGCGCGACCACGCTCACTTCGACCGGCGCGGTCAACTCGTTCCACGATTCCTACACCAGCCTCGGCGGCATGATGACGATGTTCAACATGCAGCTGGGCGAAGTGGCGCCCGGCGGGGTCGGCTCCGGTCTCTACGGCATGCTGATCCTCGCGGTGATCACGGTGTTCGTGGCCGGTCTGATGGTCGGTCGCACGCCCGAGTACCTCGGCAAGAAGATCACTCCGCGCGAAATCAAGCTGGCCGCTTCCTATTTCCTGGTGAGCCCGCTGATCGTGCTCATCGGCACCTCCATCGCGATGGCACTGCCCGGTGAACGGGCGAGCATGCTCAACAGCGGGCCGCACGGTCTCTCGGAAGTGCTCTACGCCTTCACCTCCGCGGCCAACAACAACGGTTCCGCCTTCGCCGGTCTCACCGGCAACATTGAGTGGTACAACACCGCGCTCGGCCTGGCCATGGTGTTCGGCCGGTTCCTGCCGATCATCTTCGTGCTGGCCCTGGCCGGTTCACTCGCCAAGCAGGGCACCACGCCCGCGTCGATCGGCACACTGCCGACGCATCGGCCGCAGTTCGTCGGCATGGTCGTCGGTGTGACCGTGATCCTGGTCGCGCTCACCTTCCTGCCCGCCCTCGCGCTCGGGCCGCTCGCCGAAGGAATTCACTGAAATGACAACTCCCACAATCGAATCCCCGGCCACGCCGCGGACCAAGGGTGTGCGCAAGGGCGTCCTCGACCCGAAGCTGCTGCTCACCTCGCTCCCCGACGCGGTCCGCAAGCTCGACCCACGCACGCTGTGGAAGAACCCCGTCATGCTGATCGTCGAGATCGGCGCGGTGTGGTCGACCATCCTGGCGATCGCCGATCCGAGCTTCTTCTCCTGGGCCATCGTCGTCTGGCTGTGGCTCACGGTCATCTTCGCGAACCTGGCCGAGGCCGTCGCCGAAGGGCGCGGCAAGGCCCAGGCCGAGAGCCTGCGAAAGGCCAAGACCGACACCGTCGCTCGACGGTTGGCCGACTGGACACCCGGTGGCCGAATCATCGAGGAACGGGTCGCCGCGCCCGACCTGCGACGCGGTGACTTCGTCGTCGTGGAGGCCGGGCAGGTCATCCCCGGTGACGGTGACGTCGTCGAAGGCATCGCTTCGGTGGACGAATCGGCCATCACCGGTGAATCCGCGCCGGTCATCCGCGAATCCGGCGGCGACCGTTGTGCGGTCACCGGCGGCACCACGGTGCTCTCGGACCGGATCGTCGTCGAGATCACCCAGGAGCCGGGCGCCAGCTTCATCGACAAGATGATCGCGCTCGTCGAGGGCGCGAGCAGGCAGAAGACACCCAACGAGATCGCGCTCAATATCCTGCTGGCCGCGCTCACGATCATCTTCGTGTTCGCGGTGGCGACCCTGCAACCACTGGCGATCTTCGCCAAGTCGAACAACCCTGGCGTGCCGGATACTTCAGCGCTGGACGCACACGGCATCACCGGGATCGTGATGGTCTCGCTGCTGGTCTGCCTCATTCCGACCACCATCGGCGCGCTGCTCTCGGCCATCGGCATCGCGGGCATGGACCGCCTGGTCCAGCGCAATGTGCTGGCCATGTCGGGCCGCGCGGTGGAGGCCGCGGGCGATGTGAACACGCTGCTGCTCGACAAGACCGGCACCATCACCCTCGGCAACCGTCAGGCCGCCGAATTCGTGCCGGTGCCAGGCATTCTCGACGACGAACTCGCCGACGCGGCCCAGCTCTCCAGCCTCGCCGACGAGACGCCGGAGGGACGATCGATCGTCGTGTTCGCCAAGCAGACGTTCAACAAGCGCGAACGCAGCGCCGGGGAACTACCGGGTGCCACCTGGGTGGAATTCACCGCGCAGACCCGCATGTCGGGTGTCGACCTCGCCGACGGGCACCAGCTGCGCAAGGGGGCAGCCGGTGCCGTCATCGAATGGGTTCGCGCCCAGGGTGGTTCGGTTCCCGAGCAGGCTTCGGCGATCGTCGACGGCATCTCCGCTTCCGGCGGTACACCGCTGGTGGTCGGTGAGGTCAAGGACGGCACCCCGCGACTGCTCGGCGTCATCCACCTCAAGGATGTCGTCAAGCAAGGCATGCGGGAACGCTTCGACGAGATGCGCCGCATGGGCATCCGCACGGTGATGATCACCGGCGACAACCCGTTGACGGCCAAAGCGATCGCCGACGAAGCGGGCGTGGACGACTTCCTCGCCGAAGCGACGCCGGAGGACAAACTCGCCCTGATCAAGAAGGAGCAGGACGGCGGCCGCCTCGTCGCGATGACCGGCGACGGCACCAACGACGCCCCCGCACTGGCGCAAGCCGACGTGGGCGTAGCGATGAACACCGGTACCTCGGCCGCCAAAGAGGCGGGCAACATGGTCGATCTGGACTCGGATCCGACCAAGTTGATCGAGATCGTGGAGATCGGCAAGCAGTTGCTGATCACTCGCGGCGCGCTCACCACGTTCTCCATCGCCAACGACATCGCCAAGTACTTCGCGATCATTCCCGCGTTGTTCGTCGGTCTGTTCCCCGGCCTGGACGCGCTCAACATCATGCGTCTGGCCAGCCCGCAGTCGGCGATCCTGTCCGCGGTCATCTTCAACGCGATCATCATCGTGGCGCTCATTCCGCTGGCGCTGCGCGGTGTCGACTACCGGCCGAGCAATGCCTCGAAGCTGTTGAGCCGCAACCTGACGATCTACGGCCTCGGCGGCATCATCGCGCCGTTCCTCGGCATCAAGGTCATCGATCTGTTCGTCCAACTCCTCCCCGGGATGTCCTGAAATGCGTATGTCAACCTGGATCCGCCAGCACCTGGCCGCCCTGCGCGCCCTGCTCGTGCTGACCGTGATCACCGGAATCGTGTATCCCGTGGCGGTTTTCGCGATCGCGCAGCTGCCCGGACTCGACAACAAGGCCGATGGCTCGCTCATCGAGCGGGACGGAAAGCTGGTGGGCTCCAGCCTGATCGGGCAGTCGTTCACCGACGCCGACGGCAAGCCGATGGGGCAGTACTTCCAGAGTCGCCCGTCGGCCGCGGGCGACGGCTATGACCCGTTGTCCACCGCCGCGAGCAACCTCGGTCCGGAGGATATCGTCGACTCGGCCGATCGCACGAGCCTGCTCACCACCGTGTGTGCGCGCTCGAAGGAGGTCGGCGATCGTGAGGGGGTCGACGGCACCCGACAGTTCTGCACGAAAGACGGCGTCGGCTCTGTGCTTTCGGTGATCGGCCCGCGTGACGCCGATGGTGATGTATCGCAGCCGGTGCAGGTGGTCAGCGTCAACGAGCTCTGCCCCGCGCAGCCGTTCCTAACCACGTTCCGCGGTGTCGCCGTGGAGTGCGCGAAGGAGGGTGAGGACTACTCGGTCGGCCGGATCATCCCGATCATCGGGGACGCCTCCGCCGATCCAGCGGTGCCCGCCGACGCGGTCACGGCGAGCGGCAGCGGCCTCGACCCGCATATCTCCCCCGAGTACGCGGCCATCCAGGTCGAGCGGGTGGCGAAGGCGCGCGGCATCACCGCCACGCAGGTCCGTGAGCTCCTCGACGCGCACACCGACGGGCGCACACTCGGTTTCCTCGGTGAGCCGCGGGTGAACGTCGTCGAACTCAACCTCGATCTCGACGCCCGCTACCCGTTCAAGGGCTGAACACAGCAATCGGGGCCGGAACCAGCACTGGTTCCGGCCCCGATTCTGCGTACTACTCCTCGTCTGTGATCAGAGCACGGAAACAGCCGTCCGGCCCCGATTCCGGGTACTACTCCTCGTCTGTGATCAGAGCCCAGCCTTCGGGCAAGCCTGTCACCGTCACCGCGGACCCACACACTTCGAGATCCACCGTCACCCCCTCGCCCAGCCGGAACTCCGACATCCGCACACATCCCCAGGCCGGGGGCACCTGCGGCCGCAACGTCAACGTCTTGGCGGGCACATCGGGATCGAGCCCGAGGAACGATCGAACCAGCAGCAACGGCGCCGCACTCGCCCACGCCTGCGGCGAACACGAGGTCGGATACGGCACGGGCGCCGCGAATCTCGACCGCGGGAAACCACAGAACAACTCGGGCAAGCGACCGTCGAACGCGGCGGCGGCGTCGAGCAGACCACCCGACAGCTTCATCGCCAGTTCCACCGCGCCCGGCACATGCTGGTAGCGCATCAACCCGGCGACAGCGATCGCCGTGTCATGCGGCCAGATCGACCCGCTGTGGTAACTCATCGGGTTGTAGGCACCCATATCCGACGCCAACGTCCGCAGGCCGAATCCCGAATCCATTTCTGACCGAGCAAGATTGCGGATCAGGATCTCGGCGTGTTCGTCGGTCGCGATACCCGACCACAGACAGTGCGCCGCATTGCTGGTCAACGCGTCGACCTGGCGCTTGCGTCCGTCCAAGGCCACCGCGTACCACCCGTAATGGGGTAGCCAGAACTGTTCGGCGAACTTGGTGCGCAACTCGTCGGCCCGCTCCCGCATCCGCACGGCCAGGTCGGGGTCGTCGAACTGGTCGGCCAGTTCCGCGCGGGCCAGGAACGCCGCGTACACATACCCCTGCACCTCGGCCAAGGCGATCGGTGCTTCGGCGATATGTCCTGCGGCGTCGTTGATTCCGTCGAAGCTGTCCTTCCAGCCCTGATTGATCAGGCCGCGGTCGGTGGCGCGCACGTACTCGACGAAACCGTCGTCGTCGCGGTCACCGAAATCGGTGATCCAGCTGATCGCGGCGTCGGCCGCGGGCAGCAGGGTGGCGATCGATCCCGGATCCGCGCCCCACCGTAGACATTCGGCGAGCAGCATCACGAAAAGTGGGGTGGCGTCGACGGTTCCGTAATAGATCTGCCCGCCGAGCACCTGGCCCACGGAGGGACCGCGCCGCATCTCGTGCATGATCCGGCCCGGCTCCTCCTCCACGAGCGGGTCGATCGTCTGGCCCTGCAATTCGGCCAGCTGCTGCAAAGTACCCAGTGCCAGATCGGTTTCCAACGGCAGCGACATCCAGGCTGTGAGCAGTGAGTCGCGGCCGAACAGCGTCATGAACCACGGCGCGCCCGCCGCCACGAAGGGCCGGTTGGTGCCCGAATCGGTGTGGATCTGCAACGCGCCCAGATCGCTTTCACTGCGGCGCAGGATCTGGTTGAGCAGACCCGAATCGGCGGAGATATCGGTGGCGGTGGCCCGCCACGCCTGGATCTTGCGCACCGGCTCGCTCGCCCGGTAGCGCTCGCCGGGCGTGCCGCCGGTCTGCGGGCGTTGCGCCGCACCTGCCGGTTGCGCGGTGATCTCGGTCTGCCAGCGCCCGCCCGCCGGGACCACGACTCGCCAGATCATGGTGCCGGGCAACACCATCGGCTCGATCGTCGAGGTGAGCGCGAGCCCACGCGACAGATCGGCACGATCGTGCAGCAACAGTTCACCGTCGGTGGTCGTCATCTCCGCGCGGCGCCCGTGCGTGCGGCCTTCCTTCACCGCGAACAGGTCGACGAAATCGGCGTCGACGTGCAGCTCCAGCACCACCGCCGTCGCCTCGCGGCTCATGTTCTCCAGCGTGATCAGCTCGTGCATGCCCTCGGCGACGAGCCGATCACGCACCACGAGCAGGGTGCTGTCGGCCCGACCCTGCTGCGGAGGCCTGCGCAGCACGAACCGTGCCGCGAAGGCCTCCGGGCTCAGCACCGACAGCGCCTCGGGCCGTTTGCCGTCGATCATCAGCTCCCAGCGCGAAATCACCCTGGCGTCACGAAAGAACAGGCCCTGCGGCTTGCCCGGCTCGATATCGCCGAGCCGGTCGGACAAGCAGAACGTGCCGCCTTCGACAAGGGTGATGTTGCCGCCACCGCCACCGAGCCCCGCGGGTTCCCCCGCGTTGAGTGGGCTCGGCGCCGAGGCGCTGTCCGTGCTCATGCGCGCCCGTTGGCCGCCACCCCGATGGGCAACGGCATCGCATACGCGGTGTCGTACCCGATCGTGGTGCGGGCGAGCAGTTCCCGGTACACCTGTTCATAGCCGCGGCCGAGGGTGTCGGCGCTGAAGTTGTCGACCACGTGCTTCCGGCACACGGCCGGATCGTAGGTCTGGACTTCGGCGATAGCGGCGGGCAGTTCGGACGGATCGTCACAGATCCGGCCCGTTACCCCGTCGACCACCACTTCGCTCACCGCACCGCCGCGCAATGCGACCACCGGCGTGCCACAGATCATCGCCTCGATCATCACCATGCCGAACGGCTCCTCCCATCGAATGGGGAACAGCAGACACTTTGCTCCGGAAAGGAGTTTACGCTTGGCGGCCGCGTCGGCGAGACCGAACATCTGATCCTGGTCGGTCATTCGCGGGCGCACGAACTCCTCGAAGTAGGCCTTCTCGGGCGGCTCACTGCACTTGCCCGCCAGGATCAGCGGCATGCCGACGGCGTGGGCGGCGTCGAGCGCCAGATGCGGACCCTTGTCGTCGCTGAAACGGCCGAGGAACAGCGCGTAGTCCTGCTTCTCGGTCTCGAACGGCCACTGATCGGGTTGCAGCGCGTTGTGCACCCGGCCGGCCCACGGCAGATCGGGCGCCAATGCGCGCTGGCGGTCGCTGATCGCGACGAGCGAACACTCCTGGCCCAGTTCCTTGTAATAGCGGTAGCAGTCGTCCTGCACCGGGCCGTGCACGGTGACCACCGTCGGCAATCCGAGATTGGCGTAGGCGGGCGCGTTCAGCGGGCCAGCGAAAGTGTGGTCGTGGACCAGGTCGATACCTTCGGTATCGGCCAGCCGCTCGATGGCGCGGCGCACCCGCAGCGCGTGCACGATCTCCGGGAACGGATCGCCCAAGCGTTCAGGCTGAATCCGGTCCCACAGCGGAACGAAGTTCGCTTGGGTACCATCTATACCCGCACCGAACAGCGTGACGTGATGGCCGCGCTCACACAGTGAGTCGACCAGATCGGCCACTACGGCCTCGACGCCGCCGTAGGCCTTGGGTGGAACATCGAAATAGGGTGGGACAACCATCGCGATCCGCAGTGGACCACCGTGGTGATCGATCGAATAGAGATCGGACGCGGACAAACCGATCGGCGACATTGCCGACGTGTCTGTACTCATGACCTTCCTTCCAGGGACGCAACCTCGCAACACTTGCGCGAACAAGAGATGGCCGCCTCGGCGGAGGTGGAGACGAGAGCTTCACCGCCGTCCATGGGGCATGGTTGGCCTGGCCAGACGCAATGCGCACCGTTTCGGGTGCCCGTCTGAACAGAGGGGCCGTCAAGGAACGTACCCCGCTACCGCAGAGTAAACCAGCGTGTTACTGGAAATGTTCGGTCTCGATTCCTGCAGCCTGACAGGAGATTACGCGGTCAGATGCGGTCTACGGCGTACAGACGGCGGGTTCTACGGGATCCACGCACGGAATATTTCCGAACTCGATCATGGTGAGCCTGGCCTTACCGTGGGTCAGATAGTCGATGAACTGGGCAACCAGCGAATCACCGGCGACCGGACCGTGGGTGAGGGCGTACTCGACTCCGACGAAGGGGTACCGACCCGCGCGCATCGAGTCCGCCGAAGCACCGACACCGTCGATCGAAACCGCCCTGACCTCGGCGCCGACGGCCGAGGTCTCCATGTAGCCCACTGCACCAGGAATTTTGGCAACGAATGTTGCCACTTCGTCCGTGAGGTCGACCTCGCATTGCGCACCACCGGCCGCCATCCCGATGCAACTGGTGTAGGGAAACACCTTGCGGTTGCCCTCGAGTAGGCGGGATTCGAGTGCGCGCCGGGTGCCCGAGCCCGCGGTCCGATCGATCAGCACCACCGGCAGGTCGGGGCCGCCGATCTGGTTCCAGTTCTTCACATCTCCCCGGTACAGGTCCCGGATCTGCGCGACCGTGAGGTTCGTCAGACCGACGCCGGGGTGCACCACCATCGAGAACGAGCCGAGCGCCAGTGGATGTTCGGTCAGGGCTTCGAAGGAATTGCCCTTGGAGCCGTCACCGATCGCGAGCGTGTGCTGCGTCTGACCGTCGCGCGCCAGGGTACGCAGGCCCGGTTCGGTCCCCGCGAACGCGAAGGTGAATTTCGCGTCGGTACAAGTCTTCTCGTAGTCCTGCGCAGCTTTGCGGATCATCGGCGCCATCGCCGTCGAGCCGACGACGGTGAGTTCACCCGCAGCACAGTCACGCGGCGGCGGATCCGGTTGCAGCGCGAGAACGGCCTGGACCGTGATCAGCGCTACCAGGAATCCGCACAGCGCCATCAGCTTTCGCGACGGCCCGGTCTTGCTCTTGGTCTCGATAACCTTGCCGCCCTTGACCGCCCCGGTCAGGATCGGTTCCGCCGGCACTCCTGCGCCGTGTTCCCGCTTCAGCACCGCCAGAATCTTGTAATGCTGGCCTCGTTCGAGTGGCACCTTCGGCAGGTCGATGATGCCCTCGAAGCGCGGGCCCTCACCCCGCGTCCGCTTCCCGATACCAGAACCCGGACCGAGGTTGTCGGGCAATACCCCCTCGAGTTCGGTCACCGCCATGCCGATCACCTCGCGACCGGGGAAGGTGACGTGCAGCCCGATCAGCGCGGATTCGGGGCTGCGCATCCGGTAGTCGTCGGCGTCGATGGCGAGGGTGCCACTATTCTCGACGCGGACCAGCACCACCGACAGCTTCGAAAGATCCAGCGGCATTCCGGGGATCTCCGGGGTGCTCAGATTGCGCAGCGCACCTACCAGCGAAGCGGATTCGGTCTCACCGGTGACCGGCGTGTCCATCTGCACGCGGTAACCCAGCCGCCGACGCCCGACCAGGACGAACTCGCGCACGAATGCTGCCGACGCGACCACGATACCCGCCCCGGACAGCACGATCTCAATAGGAACGTTCATCGGATCCCCCGCACTCAGCCACCATCGGCGAGTTGATATCTACCAGGCAGCAGTCGACCGGACGGAGGTGAAATCAGTTGTTGGGCAAGACTTCACCCAATGGATTCCCGACACCAGGACAGGAGCTCATCGACCGGCCAGGTGTCGATCACCTTCTCGGCGGTGACCCCGTGGGCCAGTGCCCGCTCGCATCCGTAACCCTGCCAAGCCAGTTGGCCCGGCGCGTGGGCGTCGGTGTCGATACTGAACAAGCAGTCCATCTCGACGGCCAGTTCGATCAAACGTCCGGGTGGATCACGGCGTTCGGGGCGGCTGTTGATTTCGACGGCGGTGCCGTAGCGGCGGCAGGCTTCGAAGACGAGTTCGGCGTCGAACGACGACTCCGGTCGGGTGCCGCGCGCCCCTTCCACGAGGCGGCCGGTGCAGTGGCCCAGGATATCGACGTTGGGGTTCGCGACCGCGTAGACCATGCGTTCGGTCATGGTGTCGCTGTCGTCGCGCAGGTGCCAATGCACGCTGGCGACAACGACATCCAGGCGTTCGAGGAGATCTGCCCGCTGGTCGAGGGTGCCGTCGTCGAGGATGTCGACCTCGATGCCGGTGAGGATGCGAAACGGCGCCATCTGCTCGTTGAGTTCGGCGATCACGTCGAGTTGGCGCAGGAGCCGGTCGGCGGACAGGCCGTTGGCGACCTTGAGGCGGGGCGAATGGTCTGTCAGCGCGCAGTATTCGTGGCCGAGCGCGGCCGCGACGCCCATCATCTCCGCGATCGGACTTCCACCATCGGACCAGTCCGAGTGGGTATGCAGATCCCCACGGAGCGCGGCGCGCAACTCCTCGCCCGCCGGTGCGATCGGCTTCGCTTCCTTGCGGAGCTCGGCCAGATAGTCGGGAACCTCACCGGCACAGGCTTGTTCGATGATGGCCGCGGTCTTCGGCCCGATTCCGGCGAGCTCGCGCCAGCTGTGTTCGCTCGCGCGAGTGGCGAACTCGGCGTCGGCGAGTCCGGCGACGACATCGGCGGCGCGGCGGTAGGCCTTCACCCGGTGCGTTTCGGCACGACTACGTTCGAGCCAGAACCCGACCTCACGCAGTGCCGCCACCGGACCCGGACTCGCCGCCGATGTCATCGCGGCTACTTGATCCGGCCGTACTTGAGGAACGCGACGCCGTCGGCGTACACCCGGCTGGTGATCACCCGGAACCGCTCCGGCGCGGGCAGTTTCGCCCCGCCGCCGAACAGCGGCCTGCCGGTACCGAGCACCACCGGGTGCAGCTTCAAGAACACCTGGTCGATCTCGGGCAGCAGCGCCTGCGCCAGTTCACCGCCGCCGCAGAGCCAGATCCCCAGTCCGTCTTCGCGTTTGAGTTCACGCACCGCGGCGGTCGGGTCCTCGGCGATCAGTTCCACGCCCGGCGCCGGCGCTTCGGGCAGCGTCGTGGACACCACGTATTGGCGCAGGTGCTCGTACGGGCTGGCGGTGCCGGTGCGGACGCCGAAATCGTGGGTCTTGCGGCCCATGATCACGGTGTCGAAGTAGATGTTGCCCGCCGCGATCCCGCGCGCCTCGCGCACCTTGGTCGGCAGGGTTTCCGGGTACTGCGAGATGATCGCGGGCCCGTGGTCACCGCCTACCGGAAAGAAGTCCAGCGTCCCGTCCTCGGCGGCGATGAAGCCGTCGATTGTCGATGCCACGAAATAGGTCAGCTTGCGCATAACGTCCTCCCTGCACGGACCCGGTCTGTCACGACCTGTCAGGGGAAACGTTAGCGTGCCCGGATCAGCGGCGGCGCGGCTTCCGTTGACACTTGGGACAGGAAAACGACGACCGATTCATGAACTGTTCCCGAACCAGCAACGTCGCGCACCGATCGCACGGTTCGTCCTCGCGCCCGTAAGCGGCCAGCGACCGGGAGAAATAGCCGGATTCGCCGTTCACGTTCACATACAGGGCGTCGAAGGAGGTGCCGCCGACGGCCAGCGCCTCGGTCATGACCGAGGTGACTCCGTCGAGCAGGGTGCGCAGGACCGGGCGGGTGAGATCGGCGGCGACGCGGGTGCCGTGCAGACCGGCCCGCCACAGTGCCTCGTCGGCGTAGATATTGCCGATGCCCGAGATCACCGTCTGATCGAGCAGCACGCGTTTGATCTCGGTGTTCTTGGCGCGGATTGCCGCGACCACGGCGTCGCGGTCGAAGAGTGGATCGAGTGGATCGCGCGCGATGTGGGCCACGGAATCGGGCACCACGGTCCCGTTCACCTCGACGAGGTCGGCCAGTGCCCAACCACCGAAGGTGCGCTGGTCGACGAATCGCAATTCGGCGCCGTCACCGAGCACGGCCCGGATGTGCGCGTGTTTCTCGACGGGCGCGTCGGCGGGTTGCACGAGCATCTGACCGCTCATGCCCAGATGCACGACCAGCGCGGTATCGGGCTCGTCGAAGGTGAGCCAGAGATATTTCCCGCGCCGCCGCGCGGAGTCGATCCGCAGTCCGGTGAGCCGTGCCGCCAGATCAGCACCACCCGCGACGTGCCTGCGCACGGCACGCGGGTGGGTGACGGTGACGGTCTCGATCGCCCGACCGACCGCATGATCGGCGAGACCGCGCCGAACGACCTCGACCTCGGGCAATTCGGGCACGGATCAGGCTTTGGTCGTGGATTCGTCGGTCAACGCCTTGTAGGCCGTACCGGCGGCCTTCTGCTCGGCTTCCTTCTTGGAACGGCCGATGCCCGAACCGTACGCATGACCGGCGATCACCGTGGTGGCGGTGAACTCCTTGTTGTGGTCGGGTCCGGTGGAGGTGATCTCGTAGGCGGGCACGCCGAGACCGCGTTCGGCGGTGAGCTCCTGCAGGCTGGTCTTCCAGTCGAGGCCGGCGCCCATGCGGGGGCCACGCTCGAGCAGGTCGGCGAACAGCCGGAGCACCACATCGCGCGCGGTTTCGATGCCGTGCTCGAGGTGCACCGCACCGAGCAGCGACTCCATGCCGTCGGCGAGGATGCTCGGCTTGTCGCGGCCGCCGGTGAGCTCTTCGCCCTTACCGAGCAGCAGATACTGGCCGAGACCGCCGTCGCCGAGACCACGCGCCACCTCGGCGAGCGCGTGCATGTTCACCACGCTGGCGCGCAGTTTCGCGAGTTCACCCTCGGACTTCTCCGGATGCTCGGTATACAGGCGCTCGGTGATGCTGAGGCCGAGTACCGAGTCGCCGAGGAATTCCAGGCGCTCGTTGGTCGGCAAACCGCCGTTCTCGTACGCGTACGACCGGTGCGTCAGCGCTAGGCGCAGAAGCTCCGGTCGTACGTCGACACCGAGCGCGGTGAGAAGGCTGGCGTGATCCGCCGCGCCTACATTGTCTTTACTGGCTGTCACGTTGCTAGGAATGATCTACAACGATCAGACTGCAGAGGTGACCTGGCGGCCCTTGTAGGTACCGCAGGACGGGCACGCGATGTGCGGGAGGGTCTTCTCACCACACGCGCGGTTCGGGCAGGTGACCAGGGTCGGCGCGGTGGCCTTCCACTGGCTGCGCCGCGACCGGGTGTTGGAACGCGACATCCGACGCTTGGGAACAGCCACGGCTACTTCTCCTCTTGGTTTTCGCTGACTACACCGGCATCAGATGCCGCGGCAGCGGTTTGGTCTTGGTGGTGGAACCCTCAGGCGGGGTCGCCGGTACCGGGCTCGTCAGTGGCGAAATTCGCCAACTTCGCCCAGCGAGGGTCCAGTATCTCATGCCCATGATCAGGACCCGCAATCGCCATCCGCACACCGCACTCGGGGCACAGGCCCGCGCAGTCCGGCGAGCACAGCGGCTGCAGCGGAAGCTCCAGCCCGATGGCATCGAGGATCACCGGTTCGAGGTCGACGAGGTCGTCTTCCATGCGGTAGACCTCGGCGTCCTCGGTCGTCTGCTCGGTGGTGCTGTCCGGATAGGCGAACAACTCCGTCAGACGAATCTCCACCTGGTCGTCGAACGGTTCGAGGCAGCGCGAGCACTCCCCGGACGTCGGTCCGGATGCCGTGCCGGTGACCAGCACACCCTCCGAGACGGCCTGCAGTTGCAGGTCGAGTTCCACCTCGGCGTCGGCCGGGATGGCGATCAGGTCGAGACCCAGCCGCTCGTGGTCGGTGACCGTGCGATGCATCTCCCGCATGGTTCCCGGCCGACGGCCGAGATTGCGGACGTCCAGCACGAAACCCGCCTCCGACACAGGACCATTGGTCTTGCGTGGACGCGCGGACGAACCGGAACCGGCGGACATCACTGACTCACTTACCGTCGAGGGGATCATGGGCAACCACTCCACAGTACGGCAGGACCCCGCCGGAATTCAAAACGCGCGCTCGGCTCAGCGGCGGTGCTCAGCAGCGTATTCGGGGTATTCGGCGGCCGGTCCGCCGCGCATCTGCTGACGACCACGAGTAATCGAGCGCCGGGTGGTGTTGAGCGTCTCTTCCATGGCTGCGAGCCGGTTGCCGAAATCGGCCATCTGCTCGTCGACGTAGTCGTCGCATTCGGTGCGCACCCGGTCGGACTCGGCCTGCGCCTCGTCGATCAGGCGGGCGGATTCGGCGTGCGCCACCCGCACCACCTCGGTCTGCGCGACCAGGCGAGCCTGTTCGGCCTTGCCGTCGGCGACCGAGCGCTCGTAGGAGGCCTTGCCCGATTCGATGGCCCGGTCGGCGTCGATCTGGGCGCGGCCGGTGAGCTCGTCGTATTCGGCATTGCCGTCGGCCACGACCTGATCGGCCTCGGCCTGGGCCGACGCCACCAGGCGGTCGGCGTGGGCGGTGGCCTCGGCGACCATGCGGTCGGCGTGGTCCTTGGCGTCGGCGAGGATGCGATCGGCCTCGGCCCGCGCGGAGTCGATGGTGATGCGCGCCTGCTCGTTGGCCGTGGTGACCGTCGTTTCGGCGCCGCTGCGGGCGTCACCGACGATCTTGTCGCGGTGATCGAGCACGTCCTGGGCGTCGTCGAGTTCACCGGGCAGCGCGTCGCGAACATCGTCGAGAAGTTCGAGGACGTCACCGCGCGGCACGATGCAGCTGCGGGTCGGCGGGATGCCGCGCGCCTCTTCGACGATGGCGACCAGTTCGTCGAGTGCTTCGAATACGCGATACATGCTCACTACCCTCCTGCGGACTCACGGCGAAACCACTACCGCCGACGCCCAGTGTGCCTGCCCCGGGCGGCTGTGCCGAATGTCGACGCGGTGTGTCGCGACAGTGTCCAAGATCGCACAGATATCAAGTGGAGTGCAGCCCTCCACTTCGGCTACCATCGGAAAGCACGACAACGCCGTCCGCCGGGAAGCACCGCAACCTCTTCGCTGTTGTACTCCTCGCGTCTGTTCATTTGGGATCGGAGTCGAACATGACCCTCCTGGAAACTCCTAGGAGTCCGGTGTCGCACGTCGCGGGCATGTTCACTCCCTGGACCGGTCCGTTCCCCGTGGTGACGCCGAGTGAAGTCGCACCCGCGCTGCGCCCGCAGTTCGAGGGCGCGCTCACCTACCTGCGCGGCGACCGCGCGCTGCCCCAACTCTTCCGATTCGCCCTCGTCGGCGGGTCGAGCAATATCGCGTACGTACTGCTGTTCTTCGCGATGCACAGCATCGGCCCGCTGGTCGCCAATGTGGCCGGATCGGTGGTCAGCACGATCATCGCCAACGAATTCCACCGCCAGCTCACGTTCCACGCCACGGACCGGGTCACCTGGTTCACCGCGCAGTGGGAAGGCGGCGGGATCGCGTTGATCGGCCTCGCGATCACGACCGCGTGCTTGGCCGGGTTGGATTTCTGGGCGCCCAGCCTGGGTGACATCACGCAAGCACTGACGATCCTGGCCATCACCGCCGCGGTCGGCGGCCTGCGATTCCTGGCCTTGAGAGGGCTCTTCCGCCTCCCCGCGACTGTCGGCTAGCCCTGACGTTCGGCCAAGCGGTCCAGCAGACGCTTGTGCACCGCAGGCGGGAGCATGTCGCTCACGTCGCCGCCGTAGGCCGCCACTTCTTTCACCAGCGAGCTCGACAGGAAGCTCAGTGACGGGTTGGTGGCGATGAAGAAGGTGTCGACGCCTGCCAGCTTGTGGTTCATCTGGGCCATCTGGAGTTCGTAGCCGAAGTCGCCCGCGTCGCGCAGACCCTTGACGATCGCGCTGATGCCCTCCTGCTTGGCGAAATCGACCGTCAGCCCCTGCCACGACGCGACGCGCACGTTCGGCAGGTGGGCGACCGATTCGCGCAGCAGTTCCATGCGCTCTTCGACGGTGAACATGCCCTGTTTCTTAGGATTCACGTTCACCGTGACGATCACTTCGTCGAACTGTGCGGCCGCGCGGGCGAACACGTCGAGGTGACCATTGGTGACCGGGTCGAAGGAGCCGGGGCACAGTGCTGCAGCCATACCTCAGACGCTAGCACCGAACTCGGCGAGCTCGACCCTGGTCTCTCCGTACTTGCGCACCTTCAACGCGACATAGCCTGCGGGCCAGGTGATTTCGGGGGAACGGCTCGACCGCTCCACCGCCACCAGCGCGTCGGGCGCGAGCCAGCCGTTGCTCGCGAGGGCGGCGAGGTCGGCGATCACGTCCTCGGTGCTCACGTCGTACGGCGGATCCGAGAACACCACGTCATAGGCCCTCGGCGCGGTCTGCTTCAGCACCGAGGAGACGCTGCCGAGCCGCAGTTCCGCACCGGGCAGACCGAGCTCGGCGATATTGGCGCGCACCACCTCGGCCGCCTTGCGGTCGGACTCGACCAGCAACGCCTGGTCGGCCCCGCGCGAGAGCGCTTCCAGACCCAGCGCGCCCGAGCCCGCGTACAGGTCGAGGACCAGCGTGCCGTCCAGATCGAGGCGGGCGTCGATCGCGCTGAAGAGGGCTTCGCGCACCCGATCCGAGGTGGGTCGGGTGCCCGCGGGCGGCACCTTCAAGCGCCGCCCGCCTGCCACACCCGCGACGATGCGTGTCATTCCGACTCGCGTGCGACCAGTTCCACCAGCAGGTCGCCACCCTCGACCTGCTGCACCTTGGCGGTCGCGATCCGGCCCACGATGCCGCCGCGCGGCGCGGTGATGGCGGCTTCCATCTTCATCGCCTCGATCGTGCCGACGGTGTCACCGGCGTGGATCTCGTCGCCCTCGGACACCGCCAGGGTCACCACACCGGCGAACGGCGCCGCGATGTGGCCTGCGTTGTTCTTGTCGGCCTTCTCGGAGGCGGGCACCTCGGAGGCGACGGACCTGTCACGCACCGCGACCGGGCGCAGCTGCCCGTTCATGATGCACATCACCGTGCGCATGCCCTTCTCGTCGGGCTCGGAGATCGCCTCGAGGCCGATGAGCAGGGTGACGCCCTTCTCCAGCTGCACGCGGTGCTCTTCGCCGCGGCGCAGGCCGTAGAAGAACTGGTTCTCCGACAGACCGGTGGTGTCGCCGTACTTCTCGCGGTGGGTGTTGAACTCGGCGGTCGGGCCGGGGAACAGCAGCCGGTTCAGCGTGGCGCGGCGTTCGTCGGAGGAGCCGTCGAGCAACTTCTGGTCGGCCGCGCTCAGCGGGGTCTCCGGCTTGGGTTCGTTGCGCCCGGCCAGTGCCTTGCTGCGGAACGGCTCGGGCCAGCCACCCGCGGGGGTGCCGAGCTCGCCGCGCAGGAAGCCGATCACCGAGTCGGGGATGTCGTAGCGGCCCGGGTCGGCGGCGAAGTCCTCGATATCGACACCGGTGCCGACCAGCGCCAGCGCGAGGTCACCGACCACCTTCGACGACGGGGTCACCTTGATCAGGCGACCGAGCAGCCGGTCGGCGGCCGCGTACTTGGCCTCGACCTCTTCGAACCGGTCACCCAGGCCGAGCGCGATGGCCTGCTGACGCAGGTTCGACAGCTGACCACCCGGGATCTCGTGGGTGTACACGCGCCCGGTCGGCGCGGGCAGGCCCGACTCGAACGGCGCGTAGACCTTGCGCAGCGCCTCCCAGTACGGCTCGAGATCGCACACGTTCTGCAGGTTCAGGCCGGTGTCGTGATCGGTGTGCGCGGCGGCGGCCACGATCGCCGACAGCGCGGGCTGGCTCGTGGTGCCCGCCATCGCCGCGGACGCGCCGTCGACCGCGTCGGCTCCGGCCTGCCACGCCGCCAGGTAGGTGGCCAGCTGTCCGCCGGGAGTGTCGTGGGTGTGCACATGCACCGGCAGGTCGAAGTTACTGCGCAGTGCGGTCACGAGTTTCGCGGCCGCGGGGGCGCGCAGCAGACCGGCCATGTCCTTGATCGCGAGGACGTGTGCGCCCGCGTCGACGATCTGCTCGGCCAGCTTCAGGTAGTAGTCGAGGGTGTAGAGCGACTCGTTCGGATCCAGGAGGTCGCCGGTGTAGCTCAGCGCGACTTCGGCGACGGCGGTACCGGTTTCGCGGACCGCGTCGATCGCCGGACGCATCTGGTCGACGTTGTTGAGCGCGTCGAAGATGCGGAAGATATCGATACCGGTCGTGGCGGCTTCGGAAACGAACGCGCGCGTGACCTGTTCGGGGTAGGGCGTGTAGCCGACGGTGTTGCGACCGCGCAGCAGCATCTGCAGGCAGATGTTGGGCACGGCTTCACGCAGGGCCGCCAAGCGTTCCCACGGGTCCTCGTGCAGGAACCGCAGTGCCACATCGTATGTCGCGCCACCCCACGCCTCGATGGAGAGCAGCTCGGGGGTCAGTCGCGCGACGTGTCCCGCCACCCCGAGCAGACCGTTGGTGCGCACGCGGGTGGCCAGCAGGGACTGATGCGCGTCCCGGAAGGTGGTGTCGGTGACGCCGAGCGCCTTCTGCTCGCGCAGGGCACGGGCGAAACCCTCCGGCCCGAGGGCGATCAGTCGCTGGCGCGAGCCGTCCGGCGGCGGCAGCGTCAGGTCGACGGCGGGCAGCTTGTCGTAGGGGTACACCGTGGTCGGGCGGTCGCCGTTGGGCTTGTTGATGGTGACGTCGGCCAGATAGGTCAGGATCTTGGTGCCACGGTCGGCTGATCCACGCGAGGTGAGCAGCTCGGGGCGCTCGTCGATGAACGAGGTGGTCACCCGGCCCGCCTGGAAATCGGGGTCGTCGAGCACCGACAGCAGGAACGGGATGTTGGTCGTCACGCCGCGGATACGGAATTCGGCCAGCGCGCGACGAGCGCGAGCGGTGGCGGCGGGCAGGTCACGACCACGGCAGGTGAGCTTGACCAGCATCGAGTCGAAGTAGGCGCCGATCTCGGCGCCCAGGTTCGCGCCGCCGTCGAGACGGATGCCTGCGCCGCCCGGTGTGCGGTAGGCGGTGATGCGGCCGGTGTCGGGGCGGAACCCGTTGGCCGGGTCCTCGGTGGTGATGCGGCACTGCAGCGCGGCACCGCGGATCTGCACCGTCTCCTGGCTCAGACCCAGGTCTGCGAGGGATTCCCCCGCCGCGATCCGCAGCTGCGACTGCACCAGGTCGACGTCGGTGATCTCCTCGGTGACTGTGTGCTCCACCTGGATGCGCGGGTTCATCTCGATGAACACGTGGTTGCCGCGCTCGTCCAGCAGGAACTCCACGGTGCCCGCGTTGATGTAGCCGATCTGGCGGGCGAAGGCCACCGCGTCGGCGCAGATACGTTCGCGCAGTTCGGGAGACAGGTTCGGGGCGGGCGCGAGCTCGATCACCTTCTGGTGGCGACGCTGCAGCGAACAGTCGCGCTCGAACAGGTGCATCACATTGCCGTGCTGGTCGGCCAGGATCTGCACCTCGATGTGGCGCGGATTCACCACCGCCTGCTCGAGGAACACCGTCGGATCACCGAACGCCGACTCCGCTTCCCGCGACGCCGCTTCGATCGATTCACGCAAGAGCTCGGGCGTGGCGACCCGGCGCATGCCACGACCACCACCACCGGCGACGGCCTTGACGAAGATCGGGTATTCGAGATCGGCTGAGGCGGTGAGCAATTCGTCGATATCGGCCGAGGGCGCGCTGGACTTCAGCGTCGGCAGCCCGGCCGCCTTGGCCGCTTCGATGGCGGTGGCCTTGTTGCCCGCCATCTCGAGGATCGCGGCGGTGGGGCCGATGAACGTGATGCCCTCGGCGGCACAGGCCGCGGCGAGGTCGGGGTTCTCCGACAGGAAGCCGTAGCCGGGGTAGATCGCGTCGGCGCCCGCGCTCTTGGCGGCCTCGATGATCGCCTCGATCGACAGATACGCGCGAACCGGGTGGCCCTCTTCGCCGATCTGGTAGGACTCGGCTGCCTTCAGGCGATGGACGGAATTGCGATCCTCGTACGGGAATACCGCGACCGTTCCGATGCCGAGTTCGTAGGCCGCGCGGAAGGCACGGATAGCGATCTCACCACGATTTGCGACCAAGACTTTCGAGAACATTGGCCTACGGTACCCGGCCGTGAGGCGGGGTCGGACACGCAAGGTGGCTTCGCAGCAATCTTCACACCGCACACCCGCCCACCTGCGAAGTTGCGTTCATCAGGCCGTCACATCTCACCGCGCGCAGACGCCCGCGGTGCGCGTGGTCGACCTCGGCGCAACCGCAGGTCACGGCCATGTTCGCCACGGGGCGGTGTCCCGCGCCCCCGTCGAGGGCCTATGCTGAGGGCGCAGCTGGTTCGCCCGCGCGGTGGAAGAGTCGGAGCCCCGACCTCCCGCGTAGGCGTCGAAACCCGGGTGCGGATCATGTTCCGCACCGGGTGAGAGGGAACCCGGTGAGAATCCGGGACTGTCCCGCAGCGGTGAGCAGGAACGACCGCCGTCATCAGCACTGGGCATCATGCCTGGGAAGCGACGGCCAGTAGGTCGGTCGATCACACGACCGGTGCCCGCGAGTCCGAAGACCTGCCGACTGTGCCGGATACGCCGTATCCGGCGGCCACCGCCTCGTGGATCGGGCGCGCGGACCACCGATGCCGACCTGTCGTACCTTTCGCGACCGTGTCCGGCCCTGTGGCGTGTGCCCCGCGAAAAGGCGACAGCTCTCCCTGCACGACACTGGAGAATCTCCGTGACTGTTTCGCACACCCCTTTCACCGCAACGGTTCTCGGCCTACCGCGAGTGGGCCCGAACCGGGAACTCAAGCGCGCCACCGAGTCCTACTGGGCGGGCCGCGCCGATGCTGCCCACCTGCACGCGGTCGGCCGTCAGCTCCGTCGAGCCCAGCTCACCGAACTGGCCGCGGCGGGACTCGATTCGGTGCCGGTGGGCACCTTCTCCTACTACGACCAGATGCTCGACACCGCCGAATTGCTCGGCGCACTGCCGCCGCGCGTCGCCGGAATCGCCGATCCGCTCGACCGCTATTTCGCGGCCGCGCGCGGCACCGACACGGTCGCTCCGCTCGAGATGACCAAGTGGTTCGACACCAACTACCACTACCTGGTGCCCGAAATCGATGCGACCACCACCTTTTCACTGCATCCCGGCAAGTTGCTGACCGAACTCGACGAGGCGATCGAGCTCGGCGTCGCCGCACGTCCGGTGGTGATCGGTCCGATCACCTTCCTGAAGCTGGCCAAGGCCGCCGGCGGTGCCGCGCTCGAGCGTCTGCCCGAGTTGGTGCCGCTGTACCTCGACCTGCTGGCCCAGCTGGCGGATGCGGGCGCGCAGTGGGTACAGATCGATGAGCCGGTGCTGGTCACCGACCTGACCGAGGCGGAGATCGCCCTGGTCGGCCAGACCTACAGCGCGCTGTCGGCCGCGCAGAACCGGCCCGCGATCCTGGTCGCCACCTATTTCGGGCATCCCGACGCCGCCCTGGCGGGGCTGGCCGAGACCGAGATCGAGGGTGTCGCTCTCGATCACCGCGGGCGCCGATCTCTCGACGGTCGCGGCGCTGCCCGCCCTGGCTCGCAAGCTGCTGGTGGCGGGCGTGGTCGACGGCCGCAATATCTGGCGCGCCGACCTCGATGCCGTCCTCGGCACCCTGGGCACGCTGCTCGGCAGCGCCGACGCCTTTGCGGTGTCGAGTTCGTGCTCGCTGCTGCACGTGCCGTATTCGCTGGCCCCCGAGACCGGACTGGACGAGCGGCTGCGCTCGTGGCTGGCTTTCGGCGCCGAGAAGGTCGACGAGGTGCGCGTCCTGTCCACCGCGCTCACCGCGGGTGTCGACACCGTCGCCGACGAACTGGCCACGGCCCGCGCCGCCGCCGACTCACGCCGGACCGACCCGCGGCTGCACAACGAGCAGGTCAGGGCCCATTTGGCCGCGCTCGACGAGAACGACCTCACCCGCTCCCCCGCCGACGAGCGTCGCGCCCTGCAGCGCGATCACCTCGACCTGCCGGTACTGCCGACCACCACCATCGGCTCCTACCCGCAGACCTCCGCCATCCGGCTGGCCCGCGCCGCGCTGCGCAAGGGCGAGATCGACCAGGCCGAGTACGTCCAGCGGATGCGGGCCGAGATCGCCGACGTGATCACCCTGCAGGAAAAGCTCGGTCTCGACGTGCTGGTGCACGGCGAACCCGAACGCAACGACATGGTCCAGTACTTCGCCGAACTGCTCGACGGTTTCGCCGTCACCGACGCGGGCTGGGTGCAGTCCTACGGCACTCGCTGCGTGCGCCCGCCGATCCTGTTCGGCGACGTGACCCGGCCCGAGGCGATGACGCTGTCCTGGATCGGGTACGCCCAGTCGTTGACCAGCAAGCCGGTGAAGGGCATGCTCACCGGCCCGGTGACCATCCTGGCCTGGTCGTTCGTCCGCGACGACCAGCCGCTGGGTGAGTCGGCCCGCCAGGTCGCGCTCGCTATCCGGGACGAGACCGTCGACCTGGAAGCCCAGGGCACGCGGATCATCCAGGTCGACGAGCCCGCCCTGCGCGAGCTGCTGCCGCTGCGTGCCGCCGAACAGCCCGCGTATCTGCAGTGGTCGGTGGATTCGTTCCGCCTGGCCACCGCCGGGGTCGCCGACACCACCCAGGTGCACACCCACCTGTGCTATTCGGAGTTCGGCGAGGTCATCTCGGCGATCGCGGGCCTCGACGCCGATGTCACCTCGATCGAGGCGGCGCGCTCGCACATGGAGGTCCTCGACGATCTGAACGCGGCCGGTTTCGCGCTCGGTGTCGGGCCGGGCGTCTACGACATCCACTCGCCGCGGGTGCCGTCGGTCGAGGAGATCACGGCCTCGCTGGCCGCGGCGTTGAAAGCGGTTCCGGCCGAGCGTCTCTGGGTGAACCCGGACTGCGGACTGAAGACTCGCGGACCGGTGGAGGTCGAAGCGTCGCTGCGGAATCTGGTGACGGCCGCCGCGGCACTGCGCTGACCGACCGGATCAGTCCATAGACCACTGCCCCGGACGAAAGATCTCCGTCCGGGGCAGTGTGGTCGGGCGACTCAGCTCGCCCGGGCGACCGGAACCGGGCGCTGCGCCACGCCGCGATACTCCGACAGCGGCCGGATCAGCGCGTTGGCGGCCGACTGCTCGGCGATATGCGCGGTCCAGCCGGTGATCCGGCTCATCACGAAGATGGGCGTGAACATCTCGATATCGAAGCCCATCAGGTAGTAGGCCGGACCCGCGGGGAAGTCGAGATTCGGCGCGATGCCGGTCGTGTCGTCCATCGCGGCGGCGAGTTCGTCGTACATCCGAACCCAGTGCTGTCCACCGGTCACCGCCGCGACTTCGTCGAGGGCGGCCTTCATGGTCGGCACCCTGGAGTCGCCGTTGCGATACACGCGATGCCCGAAGCCCATCACTTTGCGCTTGGCAGTGAGTGTTTCGGCGACCCAGACCTTCGCGAGCGCGGGATCAGCGATCTCCAGCATCGTGTGCATCACCGCCTCGTTGGCGCCGCCGTGCAGGCGACCCTTCAGCGCGCCGATCGCCGCGGTGATCGCGCTGTACATATCCGAGCCGGTGGAGGTCACCACGCGCGCGGCGAAGGTCGAGGCGTTGAACCCGTGCTCGGCGTAGAGGATCAGGGAGATCTCGAACGCGCGCACGATCCGCGGTTCCGGAACCGCGCCGAAGCACATGTACAGGAAGTTCTCGGCGAAGCCGAGCTGGGAGTGCGGTGCGATCGGGTCGAGCCCGCGCCGCCTGCGCATCGCCGTCGCGATCACCGTCGGCAGCAGGGCGGTCAATCGCAGTGCGGCGTCCAGCCTTTCGCGCTCGCTCTCGCTTTCCGAGGCGGCGTCCTCGGTGCCCAGGTAGCTCACGACCGTGCGCACCGCGTCCATCGGATGGCAGGTGTCGGGCATCTTCTCCAGCAGCGCGAGCACCGACCGGTCGATCCGGCGCTGGGCGCGTTCTCGCTGGCAGAGCAGTTGCAGCTGACCGTCGTCGGGGAGTTCGCCGTACCACAGCAGGTAGGCGACCTCCTCGAAACCGCACCGCGCGGCCAGGTCCTGCACCGGGTAGCCGCGGTAGGTCAGCGAGTTGGTCTCGGCGACCACCTTGGAGATGCTCGTCGTGTCGACCACCACCCCGGCCAGGCCCTTGGCGATGACGGATTGCGTTGCGTGTCCACTGGTCATGCTCACTCACCCACCGTGAAATCGAAGATGCCGGAGTCGAATTCGTTGTAGTGCCGGTAGCCGAGCAGTTCATAGAGCCGCGACCGGTGCTGCATGCGGTCAAGCAGCGCTGATTGTGTTCCGGCCGTAGCTATTTCGCGCAGGCCGTCTTCGATCGCGCCCATCGCCAGTCGCAGCGTGGTGACCGGGTAGATCACCGCGTTGTAGCCGAGATCGGTCAGTGTCCGCGCGCTCAGCAGCGGGGTCTTGCCGAATTCGGTCATGTTCGCGAGCAGCGGGATATCCACGGCGGCCCGGAACTTCGCGAACTCGGCTTCCTCGGCCAGGGCCTCGGTGAAGATCAGATCCGCGCCCGCGTCGGCATAGGCCTTGCTCCGCTCGATCGCCGCGTCGAGACCCTCGATCGCGCGCGCGTCGGTGCGGGCGCAGATCACGAAGTCCGGATCGCGGCGCACCGCCACGGCGGCGCGGATGCGGCGCACCATCTCGGCGGTGTCGACGACGGCCTTGCCGTCGAGGTGTCCGCATCGTTTCGGGTTGACCTGGTCCTCGAGATGACATCCGGCCAGGCCGGCGTCTTCGAGCAGGGTCACCGTGCGGGCCGCGTTCATCGGTTCACCGAAACCGGTGTCGGCGTCGATGAGCACGGGCAGATCGGTGGCACGCGCGATCTGGCGGCCACGTTCGACGACCTCGGTGAGCGTGGTCAGGCCGATATCGGGCAGGGCGAGCTCGGCCGAGATCACCGCGCCCGATACATAGACGCCCTCGAACCCGATCTCCTGGATCAGCTTGGCCACCAGCGGGTTCACCGCTCCGGGCAGTTGTTGCAGCCGACCGGAAGCCAGCCAGGCACGAAAGGTCGCGCGCTTCTGCGCGGCGGTGGTGTGCGCGGCGAGCAGTCCCGAAACAGTCATCAGAACAGCCCTTCCCGCGCGGCGGGCAGCCGGTCGAACAGCGCGGGGTCGACCGCGAAGCTCAGCTGATCGAGCGCACCCGCGCCGAGTTTGGTGTGCGCAGGGCGGCATCGAGGAAGCGGTCCTGTTCGGCGCGCGTGACCACACCCTCGGCGAGAACGCGGAACTTCTCGACGTACTGCTCGCGCGCGAACGGCCGCGCGCCCAGCGGATGCGCGTCGGCGACCGCCAATTCGTCGACGATCACCTCGCCGTCGTCGAGGGTCACCACCGCGCGGGCGCCGAAGGCCTTCTCGGCCGGATCGGTCGCGTGATAGCGGCGGGTCCACTCGGGATCCTCGACCGTGGCGATCTTGCGCCACAACGCCACGGTGTCGGACCGCTGGGCACGCTCGGGCGCGTAGGAGCGCTCGTGGTGCCAGGTGCCGTCCTGCAAGGCGACCGCGAAGATGTAGGGCAGCGAGTGGTCGAGGGTCTCGCGGCTGGCGTGCGGATCGAACTTCTGCGGGTCACCGGATCCGGTGCCGATCACAGAGTGCGTGTGATGGCTGGTGTGCAGCACGATCGAGGCGATACGGGCGGTATCGGTGATCCGGTCGCGCAGTCGACGCGCGAGATCGATCGGGGCCTGGCTCTGGTATTCGGCCGAGTGCTCCTTGGTGTAGCTGTCCAGAATGGCGCGCTTGGCCTCGCCAGGACTCGGCAGCGGCACCTGATATTCGGCGTCCGTGCCGCCGAGCAGCCACGCGATCACTCCGTCGGCGCCCTCCCAGATGGGCGCGGGCGCACCTTCACCGCGCATCGCCCGGTCGACCGCCTCCACAGCCATCTTCCCGGCGAACGCGGGCGCGTACGCCTTCCAGCTGGAGATCTCACCCTTGCGTGACTGCCGGGTCGCGGTCGTGGTGTGCAGCGCCTGCCCGACGGCGTGGTAGATGGTTTCGGGGTCGAGCCCGAGCACCGTACCGATGCCGGCGGCGGCCGAAGGGCCGAGGTGAGCGACGTGGTCGATTTTGTGTTCGTGCAGGCAGATGGCGCGAACCAGGTCGATCTGGATCTCGTAGCCGGTGGCGAGACCGCGGATCAGCTCCGCGCCACTGCGCCCCGCGTGCTGGGCGACGGCCAGAATCGGCGCGATGTTGTCGCCCGGATGTGAGTACTCCGCCGCGAGAAAAGTGTCATGGAAGTCGAGCTCGCGCACCGCCACCCCGTTCGCCCATGCCGCCCACTCGGGCGAAACACGTTGCGCGCCGGGCAGTCCGAACACGGTGGCGCCGGGGCGTGACGAGGCGGCGGACAGCGGATGCGCCGAGGCCTGCGCGCGGGCGGTACGGACCGGACCGCGCAGCATTGACGCCGCGGCCACCGCGGCATTGTCGATGATTCGGTTCACGATCATCTCGGTGACCTCGCCGGACACCGCCACCGGATCGGCAGCCACCTCCGCGATCAGCGTGGCTAGATGCTGCGACCGCGGGAAGTCCTCGGCGGCCCCGACGCTGCGCACGATATGGGTTTTCACTGATCCTCCGATTCCAGCCGGTCGATCCCAGCCATAGTTCGCACGCTACGCATCGGAGCAACCACTGGATATGGGCTGAACAAGCGTATTTTTGTGTGCGATGGACGACAGATCAGCAACTATTGCGAAGATTCTCGATCGGCCTCAAATCGGTGATACCGAAGCGCTATGGTGATTTTCTCCCGGCGAACACGTGGGACCGACCCGTCGTCGCAGGCGATGATTCCGTCGTCGCGAGCGAGATTTTCCATGCCCCCGTCTACCCCTTCGCATGTTACGCACGGGTAGTCACAGGTAAAATCCCTTGCAGGACTGGACTTCTCCCGAGGCATTCGCCACTTTCAGCAAACATTGCGAACAGCTCGCGTTAGGATCTGCGGCGTGCGGAAGATGTACGCGGGGGCCAGGCTACGAAGGCTGCGCGAAGAACGGCGGATGACTCAGGCAGCGCTCGCGAAATCGCTGGACCTCTCACCCAGCTATCTCAATCAGCTGGAGCGTGATCAGCGTCCGCTGACCATTCCCGTTCTGCTGAAACTCAACTCGACCTTCGACCTCGACGTGCAGTTCTTCGCCGCCGACTCCGATGCGCGGCTGGTCTCGGACCTGCACGAGGTACTGGTCGAAGCCGCGGGCGGCGGCGATACCGCGCCGATCACCGAGGTCGAGGAACTGGCGACCAGGCTGCCCGAGGTGGCGCGCATCGTGATCGCGATGCACCGGCGGCTGCGCGCGGCCACCGACCAACTCGACCTGCTGTCCTCGCGCGTCGACACGCCCGCGGGCGCGCCGGGCACACCCATGCCGTACGAGGACGTGCGCGACTTCTTCTACGACCATCGCAACCACATCTCGACCCTCGACCACGCCGCCGAGCAGCTGTTCGAGGAATCCGGGCTCAGCATCGGCTCGCTGGATCGTCAGCTGGCCAGGATCGCCGAGGAACGCGCGGGCGTCACGGTGCTGGTGCGCGGGGACGGCGCCGACCCCGCCATCCCGAAACGCCACTACGACCCCGACACGCGCACCCTCACGCTCGCCAGGCGACTGCGCCCGGGGCAGCGTGCCTTCCAGATCGCGACCACTCTCGGTCTGCTGCTCTACGGCCGCGAGATCGACAACGTGCTCGCCGAATCCCGGGCGCTCACCGGCGAATCCCGCACGCTGGCCAGGGTCGGGCTGGCCAACTACTTCGCCGGGGCGTTGATCCTGCCCTACGGGCGGTTCCTGCGCTCGGCCGAGGAACTGCGCTACGACGTAGACCTGCTCGCGCTGCGTTTCGAGGTCGGTTTCGAAACGGTCTGCCATCGGCTCAGCACCCTGCAGCGGCAGGGTCAGCGCGGTGTGCCGTTCTTCCTGGTGCGCACCGATCGGGCGGGCAATATCTCGAAACGGCAGTCCGCCACCGCGTTCCACTTCTCCCGCGTGGGCGGCAGTTGCCCGCTGTGGGTCACCCACGAGGCCTTCGCGCACCCCGGCCGCATCCTCACCCAGGTCTCGGAGATGCCCGACGGGCGCCGGTATCTGTGGATCGCGCGCACCACCCCCGCCGCCGCGCAGGGGTTCGGGGCGGCGTCGAAGAACTTCGTCATAGGGCTCGGCTGCGATATCGAATACGCCGACCGGCTGGTGTATTCGCAGGGGCTGCAGTTGGACGATCCCCAGGTGGCGGTGCCGATCGGGGCCGGGTGCAAGGTATGTGAGCGGCCCGCGTGCCCACAGCGCGCGTTCCCGCAGATCGGGCGTCCGCTGGCCGTGACCGAACACACCAGCACCGACCTGCCGTACCCGCGCGTACCTCGCTGACCTCGTCTAGGACTTGGCGAGGTATTCGATGCGTTCGCCGTCGACGGCGGCGGACATCATGCCCGCCAAGCCCGGATGGTTCACCAGACCGGGGTCCTCGGCGACGACCTGGCGAGCGAGTTCCTGTGCGGCGGTGATCACCTCGAGGTCGTCGAGCAGCGAGAGCAGGCGCAGCGACCGGGCGGTCCCGGACTGCGCCGAACCGAGGACATCACCTTCGCGACGCTGGCGCAGATCGAGCACCGAGAGTTCGAAGCCGTCGGTGGTCGCCGCCACCGCCTCGAGCCGCGCCATCGCCGTGCCGCCGGGCGCGGCATCGGTGACCAGCAGGCACAGGCCGGGATGCTTGCCCCGGCCGATGCGACCGCGCAACTGGTGCAGCTGACTCACGCCGAAGCGGTCGGCGTCGACGATCACCATCACGGTCGCGTTCGGCACGTCGACACCGACCTCGACGACGGTGGTGCAGACCAGGACGTCGATCGCGCCGTCGTTGAATTGACGCATCACGTCGTCTTTTTCGTCGGAGGGCAGCCTCCCGTGCAACAGGCCCACGCGCACACCGGCGAGCGGACCGGCGCCCAGCGTCTCGTACATCTCGACAGCGGCCGCGGTGGTGGGGCCTTCCTTCTCCGCCTTCTTGCCCTTGGCCGGTGGCGCGTCCGGGTCCTCACCGATGCGCGAGCACACGACATAGGCCTGTCGGCCCTGGCCGACCTCCTCGACGATGCGTTCCCAGGCGCGATCCACCCAACCCGGATGCAGTTTGCGCGGAACGACTTTCGACACGATCGGCGAGCGACCCTTGGGAAGCTGGGTGAGAGTGGAGGTTTCGAGGTCGCCGAGGGTGGTCATCGCGATGGTGCGCGGGATCGGCGTCGCTGTCATCACCAGCAGATGGGGGCTGATGCCGTCTTTCGCCTTGGCACGCAACGCATCTCGCTGCTCGACGCCGAAGCGGTGCTGTTCGTCGACCACCACGAGACCGAGGTCGTAGAACGCGACCGCGTCCTGGATGAGCGCGTGGGTGCCGATGACGATGCCCGCCTCACCGGTCATCGCGTCCAGCAGCGCCGCCTTCTTCGCGGCCGTCGACATCGATCCGGTGAGCAGGACGACCTTGGTCGAGTTCTCGGCGGCACCGAGTTCGCCCGCGTTGCCGAGGTCACCGAGCATGGCGCGCAGCGACCGATAGTGCTGCGCGGCGAGGACTTCGGTCGGCGCGAGCAGCGCGCACTGGCGGCCCGAGTCCACCACCTGCAGCATGGCGTTCAGCGCCACGATCGTCTTGCCCGAGCCCACCTCGCCCTGCAGTAGCCGGTGCATGGGGCGGGTACGCGACAGGTCTTGCGAGATCTCCGCGAGCACCTGCTGCTGCCCTTCGGTGAGCTCGAAGGGCAAACGTTCGTCGAAGGCGGCGGCGATTCCCTCGGTCGACGGCGGACAAGCCGGGGCCGTGCGGCCCTCCACCTCGTGACGGCGCTCGGCCAGCACGAGCTGGAGTGCGAGCGCCTCGTCGAAACGGAGCCGGTCCCTTGCCTTCTCGATGTCCAACTTGTGCTCAGGTAGGTGGATCAGGCGCAATGCTTCCGACAGCGGGAGGAGTTGGCGTTCTTCGCGCAGGTCGGCGGGCAGCGGGTCCTCGATGGGGTCGAGCTGGTCGAGCACCTGGCGGATGCAGGCTAACAGGTCCCAGCTCTGGACCTTGGCGGTCGCCGGATACACGGGAACGAATTCGCGTTCGAAGAACGAGGCATCCACTCCCCCCGCGCCTTTCGCGCTCTGCGCGAGGCCGCGCAGCGCACCGCTGCCACGCACGGACGTGAGTTCCTCCACGCCGGCTTCCGGCTTGTCGGGCAGGATCAGGTAGTCGGGGTGCGAGAGGTTCCAGCGGTCGGGGCGCCACCAGTGCACGGTGCCCGACATCATCGCCCGCACACCCTCTTTCACCAGATAGCGCACCTTGTCGCCATTGAAGAAGGTGGCCTCGAGCGGGCGCTGGGCGCCGGTGTCGAGCTGCACCTTCAGCAGCGAGCCACGGCGGTTCTTCATCGGGCGCAGTTCGGTTTTCGCGATGCGGCCGATGACGGTGATGTGCGCGCCCTCTTCGGGTTCCTCCTCGGTGAGGGGCTGGCCCTGAGTCGCGTAGCGCACCGGATAGTGGCGCAACAGATCCTCGACGGTGGTCATGTCGAACGCCTCGGTCAGCCGGTCGGCCGCCTTGACGCCGAGCACGTGGTCGAGCCGGTCACTCAACGTCGCCATCTACTCGACCCCTATCTGCACCAGATCCGCCTGCTGTCCACCGGAATACACGACCACCTCGACACCGGGGAAACCGGCTCTCACATGATCGGCGAGCACCTGCGCCAACTCGGGTCCCGCGTCGGCGCCCATCAGCAATGTCACCAATTCCCCACCGAGACCGAGCATTCGGTCAAGCAGGAGGCTTCCCGCGCCGACCACATCGGGGTCGATCACCACCACATCGTGGCCGACCAGACCCAATCCGTCGCCCGGAGAACACATTCCGACCATCGTCAGCGCCCGCACCCGTGCCGCGCGCAGCGCACCCCACCGTGTGGTCGCCGCCGCCTCCGACATCGCGAACGCGTCGTCGACCGCGATCCGCCCCCGATCGTGCACGGCCAGCGCCGCGAGGCCCTGCACCATCGACGCACTCGGCAGCAACAACACATCACGCGACCCGTCACGCGCGGCCGCACCGACCGCGACGAGTTCCTGCGCGGGCAAGGCCCCGTTGGGCAGGACCAGCACCTCACGATTGGGCATACCGCGGATCGCCCGCAGCAGGGTGCTCGTGTCGAGCTGCCGATCCCCCCGCAACACCACCGCGCCCGCGTCCTCGAACAGGCGCGCGGCGGCGGCACCGCCCACCACCGCCAGCACGCCGCGGTCCGCGTCGGTGGCGGCGACGTCTCGGTCCGCGAGTCCGGGTGGCCGGTCGCCGTCGTGGTGCGTGCGCGACTCGATCGTCACGGTGTCGACGTGCGCGTGGTGGGTGAGGCCGAGCGCGTCGGCGCCGTGCCCGTGGTTGCCGCTGTGGGG
Source organism: Nocardia sp. XZ_19_231 (assembly GCF_015355705.1). Classification (NCBI taxonomy): domain Bacteria; kingdom Bacillati; phylum Actinomycetota; class Actinomycetes; order Mycobacteriales; family Nocardiaceae; genus Nocardia; species Nocardia sp. XZ_19_231. Next base: position 302,568 of record NZ_JACUZI010000001.1, on the reverse strand, counting down.
CGCGGTCACCGCGAAACTCTCGATCCGGATGCCCGTCACGGTGCCCACCGCGAGGCCCGCCTCGATGGCAGCCCCCGCGTCGCGGCAGTGCACATGGGCCGACCAGGTGGTCGCACCGTCGCCGACCACCACCACGGAGTCACCGAGCACCGCGAGCCGGTCCCGCAGCCCGCTCGCGGCCGTGTCGTCGGTGCCGGAGATCACGTACATGACCTCGAAGTGCGGATCGGCGTCCTGATCCCGGTGATCGTTGTCGACGCGGGCGTCGGCGGTCCGGCGCTCGTGACCGTCCGCCATCGCGCGTCGGCTGTCCGCTTCGTCGTCGTGACCGATCTCACCGGGGTCGCTCTCGTCGTGTCCGTCGACCGGTCGTCGATGCGGCCCGTGGTCGGGTCGTTCGCCCCGCGTGTACCTGACCCGCTCGGCCGGTTCACCGCAGACTTCGGCCACGAGACAGTCCAGCAACACCAGCAGTCCCCGCGCCCCGGCGTCGACCACCCCGGCCGCGCGAAGCACACCCAGCTGGGCCGGCGTCTCGCTCAACGCGCGCGCGGCGCCGTCGGCGGCGCAGCGGGCCACGGTCACGAGGGACTGATCGGCCGACTCGGCCGCGGCGACAGCGGCGCGGTCGAGCACGGTCAGGATCGTCCCCTCGACCGGGGCACTCAGCCCCGTGCGGACCAGCACCGCCGAGCGCCGCAGTGCCACCTGCAGGCGTTCACCGGTCAGCGGACCGGCGGTGACCGCCTCGGCGATGCCACGCAGGACCTGGGACAGGATGATCCCCGAGTTTCCCCGCGCGCCCGTCGTCGCGCCGCGGGCCAACGCCTGCGCGATCAGATGAGCGGAAGGCGTGTCGTCGGTGATCTGATCGGCCGTCGCGACGGCCGCTCGCATGGTGGCGAGCAGATTGGTACCGGTGTCGGCGTCGGCGATGGGGAACACGTTGAGCGCGTCGATCTCGGCGCGGCGTAGTTCCAAGTCGGTGCGGCAACCGCGAGCCCAGACCAGCAGATCGGGGCCGTCGAGAGACTCCCGCACGTGCGACACCGCCACCTCGCTCTCCCCGTTCTGCGTGCTCGCGCGCCGATGCACGCACGCCAGGTTAGCGCCAGCGACCGACAGCGCTATGCTGACCTCGGAAGGGCCCTCATCCGGGCTACGCTCGGCATGTCGACCGGGATACCCCGGTTTGGAAGTTCGAGGCCCGGCCCGCTAGTCTTGCAGGGTTGCCTCGTGCGGCCCACGTGGGTCTGCGCTGGCCGACATCAGTCGGCAAGGCATTTGACGACATCAGTTTCCGGTTCAGCGGGCATACGTGCGCCGCTGTCCGCTTATGACATGAAGGAGCTCGCGACATGGCTGCCGTTTGCGACGTCTGCGCCAAGGGCCCCGGTTTCGGGAAGTCGGTCTCGCACTCGCACCGGCGCACCAACCGTCGCTGGAACCCGAACATCCAGACCGTGCGTGCGCAGGTTGCCCCTGGCAACACCCGCCGGATGAACGTGTGCACCTCCTGCCTGAAGGCGGGCAAGGTCGCCCGCGGCTGATTTTCAGCCCGTACATTCTGCCGACAGTGCCCCGGCACCCCTCGCGGGTGACCCGGGGCTTTGTCGTACAACGGCCGAGCGTCGAACGGGCTCGCCGTGGCTGACTGGCGAATCGCGCCGCTGACGGCGAGCAGAGTCACCGAACTCGCCGCCTGCCACATCGCCAGCTGGCGCGAAGCCTACGGAACGCTCGTCCCCGCTCACATCCTCGACGGCTTCGACCTCGAACGCTCCGCGCTCACCTGGGAACGTCGTCGCGCCGACGGCATCCACCAATTGCCGGTAGCGCTGGTCGGCGACCGGCTGATCGGCTTCGCCTCCGGGACGAAGTCGTCCGTACCCGGTCTACAGCCGGGACGGTCGGTGTCGGCCGAGGCCGAACTCGAAGCGCTCTACGTGCGCAGCGCCTGGCACGGCACCGGTATCGCCGACGCTCTGATCGAAGCCGCCGCCCCCGGATCACCGTGCACCCTGTGGGTCTTCGCCGACTATCCGCGCGCCCACGCCTTCTACCGCAGGCACGGCTTCACCGACACCGGCACCCGCCGAACCGATCCGTTCACCCTGCTGCCCGAACAATTGTGGCGCCGCGACTGACAAACGCTGCCGCCGTCGCACCGGGGGCGTACCTCCGGCCGTGCGCAAAGGCTGCGGAACGCCGCGCGTGCGGGCCCGATTAAGGTGACGCCCATGAGTACCACCGAACCGGTCCTTGCCGCCGAGGTCATCGACGGCGTCCTGCAGCTGACCATCGCCACCGCCGCCGCAGGCACCTCGATGGATTTCGACCTGATCAACGCGGGCACCGCCGCCCTGCGCGCACTCGACCCGTCGGTCGGCGCCGTGCTGCTCACCGGCGCCGGCGCGAACTTCTGCGCGGGCGGCAATGTCCGCAATTTCGCCGCGTCCGATGACCGCGGCGCCTACCTGCACGAGCTGGCCGACCAACTCCACGATTTCGTCCGCGCGCTCGCGGACGCCCCCGTCCCCGTGATCGCCGCCGTGCAGGGCTGGGCGGCGGGCGCGGGCATGAGCCTGGTCTGCGCCGCCGACATCGCGATCGGTGGCCCCTCGACGAAACTGCGCCCCGCGTACCCCGGCATCGGCCTGTCCCCCGACGGCGGCATGTCCTGGTCGCTCCCCCGCATCGTCGGCCGGAGCCGGGCAACCGAGATCCTGCTCACCGACGCCGTACTCGACGCCGAAGAGGCCGTGCGCCTCGGCGTCCTGAGCCGCACGGTCGCGGACGAGGACATCCGCGCCGAAGCGTTCCGCGTAGCGCAGACCTTCGTCACCGGCCCCCGCCCCACCTACACGGCCATGAAAAAGCTGCTGGCCCAGTCACCGACGGCAACATTGGACCAGCAGCTGGACGCCGAACGCGACAGCATTTCAGCCGCCGCGAACAGCGACACCGGCCGCGAAGGCGTCGATGCCTTCGTCGGCAAGCGCAAGCCGAACTACGTGGGACTTACTTAGAACTCACCAACTCCCGCGACTGAACTGACCAACCCCGGCGCGACCAACGCCACGCCGGGACTCAGCCACCACGGGTTTTCGGCCGCCTCGCATCCGAAGGGCGAGACGGAACGCCGAAGGCGCAGTATCGCCCTTCGGATGCGAGGCCCTCAGGGCCGAAAACCCCGCGGCGCCAGCCGCCGATAACTCAGCAGGCAGCGCCGAGGGCGCTGAAGGTGTTCTGCAGCAGGCAGGTCACCTTCGCGTTCACGCCGGAAGAGATGGTGGAGGTGCCGGTGGAGGTCCATTCCTCGCCGACCTGGGTGGTGGCCACCGGGGCGGCCTGCTCGTCGTAGGGCTCGAGCTGCAGGCCTGCGGCGGTGGCCGAGCCTGCGCCCGCGGTGATAGCGGCGGCCACGGCGGCGGTCGCGAGGGCAGCGCGAACGGTGGAGATGTGCATCGGGTTGTGCTCCTTCATCATTCTCTTCTGGTGCGGGCGACGCCCCGGGTCAGGGCAGCCGCCAGTCGACAGGGTCGGCGCCGAGTTCGTCGAGCAGTTCGTTGACCCGGGAGAAGGGTCGTGAACCGAAGAACCCGCGCGAGGCGGAAAGCGGTGAGGGGTGCGCCGATTCGACGTAGGGCACCTCGGCGGCGACGAGGGTGGGCTTCAGCGAGCGAGCGTCGTTGCCCCACAGCACGGCTACGAGCGGCTCGTCGCGGGCGACCAGCGCCTGGATCGCCTGCTCGGTGACCGCTTCCCACCCTTTGCCGCGATGAGAGGCGGGCGCGCCGGGGGCGACGGTGAGTACTCGGTTCAGCAGCAGCACACCCTGATCCGACCAGGGGCTCAGGTCACCACAGGTCGGGGTATCGAAGCCGAGGTCTTTGCTGTATTCGGCGAAGATGTTGGACAGGCTGCGCGGCACCGGCGAAACCTGTGGGGTGACAGAGAAACTCAGTCCCATCGCGTGGCCGGGCGTGGGGTACGGGTCCTGGCCGACGATGAGCACGCGCACCGCGTCGAACGGACGCTGGAAGGCGCGCAGCACGTTCTCCCCTTCGGGGAGGTAGCCGCGGCCTGCCGCGTTCTCTTCACGTAAGAACTCGCCCATTTCGCTGATGCGGTCGGTGACCGGCTCCAGTGCCCGGGCCCAGCCCGGATCGATGATCTCCGACAGTGGTTTGGCACCCATGACCGCACAACCTATCGTTCGTTGTCGGTGGGCGTGGCGTCCACCCCACGGAACGATTCCCAGCCGGTGCCACCGGTGGGCGCCACGCCGTCGACGGTGACGCCACTGCCTGCGGTTACTACGCCGATCGGCCGCCAGCCCGCGGGGACAGCGACTCCGGCGGGCCAGGTTCCGACGAAGGCGTGGTCTTCGCCGCCGGCCAGAATCCATTGCGCCGCATCGGCATCGAGCAATTTCGCGACGGCGTCCAGATCGGGATCGGTCAGTGCCGCGCGGTGGACGTCGATGGCGACGTTCGAGGCGGCGGCGAGGTGGCCGAGGTCGGCGAGCAAACCGTCGGAGACATCGGTGAGCGCGGTCGGGGTGTGCGTGCCGAACGCGTCGAGGACCGCGGCGTAGGGCGGTTGCGGAACACGATGGGTCGCAAGGGCATAGGTGAAGTCCGGATCGGATGCGTCCGCGCCACCGGCCAATACGGCCAACCCGGCACCGGACCAGCCGAGTTCGCCTGCCACAGCGACGATATCGCCGACGGCAGCGCCGGATCGAGTGATCGCGCCCTGCCCGCCGAGGTCGCCGAACGCGGTCACCGAGACGACCAACTGTTCGCTGTGCACCAGATCGCCGCCCGCGATGGACCCCCCGGCGCGGCTCGCCTCGATCCACATCCCGTCGGCGATCCCTTCGATCACCGACACGGGGGTGTCGGCGGGACAGCCGAGCGCGACCACGAACGCCGTCGGCCGCGCGCCCATCGCCACCACGTCGGCGGCGTTCTGCGCGATGGCCTTGCGCCCGATGTCGACGGGCGAGGACCAGTCGAGCCGGAAGTGCCTGCCTTCGACGAGCATGTCGGTGCTCACCACGAACCGACCGTCGGGCGCGGCGACCAGCGCGGCATCGTCACCGGGTCCGATCAGCACGTGCGCGGCCTGCTCCCGACCGGCGTTGATCCGGTCGATCAGGGCGAATTCGCCCAGCTCACGCACCGTCTGCGGACGGCTGTCCTCGCTGATGACCGACCCCTTCCCGCTGTGCTGCTGACCGACGAAATCGCCCCGACGGTACCCTTTCGAAGGCGATCGGGCACCACCGACGGCGCAGGCGAACCCGCGAACGGAAGGACCACACAGCTATGGCGGACTCGACACCGGAGGATCGCGACGAGGCGAGCACCCCCGACGACACCGCCACTGCCGACGCGGCATCGTCGGGCGACGAGCCGACGTCCGCCCCCGCCGCGCAATCAGCCGACGCGACCGCTGAGGATTCCGCCTCGGCCGGCGACAGCTCGAGCGCAGACTCCGACGCCGAGCCGGACGCGGACTCCGACGATGACGATGACGACTTCGAGTCGCATCACTCCCCCGCGCTCATCGCCACCGCGGTCGCCCTGCCCGTCGTCTTGATCGTCGCCGTGCTGGTCGCCGCCTTCATCGCCCTGCGCGCCCCCGTCGAACGCGAACCTCTCGCCCTCGGGCCCGTCCCGGCCCCCGCCGCCGACGGTCCCGCCTGCCAGGCTCTGCTCCCCGCCCTGCCCGCCGAACTCGGCGACTACACCAAGGCCACCCTCGTCGAACCCAGCCCGCCTGCCACTCGCGCCTGGCAGCTCCCCGACGGCGGCGACCCGATCACGCTGCGCTGTGGCCTCGACCGCCCCCTCGAATTCAACCGCGCGTCCCCGCTGACGGTGATCGACGGCGTGAAGTGGTTCCAGGTCCGCGACGAGGTCGGCAAGACCGGCACCTGGTTCGCCGTCGACCGCGAGACCTATATCGCCCTCACCGTCCCCGACGGCTCCGGCACCAGCGCGGTACAGAACGTATCCGACATCATCAACGCGAATCTGCCTGCCCGCGAACCGACTCCGGGCGAACTCTGAGCTAACCAGCTGGCGCCGTAGGGCTTTCGAGCACGACTTCGCCGAAAGCCCTGCGGCCGAACAGGACTACTACCGCAGGCCGGTTCCGCGGGCGACCGCCGTCTCGATCAGCGTCGACACCAGCGTCGGGTAGTCGATGCCGGTGGCTTCCCACATCCGTGGGTACTGCGAGATCGGCGTGAAGCCGGGCATCGTGTTGATCTCGTTGATCACCGGACCGTTCTCGGTGACGAAGAAGTCGACGCGCGCCAGCCCCTGGCAGTCCAGCGCGCGGAACGCGCGCACCGACAGCGCACGGATCTCGTCGGCGACATCGTCGTCGAGCTTGGCGGGCACATCGAATTCGCACACGTCATCGAGGTATTTGGTGGCGAAGTCGTAGAACTGGGGCGCGGCGGCGTCGGCATCGGGCATCCGGATCTCGGAGACGACGCTGCCACGCACCTCGCCGTCGGCGAATTCCAGTACGCCGCACTCGACTTCGCGTCCGACGATGCCCGCTTCGATGATCACCTTGGGGTCGTGCGCGCGGGCGACGGCGATGGCCGCACCGAGATCGGCCCAATCGGTGATCTTGGTGATGCCGATCGAGGAACCGCCGCGCGCGGGCTTCACGAAGGCGGGCAGACCGATCCGGGCCCGGTCGGCCTCGGTCAGCGTTTCGACGCCGGGACGCAGCACAACCTGCACGCCGACGGGCAACGATTCGGCAGCCAGCAACTTTTTGGTGAACTCCTTGTCCATGCCCGCCGCGCTGGCCAGCACGCCCGCGCCGACATAGGGAATCCCGGCTAATTCGAGCATGCCCTGCAACGTGCCGTCCTCCCCGAAGGGACCGTGCAGGATCGGGAACACGACATCGACGTTGCCGAGCACCGCGCTCGAGTCGAGCGCGACCAGCGCACCAGCGCGGCTCGGGTCAGCGGCCAGTGTGAGGGCGGTCCCCGACGGGTCGACCTGTGGTTGCACCCCGTGGCTCAGCGCCAAATCGCCGATCCCGTCGGCCAGCACCCAGCCGCCGGTGGGGGTGATGCCGATCGGTACCACCTCGTAGCGCGTCGGATCGAGGTTGCGCAGCACACTGCTCGCCGACACACACGAGACGGCGTGCTCGCTGCTGCGCCCGCCGAACACCACAGCTACCCTGATCCGTTCCGTCATGAACGTCACCGTAGTAGGTTCTCGCCGCCATGGCGCTATCGCCCTTATTCAGGCTTGATCCGCCTGCCGAGCAGGCTGCCGACCGCCTCGCTCACCGATAGCCCCTCATGGCACACCCTGTGCACCGCGTCGGTGAGCGGCATCTCCACCCCGTGCTCGGCGGCCAGGGCCCGCACCGATGTGCACGACTTCACACCTTCGGCCACCTGCCCATTGGTCGCTTCCTGCGCGGCGGTCATCGTGCCACCGGCGCCGAGCGCGTACCCGAAGGACCGGTTGCGCGACAACGGCGAAGTACAGGTAGCCACCAGATCGCCGACGCCCGCGAGCCCGGCCAGCGTCACCGGTTGCGCCCCGAGCGCCACCCCGAGCCGGATCACCTCGGCGAGCCCGCGCGTGATGAGGCTGGCCACCGTGTTGTCGCCCAGCCCCATTCCCGAGGCGATGCCGCACGCGAGCGCGATGACGTTCTTGCACGCACCACCGATCTCGCAGCCGATCACATCGGTATTGGTGTACGGCCGGAAATATCCGGTGGCACACGCCCGCTGCGCGACTCCCGCACGCTCGGTATCGGTGCAGGCGATCACCGTCGCCGCGGGCTGACGTTCGACGATCTCGTGCGCCAGGTTCGGACCGGACAACACCGCGATGCGCCCCGGCTCGGCCCCGGTGACCTCCGCGATCACCTGACTCATCCGCAGCAGCGTTCCGGTCTCGATCCCCTTGGCCAGACTCAGGAGGGTCGCGTCGGATCCGATATCGCCCTTCCACAGATCCAGATTCGCCCGCAGCGACTGCGACGGCACCGCGAGCACCACCAGGTCGGCCCCCTCGAGAGCGACCCGGTGATCATCGGTTCCCCGCACCGGTGGCAGCTGAACGCCGGGTAGGTAGAACGGATTGCGGTGCTCGGTATCGAGCGCTTGTGCCACCTCTTCCCGCCGGGCCCAGATCGTCACGTCGGTCCCTGCTTCGGCCAACACCTTCGCGAACGCCGTACCCCACGACCCCGCACCCATAACCGCCGCCCTCGTCATCAGCCCAATATGCCATGCAAGACCTCCGATGCATCTAAGTGTCAAGCTGCGACGGGTTCTGGGGTGTGCGTGGCCGGTTGGCCGAAGGCCTTGAGGGGGTCGAACTCCTGCTGGTTTTGAAGGCAGTAGTAGAGCTGGCCGAGCATCTTGTTCACGAGATGGCGCAGCGCGGCTGAGTGGCGGTCACCGTGGGCTCGACGGCGTAGGTAGTGCTCTCGGGCGGGCCCGGGATTGCTGCCGGCGGCGAATCCCCAAACCCAGCCCGCGGCGGCGAGGCGGTCGTTCTTGATCCGGCGGAAGGTGATCGAGATGCTGCGTCCGGACGCGCGGGTAACGGGTGCGGATCCGGCGTAGGCCTTCAACGCGCGGGCGTCGGCGAACCGGGTGCGGTCGTCGCCGATCTCAGCCAGGACCCGTGCGCCGGTGAGATCGGCCAAGCCCGGGAAGCTGGTGATGATCGCGTGATCGGGGTGTTTGCGGAAAGCCTCGGCGGCGGCCTGTTCCAGGTCGTCGGCGCCGGCGCAGGCGGCATCGAGGGTGGCGAGCAGGGCGAGGGCTTGGCGGCCCATGGCGTTCTCGACCAAGTCGAGTTGGCGCAGGCCGGGGCGGCGCAGCTTGTCCACGATGTCGTCGGCCAAAGCCTCGATGCCGCGTTTGCGACCGGCCCGGCGCAGCGCGGCCGCGACGCGGGCCCGAGTCAGTTTCGCTGCTGCGGCCGGGGTCGGGGCAATGGCCAGGATCGCGCGGACCTCGGGTTTGGCGAGGTTGGTGGCGGACTTGTCAGCGAAGGCGGCCAGGAACACCGGGTGGAATTCGCGCAGCAGTGAGCGCAGCTCGTTGCTGGCCTTGGTGCGGCGCCAGACGGCGTCCTGTTGGGCGCGGGCGAGCACGGCGATGGCTTGGGTGAGTTCGGTGTCGGCCGGGATCGGTCGGTGCATGTGGGCGTCGACGCGCAAGATGTTGGCCAGGGTCATCGCGTCGGCGTGGTCGGACTTCGACCTCGCCATGGTGTGGCGTTCGCGGTAGCGGGCGACGGCCATCGGGTTGATCGCGTAGACGGTTCGGCCGGTGGCGCGGATCGCGGCGACCATGAGCCCGCGCGGGGTTTCGATCGCGACGGGGATCGGGTCATCGGCGGTGTCACCGGCCGCGGTGAGTAGCTGGGTGAGGGCGGCGAAACCGGCCGGATCATCGCCGATCCGCTTCTTCGACACTAGGGTGCCGTTCTGGTCGACGATGGCGATGTCGTGATGGCCTTCGGCCCAATCGATCCCGCAGTAGCGACTCATGTGCCCTCCAGGTGTTTGGTTGTTTCCGCAGGTCACAAGACCCAGGCAGGAACGCGCGACGCCCTACTTACGAGCCTCTATGGGCTGGCCTCCGATGAGTTGTTCGCGCTCCCAGCGCACCCGCACGACACCGGTCTTCCTCAGAGCTCGAAGCTCGCATTCAGCGAGGTGTTCGGTCGTGTGGGCGGGCTCGGACCACGATCAATGAAACGCCCGAAAGTGGCTGGACAGCAGCAGAATCAGCTACCCAGCCACTTCCGGGTTTGCCGTCGACGCTCGCGGTCTTGCACGAGGCCTCACTGGGCCGGAGGTGTGTGAGGAGTCGCCAAGCGGCAGGTCAGGGGATGCGGTTCGGCCGCCTCGGCGCGCAAAGCCTTATTTGAGGGGTCGATGCCCCACGTCCGCCTGATGCGTCGCTCGCCGCGGCCGAACCGCTGAACGACCAGAGCACGGACCGCTCGCGCACGGCCTTGCATGAGACCTCGATGGTCTGGATCGAAGCAGGCATCGAACGGTTCGGGATCTGATCGTTACCAGCTAAGTAGGATCGAAGCCATGCACACCGTGCACGCCGTGATGGCGGTCAAACACATCGGCCGGGCCAAGAGCAGGCTGGCGAGCCTGCTGAGCACCGAGCAGCGGGCCCAGCTCGTGCTGGCCATGTTCACCGACACTGTCCTGGCCGCGTCCGCCGTGCCCGAGCTGTCGTCGCTGACCGTGGTCACCCCGGATCCGCTGGTCGCCGACCGCGCCCGCGAGCTCGGCGCGCACGTGATCGACGAACCCGCGGCCGGAGCCGATCCGCTCAATACCGCGCTCGCCGCCGGTGCCGCCGACGTGCGCGATCGCCACGGCCCCACCCACCTGCTCGCGCTGCAGGCCGACCTGCCCGCCCTTCGCCCATCCGAGCTGGCCGACGTGCTCGCCGTCGCCGTCGGCGCTCGATCGGTGGTGATCGATCACACTGGCACCGGCACCGCCGCATTGCTGGTCCGCGATACCGCCGCGTTGCTGTCGCCCCGCTTCGGCGCCGATTCCGCCCGCGCGCACCGCGACGGGGGCGCCGTGCCGCTGTCCGGGCACTGGCCCGGCCTGCGCTGCGATGTCGACACCCCCGAGGATCTGGAGATCGTCCGCGCGCTCGGAGTCGGTGAATTCACCACCTCGACCCTGCGCGAGATCGGATTCTCGCCGCACAGAAGTGATCCCGTTCGCAGTGTGTGCTAGCTGATCGCCAACTTCGGACCGCGCGGAACGATCCGTGCGATGTCGTGATGCGCGGCGGCCCTTCCTCGAGGGATGATTGATCTCGTGAGCGATACGGAAACCATCAAGCAGCTGCCCCCGATTTCCCCGCCACCTGCGGCCGCCCTCGCCTCGGGCAGTGACGCGAGCACGCAGCGGTTGCCGCGAGATCGCTACCTCAACCGCGAGCTGAGCTGGCTCGACTTCAACGCCCGCGTCCTGGCGCTGGCCGAGGACGCCTCGCTGCCGTTGCTGGAGCGGGCCAAGTTCCTCGCGATCTTCGCGTCCAACCTCGACGAGTTCTACATGGTGCGCGTCGCCGGTTTGAAACGCCGTGCCGAAACCGGTCTGTCGGTGCGCTCGGCCGACGGTCGCTCACCGTCGGAGCAGCTGGAGATGATCACCGCCCGCGCCCAAGAACTCGCCGAGCGCCACGCCAACGTCTTCATCGACGCGGTGAACCCGGCACTGGCCGCCGAGGGCATCGACATCATCGGCTGGAACGATCTCGACGACGATGAGCGCCAACGCCTTTCCAACTACTTCACCGACCAGGTCTTCCCGGTCCTCACACCGCTCGCCGTCGACCCGGCGCACCCGTTCCCCTACATCTCCGGTCTGAGCCTCAATCTCGCCGTGACCGTGCGCGACACCGGCACCGGCGGCGAGCACTTCGCCCGTGTGAAGGTGCCCGACAACGTCGACCGCTTCGTGCGCGTTCGCCGTACCGGCGCGCCGTCGGCGATCGCGGCGTTCCTGCCGATGGAAGACCTCATCGCCGCCCACCTCGACCTGTTGTTCCCCGGTCTGACCGTGGTGGAGACGCATTCGTTCCGGATCACCCGCAACGCCGATTTCGAGGTCGACGAGGATCGCGACGAAGACCTGCTGCAGGCGATGGAGCGTGAGCTCGCCCGCCGCCGCTTCGGCAAGCCGGTGCGCCTCGAGGTCTCCGACGACATGACCGAGCACATGCTGGAGCTTCTATTACGTGAGCTCGAGGTCGACCCCGCCGACGTCATCCAGGTGCCCGGACTGCTCGACCTGTCCTGCCTGTGGCAGGTCTACGGGGTCGACCGCCCCGAGCTCAAGGACGCGCCGTATGTGCCTGCCACCCCGGCGGCCTTCGGCGAGCGCGAGACCCCGCGCAATGTCTTCGCCGCGCTGCGCGAGGGCGACGTGCTGGTGCACCACCCGTACGACTCCTTCTCCACCAGCGTGCAGCGCTTCATCGAACAGGCCGCTGCCGACCCGCAGGTGCTCGCGATCAAGCAGACGCTCTACCGCACCTCCGGCGACTCCCCCATCATCAACTCGCTGATCGATGCCGCCGAGGCGGGCAAGCAGGTCGTCGCGCTGGTCGAGATCAAGGCCCGTTTCGACGAGCAGGCCAACATCAAATGGGCGCGCGAACTGGAACAGGCCGGCGTGCACGTGGTCTACGGCCTGGTCGGCCTCAAGACCCACTGCAAGACCTGCCTGGTGGTGCGTCGCGAGGGTTCGACGATCCGGCGCTACTGCCACATCGGCACCGGCAACTACAACCCGAAGACCGCACGGCTCTACGAAGACGTCGGCCTGTTCACCGCCGCACCGGAGATCGGCGCCGATCTCACCGATCTGTTCAATTCGCTGACCGGATACTCCCGCAAGGAGGACTACCGCAACCTGATGGTGGCGCCCCTCGGCGTGCGCGCGGGGATCATCGAGCGGATCGATCGTGAAATCGAGCTGGCCGGCCAAGGTTCGGCCGCCCGGATCCGGATCAAGGCCAACGCGATCGTCGACGAGCAGATCATCGATGCGCTCTACCGGGCTTCGCAGGCGGGGGTTCCGGTGCAGATCGTGGTGCGCGGCATCTGCGGCCTGCGTGCCGGTGTGCCCGGTCTGAGCGAGAACATCGAGGTGCGCTCGATCCTCGGTCGGTTCCTCGAACATTCCCGGCTCATCGAATTCGGCGCGCAGGATCAGACGTGGATCGGCAGCGCCGACATGATGCACCGCAATCTCGACCGCCGTGTCGAAGTGATGGTGCAGGTGAAAGATCCCAAGCTCGTCGACCGGCTCGGGAAGGTGTTCGATTCCGCGCTCGATCCGGCCACTCGCTGTTGGATCCTGCTCCCGGACGGGACCTGGCAGGCCAGTCCGACCGATGTCGAGGCCGACCAGGTACGTGACCACCAAGCCTTCCTCATGCGTTTGCGTCGCCCCGACCAGCCATGAGCGCGCAGAGCAAGGACGCGTCGTTGCGAGACCCGCGGGTACGGCCCAATATTCACGCGGCAGGAGCGGTCTTGTGGCGCGCGGGCGCTGTCGGCCCGGAGATCGGTGTCATCCACCGGCCGAAATACGGTGACTGGTCACTGCCGAAGGGCAAGCTCGATCCCGGCGAGACCCCGGTGATCGCGGCCGTGCGCGAGGTAGGCGAGGAAACCGGCCTACCGGCCACGCTGGGGCGCTATCTCGGCCACGTCACCTATCCGATCCCGGGCCACCGTCAGCTCAAGCGGGTCGACTACTGGGCCGCCGAGGCCGCCGACGGCGACTTCGCGGTCAACAACGAAGTCGACCAGATGCGGTGGTTCCCCCTCGCCGAGGTGATGGACCAGTTGTCGTACCCGATGGATCGCCAGATCGTCCGGATCTTCGCCCGGCTGCCCGCCCGCACCAACACGGTGCTGCTGGTGCGCCACGCGAAGGCGGGCAAGCGCCACCACTTCGACGGACCCGACGACTTGCGACCGCTCGAGGCCGTCGGGGAACAGCAGGCGAAGGGATTGACGCCGAATCTGTTGGCGTTCGGCGCATCCGAGATCTATTCCGCCGATCCACTGCGCTGCATCCAAACCGTGACCCCGTTGGCAGAACAGCTCGACGCCGAAATCAATTGCGAGCCAATGTTTTCCGAGCAAGGTTACGATTCAGCGAAAAGCGCCGCGCGGCAACGATTTCTGTCGTTGGTAACCGATCGAGGGGTACCGGTGGTATGTAGTCAGGGCGGGGTGATTCCCGATCTGACACAGTGGCTGGCCGAGCAGGGTGGGCTCACGCTGCCCTCGGCACGCAATCGCAAGGGCAGCGTCTGGGCATTGTCGTTCGTGGAGGACCGATTGGTCGCCGCGAACCATATGGACCGTTCACTGTCGACGGCAATCGTCACCACCTGAGTCCATCGGACGCGCTCGAAACAGCCGAAACGGCCCCGGGATTCCCGGGGCCGTTCTCGGTCCAGTGGTGGGTGATGCGGCCTACGTGCACATTCCCCGACCTGATCCCGCTGCGGCAGGATCAACGAGCACGACGGGCGGCAGTCTTCTTAGCAGCAGTCTTCTTAGCGGGAGCCTTCTTCGCAGCAGTGGTCTTCTTGACCGCCGTGGTCTTGGCGGCTGTGACCTTCTTGGCAGGCGCCTTCTTGGCCGCCGTCACCTTCTTGGCGGGCGCCTTCTTGGCCGCCGTCACTTTCTTTGCCGCCGTGGTCTTCTTGGCGGCAGGTGCCTTGGTGGCGGCTTTGCGGGCCGTGGTCTTCGCGGGACCCTTCGACGGCGTCGCCTTCTTGGCCGCGGTCTTCTTCGCCGCGGTCTTCTTGGCTGCCGCCTTCTTCGCCGCCACCGGGGCATTCACGCCCCGCTTGACGGCAGGCCCGGACGAGGCCAGCTTCTGCTTACCCGCGATGACCGCCTTGAACTGTGCGCCCGGTCGGAAGGCAGGCACCGAAGTGGCCTTCACCTTCACGGTTTCACCGGTACGGGGGTTACGGGCAACCCGGGGAGCACGCTTGCGCTGTTCGAACACACCGAATCCGGTGATGGTGACGCTTTGACCCTTGTGCACGGCACGGACGATGGTGTCGACAACATTCTCGACAGCCGCAGTAGCCGTCCGCCTGTCCGTACCCAACTTTTCGGTCAGAACGTCGATCAGTTCCGCCTTGTTCATTGAATCCTCCGCAGACTAATGGCCCGTCGTCGGACCGACTAGGTACCACGGTAAACCCAGTTTGAGCAAGAGTCTATGTGCCACGCCAAAATTCATGTGGTTTAGCACACGTCCAGCTACCGCCGCCCGGGAAGCCCGCCTAAGCGCCCCAGCTGATTACGCCCGTGAAATAGGCTCCGGCAGCGTCACGGGTTTCCATGACGGCCTTCCCTTTTCGAACTCGCCGATGACGTCGGCCTGTCGCAGCGTGAGGCCGATGTCGTCCAAACCCTCCAGCAGACGCCAGCGGGTGTAGTCGTCAATATCGAACGGCAACACGACGGTTCCCGCTGTGACGGTGCGAGAGGACAGGTCGACAACCAATTCGATGCCGGGCTGTTCCTCGATCAGCTTCCAGAGCATTTCGACATCGTTCTGTGACATCTGTGCGGCCAACAACCCGCCCTTACCCGCATTTCCACGGAAGATGTCAGCGAAACGAGACGAGATGACCACCCGAAAGCCGTAGTCCGACAGCGCCCACACAGCGTGCTCTCGCGAAGAGCCGGTGCCGAAATCCGGGCCTGCCACCAGCACGCTGCCACGGTTGAACGGCTCGTTGTTGAGAATGAACTCCGGATCGGCACGCCAACCGGCGAACAAGCCGTCCTCGAAACCCGTTCGGGTCACGCGCTTCAGGTAAACGGCGGGGATGATCTGATCGGTGTCGACATTGGACCTGCGCAGCGGCACACCGATGCCTTTGTGAACGGTGAAGGCTTCCATAACGATTCCCTTTCGATCTGTGGTGATCGGTGGCTCAGGCCAGATCAGCAGGCGAGGACAGGGTTCCACGGACCGCCGTAGCGGCCGCGACCAGCGGCGAGACCAGGTGCGTGCGACCGCCCTTGCCCTGCCTGCCCTCGAAATTGCGGTTCGAGGTCGAGGCGCAGCGCTGGCCCGGTTCGAGCTGATCGGGATTCATACCGAGGCACATCGAGCAGCCCGCCTGACGCCATTCCGCGCCCGCGGCGGTGAAAATCTCGCCGAGTCCTTCCTTTTCCGCCTGCGCGCGCACCCGCATCGAGCCGGGCACAACCAGCATTCGCACGCCGTCGGCGACCTGGCGGCCCTTCAAAACATCGGCGACGGCGCGCAGGTCCTCGATCCGGCCGTTGGTGCAGGAGCCGACGAATACGGTGTCGACGCTCACCTCTCGCAGCGGCATTCCCGGCGTCAGGTCCATGTACCGCAACGCCTTCTCGGCGGATTCACGCTCGTTCTCGTCGGTGATCTGGGCCGGGTCGGGCACATTCGCGCCCAGCGGCAGGCCCTGGCCGGGATTGGTGCCCCACGTGACGAACGGGGTCAGCGTGTTCGCGTCGATGTGGACCTCGGCGTCGAACTCCGCGCCCTCCTCGGTGACCAGCGCGTCCCAGGAGGCCACTGCGGCATCCCAGTCGGCTCCCTGCGGAGCGTGCGGGCGGCCCTTCAGGAATTCGTAGGTCACCTCGTCGGGACCGATCATGCCGGCGCGAGCGCCCGCTTCGATGGACATGTTGCAGATCGTCATCCGCGCTTCCATCGACAGCTTGCGAATCGCCTCGCCGCGGTACTCCAGCACATAGCCCTGGCCGCCGCCGGTGCCGATCTCGGCGATCACGGCCAGGATCAGGTCCTTGCTCGTGACGCCGGGCGCCAATGCGCCGTCGACGGTGATGGCCATCGTCTTGAACGGGCGCAGCGACAACGTCTGGGTGGCGAGCACGTGCTCGACCTCACTGGTGCCGATGCCCATCGCCAGTGCGCCGAACGCGCCGTGGGTGGAGGTATGGCTGTCGCCACAGACGACGGTCATACCGGGCTGGGTGAGACCCAGCTGCGGGCCGACGACGTGCACGATGCCCTGCTCCACATCGCCCATCGAGTGCAGGCGCACGCCGAATTCGGCACAGTTGCGGCGCAGCGTGTCCACCTGGGTGCGCGAGATCGGGTCGGCGATCGGCTTGTCGATATCGGTGGTGGGGACGTTGTGGTCCTCGGTGGCGATGGTGAGATCGGTTCTGCGCACCGGCCGGCCGGCCGCGCGTAGCCCGTCGAAGGCCTGCGGGCTGGTCACCTCGTGCACGAGGTGCAGATCGATGTAGATCAGGTCGGGTTCACGGGAGGAACCATCGCCTTCGCCTTTGGCGACGACGTGCTGTTCCCACACCTTCTCGGCCAGTGTGCGAGCGCGCTCGGCCATAGCTTGATCACCTTTCGACGGGCATACTTGGTATCTCAGCATTTGAGACGTTAGTATCGTTCTATGAGACAGCATAGCGGTATCGGTGTTCTCGACAAAGCCGTGGCGGTGCTCTACGCCGTCGCCGACGAGCCCTGCGGTCTCAATGACCTGTGCACCCGCACCGGCCTGCCGCGTGCCACCGCGCACCGGCTGGCGGTCGGGCTGGAAACGCACCGGCTGCTGGCGCGCGACGGCAACGGATTGTGGCGGCCGGGGCCCGCGCTCACCGAGTTGTCGGCGGGGGCGGCCGATCCACTGGTGGAGGCCGCGGCTGCCATTCTGCCCCGTCTACGCGAGATCACCGGCGAAAGCGTCCAGCTGTACTGCCGCGACGGACACGCCCGCGTCTGCGTCGCGGCACTGGAGCCGCCGGTCGGCCTGCGCGACACCGTGCCGGTCGGTTCGCGGCTACCGCTCACCGCGGGTTCGGCGGCGAAGGTGTTGCTGGCGTGGGCCGATCCCGAGTTGCAGCGCACAGTCCTCGCCGACGCGGTGTTCGGCGACCGAGCGCTGGCCGAGGTGCGCAAGCGGGGCTGGGCGCAGAGCGCCGCCGAGCGGGCGCAGGGTGTGGCGAGTGTGTCGGCGCCGGTGCGCGATGCCGGCGGGGTGATCGTGGCCGCCGTTTCGGTGTCGGGACCGATCGATCGAATGGGCCGCAGGCCGGGCGCGCGCTGGGCCGCGGATCTGGTCGCGGCTGCCGAGGCACTGCACAAGCGATTGTAGAAACGAAGAAGGCCCCCGGTCGCATTCGACCGGGAGCCTTACTTTGCTTTGTAGCCCCGACGGGATTCGAACCCGCGCTACCGCCTTGAGAGGGCGGCGTCCTAGGCCGCTAGACGACGGGGCCAGGACGATCTCACCAGGGTGAAACCTTGCTGGGGTACCAGGACTCGAACCTAGAATGGCTGTACCAGAAACAGCTGTGTTGCCAATTACACCATACCCCAAAGACCGAAACGCCCGACCTTGCAATCTCCACCGAGTGGTTGTCGGTGTTGCGAGGCCGTGTTCCGCGGCGATGAGAAGATTACCAAACACTAGGGGGTAAACTACAAATCGCCTGGTCAGAACCTGCTTTTCGGCTGTTTTCGCACCCTGGGAGCGGATGCGGCGCGGTGGCCGCATCCGCTCCACCCAGCTACTGCGCGGCAGGAGCCCAACCACGCGCGGCACGCAGCCGATCGAGCGAGGCCTCGCGGCCCAGCAATTCCATCGACTCGTACAGCGGCGGGCTGATGTGCGAGCCCGTCACCGCGACCCGCACCGGCGCGAATGCCTTGCGCGGCTTGAGCCCCAGATCGTCGATCAGCGCCTTTTTCAGCGCCTCCTCCAGTGCCGGAGTGGTCCACTCGCTCAGCGGCTCCACAGCGGCGATCGCGGCGTCGAGCACCGGGTCGGCCTCGGCGCCGAGGTTCTTGGTGCCCGCCGCTTGGTCGATCGCGAACTCCTCGGGCGCGACGAACAGGAATTTCAGCAGGTCCCACGCGTCACCGAGCACCACGATGCGGGTCTGCACGAGTTCGGCGGCGACCAGGAAGGCCTTCTCGTCGATTTCGGCGCCGATGTGGCCCTGCGCGGTGAGGAACTCGCGCAAACGGTGACCGAAATCGCCGGGCTCGAGAAGACGAATCTGCTCGGCGTTGATCGCGTCGGCCTTCTTCTGATCGAAGCGGGCCGGATTCGAATTCACCGAGGAAATATCGAAAGCCGCGACCATTTCCATCATGGAGAACACATCGCGATCCTCGCCGATGCTCCAGCCGAGCAGAGCGAGGTAATTCAGCAAACCCTCGGGGATGAATCCGCGGTCGCGGTGCAGAAACAGATTCGATTCCGGGTCGCGCTTGGACAGTTTCTTGTTGCCCTGGCCCATCACGAACGGCAGATGCCCGAACTCGGGCGTGAACTCGGCAACCCCGATACGCTGCAGCGCGGCATACAGTGCGAGCTGACGCGGCGTCGAGGAGAGCAGATCCTCACCCCGCAACACATGGGTGATCCGCATCATCGCGTCGTCGACCGGATTCACCAATGTGTAGAGCGGGTCGCCATTGCCACGGGTGAGGGCGAAATCGGGAACGGTACCGGCTTTGAAGGTGGTTTCCCCGCGAACGAGATCGTTCCATCCGAGATCTTCGTCTGGCATCCGCAATCGGACCACCGCGGGGCGGCCCTCGGCTTTGTACGCCGCGATCTGCTCGGCGCTGAGATCGCGATCGAAATTGTCGTAACCGAGTTTCGGATCGCGACCGACAGCCCGGTGCCGGGCCTCGACCTCCTCCGGCGTCGAGAACGCTTCATAGGCCTCGCCCGCCTCGAGCAGCTTGCGCACCACATCGAGGTGCTGATCGCGGCGCAGCGACTGCCGGTAGGGCTCGTAGGGTCCGCCGACCTCGGGGCCCTCGTCCCAGATGAGGCCGAGCCAGCGCAGCGCGTCGAGCAGCGCGCGGTAGGAATCCTCGGAATCGCGTGCGGCGTCGGTGTCTTCGATGCGGAACACGAACTTGCCGCCGTGGTGGCGTGCGTATGCCCAGTTGAACAGCGCCGTGCGCACCAGGCCGACGTGCGGCGTGCCGGTCGGCGACGGGCAGAAACGAACCCGGACTTCAGTCATGACTCTCTTCTCCGCTGTATCAGCGCTTGGTGGCAACAGGATTGGTGAGGGTACCGATGCCCTCGACGGTGACCGACACGTTCTGCCCGGCCTGTAGCGGACCGACGCCTTCCGGTGTGCCGGTGAGGATCACGTCACCGGGCAGCAGGGTCATCACCGAGCTGATCCATTCGATGATCTTCGGAATATCGTGCAGGAACAGCGAAGTGCGGCTGCGCTGGCGGACCTCACCGTCGACTTCGGTGGTGATCTCCAGATCGCTTGGGTCCAGCGCGGTTTCGATCCACGGGCCGAGCGGGCAGAACGTGTCGTAGCCCTTGGCCCTGGTCCACTGGCCGTCGTGGCGCTGCTGATCGCGAGCGGTGACATCGTTGGCGACGGTGTAGCCGAGGATCACCTCGGATGCCTTCGCCGCCGAGACGTCCTTGCACGGACGGCCGATCACCACGGCCAGCTCGCCCTCGAAATCGACCTGAGAAGAGCTGGGCGGCAGGATGATCGATGCGTTCGGGCCGATGATCGACGTATTCGGCTTGATGAAGATCACCGGGTCCACCGGCGCCTCGCCGCCCATCTCGGCCGCGTGGGCGGCGTAGTTCTTGCCGATGCAGATCACTTTGCTCGCCAGGATCGGCGCCAGCAGGCGGATATCGGCCAGCGGCCAGCTCCGCCCGGTGAACGTCGGCGAGCCGAACGGATGTTCGGCGATCTCCTTGGCGACGGCATCGCTTCCGTCGCCCTCGATGCTCACGAAAGCAACTCCATCGGGACTGGCAACTCGACCTAAGCGCATGCCCCGGAGTCTATCGAGACGGGGCTACCTGCCCGAACGCGCCCGTGATGCGGCCGGGGTCGCTCGATAGCGGTTCGGAAGAAGTGTGGACAAGCTCACACCGGTGCGATTCGAAGCCACTGCCCGCGTGCGGGATTCGCGAGTGCCGTGATGTGACCCGTCAGACACCTCTCCGGTGGGCAAGATCCACGGGTCATCGGTGTAGCGTGATCATCAATGTTCAAACAATGAGACATCAATCTCAGATAGTGAGATGCAATCGTGCAATCCGGCGAGGTGAGAATCGTGACAGACGCGCGGGCGATGGTCGAAGTAGCGCAGATCGGTGACGGCAGACGCTGGTTGATGCTCGCCCTCGGCGTCTTCGCGCAGACCTCGAGTTCGATCTTCATCCACGGCACCCCGTTCCTGCTGCCCGCGCTCACCGCTCGTGGCGATTCGCTCGCGTCCGCCGGCGCGCTGGTGGCACTACCGACCGTAGGTCTGGTCTGCACCCTGATCGCGTGGGGGTACGTGGTCGACCGGATCGGCGAACGCATCGTGCTGGTAGCGGGAACGCTGCTGATGTTCGCGGCAGGCGTCGGCGCGGCCGTGGTGGACGACCCGGTCGCGTTCGGCGTGCTGCTGTTCGTGGGCGGCATCGGCGCTGCCAGCTCCAACGGCGCCAGTGGCCGGGTGATCGTCGGCTGGTTCCCGCCGGATCGGCGCGGCCTGGCCATGGGTATCCGCCAGACCGCGCAACCGCTGGGTGTCGGCATCGGCGCGCTCACCATTCCGTGGGTGGCCGCACACCACGGCATCCCCGCGGCCCTGTTGGTGCCCGCGCTGATGGCCGGTGTCGCCGCGATCGGCTGCCTGGTCGGCATCGTCGACCCACCGCGACCGGCGGCGAAGGCCGCCGACCGCGCCAACCCCTATCGCGGGGACTCCACCCTGTGGCGCATCCACGGCGTCTCGATCCTGCTGGTCGTCCCCCAGGCCACCCTGTGGACCTTCGGCCTGCTGTGGCTGCACGTCGACCTGGGCTGGTCACTGGCCGCCGCGGGCGCGCTGATGACCGCCACCCAATTTCTGGGCGCCGCGGGAAGAATCGGCGCGGGAGCCTGGTCGGACCGAGTCGGCTCCCGCCTCGGCCCCCTGCGCCAGGTAGCCATCGCCGCCGCGGTCGCCATGGCCGCCCTGACGATCACCGCCTGGACCGACTGGTGGTGGGTCGCCGTCCCCCTGATGGTCGCGGCTTCGGTGATCTCGGTGTCCGACAACGGCTTGGCCTTCACCGCCGTGGCCGAAATCGCGGGCCCGTTCTGGAGCGGCCGAGGCCTCGGTATCCAGAACACCGGCCAGAACCTCGCAATAGCCGCCGTCCCACCACTTTTCGGTGCCGTCATCACAGCAACCGGCTTCCCCGTGGTGTACGCCTTGGCGGCGGTCGCCGCTGCGGCAGCGGTGCCCTTGGTACCCAGAGGACCCCGAAAGTAGCTGCGCGGCACGGGCATCACGGCCCGCGAATTGCGTTCCGGCACAGCCGAATACCTGTATTCCTCACTCGCCGAACGTAGTTCCGCTCGTACCCGCAGATGACAAAGGCTCGCTCCGGCATTCAGCCGGAGCGAGCCTTTCGCGTGCGGTGGGATCAGACGATGGCCGCGATGCGGTCGCCGACCTCCACGGTGGAGGCGGTACCGGTGCGCGAGGCAAGGTCCTTGGCCACAGCGGATTCGATGCGGGCCGCGCCCTCGGTGTTGCCGAGGTGGTTGAGCAGCAGCGAAACCGAGAGGATGGCGGCGGTCGGGTCGGCCTTGGACTGGCCCGCGATGTCGGGGGCACTGCCGTGGACCGGCTCGAACATCGACGGGTTGACGCCCGAGGCGTCGATGTTGCCCGAGGCGGCCAGGCCGATACCACCGCTGACGGCGGCGGCGAGGTCGGTGATGATGTCGCCGAACAGGTTGTCGGTGACGATCACGTCGAAGCGGCCCGGGTCGGTCACCATGTGGATGGTGGCGGCGTCGATGTGCTGGTAAGCCGTGGTCACCTCGGGGAATTCGACGGCGACCTCGTCGACGGTGCGCTGCCACAGCGAGCCGGCGAAAGTGAGCACATTGTTCTTGTGCACCAGGGTGAGGTGCTTGCGGCGGGCCTGCGCGGTGGCGAAGGCGTAGCGCACCACCCGCTCGATGCCGAAGCGGGTGTTGTTGGAAACCTCGGTCGCCACCTCGTGCGGCGTGCCGACGCGGATCGCGCCGCCGGTGCCGGTGTAGGGGCCCTCGGTGCCCTCACGCACGACCACGAAGTCGATATCCGGGTTGCCCGACAGCGGGCTGGTGACACCGACGTGCAGCTTCGACGGACGCAGGTTCACGTGATGGTCCAGCGCGAAACGGGTCTTGAGCAGCAGCCCACGCTCGAGCACACCGCTGGGCACCGACGGATCGCCGATCGCGCCGAGCAGGATCGCGTCGTGCTGCTTGAGCTCGGGCAGCACCGACTCCGGCAGGATCTCCCCGGTGCGGTGGTAGCGCGCGGCGCCCAGGTCGTATTCGGTCTTCTCGACCCCGGGCACCACCACGTCGAGCACCTTGAGCGCCTCGGCGATGACCTCGGGACCGATGCCGTCACCGGCGATAACTGCGAGTTTCATGAACTAGCTCCGTTCGAAGTCGGGGCGGACCGTGCCGCGCCGGGATACAGGTGCGCGCCGCCACCGTGAGGTGACGGCGCGCAGCTGCCGATGTCCCGGCTGTACCGGGACGAACAACTCAAACCAGGTCGACCAGGACGACCTTCGAGGCACCGACGGCCTCGGCGATCGCGGTCTGCACCTCGGCGGGAACCTCGGCGTTGACGCGCAGCACCACGGTGGCGCCTTCGGCATCCACGTCCTGGCTCAGCTGCGCGGCCAGGATGTCGATCTCGGCCTCGCCCAGCAGGGTGCCGATCTTGCCCAGCGCGCCCGGCTTGTCGCTGTAGTTCAGCACGGCCAGGTTCAGGCCCTCGGCGCGCATGTCGTAGTTGCGGCCGTTGATGTTGACGATCTTCTCGACCAGGTTCGGCTCGGTCAGGGTGCCTGCCACGTTCAGAGTCGAACCGTCGCCGAACACGGCGCGCAGGTCGACAACGCTGCGGTGGGTCGGGCTCTCCGACGCGGTGGTGACGGTGGCGGTGATGCCACGATCCTTGGCCAGCGCCGGGGCGTTGACGAAGGTGACCTGGTCCTCGACCAGCGCCGAGAACACACCGCGCAGCGCGGACAGTTCCAGCACGGCGACGTCCTGCGCGGACAGCTCGCCACGGACCTGCACCTCGACACTGACGGGCAGCTCGCTGGCGATGGCGCCCAGCAGCGCGCCCTGCTTGCGGACGACATCCAGCCAGGGGGCGACCTCGTCGGTCACGGCGCCACCGGTGACGTTCACCGCGCCCGGTACGAACTCACCGGCCAGCGACAGCAGCACCGACTTGGCGACATCGGTGCCCGCGCGGTCCTGAGCTTCCGAGGTGGAAGCGCCGAGGTGCGGCGTCACGACGACCTGCGGGAGGTCGAACAGCGGCGAGTCGGTGCACGGCTCGGTCTCGAACACATCCAGACCGGCGGCCCGCACGTGGCCGGACTTGATGGCGTCGGCGAGCGCCTGCTCGTCGATCAGCCCACCACGGGCGGCGTTGACGATGATGACGCCCGGCTTGGTCTTGGCCAGCGTCTCGGCGTTGAGCATGCCCTTGGTCTCGGGCGTCTTCGGCAGGTGGATGGAGATGAAGTCGGCGCGCTCGAGCACCTCCTCCAGGCTCAGCAGCTCGATGCCGAGCTGGGCGGCGCGAGCGGGCGAGGTGTAGGGGTCGTAGGCGATGATCTTGGTCTCGAAAGCGGCCAGACGCTGCGCGAACAGCTGACCGATGCGGCCGAGGCCGATCACGCCGACGGTCTTGCCGAAGATCTCGACACCGTTGAACTTGCTACGCGCCCAGGTCTTCTCCCGCAGGGTCGCGTCGGCGGCCGGGATCTGGCGCGCGGCCGAGAGCAGCAGCGTGACAGCGTGCTCGGCGGCGGTGTGGATGTTGGAGGTCGGCGCGTTGACGACCATCACGCCACGCTCGGTGGCGGCGGGCACGTCGACATTGTCGAGGCCGACACCGGCCCTGGCGACGATCTGCAGCTTCTTGCCCGCGTCGAGCACCTCGGCGTCGACAGTGGTGGCCGAGCGCACGAGCAGCGCATCGGCCTCGGGGACCGCGGCGAGCAGCGCCGGGCGGTCGGGTCCGTCGACCCAGCGAACCTCGACACCGTCACCGAGTGCGTCGACGGTCGACTGGGCGAGCTTGTCGGCGATCAGAACTACAGGACGGCCTGCTTGGCTCACTGTGGGGTACTCCTGGGGAAGAATGGGGGTCGGCAGTTACCGCGGCCCAGAATAGTCGCCCGAACTTCGGCTGCCCTTACCCCCCTGCCCGAAAACCGGGTGAACCCTGGGCGCCGCCCCCTCTACCATCACCGCATGTCCTTGCGCACCGTCCCCGAATCGATGGACCCGGCCGTGGTGGCCGCCGTCGACACAGAGCTCGATCGGGTGGCGGCCGAGCACAACGTGTCCATCCGGCTCGCTATCGAAAGCGGCAGCCGTGCTTGGGGTTTCCCCTCGCCGGACTCCGACTACGACTGCCGTTTCGTGTACGTGGCCGGCCTGGACACCTATCTGTCCCCGTGGCGCACCCGCGATGTGATCGAAACACCGCTGATCGGCCTGCTCGACGTGAACGGCTGGGATCTGGCGAAGGCGCTGCGCCTGTTGGTGGCGGGCAACGCGGTGCTCGTCGAATGGTTGATGTCGCCGATCGTCTACCGCGGTGACGAGGCGTTTCGCACCCGACTGCGCGAGGTGGCCACGGAGGTCGCCGATCGCGACCGGATCGCCCGGCACTACCTGCACCTGGGCGCGCGCCAGTGGGCGCTGTTCGACCGCAACGGCGGTTTGAAGAAGGTGTTCTACGCGCTGCGGCCGGCGATGGCGCTGCGTTGGTTGCGCGAGCACCCCGGTGCCGCGGTGGCGCCGATGCACCTGCCGACGCTGATCGCCGAGTGCGAGCTGCCGACCGACCTCGTGTCGGCGATCGCCGAGCTGACAGATCTCAAGTCGAAGACGAGAGAGATGGGTTCGGCGGCCCCGCCCGCGCTGATCACAGCGTTCATCGACGCCGAATTCGAGACAGCCAGAGTGGAATTCGCCGCGCGCGGACCACGCGATCTCACCACATCGATGGCCGTCACCGGTGAGTTCTTCCGCGCCGAAGCGCTGCGGTGACTACCCCTGAATAGCAGAAACTCCGCACCATCCGGTGCGGAGCTTCACATTCGTACGCTGGTCAGCGCAGAATCAGATGGCGCGAACGTCCTGCGCCTGCGGGCCCTTCTGACCCTGACCAACTTCGAACTCCACGCGCTGGCCCTCTTCGAGGGACTTGAAGCCGGAGCCGCCGATCGCGGAGTAATGCACGAAGACGTCCGGGCCGCCTCCGTCTTGAGCGATGAAGCCGAAGCCCTTTTCGCCGTTGAACCACTTAACAACACCCTGTGCCATTTCAAAAACCTTCTGTAGATGAGCTAGGTCCTAATAGTCCGGCCCTGGTCTCGGTGTCCACCATGCCACGATCCGACGAATTCGGCCACATCGCACAGTGCAAAGTGTGCGAACTGTGAGGAACGCAACCCTCGGATGCTGCCAGCCGGCGCTGTCACGGACGTGACGCAGCCCGCTTTTTC
The DNA here is from genome assembly GCF_015355705.1 of Nocardia sp. XZ_19_231. Lineage (NCBI taxonomy): Bacteria > Bacillati > Actinomycetota > Actinomycetes > Mycobacteriales > Nocardiaceae > Nocardia > Nocardia sp. XZ_19_231. The sequence continues at coordinate 276,386 of NZ_JACUZI010000001.1, read as the reverse complement.
GGGCGGATGCTCAGCGTATGCCGAGGTAGTTGCTCCGCGGATGCCGGATCAGCTGTGGACGCACGCACCGAACCGACTGGAACGCTTCACCATCGAGAACCCTACGCATTGTGACGAGGCACCGTCAGCAACCCTTTACATTTTCGATAAACCCAGTACGGCAAATTCTCTACCAGCGTATTTTCCGAGTTCGTGAGGGATCGCACGCCTCGCCGAGAAATCACGCAAGGAGTAGACGGTGCTGGATATCAACCATTTCACTTACGGCTGGGTGACCCCCCTGCTGGCCTATGCCATGTCGGTCGTCGGGTCGATGCTGGCGCTGCGTTGCATGGTTCGCTCGCGCGCATCGGGCATGCACGGCGGCTGGCTCACCGCGGCTGCGATCGCACTCGGTGGTACCGGCATCTGGGTCATGCATTTCATCGCGATGCTCGGTTTTTCGGTACACGGCGTGACCATCCGCTACAACGTCCCCATCACCTTGTTCAGCGCAGCCGTGGCCATGGGTGTGGTGTGGCTCGGATTGTCGATCGTGGTTCGCCGCAGCTGGGACAGCGTCGCGTTACCGGTCGGTGGCACGATCACCGGACTCGGTGTCGGGGCCATGCACTACGCGGGCATGTACGCGATGAAAACCGACGCCGAGATCATCTACGACCCCGTCGTGGTCGCCGCGTCGCTCGCCATCGCGGTGATCGCCTCGATCGCGGCGCTGTGGTTCGCCCTGCACATCCACGGCTTCCTCGCCACCATCGGCGCCGCCGTGCTGATGGGCGTGGCCGTCACCGGCATGCACTACACCGGCATGTTCTCGATGAGCGCGCACACCAGCGCCCACGTCGCCCATGCCACCGGCGCCAGCGCCGCCCAACTGCTCACGCCGCTGATCATCGGTATCAGCATGGTGACCATGATCCTGCTGATGCAGGTCGGCATCACCGAGGCCGAGGACCCCAACCTCACCCGCCCGGTCCACGGTCAGCGCGCGAGCCGCTTCTGGCCGAGCGGCCAGAACTGAAACTCTCTTCTGATCACCCGGCCCGCACATCGTGCGCTTCGGGTCCGCGCCGAGTCTCGGTGACGGTGTATTCCACACGCTGACCGTCGCGCAGCGTGCGAAACCCCCCGCCGACCAGCTCGGTGTACTCGACGAACACGTCTGGTCCACCGGCGTCGGGAGTGATGAACCCGAAACCCTTACCGCCGTCGAACCAGGTCACGACCCCGCTCGGCATCATCGGCCTCCGACTCCTGTGCCTGCCAACCTGATTCGTCAATCGTCGCATGCCGGTGCCCGCGACACGAACGGCATTCGATTCGAGGAGCCGATCGCCCGGTGACGAAATGGATATGCTCCGGACACGGTCCGCCCGGATCGGGTCAGCCGCGAGAACGGGGATTCGGTGCAGCCTTCGACCGTTCGCTGCGCGGCCGAAACCGTCACGATCTTCGTCGCCACCTCGGTCGCGGCGCTCGCGATCATGCTGCCGATCAGTTTCTCGTCGTTGGCGGCGTCGCTGCATGTCGACCTGCTGGTGTTCAACGTTCCGCGGGCGATGACCGGTGCGGCGTTCATCGCGGTGATCACCGCCGCCGTCACGGTGGCCATCGGCAGCCCGCGAACGGCCCGCTGGACCGCGCTGATCGCGCTGGTCGGCATCTTGGTGAACCATCTCGCGTTGATCCCGGACAGCGCCGACGGCCAACTCGACGTTTTGTCGCTGCCCACCTTGAACTTCATCGACGCTCTGCTCGCGGGTGTTGTCATCGGCGCGCTCGCGATCGCCGTCTGGAACGACCCGCTGCTGCGAACCGTCTACCTGTTCGGCACGCTCGGCGGCACCATCCTCGGCGACCTGACCCAGTCGCCCACCGACCCGAACTCCGACGGTTTCAGCGGCGCGCTCGGCGGCACGCTGCCCCTGTGGTTCATCGCGGCCAGCGTGCTCGCCCTCGCCTACTTCGCGCTCACCACCGCGGCCTCGCCCCGCTGGAGCACCGAAACCGCCATCCCCCTGGCCCCCGTGTTCGCCGCCGTCGTCGCCTACACGGCGACCATCATCACCGCGCTCGCCGTGGCATCCCACAAGACCAGCGCCCCCTATCTGATCATCGCCTCGATCGCCGCCATCGCGACCGCGGTCGCCGCCGCGCTGATCCTGCCGGGACGCGACGGCCTTCTGGTCCTGCTGATGAGCAGTTTCTCCGTCGCGGGCAGCCTCGTCACCACGCTGCCGCGCTCCAGCTGGATCGACGTCGCCACGCTGGCAGCCACCGCCGCCGGCCTCCTGATCGGCATGCGCACACCGCGTCCGCTGGTAGCCGCGGCGAGCGTGCTCGCCCTGGCCTGCTTCGTTCTCGCCGCCGACGTCTTCGCCCCACCCGCCACTCTCACCGCCACCTTCGGCTGCCTCGCCCTCGGCGCGGTAGCCGGGTACTGCCTCGGCACGTCGGTTCCGCAGAGCCCCCCGTCCGGGACCGTCGGCCTGGCAATCCTGTTCGTGCCCTCGATCGGAGTCGCCCTGAGCGACAGCAACTTCGGCCACCTCGCCTATTCGTCGTCCTGGTACCGCACCGCCGACGTCGACCGCGGTGTCGGCCCCGGCGTGGTCGCGATCGTCGTTGCCCTCGGCTGCGCGATCGCAGTCCTTGCCCTGATGCGCCACCGCGCCGCGCCGCCGACCGTCAGCCCGTAGTCGATTCCCACCCGTACTCCGAAAATGCTTGCCCGGCTACCACTTTGCCGATGCCCACTCGGCAGTAGTCGACGATCTCGCCGGGCAAGCCCGCGGGATCGAACCATGCCAGTTCCGAACACTTCTCGGGCTCGCGGTTGGTGACCGGACCCGTCCAGCGCCGCACGGTGAAGAACATCTGCACCCGCTCGTCACTGTGCAACACATGCGCAAATTCCACATCCCGAGCATCGATCTCGACGCCCACCTCCTCGCGCGCCTCCCTGATCAACCCGGCCACCACCGACTCCCCCGCCTCCAGATGCCCCGCAGGCACATGGAACAACCCGTCCCCGAACCCCGTATTCGCCCTGCGCCCCAACAACACCCACCCCTGCGCGTCGACCAACACCAGATGCACCCCCACCAGCACCCGATACTTCTCCACCGTCACCCCTCCTGAACGATTTCCCCACCCGAGAACTTCGAGACCGTGACTGCCACAAATGTTTCGGGGTATACCCACACTATGAGTTTCCCGGTGTCCTTCGGGGTGGCCCAGGTCGGTCTCCTGGCCATGATCGCCCTCGCCGTCGCCCTGCTGATCACGGCCGCACTGGCCGCCACCCGCCGCCGCGGACCCAGAGCCGTTCTCGGCCGCGCGGTCCCCGGCGCCGCCATCCTCGTGGTCGCGGTCCTCCTACTCTGGATCGCCACCCTCCTACAGACCTACCTCGGCCTCACCGGCGAAATCAAAGCCGCCCACGTAGTCGCCAAACCCGTTGCCGGCCAAGAACACCAACTCGACCTCGTCCTCACCCAGTTCGACGAAGACGGAAACGCGAGCCAGCCGACAACACATCGCATCGAGGGCGACATGTTCGCCCTACAGTCCAACATCGTCGAACTCGAACCGTGGGTCAACGCCCTCGGCTTCCACTCCGGCTACAAGCTCAGCCGCCTGTACGGCCAACGCCTCGACGGCAAATCCCCCGCCCAAGACCACACTTTCCTCAACGGCGGCGACCGCGACTTCTTCGAAGACATGAACGAAGACCGCTGGTACACCAACCCCTTCGTCCGCTCCGCCTACGGCAACGCCGTCATAGCCACCCCCGGCGAATACGACGTCTACATCTCCCGAGACGCCATCAAAGTCCGCCAAACGGACTGATCCGCGCGGGAAACCGCTCAGTCGAAGAGTTCGCCGGCCCCGGTCGCGGTCACTGCCTGCAACAGCCATGCGTTGAGCTGATCGAGGTCGGCGGTCTCGGCGAGGAGTTTTCGCTGGGCCGAAGAGAGCTCGATCCCACGACCGGTGAGTACCGTCAGCACCGAGCGCGCGACTCCCAAAGAGAGCCCTTCCTCGAGCGCCTCCGCACGGCCTTGCTCACGCCCCTGTGCACGCAACCGCTGAGCAGATTCCGAACGGAAGAACGACAGATCCGTGTCCATTTGTCCCTCCAAAGCTGGGCTGCGTCGACACCATCTACCTACTCGAAACAGGCCGTGAAATCCTCGCCGAACCCACGCTGCTGTTCACCGAGTTCGCGGAGTAGACGACGCCCGCGGCGATCGAGCGGGCCGGGGTCGACCGCCCCGGCAGCACTCATAGCTCAGTCGAAGAGTTCGCCCGCGCGGGTGGCGGTCACTGCCTGCAACAGCCAAGCATTGAGCTGATCGAGGTCGGTCGTTCCAGCGAGCAGCTCGCGTTGGGCCGCCGAGAGCTCGATTCCGCGACCAGTGAGGACAGTCAGCACCGAGCGTGCGACTCCCAAACCGACCCCCTCTTCGCGTCCCTGGGCGCGCAGCCGCTGAGCAGACTCCGAACGGAAGAACGACAGATCCGTTTCCATTTTGTCCCTCCAAAGCTGGGCTGCGTCGGTATGTGAAATTCCCTGTTCGATGAGTTCAGCGTAGAACGCGGTCTCACCATCCAATCCGTGTCGCCGGAACGCGATGATGATCGACTCCAGTATCGCACCGATCTCGGGCTCACGGGCGTGAGTAATCGCCGACAGTGCAGCAAGAGGCAGGTCGGCGAGGACATCCGCCGGGTCAGTGATGGCAGGCACGTTGTGTGGGCCGAGGACGATGGGCAGCACAGTGAAGCACGTCCAGCCCCGATACGTGAGCGTCAACGGCTTGCTCGCCCAGGTGGCGGTCTCCTTGTCGTGGCAGACGACCACCAGCACCACAGGCAACCGATACTTGTTGTGCAGGAAAGTCACGTAGTACGACCACGCGGCTACCCGCGAGTTGTCGCTGCTCGATTGCGCCTCCACAATGAGCAAGAACTCATCCACCGCGGTCGTGACCCGCAGGATCGTGTCAGCCCGCCGTTCAACCGGCGCCGTCTCCGTCAGGTCGACCGAAATCTGTTCCACTGCAACGGGATCAGGGAACGGAAGGTCGAGCACACGGAAGGCATGACCGACCGCCGCGGCGTTGTGAGTGAAGATCCCGTGCATCGCTTCATGCGATGAGCTGACCATGCGCGAAGGCTATCAATCTTCGAACGAGAGTTCGAATCGGACAATCGGCACACACGGGCTGCTCTGCGGCGCAAGCGCTTCGACACCTTGAACGCTGAAAGTCGTCGGCTCGAACCGGAGACGCTCACGCATGGACTTGGGTGAATGAACGATGTCCCGCCTCGTCTCGCGCGGATGTAATTGATCCAAGACGCGGATCACCCGCAAGACGAAAGGTCAGGCAGATGTCCGAACGCGATGTGGCCATGATGCACGCAGCACACGACGCGTTCCGGCGCGATCTCCGAGCGCTTGCCGCCGCCCCGGATCGTGAGCGCTGGAAGCAGTTTCGTACCCAACTGACCGTCCACCACACCGCGGAGGACGTCGTGCTCTGGCCGAGTCTGCGCCGCCGCGGCGTGGACGCGCAGTTGGTCGAGCAGATGGCCGCTGAACACGACCGAATCGATCCCCTACTGGCACAGGTGAATCGGACATTCGATACCGCGGGGCCGGACGCCGCGCGACCGACGCTTGTGGCACTGTCCGAGCTGTTGCACACCCACTTGCGGCACGAAGAGCAAGAAACTCTGCCTTTGATCAACGACCGAGAATGGTCGCTGCTCGACCGAGAGATGCGCCGCCGCATCGGACTCCGCGGTATTCGGTCCTATTACTCGTGGCTGCTGCGGGATGTGGAGGGTGAACGCCGCCGCAGGGCACTGTCCACGATTCCCCGCCCGCTCCGTTTGGTGATCTCGTAGACGAAGAGTTCCCTCACCCATAGGCTGCGCGACTCGACCGTTCATGGTTGCTACCTCGGTATCGGCTATCTTGCCGATGGGCTCGAATATTTCACTGCCGATACAGATTTAGGCGTGACCGGTTCGGGCAGTGTGCGGAACAGCAGCCAACTCAGAGCGGGCATCAGAATCAGAGGGGTCAGCGCGGTTCGCAGCGACGTTGCGTCGGCGATGCCGCCGATGAGGGGCGTGGCCAAGCCGCCGATACTGACGGTCAGTCCGAGGGTGATGCCGCTGGCGGTGCCCACGCGCGTGGGCAGGTAATCCTGGCCGAGAGTCACTTGCAGGGAGAACGGGATGTACAGGCCGACAGAGGTCAGCGCGACGAAAAGGTACATCGCCGGTCCGGGAATGAACATGATCCCGGCGATGGCGGCGACGGTCAGCAGGTAGGACCAGCGGGCAACGGTGACCCGGTCCCATCGGTCGGCCAGCGTGCCGCCCAGCACCGAGCCCACCGCGCCACCGAGGTAGAGAACAAACAGCGCCGCGGTGCCCGCTGTCATGCCGCCGCCCATCCGTTGCTGGGCGTACAACGAGATGAACGTGCTCAGGCCGACGAAAGCGATGGATCGAAAGACCACGGCCAGCGACAGTTTCACGAACGATGCCTTGTCGTCGGTACCCGGGCCGACAGCATTGCCGGAAACGACGAAGGTCGGCGTGCGCAATGCGCGCAGGACAGGCAGACACAGCACACTGCCTGCCAGGGCCGGCACCATCAGCAGGGGCGATAGGCACAGGCCGCCGGAAAAGACGACGGCAGTGACCATGAGCGGCGCCGCCGCGAAGCCGAGGTTGCCGCCGAGCGCGAACCAACCCATCGCGCTATGTCTGCCCTGGCTGACGAGCCGCGCGACGCGAGCGGACTCAGGGTGGTAGGCCGCTACTCCTACCCCCGACACGGCCACGAACGCCAACGTCAGCGCGTACGAACCACTCAGACCGCTCAGCGCGATGCCGAGTCCGGCCACGATCGTACTAACCGGAAGGAGCCATGGCATCGCCCATCGGTCCGTGAGCAGGCCGAACGCCGGCTGGGCAACCGAGGACAGCAGCGTCGCGGCGAGCACGATGCCCGACACCGCGGCGTAACTGTAAGCGTGCTCTGCGACGAAGAACGGCACGAGCGCGGCGACCGAACCCTGGTAGATGTCCACGCAAGCGTGGCCGGTCGAGAGCATGATGATCGAGCGGTTTTTGCCACGTCACCATGCTCATCGACGCGCGATGTGTCGTGCTTCCGATAAACTGCCAACAAATGACGGAAATCCGCCACATGCCCGTAGCGCCGACCCGCACTCAATGGCTGATGCCCGGAGGCGCCATCGACGCGCACCGTCACGACGACCACCAGATCGTTTACGCGGGCCGCGGCGTACTGGCCGTGACGACAAACGCCGGTGCGTGGATCGCGCCGAGCACGCGCGCCATCTGGGTGCCCGCGGGCACTACGCACGCGCACCGGGCTCATGGCGAGCTCGAACTGCACCTGGTCGGCCTACCCGCCGCCGACAACCCGCTCGGCCTGGACGACCCGACCGTCCTCGCCGTCGGCCCCCTCCTCCGGGAACTGATCCTCGCCTACACCCACAACCCGGACGACGACAGCCCCGAACGCGAACGACTGCGCGCGGTACTGCTCGATCAACTGCGAGCGTCAACCCAACAGCCCCTGCATCTGCCCACACCGACTACCCCTCAGCTGCAAGCACTGTGCGGAATCCTGCACGCGAACCCTGCCGACGACCGCAGCCTGGCCGCACTGGGTCGGCAGATCGGCGCCAGTGACCGCACCCTGTCCCGCCTCTTCAAAGCCGATCTGGGCATGAGCTTTCCGCAATGGCGCACCCAACTGCGCCTGTATCACGCCTTGGTCCTGCTTGCCGAGAACACTCCGGTAACCACTGTGGCGCACCTATGCGGCTGGTCCTCGGCCAGCGCATTCATCGACGTATTCCGCCGCACCTTTGGACACACCCCTGGATTGCGCCAACGATGCCAATAGAGAGCCCGTTCGGTATGGCTTCCACATAAAGTGCCAGGCGAAGTTCATCTGTTTCCAGGTGCGCAGGATCGACCGGATCAGGTGGGGGCTGCCGCCGAGAGCTGCGCGGCAGACATAGATCTGGTCGAAGGCTGCTTCGCCGAGGATGTGGAGTGCGGTGTAGGGGTCTGAGACTGTGGGGCGTACACGAGCTGGGCTCGCCGCCACATGCGTCCGAGGAAGCGGCGGGTGGGATCGCAGCCGAGGACGCGGTCGCCTGGGGGATTTGGGTAGCGCCAGTGGGCGACGTCGGGGAGAACGACGAGCGCTAGAAGAGCCCAGACTTCGCCGGAGGCTGCCTCGGCGGGCGAGATTCGCATCTCACGGTGCAGGGCTAAGGCGAGCTGCAGGTCGAGGCTGTTCTTCTGCTTGGCATCTGACGGTTCAGGGAAGCCGGACTCTTTGGCCAAGTCGATGACGATGTTGCGCAGGAGCTGGAGCTTGGCCTGCTCGATCCGGGTGCCACCGGTCGCGACGAACACCCGCTAAGCTGTCCGCGAGCGACCAATGCGGAAGCGATGCATCCACGGTCCATGGTGCTACCGAGCGGAATATGCTGCACCACAGTAAGTCTCATTGCCATCCGAACGATCCTGACACAGGCTCTCAGTAGGTTTGCAAGGAACTGGCGGTAAATGAGGACAGCTCCTTTGTCCACACAACTGCCAGCCGCTCACGAGCCCGTGACCCCGCCACATACAGTAGATTTCGCAGCTTGTTCTCCTCCAACTCCCGCTCCGGGCCTGTCATTTTCTGCACGTAGAAGGGCGGGAAAGTGTCGGCGCCAAGCCGAGCGAGGACAACGGCACGGAACTCGAGGCCTTTCCCACGGTGCATCGTCATCACGCGAACCGCCTCACCGAGCTTGTCCTCGTCTGATCGATCAGTGACAACTACACTCTCTACACCACAGGCTGTCAGCGATTCCGCGATGTCGTTCACAGCCGTGCGGTCGAAAGCGAAGACAGCGATGTCGGACAGTGCGATCCCATCCTTGACGCAATCGGCGATCTGTTCCGTGATTCCCCCGTCCTCTTCGGCGAGATCCTTGAAGCACCGAGACACAGGGACCGGCCCATCGAACACCGACCGCGCGCCAGCGAGCGTGTCCGCGGCGAGGTCGAGGTCGTCAACATCCGCGTCGACGACCTTTAGACACCACTGCAGGATCTCTTTGGAGGTGCGGTAGTTGATGGTGAGCCTGCGTGATCGCCCCCGAGTCTCGATCCCGTAGCGGGACAGCGGCGCCGGGCGCCCGTAGATGCGCTGGTGTGCGTCACCGACGATGAAGAGGTCGTCGGTGCCCGGCGCGACGAGTGCACGCAGCAGCTTCCAGTGCGCGGGATGTAGATCCTGAGCCTCGTCGATCACGGCGTGGCGGTATCCAAGCTGATCCCGCAACGACGGGTCGGCGACCAACATCGCGGCCGCCTGCGAGGCGAGCTGGGTGAAAGTCATTAGCCCCCGTGAGCGCATCAGGCGTTCGAACTGCTCGATCACCTGCCACACGTCGGCTCGCTGCGACCTGGTCAAGCGCTGGCTACGCCCACTACGGGTGACGCGGAGGTAGCCGGCCTCGTCCGAAATCGCGTTGCCGAGAACCACCTGGGACCACTCATCGGTGAGAACCGCAGGATCCCACTGGCCGACCGCGACCAACGCCGCGCTCGACCAGAGCTCCAGCACCTCGGCGGCGTCAGCTGCAACGAATTTGACCGAACTCACGGCCTTGCGGCGCACGTCCGAGGCGGTGACCACGCTGCGGGCCAGTGAGTCGATATTTACGACGTCGACCCGATCGACGATGTTCGGTCCCGCCAGCTGCTTCAACTGAGATTCGATTGTGCGGGACAGGTTCTTGGTGAACGTCGTGAACAGGACCTTATGCGTCGACGAGTCCGCTTCCAGTCGGCGCGCGAGGTGACGGGCCCGGTGAATCGCGGTCACTGTCTTCCCGGTACCTGCGCCGCCAGTGACTCGGAACGGTCCGTTCCATCCCGTGTTCTGGGCGAGCTTGCGCTGCAATGGATGCAGCCACACCCTCCACTTCGCGAAGTCACCTTCGAGTACGGCCCGAAGTTCTTCCTCGTCTTCGCCCGCGTATGTGGTGAAGCTGAGTCGTGACAACGGACGCTGCAGCGCAGCGTCGAGGTCGTCGACGTCGACCTGGCCTGGATCCTCGATCACCAGGTCCGCCCAAACCTCGTCAGGGCTCTTGCCATAGGCGAGGTCGAGTACCGCGTTTGCCTGCGAAGAAGGCAACGCATCGGCGATCGCCATGAGATCGTCCTCGTCGGTCACCTTCTTGAGCTGTTCGGCGATCTCGGGATCGACACCGAACCGTTCCAGGTCCCGCTGCTTGACCTTGGCCGGCATGATCGGTTTTGTAGACGGTCCGACCGGCTCCGTGCTGCGCGCCTTGTCTACGGCATCCTCGAGCGCGATGGCGTCGAACAGCTCAGCGGCGCCGGTCTTGGCGTTGACCTGGAAGGTGAGCTTACTGGCGTAGTCGTATGCGGCATCATGCTTCTTGACCGCGACTAGATACAAGATGCTGGTTCCGTCGTCCTCACCGGCGACCATGAGAACAGCGCGGTAGTGGTCGGTCACGCGTGCCGTTCGCACCCGATTGTTCTGCGCCAGCTTCGGAATCTTGTAGTCGAGTCCCGGAGCCTCTGGGTCCCGCTGGATCTTCATGATGAAGTCCACAACGCGCTGCTTGACGCTGCCCTCGAGTCGGTCGTAAGAGCGGTCGAACAGGTCGTGCATACGCACTTCGGCCTTCACTGCGTACTCCCCTTCACCGTGTCCTCGATCTCGCACGCAAGCGTATCGGGGTCGAACGATCCTTCCGCGCTTCCGTGGAATCCACCGTCCGACCCTGCCAGACAAGCCAATTGTCGGCTCGTGGTAATCGTCGACTATGGCAGTCACCTTGGTGTGGCGACAGCCCCAGTCGCCCTGCCACACGGCTAGTCAGTGCCAATCTCGATACCCGGCTCTGGCACTTCGCGACCCTCACTTGCCATGGTCGTGACCAGGTGCGCCAAGACCGGGTCGGTGTAGTCGCGCATGACAGTCCATTCTGGGCCCAGCTCGATTGACGTGTCGCTCGATCGTTAGCTACAACATCTCAAACCACAAGGTCGTCGATTCGGTGCTTGCAGTGTCGGCACCTGCGGTGCACTCGGGGCGGGCTGTACCGCTCCCTTGGGGATCAGCATGCAGCGACGAATACGCTGAACAGGCCCTCAGACTCCTCGTCCCGCTCATGGGTCCCGAAGAGCAGCGCCCGGTCCAGGAATGTGTTGTGCAGTTCGCACGATGTTTCCGGCACCAGCACACAGGCATGGCACGCTGCCAGATTGAGAGCGTCCGTGCCCGAGGCCGTCGACTCGATACATACCGGGTCCGACGAGCACCAGGCCAGCCGTGTCAGCCCCTCTCTGAGTGCGGCGGCGAAGCTGTCCGGCGACGCTTGCGCCGCCACACCGCCGAGGCTGCCTGCCGAGTCCGAACTCGCCGTGTACACGAGGATGCCTGCCATATCGTCGTCGACGTAGAGGCGCTCCCGCAGTGAGGCCGCCGGGTAGCCGGCGTCCAACGACAGCTGGTCGATGAGGATATGCGCAAGTGTGTGCACGGCGACTTCGACAATGTCGACGCGCGGCGCTTCAGGGCGACCGAATTCGGCTGCTCGGCGCCCCGCCGCGGTCTGGAGCCTCTGTCGCCTGTCCTGGGCGAACGGCTTGGCAGCCCAGTCCGCGAGCCGCTGCCGATCGAGTGCGATGAAAATACCCTCGCCGATCACCTCGATCGCAGGCAACCAATGTGTGCGATTGCGGGACAGGTCGCACAAGCCCTCCGCGCCAGGCTCCGTCACGCCGTCGAGACGCGAGAACCCGTACAGCGCGCGAACCTCCCGCAGTCGAGTCACCTTGCGGATCTCTGTGAGCAACTCCGGCAAGGACGAGTCCCGCCGCATCGGCACGCATACGAAATCCGACTCGATTCCGATGTCCTCCCGCCCGGACATCAGAGCAGTGAACTCGTCGCGACGCAGCTCGTCTTCACCGAAGTCGGCGTCGTCCTCTGCGCCACGCCGGCGATCGATCTCGGTAGCGATGTCTGCGACCTTGTACTTGCCATTCGACGACTTAGCGATGTTGTCCAGCACCCTCTGTGGAACCGGGTCGATCCCCTCGAGCAGGACCCAGTGTTTGTCGACCAGTTTCGCCAACGCTTCTGAGTACGGCGGAATGGAGATCGCCGACCGTACGGCTGGGAACCAGACGTTGGAAGCACCGCGCTGGAGTACTCGAGGAATATCAGCGCAGTCCTGCTTCGAGTCGGCACCTAGCCACGGCCGTATTCCACTGCAGGTTCCGAACTCGGCGAGCGCTTTCGGTCCGAATGTCCCGTCTAGAGACTTCGGAGTGACGCCGCAGCTGCACTTAAGAACGAGGTCCGCGAGCGACGAGGTTCGGCCGAGGGAGACCATCTGCATGTCGTGCTTGGTTCCTTCCCCCCACACCGCACCTTTGTGGAGCCACCGGAAGTACGGGAATTCGTCGATGTGCCCCCTCGAACAGGCCGTGATAAGCCGAAACGGTGTCAGTAGTGGCTTTTCCTTGCACTGAGCGCATTTCGCAACGTTCCAGTCCTTCGCCAAGTCGTAGAGCGACCCGATGCGGCGGCACTTCGGATTGGGGCAGACCTGCGTCAGCGGAAACCGGATCACTGGCACATCACGCGCCGTGCCTGCAGGAGGCGCCTTCAGTTCGGCAACGCGAAGTGAACGAGCCAGCCGAGGCTCGCTCACCGGTCGGGCCCGATTCTCGTTCCACTCGTCGAGTCCAACGATCATGTAACTGGTTGTCTCCGACGGAAACAACCCACCAATTCCGTAGGTGCTGAGAAGTTGACCCCTACGGGCCTTCGCTCCGGTTGTCATCAGTTCCTCTTCATCGCAATCTGGTACAGGCCACTTTCGGCATCGACTTCGCGCAGACTGCGCATCGTCGGCCAGGGGGCTTCTTCCTGCGAGTACTCGATGTGGTCATTCGTCAGCGCATCGGCGGGGTCGACCAACAGCGCAGCGTCGAGGTTGCGGGCATTCTGGTATCGCATGTTCGGTTTCGCCTCGCCTGCCTCGGACCACACGTCCAGGAGTTCGTTGACCTGGCGCACGGTGTCTTCACGCTCACGTTCGCTTTCCTCATCGGCAGGTTGGGTCGGATCCGTGAGGACCACGCGAGCGCGGTCGGCGATGAGATCGGCGATCCTGCGGAGGTCATCCCAGTTGCTGTCGGCTAGGTAGGCGGCAGTATCCGGCGCGAGCCCGGGGACGAGCAGTCGGGCCATCGACACCAGCACGCCATGCAGACCTCGGTCGCGGGCCCTCGCCGCGAACGGCGTCGCACTCGTGGCCTCCACCGCTCTATACAACGCCTGGTGGTAAGGCACGAAGCTCTCGTAATGCGAACGATCCCGCGAGCGAGCGGCATTGAAGATCGTGACTACGAGGCCAGGGAATTTTCGGCCGACGCGGCTGGTCGCCTGGATGTACTCGGAGCTCGACTGCGGCTGCCCCATCACTGTCATCAGTCCCAGGCGGTCGATGTCGACACCGACGGAGATCATGTTGGTCGCCAACACGACATCGTCTGGCTTTCCGTCCGCAAGTGTCGCCTCGATGCGCTTGAGGCGCTCCGGAATCTCCGAGGACGCAACGCGGCTGGTCAGCTCGTTGGCCGGCTTCAATTCCCGGCCCGTAGAGCCCTTCCTGTTCGCCACCAGCCGCAACCGCTCGCGAACATCGCCCTCCACCTGGAGATTCGCACTCCCAAGCACACGAAGGCTGTTGAAATAACCGAGCAGTGTCCAGTACGGATCGCGCGTGGTGTCGTCACCATCGATATCCTTGGCCGCCTGCAACAGCGCCGAATACACGCGCACCATGAGGGAGGCGTGGCTGGACGCCGGCGACATCACACCGACGTAGCAACGCGTGCCGTGTGTGTCTCGCGGTGCAGGCTCGGCAAAGAACGACTCGTCCGGGTTGATGCCCGGCGGCGGGAATTGTGCTGCACGTCGAGCGAATACGGATCGGATCTGTTTTTCCGCTCTACGGATCGTCGCAGTCGACGCGATGACCTTCGGACGACCACGATCATCGGACTCCGACAGCGGATCCGCCGAGCAGGCCGCGTCGACGGCAGTCTCGTACAAGCCCACCATCGAGCCCAACGGACCTGAAATGAGGTGCAACTCATCCTGGATTATCAGGCTCGGAGGGTGTCCGACACCGTCGCGGGCAAACAGCTTGCCGACATCGTCTTTCCACGCCATCGCAGCGAACTTGTCGACCGTTCCGAGGATCAGTTCAGGGCGTTCCCGATAGATGTCCTCGTCGACGACGTGCACCGGCAGCCCGCTCGCGAAGTCGCATCCGACGGCTTCGCACGCGATCTGAAGGTGTCGTTCCGGCACCTTCACCACCGCATAGTTGTTGTGGTCAAGCAGGGTTCCGCACCAAGGACACTGTGTCAGCTGGACCGGATTCTTCTCCTGCAACTCACGTCCCGAAGAGAGATCACGAAGGGATCGACGGGCCTCATCCAGCGTATTGGGCGTGCCACCGCTACCGACCCACAGTCCAATCGAGAACGACAGATTGCCGATGTCGCTGTTGGTCTTGCGTACCGTCTCCAGGGAACACATCAACATCGTGGCGCGCTCGAACTGCTGAATAGTGAGCAGCCGCAGCGTATAGCGCATGATGACAGCCACACCCTGCGCATCGCGGTCGTTGAGCCTGCGTTGCAAGATCGAGAACGCGACGAGCCCCAGGTATGCCTCGGTCTTGCCTCCACCGGTGGGGAACCAGAGCAGATCTGCAATCTCCCGATCAGGGTGATGCCGATCGGCCAGTCCCGGGAGGTTCAGGAGGATGTAGGCGATCTGGAACGGGTACCAGCGGTCCTGCGCGCCGTCACCGACACTTCCCTTGGCCCCTCGGCGAACCCAGTCCTGACGGGCACGCTGCAATTGCATCGCCTGGTTAGACAGGCGGAAAGCCCGCATGCTGACCGGGTCGTCGCGAAGCAGATCGATGCCCGCCTCGATCCGATCGGATGCCGTATGAGCAGCCGCGACGTGCCTGCGGGCGACGCCGAGCAATTTGCCGGGGACATCAGCCTCGCCTGAGGAAAGCTCACCATCGAGACCCTTGATCCACTCGCGGTACCGGGCCGCCAATCCACGCAGACTCGCAATGACCTCGTCATCGGAACCTGTTGCCAGGAAAGACATCCGTAGATTCACGGACTCATCCAGAATTCCAGGTCGCGCCCGCGGCACCTCGTACGTGGGCAGGAATGTCGTCGCAACCCGATCCACGGCCGCACCCGTCGCTGCCGTACCCCACTCGACAGCGCAGCCGTGACCGATCGCGAATGTACGCTTGTTGCGGTACAACAAGGCCGAGCTGTCGAGATCCTCGTCGTGCCCGATATTCATGTGGCTGGTGCGATCTACGATCGCTGGCGCGGCAGTCGAGATCGTGAGTCCCACCTGGAACCATGCCTTGTCGTCGCGCAGTTCCCCCTTGATGGCCCGATTCGTATTGCGCAGAGCCACCGAGACAGTCGAAACACCGTCACGCGCAGGTCGCACATACACATACAGCTGAAGTCCGTCGACGACATCGTCTGTCGGTCCGACTACGCCTGGCGCCCTGATCGACACGGTCATCGGCTCGATCGACAAGGGCGAGCGCTGCCAATCGTCGGACCGCTTCTTCTTTGCATCCGGATCGTTGTCGTCCACTGCTACTGCGGTGTAGCCCGCGCCCTCGATACCGATGGTGATGTTTCCTGCGTCAGCGAGTCGGACGCTGAATGTGAGGCCAACCGACGACGGGTACCGCATCAGCGCCTGCGCGACGGGGCTGTCCTCAGTCGCATCACCGTCGGCATCGGCACCGTCGGGGTCGGGCGACTCCTGTCGTCGTTCGTCGATCGGCCACAGCGCGCCGACTATGTACCGGTCGAGCGGCGCCTCCGAGATGATCTCGTTCTTACCGCCGCCCGGACCGATCACATCCGACGCCAGCTCTGCGACCATCTCGCTCCTGAATCGGTACATCTCATCCAGAGACGTGTCTAGCGTGCTCACGAAATCTCCTCCATGTTCGACCAGTCAGGTTGTGCCAGACCGATAACTCGCGGAGCGAGCCAGAATCCGGAGTAGCTGACATCCAGTTCCTGTGAACGTCGCGGGTGCCCGGCAACGGTTTCCACCGATACGAGCGACAGGCCCGACAGCTCCGCAGGCCACGAACCACCTTGCATACTGAACGCTTTGACGAACGACTCGTTGAATCCCTCGCTCGTACGTCCGATCACGCGGCCGTCTTCGGCACGGAGAACATAGGAGGGCAGATCCGCCGTGGACCGCTCCATGTCCAGACTCGCCACCACAGGCACGCCCACGAGATCAGTAGCGTTGAGGTTTGTTTGTACGATATGTGCGTCACACTGAACCGCGACCGGGACATCGATCTCAACATCCCGGTACTGAAACTCGACCGCCTTGGTACGTTTCTTGGTCGACTTCCATTTGTTAACCCGTTCCAAGATACGGTCGGGCAGCCAATTCATCTCCTGGTACAAGGCGTACGTCCGCGGTAGCTCACACCGGAAGATCACCTCCCGGGCCCGGCTCAACGCCACATACCGAGCCCGGACAACCGCCCAAGGATCATTATCCGGCCACGCATATGTACGGTCGACGAGGAAGACTCGATCGAACTCGAGCCCCTTAGCTCTGTGCACCGTGGACACAATGACGTTGCTCGAGTCAGGCTCGGTCAGGGTTAGCGGAACAGTCCCTGATTTAACCAACGCCCGGATTCGCAACAGGTTCAAAGCATCGATTTGGCGCGCGTTACCTTCCGCGGCCTTGAGTAGATACCAAGCAGCCTCGCCCAGTTCTTGCCCGAGGATCCGTTGGAGTGCCTCCTCGACTTCTGACCGTCGAACAACCGGCCCGTCCAACGAACCCAGCGCCTGACCCACCCACTTTGCGGCACCGAAGTCCTGCGCCTGGCGGCGGACAGCATGGCGAATACCGTTCTCGTTGAGGTACTTCGAAACCCGGAGAACCTCGCCGTTCGTCGCGCACAGAACAGCGGTGGTAGTCCCATCGACTGACAGCATGTCAGCCCAGTCGTCGATCTTCCCCAAAGAGAGCAAACTCGATTCGAACTCGTCCACTAAGACTGTGGACTCGCGAGCATCGGACAAGTCACGCAGCCGGTTGCCCAACTCGACAACCTTCAGAGGGTCAGAACCTCGCGCGCGGTAGTTCTCTCCGAGCCCGACGGTGGTCGCGCCGAACTCCGAAGCGAGCGCCTCGAAGATCTGCTGCGACGACGTCTTACTCTTCGATGTGGCGAGCTGGAAATCGTATACGCCCTGTAATGGGTCGCCGAGTGCGGTGACACCTACCTCATCGTTCAATCTCCGCAGAAGCGCCAGCACGAAATCCGCACGATCGCCGACAAGATCCTGCACCTCGTCCATGATGATGTGCCGAAGCAACTCCACCGCGAAGGGCGCCTCGTCGGATTCCTCCAGGACCTTCGTCGCCTGCCGGATGCGTGCTTCAAACGAGCCGACGGGTTCGATGTCCGCATCGAGCAGCAGCTGGCCAGCGAACGAATCGAACGTCCGTACGTTCGCAGCGGCAACCTCCCTGAGATCGAGGCGAGTTCGAACCGCGGATACTGCCGCGCGCGAGAAACTCAGTACCAGGATTTCCGTCGATGCAGACAGCTGCTCTGCCTCGACGAGAAAACCGATCCTCGCGGCGACTACCTCCGTCTTACCCTGCCCGGCACCGGCGATCACCACCAATCGGTCGTTGATGGGAGCGCCGACTACGACCCGCTGCTCATCGTTGAGCTCCAATGGCTCCGACACCGTTACCGCCTCCACAGTCCGTCGAAATGGTGAAATGCGAGCTGGGTCCCGAACGCCTCGATGTTGTCCCGCACGTTCACGATGAGGACCTCCTCCGAACCGCCATTTGCGGGCCCGCGCAGTCCACGACCGATCATCTGCTGGTAGCGGTTAGGACTGAAGGTGGGCCGTGCGACATACACTGCGCCCACTTTCGGTGCGTCGAATCCCTGCGATAGCACGTTGTAATTGGTCAGCACCCTGATCTCACCGGAGCGGAATTTCTGGATCAGGCGTCTGCGTTCCGGAGCGGGCGTAAACCCATCGATCGACGCGGCCGGGATGCCGCCGTTGGCCAGTACCGCAGCGAGCACCTGCGCATGCTGGACCGAAGCAGCGAACACCAGTGCTGTCATATCCGTCGGCAGGTCTTCCAAGGAATCGAGAATGGCGCGGTTCCGGTCATGATCTGCCGCAACGGCGTTCAAGTCGATGCGGTAGTCGTCGAAGTGCATCGCCTCGGCCTCTGATGCCCTGCGTGATGTCCCCGGCGTCAAGGTCATGCCGTCGAGCTCCAGATGCTTCACCCGCGCCAGGATCTCCATCTTCTGCAACACCTCGTGCGGATCACGGTCGAAGACGCCGTCGGTCAGCAGATTAGCGTCGTAGCGATTGATGAGCGCCTTCGTCTGATCCTCGTTGTGTCCGCGGTACGGACTCGCCGACAGCCCGAGCAGTGCCCGATCACGTTCTTTCGTTCCGCGCTTGAGCCACTTGAAAAGCTCCGTATAGGTCTTGCTGATCGACGTATGCGCCTCGTCCACCAGCACGACCTCAGCATTCGTCAGCCATTCGTGGTTTCCTCGACGTGCCAATGACAGCAGCTTGGCGTCGGTGGCCACCACGAGATGCGCTCCGTCGTCCGCGGGTGCCGCATCGTTGGCTCCCCACAATCGGCTGATAGTCAGGCGTGCACCCGCAGGCGCCACCGCCGACCACGTATAGGACCAGGTGTCAACAGCCTGTTCACACAGTTCTTCCGACTGCGCGATCCATACGATCAGCGGCTCGGTGTCGGACTCCCGGACGTAGCGGATGAGCGACTCCACCGCCACTCGCGTCTTTCCCGACCCCGTCGGAAGGGCCACGATTCCGCGGTTGTTGCCGCCCGGCCTCAACAGTTCGAGCACGTTCGTCACGACCCGCTCCTGGTAGTCGTGAAGTTGTGGAAGGGCGACCGGTCCGATGACCTGGAAGCGAGCGGCGGGTGCCGAAACCCGCGAACCCGCATAGTCAGGCGACAGCCCGAGTTCCTTCACTGCCGTCGTGGCCTGGACACCACCCGACAGCTTCGGAAGGACGACACCCTTGTCCTCGATCGCCGGGGCGAGTCGGCTCAACAGACCGGAACCACGGGACGCACGGGCCATTCCGGCGATCTCATTGGGTGTCAGTTTCTTGCCGCGGCGTCGCTCCGCCAGCGCCTTCGCACCCGCCGGAATTTCCTTCTCGAGTGCCTCCACACCGGCGAGCATCACGAGCTTGCGGTCCTCGTTGGGTTCGGCCTTCACCTGCTGACGCAGCCGTATCGCCTCCCCACGAGCACCGATGTTATGGATCTTGTACCGCTCTGTCGGCGAAACCGGTAGCCGGAGCTCCGCTAGGACCAGTTCGAGCAAACGATCATCGGACAGGTCGTCACGGAAGTAGACGGACTTCTCTCCGTCCCGAAGCAGCGTGTGCTCTGTGACGGAGCTCCCCACACCACTATCGGTAGAAAGCTCGACCGACACTTCCGAGCACGGGATCAGGATGACATCGGGCACGGTCGGAACGAACGCGCGAAGGCCCGGAAACTTGTCGGCGAGGGAGATCGGATCACCCGATGCTGCGGTCATGACCGTGCGGCTGACGACCGTGCGCGCGTCGACGAGTCTCCAACGGTGCATCAAAGTCGTCATTGCACGTTCGTCGTCGGCGAACACGACCGCATATCCAGAGGCGCACATGGCGTCGTAGTCCGGTCGACAGTCGGTCACATACGTTTCCTCCGGCGCCGTGAGAGTATTCGAGGCTCCATGCGTCACGCTGATCTCATCGGGCGCAGACGCTCCCACGACGGCGGCGCGGGAGTACAGGATGTTCAGTCGAGACTGGTCCAAGTAACGCCATGGCCGCGCCAGAATCCGTTCCCATCCGCGTGCGTCGATGCGATCGGTCAGACCCAGCAGCTGCGCATGCTCGGGCAGGACCTTCGCAACGGGCAACACGGTGTCCGGCACGTCGGCAATCGTGGTGAAGGCATCGCTGACCGCTCGCAGGCCGAATGCCGTGTCCACCACGCCATGCTGCCGCATCCACCAGACCGCAGGATTCGTAAACGGCATGGAGAGCCCTGCAGAGCTTGTTGAGTCCAGCATCCACGGCTTGGTGGAAACGCGGAGCACGTGATCGGTCAGTGCCTGACGTCCCTCCTCGCTCAGCTGCTCGACTAGGTCGAGTCCACGAAGCGTGGTACCGGACAGTACGCGAACTCTCGCCGCGGTGACGCGGTGCCCGTGGTCCGCCACCCAGGTCACATAAGCCGCCCGGGCCGCCTCCTCCCAGGCCGCGAACCACGACTCACCCCTTTCCGGGTGTCCCAGTTTCGGTTCGGACGACGACCCGATCGCCCGCAGCAGTTCGAGATCGCCTGCATGGAATGCGGTGTCGACGGTGTGGGCTGCATCGCGAGAACCGTCAGCTGGCACGATGACGCCAGGCAGCAAGCTGTCCGACACCCGTTCGACGCGCCGCGCCAAGGTACGCACAGGGGTGCTACCCGCGCCGAACGCTGCCGACAGCACAGCAGCAGCATCCGTTACCGGCAGACCGCGGGTCAGGTTCCAGAGCTCTTCGACCATCGCGCCGGTGACGGTCGAATCGGTCATACGGGCGACGTGGGAACGCAACCGGCCGAGCTGATCGAGCCGGCCGATGCCGAGTGCAACCAGCGCCGCCGAGGCTTCACCGTCGGCAACGACGGCCGGGTGCACGAACTCGGCCCCCGTCTCCGCATCCGACTCCGGCAGGAAGATCTTGCCCGGGGAAGGGAGCCGCAGGGAACCGTCCGCCGCGAGGACGAACTTCGCGCGTCGCATGTCGAGCATGTGGTCTGCTGCGTCACTGTCGACGAGTCGAGCGAGCTTGATGGCTTCCTGTGATCCCGTCACACCCGCGCTCGCCGCGAGGTCCCGCAACCACTCGCCCACATCACATGCCTTCGAACCAACCAGGCCCACAAGACGTTCCGCCTTGGCGCGCCGTTCCGGCGTCCGATCGACGGACCCGTGCACCCAACCCACCGGCCGGCCCTGGACGGATGCCCAGCGCGGCTTCCACGAATCGAAATCGGAGAGAAAGGCGGGTTGGAGTTTGATCTTCGCCGGATGCGTAAGCCTGCGCTCCATGTCGGGCAGACTCGGTACACGCGACACTGCCTTCAAGATCGGCTCGTTGATCACGTCATCTGCCCACGACCGACCTTCCTTTCCGCGGCTCGGCAGCACGTCGAGAATCGATCCTGGATCCTGTGGATCCACGAGTTCGACCAGATTCGCGCCGATCAGCTCAGGCAGAACCGATGTCAAGATCTCACGGTTGTAGAGCCCGTCGAGAATGTCGTGCCGGTCCTCGTTGGTCTTGAACGCCGCATTGACGATTCCGGTGAGGGTGGTTCTCGAATTCGTCGGGAAGTAGGACCAAAACGATCCGACCTTGTTGCGCCCCTTCAACGGCACGGCCCAGGCGACGTCTACGACGCCTCTGCCCGAGATCTCACCAGCATCTTTACGAGCGGCGGGGCTCGGTGTGTGCGAGGCGCGGAAGACGTTCCACACACTTTGGAGGTTGCCTGACGTCAGGACGGTCCTACTGCCATCGCGCTCGGCAGACCAGCTCTGATGGTCGCCGGAATCGTCATTCCGAAGGTCTATCGTGTTGACGTGTTCCGCGAACAACAGGAACTCGGGCGGGAACGCCAGCACCTTGTCGCCGAGCCAGTCTACGTCGCCGACGAGGGGAAGTCGCACGATCGTCGCCGCCCACTTCATCAGGTCGGCAAGCACCGCATCGGATTCGGCCAACTCGCTTGGGTCGAACGGAAAACCGAGGCGCAACACCGGGGTTCGACGTACATCCGGATCAATTGTGCGTACCAGATTGGCGCCGGCCGCGCGGTCGAAGCGCACTGAGACACCATGGCTGATGATTTCGGGTGCGTCGCAGATGCCGAGGACGGACTTGAAGCCCAACCCAAACCTGCCGATCTCCTCATCACGCTTGCGGGAGATGTGCGATGCCATCAACGTCTCGATGCCCGTCAAGGTCAGTGGAGACCCCTCGTTCGCGCAGTACAGAACGCCGCCCGACAGCACGAGCGCAATACGGCCGCCCGCGAGGACCAACGCGTCAGCGGCATTCTGCACCAACTCGTGGAGCTGCTTGCGGCCGTAACCGCCCTCGATGTTCGACAGCTCGATACCTGCATCCTGCTCGATCAGGTTCGGCTTCGCCCGGTAGGCCGCGAGGCACTGTTCGGTTTGACTCCTCACATGATCGGCAAGCGCCCCCACGGGGCCGATCCACTTCTCTGTCAATGCTTTTCACCTCTGGCTCGTCAATCCGTTCACGGCCGCCCCCGACCTGGTGTCGCCTGCGGTATGTCGACCGACGTCCACGCCTCGTTACAGCTACTTCGGGGCGCCCGGAGCCGAGCCCTATAACATTGCCAGATCCTACCGACAAATTGGTGGGATTACTTAAGCCTGGATCATCGAAAGTTGTTGTGGTGCCCGCGCTCCCATCATCTCCTGCCGTGACTCCACGGTCGGATCGACCCTGTCCGCTGACTTCCCACCTCGATCTGCCGACTCAGAACCTGATCACTTCAAATTTGCTGTGGTATCTCAGTCTCGGTGACACCGGCGGGAGCCGTTCGCTCGCCGTGATCGCCGGGTGGACCGTTGACTCATCACCCGTTTGGGTGCCGATTTGTTACCGAGGTCATGTGCTATCCGGTTACTGGAGCCAGCTCTCGAAGGTCCCTCAACCTCAAGTCCTCGCACCCAGCAGTCTCGTAGAGTTCGATACTCCTGGCCTGCTTTCGAGCCGTCGTCGCCCAGTCTGTCCTTACTGCAGCATCGAGAGACTCGGTCGTAGGGCATTTCGAAAAGATCGCCGCACTGAGGACGTGCGCAGCCAACCTTGGTGGGATCGCGTTACCGACCTGCTGCGACAAATCTCGACCCGACCATGGAAAGCGGCGTGGAAACGTCTGCAGTCGGGCGGCGTCCTCGATCGAGACATGACCGACGTATTCGTCTTTTAGGTCGACGAATCGATTTCTCGACACTTTGCCGGTCACTGTGTACGCAGGTTCGTCGTACCGGCGCCGCCCTCGAGCCTCGGGGCGCCCCCCTGAGCCATAGTTCGATACCACCTCGAACTTGTCCTTTCGCTCCAGCGCCTCCGCCATGGACACCCAAGGGAGTGGTATCTCCCCCCCCGGGCGCTGGCCACGGACATACCGCTGATGGCTAGCTACCGGCCAGACGAGCTCGCGGTCCTTCACCGCCATGAGGATCGCACGACGACGTGTCTGCGGTACCCCGAATTCTTCGGCGCACAACACCCTCGCATCCGCCGAGTAGCCCATTGCACGGAGGACGGCTCGATACTCCAACCACAGCGGCAGCACTGTCGGCACCTGCTCGAGGACGACCGCCTCATATGGGCTTCCTGCCTTGTCCGCGGCGAGAATCCACCGAAGTGGTTCGAGCACAAGCGCCGTCCGCACATCTTGCATCCTCGCCAGCTCGGCGCGGACAGCCTCGTATCCCTCGCGGTGCATTTTGCCGATCAACCTGTGGACCTGGTGCAGGCGATCGCGGCCTGCACCCGATCCCGCCACCGAGTAGGTCTGACAAGGAGGCCCACCTGCCAGGAACTTGGCGCTGGGGTAGAAATCGGGATCCCGATCTCGAACATCGGCCTGGTCGGTCTGCAAGCCCGCTTCGGCGCGAGTGGCGCACGCCTCCGAACTGGTCTCGATTCCGATCGTCGAGACGCCCAGCCAATGGGCCGCTACATCGAGACCGCCCGGCCCTGCGAAGAGGTCGACCATTTCGATATCGGCGCCTGGGGCACCCGGCCTGGATACGTTCATCCAGCGATCTTATGTGGAACGCTCGACCCCAGCTCAGGTGAGCCTTTTGACGGTGACGTCGGTGGAACCGCCATCACGAGATCGAACTCGCCCGCCCTCGCTGCGGCAACGGCCTACTGATCAAGTCGCCACTTCGTCCAGTGAACTGAACAGCGATGTCAGCGGCGGGACTCGCGCAGTCGTCGCCAGTCAGGGGGCTGGTGCAACCTATTCCGATGACACAGAGAAGTTCCCGGTAGGGCCGACTCGGACTGGCTCCACCGTGGTTACCACAGCTTTCCTAAGGTTCCTGGCTCTGTCCCAGTCCTGGGCCTCGCCGAGTGATACCCGGCACTCGTACATGCGTGACCAAATGACCTTGACGACGACTGACCGGCGGACCTCGCGTCAAGGGTGCATCCGCACCTTGCAGTACCCGGGGTGCCCGCACTCCCTCCGCTCTTCGGCTCCCCGCTTGAGTTTCGGGTACTCGCCCGACTGAATCGGAGGTACGGTTACTCCTCTGAATCGACGATCACACTCTCGCTCCCCGCGTCGATTGTCGTGAACCGCACAGCCCGTGAATCCCGGCCCCGGGCCGTCGACGGTGCGACGAAACCGAAGGTAATCACCAGCTTGCCTGCGTCGATGGTGCCGTCGGGGCGGATGTCGGTGACGTTGTGCGGCTCGATGACCGGGTGGACGAGCACGGCTCCTCGGCGGGGTGCGACGAGGGATTCGGTGCGGGGGTCGGTCGAGTCGGGGAGGGCGTCTGCGATGCGGCGGGCGATGGTGCGGTGCCAGTTGTAGCTGATGGCTCCGAAGAGAGGGTCACGGCGGCGAGCTCGGTGCCAGCGCGGGAGAGTTGTTGTGCCGAGGCGGATTCGGTCGTCGTGGGAGGTTCGGGATGGGGCGAGGACGGCCCAGTCGGTGACGCTGCCGTCAGCGGTGATCGAGCGGAGGTATTCGAGGTCGGGGGCGAATTGACGGGAGGCGCGCCAGCGCACCGTGTCGATTAGGGCGAGAAAAGTTGTGGCAGGGATGATCGCGTGGTGAGCGCGGAGAAGGTGGCTTTGCTGGCCGTCGGGGAAGTGGTAGGCGAATTCGTCAGTGTGGGTAGACAATACGTCGAAGATGGGTTGCCAGGTCGTGACGTTATGGCGTAGGTCGGCGACGGCGGTCGGGTAGGCGGTGGGTTCGCGCCAGCGGCCCGGTGAGCGCACTTCCACAAGACGCGCGTTGTACATCTTGTTCTTGCTGGTGGGCGGTAGCAGCGGGAGGTGTTGGGAGACCAGGGGTGGGACCTGGGCGGGGGTCACCTGAGGTTCGCCGTCGACGGTCTCCGCGTACTGCTCGAGTTCGTCGCGGAAGGCGTCCTCGTCCTGGCAGGTGGCCTCGAAGGCTTGGTAGAGATCGATGCCCTTGTTACCGGGGCCGGTTTCGTCGCGGCCGATGTAGAGGCGGACCAGGTCACGGTAGCCGCGTCGGAAGCCGAACCAGCGGCCCATTTGCATCAGTGCGGACATGTTGGCCGCGCGGCGGCGGAAGTAGGAGACCGTGAGTCCCTCCACGGTGAAGCCGCGGGAGAGTTTCTGGCCGCCAATCAGGATCTTCCAAATCGCGCGCTTGTCGAAGTCGGCCTCGCCGGTTTCCACGGCAGTGTCACCGTTGACGACGATGATCGGTTTCTGGTCGCCACCGATGCGGATGACCGCGGGGCTGATGTGTGGGCGCAGATCCTCGAAAGTCGTTGGGACCGGATAGCCTTCGGCACGCGCCGCGGACACATGGGCTACGTCGGTGTCGAACAGCCCCCGGAGTCGGGCGTGGCCGCTGGGGCCGGAATAGTCTGCGTCCCACCATACTTGGGTAACACGCGCCAACAGGTGACGATGGTCGGCGACCCAGCTGGACTCATGGATCAGCATGGTGTGATGCTGAAAGTAGCCGTCGCCGAGTCCGTTCGCCTCGCGATAGACCTTCATCGCCGCAGCGAGGACGAACATGTCGACAGCCTTGCGCAGTGGTTCGGTGTCGTCTTCGTCGGCTACCACCACATCGCGGACATGAGCCATCTCGTTCGAATTGCGGTATGTGCGTTCGTCTTCGGGAACTTCGGAGTCGATATCGTGGAAGTCGGTGGCACCCATGTACCCGGTCGGGCGAGCCAGCGACAGCAGGAAATCCTTGGGGAAGATGTCCGTGGCGTCGCTGGGATCGATGAAGACATTGGCGTACGGGGTGGCGGTATAGCCGACGTATTGGGCGCGCGGCAGCATGGTGAGCAGATTGGATACGCACTGGTTGATGGCTGTGCGTTCGGTGTCCGGTTTGGCGCGGGTGGTGTTGATCGACGCCTCGTCGGACTCGTCGTCGATGATCAACACGGGGATCTCGGCCAGCGGGGTCTTGATCTTGCGTAAGTCCTTGACTAGCTTAGTCAGCACCGACTTGTTCTTCTTCACCACCATCAGCCGGGCCGCGGCGAGGTGCAGGTTCGCCTGATCGTAGAGCGGGAGCGAGGGTTCGCGCTTCTCGAACTCGAGCGCGTAGATCCCCTGCTGCAGGCTGCGGTAGTCGTTGTCTCTGGTCGTCATTCGGTGGATGTCGAAACCGCCCATGATCGACGGCAATTCACCGAATTCGAGGAAGCGGCGTTGGATCCAGGCAGGGTCGTCGCTGTAGTCGGATTCGTAGTCGGCGGCGCCCCGCAGGATGTTCTCGCGGCCGACGAGTTCCATGTCGAGGCGGCGTTGAGTCTGTGCACGCAGCAGGTTGAGAGTGCCGCTGAGCACGATCACCAGGCGGTAGCCCGCGTCGATCGACTTGGCGATGACGCCGGCGAAATTAGCGGTCTTACCGGACTGCACATAGCCGACCACCAAACCCTTTGTCTGGTAGGCAGTCACACTGGTCGGGTCGGCGAGCCGTTCGACGACGTGGTCGGTTGCGATATCGAGATCGGCGATCGCTTCCGGCGACCAATGCCGAGTCGCCAGCGAGAGTCGGTAGTTGTTCCAGTAGCCCTCACGGCTGTGCCGCGACATCTGCCGCGGACGCAGGTGATACCAGGGTTCGAATTTCGCACCGATCACCACAGGCCGCGGCAGCGTCGAAATCGGCGCGTTGGCTTCCAGCAGTTTGGCTGTCGCGGGATCGAGTGCGAGCCGCGTGTAGAGGTGCGCCCGGCGTTCTTCGGTCCGGGGTGCGGCGTCGGACCAGGACGGTGCCACCGCGAAATCCCACTGATAGAACTGGGCTCGCCACATCGCGACCAGCGGATCTGCGGGCAGCGCCGCGAACAGCGCCTCGCGGAAGTCCTCCTCGTTGGCACACGTCTCGGCCGCGGGCAGCTCGTCTGCCTGGTAGCGCATCGACCGCAGTAGTCGGGTTGGTCGTGTGCCCGACATCTCGCCGAGCACCGCCCGATGCAGTTCCAGCCTGGCCGTGGCCAACTCCTCGCTCACGCGTCCACCTGGTCGAGCTCGGCGCGGGCGGCGGCCAGCAGCACCGACTGCCACAGCACCAGATTGTCCTTGGTGCGCGGACCGTTGTATTCCTTGCCGAAAACCTCGTGCAGCAGGAAATACATTAGCGCCTTCATCATCGGGGCGTCGTTGAGGCTGCCGCGCCGACCACCGAGGATCGCCGAACGGAACCGGCGGTTCAAGGCGATGGTGCGGGTTTCGCGGTCGATCTCAAAGAAGACCTCGTCGGAGAGCTTGCGCCATTCGATATTGACCGGCTCCTCTCCCTGCAACGACGGCAGCTCTTCGTCGAACGTTTCGCGGACAGCGGGGGCGAAACCTCGCCCGGGAGGGATCACCGGTTTGCGGACCGCACCCGCGCGCTGCCTGGCCTCGCGGTAGATCCGCTGGGCATTGGCGAGATAGTCGCTGAAGGTCCTGCCCTGGTCATCGGCGGCCTCCTCGACAGCTTCGACGAACTCCGGCGAGACCTCGACGCCTTCCTTCTTCACGGTCAGCCGGAACGTGTCGCCGAAATCGGCTGGTAGGTCGACGTCGACGCGCGCCAGCGACAGGTGCTGTTCGGGCTGGCGGAAGTTGTTCCAACCGCCTGCCTGCACAACGCGCCCGTTGCGATAGAAGTAGAAACCTTGGCGTTCGAGCACGCTGCCGACTGCTTTGTACTCGCTGAGCGAGGATTTCGGTGGCCAGATGTGCGCGGTGAGTTCCATCCGGCCGAACGAGGCTAACTCGGCGGCGAAACGTCGCGGGTATTCGTGGTGGCCCGACACCGAGTAGCCGAACGGATTCAACGCCACCACCCCGAAATTGGCGTAGATGTCGCCGGTGCGGATGTCTTCGACAGCGATGGTGATGTTGAAGTCAGGGCGGTCGAGAAAGCGGTGCAGTTGCAGCCCGAGATGTAGGCCGAGACGAGCGATGGTGCGATCCAGATACCGGCCGGTCTGGCCCGCACCGACGTTTTGCGGAAAGTCCTTCACGCCGTCCCAGCGAATCACCGTGCCCTGCCAGGTGATCGGACAACCCTGATAGCGGTCGATCAGCGATTGTGCATAGCTGGGCTCGACGATGTCACACTGAAAACCGGTGCGGGCCTTTTCCATCGCCCACCGCCGACCGGCCGGCCGACTGCTCCTCGTCCGGCTGACCACAGTGACCGACGAGGCCTGGCTCAGCGACGCCGATTTCAGGCCGGTGCCGAACATCCCCAGCGCATCCGGTGCGTAGTCGCGACGCCCGCCGACCGTCATGGCGACATCGAGTTCGGCTTCGGACATGCCTCGACCGTCGTCGATGATCAGCAAGCTCACCAGGTTGTCACCATCGCGCAGGAAGTGCACGACCACGTCTTTCGCGCCTGCGTCGATCGAGTTGTCGACGAGGTCGGCGACGGCTGCTTCGAACCCGTAGCCCTGGCTCGTCAGCGCCTCCATATAGCGAGCGTCCGGGGGTAGGTACTTGCTACCGCTGGTCGGAACGTCGAACTGCCAATCTGCCGTTATTTCCACCCGTGCCCCACCATCGGTCGTCGAAGACTGTCGCACAGGAGGATCCGCCGACCGCGGCCGCTCGTTACAGAAGTGCCCGGCTGGTCGGTGTACGCGACATCGTGATGAATTTACGCGAGGGCTGTGTCATTCGGAACCAATCATGCACCTCTCCATGTCGTACGCCATACAAGGTGGTACGTCGGTTTACATGTACCTGGGCTGGGGTTTTCGTTGTCATGCACAGTGATTCGGCGAAGTCGTAGCGCGCGACAGCGGAAAGGGGGACCCTCGGAGTAGAGATCGGGTTACCCAGGAGCCGCATGACTGTCAGAAGTGACCGTGAAGGTGGCTTGCCGGAGACACTGCCCGCGTTGGAGCAGCTGCCGGCGGATGAGGCTCGGGATCTGTTCGAGTTGATGAGGGCCGCGAGTACGTTCGAGGCGGCCGCGTTGGACAAGTCCATCGATTCGATGGTCTCTGCGTTGCCCCGGCCGTTGCGTCGGGTGACGAAGAAGATCATGTTCGGCGGCAGATGACCGACCTGATTACTCGGGCGCAGTTGATTCTGTTGGCTCGCACGTTGCATGTCCATCCTCAGCGGTTGGACCACCTGCGGTATCTCGGGGCCGATCGGTTGCATGCGCTGAATCAGCAGATTTCGGGGGTGTTGTTCGATCAGCACACGGAGACGTTTCGGCGGATCAGTTCGTTGGTGCCGTTCATTCCGTTGACCATGTCGATTCCGTTGGTGCAGAAGCTGATTCCGCCGATGATGACGGGGCGGGCGGCGGGGTCGGTGGGGCTGGATCATCCGGGCAAGGCCGCTGAGACGTTGATGCTGCTCGATGCGGGGTATGCGGCCGATTGTGCGCCCTATCTCGATCCGCGGGCCATCGAGCAGTTGGTCGATCAGATGGCGCCGGGGCCGATCGTCGAGATCCTCAACGAGCTGCTGCGGCGGCGCGACTTCATCACGGTTGGTCCGTTCTTGGCTTGTGCCACACCGGAAGTGCTCGCCGCTGTCGAGGTGGGGGTGCGGGATGACGCCGGGCTGATCTTCTCGGCGGCGTTTTCCTATGACGTGGACGTACTGAGTGCGGTTATTCGTCAGCTGCTCGATGGGCCGCACAAGCGGGTTCCGCGGATGGCGCAGACGGTGTTGTCGGGTCCTTCCGACCTGCAACATGCTGCGCTGTCGGTGTTTTCGAGGTGCGCGCCCGATGTGATCCGCCGGGTGGGCGACATTCTGTTCGGGAGTGCGCAGCCCGGTGATGTCGCGCGACTGGTGCGCAACGCGCTGGCGCTCGGCGCGGTGCCCGAATTCCTCACGCTGGCGGGGTATCTCACGCCGTTGGGGCTGTGGACGTTGGTCGGTAATCCGGTGTTCAGAGATCCGGATGTGGGGGTCGATCTGGTCGCGCCGATGGACGGGCGTGAGGATGCGGAGAGTTGGCGTGGGCTGTTCACGTTGATGTCGCGAATGGACGACGATGTCAGGAGCGCTGTGGGGTACGCACTGGCTTTGCTCTCGGAGTCGGCGGTGGCCGAGTTGCCCGCGCGGGCGACCGAAACTGGTTGCTGGCCTGCGTTACTCGATCTTGTCGCAGTTTCCGGAGAGCGGGGACAGTCACGGTTCGGAGCGAT
Source organism: Nocardia sp. XZ_19_231 (assembly GCF_015355705.1). NCBI lineage: Bacteria > Bacillati > Actinomycetota > Actinomycetes > Mycobacteriales > Nocardiaceae > Nocardia > Nocardia sp. XZ_19_231. Next base: position 245,613 of record NZ_JACUZI010000001.1, on the reverse strand, counting down.
CTGGGCGCAGTTGGGGCCGGAGCGGCGGGCCTATCTGCATCGGTGCATCACCGAGCTCAGGTACGACACCAGGCTGGCCGAGATCACGGCATTGGTCGAGCCGGTGGAGGTGGACCTGCTGTTCTATCAGCGAAGGCAGAAGGGGCGGTATCGCGGCTGACCCGGGTCAGCCCTGCCATCGGCCCCAATCCCGTTGGGCGTGCAGCACAGCGGGGTCGACGACACCCCAGATCCGGATCTCGAACCGATATTCCCCCGGCTGGGGCTCGAGGAGACCCTCCACCGCGTGTACCCCGAGGGTCGGAGAGAGCACCCGGCGTAGTCCGAGGACGTTGGCCCATTGATCGACCACCCGGCCCGGGTGCTGCGAAAGATGGCTACCGGCTTGACCTTCGACGGACAGGACGGCCTCCATGCTGTCATCGCTGGTCACCGACGGCGCGACGAACCAGGTCAAGGGCAGCAACCCGGCTGCCTTGCCGAGTTCGTTGAGGTGCTGGGCGACAGCCGTCTCGATCGCCGAGCTCAGCTGGGACAGATTCATGAGTTAGGTATAGCGCGCCGACGCAGACGGGGCGAATTCATGGCTGAGTGCGGGTGAAGCGGCTCCCCCACTCCCGCAGCTGCGTAACCAGTTCCGGTGGGCCGAGAACGCGGAAATCCGCTCCTACCTTGCCCAGCAACAGGATCGGCCAGTCTAGCTCGTCGACAGTCAGTTCTATGTGGGTGCGGTTGTCAGGGAGGGCGGTGATGGTGCACCAGCGGCCTACTCGGGTGTGGACGTCGGTGGCGGGGGCTTCTATCTCGGCGGTGACGGTGTAGCCGGATCGGCGGGCGCCGATGGCGTTTCGGACGAAGGTGGCGGCGTCGGGGGCCGGGAGGGTGCGGGGGCGGAAGCGGGTGCCGGTGGTCGCGGAGGCGGTGAGGCGGTCTACGCGGAAGGTGCGCCAGTCGTGGCGGGTGAGGTCGTAGGCGACGAGGTACCAGCGGCGGCCCTGGGAGACGAGGCGGTGGGGTTCCACTTCTCGGGTGCTGGTTCGGCCGTCCGCGGCGGTGTAGGTGAAGGTGAGGCGTTCTTCGCGGCGGCAGGTGAGAGCCAGATCGGTGAGGACGGCGGGGTCAACGTCGGAGAGGGGGACGGCGGTCCAGGCCGAGGATTCGGTCATGGCGCGTAGGGCGTCGACGCGGCGGCGTAGGCGGGTGGGTAGGACGGTGACCAATTTGCCGAGTGCGCGGATGGAGGGTTCGGCCAAGCCGTCGCCCGCACCCTGGGAGCCTGCTTGCAGGCAGACGGTGATGGCTACCGCTTCGTCGTCGTCGAGGACCAGGGGTGGCAGGGCGGCGCCCGCGGCCAGTTGGTAGCCGCCGTCGACACCGGGGCGGGCGTCGACCGGATAGCCGAGTTCGCGGAGGCGGTCGATGTCGCGGCGCAGGGTGCGGGCCGAAACACGGAGGCGCTCAGCGAGTTCCGTGCCGGGCCAATAGCGATGAGTCTGCAGCAGCGACAGCAGTCGGAGGGTGCGTGCGCTCGTATCGGCCATATTCCGATTATCTCGCAATTGCGGACAGAAACTGGCCGCAATGGGTTCTACCTTGGGTTTCACCACACCGACAAGCAAAGGATCCGCTCATGACCAGCAGCATCCAGATCGACACCGAGCGCACCGACATCCTCGAGATGCTCGCCAAGCACCGGCACTTCCTGCGCTTCACGGTCCGCGATCTCACCGACGAGCAGGCGGGTCTGCGCACGACGGCCAGCGAGCTGTGTCTGGGCGGACTGATCAAGCATGTGGCCGCGGTGGAAGCGAATTGGGCGGGTTTCATCCTCGACGGGCCCGCGCAAGCCCCCGATTTCTCCTCGATGACCGAGGAGCAGATCGCGCAGTGGGGCGAAATCTTCCGGATGCTGCCCGGCGACACGCTCGAGGGTGTGTTGGCCGAATACGAGCAGGTGGCCGCACGCACCGATGAGCTCGTGCGCACCCTGCCCGATCTGAACGTGAGTCAGCCCCTGCCGGAGGCGCCGTGGTTCGAGCCCGGCGGACGCTGGACCGCACGCCGCACGCTGATGCACATCATGACCGAGACCGCCCAGCACTCCGGCCACGCCGACATCATCCGGGAATCGCTGGATGGAGCGAAGTCGATGGGGTGATGTCGGCGAAGAGAGACTCGGCTGCCGCACGGTGTTCGGTGGCGGCAGCCGGGTCCGTCGCGTCGAGGACGTCGGCGATGCCCTGGTGGGCTGTCGCCTCCTCGAAGCGGTGGCCCAGTTCCGGTGCCAGGGCCAGGGTTTGGCGATAGAGGTCGAGGGCCTCGTCGGATAGTCCTGCGAGACGGCAGGTTTCGGCGTAGCTGTTGAGGAAGTGGATCTTCCAGTGGTCTTCGAAGAGGGCGTCCAAGAGAGCGAAGGCTTCTCGGTGGCTGGCGAGCGCTTCTTCGTAGCGACCCATTTCACGCAGGGCGACACCCCGGCAGTTCAGGCACCAGGCTTCGTTGTGTTTGTGGCCGTCTTCGCGGGCGAGGGCGAGGGCGCGGTTCAGGTGGTCGAGGGCTTCTTCGGGCTCGTCGGCCGCGATCGCCACGCCGAGGGTGATCTGGGCCTGGAGCGACGGGTTGACGGTAGGGATTGCGAGGGCTTCGCGGGCCAGTTGGGCGGCCCGGTCGCGCTGACCCAACTGGAGCATGGCCCAGGCTTCGCCGGCGATGGCGTCGGCGGCGCTGGTCGGGCAACCGCCGGTGGTGTAGAGGTCGCGGGCTTGCCGGAACAGTTCCAGCGGTTCTTCGATACTGCCTTCGTCCCAGCGTAATTGGGCGCAGCGCATCGTCAGTTCGGCGCGGGGCAGCGGGTCACCCACTTCGACGACCAGGGGCGCGGCGGCGGCGTAGGCGGCGGCCGCTTCGGTCATGCGGCCCGCGTTGTAGCGGGCGAAACCCAGGTCGCTGTGCGCTTCGGCAAGTTGGCGTGGATCGCCGAGATTCTGTGCGGCGGTGAGGGATTGCTCGAAGAGCGCGTTGAGATGTGTGGTGCCGCAGCGGCGGGCGAAGAAGGCGCGCATGAAACGTGGCAGTTCGCACACGTGGGTGTCGGCACCGGCTTCGACGGCGGCATAGAACACGGCCATCAGGTTGGTGTACTCGGCGACGAACCAGAAGAACGCGGCGTCACGACCGGGGAAAAGCGGTAGCTCGGCGGGCGGCGAACCGGCGGAGACGGGGCGGGTCGGCGACAGGAACGGCATGGCGGTGTCGGCGGCGGCCGCGGTGTGTACGTAGTAGTCGAGGATGCGGTGCAGGGCGCGTTCGCGGTCGGCGGGGGTGTCGTGTTCGAAGGTGGCGGTGCGGGCGTGTTGGCGGACCAGGTCGTGGAGGCGGTAGCGGCCGTCGGCGGGTTGCTGGACGAGATGCGCGTCGAGGAGGTCTTCGAGCATGGTGCGGGCGCTGCGCAGCGAGACGTCGGCCACGGCGGCGGCGACGTAGTCGGTGAACGTGGAGCCGGGGATCAGGCCGAGCAGCCGGAACAGGCGGCGCTGGTCGCGGTTGAGCTGACGCACCGACATGCCGAAGGCGGTGTCGAATTCGCTGGCGCCCTCGGCCATTCGCTCCACGAGGATGCCGACCGACCAGCCCGGGCGATGCCGAAGTCGAGCGGCCGCCAAGCGCAGTGCCAGGGGTAGGTTGCCGCACAGGCGCAGCACTTCGGCGGCTTGCTCGGGCTCTTTGGCCAGCCGTCCGACGCGAGCGTCGCCGCTGGCCCGCACCAGCAGTTCGGCACTCTCCTCCGGCGTGAGCACGTCGAGGGTCACCGGCGGGACCTCATCGAGTTCGAGCAACCGGTTGCGACTGGTGATGATGACCACCGACTCGCCCGCGCCCGGCAACAGGAGGCTGACCTGCGCGGCATCGGCGACATTGTCGAGCACGACCACAGCGCGCAACCGGGCGAGCTCCGAACGCCAACAGGCCGCTCGCAGTTCGACTTCCCCGTCCTGCGGCACCTTCTCCGAAGGCACCTGCAAGGCGGCCAGCAGCGCTCGAAGGGCGGCGTCGGGGTCGAGCGGTTGGCGTCCGTCGGTGAAGCCGTGGAGGTCGAGATACAGCTGGGCGTCAGGGTATTCGGCGGTGAGTTGATGCGCGGCGTGCACGGCGAGGGAGGTTTTCCCGACGCCTGCCATGCCGTCGATGGCGACCACGCGGTCGGCACGGACGGCGGCGAGCACGTCGGCGAGTGCCTGCTCACGGCCGGTGAAGTCGGGCACGTCGCGGGGCAGGTCGTTGCGTGGCGGAGGTGGGGCGTCGGCCGGTGGGCTCGGCGGAGCGGGCTGACGGCTGGTCTTCGGCGGAGCGGGCAGGGGGTTGTTGGCGCGCTCCCAGAGCGGGCGCAGCGGGCGTGGGTCACGTTTGACCAAGCGGCACAGCTCGAGGACCGCGAGCCACGGCGGGACCGTCTGGCCGCTGAGGTAGCGCGAGAGCGAGGACGAGCTCAGGCCGGTGTCGCGGGCCAGGGCGCGCACGCCACGGCCGGAGAGTTCCTGGATCAGTCGCAGCCGCGAAGCGAGCTCGTCCTGCGGGTATGCCCGTGCCGTCTGCTGTTGCACAACCACCGTGTTCCACTCCCGTTGTCCCGGCCTGCACCAGAAATCTCACGACCGACAAGCCGGTGGTCAGGGCCGTTTTCCGCTGTCCCACAGTGTCCCACAGCCATTCTTTTCCACCGTCGCACGGGCTGTTATTGAGACACACCGCAAGCAGCGGACAAGAGCGAACAAGGAGAACGACATGCAGTCTCGGATGAAGAACCCGGCCATGATCCTCACCGACGCGATGGGCCCGATCCAGCAGGTGCTCAAGGCCGTGGAGACCGGTGGCGTGGACGGCGAGATCTTGGAACTGGTGCACCTGCGGGTGAGCCAGATCAACGGCTGCAGCGCCTGCGTTCTCGGTGGCACCACCACCGCGCGCAAGGCGGGCGTCAGCGAAGACCGCCTCGCCACCGTGGTCGCCTGGCGCGAGACCCCGTTCTTCTCCGAGGAGGAGCGGGCCGCCCTCGAGCTCGCCGAGGCCGCCACGCGGATGGCCGACCGTCCCGACGCGGTCACCGACGAGATCTGGGACAGCGCTGCCAGCTACTTCGACGAGAAGCAGCTCGCCTCGATCGTGCTGATGATCGGTGTCACCAACATGTTCAACCGGCTCAACGCCAGCACCCGTCAGATCGCCGGCGCCTGGGGCTGAGGCTCCCCCTCCCTGTGAAAGGAACTGTCACCATGTCTTCGAATCAGCAAGCGAGCGAGAGCAATGCACACAGCGGATTCTCTCGCTGGATGCAGCACCGGATGAACGCGCGGATGAACCGCAAGATCCGCCGCGGCAAAGGCACCTTCATGGGGATGGATGTGCTGATCCTGCACACGGTCGGTCGCCGCAGTGGCCAGCCGCGCGACACCCCGATCTCCTGGTTCCCCGGCGAGGACGAGTCCTGGCTGCTCGTCGCCTCCGGCGGCAAGGACGGTCACCCCGACTGGTTCCTCAATTTGATGGCCAACGCCGATCAGGCAACCGTCCAGCTACCCAGCGGCGATACCGTCGCGGTGACACCGCACGTGCTCGACGGTGCCGAGCGGGCAACCGCCTGGGAACGCATCACCACCGCCCAACCGCGCTACGACAAGTACCAGACCAAGGCCGGGCGCGAGTACGCCGTCGTGCGGCTGAGCGCCTGAGATACGGATGTCGGTTGCGCAACGGAAGCCGAATGGCCTGCTGAACAGTCATAGACTGCTCAGCAGGCACGGGCGACCGAGCGCCTGATGGGGACCGTTCGGCCGCTGCGAGAGCGGAGGCGAACATGGGCTATCCCGGCTATCCCGGATACCAGCAAGCCATGCCACCGCCGCAACGGCCGTCACCGTGGCCGTGGATTCTGGGGGCACTGGTGGTTGTCATGGCATTGGGAGTCGGCGTGATCGCGGTGGGAATCATCGTTCTGCAACGTGACCGCAACTCCTCGACCGCCGCCCCTGCCCCCACCGCCGCGACCATTGCGGCCTCGGCACCGGTGCCGGTGCCTGCCCCTGTCCCGGCGCCCGCCCCCATAGACCTCCAAGCCCAGGCTCTCGATACCTTGCGCGCACAAGCCGATGCCGACCAGCCCTTCGTCAGCGCGGGGGTGGCCAACCGGTGGGTGCCTCAGCTCTCGGCCAAACAGCCGGGATTGGTCGCGCCCGACGTCGACGGGCAGATGGTGAACTGGACCAGCAGCGAGATCCTCGCCCAACATCAACGGATGCGCGCCCAGTATCCCGGGGCGCGACTGGTCTGGAGCGACGACTGGGCCACGTTCGACCTGCAGGGATGGTGGATAACGCTGGCCGGAACGACCTACAGCGATCCCGACTCGGCCAATGCCTGGTGTGACGCCAGGTCGATCCCCGTCGACGAGTGCTTCGCCAAACTCGTCAGCAATTCGCGCACCTCGGCGGGCACCACGAAGTACCGCTGAATCAGGCGGGCAGCAGTCTGCCGATCACCTCGGCGAGCTGGGCGACATTGCGACATTCGTGCATGGTGACGATCTCGGTGTAGTCCTCGGCGGCCGAGTCACCGGTCGACCACGAGCGCGACGGCTCCGGGTTGAGCCAGTAGACCGCCTTCGCGCGCTCGGTGATCGCCTGCAGCGCGGCGAGATTCGGGTCGGTGCGGTTGGTGCGGGCGTCACCGAGGATCAGCACGCAGGTGCGTGGGCCGACAGCGTCGAGGTAATGGTCGACGAAACCCTGGAGGACCTCGCCGTAATTGCTGGATCCGAACCGGGCGACGCCGCCTTCGCGCACGATGTTCTGCGCGAAGCCCGGCGGCGGCGGTTCGCCGGGGGTGAAGTACTGGGTGATCTCGGCGCAGGTGTCGACGAAGCCGAAGCTGCGGACCTTGCTGAACTGGTCCTGCAGGGCCTGCACCAATTGCAGGGTGAATTCGGCGAAACCACTCACCGAGCCCGAGACATCGGCCAGCACAACGAGGTCGGGGCGGCCGCGCTTGCGGGCGCGCAGTACCGGATCGACCGGGACACCACCGGTAGCCATGGAACGACGCAGGGTGCGGCGCAGGTCGATCTGGCCGCGGACCGCCTTCTTGCGGCGCACCGCCAGTCGGGTGGCGAGCTTGCGGGCCAGTGGGTGCACGAGGCGGCGCATCTCGGCGAGGTCCTGTTCGCGGGCGCCGAGGAAATCCGTGCGGTCCGCGGAGTTCTCGACACCGCGGCGGGCGATGTAGTCGGTGCCGCGCAATTCGGCCGAGCGCAGGCGCGCCTCGGTTTGCACATCGGTACGGAACCGGTCGACCCGTCGGCGGGCCTCGATGGTGCGCACCGCCGTGTCGAACTGCCCTGTGCCACCCATGGTTTGAGCGAGCTGTTCGGAGATCTCATCCGGGCGTAGCGATTTCATGGTCAGGTACGAGGACCAGCCCGCACCGGAGGCCTGGGAGACCCGGCCCGCGCTCTCCCCCGCACCGCCGTAGGCACCGAAGGTGTTGAGTGCTTCGCGGGCCAGTTCGGCGGTGTCTTCGCCCTGGACGAGGGTGGCGATCAAACGTTCACGCAGGTCTTCGGCGTTCTCGCTCGGGCTGGCGGGTGGCAGCGAGACGCCGAGGAAGTACAGGTCGAAGAGTTGGTCGAAGACTTTGCGTTGGCCGTTGCGGCGGAGCAGGCAGGCGGCCAGACCCGCGCGCAGGACGCGGGGGTCGGCGTCACCGAGGGCTACGATCGCGGCTGCCGCGTCGATGGTTTCACTGGGACCCGCGTGAATGTTGTGCTCACGCAGCAGGGTGACGAAATCGACGAGCCGAGCGCTCGTGGGAACGAAGCGCGAAGGGCTCATCACTGCACGCTGCCGTCTGCCTGGTCGTCGAGACCGAGCCGATCGATGGCGATGCGATGGTCCGACTGGTACTTCAGCAGCACCCCGAGTGTCGAGCGGACCACACCGCCGGTCAGCGTCCGCGTTCCCAGAGCGACCAAAGTTCTTGCCCAGTCGACGGTTTCGGCGATCGAAGGCGCCTTGCGCAGGGAGAGCTGCCGTAGCGCGCTCACCGTCGCCACCACCGGTTCGGCCAGCGCGGCGTCCAGCTCGGGAACTTTAAGCGCGACGATCGCCTTCTCCAATTCCGCTGTCGGATAGTCGATATGGAGATACAGGCAGCGCCGTTTCAGCGCTTCGGACAGGTCGCGGTGGGCGTTGGAGGTGAGGATGACGAAGGGCTTGCGGACGGCGGTGACGGTGCCGAGTTCGGGGATGCTCACCTGGAAGTCGCCGAGGACTTCCAGCAGCAGGCCCTCGAGTTCCACGTCGGCCTTGTCGAGTTCGTCGATGAGCAGGACCGTGGGGTCGGGATTGCGGATGGCGGCCAGCAGCGGGCGGGCGAGCAGGAATTCTTCGGTGAAGACGTGGTCGCGGGTGCTGTCCCAGTCCTCGCCGGAGGTGGCGGTGATCCGGAGCAGCTGCTTGGCGTGGTTCCACTCGTATAGGGCACGGGCCTCGTCCACGCCCTCGTAGCACTGCAGGCGGATGAGCTCGGCGCGCACCGCGGCGGCGACAGCCTTGGCGAGCTCGGTCTTACCGACGCCCGCCGGTCCCTCGATCAGCAAGGGCTTGCCGAGGCGGTCGGCGAGGAAGACCGCGGTCGCGATATCGAGGGACGGCAGGTAACCGGCGGCTGTCAGCCGGTCGGTCACCTGGTCCACCGAGGAAAAGAAGTTACTCATCGGTAATGATTGTATCCACTGCCGCCCACCCGGCGGCGACGCGAGTCCCGGTGACTACGACCGCGGCTTTTCGGCCGTGACGACCGCGGCGGCGACGCCGTCCAGGATGAGGTCGAGACCGAAGGCGAAATCGCCCGCCGCCGACTCTTCGTCCGGAGGGAGCTCGGCGAAGGCCTGATCCGCGAAGAGGGCGGCGATCTCAGGCAACCGGGACAGGTCGAGGGTCGACACATCGCGCTGGTACACGTCGAGGGATTGAGCCTCGCTGCGCTGTTCGGCGCCACGCTGCTCGGCCATGTGACGGTCGGTGACGAACGCCTGACGGACGTAGCCGCCGATCACGGTGATCGCACCGATCTTGGCACCCCAATCCAGCTGGGTCTCACGCAAGGCGGCGAGGCCGGCATTCATCCACGCGAGGGCGTTGATACCGCGGGGCGGGCCCGTGATGGGGATCTGGGTCAGCCACGGGTGACGGGCGAACACTGCTCGCTGACCGGTCGCCCACTCACGCAGGGCGGGGCGCCAGGCCGCACCGATGACGGGAGGCGGGCCGAAGGCAGTGTCGGCCATCAAGTCGGTGAGGCCGTCTTTCGAGCCGATGTGGCGGTAGAGCGACATCGGTGTGACATCCAGTGCGGCAGCCACTTTCGTCAGCGAAGCGGCGCGCAGACCTTCGCGATCGGCGAGCGTGATGGCCGTCGCGACGATGCGATCCGCGTCCAGTTCGGCCGGACGGCCGACGCGCGGTCGGGCCGGACCGGGCTGCTTGCTGGTCACGTTCTCCTCATTCGTTCGGGGTTCCCCCAACTTAACATAGGGGTTATAGTTTAAGTCTTATACTAATTCGGAGCCGAGCAGAATCGCTCGGCGGCGAGGGGCGAACAACTGTGGACATCAACCAGATTCAGCGCATCACCGGAGCAGCTGCCTTCGCTGGAGCCGGCTGCACGCTGATCGAACTACCGCTGTACTTCGTGTACTCGGGGGCACCGCCGGACGCGAATGTGCTCACCCGATGCCTGCTCGGACTGATCGGTGTCACGCTGTTCGTGGTGTTCATGAGCGGGCTCGCCGCTGTGGTGCGACACCGTGACCCGGAACGGGCATGGTTCGGGTCGCTGGCCGCCGCGGCCGGAACCGCCTGGCTCACCGTCGTTCTCGTGTCGACCGGCCTCGAGGTCGGTGCGGTGATCGCGGCGCCCGAACCGATCGACCCCACCATCACCGTCACCGGTACCTACATCCTGTACGGGACCGTCTCGCGACTGCTGGAAGGATTGTTCCTCGTGGCCTTCGCCATCGCCGCCGCACGGCTACTGCCCCGCTGGTGCATCGTGACCAGCTGGGCGCTCGCGGCGGTGAACTTCGCGTTCGTGCCGTCGCTGTTCTTCGGGAACACACCGGCCGACTTCTATGCGGCCAACGGGTGGGGCACCACGGCGACCGTCGGCGGGCTCACCATGCTGTGGTTGTTCGCGATCGGCATCGCGCTGTATCAGTCGGCTCCGAAAGAGGCCGATCAGTACGGGTTGTCGGCGACTTCCACCTGACCGTCCTTGATCGCGGCCATCAGCAGTCGATAGTCGGCCATCGTCTGATCCGCATACGACATCGCGAAATCGCTCAGTGCCGTGTCGAACTTCTCGCTGCCGCCGATATAGGCGTCGATGGCCAGCGGATCGCCGGAGCGGCAGTGGGCGCGGGCCAGCACGCCGCCGCAGACAGCGCCGTAGTTGGACAGTTGCCGGTGGGTCAGATTCTCGATATCGACAGAACCCTTCATGTCGCGGAACTGACGCCAGTAGTGATGCACGCCTTCGGGGCCGGTGGCCCAGCCGAGGAAGATGTCGCTCGACGCCTGCATCAAGCGCTGACCGGCGACGACGCGATGTCCCTGATGCTTGTATCGGCTCGCCTTCTGATACGGCGCCAGCACCGAGGTGTCGGCCTCCTTCAGCTGCAGGAACAGCGGAGCGCCGGACTCCTTGTCCATCAGCAGCGCGATGAAGCATCGGGTGCCGACGCTGCCGACCCCGACGACCTTCACGGCGGCCTCGACGAAGGCGTAGCGGTTGAGCAGCACGCGCATGTGGTCGGGCAGCGTGCGCCGGTATTCGGCGAACAGCGCCTTCACGGTCGCCGCGTCGGGGGAGGTGATGGGCACCAGCAGCGGCGGCTGATTCTTGATCCGCGGAATGCCGTCGGCGTCGGTTTCGGTGAGTTTGTCCAGTGCTTGCAGACTGGTGCGCTTCTTGGCCGAGGCGATCGTCTTCTCGGCCAGCTTGCGGCCCTTCTTCTTCTGGACCAGCTCGAGGACCTTGTCTGAATCGACCCGGTCGTACCAGATCTCCAGACTGTCCTGCTCTGTCATCGCCTCGATGCCCACGCGATAGCCGCGGGCAGTCGCCTCCGCCGCCGATGCCGCGTCCTCATCGGAACAGCCGTTGTTGAGCGCCGCGACCGCGACACTGGCGACCAGGCGTTTGACGTCCCACTCGAACGGGCCGGGCAGCGTCTCGTCGAAGTCGTTCACATCGAACACGAGATTGCGCTCGGGAGTGCCGAAGAGCCCGAAGTTCGACAGATGCGCGTCGCCGCACAGTTGTGTGATGAGCCCCGTATCCGGACCGCTCCCCAGGTCACTGGCCAGGACCGCCGCGGCACCCCGCAGAAAGGTGAACGGCGACACCGCCATTCGCGCCATCCGGATCGGCACCAGCGACGGCACCCGGCTCTCGTTCTGTTTCAGCAGAATCGCCACCGGGTCCTCCCGACCCGGTTCCGGCTTCCACTCCCCCAACGCGGAACGAGAAACCCGCTTCCGCGCCGCTTTGCCGACCTCCGCCGCCTGCCGATCGAAATCCTCAACCGTCGTCATCGAGCAAGTCTCGCGCTACCGGGCCATTACGGCAAGGACCAGTGGATAACCATGCGGTGACAGAGTGCGCCACCGCCCAGCTATCGACCGTCGACAGCAAGGGGGTGGCGCTACGGACCGAGCCGCCTGCGCCACTCGTCGACTCGGCGGACGAGCTCCTGCCACCAGGTCAGATGCGGGTCCGGTGGTGGAGTCGGCCGAGGCTCGGGCGTCGGTTCGGGGTCGGGTACCGGGACCAGCACCTTCCGGCGAATCCCGGTGCAGGTGAACTGGGTCGCCCGATAGGGATTCCCGTTCTGCGCCCACTCGGAGACGATGAGGGTGAACTTGCCGTCCTCGAGCCTGCTGTAGGGGTGTATGTAGCCGCCGTACAGGCGCGGAACCGTGTCGACACCGCGCGGCATCCCGGTTATCGGCCGGTGTGTGTGGGTCGTGATCCAGTTCGTGTTGTCGATCCGGTCGCCGACCTTGACGAAGATCGAGTAGTCCCCCGCGTCGAATCCGGAGATCACGGCCCTGTTCTCGACATAGCGCAGGCAGATCTCGCCGAATTGCCAACCGGGCAGGATCGGCGTGGGCTCACGGTTCCAGGCCCAGTTGTCGCCATCCCAGCCCCAGCCCTGCCAGGCGTGTGGATCGGACAGGTCTTCGACCGGCGCGCGCCACAGCAGCATGTCCTTGTTCCTGGCCAGGCCGCCGGTGGAGATGATGTGCACCCAGTCGCTGCGCGGGTCCTTGGCCCAGGAGATCATCACCCGCTTGCCGGCGAAGGCGCCGCACCAGAACTTCGCACCGCGGCGGGCCCAGGTGACGCCACTGTCGTCGGAAGTCCATATCTCGCACCACTTCTCGTTGCCAAGGCCCTGGGTGTACATGACCCACAGGTAGATCCGGCCGTCGATGGTCATCGCGTCACACGGCAGGACGGTGGAGTATTCGGCGTTGTCGTGCTGGTAGTCCCACAGCTGGCGGCCGTCGGTGCCCGGCGAGGTGGCCATGACGATCGGCTCGGCGGGGTCTCGCTGGGACGTGCGAGTGATGATGGGGGAACGCCAGTTCCCGATGCCACCCATCGGTGGGCCGTACGGGCCGTCCCCGGAGAACGAGTCGCCCCAGACGAAGCCGACATCGCCATTGGGCAGCTCGAACGGAATCGCGAGATCGCCGCCACCGAGGTCAGCCGAAGGCACCGGGTTCAGGTCCGTGACGCGAATGACACACCCACTCCGGTCGGCTCGAGCCGAAATCGTTGGGCCGGTGTTGGTTCCGTCACGCCACCAGGTTACGTCAGCATGCCGAAAGGCCCGCTCGCACGTGGCGAACGGGCCTTTCGAGACGCGGTGAAACCTTACGCGGTTTCGGTGATCGGGCGGTCGACCCAGCTCATCAGGCCGCGCAGCTTGGCGCCGGTGACCTCGATGGGGTGCTCGGCGTTCTCCTTGCGCAGACCCTCGAGCTCCTTGTTGCCGCCTTCGACGTTGGCGACGAGACGCTTGACGAAGGTGCCGTCCTGGATGTCGGTCAGAATCGCCTTCATGCGCTCCTTGGTGCCGGCGTCGATGACGCGCGGGCCCGACAGGTAGCCACCGAACTCGGCGGTGTCGGAGACCGAGTAGTTCATGCGGGCGATGCCGCCCTCGTACATCAGGTCGACGATCAGCTTGAGCTCGTGCAGGACCTCGAAGTAGGCCATCTCGGGGGCGTAGCCCGCCTCGACCATGACCTCGAAACCGATCTTGACCAGTTCCTCGGTGCCACCGCAGAGCACGGCCTGCTCACCGAAGAGGTCGGTCTCGGTCTCTTCCTTGAAGGTGGTCTTGATGACGCCGGCGCGGGTGCCGCCGATGCCCTTGGCGTAGGACAGCGCCAGGGCCTGGCCCTCGCCGGTCGGGTCCTGATCGACAGCGATCAGAGCCGGAACGCCCTTGCCGTCGACGAACTGACGACGCACCAGGTGGCCGGGGCCCTTGGGGGCGACCATCGCGACGGTGACGCCGGCCGGAGCCTTGACGAGACCGAAGTGGATGTTGAGGCCGTGGCCGAAGAACAGCGCGTCGCCGTCCTTCAGGTTGGGCTCGATGTCGTTGGTGAAGATCGACGCCTGAGCGGTGTCGGGCGCGAGCACCATGATCACGTCGGCCCACGCGGAGACCTCGGCGGGGGTGCCGACGGTCAGACCGGCCTCTTCGGCCTTCGGGCGAGACTTCGAACCCTCGGCCAGGCCGACGCGGACGTCGACGCCGGAGTCGCGCAGGCTCAGCGAGTGCGCGTGGCCCTGGCTGCCGTAACCGATCACGGCGACCTTGCGGCCCTGGATGATCGACAGGTCAGCGTCGTCGTCGTAGAACATCTCGACTGCCACTTTGGTTGGTCCCTTCTCGAATGCGGTTAGGAAAAGTTATCGCGGAGGTTGCTGAAAGAGATTCAGCGGGTCGCGGTGATCGACTTGGGGCCGCGGCCGACAGCCACGACACCGGACTGCACGATCTCGCGGATGCCATAGGGCTCGACCATGCGCAGCAGCGCGTCGAGCTTGGAACGGGTGCCGGTGGCCTCGATGGTCAGCGCGTCGGGCGAGACGTCGATCACCTTGGCGCGGAACAACTGCACGGCCTCGATCACCTGCGTGCGCACCGACGCGTCGGCCCGCACCTTCACCAGGATCAGTTCGCGGGCCACCGAGGCATCGGCGTCCTGCTCCACGATCTTGATGACGTTGATCAGCTTGTTGAGCTGCTTGGTGACCTGCTCGAGCGGCAGATCGTCGACGGTGACGACGATCGTCATGCGCGAGATCTCGGGGATCTCGGTGCCACCGACGGCAAGGGATTCGATGTTGAAGCCACGGCGCGAGAACAGGCTCGCGACTCGCGCCAGCACGCCCGGCTTGTCCTCGACAAGGACGCTCAGGGTGTGGGTGGTGCTCATGCCGCCACCTCGCTAGCGCTCGGCGTCGGCACGATCACCATCGTGGCTGTGTCCATGTGGAGCTCGCTGCGCTCGCTCATTCGTCGTCGCCCTTCTCGAATGCGGCCTGCTCGCGTTCCATCGCCTCGTGGATGACGGCAGGTTCGGAAACCGACTCGTCCTCGTCGAAGAGCGGACGGATACCGCGGGCGAACATGATCTCGTCGTTACTGGTGCCCGAGGCGACCATCGGCCAGACCTGGGCGTCCTTGCCGACGATGAAGTCGATCACGACCGGGCGGTCGGTGATGGCCTGTGCCTGACGGATCGCGTCCTCGACCTCGGACTCCTTCTCCACCCGGATGCCGACGCAGCCCAGCGCCTCGGCCAGCTTCACGAAGTCGGGGATGCGCAGGGAATGCGTGCCGAGATCGGTGTTGGAGTAGCGCTTTTCGTAGAACAGGGTCTGCCACTGGCGGACCATGCCCAGGTTGCCGTTGTTGATCAGGGCGACCTTGATCGGCACGCCCTCGATCGCACAGGTGGCCAGTTCCTGGTTGGTCATCTGGAAGCAGCCGTCACCGTCGACCGCCCAGACCTCTTTCTCCGGCGCGCCCATCTTGGCGCCCATGGCCGCGGGAACCGCGTAACCCATGGTGCCGAGACCGCCCGAGTTGAGCCAGGTGCGCGGGTTCTCGTACTTGATGAACTGCGCGGCCCACATCTGGTGCTGGCCGACGCCGGCGCAGTAGACGGCCTCGGGGCCCGCGAGGCGACCGAGGGTCTCGATGACGTACTCCGGCGAGACCGAGCCATCGCTGGGGGTCTTCCAGCCGAGCGGGTAGTTCTCGCGGATGCCGCTGAGGTAGGCCCACCATTCGGTGAGGTTCAGCAGCGGCGCGGCACCGGTCTGCGGATCGGCCTTGAGGGTCTCGATCAGCTCGACGATGACCTCACGCGCGTCGCCGACGATCGGGACGTCGGCGTGGCGATTCTTGCCGATCTCGGCCGGGTCGATGTCGGCGTGGATGATCTTCGCGTCGGGGGCGAAGGAGTCCAGCTGACCGGTGACGCGGTCGTCGAAACGAGCGCCGAGGGTGATCAGCAGATCGGACTTCTGCAGCGCGGCCACCGCGCCGACGGTGCCGTGCATGCCGGGCATGCCCATGTTGAGGGTGTGGCTGTCGGGGAACGCGCCCCGCGCCATCAGGGTGGTGACCACCGGGATGCCGGTGAGTTCGGCCAGCTCGAGCAGTTCGGCCGAGGCGTCGGACTTGATGACACCGCCACCGACGTAGAGCACGGGCTGCTTGGACTCCAGGATCATCCTGGCGGCCTCGCGCACCTGCTTGCCGTGCGGCTTGGTGACCGGGCGGTAGCCGGGCAGACGCATCTCCGGCGGCCACGAGAACGTGGTCTGGGCCTGCAGGGCGTCCTTGGTGATATCGACCAGGACGGCGCCGGGGCGACCGGAGGCGGCGAGGTAGAACGCCTCGGCCAGGGTGCGCGGGATGTCGGCTGCGTCCTTGACGAGGAAGTTGTGCTTGGTGATCGGCATGGTGATGCCGGAGATATCGGCTTCCTGGAACGCGTCGGTGCCGACCAGGCTCGACGGCACCTGGCCGGTGATGGCCACGATCGGGACCGAGTCCATCTGGGCATCCGCCAGCGGGGTCACCAGGTTGGTGGCGCCGGGGCCGGATGTGGCCATACACACACCGACCTTGCCCGAGGCCTGCGCGTAACCGGTCGCCGCGTGACCGGCGCCCTGCTCGTGGCGCACCAGGACGTGACGGACCTTCTTCGAGTCGAACAGCGGGTCGTAGACAGGAAGGACCGCGCCGCCGGGAATGCCGAATACCGTGTCGACGTCGAGCTCTTCGAGCGACCGGACCACCGACTGCGCGCCGGTGACGCGCTCGGGCGCGACCTGACGACGGGTGGGGTTGGTCGCCGGACTACCGGGGGTAGCTGAAGGCGCTGACCTGCGGGCCGATGGCCCGGGTCGTGCGGTTGGTGCACTCACCGTCTTGGTTCCTCACTGTCTCGTTCTGACTCGGACTGGCCCGGAAGGGCCGCTGGCATTCGCCCGAACACAAAAAAGCCCCCGCCCAGCACATGGCTGTTCGAGGGTGGCGCGTCGCAAACGCGAGCTGACGTATTGACTAGACAGTCAGGCTCGACGCTGGACGCGCCGGCCGATTACGAGCTCGTTTCGAATCACACGTACGACGTTAGGCGCGCGTACTGCGTCGAGTCAAACAGGCTTTCCGCTCCGGTCCCATTCTGTGGGACTCGAGTGGTTGCGTGGGTCCGTGTACCAAGATGCGAGGATAGGTGGGTGTCATCACCGCATCAGTCCGTGCCACCGGCTAAATCGTCCCACACCACCGACGAGGGAACCGATACGGGTCGCCCGTCGCGACCCGGCGGCCTGCGCGCGGCCGGCCCGGGGCGGCTCGCGGCGATCGGGGCAGTGGTACTGGCGTACCTGATCTTCGTCGTCGTCGGGACCGTGCAGGACTGGTCGCTGGGGGTGCGGGTCGGGTTGATCGTGCCAGTCGCGGTGATCGTCTGGCTGCTGGTGCCGCGCAAGGCGAACACGCCCACCCCCGGTGTGCACGTGATCGGCGTTCCCCGATTGGCCTATATCGGCGTGCTGGTGCTGGCGCTCTGCGTGTTCTTCGCGTTCGTCGGGTGGCCGGCCGGCCTGTGGTGGTTGCTGCTGTTCCCGGTGCTCGCGGTGTTGTGGGTGACGCGCACGCATACGACCGTGTCCGAGGCCGGGCTGGATCTGAGCTCGGTGATCGGGAAGAAGAAGCACCTCGACTGGCCGCGGGTCAAGGGGATCAGCATTCCCAAGCGCGGATACGTGCGAGCTCGGCTCGACGACGACTCCGAGGTGAAGTTGCCCGCGGTCGGGTACGACCGGCTGCGTGAGCTGATCGAGGCGTCCGGGGGTCGGCTGCCCGATGTGTTCGCCGCCGCCGAGGCGGCCGAGGCCGAACGCCTTGCCGCCGAGCGGGCTACGGCGAAGGCGGAATCCGACGCGAAGGCCGAGGCCGAAGCGAAGGCCGAATCGGAAGCGGAGCCGAAGTCCGAACAGTGACCGTGGGCACTGCGGGAATCAGCTCGACGGCGTCGACCGTTGTAGCGGTAAGCTGACGGCGACCGGGCAACCCCGCGCCGACGGCACCACCGCGGCGACACCCTACGGAGCGACACTCCCGCCTCGAGCCCCGGTTCCATCCCCCGCGGACCTACCACCGGCGCGACGCGACCATCGCCCGCCGGAGTAACGTTGCGGGTTGCCGGACGCACCGCGTACGCGCGTGCCGCGCAGGTCAGCCCCCTGCTCGCACGCTTGCCACGCACCCAGCGACATTTACGAGGACTTCAATGCCACCGCTTCGTTCACGCACCACCACCATCGGCCGCAATGCCGCGGGCGCGCGCTCGCTCTGGCGCGCGACCGGCATGACCGACTCCGACTTCGGCAAGCCGATCATCGCGATCGCGAACTCGTACACGCAGTTCGTTCCGGGTCACGTGCACCTGAAGAACATGGGCGACATCGTCGCCGAAGCCGTCCGCGCCGCCGGTGGCGTGCCGCGCGAGTTCCACACCATCGCCGTCGACGACGGCATCGCCATGGGTCACGGCGGCATGCTCTACTCGCTGCCCTCGCGCGAGATCATCGCCGACTCCGTCGAGTACATGGCCAACGCCCACACCGCTGACGCGCTGGTGTGTATCTCCAACTGCGACAAGATCACTCCCGGCATGCTCAATGCCGCGATGCGCCTCAACATCCCCGCCGTGTTCGTCTCCGGTGGGCCGATGGAGGCCGGTAAGGCCGTGGTCGTCGACGGTGTCGCGCAGGCGCCGACCGACCTGATCACCGCGATCTCCGCGAGCGCGAGCCAGGTGGTGTCGGAAGAAGGGCTCAGCGAGGTCGAACAGGCCGCGTGCCCGACCTGTGGTTCGTGTTCGGGCATGTTCACCGCGAACTCGATGAACTGCCTGACCGAGGCACTCGGACTCGCGTTGCCCGGCAACGGTTCCACCCTGGCCACCCACTCGGCGCGTCGTGCGCTGTTCGAGCGGGCGGGCACGGTCATCGTCGATATCGCCAAGCGCTGGTACCAGGACGACGACGCCTCGGTGCTGCCGCGCAACGTGGCCAACGCCAAGGCCTTCCGCAACGCGATGGCCCTCGACGTCGCCATGGGCGGCTCGACCAACACCGTGCTGCACACTCTCGCCGCCGCGCAGGAGGGCGAGATCGACTTCGATCTGCAGAGCATCGACGAGATCAGCCGCCGGGTGCCGTGCCTGGCGAAGGTGTCGCCGAACTCCGATTACCACATGGAAGACGTGCACCGCGCCGGTGGCATCCCCGCCATCCTCGGTGAGCTGCGTCGTGGCGGGCTGCTGGAAACCGACGTCACCACCGTGCACACCACCTCGTTCGAGGAGTACCTCGACACCTGGGATGTGCGCTCGGGCAAGGCCTCCGAGGAAGCCGTCGAGCTCTTCCACGCCGCCCCCGGTGGCGTGCGCACGGTGGAACCGTTCTCCACCAGCAACCGCTGGTCCTCGCTCGACACCGATGCCGCGGGCGGCTGCATCCGTGACATCGAGAACGCCTACACCGTCGAGGGCGGGCTGTGCGTGCTGCGCGGCAATATCGCCCCCGACGGCGCGATCCTCAAGACCGCCGGCATCGACGAAGACCTGTTCACCTTCGAAGGCCCGGCCGTGGTGGTCGAGTCGCAGGAGGAGGCGGTGTCGATGATCCTGGGCAAGAAGATCCAGCCCGGTGACGTGGTCGTCGTCCGCTACGAAGGCCCCGCGGGCGGTCCGGGCATGCAGGAGATGCTGCATCCGACGTCGTTCCTCAAGGGCCTCGGCCTCGGCAAGGTCTGCGCGCTGATCACCGACGGACGCTTCTCCGGTGGCACCTCGGGTCTGTCGATCGGGCACGTGTCGCCCGAGGCCGCGTCCGGTGGCGTGATCGGCCTGGTCGAGAACGGTGACCGCATCCGCATCGATGTGCACACCCGCGCGCTGGAAGTCCTTGTCTCCGACGAGGTCCTGGCCGAACGCCGCGCGAAGATGGAAGCCTCGGAGCGCCCGTGGCAGCCGCTGAACCGCGAGCGCACGGTCACCACCGCCCTGCGCGCCTACGCGGCGCTCGCCACCTCCGCCGACAAGGGCGCGGTCCGGCACGTGCCGTAGGAATCATCGAAAGACGAACGGCGTCCCTCGAATTCGAGGGACGCCGTTCGTGTCTTCGCCGTATCGGGATCAGACGAGGGCGGGTTGTGTTGTCGACGTTGACGACTCGTCGTTGCGGCCGGTTTTGGAGGGGATCAACGCAGTGGCCACGAGGCCGAGCAGGACGAAGCCCGCGGCCAGGTAGGCGCCGAGGTTGACGCCGGCGGTCATGGCGGATCGGCCGGCGGTGGCTACCTCTTGTGTATCCGGTTGGGCGGCGAAACCTTCGATCGCCGCGCCCGCGCTGCCGGTGATGGCGTGGGCGTATTGCTGGGCTTGGGCCGGTGGCGTGCCTGCGGCGGTGAGGTCGTCATCGACATTCGAGCTCAGTGTGGTGAAGAAGATGGTGGTGAGCAGGGCGATGCCGAGGGCGGAACCCAGTTGGCGGAACGCGCTCTGGATGCCGGACGCCTGGCCGTTGTCGGCTTCGGGGATGTCGGCCAGGACGACGTTGGTCACCTGCGCGGTGGCGAAACCGACGCCGATGCCGTACACGCACAGGACCACCGCGATCGACCACCATGAGCTGTCGGTGGCGGCGAAGAAGCCGAGCGCCGCCAGACCGACGACCTCGAGTCCGAGACCGAGGCGGACCATGTTCAGCGGCGATGCCTTACCCGCCAACCCGAAGCTGGCGCCGCTGGCGATGAAGCTGCCGATGGCGATCGGCACCAGGGCGAGACCGGCCTGCAGGGCGCTGTAACCGAGGGTGAACTGCAACCACAGCGGCAGCACCGCGACGATGCCGAACTCGCCGAGACCGATGATCAGGGTGGCGATATTGCCGTTGCGGAACGAGGCGAGGGAGAACAGGCTCAGGTCCATCAGCGCCTTGTCGGCATTGCCGCCGCGGCGCAACAGCACCTGCCTGACGACGAAACCGCCCAACGCGAGCACGCTCAGTACGAGCGCGACCAAGACCGGCGAAGGCCCACTCCCCCAGGTGAATCCGGCAATGCCCAACGGATGAATGGTGGTGATCCAGCCGTAGGTGCGTCCCTCGACCAGCCCGAAGGCGAGCAGCCCGAGACCGAGCACCGACAGGATCGACCCGAGCACATCGAGTCGGCCCGCGACCTTCGGCGACGGCGCGATGCACGCCAGCACACCGACCACGATCAGCACGGCCAGCGGCACATTGATGCCGAACGCCCAGCGCCACGACACATGTTCGGCCAGCCAGCCTCCGAGCAGCGGACCGAGCGCGGCCGCCGCACCGATCGTGGAACCCCACACGGCAAAGGCTTGACCACGGGCTTTGCCGGTGAAGTTGGCGTTGAGCAGGGCCAGGGAGGTCGGCAGGATCATCGCCGCGCCCGCACCCTGCAGGAATCGGGCGATGACGAGCAGTCCCCCGTCGGGGGCGAGCCCGGCCAGGATGCTGGTCGCGCCGAACACCACGACACCGGCGACGAACACCCGGCGCGCCCCTACCATGTCGGCGATTCGGCCGACCACCAACAGCAGGGCCGCGAAGACGATCGCGTAGGACTCCTGAATCCATTGCGCCTCGGTGGAACCCGTATCCAGGTCACTGATGATCGACGGGATGATCACGTTCACGATCGTGGTGTCGACCACGATCAGCGCCACGCCGAGGGCGATGGCGATCAAGCCGAGCCATCGGCGGATGGACGACTCT
The DNA here is from genome assembly GCF_015355705.1 of Nocardia sp. XZ_19_231. Classification (NCBI taxonomy): domain Bacteria; kingdom Bacillati; phylum Actinomycetota; class Actinomycetes; order Mycobacteriales; family Nocardiaceae; genus Nocardia; species Nocardia sp. XZ_19_231. Next base: position 224,139 of record NZ_JACUZI010000001.1, on the reverse strand, counting down.
TGACTCATCGCACACTCCTAGTTCCATGGTGGAATATTTCCATGGTCAAAGTATATTCGAAGCAATAGGATGTCAAACGATGCGAAAGGAACCTATGAGCCAGACGGACGCTCGAGCCCAGCACGAACGGCTCGACGAAGGCCTGCGTGCCTACGGCGCGAACTACCGGGAGTTCACCCGCCGGTTCGCGACCTGGCTCGGGTTGCACTCCACCGACGCCGAGGCGCTGATCGAGATCCTCACCGCGGAGGAACGCGGGAGCACGCTCTCACCGGCGCGACTCAGCGAACGGATCTCGTTGTCCAACAGCGCGACCACCGCGCTGCTGAACCGGCTCGAACAAGCCGGTCACATCGTGCGCAGCAGAGAGCACGACGACCGTCGCGTCATCACCTTGCGCAGCACCCCGCGCATTCACACCCTCGCCGACGAGTTCTTCGGTCCGCTCGGCACAAAGGTCGACACGGTCATGGGCAACTACTCCCCCGAGGAACTGCGGCGGTTCGAGGACTTCGTGACCGAGCTACAAGCCACGATGACCGCCCACCTGACCGAACCGGCCCCGCCGCAGCCGCAGCTCAGCTAAAAGGGCCGGTGTTGCCCCACCCGCATCGAGCGGGTCATCCGTACTGTCCTCCCGTTAACGTCTGTGCCATGAGTTCGGGAATCGCGGGCCGCGTGGTCGGCTTGGCACTTGGCAGCGTTCTGTTAGCCGGATGCGCACGATTCGACGAGTCGGCGTCGACTCCGTTCACTGCCGAACCGTCGTTTCGCGGGGGTATCACCGAACCGCAGGGGCCGCCACCGTCGTGGGCGCTGCGGCCGAAAGGTCCGTGTATCGATCCGGATCCAAATGTCGTTGCGACGTGTCTCGACTCGAGTGCCGGGCTGGTCAGCTTGGGCGGCTACGCGTTGGTCGCGGAGCGGCGGACCGGGCGCATTATGCAGGTCACCCTGGTTGACCCGAGCGTGCCGCAGTTGCCGCCGGTTGAGATCGCCGCCATTCAAGTCGATGCGACGGGCGACGGCGGCCTGTCCGATATCGCGTTGTCCCCGACTTTCCGGGAGGACGGGCTGATCTACGCGTATGTGACGACGCCGAGCGACAACCGAGTCGTACGAATCTCCGAGGCGGGCACCGTGAAACCGATTCTGACGGGAATCCCCAAGGGTGCCGACGGGAATCGCGGTGCGATCGAATGGGCATCGCCGACCGCGCTCATGGTACTGACCGGTGATGCTGGAAATACCAGTGCGGCAAACGATCCCGGCTCGCTCAGCGGGAAGATCCTTCGTTTGGACAACCCGTCGCCAGGAACCAATACCCCCACGGTGGTGGGGTCCGGGCTCGGTGCCGCGGGTGATATCTGCCGCGACGGCAAGAAAGGCATGTGGGTCACCGACCGCACCGCCACCGAGGACCGTCTGCAACATCTCGGCGCGGACGGAGATCTGAGCGTCGCGTGGAGGTGGGCCGATCAGCCCGGTGTCGGTGGATGTGCCGCTACCCGCGATGGCGTCGCGATCGCGTTAGCCGAGGGGAAAGCTCTAGCCTTCGCCACAGCCGACCCGACAACCTCTGCCGTCACCGTCGCGCCCTCCAGGATCGCGCAGAACATGTACGGCAAACTGCTCGGCGCGGCACCCAGCTCCGACGGCAGCATTTGGGTCACCACCACCAACAAGACCGGTGACACACCAGGCGAATTCGACGATCGTGTCGTAAAAATCCCACCTCTGGGTGTTCAGCCAGTGGGACAAGAGTAGGTGGTCGCCCGAGCCGAGCCCTTGGTCGCGACGATCCCCCAGGCGAGGCGAGGCCTCCCCGGCCGACGTACACGCCATCGCACATCTGGCCGAACCCGCGCCGCCGCTGCTCAGCTAAAGGGACCGATTCCCTTCAAAGGATTGCCGCCGTGGAGGAACCAGAAGGTGAGGATGGCGGCGGCGATGGCGAGTAGGACCACTACGAAGGAACCGTAGGAGGGGCGGGTGGCCCAGCCTCGGGTGCGGTCGAAGGACCAGCGGCCGGGGCCGGTGAGGATGATCGCCAGGGCGGAACCGGCCAGGACGGAGTCGAGTTCGACGCCGGTGGGGGTGCCCGCGTTGTACTGGAAGCCGGGGACCATCCCTTGCTTCCACATCCACGCGTTCAAGATCGTGGCCAGGACGGCGCCCGCGGCGAGCGGGGTGGCCAGACCGATCACCAGCAGGATGCCGCCGCCGAGTTCACCGGCGATCACCAGCGCGGTCGACAGTGACGGGTAGTCCCAGCCGCCGCTTTCCATCATGGTTTCGGTGCCGTCGAGGCCGGGGCCGTGGAACCAGCCGGTCAGCTTCTGTAGGCCGTGGTAGATGAAGGTGTAGCCGACCACCAGGCGCAGCACGAACAGGCCGAGATCCAGGGTGCCGCGACGGGCCTCGCGGTTGCGGCGCTGCAAGCGGACGGTGGCCGCCGAGGCCGCGGACGCGGGCGGAATCGTCGCGTACCCGTTGTCGTCGTCGCCACTGCGGCCGGTTTTGGCGGTGCTCGCACCGGGAACCTCGTCACCGGGGTCGAGACCGAGGTCCTCGTCGGTGCGTGGAACGTCCTTCGGATCCGGCTTGCGCATCTGTGTCGTCGGTGAGTCGAACGGGCTGGTCACCGGGCGACCCGCCGCCGACGCGCCCTGCCCGGCCGGTGCCGAACCTTCGGACTTCGGAGTGTCATTCGACTTGTCATCGGTCACCGACTCACCTTATGACGTGCCGTCGCAGTGCGCCGCCCTTCCCGGCAACGGGCGTGTCAGCCCCGCTCGACTGCCGGTGGCGTCCGGACCGATGAGTTCGGCCGTCCCCGGCTCGCCCTGTGCCGGGGACGGCTGACAGATGTAATCGGACGCAACGGGCGCGTCGGACCCGCACCGGTGCCGGTAACGGCTGACAGATGTATTCGGACGCAACGGGGGCGTCAGGCCCGCACCGGTGCCGGTAATGTCTGACAGATGTATTCGGACGCAACGGGGGCGTCAGGCCCGCACCGGTGCCGGTAACGTCTGACGTATGAGTTCGGGAATCGCGGGCCGCGTGGCAGTCGGGGTGGCACTCAGCACCGTTTTGCTAGCCGGGTGCGCCCGTTTCGACGAGTCGGCCTCGAGTCCGTTCACCACCGAACCGCAGCTGGGTGGGTCCGGCGCGGAGCCGAAGAAGCCGCAAGACGAGCCCTCGCAGCCGCCGCGTCCGACCGGACCGTGTATCGATCCCGATCCCAACGTCATCGCGACCTGCATGGAATCGGGCGCCGGGCTGATCACGGTGGGCGAGGGCGCCTTCGTCGCGGAGCGCAAGACCGGGCGGATCCTGCAGGTGAAGCCGGTCGACGCGAGCACACCGCAGGAGACGCCGGTGGAGATCGCCAGCGTGCCCGTCGACGGGTCGACCGACGGCGGCATCTCCGATATCGTGCTCTCCCCCACCTTCGGTGAGGACGGGCTGATGTACGCCTACATCACCACCGGTAGCGACAATCGGGTCGTCCGACTGTCCAAGGGCGGGGCGGCCAAGCCGATCCTCACCGGAATTCCCAAGGGCGCCAGCGGAAATCGCGGCGCACTGGAATGGTCGACGCCGACGCAGCTGATGATCCTCACCGGCGACGCCGGAAACCCCGGCGCCGCAGCCGATCCCGGCTCGCTCGGCGGCAAACTGCTCCGCTTGGACTCGCCGTCGGCGGGTGCGAACAAACCGCAGGTGGTGGCGTCGGGAATCGGCTCGGCCGGTGACATCTGCCGCGACGGCAAAGACGGCATGTGGGTCACCGACCGCACCGCCGCCGAGGACCGCCTCCAACATCTGGGCGCCGACGGCACTCTCAGCGTTTCCTGGACCTGGCCCGACCACCCCGGCGTCGGCGGCTGCACGGCCACCGGCGACGGTGTGGGCATCGCACTGAACGAGGCCAAGGCCCTGGCCGCCGTCGCCGCCGACCCCACCACCTTCGCCGTCACCACCGCCCCCACCCTGATCGCCCAGGACAAGTACGGCAAGCTCCTCGGCGCCACCGCCAGCGCCGACGGCAGCATCTGGGTCACCACCACCAACAAAACCGACGGCGAGCCAGGCGAATTCGACGACCGCGTCGTGCGCATCCCGCCGCCGCAGGGTGGAGCAGGCGGCCCGGACTAGAAGCGCAGGTATCGCACGTACATGGGTAACTCACCGGGTATGTGCGAACCGGTTCACTTCACTTCCGCCGGTCGCCGACGGAAGTGAAGTGGCGCCTAGGTCCGGCCTGAAGACGCGGGCTAAGTACAGGCCGCGATGACCAGGTCGCGGACTCGGGCGGCGTCGGCCTGGCCACGGGTGGCCTTCATGACGTCGCCGACGATCTTGCCCGCGGCGGCGACCTTGCCCGAGCGGATCTTCTCGGCGATGTCGGGGTTCGCGGCGAGGGCCTTCTCGACCTCGGCCTGCAGGGCCGAGTCGTCGCTGACCATGCCGAGGCCCTTGGCTTCGACGATGGCGGCGGGTTCGCCTTCACCGGCGAGGACGAAGTCGACGACCTGCTTGGCGACCTTGTTGTTGACGGTCTTGGCCTCCACCAGCGTGATCACCGCGGCGACCTGGGCGGGGGTGATGGGCAGGTCGGCGAGGGCGATATCGCGTTCCTTGGCCTTCTCGGTCAGGTAGGCGACCCACCAGGAGCGGGCCTCGTTGGCGGGTGCGCCCGCCTCGACGGTGGCGATGATGAGGTCGAGGGCGCCGGCGTTGACGAGGTCGCGCATGACCTCGTCGGACAGGCCCCAGTCGGCCTGGATGCGGGCGCGCACCAGCCACGGGTACTCGGGGATGGTGGAGCGCAGTTCCTCGACCCACTCGGCCGCCGGGGCGACGGGCTCGAGGTCGGGCTCGGGGAAGTAGCGGTAGTCCTCGGCGGTCTCCTTGCGGCGACCGGCGGCGGTGGAACCGTCGGCTTCCTGGAAGTGGCGAGTCTCCTGGATGATCTCGCCGCCCGCGGTGAGCACGGCGGCCTGGCGGCGCATCTCGTAGCGCACCGCGACCTCGACGCTCTTGAGCGAGTTCACGTTCTTGGTTTCGGTGCGGGTGCCGAATTCCTTGGCGCCGATCGGCATCAGCGACACGTTGGCGTCGCAGCGCAGCGAACCCTGCTCCATCTTCACATCGGAGACGTTGAGCGAACGCAGCACCTCGCGCAGCGCGGTGACGTAGGCGCGAGCCACCTCGGGGGCGCGCTCACCGGCACCGGTGATCGTCTTGGTGACGATCTCGATCAGCGGCACACCCGCGCGGTTGAAGTCGAGCAGCGAGTGGCTGGCGCCGTGGATACGACCGGTCGCACCGCCGACGTGCAGGGACTTGCCGGTGTCTTCCTCCATGTGCGCGCGCTCGATCTCGACGCGGAAGATGGACCCGTCGTCGAGGGTCACGTCGAGGTAGCCCTCGGTGGCGATCGGCTCGTCGTACTGGCTGATCTGGTAGTTCTTCGGCTGGTCGGGGTAGAAATAGTTCTTGCGCGCGAACCGGCCCCACGGGGTGATCGAACAGTTCAGCGCGAGCCCGATGCGGATAGCCGATTCGATGGCCTTCTCGTTCACCACGGGCAGCGAGCCGGGCAGGCCGAGGCACACCGGGCACACCTGGGTATTGGGTTCGGCGCCGAACTCGGTGGGGCAACCGCAGAACATCTTGGTCGCCGTGGACAACTCGACGTGGACCTCCATGCCGAGCACCGGCTCGTACCGGGAGATGACATCGGCGTAATCCATCAACTCGACCGTGGGTGCGCTCATACGAGCAGTCTAGGTAAGCCCGCCGACGCACTCGGCCGGTGGTCCTAGCGAGGCGGAACGCGCTGGGTGAGCCAGTCGGTGACGTAGGTGAGCACGGCGGGGTCGATGGTCGTCTCGATGGTGGAGTATTCGCTGGGTTTACCGGTCGCGGTGGGCTGCATCAGGTGGTTGAGGCCGGGGAAGGTGTGCACGGTCGCGCCGGGGGCGCCGGCGAGATTCTCCCGCATCGGGCCCTCGTTCTGGGTGGCGAGGACCTGCTGGTCCTTGTCGCCGAAGAATGCCAGCACCGGTACGCGCAGCGCCTGCAACGTCGGCTTCGGGTCGTGGGTGATGAACGAGGTCATGTACGGGGTGTTGAACCCGTCGACCACCTGCTGTGGCGCGCGTTCGGCCTCCGGCAGGGAGTCGTTGTGCCGCTGGGTGAAGGCCTTCGCGCCCTCGATGTCGCCCGCGCGCAGCAGCGTCGACCAGGTGGTGACGTAGGCGACCTGCTGGTCGATCTGGTCCTGCGGTGCGCCCGACGAGGCCATGATCACTTCGTTCTGCTCGATGAGCACGTCGGCGCCCGGCACCGACGGGCCCGCCATCAGGACCGCGAACGCGATATCGGTGCCGGGCAGCGCGGCGACCATCGGCGCGAGGTAGCCGCCTTCACTGTGCCCGAACAGACCGACCCGAGCCGGATCGATCTCGGAGCGGGTGCGCAGGAACGCGACGCCCGCGGCCGCGTCGGCGGCGAGTTCGGGGTAGGTGGCGGCGTCGAGGGTGCCGCCGGTGCCGCCGACGCCACGGTCGTCGGCGCGCAGCACGGCATAGCCCGCGCGGGTGAAGGTGTCGGCCAGCAACTGGAACGGGCGGTGGCCCATCAACTCTTCGTTGCGGTCCTGCGGGCCGCTGCCGGTGATGAGCAGCATCGCCGGGAACGGGCCGGTGCCTTCGGGTTCGGTGAGGGTGCCCGCGATGGTGATGTCGCCGTTGCGATAGGTGACGTCCTCGCTGCGGTAGGGGTACGGCGGTTTCGGGTCCTGGGGGCGGGCGGGTTCCTCGATCTTGCCGCGCTGCAGCGTGACCGGCGCTTTCTCCCCGGACTGGACCCAGTCGCCGGCGATCCGGTCACCGTCGAGTTTGCCGCGGAAACCAGGGTCGCCCGGCACGTCGGGGAGGGTGAACTCCACCCGGTCCGGTTCGGTGCGAACGTCTTTCAACGGCGCCTCGCGCACACCCTGGACCGGGATGTCGATGGTGGCCGACCCGTCCTCGGCGAAATTCACCCCGATCGCGATCGGCTGCCCCGGCACCTCGATGTCACCGTGCCAGCTGCCGTGCACCGTGGGGGCCGCCACGTCGTCCGAGGACTGCGAGCACCCCGCCACCAGTGCCGCGACGACGAACAGAACCGAAACGACCACTCGACCGGTGCGCATGACCCCACCGTACCGACTGTGCGAGAACCGAGCCGCTCTCAGCCGAAGAAGGCCGACGCCTCACTGAGCCGTTCCGGCGGAACGCGTTTGAGCTGCTTGGTCGCCTCCGACAGTGGAACCAGCCCGATATTGGTGCCGTGCAGCGCCACCATCTGACCGAAATGCCCCGCGTGCACCGCCTCCGCCGCATGCACCCCGAACCGCGTCGCCAGGATCCGGTCGTAGGGCGTCGGGCTGCCGCCGCGCTGGATGTGGCCCAGCACCGTCGTGCGGACCTCCTTGCCGATGCGGCGCTCGATCTCCGAGCCCAACTGCTGGGCGACCCCGGTGAACCGCTCGTGGCCGAACTCGTCGATCCCGCCCTCGCGCAACGCGAATCCGGAATCCGGCGCGGGATGCGCACCCTCGGCGACCACGCAGATGAAGCTCTTGTCACCGCGCTGGAAGCGGGCCTTGATCATCGCGCACACCCGGGACACGTCGAACGGTTCCTCGGGCACCAGGGTGAGATGAGCGCCTGCGGCGATACCGGAATTCAGCGCGATCCAGCCGGCGTGGCGGCCCATCACCTCGACCAGCATCACCCGCTGGTGGGATTCGGCGGTGGTGTGCAGGCGGTCGATGGCTTCGGTGGCGATCGACAGTGCGGTGTCGTGGCCGAATGTGACGTCGGTGCAGTCGATGTCGTTGTCGATAGTCTTGGGCACGCCGACCACCGGCACGCCCTCGTCGGCGAGCCAGCTCGCGGCGGTGAGGGTGCCTTCGCCACCGATCGGGATCAGCGCTTCGATGCCGTTGTCGTCGAGGGTCTGTTGGATCCGTGGCAGGCCGGCGAGCAGCACGTCAGGGTTGGTCCGTGCGGTGCCGAGCATGGTGCCGCCCTTGGTGAGCAGGCGGTCGGTGCGGTCGTCGTTGTGGATGCGGATCTTTCGATCCTCGAGTAGGCCGCGCCAGCCGTCCTCGAAACCGACGACGGCATCGCCGTAGCGTCCGTTCGCGGTGCGGACCACAGCCCGGATCACCGCGTTCAGACCTGGACAATCCCCGCCTCCGGTCAAGACTCCGATGCGCATGCTGTTCATCTTGCCGCACCGGCGCCGATCAGGAGCAGTGACCTCCGGCGAGCTCACTCAGGTGCCCCGAGATGAGCGTCGCCATCTTGTCGAGCATGGCCGTTCCGTCGGTGAAACCACCCGTATCCGGTTGCGCGGCGAAGGCGATCGCGATCCGGCCGGTGGGCGAATCGATCAGGCCGAACTGACGGACCAGGTACTTGCCCGCGGGGTCGGGGCCCCAGCCGCCCTTGAACTCGGCGCTGCCGAACGCGCCCAGACCCCAGTGGTGGCTCGCGATGATCTGCTGCATCAGCCCCACCACGCGTTCGCTCTGCGGTATGCACGGCAGCTGCGAGGCGAAGCGCACCTGGTCGGCCAGGGTCCATTCGGCCTGGCCGTAGATCGACGCGTCGGCGCGGGTGCGGGTCGTCGGCACGTTGGTGCGGATGTCGCCGCCTTCGCGCAGCACATTCTGCACCGCCTGGGCCGCGTCGGCGCCGCCGCCGAGTGAGGCCCACAGGGTGTCGGCGGCGCCGTTGTCCGACGCGGTGATGGCAGCGGAGGCGTAAGAGGCGTAGGAGGCGCTGTTGCGCAGGGCCGCGATGGCGAGCGGCACCTTGATCGTCGACCAGGCCGGACCGGAGGACAAGTTGCCGAAGGTCACCATTTTCTTGCCGCCCACCGGCATGATCGCCAACCCCGCACTACCGCGGAATCCTTGCTGGAGTTCGGTGAAATCGGCCGCCAGGCTGCCCGGCAGCGCGACGGAAAGGGTTTCGTTGCCGACGCCGGGATCGGCGACGGGAACAGTCGTCGTCACACTCGGCCGAGCGGCCTTCGGCTCGCTACCGCAACCCGCGGTGACGAGCGCGACCGCGGCCAGCAACGCGGACAGCGCCACCCGGACGCGATGGCGTCGTTCATTGTTCATTATCTGAAGCATTTTCTTTTGTAAACTCCCCCGGGGCGTTCGGTGCTGGCGACCCGTACCGTTACCGTACTGCGACATATGCCGATCGCCCACTTCGAGCGGTGAACCTCAGGTCAGACGGTGTTCGCCCGTATAGATATTCATCGTTTCGCCGCGCAGGAAGCCGACCAGCGTGAGGTCGGACTCGGCAGCCAGGTCGACGGCGAGTGAGCTGGGCGCCGACACCGCGGCCAGGATCGGAATCCCGGCCATCACCGCCTTCTGCGCCAGTTCGAACGACGCCCGACTGCTCACGACCAGCACCAGATCGTGCGCGGGCACGCGGTTCTCGCGCACCGCCCAGCCGATCACCTTGTCGACGGCGTTATGCCTGCCGATGTCCTCGCGTAGGGCGAGCAGAGTGCCGTCGGCGCTGAACAGACCCGCCGCGTGCAGTCCACCGGTGGCCTCGAACAACTTCTGCCCGGCGCGCAGCTGCTCCGGCAGCTCGCCGAGGGTGTCGGTGCCGATCGACACGGACTCGTGCGGGATCGGGAAGCGACTGTGGGTGCGCACTTCGTCCAGGGCGCTCTTGCCGCAGAGCCCGCACGCGCCCGTGGTGAGAAAATTGCGCGTGTGGATCGGCACCGGATTACGTAGGCGCAGGTCGAGGACGTTGTAGGTGTTGCGGCCTTCACTGTCGGCGCCCGCGCAGTAGCGGGCGCTGACGATGTCCTCGGCCGCACCGATGATGTCCTCACCGAACAAGAACCCGTGCACGAGGTCGATGTCGTTGCCGGGGGTGCGCATGGTGACGGTGAGCGATCGCCCGTCGACCCGGATTTCGAGCGGTTCCTCGACGGCGAGCGTGTCGGGTCGCTCGATCCGCCCGGCCGGGGAAAGGCGGGTCGTCTTGCGCCGTGCGGTGACTCTGCTCATCCCATGACTCTGCTCACTGTGTGGGTCAGTCGTCCTGGTCGTCGGCCGCTTTGTTGCGCGCCTTCGCGATCTCGAGCGCCTTCTCCGCGGTGGCTTGGTCCGGGTAGGGGCCCATGCGGTCGCCGTACCAGCAGGCCTTGCCCTGTTCGGCCTTGTGGTGCTTGAGGCAGTAGTACCACTCGTTGTCGTCAGCCATGCCGACAGTATGCAACGTTTCGCATACCGCCGTCTCGAATCCCTTCCGTGATCTCGGCGGTAGAGAATCCAAGCGAGGCACACAGCACCGAGAGCGATCAGCCGATGATGAAGAGCGTGAACGTGACTGTCACACCGTCGAAGGGCAACTGATGTCATATCTGCTCGCACTCGTCGCCGAACCCGGCGAGAACTCCACCGTGCAACAGTTGGCGAGCGAGACCCAGCGGGTCGCGATCCGCAACAACGTCGACGTGGTGAGCCTGGCCGAGCTCGACACCCTGCCCACCTATCGTCCCGCGATCGATACCGAGGACGAGCGACCGCCGATCGCGAACCAGCTGCGCCGCTCCGCGCTGGAAGCCGACGGTGTGCTGCTGTTCGCGGCCGAGGGCGCGAGCGTCCCGCCGCTGGCGGCGAATGTGATCGCCTGGCTGGCCAATCCCCAGTCGGCGCCGACTGTCGCGGGCAAACCGGTCGCGGTGATCACGGTGGGACCCGGCGAGGCGGTCAATCAGGACCTGGCGGACGAGTTGCGTGAGGCAGGCGCCGCGGTGGTGGCCGACGGTGTGTCGATCACCGGGTCGTGGAGCGATCCGAACACGGTGAGTCTGCTCGGGGACACGGTGGTCGCGGTCGCTTCGGCGAACTGAGATCGTTGTCGGCCGCGGCCCCGAAGTAGGGGCCGCGGCCGTTGTGTGTCAGTAGACGTAGACCACGGCGTTCTCGCCACCGGTGCAGGTGACGAGCTTGCCCGCCGGGGCGCAGGTCATCGTGTAGGTGCGCCCGGTCACCGGGCTCGTCGCCACCACGGAGCGCGCTCCCGAGCCGCCACCGGCGTAGGCCTCCCGGACCGCCTCGGCGAAACCGCAACTGGTGACCCCGCTGCCGACCGCGACCTTGCTGTAAGAGCCTGTGCCAGAACCTGATTCACAGAGCTGCGCGCCTACCGGCAGGGTGACCGGTCCCGCCGAGGTGGTGGGAGCGGCGGTGGTCGCGCGGGGGGTGGTGCCCGCAGGCTGACCAGAACCACCCGGCGCCTGCGAAGTCGCTGCCGCGGTAGAGGTCTGGTCGGGTTCGGCGGCCGACATCATGCGCCAGCCGATCGCACCACCGACCGCCAGCACCACCACGGCGAGGACGCCGACCAGCACCGGCAGCAGGACCGATCGTCGGCGACCCGAATCCTGGTGCGCCCAGGCCGGATCGGGACCATAGGCCGGGTCGGGACCATAGGCGGGATCGGGACCGTACCCGGGATCGTAGGCCTGGTCACGGTAGGCGTGATCACCGTAGGCGCTGGGCGGTTCGTCGTAGTTGGAGTACGCGTTCTCCTGACCCACGTACTGCCGGGTCGCGGCCGAGCGCGCCGGATCGTCGAACTCCGGCGAAGCCTGATGCGCGGCGAAAGGTGCCGCGCCGCCACGGTATTGGTGCGTCGGCTGCGAGCGCTGCGGATCCGGTTCGTCGGCGCCGTAATGCTGGGTCGGCGCCGATCGTTGCAACTCGGCGGGGTCGTACTGTTCGGTCGGCGGACTGAACTGCCCGGGCGGGCCACCGAACCGGTCCTCGGAGTAATCGTCGAAATGCTCAGCGGGACCGCCGAATCGGTCGTGCGGATCGTCGAGGTCGGCCCCGAATTTCTGCGTCGGCGGCGCGAAGCCCGCGGGCGGATTCGACGCGGGGGTGAATTGCTCGGTCGGTGGGCCGAACGGTGCCGGGGCGGGGAACCGGGGGTCGGGGTTCGATGCCGCGACGTTGTATTGCTCGGTCGGCGGAGTGTACGCGGCAGGGAGGGGGTGTTCGCCGGAGTAGCGCTGAGTAGGTGGTGCCCGGTGTGGCTCCTGGCCGACATGCTGAGGCGGAAGCCGGTGCGGGCCGGTGGGCGCCGGGTAGGGGGTCGCTGACGTGGGACGCGGCGGTTGCACGAGGGGAGCCGACGTTTCGCCCGGCTGCGCGCCGTCGTAGAGGTGCGCGTCCGGGAACGGGCGCATCCGCGGGAGGCCCTGATCGGGAGTGTAGGCCGGTGGCGGCGCGGGAGCTTCCGGCTCATCGGCCGACGGGAGGGGGGTGAAGTGGGTGTCGGCGGGCCGGATTTCGGCGGGGCCCGTCGGCTGGATCACCGCGGGAATCGAGATCTCGCCCGTGCCCTCGGCGGGAATGCGACGGAAACCGGTGGTGTCGGTTGCGCCGGGACGTGTCTCGGCGGGTGGGCGGATGATCAAGGTCGGCTGAGCGCCGGTCGCGGCCGACTGGCTGCGCGAGGTCTCCACGCCACCGGTCGCGGTTACCGCGCCGATCACACGGAACTCCCCCGTCGGCGTCGGCACCTGATCGACGTTTTCCGGCTCGTCCGAGTCGGGCGTTGCCTTCCGGGCACCACTCGCCGAACCGATGGGCACAGCACGCGCCGGACCGGTCGCGGAGGGGACGCCACGCTCGGCGCCGGGGGGGACACCGGGCGGCGACCCGGCAGCACCACGTCCCGCACCAGCGGCGAACCCGGCTGCGGCGGCGAACCCGCGTCCGGCCCCGGGCGCGGAGCCTGGACCACCGGGCGGATAACCAGCGGGCGCTCGGTCCGGAGCACCAGCGGGACCGCGGAGCGTGGGCCCTTGCGCAGAACCCGGAGTCACATCATGCCCACCGGGGACTCGGCGTGCCCCGGCGTAAGACGCGAAAGCACCCGACGGGGCTGGCGCGGGAGCGGGAGCGGGAGCGGCACCGTCGCGTACGGCCGAGGCCAGCGCTCGGCGAGCGGCGACAGCCAGCTCACCGGCCGATGCATACCGATCCGCGGGGTCCTTGGCCATGCCGGTCGCGATGACGTCGTCGAGTGCGACGGGTATCCCGTGGAGCAACTCACTCGGACGCGGCGGCGCCTCGGACAGGTGCGCGCGAACCAGCACGCTCATGCTCGCGGCGGGGAAAGGCGAAGCGCCGGTGAGGCATTCGTGCAGAACGCAGGCCAGCGAGTACACGTCGGCGCGATGCGAGACCGGGCCGACGTCGAAGCGTTCCGGCGCCATGTAGATATAGGAGCCGACCGCCATCCCGGCCTGGGTCACCGCGCTGTCACCCTCGGTGTGCGCGATGCCGAAGTCGGCGAGGTAGGCGAAATCGGCGGGCGTGACCAAAATGTTGGCGGGCTTCACATCGCGATGCACCAGGCCGCCCGCGTGGGCGGCGTCCAGCGCCGCGGCGATCTGCTCGACGACAGCGACCGCGCGGTCCGGGCTCATCGGCCCGCCCCCGCGCAGCACGGTCCGCAGGTCGTTGCCGGGCACCAAGCGCATGTCGATGAAGAGGACCCCGTCGATCACACCCCAGTCGTGGATCGGGATGACATGCGGTTCGGCCAGCTTGGCCGCGGCTTGGGATTCGCGGCGGAATCGGAGCTGGTAGGCCGGGTCCTGCGCGAGCTCCTGCGCCAGCAACTTCAGAGCGACCACTCGATCTTTGCCGGTGTCGTAGGCCTCGTAGACCTCGCCCATTCCGCCCTTGCCCAGCATCGACCGCAACTCGTACGGGCCGAATCTGGTCCCCGCCCGTGACCCAGGTGCTTGCACCAGCGTCCGCCTCCCACTTCTGGCAGGTCCGCCGGGCCTGCTTCTCAGTAGGAAGATTCTCCCGGTGTCACTACGCCGTGGTCAAACGCGAACACGATCGCGGCGGCCCGGTCGCGTAGGTCCAACTTGCCGAATATGTGTCCGACGTGGCTTTTCACTGTGACTTCCGAGATCCCGAGTTCGGCGGCGATCTCGCTGTTGACCCGGCCCGAGGCGATCAATTCGAGCACTTCGTACTCGCGGGCGGTGAGTTCGCCGAGCCGACGGTCGGTTCGGGTACCGACCGGTTTCACTGTTCGGTAGGCCGTGAGCACCCGTCCGGTCACCGAGGGATCGAGCCACGCGCCCCCGCCTGCCACGGTGCGGACCGCGCGGATCAGATCCTCCGCGGGCGAGTCCTTGAGCAGGAATCCCGCGGCGCCCGCGCGCAACGCGCCCGAGAGCAGCTGATCGTCGTCGAAGGTGGTGAGCACGAGGACCGGCGGAGCATCGGGGCGGGCACGCAGCAACCGGGTCGCATCTATGCCGCCGACCCGCTTCATGCGCAGATCCATCAGCACCACATCGGGTCGCTGGGTGGCGACGGCGGCAGCGACCTCGTCGCCGTCGGCGCACTCGTTGATGGTGAAACCGTCGCGGCGGCGCAGGATGCGGCGCAATCCACCGCGCACGAGTTCCTGATCGTCGACCACGAGCACTGTCACCAACTGCTCGATCGGCGAAGCGGTCGTCACGTGTCCTCCTGCGGTTTGTTCCAGAGCTTGCCCGGCAGCATGGTCGAGAGGGCGGCGCACGTGCCCGATCGCAGCGGGAAGCCGACCCGCACCGTCCAGGCGTCGCCGCCGTTTCCCGCGGTGATCTTCCCACCGAGCAGTTCGGTGCGTTTGCGCATGCCGCGCAGTCCCATCCCGGTGTCGCGGCGTGGCGCGGGCCCGAGCGGAAGCGGATTCGACACGACCAGCACCGCCGCGTCGGCGGTGACATCGAGGCGGACCGTGGCGGCGGTGCCGGGCGCGTGTTTGGTGACGTTGGCCAGCGATTCCTGGCCGATCCGGTAGAGCGCGTGGCCGATGGCGCCGGTGACGGTGTCCAGCTCGCCGGTGCGCGCGTAGTCGACGGTGAGCCCGGCGCGGCGGAAGTCGCCGACGAGCTCGTCGATATCGGCGGCGCCCGGCTCGGGGGCCATCTGCGCCGGGCCCGCGTCGAGCATGCCGACGGTGCGCCGGATGTCGGCCATCGCCTGGCGACCGAGGCGTTCGGCCTCGACGAGCGCTTCCACCGCCTCGGTGGGGTCGTCGTCGGTCTGCAGTGCGCGCCGGGCGGCGGTCAGGTGCAGCAGGGTGATCGAGAGCGAATGGGCGATCACATCGTGGACTTCGCGAGCGATCCGGCGCCGTTCCTCGTCGGCGGCCTGGCCGGAGCGAATGGTTTGATTCTCCCGTTCCTGGTACAGAAACCTCCGCTGATACTGCAGCAGCACCCCGACGAACATGCCGAGCAGAATGCCGATGACGTACATCGGTAGCCCTTGCAGCCGCTGCCCCGGCTCACCCCAGTGCACATGCCCGGCGAGGTCGAAGGCGACCAGTTCGAGGATCGCGAGCAGGGTGAACCCCACCGTCATTCCGCGGGAGGCGACCGCGGCCACCTCTCCGGCGACGATCACCAACACGAACGGCGCGAAGTCGGCGTTGACCGGTTGCAAGAGGAACAAGCCGCACGACAGCAGCGCGCTCGACTTCAACAGGAAGGGGTGCGGGTTCACGCCGAAGATCGCGAACAGGGGGATCGGCAGGAACGCGGCGGCCATCGCCAGCAACGGCAGCGGGCTGGGGAAGTAGGAATGTCGCTGGATCACCGCCGCGCCGGTGACCACCAGCAGCGCGAGGTCGGCGCCGAGGATCACCGCGGGCGGATAGTCGTAGGGCAACGATTCGATGCGTTCGCGGGCCGTGGTGAACGCACGTGACGCCTCGGCCTTGGCCACGAACCGCTGCCGCAGGCTCGCACGGCCCGGCGCCTTCGCGGGGATGGCGTGGCTCACATCCATGATGTAAGGCTAGTCGCCGCCTACCGGGCGTAGCATCGTCCCGCGAACGGTACCGATGTCCTACCGCAGTAGGAGAAGAAGTCGGGTCCCCGGCACGACGATTCGACCTCGCACCGCCCGTAGCGTTCGGTTCACCCGCTCACGGAAGGTGAAGCCCATGACCTGGACCGATCTGCACCACCGCACCGAGATCGTGCACACCGTGCTCGCCAGGGCCACGATCGACCCGAACGACCCCGCGCTGTTCGCCGGCATCGCGGAGCTCGACACACTCTTCGGCGGCATCGACGGTCTGCTGCAAGCCCTGGCCAACCGCTGGGACAACCATCTGCGCGTCAAGCTCGAACTGGCCGAGATCGACGGCCGCACCCCGATGGAGGCCTATCTCGAGCTGGCCGCCGAACAACCGGCGCTGCGTGCACTTCTCGACGCACGCACGGCGATCGGGCAGACTACCCGCGACCGCGCTCTCGTACGCTGAAATCCGAAACTCCCTGGGGGACAAGATATGCCCGACATCGAATCGCCACAGCAGCCGATGCTGGAGTTGACCCGGGTGGTCAAGCAGTACCGGGTCGGCGATCAGGAGGTACGCGCGCTCGACGAGGTGAGCATGCGCATCGAAGCAGGCCAGTTCACCTCGATCATCGGCCCTTCGGGTTCCGGCAAGAGCACCCTGCTGCACCTGCTCGGCGCGCTCGACCGCCCCGACGAGGGCTCGATCCGCTTCCGCGGCACCGAGATCGGCGATCTCGATGAGGACGAGCAGGCCGCGTTCCGGCTCGAGCAGGTCGGCTTCGTCTTCCAGTTCTTCAACCTGCTGCCGACCCTGTCGGCATGGGAGAACGTGGCCGTCCCGAAATTGTTGGACGGCACCGGATTACGCAGGGCGAAGCCGCGCGCACTCGAACTCCTCGACCTCGTCGGCCTCGGCGATCGGGCTCAGCATCGGCCCGGGGAACTGTCCGGTGGGCAAATGCAGCGGGTGGCGGTGGCGCGGGCGTTGATCATGGATCCGCCGCTGATCCTGGCCGACGAGCCGACCGGCAACCTCGACTCCAAGACCGGCGCCGCGATCCTCGCCCTGCTCGGCGACATTACGGCGCAAGGTAATTCGGTCGTGATGGTGACCCATGACATGAGTTCGATCGACTACTGCGACCGGGTGATCACGTTGCGCGACGGCCGGATCGGCGCCGACGAACTGTCCTCCGCGCGGGTCGACGCGTGATCGGCGCGGCATGGGATCGGCTGCGGCTGTTCAACTTCGGTGAACTGCTCCGCCATCCCGGGCGCACTCTCCTGTCCGGGGCGGTGATGGGGGTATCGGCGGCGTTGATCGTGGCGGTGCTGAGTATTTCCGGCTCGGTCACCGGATCGGTCGACAAACTCACCAAGGGCCTGGCAGGCACCGCCGAGCTCGAGGTCACCGGCATCACCGACGCGGGATTCGACCAGTCACTGCTCCCCCGGATCGGGGCGACGCCCGGGGTGGCGACGGCGGTGCCGATGCTGCGCGGGACGCTGGGCGCGGGCCCAGATCGGGCACTGCTGATCGGGGCCGATCAGACGATCGGGGCGCTCGGCAGCGATCTGGCCGGGCCGATGTCGCAGTACACCACCAAGCTGCTCAGTACCGAGCGCGGCGTGCTGGTCGGCGCGGCTATGGGCCTGCGCGAGGGTGACCCGGTGCGGATCGGAGCAGGCACGGCCAAGGTGGCCGCCGTCCTGGACTCCGAGGCGACCGACCGGCTCAACGGCGGCCACGTGGTGGCCGGGCCGCTGCCGCTGATCCAGATTCTCACCGACCGGGTCGGCAAGCTCGATTCGGTGCAGATCGTCGTGCAGCCCGGCACCGATGTGGGGGCCCTGCGCACCGCGCTCACCGAAGCGGTGGACGGGCGTGCCGTGGTGGCCGAGCCGAGTCTGCGCACCGCGCAGGCCGGTGGCGCGATCCAGATCATGCGGTATTCCACGCTGATGTCGTCGGCGGCGGCGCTGATCGTGTCGGCCTTCCTGATCTACAACGCGATGAGTATGGCGGTGGCGCAACGCAGGCCGACGCTGTCGCTGTTGCGCGCGATCGGTGGCAAGCGTGCGCCGATGGTGCGCGATCTGCTCGTCGAAGCGGCGATGCTCGGGCTGATCGGTGGGGCGATCGGTGCCGGGATCGGTGCGCTGATGGGCCGGTTCGCGATCGGCAGGCTGCCCGCCGCGATCGTGCAATCGGTCGAGGCGCGGACCGAGTTCCAGGTGCCGAATTACGCGATACCCGTGGCGATCGCCGCCTGTGTGGTGGCGACGGTGCTGGCGGCGTCGATCGCGGCCAGGCAGGTGTACAAGGTGGCCCCGGTCGAGGCGCTGGCCCCGGTCGAGGCCAGCGATGCCGCCGCCACCAGTTCGACGCTGCGCTGGGCGGGGCTGGCCGCCGGGCTACTCCTCGGCGCCGCGGCGATTGTCGTCGCTTTCCTCGATCTCGGGCGGCTCTCGCTGGCCGCGATCACCATGTCGTTCACCGCGACAGTGTTTCTGTGTTTCGCCGCGACAGGGCCGATCGTGCGCGGGTCCGCGGCGATCGCCCGCTGGTTCGGTGCGCCGGGCGCGCTCGGGGCGACGACGCTGGAACGCGCGCCCCGCCGCGTGTGGGCGACCGCGATGACGGTGATGATCGGCGTCGCGGCGGTGGTCGCCCTCGGTGGAGCCGCGGGCAACATGGTGAAGGCGGCGACCGATTCGTTCGAAAGCCTCGGCGACACCGACCTGTACGTGAGTCCGAGCCCCGTCGAACAGTTCCCGACCGGCCCCGTGCTGCCCGACGGTCTGGCCGACCGGTTGGCGGCCGTGCCCGGTGTCGAACGGGTGAGCCCCGGCCAGATGGCCTTCGCGACCATCGGCAGCGGTCGGGTGATGCTGCAGGGTTATCCGCCCAGCACGTCCGACACTCGCCTCGGCGCGGTGGACCGGGCGGTGATCGATCGGATGGAGCGGCGCGAAGGCGTGGTGATCACCCGCGACGTCGCACGTTCGCTCTCGCTGTCCGTCGGCGACGAGATCACCATGCCCACCCCTTCCGGTGAGCGTAAAACTGCTGTGCTGCAGGTGATTCCGTACTTCACCGCGGTCTCCGGCGTGGTGATGATGAACCTCGACCAGATGCAGGAGTGGTATCAGCGGCCCGGTGAGACGATCCTGTCGATCCACTACGCGCCCGGCGCCGACCCCGACACGGTGCAAGCCGCGGTCCGCGCGATGGTCCCCCAGGAACTCCATGTCGACACCGGCGCCGCCATGGTCGACGCGATCTCGTCGAGCGTCCAGCAGGGTGCGGCGATGAGCAACATGATCCTGTGGATCGTCGTGCTGGTGGCCACGGTGGCGCTGCTGAACACCCTGATGCTGTCGGTTCTGGAGCGACGCAGAGAGTTGGGGGTGCTGCGGGCGATGGGCACCAACCGCAAGTTCCTGCTGCGCTCGGTGCTGGCCGAAGCCGCGGGCATCGGATTCATCGGCGCGGCAATCGGTCTCGTCGTGGGCATCGCGGTGCAGTATCTGGCCACCGTGGCGATCGGTCACGCGATGACCATCGACATCGTCTACCGCCCGAGCCCGCTGATCGCGGTCTACGGTGCGGTCGCACTGTGCCTGGCGCTGCTGGGATCGATCCCGCCTGCCTTGCGCGCGGCCAGGATGCCGATCGTGGCCGCCCTGGCCGTCGACTGAAGTAGGTCGCTGCGGCGTCAGGCATGTCTGCCCTACGCCGCAGCGACCGGTGTGGTCAGTGCAACGTGGTCAGGCGTTGTCGATCAGAGGGGCACTTCGTCCCACCACGCGACGACCTCGTCCTGTGCGGAGGGGCGTGGGGCTCCGCCGGTGCCGCTGCTGCCCCGGCGACTCACCACGACAAGGTAATTCGCCCGGACCGAGTCGTCGAGGAAACTCAGCGCCTGATGCGCGGTCTGTGTGCGGGTACTCGCCGGATCCTGAATCACCCACCGCTGCAACGAGAACGGCACGCCGTCCTTGTCCCCCGCGTAGCGAACCGTCGCGGGCAGCGCCTCCAACACCGACCGCGCCTGGCTCGTGTTCGCGTACTCCAGCACCAGGTAACTCACCGAACCCGCCTGATCGTCCGCCCGCTCGCACTGCCACCCGGTGGCAATCGGAGTCCATTGCAGCGCGGGCTCTTTCCACGCCAACTCACTGACGTCACGCACCCCCACACACCGCGCCCCTCGATACCCCATTCCGCCACTCATCTCCCCCTGCGGAACCAGGGTCGGAAAAACCCGCCGGCTCTCCGCGAACGAATCCGCGACCTCCGCCACCGAATTCGACGGCCCGGTCGCGCCGCCCTCCGCATCGAGATCGCCGTCGCCTCCCGGCGACACCACAACAACCACCAGAGCGACGACCAACGCCACCAGCACCAGAACCAGCGCCACCAGCAACACCCACCCGAACCGTTGCATCCCCGATACCCGCCGCGGCACCGGCCAATGCCCCCGATGCGGCACCATCCAAGGCGCTCGCTGTCCTGGTCGCGCCACGGCTGGCTGCGGACCCGCACCACCCGGCACGACCCCACCGGGTTGCCCCGCTGCGCCAGGCCGACCTACCTCACCCGGCTTTCCCGCACTGCCCGACTGAGCGGCACCGCCCTGCTGCCCCACACCACCTGGCTGCCCCACTCCGCCCAGTTGGGTGCCACTACCCGACTGCCCCACATCACCTGGCTGTGCGCCACTACCCGACCGACCCGCGCCACCCGACCGGGCGGCGCCTCCCGGCTGACCCGCGTCGCTCTGCGATGCACTGCCCGGCTGTTTTGCCTGGCTGGACTGGCCTGCCGCTGCGTCGGGCGCCACGAGCCCCGCGGGGGCCGCGTTCGATGTCCCAGCGATCGACGTCACCTCGGTCATGGCCTCCGCGTTCGCCGCGTCCAACTCGCCCGCGTCGCGCATCGACACCACATCGGTTGCCGCAGTCGCCGATACCTCGTCTGAATCCTCGTCGGCGGGCGTCTGCCCGCTAGCCGATCGAGCCACTATCGCAGGCCGCTTGTCGAGAGACAGTGGGCTGGAAGGTGTTCCGGAATCTTCCCCCGTCGTCGGAGTCGCTTCGGCGGTAATCGGAGCAGGCTGTACGCCAACCGATGGCGGCGTAGCTGATGTCGCGGCCGATGGCGAAGCAGCGGACATAGGCGTCGCGCCCGGCGCACCGGGCGCAGATTGCCCCCTATTCGGCTGTGCAGCAATGGGACCCGCTTCCGCACGCTGGACCACCGGAGGCACCTCCCCAGGCGGCACCGCAGGGCTGGGCGCAGCCGGTCGCTGGGCGACCGGCGGGACGGCCCCGAACGGCCGGGAGGGCGGTTGCCAATGAGGTTGTGGCGCAGGCGGAATCGGCGGGGCTTGGTAGCTGGGCTGCGCCATACCGGGCTGCGCCATACCGGGTTGCGCGAAGGGCGCGACAGGTCCTTGCTGTGGAGCGGGCGGATAGTAGCCGGGCGCCGGGTTGACGGGTGGGCGCGGCAGGACCGGCGGAGTCGTGGAAGTCAGCGCTTGGCGGGCCGCCTTGGCGAACGACACGCAGGAATCGAACCGTGCCGCAGGATGTTTCGCCATCGCGGCGGCGAGAACAGCGTCCATGATCGGTGGTAGACCCGCACGGCGCAGCGCGAGGGGCGGCGGCGCGGCGTAGAGGGTTCCGCGGATGATCTCGTTCGGGTCGGCGGAGTCGAAGGGCGCCAGCCCGGTGAACAACCAGTACAGCGAACACGCGAGCGAGTACTGGTCGGAGCGGTGGTCGAGTTCGGCGCCGGTCATCTGTTCCGGCGACGCGTAAGCCAGTGTCGCGGTGAACATTCCCTGCTGGGTGAGGTGGGTGGAATCGGCGCGCAGGCGGGCGATGCCGAAATCGGTGAGGAAGACGCGTTCGCCCTGGCCACTGGTGGAACGGGCCAGCAAGATGTTGGCGGGCTTCACATCGCGGTGCAGCACTCCCCTGCTGTGCGCGTAATCCAGCGCGTCGGCGACCCCCTCGATGATCTGCACGGCCCGTTCGGGCGGCAACGCCATCGGGTCGACGGTCGCGGCGTCGATCCCGTCGACGTACTGCATGCTGATCCAGAGTTGTTCGCCCTCGGTCCCCCGGTCGTAGACGGTGACGATGCCGGGATGGTCGAGCTGGGCGGCGAGATCGGCCTCCCGTTCGAACCGCGCGCGAACTCGCTCGTCGGCGAACAGATCCCGGTTGAGCAGCTTGAGCGCGGTCAGCCGATCCAGGCGCGGATGCCGGGCCAGATACACCGTGCCCATGCCGCCCTGGCCCAACATCGCCTCGATGGTGAACCCGGCGAACACCTCACCGATGTCGTGCACAGTGACCCCCTTCCGACCGTGTGACCACGCTCATTCGAATTCTCGCCGAAAATCGGTGAAACTTGCTAACAGTCGTCCGGTAGCGTCCGGGCGCGCTCGACGAGAAGTTTGCACCGCCGAAGCACACGCGCACGGGGTGGTGGGGAGGATTCGGTGGTGAAGTCGACCGGAACGGCGGCTGCCTGTCGCAGGCTGCTGCTCTGTGGGGTGCTGGCAACGGCCGCACTGGCCACCTCGTGTGCCACGCCCGGCACCCCGAAGGCGGTGAGCGCGCCCACGGTTACCGTCAACAGCGAAGACGCCTGGCATCCGGGACTGTCCATCGTGCTGCCCGATTCGCTGGCCGCGGAGTTCACCCAGCTGCAATCGAAGCTCCCCGGACAGGTGGGCATGGCCTTGATGCCGGTCGGTGGCGGCCGGATGACGATCTACGGCGACTGGACCACCGGCATCGCCTGGTCCACGATGAAGATCCCGCTCGCGGTCGCCGCGTTGCGCCACGATCAGGACCAGTCGATCTTCGAGATGGCGCAGGCCGCGATCACGGTGTCGGACAACGACGCCGCCGAAGGTCTGTGGGAATCCCTCGGTGACGCACCAGAGGCCGCCGACGCCGTGCAGCAGATCCTCGACGAGGCGGGCGACGCGGCCACCGGAAAGACGGGCACCCGCACCGAACTCGACGGCACCGCCTTCGGTGGCACCGAGTGGTCGCTGGCCAACCAGGTGCGGTTCGCGTCGCGGCTGCCGTGCCTGCCGCAGGCCGAGGTCGTCACCTCGCTGATGGGTGAGATCACCGAAGAACAGGGCTGGGGTCTCGGTCTGCTGGACAACACCGAGTTCAAAGGCGGCTGGGGCCCCGACGACATCACCGGAATCTACACCGTGCGCCAGTTCGGACTGGTGCCCGTCGGCAGCGGGCAGCTCGCGGTAGCCCTTGCGGCGCAGGCCGATTCGGGATCGTTCGACGACACCACCGCACTGCTCGACCGGATGGCGCTGCTGCTGGCCCGGCACCTGCCGGAACTGCGCGGCGGGGTCTGCCCGCGCTGAGCGCGCCGGCTCAGCCGGGAACGACCAGGCCGGATTCATAGGCCAGGACCACCGCCTGGGCGCGGTCGCGCAACCCGAGCTTCGAGAACACTTTGGACACATGGGTTTTCACGGTCTGCTCGGCCACGAACAGCGCCGCGGCGATCTCGGTGTTCGACAACCCCTTCGCCACCAGTTCGAGCACCTCGCGTTCGCGCGGGGTCAGCGTGCCGAGCGCGGGCGCCGGGGCGGCGCGTACCGAATTGCGCCTGCGGGTGACGTCGGCGATGAGCCTGCGGGTGATGGTGGGCGCGAGCAGCGCCTCACCGTCGGCGACCACCCGCACCGCGCGCACCAATTCCTCGGCGGGCGCGTCCTTGAGCAGGA
Organism: Nocardia sp. XZ_19_231; assembly: GCF_015355705.1. Lineage (NCBI taxonomy): Bacteria > Bacillati > Actinomycetota > Actinomycetes > Mycobacteriales > Nocardiaceae > Nocardia > Nocardia sp. XZ_19_231. The sequence goes on along the minus strand of NZ_JACUZI010000001.1, from coordinate 200,409 downwards.
ATCCGCTCGCGCCGATACTCAGCGCCTCGTAGACGTAGTCGTCGATATCGAAGGTGGTGAGCATGAGCACCCGCACCGGCGGATCGAAATTCGCGGTCAGGATCGCACGGGCGGCGTCGAGACCGTTCATCTGCGGCATCCGCACATCCATCAGCACCACATCGGGACGCAGCCGCTTGGCCTCGGCCACCGCCACTTTGCCGTCGGGTGCGTCGCCGACGACGCTGATATCGGTCTGCGCGCCCAGCAGGGCACCGAAACCCTGGCGAACCATCGCCTGGTCGTCGGCGATCAAAACGGTAATAGCCACCCAACCACCTTAGAGGGCGCAGACGCGAAGCGTTCCTCGGTCTTTCGCGCACGGCCGGAGCGAACGCGGAGGTACGCCTCAGTGGGTGGGCAGTTTCACGGAGACCTCGAATCCGCCGGTGAGGGTGGGCGCCGCGTGGAGTTCACCGCCGACCGCGACGACGCGGGTGCGCATGCCGTCGATGCCGTGACCGCCGCCCGCGCCTGGCTGCGGCACCGTGGCGGTGGCGGCGTTGTGCACGGTCACGCTCACCACGCCGGGCTCGACCGCCACGGCGACCTGCACCGCCGCGCCCGGTGCGTGCCGCGCGCAGTTGGCCATCGACTCCTGCACCACGCGATAGACGACCAGCCCGGTCGTCTCCGGCACCGAATCCAGATCCCCGGTCACCGTCCAGTCGACCGGCAGACCCGCGCGCAGCGCCGACGCGCACAGGGCGAGCACATCGGCGGCACGCGGCTGCGGCGCGTGTTCGGGCAACTGGCCATCACTGCGCAACACCCCGAGCAGGCCGCGGATCTCGTTGAGCGCGGTGCGAGCGGTCGCACCGATGGATTCGAATTCGGCCCGCGAGGCCTGGTCGAGATCGGTGATCCGGTACGGCGCTGTCTGCGCCTGCACCACCACCATGGACATGTGGTGGGCGACCACATCGTGCAGGTCGCGGGCGATGCGCGCCTTCTCCTCGAGGATCGCCCGACGCGCGCGCTCGAGTTCGGTGACCTCTTCCTGCCGCTCCAGCTTGCGCCGCGAGGCCAGCAGGATCCGCACGAGATAGCCGAACAGCGCCAGCGCGCCGAACCCCATCGCCCAGCCCCAGAGCGGACCGCTCTGCGACCCGGGCATGGTCGTGGCGAACAGCATCGAGGTGGCCGCCCACGCGACGACCACGATCGGCACCGAGGCTCGCAACGCCACCGCGAACAGCAGGACGAACAGCACGATGACGTGCACGACCTGGAAGGGCAGGTCGTTGTCCGCGCTCGGCTGCAGGCCGATCGAGAACAGCAGCGCGGCCCCCGCGGAGATCGCCCAGCCCATCGCCGGGTTGACCCGCACGAACAGGATCGGCAAGGCCGCCAGTGCCGACAGCAGTGGCGCCACGACCGGCGAGACCTCGTGGGTCACGAACAACGTCGGCCAGGCGATGCTGTACAAAATCAGCGCGACCAGCACCGTTGCGAAGTCGAACCAGGTGCGCGCGGGTATTCCTCGCGCGGCGGGGCGCAGTGGTGCGGACATGACAGTCAGCCTACGAACCGTCCGGTCACCGGACCTCATACCCACGAACCGAATACGACCCCCTACCCTGGTGTGACCCCGGCGCCGGGCATGCCACCCGCGCGCCCCGATAAACCGGTCCGCAGCGGGATACCCGCCGCGAGACCCGCTCCTTACTGTCGGAGGCCATGAACACCCCGCTTCGCCCGGTACCCGCCGCTGCTCGGGCCCGTACCGCAGATTCCGCCGCCTCCGCGCCGTCCCCCGCTCCCGCGCAGCACCGTCGTCGCAGCGGTGTCGCGCTGTGCACGGCCGGGCTGGCCATGGCCGCCGCCGTGGTCATGTCGGCACCCGGCGCCATGGGCACCACCCCTGGCGGTACCGAGAACGTCGCGGCCGCCGCCGCGGTGCGCGCTCTCGTCGACGACAGCCCCGACGCCACCTCGCTCATCCCCCGCGATTTCGGCTACAAGTTCGGCTACGACCCCGCGCCGCAGGACGGTCTGCTGGTGAACCCGAACGGCGGCTGCTCCTCGCCGGTGACGCTGCCCGCCGAGTTCGAGTCGGCGTGCAAGGCCCACGACCTGGGCTACGACGTGCTGCGCTACGCCGAGCGGATCGACGAACCCCTCGGTGGATGGGCGCGCCGCTCGGTGGACGCGGCGCTGAACCGGCGCATCCACGCCTCCTGTCAGCAGCGCGACGACGAGTTCTCCCGGGCCCGCTGCGGCGTGATGGCCGATATCGCGTTCACCGCCGTGGACGTGAACTCACGACGCCAGGAGTACGGCGCACCGGTGGTGGAGAACGTCTTCGCCCAGTCCGACCCCGCCGACCGGCCCAACCTCTGGCCGCTCGCCCGCACGGTCCTCGGTTTGTTCGCGGTGACGGCGGCCTCGGCCGTGATCATCGACGGGATGCGCAAACTGCGCCGCCGGTTCGCTTGATCCAGTTGCCGAAAATTAGAACATGTCCTAGTTTTCACGCATGTCTCTAGTCATCGACGAAACGATCGAGATCGACGCCCCCGCCGCGAAGGTGTGGGAGGTGCTCACAGATTTCGAGCGCTACGGCGAGTGGAACACCTTCTGCTACGAGGCGTCGAGCACGCTGGAACCGGGCTCGACCATCGACATGCAGGTGAAGCTGGGCAACAACCGCCGTCCACAGCGGGAATGGATTCGCACCCACACCCCGGGCGTCGAGTTCAGCTACACGATGAAGCCGGTGCCGCTGGGCGCACTGCACAGCCTGCGCTCGCACACCGTGGTGCCGCTCGGCCCCGACCGGTGCCGCTACGAGTCCCGATTCACCCTCGCGGGCTGGTTGAGCCCCGTCGTCACGTTGGCGCTCGGCAAGGATTTGCGGGCCGGTTTCACCGCGATGACGGCGGGCGTCGGCAAGCGCGCGGTGGCGTAAGCGCCCACTGCCGAAGGACCCACAACCAGAAGCGGGGCGCGCCGATTCTTTCGAATCGACGCGCCCCGCTCGTGCGACTTCTCTCAGACAGCGCTCGGGGTCGGCAGCGCGCCGCGCGCCACCTCGTAGGCCGCGCCCACCCGGTACAGGCGGTCATCGGCCAGCGCGGGCGCCATGATCTGCAGACCCACCGGCAGGTTGTCGTCGGCCGACAGACCTGACGGCACCGACATGCCGGGGTGGCCCGCCAGGTTGGTCGGCAGGGTGCACAGGTCCGACAGGTACATGGCCAGCGGGTCGTCGACCTTCTCGCCCAGCTTCCACGGCGTGAACGGGCTGGTCGGCGAGACGAGCACGTCGACCTGCTCGTAGGCGGCGTCGAAGTCGCGCGCGATCATCGTGCGGACCTTGAGGGCCTGGCCGTAGTAGGCGTCGTAGTAGCCCGCCGACAGCGCGTAGGTGCCGATCATGATGCGGCGCTTGACCTCCGGGCCGAAACCGGCCTCGCGGGTCAGCGACATCACCTGGTCGGCGCTGTGGCTGCCGTCGTCACCGACGCGCAGGCCGTAGCGCATGGCATCGAAGCGCGCCAGGTTCGACGACACCTCCGAGGGCATCACCAGGTAGTACGAGGACAACGCGTACTCGAAGCTCGGGCACGACACCTCGATCACCTCGGCGCCCAGTTCCTTCAGCACCGCGACCGCGGCGTCGAAGGAGGCGAGCACGCCGGATTGGTAACTGTCGGAGTGCAGTTCGCGCACCACACCGATGCGCACACCGGTCAGGTCGCCGTTGGCACCCTGTTTGGCGGCCTCGACGACGGGCGCCACCGCGACGTTGCGCGAGGTGGAGTCACGCGGGTCGTACCCGGCGATCACCTCGTGCAGCAGCGCGGTGTCGAGCACGGTGCGACCACACGGGCCACCCTGATCCAGCGACGACGCGCAGGCGACGAGGCCGTACCGGGAGACGGTGCCGTAGGTGGGCTTCACGCCGACCGTCGCGGTGACCGCGGCGGGCTGACGAATCGAGCCACCGGTATCGGTGCCGATGGCCAGCGGCGCCTGGAACGAGGCCAGTGCCGCCGCCGAACCGCCGCCGGAACCGCCGGGGATGCGGGTGGTGTCCCATGGGTTGCGGGTTGGGCCGTAGGCGGAGTTCTCGGTGGACGAGCCCATCGCGAACTCGTCCATGTTGGTCTTGCCGAGAATCGGGATGCCCGCGGCGCGCAGCCGGGAGGTGACCGTCGCGTCGTACGGCGACATCCAGCCCTCGAGGATCTTCGAGGCGCAGGTGGTCGGCATGTCGGTGGTGGTGAAAACGTCCTTGAGCGCCAACGGAACTCCCGCCAGCGACGAGGCAGGGCTATCGCCCGCGGCGAGCGCGGCATCGACCACGGCGGCCGCGGCCAGTGCCTCCTCACCCGCGACGTGCAGGAAGGCGTTGAGCTCACCGTCGACCTTGCCGATGCGATCCAGATGCGCCTGGGTGACCTCGGTGGAGGACACCTCGCCGCCGTGGATCTTGCTGGCCAGCTCCGCAGCCGACAGCTGGGTCAACTCGGTCATTCGCCCTCTCCCAGGATCTGCGGGACCAGGAAACGCTGTTCTTCCACCGCGGGCGCCTGGTCCAGCGCCTGCTCGGGAGTGAGGCCGGTGACGACCACATCGGACCTGGTCACATTGGTCGTCGGGTTCGGCGACGCGGTGGCGGGGACATCGGCGGCGACCTCGGTGATGGTCTGCACGTGGCTGAGGATCGAATCCAGCTGACCGGCGAACTGGTCGAGTTCGGCGTCGGTCAACGCCAGCCGGGACAGCCGGGCGAGGTGAGCGACCTCGTCGCGGGAGATTGCGGGCACCGCGGGACCCCTTTCGGCTTCGGTGGGCAGTATTCGGTACAGCCTAATTGGCGGGTCCTAGAGGTTTTTACGCGCCCGTCCCCGCACGTCGGACGCACCCGCCTCGCACGAAAGTTCGCGCATGTCGCGCCGATGGGGTCATACTTCGGGTCGAGAACCCGCGTTCAGGGGTGTAAGTATTGCTTCACCGGGTATTCGTCTCGAACAACCCCGGCCGTTATGGAAAGGAACGCACGTGTCATACCTGCTCCGCGTGCAACTTCCGGATCGACCGGGAAGCCTCGGCTCCCTCGCACTCGCCCTCGGCAGGGTCGGCGCGGACATTCTCTCGCTCGATGTCGTGGAACGCGGCGCCGGCTTCGCGATCGACGATCTCGTCGTCGAAGTCCCCACCGGAGCACTGCCCGACACCCTCATCACCGCCGCGGAATCGGTGCGCGATGTGAGCGTCGACTCCATTCGCCCGTACTCCGGCGTCCTCGACACCCACCGCGAACTAGAACTGATAGACCAGGTCGCCAGCGCCCGTGACGATCGCCTCCAGGTTCTCGTCGACGGCTGCCCCCGCGTGCTGCGCGTCGGTTGGTCCACGATCATCGGCTTGGGCCCCGCGGGCGCCTACCGCATCGTCGGCAGCCCGAGCGCCCCTGAGACACAAGCGGGTTCGGCCCCGTGGATGCCCATCGAGAAGCCGATGTGGCTCGACGGCGAGGCCGACTGGGTGCCGGAGATCTGGCGCGACATGGACACCAAACTCGCCGCCGCTCCGCTGGGCAACACCGGTAGGTCGCTGCTGCTCGGCCGCCCCGGCGGACCCGACTTCCGCCCGTCGGAAGTGGCACGGCTCGGCTACCTCGCCGGCATCGTCGCCACCGTGCTGAACTGATCGCTCAGCGCAGCGCGAGCCGCATCACGAACAGCTGCAGGCCGTCGTGGGTGGCCCAATCGCGTTCGGGGACACCGACGAAGCCGAGCCGCTCGTAGATTCGGTGGGCGTCGACCATCGAGAACATGGTGGTGAGCGCGACCGCTTCGAAGCCGTTCGATTTCGCCTCCTCGATGACGGCGCGAACCAGAGCGGTGCCGACACCGAGTCCGCGCGCCTGCTTCGACACCGCGAGCATGCGGAACTCGAGTTCACCGGGCTGGGCGATCTCCGCATACCGCGAGCCGGGCTTCGCGACAGTGAGCGAGCCGACGACCAGGCCGTCGTGCACGGCGACGAGCACCTCGGACTCGGTCGCCCGGCGCGCGACGTCAGCGAGTTCGCGCACGTAGTCGTCGCGCTCGGTGACATAGCCGTCACCCACGTACACATCGACGGTCAGCGCGGCGACCGCCTCGTACTCGTCGGGGAGAGCGGGGCGGATCAGGAGTCCGGTGGTCTGGTCGTCGGTACCGTGCATTCCGAAATGATCCCACCTGGACGTTTATGAGTTCCGCTCACCCATGCCGGGAGAGGCCGGTGAGGTCGCTCAGGAGCCGAGGTAGGGGCGAAGGCCGGGGTGCTCGGCGTGCCAGTCGTCGGGGTTGTGGGGCGGGTAGACGATGGCGAGGTGGTCGCCGGGAGCGGGCCAGTGGGCGGCGTCCCAGGCGAAGCGGCGGTAGACGACCTTGCCGGTGATCGACGGGCCGGTGAGGGTCCCGGTGATCGTCACGTAGTGCTCGCCGATCATCGCGGGCAGCGGGCTGACACCGGTCACATACAGCGACCCGTGTTCGAGGCCGGCTCTACCCCGGCCGGTCCGTCCGGCGACGACGGCACCGATCGTCACCACCAGCATCGTCACCAGCGCTGCCGCCATCACCACTTCGAGCATGCGCCCATGCTAGGCCCCCGGCTACAGGGGCGTGAGCTCGCTGACCCCCTGCTCGCGACGCACCTGCCACACGGCGGTGCGGGTGCGTTGGGAGCGTCCGTTGCCGCGGTCGATCAGCGCGCGATCGGCGGTGGTGTAGATCAGTTGTGCGCCACGGGCATTGGTCTCCGGGTTCTGGAACAACTGGACGAGCCGGTCGGTCTCCTCGACCGGCAGGCCCACGCCCAGATCGTCGACCGCGAGCACCTGACCGGTGTCGAGGGCTTCCAACATGGCGGGCAGCACGCGCAGCAGCGAACGGGTGGCGGTGGATTCGTCGGCCAGCTCGAACGGGACGTCGATGCCCTCGTGCACCAGGCTCAGCCCCGCGCCGCGACGGTCGACCATCCGTCGGTACAGCGCGTCCCGCGCCGCCCGAAGGGTGCTCAGTTCGCGGTCGACCAGAATCTGCTCGGGATGGTCGAGATGACCTGCCAGCGCACCGATTTCGGCATCCAGATCCCGCAGGTAGTCCGCGTACATCGGATCGTGTTCGGCGACGAGCAGATCCTCGATCCCGAGATCGGCTGTGCGCAACAGCATCAACAGACGCGCCGCGTTGTCGGGCGAACGGGAGATGTGGCTGCCGAGGTCGTGCGCGAGCGCATCGGTGTCGACATCACCCTGCTGCACAGCCAGATTCGCCGCGAACCATCGATACGCGGGCACCAGCGCCTCGGCGTACATCTGCCCCGCCAGACTCAACAGCAGGGCGTTCGGCCGCAGCAACGGCACCAGCGCCGCCACACCGTAGCGAGCCGCCTCGAACATCGGCCCGATCTTCACCTCGTCACCGATGCGTTCGAACACGATCCGCTTGCGCGACCGAGGATGGGTATACAACCACTCCGCGACCACATCGGCATTGTCGAGCCGGAACCCATAGGTATAAGGCACGCCTTCGGCAACGAACCCCGCGACGAATTCTGTTGGGCGCTCGGCGAACCCGAGGTGCGGTCGGCGCACCGGCCCCGCATACGGGTCCCACCCGCTCACCGAGTTCAGCACCGCATCCCGCATCTGCCCGAGCGCGTCGATCACGCTCGTCTTCCCCGCCGCCGCTACCCCGTGCACCGCAGTCACCGGCACCGCCAACGGGCCGCCCGCGCCTTTGGTCAGCCGCAATTGCTGAGATTGGGCCAGCGATCCGTGGTTCGTCACCTGAAAACTGCGCAGCAAGGGTCCGCCTCTCCGAGATTCCTGGAAAGACTAGGCGACGCGGGGTATCGCCGACGCGGCCGAGTCACCGTGTCTGTGCGCTGCTTGCCGCGCCACGAGGTGGCCCGGTCCCGTAGGCTGGCCAAAATTCGCGGAGAGGCGGGACAGTGTGATGGCCGTTCGAGTAGTAGTTCGCGGAGTCGTCGTCGCGGCGGTGACGGCGGGAGCGCTGGTTCCGGCCGCGCTGCTCAGTGCGCCGAGTGCGATGGCCGATCCGTGCCCGACCGGAACCGCACGGGTGTTTTTGGGCAACTCGACCAACTCTTGTCAGGGTGCGGGGTCGGTGTCCTACACCGAGGCGCCGGTGTCGAAGGTGTGCTCGATGACCAGCACCGACGTGACGGTCGAGATCCAGACCAACATCAAGAAGCGGCCGCTGCGTACCCAGGAGCTCAGCAACGGGCAGTGCGCGTCGTTCGATATGAAGACCCAGATCGGCAACACCGTCACCGTGACGCCGAACTGAGCTGTTCGCGGCGGCGCGACCGGCTAGTCCTGCACGGCCGAATCCTCGACCGGGTCGATCCTGACCGCGTCGGGACCGCCGTCGAGCAGCAGCCGGAAACCGTCTTCGTCCAGGATCCGGACGCCGAGTTCCTCCGCCTTGGCCGCTTTCGAACCGGGCGCCTCGCCGATCACGACGAACGCGGTCTTCTTCGAGACCGAGCCTGCCGCCTTGCCGCCGCGGACGAGGATCGCTTCCTTCGCGCCGTCGCGGGTGAAGGTCTGTAGAGAGCCGGTGACGACGATCGACAGGCCGTCGAGGTTGCGTTCGATGGATTGATCGCGCTCGTCCTCCATCCGCACCCCGGCCGCTCGCCACTTGTCCACGATCGCGCGATGCCAATCGACGGTGAACCATTCCAGCACCGCCGTGGCGATGGTGGGGCCGACGCCGTCGGTGGCCGAAAGTTCTTTTTCTGTCGCGGATTCGATGCGCTCGAGGCTGGCGAATTCGGCGGCCAACGCGCGGGCCGCGGTCGGACCGACGTGGCGAATGGACAGCGCGACGAGCACCCGCCACAGCGGAGTGTCCTTGGCGGCGTTCAGGTTGTCGAGCAGGCGGGCACCGTTGGCCGACAGGGTGCCGTCCTGTTTGGTGAACAGCGGCACGCCGAGCAGATCCTGCGCGTCGAGGGCGAACAGGTCGCCTTCGTCGGTGATCGCGCCCGAGGTGAGCAGGGCGTTGGCGGCTTCGTAGCCGAGGGCTTCGATGTCGAACGCGCCGCGACCGGCCAGGTGGAAGACACGTTCGCGCAGCTGGGCGGGGCAGTGCTGCTGGTTGGGGCAGCGGATGTCGGCGTCGCCCTCCTTCGCCGGGGCGAGTTCGGTGGCGCACTCGGGGCAGTGCGTCGGCATGACGAATTCGCGTTCGGCGCCGGTACGCGCGTCGACGACGGGCCCGAGGACCTCGGGAATCACGTCACCGGCCTTGCGGATGGTGACAGTGTCGCCGATCAGCACGCCTTTGCGCTTCACCTCGGAGGCGTTGTGCAAGGTGGCCATCGAGACGGTCGAACCGGCGATCGAGACCGGCGCCATCACCGCGAACGGGGTGACCCGACCGGTGCGGCCGACGTTCACCGCGATGTCGAGCAGCGTGGTGGTGGCCTCTTCCGGCGGGTACTTGTAGGCGATGGCCCAGCGTGGGGCGCGTGAGGTGGAGCCGAGGCGGCGTTGCAGGGCCGTCTCGTCGACCTTGATCACCTGACCGTCGATCTCGTGCTCGATGTCGTGGCGATGTTCGCCCCAGTAGGCGACCCGCTCGACCACCGCGTCGATGCCCTCGACCAGACGGGTGTGCGCCGAGACCGGCAGGCCCCACGCGGCGAGCGCCTGATACGCCTCGTGCTGGGACGACGGGCGGTAACCCTCGATGCGGCCGAAGCCGTGACAGATCATCCGCAGCCTGCGCTGGGCGGTGATCGCGGGGTTCTTCTGACGCAGCGAACCAGCGGCGGTATTGCGCGGATTCGCGTACGGCGGTTTGCCCTCGGCGACGATCTGGGCGTTCAACGTCGCGAAATCCTCGAGCCGGAAATACACCTCGCCGCGTACTTCGAGCAGCTCCGGGATCGGGAATTCGTCGGTCGGTGTGAGCTCGGCGGGGATGTCTTCGATGGTGCGCGCGTTGAGGGTGACGTCCTCCCCCGTGCGCCCGTCGCCGCGCGTCGCGCCGCGCACCAACTTGCCGTTCTCGTACACGAGGTTCAACGCGACGCCATCGATCTTGACTTCGCACAGATAGTGCAGCTCGGACCCGGTTTCGGCTTCCACTCTGCTCGCCCAGGTACGCAGCTCGTCGTAATCGAACACATTGTCCAGCGACAGCATCCGCTCGAGATGATCGACCGCGGTGAACTCGGTCGCGAAGCCACCGCCGACCAGCTGCGTGGGCGAATCGGGAGTCCGCAGATCTGGCTGCGCGTCCTCGAGAGCCTGCAACTCGCGCAGTAGGGCGTCGAACTCACCGTCGGTGATGATCGGCGCGTCCCGCAGGTAGTAGCGGAACTGATGCCCACGCACCTCGTCGGCCAACTGCTGCCACCGCACCCGCTGCTCGGGCGTAGCCGCTTCGGCACTCACAGAAACCGCGCTGTCGCTGTCACTCACCCACTAGAGGTTAGTCGAGCCCACCGACACATCCGCCGAACGTTCCCGCACGTCGCAGCCGTGCGGGCACGGATTTTCGTTCAGAGCGGCCGGTACCGCGTCACCGATGATTCCGACCCGACCGCGACTGTTCCGGGCGCTCGACGGTGAGCGACTCCGGATCTTCGGCGAAGGCGCGGGCGACGTCGGCGGCCAGGGCGAGGGCCTTGCGAGACCAGGCGAGCGGGGCGCCCGCCAGACCGCAGGTGGGGGTGACGAGAACCTGGGTGAGAGCCGACCGTGGGAAGCCGAGGTCGTCCACGAGTCGGACCGCGGGTTCGGCGACAGTGCGCCAAGTGAGCGGGCTCGTGGGCGGTTCGGTGGGGACGAGGCCGAGGGCCAGCTTCTTGCCGGAGTCCACGGCTTCGCCGATGTCGTCGAAATCGGCGGTGGTGATGGTGGCCGCGTCGAAGGAGAGGGCGGTGGCCGCGGTGCGGCGCAGGGTGGGCAGGGCGGGGCGGGACGTGCAGGTGTGCAGGATCACCGGGCCCGGCAGGGCGTTGATCACGACGTCGAGGAAGTGGATCGCCTCGGGGCCGGGCAGCGCGCGGACGGTGTTGAGGACGCTCGGGCCGGTCAGCGATCCATCGAGCACCGTCGTGAGCTGCGGTTCATCCAGTTGCACAACCACTTTCGCTCCGAGTCGTTTACCGATCTCGGCAGCGTGCAGGGCCAAGCCCTCGGCCAGCGAATCCACGAGGTCGCGCAGCGCACCGCGATCGGTGAGGATGCGATGACCACCGGGCAGTTCGACTTCGGCGGCGAGGGTGAGCGGTCCGACCGACTGGATCTTGATCGCTCGACCGGAGCCGACGAGACCCGCTGTCTCCCAGGCTTCCTCGATCGCATCGAGATCTACGCGCACGAAATCACGGGCCTTGCGAGAGATCGAACCCGGTCGGTCGGCGAGCCGGTAGCCGCGGGTGGTCGCGTCGAAACGCAGGTCGACCAGGAGCGCGGAGGCGCGTCCGATCATGTCGGCGCCGATCCCGCGTTCGGGAAGTTCGACGAGGTGGGGCAGTTCCGGCAGTTCACCGATGATGGTGGTCGCCGCTTCGAGTGGATCGGTGCCCGGCCAGGAACCGATGCCGGTGGCGAACGCCCCGGCGAGCAGGTCGACCGGCTCCGCTGCGGCCGGGTCGTCGGACTGCTCGCTACCACGCCGCAACGTCACGCGCTCAACACCTTTCGTGTCGTATGGGTCGGTGGTCATCCTGCCGGGTGCCCCGAAGATCGGCGCACCCGCCACGACACAATCAGGCCGAGGCCGCCGACGAATCGGACTCGATGCCCGCGGTGCGGTCGGTGCCGTTGATGGTGCCGCTGCCGATCACGGTGTCGCCACCATCGTCATCGGGCAGGTACAGCACGATGGCCTGGCCCTTCGCGACGCCGGTGAGCGGCTCACGCAGTCTGGCGACGAAGCCGTCACCCTCGGGCTCGACCACAGCGGGCGCGGTCCCACCGTGCGCGCGAACCTGCACGACGCATTCGACCGACGAGGTGGGGCGCACGCCGGAGGTCCAGATCGCGCGGTCGGCGGTGATGACGTCGACCTGCAGATCCTCGACCGAACCGACCTTGACGGTGCCGGAATCGGGGTCGATCCCGGTGACGTAGCGGGGCTTGCCGTCGGCGGCGGTGTGGCTCAGGCCGAGGCCCTTGCGCTGGCCGACGGTGAAACCGTGCACACCCTCGTGATTGCCGAGCACCGTGCCGTCGGAATCGACCAGGGCGCCGGGCCGGATGCCGATCTTGGCGCCGAGGAAGGCGCGAGTATCACCGGAGGGGATGAAGCAGATGTCGTGACTGTCGGGCTTGTTCGCCACTGCCAGCCCGCGCTCGGCGGCTTCCTCGCGGATCCGCGGCTTCGGGGTGTCACCCACCGGGAACATGGCCCGCGCGAGCTGCTCGGCGGTGAGCACCGCCAGCACGTAGGACTGATCCTTGTCGGCATCGACGGCACGACGCAGCACGCCCTCGTCGAGCCGGGCGTAATGCCCGGTGACCACGGCATCGAAGCCGAGAGCCTTGGCGCGGTCGGCCAGCGCGGAGAACTTGATCTTCTCGTTGCAGCGCAGGCACGGGTTCGGGGTCTCCCCCGCGGCGTAGGCGGCGACGAAATCGTCGATCACGTCTTCCTTGAAGCGATCGGCGAAATCCCAGACGTAGAAAGGGATTCCGAGCACATCGGCGGCGCGACGCGCGTCACCGGCGTCCTCCTTGGAGCAACAACCGCGCGACCCGGTACGCAGCGTGCCCGGGTTCGCCGACAGCGCCAGATGCACCCCGACCACCTCGTGGCCCGCGTCCACGGCCCGCGCCGCGGCCACCGCCGAATCGACACCACCACTCATCGCGGCGAGAACTCTCATCTGACACCTCCTCTAGCGCCGGCCAGGCCTGCGGCCCTGGCTCGATCGATGACCTGCGGCAGCACGGTCAACAGTGTTTCGACATCGACCTCGGTCGACGTGTGACCGAGGGTGAAGCGCAGCGAACTGCGCGCCTGCCACGGTTGCACACCCATCGCGATCAGCACATGACTGGGCGAGGCGACCCCCGCGTTGCAGGCCGAACCGGTCGAGCACTCGATACCGGCGGCGTCGAGCAGCATCAGCAGCGAGTCACCCTCGCAACCGGGGAACGTGAAGTGGGCGTTACCGGGCAGTCGTTCGGCCGGACCGTTGAGCACGGCGTCGGACACGGCCTCCTGGACACCGGTGATCAACTTGTCGCGCAGCACCCGCAACCGCTCGGTGCGCGCGGGCAGCGCGCCGACGGCATCGCGCAGCGCGGCGGCCATGCCGATCGCCGCGGCCACATCGGAGGTGCCCGAGCGCAGGTCGCGTTCGTGTCCGCCGCCGTGGACCAGCGGCACACACGGCACACTGCGGCCGAGCAGCAGCACACCGATTCCGTGCGGACCGCCGACCTTGTGCCCGGCCACGCTGAGCGCGGCCAGCCCGCTTGCGGCGAAGTCGACCGGGACCTGGGTCACCGCCTGAATGGCGTCGCTGTGCATCGGGATATCGAATTCCTGTGCGACAGCGGCCAATTCGGTGATCGGCTCGATGGTGCCGACCTCGTTGTTGGCCCACATCACGCTGACCAGCGCCACCTCGTCGGCATGCGCGGCCAGCACCTCGCGCAGCACCTGCGGCGAGACGACGCCCTCGGCGTCGACCGGCAGCCAGCTCACCTGCGCGCCCTCGTGCTTCTCCAGCCACTCGACAGCATCGAGCACCGCGTGATGCTCGACCGCGCTGGTGACGATCCTGGTGCGCCGCGGATCAGCCGCCCGACGCCCCCAGAAGATCCCCTTGACGGCGAGATTGTCGCTCTCGGTGCCCCCGGAAGTGAAGATCACTTCGGACGGTCGAGCACCCAGATCAGCCGCGATCGACTCGCGCGCCTCCTCCAACGACCGCCGCGCCGCCCGCCCCGACCCGTGCAACGACGACGCGTTACCGACCGCCCCGAGGGCAGCCGTCATCGCCTCGACCGCGGCGGGCAACATCGGAGTGGTCGCCGCGTGATCGAGGTAGACCGTCTTGGGCGCACCGTTGACCGGACCCGAATAAGCCGACTTCATGACCGACAAAGCCTATACCACCGCTGACCTGGTCATCTTCGGGGTCCACCCCTGCTTTCTACGATTTTTCGACGATTTACCCACGATTCACAACCCGAGTGAGGGTGTCGAATATTCCCCGATGCATCCCATAGTGGGTTTACGACCAGGACAGAGCAGGCACAGCGTCACCTCGCCGGAATCGCCATGCACCTCGGCGTGCCTCATCCTCGGTATCTCATACGGGGCGATCTGCCGATCTGCTTCCTTCACACTCGCGGCAACAACGGTTGGGTATCCTCTCGGTTCACGGTCTCCGCCGGATCGAACTCGGCTACGAAGTTCCACTACATCGCACGGGAGTCGAGGACCAACGACCTATCAAGGGCCACTGACTTCACTCGCCGCGTTGGCAGATGGTCCGGCTGGATCGAATCGCGTTTCTCGGGAGCCTGGTATGTCACCGAGCACCACCGATTTGCGGGCCAGCCCCCATGGCGACTGCTCGTCCGGCCACACTTTTTGAGCCGCGAACGCGCCGCTCGGTGTGGCCATTCACCCAGGCCACGAACCCCATATACCCAGTATCTCACCGGGAAGTACTACCGATGCACCGCCGGTACGCCACCGCGGTGCGGTTCCCGCCGACGCTGTGGTAGGCAACGATTGACACCAGAACACGTTTCGCGAAATCCGTGGCGAAGATCGAGGTCGTGATTTCGCAACGATCCGATCAGGTCGCCAACCGGAAACGTCGCCAAACCCTGGCGTGGAGTCGCGACTCGCTACGACAAGCGCGCCAGCGCCTACCGGGCAGGGATCGTCATGGCCCTTGCCGTGGAGTGGCTGAAGCTATGCGGAGACATGACCGTCGACGTTCGCGGTGACCGGATCGCACGCGACTCATGGACGTCCGTCCATCAGTCGCCGAACTGCCTCAGCACTCCTCAGACTGCGGGGTTCCGCCGTTGACACGGTCGTCGAGGTCGAAGAACAGCAGCCCGCGGTCCGACTGGTGTGCACCTCGGCTGTTGTGTTTCCGACTCTGCCGTGGCTAAGCTTTCCCCGTTGTCTTGATGAGGGGGCTCGCGTGTCAAGTGAGAACGATACGCCCGGAATAGTTTTCGCGATGGTTCCAGGCGAGGTAACTGATGCCGGTGTCTACATCCAGCAAGTCGCGGATTCTCTGATCAACGGTCTTAGTTCGCTTGACCGCGAGGTATCGAGCGTCCTTGACAATTGGAACGGTGCCGCGGCAGATGCATTCGGGGATGGCTGGACTGGAACCAAGAAGGGCGCCGCCGACGTGTTGAACGCTCTCAGCACCATGGGTGGACTCTTGGGTGTCGCAAGCAAAACCGTTGCCAACCAAGACATCTCGAATTCCATCAGCCTGAGTTCGCTCGACCTACCAGAACTGAACATGTGATGGTCGACGACTCACGTGACTTCACGTTCGATATCGATGAGTTAGACCAGCTCGTCACCCGCGCCAATGGATTCATTGGGTTCCTCACCGAAAGTCTCGACGGAATCAACCACCGAATCGCCACCGTCCAACAAACGTGGCAGGGAGCCGCTGCCACCGCACAGGAGGAAGCCTACCGGGAGTGGGCAACCGGGGCAGCCGCGGTGGTCGAAGGAATCACTGATATGTACAACGCCGCCGTCACCGCCCGCGACGCCTACAGTGCGGCAGCGGAGATTAATTTGAGAATGAGTGGTGGCTGAACTCAGTGGGCTCGATCTCCCCGCAGTCGTATGAGAGCGCGGCCAAGGAATGCTACGACCTATCGGAGAAATTCCAAACCGTCTACAATTCGCTGCAAACCGTCCTTTTAGAAACCAGCGCTATGGCCGGTGGCTACCAGGCGGTCAAGACGTGGTCGAAAGCCTACGACGACCGCGCCGCCGCAGTGACTCTGGTAGCGACCAGCTTCGCGTCGGCCCTGCAACACTTCGGGGACATATTGACCGCGGCTGGCCACAACTGGAAGTGCGGGGAGTACAAAGCCAATCGCGACCCCGACAAGGGTGACCCACCGGCCTTACCCAGTGGCTTCCCCTCGGAATTACCCTATGGCGCGGGCGCAGTAATCGGCGTCGCGTCATCGGGAACCAACAGTCGCGGACTCGAGACAGACTGGACCGAACTGCAAGACAAAGTCACCGCGCTTGTCGCTGGTGGCGAAGTCCCTGACGGAGACACCGACAAGCTCTCGCGCGCCGCAACCTCATGGAAGACCTTCGCTCAATCAGACCCGGCATACGGCGGCAAGGGACGACTATTAGTGGTCGCCTCCGGGCTCGAGCGTGGCTACGGATCCAATGTCCCGGAAGACATCCCGAACCTCGCAGGGCACCTTCGTACGCTCGCTACCAGTGTCGGCGAGATCGAAGCCGCTGCCCGCGACATCGCGGCCGCAGTCGACGCCCACACGGTTGCTTTGACGACGATGCGTTCGGACATGAACACTCAGTTCGCCATGGTGGTGGTCGTCACCGCCATTCAGATCGGGCGTTCGATGGTACAGGTAAAAGAGCCACCAACGAAGCAAAAGACACCGAGCAAGCAACAGACACCCAGCGAACGCCAAGAAGAGATCGACTTCCTGAACCAGGCTGCCGGAGCTTTGGCTGGTCCCGCCAACACATTTCTCACCGCGCTTAGCGGCTTTACGTTCACCACAGCTGTGCTGACAACGGGTGGACTGCCGACTATTGCCGAGTTGGCGATTCTGATAACCTCGATCGATGACGGAGCCCTCGGAGGGACCGATCCTGTCACGAAGGAAATCGCAACAAAGATTGCCAACCACGCGAATGGGCGCGCAGAACAAGGCGATGGGTCACATTACGTCGCCGGCGTTCCTGCTACAGGGTTAGCTGAGTACGTGCGCAAGGTCCTTGACGGCGAAATATCGACTGAGCAGAGATATCTCAGCAATGGCCGGACCGCCTACTGGGACAAGGAAAAGGGTGTGTTGACAATCGAGGACCCGCCTGGTGGAACCGTATTTACACCGGCAGAAGGTCGAGAGAAGTTTGACAATATCAAGTAGGCGTAGCGAGGATAAAGTTACCATGCAACCGAGTGCAAATTTTGTCATCGATGGTCCAACATTCGAGATTATCCGACAGGTTACGACCGAAATTCCCAATTTCCGGGGAACGCTGATGTCCGAGCAAGGCTGGACCTACGAAATCGATCGTTTTCTGTGCGGGGTAGTGCGGTCACTCCCATGGGATCTCAATCCAGGCTCCTGGGTAAGAATTTCGATCGTCGAGGAAACTGACCTCCTGCCGGAGATACCTCCTAAACCTGAACTGCCACTCGAAGCAGGCGAGGAAGCGGTGCGATATATTCCTAGTCATATCTGTGAACTGTGGCCACGCCTTCTCAATGTCGCATGGGTAGGCTTGGGTCCCCTCGAAGCCCGCTACCGAACTGGCTACCACGAGTCGGAGATAACCACCGCATTAGCGACCTTCACCGACAGCATCAGGTCGGCCCTAAAAGGGCGATAGAGTCAGACTTGTTGGTGTAAATCAGCCCTCGCGTGCTTCCGTAGAGCGGCGGCAGTGGCGTGTGCTGATCATCGGCTCGGGGCTGCTCAAGCAGTTTAGCCTGTTGCGGCCGGTCAGCTCGCAGAAGCGATCCAATTGCCGGTTGCCAGCGACACGGAGCGTCGAACTTCTTCGGCATAGGCGCGCATTGAGGGTTGAGTGTCACATCGTCGCCGACGGCGTGCCGCCAGTACTTGCCGTGGCAACCTTCGGAACTCGGCCCGCGGCGCGGTAACACCTTGTGAGGTTGTTGTGGACGATCAAGGTGAGTGGGTGCTCGGTTCCAAGAAGTTGTTCGTGCTCAACGACATCGCGTTCGCCGATGCCGAGTGCCACTAATATGTGACGTCTCAAGACATTCTTATCCGTTCATGCTCGATTGAGTCGTCGCTGACCTCCTGTCCACGAGCGTCTACAGGGACCCTCGCCACTCAAGCCCAAAGCATCGCAACCGAAACAGGTGAATCGCAGGCGAACATTTGCACCGTCTCAGACCAGTGCGGAATCCACCTCGACAACCAGTCGACCAGTGCAGTTCCCAGGGCAACCGAGTTCCCATCCTCGGTGTGCCCGGCGTGGGCACACCGAAGATGGCATCAGGAACCAGTCCGTACCGGCGGACCGGCATCGTCAGATCGAATACGAATCCGCGATGACCAGGCGTTTTCCGGTTGCCATGTTTTGCGTGTCCCGCCGGGGACGCGAACCTGCGACAGCCCCTCCGACAGGCGATGGATCCAGGATTTCCACCGCTCACCCATGCCTCAGGTTGGACGCTGGTGTTCAGCAATCCCCCATCCCCGGTCACGGGGTTACCATCTTCCATCGTCGGCGTTTCTACGATTTCTACAGAGGCTGGGAAACCGTTCGATCAGACCGACCTCAGCTCCTCATCGCGTGCGTACACTCGGACACCAGACACACGCAGACAGCCGGCCCTGTCCCGAGTCAGGTGGTCGCGGAGTGTGCCGACGGGACTACGCCGAGTTGCTGCATCATCCCGAGCGTGTCCCAGGATGCCCAACTCTCGACGATCTTGCCGTCCCGGAAACGATTGATCGTAATTCCCTGAACGACTGCCGATTTGCCGGTGGCGGGCATGCCCATCATCTCGCCGTCATTTGTTCCTGTTCCCGTCCAGCGGGTAGTGACGAAGTCGCCTTCAGCGATTTGTTCGTTGACGAGGAATCGTTGGTCCGAGAAAGCGGCGAGATACATCTGGACGAGCCGTCTGAGGCCGTCGGGACCATGGACCTCGGCGAACGGATTCTGCGGATCGTGGTCGATGGCGTCGGTGGACATCAGCTCGTCGAATACGTCGAGGTCTCGCGCGTTCCACGCGTCGAAAAGGCGCTTGGCTGTCGCTTTGTTCTGCTCTGACATGGCGTTTCCCAACTAATAGTGACGCCGAACCGGCGAGGGGGCTCGCCATCACTACGGGCAGCCTTCGCCGCGCCCGGCATTCAGCATGGTGTGACGGTCGGGGCGCGATGCAGGAGAGCGCTGCCATCACGGAGGATGCTCGCCCCGATGGTGCCCGGCAGGCATTCAGCGCCCACGGGTCGCAAACCTTGAAGCCGGTATACGCACATCATTCTGCGCCTTTTTCGCCGGCAAGGTAAGGGGCGGCGCCCGCCGCGCGGCGCAATCTCGTCGCCAGGCGGTCGAAGGCCATCGCGAGCTCGTCTCCGTCGATCACCTCGATGTCGACGTCGAGCTGTGTCAGCCACAGCGCGAGCCGGTCCGGGTCGTCGGAACCCAGCTCGACACGGCACGTGGACTCATCGACCGCCTCGATATCGACCGGGATGGTGATCTTCGCGGCGATCTCGGCGGCGGGAGCATGCACGAGTACCCGGGCGCGGTACTTCCAGCCCGCTTTGCTGACGCGTCCGACGACGTAGGCGACGACATCGTCCGCCGGGATCGCGCGCGGCTGGAACCGCGCACTCGTCGGTGCGTGCGGCACCATGCGGTCGACCCGAAAGACCCGCCAGTCGTCCCGGTCGATATCCCACGCGAGCAGGTACCAGAACGGCCCCCAGCTCACCAGCCGTTGCGGTTCGGTGTGGCGGGCGCCTTCGCCGCCGCCGTACTTTGTGTATCCGAACCGGAGCCGTTCGTGGGCGCGGATCGCGGCGGCGACCGTGCCGAGAACCGAAAGATCGAGCGGCGGCTCGGCCCCTGGAACGACGCTCGTCGCCTCGCGTACCGCCTCGACGCGCCTACGCAGGCGTGAGGGCAGCACTTGCTCCAGCTTCGCGAGCGCGGTGAGCGATGTCTCTTCGACTCCGAGCCGCTGGGTCGCAACCGCACCCAGTCCGACCGCCACGGCGACAGCCTCGTCGTCGTCGAGCAGGAGTGGGGGCATTGCCGTTCCGGCGGCCAGCCGGTATCCGCCCGCGACGCCGGGACGCGCGTTCACGGGATAGCCGAGCGAGCGCAGCTTGCCGATGTCGGCGCGCACAGTTCTCGTGCTCACATCGAGCCGGCCGGCGAGCTCGGAGCTCGTCCAGTCGCGCTTGAGCTGGAGCAACGACAGCAATTCGAGCAAGCGGGCCGAGGTCTCCAACATTTCTCGATCATTTCAGCAATTGCGGAAGCTAACCTGCCGCATTACCCGGGAACGTGGATGTCATGAACGAGAACGCACTCACACCGTTTCGCATCGACATCCCGCAGGCCGACCTCGACGATCTTCGCGACCGGCTGGCACACACGCGCTGGCCGATCCCCTTGCCGGGCCGAGACGATCGCACCGACTTCAGCCGGGGCATCCCGCTGGGGTATCTGAAGGAGCTCGCCGAGTACTGGCGCGACGGGTTCGACTGGCGTGCGCAGGAGGCGAAGCTCAACGAGTACGAACAGTTCACGACAGTCGTCGACGGCCAGACGTTCCACGTCGTCCACGCGCGATCGGCGAACCCGGAGGCCACCCCGCTGATCCTGAACCATGGCTGGCCGGGCTCGTTCGTCGAGTACCAGCGACTCATCCCGCTGCTGACCGACCAGTTCCACGTGGTCGTCCCGGCGCTGCCCGGCTTCGGTTTTTCCACCCCGCTGTCAGGGACCGGCTGGGAGCTGGCGCGGACGACGGACGCCTATGCCGAGATCATGACGCGTCTGGGCTACGAGAGGTTCGCCGCCCACGGCACCGATATCGGTTCGGGCACCACCGGCCGCCTCGCGGCGCTCTACCCGGAGCGCGTCATCGGCACGCACATCGGGGCCGACCCCCGGTGGCTCGGGTTGGTCGGCGACAAGTTCCCTTACCCCGAGGATCTGTCCGAGGACGAGATCGCCCAGATCGAGGCAGTGCGCGCCGAGGACGCGGCCGAGCGCGGGTACCTCGAGATGCAGAACCACCGTCCCGACACGATCGGTGCGGCGCTCACCGACTCGCCGGTCGGTCAGCTCGCGTGGATCGCCGAGAAGTTCAAGACCGGGACCGGCGGCGCCTTCCGGACGCCGGACGAGTCGGTCGACCGCGACCAACTCCTCACCAACATCAGCCTGTACTGGTTCACCCGCAGCGGCGCGTCGAGCGCGCAGTTCTACTACGAGGGCGAGCACTCCGGACTCGACTGGGTCATGGCCTCCGGCGTGCCGTCCGGATGGGCCGTGTTCGACACCCACCCGCTCATGCGCCGCGCGTTGGACCCGTGGAAGGCGGTCGACCACTAGAGCGAGTTCACCGAGGGCGGTCACTTCCCCGCGATGGAGGCGACGGAACTGCTCGCCGACGACATCCGCACCTTCTTCCGCGGCATTTCCTGACCTCGTCGCGAAGCGGTGTCAGCGGAAGCTGAGCAGAGGTTCGGCACCGTCGTGGTCTGCGTGGTCAGGTAGCTCGGCATCACCGCGGGCGGTGCGGATGGCCGCGTACTGCTCGGCCGGGGTCGGCACACCGAATTCGGCGCGTGCCTGCTCCGGGGTTCGCACGACCGGGTTCTTCGGCGCCACATCGCACAGGATCGGGTCAACCACCGGTGCGGTGTGGGGGCTGGCGGTCGCCACGATGAACCGCTGCGCGGACACGCTGCGGTCGAGCGCACCGAACATCACTCGCATCACCGCGGTGATGGCGGTGTCGGTGAGCGCGTTCTGCCGGATACCGGCCATCGTGCGCATCCACCGCGGCAGTGTCGCGATGGTCGCCGCCCGGAACAGCACCCGGTTGACCTCGGCGAGCGGGCGCATTCCCCGGCGCTGCGGCACCATCAGCCTGGCTCCGTCGAGGAGGTGGTCCACATGCTCCTGGGTCACGACCCGCGCGGCCAGAACCGGCTTCATGCGTTCGTAGTAGGCACGCATCTGCTCTCGCGAGCGCGGTACCGCAGCGGGATCGATGGTCTGGAACTGTGCGGCGCGGGCGCATTCGGCCCAATACCGGAGGTCGTCTTCTTCGCTCAACGGGCCGGGGCCGAACTTCTCGTAGCAGTACAGCACCGAATGCCATGCGGTCAGGTGAATCCACAGCTGAGCGTCGGGATCGTTGGCGTCGTAACGCAATCCGCTGATCGGTTCGATGCCGGTGATCTTGGCGTGGATCCTGACCAGCACCTGCGAGGCTTTCAGCACCGAGGCCGTATCGCCGAAGACCAGCGTCGCCATGTACTGCAACGTCCGGTCGAAGCGGATATCGGGGCGGTGCAGGACCGCGCCGGTGTCGGCGACCGAGGCAATCAGGAACGGTTCGAACATCTCTGTCACCACGGTGCGCTGGAACGCCACCGACAGTGTGGTCGGGTACCGGAACACTTTCCAGGACACCGAATCCGGGCCGAAGAATCCGTAGTCCTGGTGGGGTACCACGTCGTTGTGGTTGCTCATCGGGGTCGTTCCTCTCACTGCCGAGCCGCTTCGTCGGGCCCGAAGATCATGGGGATCAGGGTGCGGCGCGCGTACGCGCGCACCGATTCGTCGGTGCGCAGGTCGACACCGTGCTTGGTCGGCATCACCACGCACGCGGCGAACAGCATCGCGACGGTGCGCCCGGCCTCGTCGGAGTCCAAATGCGTTGCCAGCCCGTCGGATTGGGCCGCGCGTAGCTGTTCGGCGACGACCGCACCGCCCAGCGACAGCAGCGCCGCGTCATCGGCCAGCCCCGCCTCGATCAGCGCCTGGGGCTCGAGTGCGGCGACCCGTGCGATCACCGGATGCTCCCGCGCCATCCGCAGACAGGCCACGAACGCCTCCACCGCACGCTCACGGTGATCGGTGCGACCGGCCACGGCCTCGGCCACCGTCTCGGCCATGCGGCGACCTTCACGCATGGTCACCGCCTCGAGCAAACCGTCGAGATCGCCGAAACGGCGATAGATCGTCGCCCGGTTCACTCCGGCTCGCCGGGCGACCGGGTCGATCTTGAGCTTGCCCATCCCCGAAGCGGCGATCTCCGCGACCGCGGCGTCGAGAACCCGCTGTGCGGTCCGGTCGTCGTGTTCGTCGGACCCGCCGCCCATGCCGCCGACGAGGAACGCGGCCACGTTCTGATGCATGCCCTCACGCTAACACCAAAGCAACGTAAGCAACAGTTTGTGTTCAAAGTGTTGCATTGCAGGTCAGTGGTCAGCGTCGGCGAACTCTCCGATCAATCGCGCGACCTGGCCGGGAGTCTCCAACTGGGGTGAGTGGCCGGCTCGGTCGATGACCTCGACCCGCGCACCGGAGACCGCGCGGTAGCGGCGAACGGACGTCTCCGAATTCCACATGCGATCGCGCGCCCCGAAGATCACCAGCGTCGGCAAACCGAGCACGCGAAGGCGGTGGTCCAGGGGGCAGGCAGCGGTGTACGACTCCTTTCCGAGCTGGCAGTGGCGAAACGCGACGAACTTCACGGCTCGGTCGTCGTGGAGAATTTGATCGGGGTCCGCGAAGGCGGTGCGCTGACCGAATCCTGGGGCGAACGCGCGGGAATAACCGAGCCGGACCGCGGGCGCGGGTGGGTGTCGGCGTAGTGCGTGGCCGAGCACCGGAACACGCAGCAGTCTCGTCGCCCTCCCCGGCAAGAACGTGCTGTAGTCGGGGCCCTCACCGATGACGACCACGCGGCGGACCAGCGCGGAGCTTTCCGCCAGAGCGATGGCGACATCGGCGCCCATGGAGTGCCCGACAACCGTGATGTCCTCGCCGATTCCGAGCCGGTCGATGACCTGGGCCACCGCGCGGGCATGGTCGCTGGGATGGTATCCAGCGGCCGGCTTCGCCGACCTGCCGTGGCCGAGCAAGTCCATGCTGACTACGCGGAATCGGTCGGCGAGCAGTGGGGTTATCGCGTCCCACCAGCGCAGCGACGACCCGAAACCGTGCAGCAGCACCAGCGTTGACGCGTGTTCGGACCCGGCGATTCCGACATGGAGAGGACCCGAGTCGGTGTCGAGCAGGATGTCGCCGTGCAACGGTTCCGTGCAGGAGTGAGACGGACGCCGCGGAGCGGGTCGGCGCACGCTCAGACCGATTTTCGGGCGAGTGCGCGACCGGCCGCGCGGCCGGAGAAGATGCATCCGCCCAGGAACGTGCCTTCGAGTGCGTTGTAACCGTGGACACCGCCCCCGCCGAAGCCCGCTACCTCGCCGGCGGCGTAGAGCCCTGTCAGTGGCGTGCCGTCGGGGCGGAGCACCTGGCTGTCGAGGTCGGTCTCGATGCCGCCCAGGGTCTTGCGGGTCAGGATATTGAGGCGGACAGCGATGAGCGGTCCGTGCGCCGGGTCCAGTATCCGATGCGGTGCGGCGACCCGCGCCAGTCGGTCGCTACGTGATCGGCGGGCGTTCTCGACCGCCATCAGTTGCAGGTCTTTGCTGAAGGGATTGTCCAGTTCGCGATCGCGGGCCACGATCTGCCGTTCCATGTCGGCGGCGTCCAGTTGCGGCCCCCGGGCCAACTTGTTCATGCCTTCGACGAGTTCGGCGAGGGTATCGGCCACCACGAAGTCCTGCCCGTTCTGCTTGAACTTCTCCACCGGTCCCGGCGCACCCTTGGCGAGACGATTGCTGAGTACCTGGCGAATGCTCTTGCCGGTGATGTCGGGGTTCTGTTCGGATCCCGACAGCGCGAACTCCTTTTCGATGATGGTTTGGGTGAGCACGAACCAGGAGTAGTCGTGCCCCGTTGCCAGGATCTGCTTCATCGTGGCGAGGCTGTCGAAACCGGGGAAGTGTGGTGCGGGCATGCGCTGTCCGGTCGCGTCGAACCACAGCGACGACGGACCCGGGATGATCCGGATCGCGTGGTCGGGCCAGACCGGATCCCAGTTGTGGATGCCTTCGGTGTAGGCCCACAGACGGTCGCGATTGACGATGCTGGCCCCGGCCTGCTCACTGATCGCGAGCATCCGTCCGTCCACATGCGCGGGGACCCCCGAGATCAGGTGCTTCGGCGCGGCGCCGAGCCGCTCGGTCGGCCAGTTCTTCCGAATCAGGTCGTGGTTGTGGCCGATACCCCCGGAGGTGACGATGACCGCCGGTGCGCGGTATTCGAAAGACCCGGCCTCGGATCGCGACGATGCGACGCCACGTGCCGTGGCACTGCTTTCCAGGACGGTGCCGCGGACGCCGACGCAGGCTTCACCTTCGACGAGGAGCTCGTCGACCTGATGCCGGAAGGCGAAACGGACGAGCCCGGCCCGCTCGGCGCGTTCGACGGGTTCGCGAAACACCCGAACGACCTCTGGACCGGTCCCCCACGTGAGGTGGAACCGAGGCACCGAGTTGCCGTGGCCGGTGGCCGAACCGGAGCCTCGCTCCGCCCACCCCACCAACGGCACAAACCGCAGACCGAGGTCGTGCAGGTATCGACGCTTCTCGGTCGCCGCGAAACGGACATACGCCTCCGCCCACCGGCGCGGCCAGATGTCCTCGCGGTCGAGGCGGTCGAAGGCCGCCGAACCCAGCCAATCCTGTAGGGCGAGCTCATAGGAATCGTTGATGCCCATGCGGCGTTGCTCGGGGCTGTCGACCAGGAACAGTCCACCGAGAGACCAGAACGCCTGCCCGCCCAAGTTTTCGCGGTTCTCCTGGTCGAGGACCAGCACCCGGCGCCCCGCGGCGGCCAGCTCATGGGTGGCGACCAGGCCCGCCAGGCCCGCGCCGACCACGATGACATCGGGTTCGAATGTGTCGGTCATGAACGGATCTCCCTGGTGTGGTGCTCGACGAGCAGGACGAACAGATCGGTCCGACGGGCTCGCGCGGCGTCGGTGTCGGAGTCGATGAGGCATTGCACGGTCGTGCCGTCGTGCACAGCGACCAAGGCGGAACCGAACGCCGCGGCGTCGGTGATTTCGCGCCCCAACTGCGCGACGAGCAGCTCGAGCAGGGGCATCAGCGTCGCGAGGATGGTCTCCTCACGCGCGGCCACCACCCGCTTGAGCGACGGGTTGCGCAGCGCGTGGGCGGTGAATTCGGCCGTGAGCCGATACCACTTGTCGTCGACGGGAATCGTTTCGAGCACCTGCTCGACGACGTCGCGCGTCGACGAGACCCGTGCGCACACCCGGTCGGCGACCAACGCCTCGACGGCGGCCAGCATCTGCGCCGAGCGCTGTTCCCACGCGGCGAGGAACAGTTCGTCCAATGCCGCGAAGTTGGAGTAGAAGGCGCCCTTGGTGAACTGGGCTCGTTCGCACACCTGATCCACCGTGCTGCTGCCGAAGCCGCGTTCGGCGAAGACGTCGAGCGCGGCTCCGATCAGTCGCCGACGGGTCTCTTGCCGACGGCGACTGATCGGAGGGGTCTTCTCTACCATATGGATACTATAAAGTATCGAATACCATTTAGTATCCGATCGGATCGACGGCGAACTGCCCGAAGGCCGGTGCCCGTTTCCGATAGCTGTCAGGATGACCACGTGTCAGAGTTCTCGCGCAGTCCGCGCCCCCTCACCCGGCGCACTCTCCTCGGCGGCGCGATCGGCGCCGGGCTGGTCGCCACCGCGGGCCGGGTCCTCGCAGATCCGGGCGAGCGCATGATCGCCGCGCGCACCCGATTCTTCGGCGCCGCCAACGTCGATCCGGTGACCGGCGCGGTACGCAGCGATCGAGTGATCTTGTCCTGGTTCGGATGCACGAGTTTCGCCGCGGCGCTGGGCGGGACCGTGGTCCTGCTCGACGCCTGGGTTCCCCGTGGCGCTCACAGCGGATACGTCCCGACCACCGTGGCGCAGGTAGGCGAGCTTCGCCCCGAGGCGATCTTTATCGGACACGGGCATTTCGACCACGCCGGTGACGCGGCCGCTTTGGCGCAGGCCTCCGGCGCGGTGCTGTTCGGCACGGCCGAGCACTGTGCCCAGGTGCAGCGCCAGGTCGGGGCGACGGCCTTGCGCACCGTAGTGCTCGGTGACGCTACGTCGGCGCTCGGCCAGACCTATCACCATTCGGTCGGATCGGTCGAGGTGACAGCGGTCCGGCATGTGCATTCGGGACCGAAACCTCCCGACCGCAGCGGCGAGGGTTCCGCACCGTTCTTTCCGGTGCCCGACATTCGTGATTCGATCGCGAACCCACCGCAACTGTGTGATCTCGTCGCACTCGGGTCCTCGCTGTCCGACCAGGAAGGCGGCAGCCTGCTCTACCAGTTCCGGGTGGGTGGCTTCACCCTCACCTGGCACGACTCTGCCGGGCCGCTCACAGAAGCCGCACCCGAGGTGTTCGACGTCCTGAGAGCGCTGCCCGGCAGCGACGTGCAACTGGGCGCCATCCAGGGTTTCAACCAGCCGCTCAACGGTTTACGCGATGTGCGCCAGTACATCGAGGCGATCAGACCGGCGATGTTCGTGCCCAGCCATCACGACAACTGGCTTCCCGGCTTCACCGCGCGTGGTGACACCTATCTGCACACCTTGCGCGGCGAACTGGAACGCATTCCCGCGCAGGGGCGCCCGACCTTGCGTTTCCTCTCCGATCCCGGCGACTACCTTCGACCGGACGCCCTGACGTTCACCCTCTGAGCGACGGCTGCGGC
This sequence comes from Nocardia sp. XZ_19_231, assembly GCF_015355705.1. Classification (NCBI taxonomy): domain Bacteria; kingdom Bacillati; phylum Actinomycetota; class Actinomycetes; order Mycobacteriales; family Nocardiaceae; genus Nocardia; species Nocardia sp. XZ_19_231. The sequence continues at coordinate 172,766 of NZ_JACUZI010000001.1, read as the reverse complement.
GGTTTCAGCGGATTAGATCGGCTGCCTTCTCACCGATGACCACCGAGGGGGCGTGGGTGTGGCCGCGAATGATGGTCGGCATCACCGAGGCGTCGGCCACGCGCAGACCATCGAGGCCGCGGACCTTCAGCTCGGGGGTGACGACGCTGGCGGCGTCGGTACCCATCCGACAAGTGCTGGTGGGGTGGTAAAGAGTTTGAGAGTGCCACGTCAGGGCCTCCTCGAGGGTTTCCGCGAGCGTCGGCTGCTCGCGTCTGGGCCGGAGGATTCCGCCGATTCGGGAGCCGAGTGGCTCGGCGGTCACGATGCGGTGGGCGATCCGCAGACCGGCGAGCAGCGCGGCGCGGTCGGCGCCGTCGGGGTCGGACAGGTACCTGGGGTCGATAAGCGCCTTGGCCATCGGGTCGGCGGAGGCCAGGGTCACCGTGCCGCGGCTGCGCGGCTGGAGCAGGATCGGACCCACCGCGATGCCGTGGCCGGGCGCGACGCCGATCCCTTCGTCGTAGAACGGTGCGGGCCCGAAGATGATCTCGAGATCCGGCAGTTCGAGTTCGGGCCTGCTGCGCACGAAGCCGTACGCCTCACCGACATTGGACGTGAGCATGCCCTGACGCCGGACGAGATAGTTGAGCAGCTCCAACGGCTTCTCCGCGGCGAACAGCGTGTCGGACTCGACGGCGAAGCCGAGCATCGAGATCAGGTGATCGGTGAGGTTGCGGCCGACCTCTGGCAGGTGGTGCACCATCGGAATGCCATGGCGACCGAGCTGTTCTCGATCACCGACACCGGAGAGCTGCAGCAGCTGCGGGCTGTTGATCGCCCCACCACACAACACCACCTCCTTACCGGCGCGCACGATCTGGGTGACGCCGTCCTTGCGGTATTCGACGCCGACAGCCCGGGTGCCCTCGAACAGGATCCGCGTCGCCTGCGCGCCGGTGAGCACCGTCAGATTCGAACGCTTGCGCGCCGGCTTCAGGTAGGCGTCCGCGGTGCTCCAGCGGGCGCCGCGCTTCTGGCTCACCATGGTTTGCGTGAAACCTTCCGGCTGCGGCAGATTCGCGCGCTCGCGCTTGAAACCGGCGTGCTCGGCCGCTGCGAGGAAGTCGTCGGTCCACTGGCGCGCGCTGCGCTGGTGCGAGATCCGCAGCGGTCCGGAGCGACCCTCGTCGGGTTCGGCGGCGTCCTCGACGGACTCGATGCGCCGGAAGTACTCGACCACGTTCGCGAACGACCAGTCCGGCCCGGCGGCGCGCGCCCACTCGTCGTAGTCGGCCGCGAAACCGCGAACCCACATCATCGCGTTCATCGACGAGGACCCACCGAGCATCTTGCCGCGCGGCCAGAAGATCTGGCGGTCGGCGAGTTCGGACTGCGGGGTGGTCAGGTAGTTCCAGTCGAGGTCGGTCTGGAACAGCTTGGAGAACGCCGCCGGAATGTGGACGGCCTGATTCTTGTCCTCGGGACCGGCTTCCAGGGCGATGACGCTGGTGGCCGAGCGCTCGCTGAGCCGTGCGGCGAGCACCGCGCCCGAGGAACCGGTGCCGACGACGACGTAGTCGGCGATGCTGTTGTTCATCTGATTCTCCAAGGAAGTCGGGCTCAGCCGCGCAGGGCGGAAGCGAAGATCTGGGGCAGGCGCAGCCAGCCGGGGTCGGCGCCGAACCCGGCGAGCAGCCTGCCCGTGCTCGCGGCGGTCTTGTTGCCCACGAACCACGGCGGCTTCGGTGAGATCGCGAGTTCGCCGCGCAGCAGCGACCGCGGCGCCGGACGGAACGGGCCGCGCACGACGGTGCGTTCCACCCGGTCGATCAGCCACGCGTTGTGGACGACGCCGATGCCGCTCTGCACGTCGTCGACGGTGTGGCCGGGGAACGCGCCCCACGACGCGGTCGGCGTCAGGTAGCCGACGCCGGTCCACGCGTTGATCGCCACCGTGCCGTAGCGCAGGTCCTCGATCATCTCGTCGAAGGCCGTACCGAGCTCGGAGATCGTGGCGGGCGCGGCGATCACGTTGACGCCGAGCGTGCCGACGAATGCCTCGTTCGCGGCGCGGGCCGCCGACATGGCGAATCTCGCGCCGATACCGGGCAATTCGACCACGCCGAGCACCGGCGCGAAGTATTCCTCGGCCAGCAGCGGCTCGACCGCGGACGGCGCGACCCCGGTGACCAGCAGCCGCTCACCGCTCGGTCCGAGCCGCTCGGCCCCGGGATAGGACTCGAAGGCCCGCGCCACGCGATCGTCGCTGCCCGGGTAGTACGCGCGGCGGGCGGGCGCCTTCGCGAGCGCGGCGCGCAGCGCGGCGAGGAATTGGTCCTTCTGCGCCCAGTCGGCGGAGATGATCAGGGCCTGGGCGGCGACGCAGTTGTAGCCGCCGTTGTGCAGTCGCTGGGTGGCGACGTGCTCGGCCTGGTAGCCGATGTCGGCCGCGCTCCATTCGCCCGGCAGCACGATCGTCGGTGACACGCCGCCGAGCTCGCTGGTGACCGGCTTGGTGAGCTTCGGTGTGCCCGCCAGCCTCCGCTCGGCCGCCTCGGCATCGGTGCCCCAGACGATCGCGTCGTGGGTGCGCGCGCTGCCGGTCATGTGCACGTGGTCGACGAGGTCGTTGTCGATCAGGTAGCCGCCCACCTCGGCACCGCCGGTGAGCAGCCGCACCGCGCCGAGCTCGATCAGCGGGGCCAGGATCTTGGTGAACACCGGCAGCATCGGATCGGTGATCGGGTTGAGCTTGAGCGCGACGACCCGGTTGTGCGCGATGAGCTCGTAGAGGACGTCCAGCGGCGCGATCGAGGTGATGTTGCCCGCGCCGAGCACCGCGCCGATCCCCTGTGTTCGGGTCGGATCCAATTGGGCCAGGCCGGCATTCGCTTTCGCGGCGGCACTGCTGACGCCGCGCTGCAACCACACCTCGGCGCTGAATCCGTTGAGCAGCAGCGCGTCGAACGGGCTCGCGGGCAGCACATCGACGGTGACCCGGTCGCCCGCGCTACCGAAAGAGGCGTTGTGGAGCGGACTTTCGCCGCGGCCAAGGACGTCGAGCGTCTTCGCCAGCGCGCCCAGTCCGGCGGCCATCACATACGGTCCCGAAATCCATTCCTCACCGACCAACGGAGAGGAGGCGTCGAGTCCCTTGATGCCGACGGCCGCGTCGACCCACTCCTGACCGTGCCGCCCGGTGAGCTCACGCACCCGATCCAGCAGGGCGCGCCGGTCGGGCAGCGAGGTGGCCGCCCACTTCTTCTCGCCTTCGACGAGTTCGGACAACGCGACATCAACCGCGGCACGGTCGGACTCTGCCTTCTTGGTGACCACTGACGATCCTCCACAACTGTTCGGTACGGTCCACGGCGCAGCGGACGGGATGCATCGATTCTCCCGCCGCGGACCCGGCTCGCACCATGTGCGCCCGTTGCGGATCGACCCCCACCTCAGTTGTGCGCGGGCACAACGACGACGTGATGTGGCTCATGTCGAGGTCCGCACAGTCTGACCATCGATCCCGATTACAAGCGGTGTCGACCACACTCGACGATTCACATGATGTGCCCGTGCACAAATCTATGGTGGCGTGAATCATGTCGTGTCACCTAGCATCGAGGGGGTGACCGCACCACCGCCGACCACCGCCGCGCCGACCCTCGAGCCGGCCGAACTGCTGCTCGACTCGGTCGAGCAGCTGGCCGAGGAGTTGGTGGGTCGCATCGCCGCCGCGGACCGTTCCTACGCCGATCCGGGACTGCTCACGGCCGAGGAACTCCAGCAGGCATGCCTGGACAACCTCACGGCGATGATCACCGCCCTGTCCGGAGCCGAGCCGACGCGGCTGCACGCCGCGCGGGCGGTCGGCCGGCTCAAGGCCGAGCGTGGGGTCCCGATCGCCGCGTTGCTGCACGCCTTCCGACTCGGCGGCCGATTGCTCTGGGAGGAACTCACAGCCCGGTCCACCGGTCCGGGAGATCCGCGCCTGCACGACCTCGCCACCACACTGTGGGAACTGATCGACACGTTCTCCGACGCGGCGGTCGAGGCCTATCGCGAGACCGAGATCATGCTCGCGCATGTCGACGCGCAATCCCAGAACCGTTTGGTCCGTACGCTTTTCGACGACCACTCCGACAATCCCGCGCACACCCTGACCGCGCTGCGCACATTGGGCCTGTCCGAGAACGGCACGTTCGCAGTCGTGTCGATCGAGACCACCGACCCCGGCGCCACCCTCCCCGCCAGCCTGGTCGGTGCGTTGCGAGATCTCGGCGCCAGATCCGTGTGGGATTCGCAGATCGACTCCCACACCGGGCTGCTGTCCTCGGCGACGCCCGCGGCGGTCGAACGGGCCGCCGTCGCGCTGGCCGAGCTCGTCGACGGGCGGATCGGCCTCAGTGCGGCCTTCACCAGCCCGACCGCCATTCCCGGCGCATTGACCGAAGCGCGCCTCGCCGCCCGCAGCGCCCGACCCGGCGCGCACACCGTCGTCCGGTTCGGGAGCGAGCCCGTGGCCCACCTGCTCGTCACGGTGCCCGAGGCGAGTCGGCGGGCCACGACCCAGATCCTCGGGCCCGTGCTTCGACTGCCCGCACCCGAACGCGACGATCTGATCGGGGCCCTCGACGCCTGGTATCAATGCCGCGGATCGACCGCCGCCGCCGCCGAACAGCTGCACTGTCACCGCAATACGGTGCGCTACCGCCTGCGCAAGATTCGCGACCTCACCGGGCGCGACACCGCCGACCCGGTGCAGTCGGCGGAGCTGCATCTGGCACTGCAAGCGGTCACCCTCCTCGGGCCGTCGTAACCCGATCGGGCGGGGAACGCGGCATCGGGCGATGAGTTTTCTCGGGTGAGCTCGTCTGCATCGATACAACCCACAGACGATCAGGAGAACCCGATGGCGACCACGTATACCTTCGATGTCTTTTCCAGCCTCGACGGCTTCGGCAGCTACAGCGGCAATGGTGACTGGGGTGGGTACTGGGGCAAGCAAGGCCCCGAATTGCTCGACCACCGCCTCGCCCAGTTCGAGGTGGAGCAGCGAATGATCTTCGGGCCCAACACCTATCGGGCGTTCGCGAGCATGCTCGCTTCGGGCGACGTGGACGAGGTTCGCGACCCCTGGGTCACCCGGATGCGCGATCTCCCGGCGACGGTGGTGTCGAACACCCTCGAGGGGCCGCTCGACTGGCCGGACGGAACCATCGCGCGCGGTGACGCGGTCGATGCCGTCGCCCGGCTCAAGGAGGAGTCCGCGGTGCCGTTGCGCTCCCACGGCAGTTTGTCGATGAACCGGGCGCTGATGGCCGCGGGGCTCGTCGACCGAGTCCAGGTGACGCTGTTCCCGGTGATCACCGGACAGACCGGTGACGACCCGATTTTCCGAGGCGCGGCCGACTTCGACCTCGAACTGCTCGAGCATCGCACGCTCGACGGCGACATCCAGGAACTCGTCTACCGGCCGACCCTGCACGGCTGAGTCCGGTGTGCGGTTCGCCGGTTCGTGGCATGTCAGAATGCGCCCATGACCATCAAGTTCGACGCACTCGATGCCGCGTTGCTGGCCGAACTGGCCCGTGATCCGCGGGCGCCGATCCTCGAGCTGGCGCAACGGCTCGGGGTCGCCCGCAATACCGTGCAGGCGCGGATGCGTCGGCTCGAAGCGTCTGGCGCCGTGCGGGGATATCCGCCCGATATCGATGTGCAGGCGATCGGGTTCGCGGTGCACGCGTTCCTCGGCATCGAACTCGACCAGAACAAGATGGATCCGATCATCGAGACGCTGCGCGGGTTCCCGCACGTGCTCGAGGTGCACGCCACCACCGGCCGCGCCGACCTGCTCGTCCGCATCGCGGCGCAATCCCAGCAGGACCTGCTGGAGATCATCCAGCGGGTCCACGCCATCGAGGGCGTGAAACACACCGAGACGATGCTCGCGCTGGCCACCCCGATCGGGTATCGGAGCCTGCCGCTGGTCGAACATCTGACGAACACCCGCGATGTGACGTAGCTCTCGCGACTCGAGCAGATTGACGCATTCGAGTCAGTGGCGTAGATCACTTTTGAGCAGTCTGATCAACTTTTCGGACGACTGTTGACATAGATCACCCATCACCGGCACATTTCGCTGCACCGATAGCAAGTTCCTTCGCGCAGTGAGGTGATCATGACCAGCGTCGTCTGTTCCACCGCCCGACCGCTGGCCGACCCGGCCGCACCCTACGACCTCGCCGATCGCTACCGCTCCGGCGCGGGCCCGGTGCTGCTGACCGGGGTCCAGGCCATCGCCCGACTGATGGTGGAACAGCACGTGCGCGATATCCGCGCCGGTCGCCGCGTCGCCACGTTCGTCTCCGGCTACCAGGGCAGCCCGCTGGGCGGGGTGGACAAGATGCTGCTCGGCATGCCGGAGGTGCTCACCGAGCACGACATCACCTTCGTCCCCGGATTCAACGAGGAGCTGGCGGCCACCTCGGTCTGGGGTAGCCAGGCCGAGCTGCCCGCCGGACGGCCGACCCACGACGGCGTGGTCGGCGTTTGGTACGGCAAGGGCCCCGGCGTCGACCGCGCGACCGATGCCATCCGGCACGCCAACATGTACGGCGTGAACCCACGCGGCGGCGTGCTGCTGCTGGTGGGCGACGATCCGGCCTCGAAGTCGTCGACCGTGCCCGCGGTGAGCGAACGCTCGCTGGCCGCCATGGGCGTGCCGGTGCTGTTCCCGCGCAATGCCGAGGAGATCATCACCCTGGGTATGCAGGGCATCGCGCTGTCGCGGGCGTCGGGCTGCGTGGTGGCGTTGAAGATCGTCGCCGATGTCGCCGACGGCGCCTGGACGGTCGACGCGGGCGTGGCCGATCTGCCCGTGACAGTGCCCGAAGTGCATTGGGAGGGAAAGCCTTTCGTCTACCGGCAGCGGCCGATGGCGGCGCCGACAGACAGCGTGCTCGCCGAGGCGGACCTGTACGGACCGCGCTGGGCGACGGTGCACGCCTACGGCGCGGCCAACGCTCTCGACGTGATCGAGGTGGACCCAGCCGAGGCGAAGGTGGGGATCGCGGCCACCGGCACCACCTTCGACGCCGTCCGCCAGGCACTGCTGGATCTGGGTGTCGACGACGCCACCCTGCACCAGGCCGGAATCCGGTTGCTGCGCATCGGCATGCCGTATCCGCTCGGCTCGGCCGCGCTCACCGAGTTCGCCCGCGGGCTGGAGCAACTGATCGTCGTCGAGGACAAGACCGCGTTCGTCGAAGCCCAGGTCCGCGAGATCCTCTACGGCACTCCGGACGCGCCGCGTGTGCTCGGCAAGCAGGACGAGCGCGGCGCGCGACTGATGCCGGTGGACGGCGAACTCACCGCGGGACGTCTGCTCGCCCCGCTGCGCCGGGTGCTGCGCGGGCGGGTCGAGCTGAAAAGGGCGGCGCCACCGGCACTTCCGCTCGAAGTCCTCTCCGCCAAGCGGACCCCCTACTTCTGCAGCGGGTGCCCGCACAACCGCTCCACCGCCATACCCGACGGCTCGATCGGCGGCGGCGGCATCGGCTGCCACACGCTGGTCACCATGTCCGGGCGCACCGACAGCGCGGTCACCGGGCTGACCCAGATGGGCGGTGAGGGCAGCCAGTGGATCGGGCAGGCGCCGTTCACCGACGTACCGCATCTGTTCCAGAACATCGGCGACGGCACCTTCTTCCATTCCGGTCAGCTGGCCGTGCAGGCGTGCGTGGCGGCCAAGGTGAACATCACCTACAAGCTGCTCTGGAACGAGGTCGTCGCGATGACCGGCGCCCAGGACGTGGAAGGCGGGATCACCGTCGCGCAGCTCACCCACAAGCTCACCACCGAGGGCGTCGGACAGATCATCATCTGCGCCGACGAGCCGAAGCGCCACCACAAGCGGGCACTGGCCAAGGGCACACTGCTGTGGCATCGCGACCGGCTCGACGAGGCCCAGCGGATGCTGCGCGAGATCGAGGGCGTCACCGTGCTGATCTACGACCAGCACTGCGCCGCCGATGCCCGCAGGCAGCGCAAACGCGGAACGCTGCCGGTCCGCAACACCAGGGTGGTGATCAACGAGGCCGTCTGTGAGGGCTGCGGCGACTGCGGCGCCAAGTCGAACTGCCTGTCCGTGCAGCCGGTCGAGACGGAATTCGGGCGCAAGACCCGCATCGATCAGACCTCGTGCAACACCGATTACAGCTGCCTGGACGGCGATTGCCCGTCGTTCGTGACGGTGGAAGTGGTGCCGGACAAGCGCAAGGCGCAGCGTCGCGAGACCGCGGAGCCGCCGGTAGTGGCCGATCCCGGCACGGGCGCGCCGACCCGTACGCAGAACGTGCTGATCGCCGGCATCGGCGGCACCGGCATCGTGACGGTGAACCAGGTGCTGGCCACCGCCGCCCTGCGCGCCGGATACGAGGTGGAGAGCCTGGACCAGATCGGCCTGAGCCAGAAGGCCGGTCCCGTGCTGTCGCACCTGCGGTTCTCCGCGACGGAATTGGAGCCTGCCAACCGGCTCACCCCGGGCAGCGCGGACTGTCTGCTCGCCGTCGACCTGCTCACCGCCACTGATCCGAAATACCTCCAGTACGGCGATGCGGCGAGCACCACGGCCGTGGCCTCGACGAGCCAGACCCCGACCGGCGACATGGTCTTCGACAAGTCGGTGGCCTACCCCGCGACGGAAACGCTGCTGGAACGCCTTGCCACGGTGACGAATTCGATCACTCACTTCGACGCGCTCGCGGCGGCGCTGACCCTGTTCGGGAACACCGCGGCGGCGAACTTCCTGATCGTCGGCGCGGCGGTGCAGACCGGCGGGCTGCGACTGCCCGTCGCGGCGATCGAGGAAGCCATCGGGATCAACGGTGTCGCGGTGGATGCCACGATCGCGGCGTTCCGGTGGGGGCGCGTGGCCGTCGCGGATCCGGCGGCGTTCGCTGCGGCAGTCGACCAGAAGCGCGCACGGCGAACTCCGGTAGTTCCCGCGGAACTCCTGGCACACACCAACTTCGACGGCGAAGTGCGTCGGCTCGTGGAACTGCGGGCGGCTCAGCTGATCGGCTACCAGAACACCGCAGTGGCCAAGCGCTACATCGAGACCGTCGAACTCGCCTGGTCTGCGGACCGGACCATCGGCGAGCGCACCGAGTTCAGCGAGGCGGTGGCACGTGGGCTGTACAAGTTCACCGCCTACAAGGACGAATACGAAGTGGCCCGACTGCTCGTCGATCCGGAGTTCCTCGACGAGGTGCAGGCGCAGGTGCCGGGCGGCGAGAAGCTCACCTACAAGCTGCATCCGCCGATGCTGCGCGCAATGGGCCGCAGCAAGAAGATCGGGCTCCGGCCGAAATCGCATGTCGCGCTGAAGGTTCTGGCCAAGGTCAGGTTCCTACGCGGTACGAAGCTCGATCCCTTCGGCTACGCCCACGTCCGCAAGGTCGAGCGGGAACTGCTGGCCCATTACACCGACATGGTGCGCCGACTGGCTGACGACCTGACCGCCGAGAACTACGACAGGGCCACCGCGGCCGCCGCGCTGACCGATCTGGTGCGCGGCTACGAGGACATCAAACTCGGCAACGTCGAGCTGTACCGCGCCGGACTGCGCGAGCTCGGCATCGAGTACTGACCGAAACGTCACACCGCCGCACACCCGCGGCATCACCAACACCGCCGTACCCGGGCACGACCCGTGGTGCGCGGAAACCGGAAAGGAAATCGACAGTGACCGTTGTGCACACCGAGGCAGGAGTCTTCGGCCGATCGCACGAGTTGAGCGCCCGCGCCCACGAGCAGGTCGTGTTCTGCGAGGACGACAGGTCCGGGCTGAAGGCGATCATCGCCATCCACTCGACCGCGCTCGGCCCCGCCCTCGGCGGTACCCGCTTCTACCCCTACGCCGACGAATCCGCCGCTTTGCAGGACGTCCTGCGACTGTCGTGGGGCATGACCTACAAGGCCGCGGCGGCGGGGGTGGATCTCGGTGGCGGCAAGGCGGTGATCATCGGCGATCCGGCCACCATGAAGAGCGAGGAACTGCTCGCCGCCTACGGACGCTTCGTCGAAACCCTCGGCGGGCGCTACATCACCGCCGGTGACGTAGGCACCAACACAGACGATCTGGACGTCATCGGCAGGCACACCCGCCATGTCACCGGCCGCAGCGTCGCCGCGGGGGGCAGCGGTGACAGCGCTCGACTGACCGCACTCGGCGTGTTCCACGCGATGCGATCCGGTGCCGAATTCGTGTGGGGCGCACCGACGCTGGCCGGTCGTACGGTCGGCGTCGAGGGCGTCGGCAAGGTCGGCCGCGAGCTCACCGCGCTGCTGCTCGCCGACGGCGCCGAGGTCTGCGTGACCGATGTGAACGAGGCGGCGCTGGCCCGCATCACCGACGAACTGCCTGCCGTGCGGCTGCTGTCGGCGGTGTCCACCGCACCGGTCGACGTGTACGCACCGTGCGCCATGGGCGCCACGCTCACCGCGGCCGGCGCCGCGACGATCGAGGCGAAGCTGATCTGCGGCGCGGCCAACAACCAACTCGCCACCCCCGAGGTCGAGCAGGCGCTCACCGAGCGCGGCATCATCTGGGTGCCCGATTTCGTCGCCAATGCCGGTGGCCTCATCCAGGTTGCCGGTGAACTGCGTGCCGCCGCGCCTGCCGAGGTCGAAGCCGAGGTCGCCGACATCTACCCGCGCTGCCGCGAGATCATCGCCGCCGCGGTCACCGAGGGCATCGGGACCGGCGCCGCCGCCAACCGATTCGCCGAGCGCCGTCTCGATGCCATTCCGAGGTCGCTCTGATGATGTCGAAGAGCGGACTGTTCCGCACCAAGTCCGTCGAACAGTCGATCCGCGACACCGACGATCCGGATGCCAAGCTGCGGAAGGATCTGACGGCCAAGGACCTGACGATCTTCGGTGTCGCGGTGGTGATCGGCGCGGGTATCTTCACCCTCACCGCACGCACCGCGGGCACGGTGGCGGGGCCCGCGGTGTCGCTGGCCTTCGTCTTCGCCGCGATCGCCTGCGGGCTCACGGCCCTGTGCTACGCGGAGTTCGCCTCGACCGTGCCGGTGGCGGGCAGCGCGTACACCTTCGCCTACGCCACCTTCGGTGAGGTGATCGCCTGGATCATCGGCTGGGATCTGATCCTGGAGTTCGCGCTGGCGGTATCGGTGGTCGCCAAGGGCTGGTCGCAATACCTGGGCGAAGTGCTCGGGTCGTCGGCGCCGGTGATCCACCTCGGATCGGTGACCTTCGACTGGGGCGCGGTGCTGATCATCGCGGTGGTCGGCGTGCTGCTGGCGACCGGGACCAAGTTGTCGTCGCGGGTCTCGGCCATCGCCGTCGCGATCAAACTGGGTGTGATCGCGCTGGTGCTGGTCGTCGGCGCGACGTACTTCAAGCCGTCGAACCTGACGCCCTACATCCCGCCCGCGCAACCGTCGGAGAAGGCCGAGGGTATGCATCAGTCGCTGTTCGCCTTCCTCACCGGATCCGGTGGCACCAGCTACGGCTGGTACGGACTGCTCGCCGCGGCCAGCCTGGTGTTCTTCGCCTTCATCGGCTTCGATGTGGTCGCCACCACCGCCGAGGAGACGCGCAACCCACAGCGCGACGTCCCGCGCGGCATCCTGGCCTCGCTGGCGATCGTGACGGTGCTCTACATCGCGGTCTCGGTGGTCCTCACCGGCATGGTGTCCTACACCGAACTCGCCGACGGCAACGCCACGCTCGCCACCGCCTTCGCCATCCAGGGCGCGACCTGGGTGAAGAACATCATCGCCATCGGCGCGCTGGCCGGGCTGTCGACCGTGGTGATGGTGATGTTCCTGGGCCAGACCCGGGTGCTGTTCGCCATGGCCCGCGACGGTCTGCTGCCCCGAGGTCTGGCCAAGACCGGTAAGAAGGGCACACCGGTTCGGCTGACCGTGCTCGTCGGCGTGGTCTGCGCGCTGCTGGCCGGATTCGTCGAGTTCGGCACGCTGGAGGAAATGGTCAATATCGGCACGCTGGTCGCGTTCGTGATGGTGTCGATCGGGGTGCTGGTGCTGCGCCGGACCCGTCCGGACCTACCGCGCGGATTCCGCGTCCCGTTCGTACCGGTGGTTCCCATCCTGGGCGCCCTGGCCTGCCTGTGGCTGATGGTCAACCTCTCGATCGAGACCTGGCTGCGCTTCGTGATCTGGATGGCACTCGGTGTCATCGTCTACTTCGCGTACGGTCGCAGGCACTCGATCCTCGGTCGCGGACAACCAGAACCCGCGGAGCCGGAGTTGACGCCGGTCAGATAACCGAAACCCACTGCACGCTCACCGGGGTCGGCGCTCCCACCGGATCGCCGACCCCCGAGTGTTCCGGAAACCGTTCGGTCAGAACGCGTTCCGGGCATCGATGTCGACCCGTCCGACCCGAGGGCTGATCGATTCGCGGCCCGCGATCGACGCGACATCACCGACGGTTGTCGCGACCGTGGTGCACCGCACCAGCATCTCGGGGATGCTCACCTCATCGATATGGCGTTGGTACCAGCTCACCAGTGCCGACAAAATGCCCAGCCACACGTCGGCGAGGATCTCGCGGTCGGTCGGATCCACCGGGCCCCGAGGACCGAGCAACGCCAAGGTTCCGTCCATCGCGAGTGCGCGGATCGACGCGCGATAGGTCAGCGCTGCCCGCCCGCCGGCCGTGGTCTCCAGCACCGTCGTGTCATGGAGCAGTTCCCAGTCGTATCGCCGGTCACGCAGTGATTCGAAGATGCATCGGAGGGTGTCGGAAGCCATGTATTCGGCCGGACTGGTGGCGAGCACTCCGGTGATCGCGGTGACCAGCACCTCACCAGCCTCTTGCACGCACCGCAGATGCAAGGCGTCCTTGCTGCCGAACAAGCTCAGGATCAACGCCTTGGAAATGTCGGTCTCCGCGGCGACAGCCTCCAACGACGTTCGCCGATATCCGTCGGTGCCGAAACGGAGCGTGGCCGCGGCCAGTATTCGTCGCTCCCGTTCCTGACGGGGCACCCCTTTGGTCCCCGAGCCGGTTGCCTGACGCACCGGCACAGCTTACAGTCGAGCCATTAATATGACCGTGTGGTCACATCGGTGGCGAGAACAAGAATTGATCGAAAGGCGCAACCCGGTGACGTATACGGTGCAACCGCAATCCAGCTATTTCGAACGGGTCGGTGCGCACAGCTTCGTACCGACGGTTCACGCGAGAGGGGCCTGGGCCGTCGATGAGCAGCACTTCAGCCCGCTCGGCGGGCTGCTGGTCCACGAGATCGAACGAGTGCGAGCCGACCAAGGACGAGCCGAGCTACTGATCAGCCGCTTGAGCTTCGATATCCTCGGCCGAAACACGTTCGAGCAGTTCGAAATTCACGTCGAGACCATCCGGCCGGGTCGAACGATCGAACTCGTCGAGGCGACGGTCACCATCGCGGGCCGTGCCACCGTGTCGGCGCGCGCCTGGCTGATGACGGCCCAGGACACCTGCGCCGTCGCGGGCGGAGAGCCGGACCGACTTCCCGCGCCGGAATCGCTGTCGCCGTGGCCGCTCAGTTCCGTGTGGCCCGGCGGATATGTCGCTTCACTCGAGACTCGGCCGGTCGGGATCCCCCAGCCCGGACGGACCACGGCGTGGCTGTCCACACCGCTCGATCTGGTCGCGGGCGAAAAGACCAGCGCCCTGGCATCGTATGTAGCCCTGGTCGACACGGCCAACGGCATCGCGGTCCGCCAAGAACCCACCAAATGGATGTTCCCCAACCTGGACCTGACCATTCACCTCTACCGTCAACCCGAGGCGGGGTGGACGGGCCTCGACACCAACGTCACCTTCGGCCACACCGGCCAAGGCATCACGAGCACCGTCTTGCACGACATCCGCGGTCCCGTGGGGCGTGCCGAGCAGATCCTCACCGTTCGACCACACCCTGACAACGAGAAGTAGCCCCCGATGTCACAGCGTCAGCTGGTCGGCGGCGGACGTGAGCAGGTCGATGAGGTCGCGGTCGTGCACAGGCAGGCGGCCGGTCTTGCCGATCGCGGCCAGGGCGCCGGTGATAGTGCCGTCGGCGGTGCGAATCGGGACGGCGACGGCGCTGCGGCCGAGGCGGCATTCGTTCACCTCGATGGCGACAGCGTCTGCGGCGACTCGGCGTAGATCCGCAGCGAGGTCCGCGGCATCGGTGATGGTGAAGGTGGTGACCTTGCGCAGGGTCGCCTCGGCAGCGAATTCGGGGTGCCGCACCATCAGTATCTTGCCGATCGCGGAGGCGTGCGGAAAGGCGACCAGCACCTTCTCACCACTCAGCTCGTGGTCAGGGTCCTTGTCGATCATCCTGATCCGACCGCCGACGAAGGAGGCGAGATGGATGCCGAAGCGCAGCTGGGCGCGCAGTTCACCGAGGACCCGGTGATTGCCCGGGGCAGGCTCGGGACCGGCCGACCCGGCGAGTTCGCGGGTACGGCGGCCGAGGGCGAAGCCGGACAGGTCCTCGATACGCACCAGGTAGCCGTCGGCGACAAGGAGATTCAGGAGGCGGTACGCGGTCGCGGGGGCGATGCCGGTCTGCGCGGCGATGTCTTTCGCGGTGGCCCCCGAGCCGAGTTGCGCCACCGCTTCGAGTAGGGCGAGGGCCTTCTGGACAGCCCTCGGCTCGTGCCCGGTCGGGCCGTCGCGGCGGGTCGTCGTCGTCACTGTTCGCCGCGGTCCGCCCCTACCAGGGCCATCGCGCCACGGGCGTTGACGGCGAACACCCCGGCGCCGGGCAGCACATCAGCGGATTCGGGACTGTCGAAAACGCCCATGGCCGTGAGGGTTCGGGGATGGGCGTCCCGGAGATATCGATACCAGGCGGCACCGACCAACAGCACCGCGAGCACCGTCGCGGGCGCGACCAGCACACCGTCGCTCGCATCCGACACCGTCAGACAGAGCAGCACCGCGGCGAGCACGCCGCTGCCGACCCACCCGGCGAAACGGTCGACCAGGCTCAGCTCGCGAATACGGCCGAGGAACAGCACAGCGCCCACCGCGACCAGGATGTAGGACAGCGCGAGCGCCGTGCGCAGGACGGTCTTGACCGCGGCGGGCACACCGTCGAGCGCGACGAAGCCCGAACCGACCGTCGCGACGATTCCGACGATCACCACCAACGCCACGTGCGGGGTCCGCATTCGCGTACCGACCCGGCTGAAAAGGCGCGGCAGCACACCCTCCACGCTCATCGAATACACCAATCGCGACGCCGCGTTCGACGAGGCCATCGACGATCCGAGCCACGAGCACGTCAGCGCCGCGTCGAGCAGGATCACCACGAGCAGACTCGACCCACTCGCCGTCCCGTGCAGATACGCGTTGACCACCGCTCCCGCATGTCCGGACCAGGCCGCCCACGAGGCGAAGATGAACAGTGCCCCGCACAGCACCGGGGTGAGCATGACGGTGCGGGTAACGGTGACCAGTGGACGCCGCGTTTCCGGTGCGAAGAAGGTGGCGCTCTCGAAGCCCGCGAGCGCGAACAGCGCCGACATCGTGATCGCCAGCACCGCGGGAACATTCGGTGCGGTCGGCGTGATCGCGACGGCGGGCCCCGATACCAGCATGAGGCCGATGATGAAGGCCAGCGAACATGCCTCGACCGCCAGAATCGCGATCGCGGCGAACCGCACGCCACGCACGAGCACCGCCCCGACCAGCACCGCGATGCCGAGGTAGACGGCCCCGATCTGCCAGCCGCGCACCGTGATTCCCAGTTGCGCCGCCAACGCGAGCGCGGTCTGCGACCCGTGATACATCGTCAAAGACGCACTGCCCAGATACTTCACGAGCATTCCGACACCACACGTCAGCGCCGCACGCGGTCCCGCACCATGGCTGACGAAGGTATACAGGCCGCCCGCCGCGGACAGACGCCGGGTGAACTGTGCGACGCAGAACGCGATCAGGGTGACGACCAGCGTGGCCACGATGATCGTCACCACCCCGGGCAGCAGCGTGTCGTGGGTGAGCATGGTGACCGGCAACAGCACCATCGATGCGGCGGGCGCGGTGGTGGCCACCGACTGACCGAGCAGCGCCACCCCGGACAGTTGTCTGCGCCCGAGCGCGCGCAACGGCGACACGGCAGGACGCTCGGGTTCTCCCGCCGCGAACGACCGCGCGACCGCGTCGGCCAATGCCGTCACCACACACCTCCCAGTTTGTCGGTGCGGGCGAGATTAACCAGAGCTGGTTTCGGGGGTATTGCGGGCGCGAGTCATCCGATGGACACCGAGCGAGAAAATGCCGACGCCGATCTCACTCACCGATCGGTGAACGTTTTCCACGGCGTAGCGGCACCGACCCACCCTCGACGGACGCTGTCGCAGAACGGATATCGCGGCGGACGGAGCTTCCCATGGCAGTCACCAGAAGATCATTCATGCACAGTCTCGGCATCACCGGTGGTGCCGGTCTCGCCTACGGCGCGATGTCGACCCTCGGCCTCGCGCCCGCGGCGGCGCAGGTGTCGTTCCGCTCGCCCGCCATGGGCGACCTCATCGGCAAGGCCGACGGTGGCGCGAAGGTGGCGATCCTCGGCGGCGGGCCCTCGGGGTTGTGCGCGGCCTACGAGCTGGGCAAAGCCGGCTACGACGTGACCGTGCTCGAAGCCAGGAAGCGAGCGGGCGGGCGGGTGTGGTCGGTGCGCAACGGCACCACCGAAACCGATCTCAACGGCGAGACCCAGAGTTGCACCTTCGCCGAAGGGCACTACTTCAACCTGGGTGCCACGCGGATCCCACAGAGCCACATCACCCTCGACTACTGTCGCGAACTCGGTGTCGAGATCCAGCCGTTCGGCAATCAGAACGCCAACACCCTCGTGAACTACCAGAGCGGCACCTCGATCTCCGGTCAGTCGGTGCAATACCGCGCAGCCAAGGCCGATATGTACGGCTACATGTCCGAGCTGCTGCAAAAGGCGGCGTCGCGTGGCGCACTCGACGACGTGCTCTCCGGCGCCGACAAGGAGGCGCTGTCGTCGTTCCTGCGCGATTTCGGTGACCTCTCCAGTGACGGCCGCTACCTCGGTTCGACCCGGCGCGGCTTCACCTCCGAACCCGGTGCGGGCCTGAACTTCGGCGAACAGCCGACGCCGTTCCCCTTGTCGGACACGATCCGCAGCGGCCTCGGCCGCAATTTCAGCTTCGAATTCGGCTACGACCAGGCCATGATGATGATGACCCCGGTCGGCGGCATGGACCGCATCTACACCGCCTTCCAGCGCGAAATCGGTAAGGAGCGCATCCATTTCGGCGCCGAGGTGTCGGCGATGAAGAACACCCCCGACGGTGTGCGGATCGAATACACCCAGGACGGCACGAACAAGTCCCTCGATGCCGACTACTGCATCTGCACGCTGCCGCCCAATCTCGTCGGTCGCCTCGCCAACAACCTGCCCGCCGACGTGCTCACCGCGCTGAAGACCGCGATCCCGGTGTCCTCCGGCAAGCTCGGCATCGAATACTCGCGCCGCTGGTGGGAGCTCGACGACCGGATCTACGGCGGCTCGAGCAATACCGACAAAGACATCGCGCAGATCATGTTCCCGTACGACCACTACAACGGCGACCGTGGCGTGGTGGTCGGCTACTACAACACCGGCAAACGTCATCAGGCCTTCGAATCGCTCACCCACCGGCAACGTCTGGCGAAGGCCGTCGACGAGGGCGCGGCGATTCACGGCGACAAGTACCGCCGCGACATCACCTCGTCGTTCTCCGGCAGCTGGCGGCGTACCAAGTACTCCGAGGGCGCGTGGGTCGGCTGGGCGGGCAGCAATTCCCACGGCGGTGAGGCCACCGCCGAGTACACCAAACTCCTCGCCCCCGTGGAGCGCATCTACTTCGCCGGCGACCACCTGTCCAACGCGATCGCCTGGCAGCACGGCGCCTTCACCTCCGCCCGCGATGTGGTGACCGCGCTGCACGCCCGCGTCGCCGCCTGAATTTCTCACCCCGACAAGGAGTATCGACCATGAAGACGACGATCACCCTGGCCGTGACGACCCTCGCGGCGCTCGCCCTCACCTCCTGTTCCGCCGACCCGGTCGAATCGAAGCCGACCGGTGCGCCGAGTACGTCGGTTCTCGAAGCGGGACAGGCGAATCCGATGATCGCCCAGGGGGTGACGATCGCCGCCGACGCCGCCGTCTACAAGACCAGCGGCCTCGGCCCCACCGCGACCAACAAGGCGGCCCCCACCGGCAGCCCCGAATCCTTCATCGACACCGTGCAATTCGCGAACGCGAAGCTGCCCGCCGGCGTCACCGTGACCGAAGCGCAGGGCATGTCGGTGCTTGCCAGAATTCAGGAGAATCTCGAAGCACAGGGCCTGACCCTGGACAACGTGATCACCATGCGTGTGTTCCTCGACAACGCCCCCGGCACCGACCGCGCCGACTATGCCGGCTGGAACCGCGCCTACCGTCAATTCTTCGCCAATACGAATCTCACCACCGGCGACACCGAGCTGGTCCCCCTCGGCATCGCGGCACCGGCCGCACCCCTGGTCCGCAACGCGGCACGGCCGAGCCGCTTCGCCCTGGAAGTAGCGAGTCTGCCGGTGGCGGGGTGGTTGGTCGAAGTCGAAGTCGACGCGGTGTACCCGGCGGGTAAGTGAGTCGGCGCTCCTGACGAATTCCCTGGTCAGGGTCGCGTCCGGCTCGTGCGATAGCTCACGTTCCGGCAGCCTGTGGCACTGAGTGCCAGCCCGGGTGAAATAATCCCCGGGACAGCCAGGGCAATGCGATGTTGGGAGTTCGGCAATGGAGTTGATCGGTGTAATCGGCGGCGGCACGATGGGTGCGGGTATCGCGGAGGTGTGCGCCAAGGCGGGCAGCTCGGTGCTCGTGCTCGAGACGAAGCCGGAGTTCGCCGAGGCGGCGCAGAACCGGATCGCCACCTCGATCGCCCGCGGCGTCGCCAAGGGCAAGATCACCCAGGACGAGGCCGACGCCGTGCTCGCGCGGGTGCGCGTCACCCTGGACATGGACGAGTTCGCCGATCGCGACCTGGTGATCGAGGCGGCGCCGGAGATCGAGGCGCTCAAGTACGAGATCTTCGGCAAGCTGGACAAGATCGTCAAGCCCGAGGGCATCCTGGCCACCAACACCTCCTCGATCCCCGTGATCAAGGTGGCGGGCGCGACCGAGCGGCCCGAGCGGGTCGTCGGTGTGCACTTCTTCAACCCCGTGCCGGTGATGCCGCTGGTCGAGATCATCTCGACCCTGGTGACCGCACCGAAAGCGGCCGCGGCCGTCACCGACTACGTGAAGAACACCCTCGGCAAGATGGCCGTGCAGGCCGGTGACCGCTCCGGGTTCATCGTCAACGCGCTGCTCATCCCCTACCTCTGTTCCGCGATTCGGATGCTCGAGTCGGGCTACGCCACCGCCGAGGACATCGACGCGGCGATGAAGGGCGGCTGTGGCTACCCGATGGGTCCGCTGACGCTGCTCGACACCGTCGGCCTCGACATCGCCCTCGCGGCGTCGGAGTCGCTGTACGCGGAGTTCGCCGAGCCGCACTACGCGCCGCCGGCACTGCTGCGCCGGATGGTGGACGCGGGCCGACTCGGCCGCAAGACCGGGCGTGGGTTCTACGACTACGCGAAGTGATGCGCTGTCCCGCAGGAGCTCGTGCTCCTGCGGGACGCCTCAGATGTCCTGGATTCAGGCCCGCGCCAGGTTCTCGGCATCGGGCGCCGGGAAGAAGCCGATGTCGATGTAGTGGTCGAAGTAGCGGGCGATGACCTCGGCGTCGACCGCGGGGAACTCGATCGGCAGGCCGCGGAAGGGCTCGACCGGGGCCGATTCCACCTCACTCAGCACCGCCACCGGGTTCGCCTTGGCGAGGGCGGCCGCGTAGTTGCCGCTCAGCGCGGAAGCCCGAGCCAGGATGGGGTCCGCGTCCGGGCGTTCGGCGGCGGTGGAGAGCTGAAGGCCGAATTCCATCGGGTCGATGAAGTCGAAACGGTAACCGCGGCTGCGGATTTCCTCGTAGACGACCTGCAGCGGCACCTGCGCACCAGCGGCCCGGAAGATATTGCCGATGGCCGCCGCCTGGCGGGATCGGCTGACGATCCCCGCCGCGACATGGTCGACCGGGGCCATCTCGATGGCGATCGCACGCACATCGACAGCCACCCCGAGCACCAGCATGGACCGCAACATCGTCCACCAGGCGTCTTCGGACGGGGCCACGCCCGTGCGGGAGTCGCCGGTGATCAGGCCGGGGCGGTAGACGGCGATGGGAACGCCACGCTCGATCGCGGTGTGCACGAGCTGCTCGGCGACCCACTTGGTCATCGCGTAACCGGGCAGACCGGCGGGCACACCGTTGGCCTGCGGTACCCCCGCCAGCACCGACAGGGTCGACACATAGTGGATCGGCTTGACCCGGGTGGTGGTGGCCAGGCGCAACACCTCGGTGGTGCCGCCGACATTGGCCGCCCGCATCCGCGCATACGGTTCGAGGTGGTTCACCAGCGCGCCGTTGTGATAGATCGCGTCGGCCCGTGCGGCGAGTTCGGCGAAGCGCAGCGGGTCCATGCCGAGGTTCGGTTGCGCGAGATCGCCTGGGACACCGACGATTCGGTCGACGTAGGGCGTCAGGTCGATGCGGTACTTCGCGGCGGTCGAGACGATGCGGTCCACCGCGCCCGCGTCGTCGGTGGCGCGGACCAGGCAGTGGATGGTCGCGGAGGTCTGATCCAGGAGTTCACGCAGGAGGAAACTGCCGAGGAATCCGGTGGCGCCGGTGAGCAGCAGGGTGGCCGGTTCGCCGACTCGCTGCGGTGCGCAGCCGGTGAGGTCGATCGACGGGTCGAGGATCGCGTCGACGGCCGGATCGGGCCCGGCGGCCGAGGCCGAGGACTCGTCGCGCAGGGCCAGCGCCAGATCGCTGACCAGCGGATAGCTGAACAGCAGGCGCAGCGGCACCTCGATGCCCAGTTGCTCGGCGAGGGTGGCGCGCACCCGGATCGCCGCGAGTGAGGTGCCACCGAGCACGAAGAAGTCGTCGTCGCGACCGACCCGTTCGAGGTCGAGAACCTCGGCGATCGCCGTCGCGACGATCTGCTCGTCGGCGGTGGCCGGTGCCTGGTATTCGCGGATCTCCACGGCGGGCGCGGGCAGTGCCTTGCGATCGAGCTTGCCGGTCGCACCGAGCGGGAACTCGTCGAGCACCAGCAGGCGGTGCGGAATCATGTACGGGGGCAACAGGGTTCGGATGGTCGCCAGCACCTCGGCGGTGTTCACCGCACCATCCAGGGGTGTCACGTAGCCGACCAGCTGCTCGTGGTGCACCGCCACCGCCGCACCCGCCACCGCCGGATGTGTGCGCAGCGCCGCCTCGATCTCACCGGGTTCGATGCGCAGGCCGTGCAGTTTGAGCTGAACGTCGGTGCGGCCCAGGTAGGTCAGGTCACCGGAGGGCAGTCTGCGCACCAGATCGCCGGTGCGGTACATGCGTTCGCCGAGGGGACCGTACGGGTCGGCGACGAATCGTTCCATCGTCTTGTCGGGGCTGCCGAGGTAGCCGCGGGCCAGTTGCGCACCGGCCAGATACAGCTCTCCGGGCGTGCCGACAGGGACAGGCCGCAGTCGCGCGTCGAGCACGTAGGCGCGGGAGTTCCAGTGCGGCAACCCGATCGGGACGATGCCATCGCCCACCTCGGTCACGTCGGCGCCGGTGATCGACACGGTGGCCTCGGTGGGGCCGTACAGGTTGTGCAGACGGCCCGCGGTGACAGCGGTGAAGCGTTCGATGGTGGCGTTCGGCAGTGCCTCACCGCCGACCCATACCGCGCGCACCGACCGCAGGGTGCCGCTAGGTGCGGAATCCAGGAGCATCTGGAGCACCGAGGGCACGATGGTGGTGCCGGTAACGCGGTGGCGAGCAATGAGTTCGGCGAGATAGGCCGGATCGGTCAGTCCCTGCGAGGCGGCCACGATCATGTGCGCGCCCGCGCGCAACGGGGTGGCGAAACCGATCATCGAGGCGTCGAAAGTGAACGGAATCGACTGCAGGACAGTGTCGGACTCCCCCACGCCGTATTCGCCGACCATGAACGCGGCCTGGTTGACGATCGCCGAATGCGGTACGCCGACGCCCTTCGGCTTGCCCGTCGAGCCGGACGTGAAGATCACATACGCCAGGTCGAGGGTGTGCAGCGGGCGCAGGCGGTCGGCATCGGTCAGCCAGGTGTCCGAGAAGGCCGACAGCGCGACCCGGTCCACCGACACGACCGGCAGGCCATCGGCTTCGATCGCGTCGGCGGTGGTGGTCAGCAGGCACACCGGCTGCGCGGCGGCGAGGATATCGGCGCGTCGTTCGGCGGGTGAATCGGGATCGAGCGGCACGTAGGCGCCGCCGGCCGCGAAGACCGCGTACATGGCCACGACGAGCTCGATCGACGGCCGAATCGCCACGCCCACAGTGCTTCCGGGGCCGACGCCGTCGGCGACGAGCAGCCGGGCCAGTTGGTTGACGCGCCGGGCCAGCTCGCCGTAGCTCAGCGTCACCTCGCCGAAGGTGACCGCGGGCGCGTCCGGACGATGCTGTGCACGGGTCCGGAATTCGTCGAGCAACGTCGAGTCCGCGACGGGCCGGAGTTCGCCCGAGGGCTCGGTCAGCTCGGCGGCCGTCAGCAGCGGCAGGTCGCCGACGGGCCGGTGCGGAGCGGCGACGGCCGCGGCGAGCAGCCCGGCCAGGCGGGTGCCGAGCGTCTCCATCGTCGAGGCGTCGAACAGGTCGGTGGCGTAGCGCCAGGAGCAGCGCAGACCGGCGGGCCCATCGCTGTCCTCGAGCGGAACGACGGTGAGCTGCAGGTCCACCGGCGCGGCCTCCTCGCCCAGATCGACCGCCGACACCGTCAACTCGGGCAGCTCGAGGCGGGTGGCGCCGAAGTTCTGGAACGACAGCGCCACCTGGTACAGCGGGTGATGGGCCTGGGTGCGCGGCGGATCCAGTTCGGCGACAAGCCGTTCGAAGGGCACATCGGCGTGGGCGAAGGCGGCCAGATCGATATCGCGGACCCGATCGAGCAGCGCCGCAAAGGATTCGGCGGCGTCGATGCGGGTGCGCAGGACGACGGTGTTGACGAACATGCCGACGAGATCGTCGAGCTCGGGTTCACCACGGCCCGCGACGGGAGCACCGACGGTGACGTCCTCGGTACCGGCGACCCGCGCCAGCAACACCGACAGCGCGGCACGCACCACCATGAACAGCGAGGCGTTGTGTTCGCGCGCAAGGGTTTCCAGTGCGGTGTGCACCTGCGCGGAAACGGCGAAGTCCTGTGCGGCACCGCGGGTGCCCGCGACCGGTGGACGCGGCCGGTCGGTGGGCAGCTCGAGCAGAGCAGGGGCACCGGCGAGGGCGGTACGCCAGAACCCGAGCTGCGCGGCCAGCAGTGAGCTGGAATCGTCTGCCGCGCCGAGCATTTCCTGCTGCCAGAGCGTGTAGTCGGCGTACTGCACAGGCAGCGGCTCCCAGCCCGGCGCGACGCCGCCGGCACGGGCGGCATAGGCGGTCATCAGATCGCGCGTCAGCGGGCCGAGTGAGAAGCCGTCGGTGGCGATGTGGTGCACCACGACCGCCAGCACGTGGTCGGTCGCGGAGAGCTGGAACACGGCCGCGCGCACGGGAACTCGATGGCACACATCGAACCCGCCGAAGGTCAGCCGGGCCAGTTCGCTCGGCAGGTCGGATTCCGCGATCGGGTCGACCACCACGTCGAGACCGGCCTGCGCCAGGGGCAGCACCTGCTGGAAGCCCGCGCCCTCGTGCTCGGGGTACACCGTGCGCAGCACCTCGTGCCGTTCGAGCACGTCGTCGAGCGCGGCGGTGAGCGCGCCGGTGTCGAGTCGGCCGGACAGGCGCAGCGCGACCGGGATGTTGTAGGCGCTGGATTCGGGATCCAGTCGCGCCAGGAACCACATGCGCTGCTGGGCGAGCGACAGCGGGACGTGCACACCACGTTCACGCCGGGTCAGCGGCACGCGCACGGACGATTCACCGACCAGCGCGTCGAGCGCGGTCGCCAGCTCCGCCACCGTGCCGTGTTCGAAAACGGTGCGGGCAGGCACTCGCACACCGACCGCGGCACCGAGGCGACCCGCCAGCTGGGTGGCGAGCAGTGAATTGCCACCGAGGGCGAAGAAATCGTCGCCGCGCCCGATCGGGTCCGCGCCGAGCAGCTCGGCGAAGACCGCCGCCACCGTGAGTTCGGTGGCGCCGCGCGGCGCGACGAACTCGCGCGCGACGAGTTCCGGCGCGGGCAGTGCCCGGTGATCGAGCTTGCCGACCGGCGTCAGCGGAACCTCGTCGAGCACCACGATCGCGGCGGGCACCGCGTGCTGGGGCAGGTGCTGCTCGGCCAGCCTGGTCAGCGCCGCCGTGTCGATGGTGGCGCCCGCGGCCGCGACGAGATAGGAGACGAGCGCGCTCTCACCGCTGGGCAGCGTTCGGATGAGGGTCGCCGAGAAGCGCACCGTGTCGTCGGCGGCGAACAGCGCGTCGATCTCGCCGAGTTCGATGCGGAAGCCTCGCAGTTTCACCTGCGCGTCGGTGCGGCCGAGGAATTTCAGGCCGACCCCGCCGGGCACCGGAACCCATTGCACCAGGTCACCGGTGCGATAGAGCCTGCCGCGACCGAGCGGGTCGGCCACGAAACGGCTCGCGGTGAGCCCAGCCCGGTCGTGATAGCCGCGGGCCAGACCTTCGCCCGCGAGGTAGAGCTCACCGGGCACACGGTCCGGAACCGGACGCAATCGGCCGTCGAGGACCAGTGCCGTCATTCCCGGGATCGTGTCGCCCATGGTGATCACGTCGTCGGCGGTCAGTCGATCACTCATCGCGCAGACGATGGTGGTCTCGGTCGGGCCGTACACATTGAAGAACGCGCGGCCGGGCGCCCACTGGGCGATCAATTCGGGCGGATAGGCCTCACCGCCGACGGCGAGTGCGGTCAGCTCCGGCAGGGCCGCCGCGTCGAGCCCGGCCAGGGCCGCGGGGGTGATGAAGGCGTGGGTCACGCGCTCGGCGCGCAGGAGTTCGGTCAGTTCGTCGCCGCCGTAGACATCGGGCGGCGCGATCACCATCGTCGCGCTCGCCCCGATGGCCAGGAGCATCTCCAGCATGCTGGCGTCGAAGCTGGGCGAGGCGAAGTGCAGGGTGCGTGAGTCGCCGGTGATACCGAAGCGGCGGACCTGCTCGGCGCACAGCCCGGCCAGGCCGGTGTGGGTCACCGCGACGCCCTTAGGCACGCCGGTCGAGCCGGAGGTGTAGATGATGTAGGCGAGATCGTCCGGGGAGAGCCTGCGCAGGCGTTCGTCCGCGCTCACGGGTTGGTCCGACATCGCGGCCGACTCGGCGTGGAACTCGTCGGAATCGAGGGAAAGCCACTGGATTCCCGCGTCGAGACGCGCCGCGTCCGCCGCCTTGGCCAACCCGAACCCGGCACCGGAATCAGCGAGCATGTGGGCGACTCGTTCGGCCGGGTAACGCGGATCGACCGGCACGAAGGTGGCCCCGGTCTTGGCCGCCGCCCACACCGCGACCACGGACTCGATCGAGCGGGTCAGCGCGAGAACGAAGCGGTCACCGGGCCCGAGGCCGCGCGCGATCAGCACCCTGGCCAGGCGCGAGGACCACTGGTCGAGTTCGGTGTAGGTGAGGGTTTGCCCGTCGAACCGCAGCGCGGGCGCTTCGGGGGCGCGCTCGACGGCGGCCAGCAGCAGCCGCGGCAGCGTGGACGACACCGGTGCACGGCGAACTCGGCGCGTGGCTCGTCGGCGGACGCCAGGAGCTTGCTCAGTCACCGGAAACGCTTCCCTTCACCATGGATCAACCATGCGATCGCACATCTCTAACGTCGCCTGGACTTTCGGCTACACGGGGGTATCGGAAAAATCCTGCGTGACGGTACCGCAAATATCTCATCAATTTTGTTGTGGTGGCAATTTGGTCGTTTCAACTCACAAAACCCAGGGTATAGCCGACTGGACAGTTTGTTACACAGCTCATACGCAGGTCATACGCAGGGCGAATGATCTTCGAGCGGACACGAGATTTTCACATTCCGCCGAAGCGCCGCCTCACCATGGACCTGCATATCCGTGACGATTCGTTCGCCACGAACGACAAAACCGGAGACCGCGCACGCGGCCTCCGGCAGTCGATGAATGCGACCGGAAATGGTTACCAGGCAGTAGCCCTTACCGGTCGGCGAACCTGCTCCTGCTCCGCCATCGAGGGGTCCTGCACGCGGGTGTTGCCCGCTTCGATCCACTGGGTGTCGGCCACACCGTGGCGAGAACGGTCGGTGCCGCGCACCGCCGTCTCGCAGCGCCGGGCCAGGTCCCGGCGGTCGAGTCCGGGATACTCGAGCGGCTCGAGCACGATCTCGACGACCATGCCCTTGCTGCGCAGCACTCGCTTCGCGGAATCGGCGAACGTATCGCTGCCCACGAAACCCGGTACGGTGCAGGGCATTCCGTCGCTGTTCAGGTAGCGCAGACGCACCGGCTGAACCGGGGTGGTGGTGTCGACGGCGGCCTGGAACATGGCGGGCCGCATCGAACCGTAGGCCCGGCCGCACCACGTCGTGCCCTCGGGGAACACCACGATCCGGTTACCGGAGACCAGCCGATCGGCCACCTGCGCGACCACGCCGGGCAGCTCACGCAGACGTGCCCGCTCGATCGGGATGACGCGGGTGAGCTTGGCCAGTTTGCCCAGCAGCGGCCATTCGACCATGTCGGCGCGGGCAACGAAGCTGACCGGCTGTACCGCGGCCAGCGCCACCACATCCGCCCAGCCGATGTGCCCGGCCACGATCATCACCGCGGTGCCGGTATCGGCAAAGCCCTCTGGCGAGGCTTGCTCGGGCGAACGGTTGTCGATGATGCGCAACCGCATTCCGAGGCAACTCAGCGCCGCCCTGGCGTAGCGACGCTGCACCTGTTCGCGGCGCGACTTGGGGGTGGCCACGGTCAACACCGGGAAGCTGAGCACCAGCCCGGCGATTCCGGCCAGGCGGGCGAACATCCTGGCGGTGCCGACCTCGTCGATCGGCTCGATGCAGCCGGACCCACAGGGGCTCGACGGCATCCACGAATGAGAGTGAGTTGCGAGCGGCGCGTCGAACACCATGGTTTTACTTCCCGTCGAAATTGGCGGCCGCGCTCTGCAGCCGCTCCAGATACCGGGTGTTGATGGTTTCCATGCCGAGCAGCGCGACGAAGTCGGCGACGGCGAAATCGGGATCGTGTGCCGGTTCGCCGCAGATCTCGGCGCCCAGGCGTAAGTAGCCGCGCAACAGCGGCGGCATCTTGGGACGACTCGGCGGAGTCATCTGGTCGAGCGAGAGTCCGTCGACGACCACCGGGTTGTACGGGTGCACGCGACGCTCGGGGTCGCAGGCGTGGCGGCCGAGCAGTTGGTCGCGCACGCCGCGCACGTTCACCCCGGCCGGATCGGTGGGCGAATCCTGCATCGGCACCGACACGCAGCCCATCACCCAGTCGTAGCCGGTGAGCTGGATGTAGTGCAGGATGCCCGCCCACATGAGGGTGAGCACCGAGCCGTTGCGGTGATCGGGCACCACACAGGCCCGGCCCATCTCCACGATCCGGTTGCCCGTGGGATCGAGCTGGGTCAGATCGAACTCGGTGGCGGTGTAGTACCCACCCGCCGCGTCGACCTTGTCCGGCGGCAGCATGCGGTAGCAGCCGACGAACTGTTCGGAGAACTCGTCCCGAACCAGCAGGTGGTCACAGTGCTCATCGAACTTGTCGGCATCGAGGCCGGCGCTGTTCTCCGGCATCTGGAACCCTGGTTCGGAGGCGAACACCTGGTAGCGCAGTCGCTGCGCGGCTTCCCGGTGCTCGGCATCAGACGCGACGACCAAGGAGTACCGAGATTTCCCCACCCCGGAGTCCGGCGCCGGGGCGGTCAACACGGACGAAATTGTCATACTGCTGATGAAGCCAGCCCGACCTGGCATCGGAGCGACACCTCAGTGTCGTGTCGATGCCAGGTTGGTGAACGAGATGGGGGTCACACCGGTCGTTCATTTCACCGCCGCGAAACGTTCGCCGATACCCAGTTCCGCCCGTACCGCAGTGCCCATCGCAGTGATCGCGGCGGGCAGTGTGACCGCGGGATCGGGAGCGAATCGCGACGAGTGATTGGCCGGGAAATGCGCCGGCAGGGTGCCTTCTGCCAGCATATACGCGGCATCTTCCGGACTGAATCGGTCGGCGCCGAAGCCGCCGATGTTCCAGAACACCGACGGACAGCCTGCCGCGGTGCCGAGGAGCCCGAAATCCTCGCTACCGGCGAGGGGATTGCGTAGCGGAAGCACGGCCAGCCCGGTCGAGGCGAGTTCGGCCATTACCCGCTCGGTGGCGCCCGGAGTGTTCACCGTCATCGGGA
The DNA here is from genome assembly GCF_015355705.1 of Nocardia sp. XZ_19_231. Lineage (NCBI taxonomy): Bacteria > Bacillati > Actinomycetota > Actinomycetes > Mycobacteriales > Nocardiaceae > Nocardia > Nocardia sp. XZ_19_231. Next base: position 144,273 of record NZ_JACUZI010000001.1, on the reverse strand, counting down.
AGGGGTGGTAGAACTCGACCTCCGGCTCGATGGGGGCACTGAACGCGACAGCCTCGGCCGCGACGACCCGCCGGATCGCATCCATCATCTGCTCGCGAGAACGCTCGGAGAACGTGCGCAGAGTGAGCAGGAGTTCGGCGGTCTCGGCGATGATGTTCGGCCGCGTGCCCACGTGCAACGACCCCGCGGTGAGCACCGGGCTGGATCCGAGGGCTGCCTGTCGTGCGACCAGACTCTCCAAACGCAGCACCAGTGACGCGGCCATCGTCAGCGGATTCACGGCCAAGTGTGGGCTCGACCCGTGTCCGCCCTTGCCGGTGAGCCGCACCCGGACCGAATCCGACGCCGCCATCACGATGTCGCTGCGGGTGACGACGAGTCCCGCGGGCATCGGCCCGACGTGCTGGCCCAAACAGATGTCCGGACGCGGAAAGCGTTCGAGCAGACCGTCGTTCAGCATGCCGGCGGCGCCCGCGCCGGTTTCTTCCGCGGGCTGGAAGATCGCGACGACGGTCCCGGTCATGGTGTCGTCGGCGGCCAGTTCCGCACAGACGCCGAGCAATGCGGTGACGTGCACATCGTGTCCGCAGGCGTGCATGACCCCCGAGATGGTCGAGGCATAGTCGACGCCCGAGTCCTCCTGGACCGGCAGTGCGTCCATATCGGCACGCATCCAGACGACCGGGCCCGGCCCGCCCCGCAACACCCCGACCACGCCGGTGCCGCCGACTCGTTCGGTGACCTCCCAGCCGGGTAGCGCACGCAGCTGCTCGGCCACCAGGCTCGCGGTCGCGAATTCCACGCCCGACAGTTCCGGATGGGCGTGCAACTGCCGGTACAGCTGCTGCCATCGGTCCTCGGTAGGCGCTGCGGCGATCGAGTGACCGAGACCGGCGAGCAGGGATGGGGTGGGTGGCGTGCTGATGTTGTTCACGAAAGTGGTGTCCTTCGGATCTGTGGCGGTCGACGGCCGGGTGGTCGCTCGATGTGCGCGGCGGGCAACATCAAGGTGCCGACCGAGTCGCCAGGCCGATACGATTCGCCGGAACTCGCCACCGAAAGGTTCAACGATGCAGAATTCCGCCACCCTGGACGAACTCGACTACCAATTGGTGGCGGCACTGCAGGTGGCACCGCGGGCGCAGTGGCAGCAGATCGGGCGCGCGCTCGGCATCGACGGCTCCACCGCCGCACGCCGCTGGACGCGCCTGCAGAGCGCGGGGCTGGCCTGGCTCACCTGCTACCCGATCAGTATCGACGGCGTATCACCGTTACTCGCCATCATCGAAATCGACTGCGCGCCAGGACGATTACACGAGGTCTCGGCCGAACTCGCGCACGATGCGAATCTGGTGACCGTCGAACTCACCACGGGCGCGCGCGACCTCATGATCACCGCGGTGTTCTTCGACCACGCGTCCTTGGCCCGCTACATCACCTTCCGGCTCGGCACGCTCGACGGCGTGGTCACCACCCGCTCCCAGGTGGTGACCACCTCGTTCACCGAGGGCAGTCGCTGGCGACTCGATCGAGCCCGGATGGCCCACACCTCGTTACTCGCCCCGCCGCGCCGACGCGCACCCGGCTACGGCTCGATCCGTGCCGAGGACATCCCGCTCGTCACCGAACTCAGTCGCGACTGCCGCCAATCGGTCACCACGCTGGCCGAGCGCACCGAGATGAGCCCGACCACCGTGCGCAGGCGGATGGCGCGGCTCGAGCACGACAATGCCATCGCCTATCGCTGCGAGGTGGCCCGTTTCGTCTCCGGTTGGCCGCTCAGCGTCACCTTCTGGGCCGCCGCGCCACTCTCGCGCGTCCCGGAGATCGGCAACGCCGTCGCGGCGATGCGCGAGACCCGCATGTGCTACTCGCTGACCGGTCCACGCAACCTGATCTTCAATGTCTGGCTGCGCACGATGGCCGACATGCCCGCGTTCGAGGCGCGTCTCACCGACGCCATGCCGGAACTGACCATCGCTGATCGTTCGATGGCATTGTGGCCGTTGAAGATCGGCGCCACACTGCTCGACCCGGGCGGACGCTACCTGCGCCACATCCCGATCGGGCGCTGGGAAGACAGTGCGGCCTCTAGCGCCGAAGATGCCCTCGTCGATATTCTGCGCAGACGTTCCGCTTCGGTCGGCACCGCTGTCGCACAATAGAATTCGACGCACCATCGGTCGCACGGCGCCAGTCGGGCCCCAGCCGCGGTCCGAACCCGCCCCATGGCGAATATCCGCAGCATGTGGACTCCGAATGCCGATTCTCGGCACACCAAGGTTCGCTACGGCTGATAGTTGCGATAGACCGGGGCGCGGCAGCGGCACTGATTCCTTGATGTCACCTCACGCATCAAGGAGTTCGCATGAAACGTCCCCTCTTCGCCGCAGCGTGTGTCGCGGCGGTCGCGACGCTCGCCGCGTGCACGACATCACAGACCGGCTCGGCGGCATCCGACGCGACCGTGCGCCTGGCCCTGACCTCGGATCTGGGTAGCTTCGATCCCGCGCGGGCGGCCGGCTCCTCCGACTACGCCTTCGATCGCCTGCTCTACTCGACGCTGGTCGGCCTCGACGACAAGAACGTCGTCGTCCCACGCCTGGCCGCCAGCTGGGACGTCACCGCGACGCAGGCAACCTTCACCCTGAACAAGGGCCTGACCTGCTCCGACGGCGCCCCGCTCACCGCAGGCCAGATCGCGGCCTCACTGGACTACTTCCGCAAGACCGCCCCGGGCGCGGCGTACACGTTCGGCGCGGCCAACGCCGGAGACAAGACCACCATCACCGGCGACGACATCGCGGGCACCGTCTCGGTGCGCATGGCCACCCCGTGGTCGGAGCTGCTCCCCTCGCTGGGCCTGGTCAACGCGGGCATCATCTGCAAGCCCGGTCTGGACGACCCCACCGGCCTTGCGACCGGCTCGGTGCCGGGCGCGGGCACCGGTCCCTACGTCTTGACCGCGAGCGAACGCGGCTCCCGCTACACCGCGTCCCTGCGCGAGGGATTCGACGCGTTTCCCGCTTTCGCCGCCGACCGGTCCGGTCGCTCGCCCGCCACGATCGAGATCGGCATCGTCAAGAGTGAATCGGCCGCGGCCAATCTCCTGCAGACCGGTCAGCTCGACTTCGCCGGTTTCACCGGTCCCGACGGCTCCCGGCTGGAGCAAGGTTTCGACACCGCGACCGCGCCGATGGTCCGTAACTTCCTGTTCTTCAACCAGCGCGCGGGCAAGCCCGGTGCCGACGCGGAATTCCGCAAAGCCGTGGCGCGAGCCATGGACGCCAAGGCCTACGACAAGGTTCTCGGCGGCTCGGGAACGCTGCTGAAGAGCTATGTCGACAGCACCGCCAACGTCTGCGCCAACACCGACGACGCCCTGCTGACCCAGCACGACCTCGCCTCCGCCACCCGAGTCCTGACGGGCAAAAAGATCACGGTCACGGGCACCAACGCGATCGCCGACGGTGCGGGCAACACCTATGTCGCCGAGGCACTGCGCGCGGCCGGCGCCGAGGTGAAGCTGGTCAATGTCGACAACAACACCTGGGCGTCGTCGGTGTTGCCCGGCGGTGACTGGGACATCAATGTGATGGCTTCGCTGTCGACCACGCTGCTCACCGCGTCGAATCTGCTCACCGGTGCCGAACCGCCCCAGGGGCGCAACTACGGCGCGACGCACAACAACGCCTTCGACCAGGGTCTGCGCGCGGCCGTCGTCACCACCGACCAGACGGCCAAATGCACCGCCTGGCAGCAGGGGCAGGCGGGTCTGCTCAGCGCCGTCGACATCGTGCCGTTGTCTACGCTGAACGTGCGCTACGTGTTCAGCGAGGGCGTGCGGGCGCACATCCCCAACGGTCAGATCGACCTCAGCACCCTGCGGATCGGCTCGTGACAGGGTGGCTCGGCTTCGCGCTGCGCCGCGCGGCCGGACTCCTAGCAGTGGCGGTCGTGCTCGTAGTGGTCACCTTCGGCATGATCCAGCTCATCCCCGGTGACCCGGCCGAATCACTGGCCGGTCAGAACGCGACCGAGGCCGACATCGCCCGGATCCGGACCGAACTCGGGCTCGACCGCCCCGTGCTCACCCGCTTCTTCGACTATGTGTCGGGCCTGCCGCAGGGTGACCTCGGTCGTTCGTTCCAGACTCGGGAGGCGGTCTCGGACGTGATCGCGGCGCGGCTGCCCTTCACCGCGCAGCTGGCCGTGTTCTCGCTGGTCCTGGTCCTGGCGATCGCGCTGCCTCTCGGCATCGCGGTCGCCGCGCGGCACAGTCGACGCACCGACGGGGCCTTCACCCTGTCCACCGGATTGCTCGGTGCCGTACCGGAATACGTGGTCGGCACCGCGCTGGTGGTCGTCTTCGCGATCACGCTCGGGGTGCTGCCCGCGGGCGGCGCGCAGACCACCCAATCGTTGATCCTGCCCGTGCTGGCCATCAGCCTGCCCAGCATGTGCGTGATGGCACGGGTGGTGCGGCGCGAAGCCGGAACAGTGCTGGCTCAGGACTACATCCGCACCGCACGCGGCAGGCGGCTGCCCCCGCTGCGGCTGTACACCCGCCACGTGCTCCCCAATCTGCTCACCGCCGTCATGACCCTGAGCGGTCTGGTGCTCGCGTCGATGCTGGGTGGCACGGTGATCGTGGAAACAGTGTTCGCGTGGCCGGGGATCGGGCAGCGGGTGGTCGACGCGCTCCTGGTGCGCGACTACCCGGTGATTCAGGGCTGTGTGTTGGTCCTCGGTCTGCTGGCCGCGGTTCTCAACCTGCTGGTCGATATCGCGCTGGCGATCCTCGATCCGCGCTCGTCACTGGCCGGAGGTAACCGATGAAGACTCGTCCCCATCCCTCCCTTGTGGTCGGTGCGATCGGTTTCGCCGCCGTCGTACTCGTCGCCCTGATCGCGCCGCCACTGCTCGGCGACACCGCCGCCGCCATGTCATCGACCGTGCGGGCGGGGATCAGTGCCGAGCACTGGCTCGGCACCGATTCGCTCGGGCGTGATGTCTGGGCACGCACCCTGGTCGCGGCCCGGCTCACCCTGGTGCTGACCACCGTGGCGACAGCGCTGGCGGCGGCACTCGGTATCGCGATCGGCACCGCGGTCTGGGTGTCCGGGCCGCGGGTCCGCGAAATCGGACTGCGGATCATCGACATCATGGTCACCGCGCCGACGTTGATCATGGCGCTCGTGGTGGCGACCATTCTCGGCGCGGGACCGACAGCCTCGGTGATCGCCATCGTGCTCGGTGGTTCACCGTCGTTCGCGCGGCTCACCGCCAACCTCGCCGGATCGATCGCCGGCCGCGACTTCGTCTCTGCCGCAAAGCTACTCGGTGTCTCACCGGGGAGGGTGATGAGCAGGCACTTGCTACCGAATATCGCCGGGCCGCTGCTGGTGCTGCTGTCCTCCGCGTACGCGCAGGTACTGGTCGCCCTCTCGGGGCTGTCGTTCCTCGGTCTCGGTGTGCAGAACCCCCAATACGACTGGGGCTCGATGCTCAACGGTGGCCTGCGTTCGCTCTACACCACCCCGTCGGAGGCGCTCGGGCCCGCTGTCGCCATCACGGTGACGGGCGTGTTCGCCTCGCTCATCGGTGACGGTTTGGCCGCCACTCTCGATCCGCGCGAACGCGCGGAGCAACGGCGTGTGACGGCGGTTCCCAAACCGATCGCCCCACAGGCTCCCTCGCCCGATGCGTTGTTGACGATGACCGATCTCAGCATCGAGTTGGACAACGGCGTGCGTCTGGTCGATTCGGTTTCGCTACAGGTGGCGCCGGGTGAAATCGTCGGTCTCGTCGGCGAATCCGGCTCGGGCAAGTCACTCACGGCGATGGCGGTGGCGCGACTGCTGCCCGACGAACTGAGCATCAGGGCGGCCTGTCTCGATCTGGACGGACTCGACCTGACCGCCGCCGACAGTGATCCGGTGCGGTTGGCGACGGCGATCGGCATCGTCTACCAGGATCCGTCGGCGTCGTTCAATCCGGCGCAGCGCATCGGTAGTCAGCTCATCGAAGTGCTTCGCGTACACCGCAAGACGAGCCGCCGCGTTGCCATGGCTGCGGCGGCCGACGCGTTGCGGCGAGTGCATGTGCGCGAACCCGAGACCGTGCTCGGCCAGTACCCCCATCAGCTCTCGGGTGGGATGCGTCAGCGGGCGATGATCGCCGCGGCCGTGTTGCCCGATCCGCGGCTCATCATCGCCGACGAGGCGACCACGGCGCTGGATGTGACGGTGCAGGCGGAAGTGCTCGACCTGTTGCGCGAGATCAACGACCGTGGCACCGGCATGCTGTTCATCTCCCACGACATCGGCGTGGTCGGCACGCTGTGCCATCGCGTGGTCGTGATGTATGCGGGTCGCGTCGTCGAGGAGTTGACCGCCGAGGAACTGCGGGCCGGGCGGGCTCAGCATCCGTACACCCAGGCCTTGTTGGCGGCCAGCCCCACTCTCGACGGCAGCACGTCCAGCGGTAGGTTGGCGACCATTCCGGGTCGCCCGCCCGCCCCCGCGGACAGGCCGGCAGGTTGCGCGTTCGCGCCACGATGCCCGCTCGCGGTGCCACGGTGCGAAGCCGAGCTACCGCCCCGGATCGACGGTGTCGCCTGCCATGTCGTCAATTCCCTACTCGCACAGGAGGTTCCGGCGCGATGAGCGGTGGACTCGAAATCGTCGGACTCACTGTCTCGTACGGCTCCGCCCGGCGCGCGGTCACCGTGGTCGACAACGTGACACTTCGGGTGCCGACCGGCGAAACCCTGGGCTTGGTCGGCGAATCGGGGTCGGGCAAATCGACCATCGCCAAGGCGGTGGTCGGACTGTTGGCACCGAGTGCCGGACAGATCACCCTCGATGGGCAGTCGCTCACCGGGCAGCCGTCACGTCAGTTGCGGCGACGTGTGCAGTTGATTTCCCAGGATCCCTACGCCTCGCTGAACCCGCGCATGACCATCGGTGCCGCCATCGCCGAAGCCATCGATCCGGCCCGCGCCAACCCGCGCAGACACACCGAGGCTATCGGGCGCTGGCTGGAAACAGTGTCGCTCGATCCCGCTGTCGCCCAGCGCTATCCGCACGAATTCTCCGGCGGCCAGCGTCAGCGGATCGCGGTGGCGCGTGCCCTGGCGGTGGAGCCGGAGGTGATCATCGCCGACGAGATCACCTCCGCGCTGGATTGCTCGGTGCAGGCCGAGGTCCTCAATCTGTTGCTCGATCTGCGTGAACGTCTCGGATTGACGATGCTGTTCATCTCGCACGACCTGGCGGTGGTGCGGCATGTCAGTGATGCGGTGGCGGTGCTGCGCCACGGCAAGGTCGTCGAATCCGGCTCCTGCGCACAGATCTACGGGAATCCGGCACAGGCCTATACCCAGAAATTGCTCGCCAGCGTGCCCACGTTCGCGACGATCGCACCCGCTTGAGCCTCGCTGATTCGTCTACCCGACCCGGACCGCATCCCCGCAACAGCAACAACGACCCGTCACTATGGTGACGGGTCGTTGTTGTTTCGGTCAGGATCGGAGCGGTCAGACTGCGACGTGCTCGCGAGCTTCGGCCTTGTTCTCACGCACAGTGTCCGGTTCGGCGTCGATCTTCGCCTCGGTCACATCATCGAAACCGGGTCGCGCGGTCCCGATGAACGCGACCAGCCACCCCGCCACCGCCGCGAAGCGGTTGCGGAAGCCGACCAGGTACATCAGGTGCACGGCCAACCACATCGCCCAGGCGATGGTGCCCTTGAACGTGACGCGCTCGTTGAGTTTCACCACCGCGCTGAAGCGGCTGATCACGGCCATGCTGCCCTTGTCCCAGTAGACGAAGGGCGTGCCCGCGTCCTTCTTGCGACGGATGATGTCGGCGGCGTGGCGGCCTTCCTGCATGGCGACCGGCGACTGGCCGGGGTAGCCGTTGAGCGAGGTCATGTCGCCGATGGCGTAGATGTCGGCGTGGCCGCCGACGGTGAGGTCGGGGTTGATCAGGATGCGGCCCGCGCGGTCGGTCTCGGCGCCGGTGGCCTCGGCCAGCAGGGTCGCGAAGCCGCCGACCTGCACGCCCGCCGACCACACCACGGTCTCGGCGGCGATCCGGCGCTCCATGCCCTCCTTGTCCTTGACCGTCACCTTGCCCTCGTCGATATCGGTGACGAAGGTGCCGAGCAGCACCTCGACGCCACTGTCGGTGAGCGAGCGCTTCGCGTATTCCGAGAGCCCTCCACCGAAGGGCGGCAGCACCGCATCCGCACCCTCGACCAGAGTTACCGAAACCTGCTGGTGGAAGTGCCTTTTCGCGAGTTCCTTGATCTGGCCCGCCACCTCGACGCCGGTCGCGCCCGCACCGACCACCACGAAGCTGAGCAGCCGGTGCCTGGTCACCTCGTCGGCGTTCTCGGCCAGGGCGAACACGTGGGCGATCTGGTCGCGCAGGCGCTGAGCGTCGTCGATGGTCTTGAGCGAGTAAGTCTTCTCGGCGAAGTCGTCGCGGCCGAAGTAGCTCTGGCTGGCGCCGGTGGCGGCGATCAGCGAGGCGTAGGCGATCTGCCGGGGGCCGTCGGCGGTCTCGTAGGTGAGGACCGCGTTGTCGGCGTCGATGCCGGTGACCTTGCCGAGGCGGACGTCGATCTCGGGGTGGCGGCGCAGTACGTTCTTGATCGGCGGCGCGATCTCCTCGGGCGCGAGCACGCCGGTCGCCACCTGATAGAGCAGCGGCTGGAACAGGTGCTCGGGCGTGCTCGAGATCAGCACGACACCGATTCGTGACTTGGCCAGTTGCTTGGCTGCGGCCAGGCCTCCGAAGCCCGAGCCGACGATGACGACATCTGTGTGTTCCATGATCACTCGCTCCAAGATCGCGTTCCAGATCGGTAATAAATCCTTTCCTATGAGTAAACGCGATGCGGAACGAAGATGTTTCCACTGCCTGGGCGCATAATGGAGATGACTCTTATCTGTATAACTAATCAATGGGAGGTACCTGGTGGAACTTCGACAGTTGGCCTACTTCGTGGCCGTCTGCGAGGAGCTCAGTTTCAGCCGCGCGGCCAACCGCTGCTTCATCTCCCAGTCCGCGATCAGCCATCAGATCGCGAGACTGGAACGTGACCTCGGCGCACAACTGTTCGAGCGCACCACCCGCGCCGTGGTCCCCACCGACGCGACCCTGCGACTGCTGCCGCTGGCCAAGCAGATGCTGAGTCTGGAATCGGCGATCCGTGCTGCTGTGCGCACCACCGGACCGCGCATTCGCCTGGCCGCGAACATGTCTTTCGCCGCGCCGTCGCTGTCGGCGATCGCCACCGCGCGGGCCGCGCACCCCGACGCCGAGATCGAGTACGTGATCAAACCGTTCCGTCAGCGGATCACGGCGGTGTCCGATGGTGACTGCGATCTGGCGCTGATCCGCGGCAGTGTCGACCAGCCCGGTCTCGCGGTGGAACAGCTGTGGGTCGAGGACCTGGTGATCGCCATCTCGAGCAATCATCCACTGGCCGAACGCGGCGCGGTCACCCTCGCCGATCTGAGCCCCTATCCCCTGCTGCTCCCACCCGAGCAGGAACAGGTGTTGTTGCACACACTGATCCGCTCGGCCTTCGCCGACCTCCCGACCGGCCCCACCTTCGGCCCTCCGATCCCACCCGACCACACCGCCACGATGGAACTGCTCAACCGACCCGAATCCTGGACGATCCTCTACGAGGGACCCACGAAGGGTTTGCTCACCCTCGACCTCACCGACCACCGCCTGCGCATCCCGGTGTCGGCTGTCCTGCGCGAGGAGGCCCGGGAGAATCCGATCGTGCAAACCCTGCTGGATGCTCTGCACCGACAGTGAGCGAACCCGCGTGTTGTCGGCCGTTCAGGTCCGGTCGCCGGATCGCCACGGCTCGCCTGCGAGCGCCGTCGCGACCGCCAGGTGCAGCGGCAACGTTTCGTCGTCACCGTCCTCGACCGACCAGACGATCTCCTCGATAGCGCGCAGGAAGGCCCAGCCGCCCGCGCGGTCGACCGGGACGTCGAGGTGCCGCGCGGTGGCGACGACGACGGAACCCGCGTGCTCGGGGGTCGGGCTGGACTGAACCTGGATCATGATCAGGAAACCCGCGTCGAAGGCAGCTTCGCCGAGACAGGGTTTCGGATCGATCAGGAGCCACGGTTCGCGTTCGGCGGCAACGATATTGCCGAGGTGGGTGTCCCGATTGACGATCAGCAGTTCGTCGGTCGGCTCACTCAATTCGGCACACCAGTGCGCTATCCGCTCTCTCAGCAGCGATGAGATGTGTTCGGCCAGTGCGGGTTCCGGATCGGCCAGGCGCGCGCGGAGACCGGCCACGATATCGGCGGCCATGGGGAGTTCCGGAAAGCCGATGGGAACCGCGGTCGGGGGACGACGCAGGCGGCGATAGAGCCCGCAGGCGAACGCGACCTTGTCGGCGTTCTCCGGTCGACCCTCGAGGCTCGGGAACCCCGGCTGCGTGAGCAATTCCGTTCCCGGACGGGCCCATTCGAGCAGCAGCGCACCACTGTCCGGATCGAAATCGAGCAGCCGGACCGCACCGTCGCCGTCATAGCTGTGCAGGGCGGTGGCCTCGGCGAGGTTCTCCTCGTCGACCATCGGCACCTTCAACACCACCCACGCGCCGTCCTCACGCCGCGCGGCCGCCACGTAGGCATGGGTTCCACCGCCGAACGGCGCGGAGAACTCCGTCAGCCCCCACTCAGCGGCCAGGTCCGCCACGACACCGGGCAACTCGTCGATCCATCGTGCCCCGGCAGCCCCGAACACCGCGCGAACCGTGTCCTCGACCGAGGACGGCAACACCACCGGCATACGCCCCAATGACATCAACCCACCCTACTGACCACCGCGCACGCCGCTCCCCGTCATCGCCAGCGACTTTCGCGCACCGCCTTGCGATAACGGATCCAGCGCCCGGTCGACGATGACGCAGCGAAGCCGACCAACGCCGCCGCGAGGACGAACACCGCGGCGGCGGCCGCGGTCGCGGCATAGACCTCGCCGATTGCGGACCCGATGACCCCGAAGAGGGCGAAGAGCCCGACGAGCACCGCCGAGATGATCGACATGACACGACCGGCGGTGCGCGCGCAGAGCAGCAGGACGGCACCACTTCCGGTGAACGCGACAACGACCGTGAGAATCGCGATCGCCATGAAGGATCCGCTCGGATCCTTGCCCTTGTCGATCTCCTCGAGCGTCTCGGTGATGCCGTAGATAAGGAAGGCGGCGATCGACAGACTGAACAGCAGTGTCACGATGCCGACGAAGAACGCGGTGGCTTTCGACGGCTCCGGGCCGCCGACCGGCGCCTGGTACCACTGATTGCCCGCTGCCATCGGGTACATCCGCGGATCACCCACCGGCGCACCGTATTCCGCACGCGCCCAGCCCGGTTGCAGGTGCCCACCGGAGCCCTGCGCCTGCGGGCTGTGTTGCTGCACCTGCGCACCGGGGCCATGCGCCGAGAGGGCGGGCTGCTGCGGATGTCCGCCCGAGCCGTGCCACTGTTGGGCGGGATCGGTCCACGGTCGCTGCGCGTGTTCATCGGATCCTGGGACCTGTTGCGCGGGGTCGGTCCAGGGCTGACGCACGGTCGCGACATGCCTGCCCTCGAGGGCATCCCGGATCGCATCGGTGAATTCCGTTGCGCTGCCGAACCGCTCGTCACGCCGCTTGGCCATCGCGCGGGCGATGACGCCGTCGACCGCGGGTGGCAGATCGGTGCGGACCGCGGTGAGTCGCGGCACCGGGTGCGACAGATGTCCCGCGACCACCTGGCCGGGGTTGGTCGCGGTGTAGGGCGGATGCCCGGCGTACATCGCGAACAGGGTGCAGGCCAGCGAGTACTGGTCGCTGCGGTGGTCGACGACCTCGCCGGAGAGTTGTTCGGGTGAGGCGTAGGCGAGGGTGGCGGTGAAGGTGCCGGTGGCCGTGAGCTGGGTATCGGCGGTGGCGACCCGGGCGATACCGAAATCGGTGAGTACCGCGCGGATCTCCCGGCCGTGTTCGGCGTCGGCGATCAGGATGTTGCCCGGCTTGACGTCACGGTGCAGCACTCCGTGCCGGTTCGCGTAATCGAGTGCCGATGCCGTCTCGCCGATCAGGCGCGCGGTGACCCCCGGCTCGTGCGCACGCGCATCCCAGGTCGCGGCATCGGTTCCGCGAATGAACTGCATCGCGATCCACAGATACCCCTCGTCGCGCCCACGGTCGTACACCCCCACGATGCTCGGATGATCCAGCTGCGCAACAACATCGGCCTCCCGCTCGAACCGCCGCTGCAATTCCTGATCGGCAGAGAACGCCCGATTCAACAATTTCAGCGCGACACTGCGCGGCAACCGAGGATGCTCGGCCAGATAAACCGTCCCCATCCCCCCTCGCCCGAGCACCCGTTCCAAGCGATATCCAGCGAAGCCCGCCCCCGAATCCAACACACCATGCACGCTACCGGCCTCGGACGAGGCCCACCGAAGTACCTACATCTGTGACGATCTCCCCAGACCGCGCCAACTACAGGGATCGCGACCCACGTCGGGCCAAGCACTTCGGCGGCAGAACTCAACGGCTGGATCTACGCAATAGCCGCTGCCGAGGTCGCTCCCGATTCCGCAGAGCAGGAACGACAGCAAGCGCGCCATGAACAGCCCGAGCACTCCACCCACCTGTACGGCATCGATCACCGCACTGCCGGTGCATCCCCGCTCCGCGCCACACCGCCCGCCATGGGCCGCGCGTTTCCGCCGAAACCCGAAGACAGTCGGTCACTTCCCGCCGCTGCGGGTCGCTGTCGCGATGCTAGCCCGTACACCGCGGCGCGCCGCTCAGCGAGGGCAGCAGCGTACACCGGAGGATTAACGCGAGGTTGGCATCGATCGTGTCGAAGCTGGTGCTCCCGATGGCGGCGGATCCAGTTCCGAGCGAGCCCGATACAACCCGGGCTTCCGCTGGCGACTGGGCCGACGCGATCTCGGCACCGACGGTCGATGACATAGCCGCCAGCACACCCACGATCATCAGACGCTTCATGAAACTCCTCCGCGACTTTGGCAGAGTCGATCGACGCTGCTCGATACCGAGAATCTAAAACAAATATGATTCAGATACTGCGGATCGCCTGACCCGAACTCGGGGCACGCAGATCGGCGGGCGGGAGCCGCTGTCAGAAAGCCAGCGCAGCCCAGGGGATTTCGATCGAGAAGGGGTATGGGAAGGAGATACCCGCGCCGGATACGGGGACCCACTCGCCCGCCAGTAGATAGTTCGCGTTGCGGAGCGGGCGTACGCCGGGTGGGAGTTCGGCGTGACCGACCTCGAGGATGTATACGCGAAGGGCTCCGATACCGGTCAGATCCGGCGTCAGGTCGACTTCCCAATACGACGGGATTCCAGCACCCGCGTAGCGAGACTTCTTGGCTTCCATTTCGCCAGGTGTGTTGGACGGTGACAGCACCTCACCCACCAGCACGGTGTCGGAGGCGCGCACGTCGGCGCCCGGCGGCAGACAGCGATGCACGAGGAAGTCAGGAGTGACGAAATCAGATTTCCCTGTGTGCCCGAAGAAGACGTTCGTCTCGATGTTTCCCCGCCAGCATCGTTCGGGATGCACGGATCTATCGGCGCCCGCACAACGCCTGAGCTCCTGCGCTAGTACCAGCAAAGCCAGCTGGTGCTCGCCCGGTGCGCGTCGGAGCCACACGACTCGCCCATCCCACAACTCGATCCGGTCGGCGATCTCCTCGGGCAGCCGCTCCAAGTCTTCCCACGTCATGAATTCGGGCAGGTCAGGACGCTCGACATCGGGCAGGGACATAGCGCCATGATAGTCGGAGAAACGGCAACGGCCCGCGAAACCGTTCTGCGCGGACGCAGGAACAGGTGTCGCGGGCCGGGGTCGACTCAACCGGTGGCGATCAGCCCTTGTGGGACTTGACGGCCTCGGTCAGCTGCGGGGAGACGTTGAACAGGTCGCCCACGATGCCGTAGTCGGCGATCTCGAAGATGGGTGCTTCCTCGTCCTTGTTGACAGCGACGATGGTCTTCGAGGTCTGCATGCCGGCGCGGTGCTGGATGGCGCCGGAGATGCCGAGTGCGATGTAGAGCTGGGGGGAGACCGTCTTGCCGGTCTGACCCACCTGGAACTGACCCGGGTAGTAGCCCGAGTCGACGGCCGCACGCGAGGCGCCGACAGCGGCACCCAGCGAGTCGGCCAGCGCCTCGACGACCGAGAAGTTCTCGGCGGAACCGACGCCGCGGCCACCGGAGACAACGATGTTCGCCTCGGCGAGATCGGGGCGGTCGCCACCGACGATCGGGTCACGCGAGACGACCTTCACGACGCCGTCTTCCTGTGCCGGAACCTCGACGACGACCTGCTCGCCCGCGCCGGCCTGCGGAGCCGACTCGATGGCGCCCGGACGGATCGAGATCACCGGCACGTCGCCGGTGGCCTTGGCCTCCACGGTGAACGCGCCACCGAAGATGGAGTGCACGGCAGTGCCGTCGGCGTTGACGCCGATGACGTCGACGAGCAGACCGGAGCCGATGCGCGCGGCAAGGCGGCCCGACACCTCCTTGCCCTCGGCGGAAGCGGCGACCAGCACGGCGGCGGGCGCGGCGGAATCGACCAGGCCGGCCAGGACGTCGACCTTCGGGGTGACCAGGAAGCCCTCGATATCGTCGGACTCGGCGACATAGATCTTCTCGGCGCCACCGGCGGCCAGCGCGGCGGCCAGCTTGTCGGCGGTACCGGCGGGGCCGGTCACGACGGCAGCGGGCTCGCCCAGCGCACGGGCGGCGGTGAGCAGTTCGGTGCTGACCTTCTTCACGGCACCGTCGGCGTGCTCGATGAGCACAAGTACTTCAGCCATTAGTTCTTTCTCCTTAGAAGTCTCGGACGGCGCCGGATCAGATGATCTTCTGACCGATGAGGTAGGACGCGATCTTGTTGCCGCCCTCGCCCTCGTCCGCGATCTTCTCGCCCGCGGTGCGAGCCGGCTTCGGGGTGGCACCGGTGACCTTGGTGCCCGCGTTGGCGACACCGACGGTCTCCGGGTCGACGCCCAGGTCGGCCAGGGTGAAGACCAGAACTTCCTTCTTCTTCGCGGCCATGATGCCCTTGAAGGAGGGGAAGCGGGGCTCGTTGATCTTCTCGGTGACCGAGACGATCGCAGGCAGGGACGCCTCGAGCTTGAAGACACCCTCGTCGGTCTCCCGCTCGCCGGTGATCTTGTCGCCGTCGACGGTGAGCTTGCGCAGGTGCGTCAGCTGCGGGATGCCGATGTACTCCGCGATGATCGCGGGCACGGCACCTGCGCGGCCGTCGGTGGCCTCGTTACCGGCGATGACCAACTCGACGCCCTCGACCTGGCCGAGAGCGGCGGCCAGCACGTAGGCGGTCTGCACGGCGTCGGAGCCGTGGATGGCCGGGTCGTTGATGTGGATGGCCTTGTCGGCGCCCATGGACAGCGCCTTGCGGATGGCCTCGTTGGCGCGGTCGGGTCCGGCGGCCAGCACAGTGACCTCACCGCCCTGGGCCTCCTTGATCAACAGCGCTTCCTCGACGGCGCGCTCGTTGATCTCGTCGAGGACCGCGTCGGCGGCTTCGCGATCGAGGGTGTAGTCACCATCGGTCAGCTTGCGCTCGGACCAGGTGTCGGGGACCTGCTTGATGAGTACGACGATGTTCGGCATCGGTCTTCGTCGACCTCCTTCTGGGGACACGTGAGTGGTGGGGCCGCACGAGCTCAGCCGTACGTCCGTGTGAGATATCTAGCTCAGATCGGAACACTACCCTACGCTAAGTTACCCGTGGGTAACCTATCCGCGCAAGAGGTCCCTGACTCCTGCGTGAACCGGCGGTACCAGTAACCTCGGACCAATGAGCGAGGCTGTGATCCCTGCCGCACCCGTGGCCGCAACACATGAACCACTGCCGTTGACCGGCGAGCGGACGGTGCCCGGCATCGCCGAGGAGAACTACTGGTTCCGTCGGCACGAGATCGCCTACGCCCGGCTGCTCGACCGCTGCACCGACAAGATCGTGCTCGAGGCGGGCTCGGGCGAGGGCTACGGCGCCGACATGATCGCGGGCGTGGCCCAGCGTGTCACCGGTCTGGACTACGACGAGAGTGCCGTCGCGCACGTCCGCGCGCGCTACCCGCGCGTGGAGATGATCCAGGGCAACCTGGCCGCGCTGCCCCTCGACGACGAATCCGTCGACGTCGTGGTGAATTTCCAAGTCATCGAACACCTCTGGGACCAGGGACAGTTCCTGCGCGAATGCCTGCGCGTGCTGCGCCCCGGCGGCGTGCTGCTGATCAGCACCCCGAATCGGATCACCTTCTCCCCCGGTCGCGACACCCCGCTCAACCCGTTTCACACCCGCGAACTCAGCGCCGCCGAGCTGACCGAACTGCTCGTCGAGGCCGGGTTCACCGTCTCCGAGATGCTGGGCGTGCACCACGGCGCGAGCCTGAAAGCCCTGGACGCCAAGCACGGTGGGTCGTTCATCGACGCCCAGATCGAGCGAGCGCTGGCCGGTGAGCCGTGGCCCGCCGACCTCACCGCCGACGTCGCCGCTGTCACCATCGACGATTTCGACCTGCGTGAAGGCGATATCGACGCCAGCCTCGATCTGGTCGCGATCGCCGAAAAGGCAGAGGCCGGGCAGGCAAGAAATTGACCGATTCCCGCTCCGCCGTGCCGGGCCAGTTCACGCTGGTCCTGCACTCCCACTTGCCCTGGCTCGCCCATCACGGGCGCTGGCCGGTCGGCGAGGAATGGCTCTACCAGTCCTGGGCCGCGTCCTATCTGCCGCTGGTTCGGGCACTGAAAAACCTTGCCGCCGAAGGGCGTTCGCACCTGCTCAGCCTCGGCATCACGCCGGTACTCGCCGCGCAGCTCGACGATCCGCACTGCCTCGCGGGCATGCACCACTGGCTGGGCAACTGGCAGTTGCGTGCCGACGAGGCGTCGATGTCGGGCAACGTGGCGCTGGGTCGTCACGAACATCGGCTCGCCGCGACAGCTCTGGCCGATTTCGAACAGAACTGGAAGCACGGCGGTTCGCCGGTGTGGCGTTCGCTGATCGACGCCGACGCGATCGAACTGCTCGGTGGACCCCTCGCGCACCCGTTCCAGCCGCTGCTCGACCCTCGCCTACGCCAGTTCCAGCTCACCGAGGGCCTGGCCGACGCGCGACTGCGCTGGGGCACCACGCCGACGGGCATCTGGGCACCGGAATGCGGCTACACCCCCGGCATGGAACGCGGTTACGACGCCGCGGGCATCACCCACTTCATGGTCGACGGTCCGTCGCTGCGCGGTGACACCTCGCTCGGCAGGCCGGTGCGCGATTCCGAGGTCCTCGCCTTCGGGCGCGACCTGGCCGTGAGCTACCGGGTCTGGTCGCCGAAACAGGGCTACCCCGGCCAGAGCGCCTACCGCGATTTCCATCACTACGACCACGCGACCGGGCTCAAACCCTCACGCGTCACCGGCAAGACCGTCGACGGTCCTGACAAGGCCCCTTACGATCCCGAGCTGGCGGCCGAAGCGGTCACCCGCGACGTCGCCGACTTCGTCGAGACCGTCCGCGCGCGGCTGATCGAGGAGTCCGCGCGGATCGGCAGGCCCGCCCTCGTGGTGGCCGCGTTCGACACCGAACTGTTCGGGCACTGGTGGCACGAGGGGCCGCAGTGGCTGGAGCAGGTCCTGCGCGCGCTGCCCCAAGCGGGCGTGAAGGTGGGCACCCTCGCCGACGCCCGCGAGAACGGCTTCGTCGGCGAACCCGTGCAGCTCAACGACTCCTCGTGGGGTTCCGGTAAGGACTGGCGGGTGTGGGCGGGCGACCAGGTGGCCGACCTCGTCGAGCTCAACGCCGACATCGTTCGCCTGGCACTGGACACCCTCGACAAGGTGCGTCGTGCCGGGTCCCTGCGCGACCCGGTCGCCGATCAGTTGCTGCGCGAGGCGATTCTCACCGTGTCCAGCGACTGGGCGTTCATGGTCAGCAAGGACTCCGCCGCCGGGTACGCCCGCGATCGGGCGCACGAACACGCGCACGCCGTCCGCGAGCTCGCCGAGGCGATCGGCGCCGGACAGTTCGCCAAAGCGACCCGTCTCGCGGCAGGATGGGCGATGGCCGACGGATTCTTCCCTGGTCTGGACGCGCGGCGGTTGCCGACCGCTGTCCCGTCGGCCGCCGTTGAAGGATCCGCATGAAGATTTTGATGGTGTCGTGGGAGTACCCGCCGGTTGTGGTCGGTGGGCTCGGTCGGCATGTGCATCACCTGGCCGTCGAGCTGGCCGCGGCCGGTCACGAGGTCGTCGTCCTGGCACGCCGGCCGACGGGCACCGACTCGGTCACCCACCCCACGCACTCCTACATCGCCGACGGCGTGCTCGTCGTCGCGGTGGCCGAGGACCCGCCGTGTTTCGACTTCGGCGAGGACATGCTCGCCTGGACGCTGGCGATGGGGCACGCGATGGTGCGTGCCGGGGTGGCACTGGGCAAGCCCGGTGTGGGCGAGGGCTGGATGCCCGATGTGGTGCACGCGCACGACTGGCTCGTCGCGCACCCGTCGATCACGCTCGCCGAGTACTACGACGTGCCGCTCGTTTCGACGATCCACGCCACCGAGGCCGGGCGGCACAGCGGCTGGGTATCGGGCCGGGTCAACAAGCAGGTCCACTCGGTCGAGTGGTGGCTGACCAACGAATCCGATCAGCTCATCACCTGCTCGACCTCCATGCAGGACGAGGTCGAGCGCCTCTACGGTCCCGAGCTTCCCCCGATCACGGTGATCCGCAACGGTATCGACGTCGGCTCGTGGACCTTCCGTCCCCGCGCGCCACGCTCCGGTCCGCCGCGACTGCTCTACGTCGGCCGCCTCGAGTACGAGAAGGGCGTGCAGGACGCGATCGCCGCGCTCCCCCGCATCCGCCGCGCCCACCCCGGCACCACCCTCACCATCGCCGGCATCGGCACCCAGTTCGAGTGGCTGCGTGAACGCGCCCGCGTGCACCGCGTCGCCCGCGCCGTCCACTTCGTCGGCAGCCTCGGCCACGAAGAACTCCTGGGCTGGCTGCACGGCGCCGACGCCATCGTCCTGCCCAGCCGCTACGAACCCTTCGGCATCGTCGCCCTCGAAGCCGCCGCCGCGGGCGTCCCGCTGATCGCCTCCACCGCGGGCGGCCTCGGCGAAGCCGTGATCGACGGCGTCACCGGCGCCTCCTTCGCCCCCGCCGACATCGACGGCCTGGTAGACGCCACCCGCGCCGTCCTCGACGACCCGGCCACCGCCCAGGCCCGCGCCCGCACGGCCCGCGAACGCCTCACCGCCGACTTCGCCTGGGACGTAGTAGCCGCCGAAACCGCCCAGGTCTACTCCGCCGCCAAACGCCGAGTCCGCACCTCCCTCGGCCGCCCCGACATCGTGGAACGCCCACTCCCGGAACGAGATCCGAAGTAGACCCTCTTACCATTCACCAGACGCTTCAAACGTGATCTGTGTAACACAGTAGGTTTCACCGCCGACAACCCTCGGCACGCACGGAATCGCGGTGTGCGGCAAGGGGGGTCAGCGAGTGGGTCGGCTGCATCAGCCTTGCGACTGACTGCCGACCATCGAAGGGTGAACCGCCACTGTGACGTCTCCGCTGCTGTCCAAGGGCCAGAACATTCCGCTTCCCGAGGATGTCGACCGCATCGACATCGTGATCGGCTGGCCGGAACCCGAGCTCGAGGTCGACGCCTCCGCGCTGCTACTCGGCGCCGATCGGCGCGTGGGATCCGATGCTGATTTCGTCTTCTACAACCAGACCGAATCATCCGACGGCTCAGTGCGTTTCCTCGGGACGAGCGCGACCGAGGAAGGAAAACAGGCCAGGATCTCGATCGAGCTGTCGGCGGTTCCCGCACACGTACACACCATCGCGCTGGCGGGCAGCGTCGGCGAGGGCACCTTCGGGGCGCTGGGCAAACTCGCGTTCCACGTCATGGATCCCGCCGGGCACTCGCTGGCCGAATATCTCACCGCCGACGCGGATACAGAGTCGGCGTTCGTGTTCGGCGAGGTATATCGACGGGAGGGCAGCTGGAAGGTGCGCGCCGTCGGGCAGGGATGGGATTCGGGATTGTGCGGGCTCGCCACCGATTTCGGTGTCGCGGTCGAGAACCCCGAACCTGCGGCCGTCGAGACAGCGGAGCCGGAAGTCATTGCTCCCGAGTCGCGGGCGGTTCAGGCACCGCCTCGTGGCGTGGTGACCACCAGGCGCGTGGTGCGCAAAACCAAACCGATCGAATTCCGGCAGGCCGAATCCGACGCCTGGCAACCCGCTCGCTTGTTCTCGGTCATCGGGGTGGGAGCGGGTGAGGAACAGGAGCGGCGCACCACCTCCGCGCTCATCGCCACCATGCAGGCCGTACGGCCTTTCGCCCGCGCTATCTGTGCCCGGATGGGCGCGCCCGCAGGAGCTTTCGAGGGCTATTTCGAAGTGCAATACGAAGCGGGCGACACCAAGGTCATCCCGGATGCGGTGCTGAAGGTGAGTCGCGGCGCCAAGCAGTGGACCGGTCTGCTGGAAGTGAAGACGGGCAACGGCAAGCTTCGGCGTGATCAGTTGGAGAGTTACCTCGATGTCGCGCGGCGGAAGAAGTACGACGCCGTGGTCAGCCTGTCCAACGACATCCCCGCCGGGCCGGGCGAACTGCCTGTCCAAGTGGACCGCCGCAAGCTGACGAAGGTCGCACTGCGCCATCTGTCGTGGGCCGAGGTGGCCCACGAGGCGCGCATGCTCGCCACCCACGGTGGCATCGACGACGCACTGCAAGCGTGGATTCTCGCCGAGTTCCTGCGCTTCCTCGACCATCCCCGTTCGGGCGCAGCCGAGTTCGTCGACATGGGCAGGCACTGGGTCACCGTCCGTGATGCCGTCACCCAGGGCACCCTGCGGGCGGGGGACGCGAAAGCTCTGACGGTCGCCGACACGTGGGTATCGCTGGGCAGGCACCTCGCGTTGCGACTCACGGCCGAGCTCGGCGTCGAGGTCAAGCATGTTCTCGCCCGCAAGTTCCAGTCCGATCCGGCGGCGCGCGCCGCCGCCGTCGCCGAGCGGCTGGCCACCGACGGCTCGTTCGAAGCTGTCCTACGCATCCCCGAAACCGCCGGTGACCTCACCGTCATCGCTGATGTGCGGACCAACAAGGTCCGCTGCCGCACCACTATCGCCGCACCCGACGAAGGCACCCAGGCTCGGCGCGTGTCCTGGCTGACCAAGCAGCTCACCGACGCATCGGGCCGCGTCCAGGTCGAAGCCGTCTTCGCCGAACGTGGCAACGAAACCTGCGAATTCCTCGACACCGTCCGCACCACCCCCAAGTCACTCATCGACGGCCGCACCAGCCCGATCGTCTCGTTCACCCTCGAACAGACCTTTCCGATGGGCAGCAAGCGCTCCGGCACCGCAGCCAGCTTCATCGCCAGCGTCACCACGGCCACCGATGCCTTCTACGGATCGGTGGTACAGCCTCTGCGCGAGTGGGTTCCCGCGGCCCCCAAACAGGCCGACGTCACTGCGACGGAGCCGATCGAGTAGTTCGACGACCGCTCAGCGGATTTGCGATCCTGGGCCGTTCACCTGTGGGGCGGCTCAGGGAGGGTGGAGGCGAGGCCGCCGCCGTGGTAGCGGGTGGCGGCGTTCCAGAGGAAGAAGCTGTCGATGCCCGCGTCTCGGGTGGCGTCGATCTGGGCTCGGAGTTCGGCGTCGCCGTAGGTGACGCCGAGGCTGAAGTCTTGGAGCCAGGGGGCTATTTTCGCGCCGGTGCCCGCGGTGGCCGCTCGGAAGTCTTGCAGTGAGCGGAAGACGATGTCGTAGGGCTGGGCGTTCGGGTTCGCGACGCCGTACTCGCCGGGGCCCCAATGCGAGGGGTAGATCATGGGTGCCACGAAGTCGACGCTGCGCGACATCAGGGGGATGTCCTGGGCGATCTCGTCGGGGCGGGTGGAGGCGATTCCGTAGACCGCGGCGCTCAGGTGTGCGCCCGCCAGGTGCACCGGATAGCGGCTCTCGGCGAGGAAGTCCGCGACCGCGGTGGCGGGCGTGGTGGCGAGTCCGGCGAAATTCATGCTGGTCAGGCTGCCGTCCGGGCGGCGGACGTAGTCGTACATGATGCCGTCGAAGCCGAGCTGTGCGGCTTCCACCGCGAGAGCGATGTTGTATTGCCGTACTTCGGGATTGGCGAAATTGGTGAAGGCGACCGGGCCGTAGTGGCTGGAATAGGGCTGACCGGACGGATTCTGGACGACCCAGTCGGGCCGTCCGTTGTGCCAGGCCCAGCTCGCGAGAGTCGGATCACGGAAGGCGACGATGCGGCCGACCACCTGTAGACCCATGTCGTGCAATTGCCGGAGGGCGGCCGGGGCATCGTAAATCGCTGCGGTGGCGCCCGATTCGCCGGCCAGCGGCACCTGGGAGGCGTAGCCGACCACGCCGTCCTCGTCTTTGATATCGAGCTGCACGGTATCGATACGGCCTTCGCGGGCGAGGTCGAGGACAGCTTCGCGCAGGCCCTCATGCGACCAGGCGTGCGCGGTGACGTGCACCGCGCGCATCCTCGGCAGCGTGCTCTGCGTAACCAGGGTGCTCGCGGCCTGATTGCCCTGGGCGTCCACCGCGACGACCTCGAAAGCCGGGGCCCATCGCACCGAGAGCTCGAATGTCCCGTCGGCGGCGGGGACCACCGAATCCGGTCCGATGGATATACGCACCGCGTCGACGGCGGTGCCGCGCACCACGACCGGCGCGCGATAGGAGCTCACGGGCTCGGGCGGCGCCATCCGGAGCGTCGGCGGCACGGTGTCCGCGGACGGCAACTCGGCCGATCTACTCAGTGCGAATCCGGCCACCAGAGAGACGACCAGCGCCGCGAGGCCGACACCGATCACGGGGGCCATCCATCGCCGTCGATCGGCCGATCGGAGCTGCAATCCCAACGTCAACACCGCCTTCCAAAAACATTGACGCGCCAACTATTTCGCAGTTCCGACATGGTGTACTCGGTATCGATAGATCGACTGTAATCCGTCGCCGCGGCGTAATATCGCATTGATGATGGGCGGTTCGAACACAATGTTGTGGCTCGCGTCGGCGGTAACGCTGGCCGCCGCACTCACGGCCTGTGCCGCGGTGGACAACGAAGCGGTGTCGGCGGGTCAACCGGCCGCGCCGGTGACGACAGCGAAACCCGCACCACCGAATCCGGCCGAGATCGCCGCCAACGAACTCGGATTCGTTCCGGTGCTGATGTATCACCAGATCGCACCGAACCCGGCAGGCGAATACGACCAGACCCCGGCGGAGTTCCGCGACGAACTGGAACGGCTGTACCGCGAGAACTATCGCCCGGTGACCGCCGCGCAATACATCGCAGGCGACCTCGACCTGCCCGCCGGTACGCACCCGGTGGTGCTCACCTTCGACGATTCCACCAGCAGCCAAGTCAGTTTCACCGACTCCGGCGCGGTGGCACCGGACAGTGCCGCAGGCATCCTCGCCGAATTCGGCGCCCGCTACCCGGACTTCCGGCCGGTGGCCACCTTCTACGTCAACAACGACCCCTTCGGCGCCGACCCGCGCGCGCTGCCGTGGCTGATCGCCAACGGCCACGAAATAGGCGCGCACACCGCCGATCACGCTAATCTCGCGAGCCTGGACGCCGACAATGTACAACGCGAACTCGTGCAGAACGTGCGCGCGGTGACCACGGCCGCTCCGGGCGTCACCGTGCGCACCATGGCGCTCCCGCTCGGCGTCTTTCCCCGCGATCACGCACTGGCCACCGCGGGCACCTGGGACGGCACCCCCTACCGCTTCGACGCCGTGATGCTGGTGGGCTCCAACCCCGCCCCGGCCCCGTTCGGCGCGGTCGACCCCGGCGCGGTGCCGCGCATCCGATCGGGCCGGGGTGCGGTCCCGTTCGATTCGGTCTATTGGCTGGACTGGCTCGCCGCGAACCCGGACCAGCGCTACACCGCCGACGGCGACCCCGCGCGCATCTCCTTCACCCGGCAGCGCGCGACGGAACTCGACGTGCGCTGGCAGGACCGAGCCAACCCGTACTGAGATGAACCCGGTCAGGCGTCCGGTGTGAAGGCGAAGATCTCGCCGAGGCGGGTGGCGACGACGACTTCGCCTTCGGGGCCGATGGAGGTACCCGTGGTGGTGCCGGTGGCCGCCGGAAGTGGGTCGGAGTCGACGGTGTTGCCGGTGGCGGTGTCGAAGGTGATGAGATTCAGACCCGCGCCGATGGCGGCGACGGTGTAGCCGATGTCGCCCGCGGTCTGCGCCGGGGTGCCGCGGAGGGTGAGGTCCTTGCGCTCCCAGACGATCTCGGCTTTGTCACCGTTGTCGCGCAGTGCGGTCAGGTAACCGTCGTCGCCCGCCGGGATGATCAGATCGCCTGCGACGGAGATGCCACCGCGGGGCGCCCACGGCAGGGGCTGAACCCAGCGGGTGGCGCCGTCGGCGGTGTCGAGGGCGATCAGGCGCTTGCTGTTGTCGCCGATGTAGACGGTGTCGCCGTCGGCGGACAGGGTCGGGCTGGTCGCGCTGCCACCGGTGAGGATCTCGGCGCTCCACTCCTGGGTCACGGTGCCGTCGCCGTAGCGCAGCGCGCGCAGGGCGGCGGCCTGCTTGCCCGGCTCCCAGACGGTGACGAAGAAACGGCCGGTCGACGGGTCGACGGCGGTGGTATTCGCGACGGCACAGCGGGGGCCGCCGACCTGGCAGTCGTCGAGGCCGTCGCCGGAGGCGGGGCGGGTGAGGCCGGGGTATTTCAGGAAGTCGGGTTCGCCGAGCAACTGCACCGTCGGCACCTCGCGACCGCCGGTCTGACGGCTGAGCACGTCGACCTGGCCGGACTGGGTCACCGTCAGCAGCTTGCCGTCGCCGGTGAACTGGATGGCCACCGGGACGCCCGCGACGGGGGTGCGCCACCGCGGCTGGCCGAGGTAGTTGAACGAATTCACCGCGCCGTCGTCACCGACGTAGACATTGCTGACCCCGTCGAGCACCGTCGGGGCTTCGATCGTCGACGGTCCGAGCGGGTTGCAGAAGCGTTTGCGGCCGGTGAGCATCTGGAAGGAGAAGATCGCGCAGTTGCCGGTGCTCGTGGTGACGAACATCTGGCCGTCGGCGCCGATCGTCAACGGCTGGGCGATCGGGCCACCCACCGGACGTGACCAGCTCAGCGACACCGAGTCCGCACCCGACACCGGACTGCTGCTCGCATTGCCGCCGTCGTGATGCGTTGCGGGCCAACCCTTTCCGGCACCGACGGTGATGTCGTCCACATCCGTACCGCACCCGGCCAGCGCCACCACACCGGCGGCAGCGAGCGAGGCAACGACGCGAGTCCGAGTTCGCACCTGCTGATCTCCCTGTGTAATGGGGTATGGCACGGTAAGTGTGCCCTGCGAAAGTACTCTGTGTACCCGACGACCGAATCCCCGGGGCAGGCCCGGCGGATCATGACGGGAGAGTAGTTCGTGACGAGCATGTGGGGCGCGCCGCTGAGCGCGCGCTGGCGTGGATCACGCCGCCGCGATCCGCAGCAGGCCCGATTTCTGACCAGGGATTCGCTGCGCTGGGTGCTCGCCAACCGCGCCTACACGCCCTGGTACCTGGTGCGTTATTACCGCCTTGCCAAGTTCCGCCTGGCCAACCCGCATATCGTGCTGCGCGGAATGGTCTTCCTCGGCCGCAATGTGGAGATCCACGCGACCCCGGACTTCGCGCGCATGGAGATCGGCCGCTGGGTGCACATCGGCGACGGCAACGCCCTGCGCTGCCACGAGGGCTCGCTGCGCATCGGCGATAAGGTGGTGTTCGGCAAGGACAACGTCGTCAACACCTACCTCGACATCGAGATCGGTGAGTCGACCCTGGTCGCCGACTGGTGCTACATCTGCGACTTCGACCATCGCATGGACGACATCAACATGCCCATCAAGGACCAGGGCATCGTGAAGAGCCCCGTGCGCATCGGTCCCGACACCTGGATCGCGGCCAAGGTGACCGTCCTGCGCGATACCAGGGTGGGGCGAGGGTGTGTGCTCGGCGCGCACGCGGTGGTGCGTGGGGACGTCCCCGACTTCAGCATCGCCGTCGGCGCTCCCGCCAAGGTCGTGAAGAACCGCAAGGTCGCCTGGGATGCGAGCGCCGAGGAGCGCGAGGCCTTCATGGCTGCGCTGGCCGATATCGAGCGCAAGAAGAACGCCGCGACCAAGACCTAAGCATTTCGCGGACACGGGCGCCGGAAGCGAAGTGTCTGTCGGTGGGGGTCGGTACGGTCAGCACCGTGGAGAGTTATGCGGCGTTGCTGCGGGGGATCATGCCGACCAACCCGAACATGCGCAACGAGAAATTGCGCGGGGTGTTCGAGGGGCTGGGCTTCGAGAAGGTCGCCTCGGTGCTGACGAGCGGCAATGTCGTCTTCCGCACCGCTGACGACCCCGCCGACCTGGAAGACCGCATTCAGCAGGCACTCAACGCCGAACTCGGTATCCCCGGCGGCACCATCATCCGCAGCCATCCCGAACTGCGCGCGCTCCTCGACCGCGACCCCTTCGAGGGCCTCACTCACGAACGCGGCTCCTACCTCACCGTCACCTTCTTCAAAGCGAAAATGCGCGAAGCCGACACCAAAGCCTTCGACGACGCATTCACCCGCGTGATCGGTTACGACCGCAAAGCCCGCGCCTTCCTCACCGTCATCGACAACAGCACCGGCAAGACCCCCGACTTCATGGCCCGCCTCGAGAAGACCTACGGCAAGGACATCACCACCCGCACCTGGCTCACGGTGCAGCGGGTAGTGAAGAAGATGGAAGCCTGATCAGTCGGCGAAGGCGAGCCCACGAGCTGTCAGTTCCGCACCGAGGATGCGGATGGATTTCGGCCCGACGCCGTGGATGGCGAGCAGGTGTTTCGCACTGACCTGGGTGAGCTGTGCGTAGCTGGTATAGCCGTGCGCGGCCAGCTCTCGCGTCGCTACCTTGCCGATCCCCCGGGGGAATTCTGTCTCGGCCACCGCATCCGCCATCGTGCGCACCTTTCGTGTCCGGCTGTCTCTGACGACAGACTAGGCGCGGGCACCGACACGTGAGCTGTCAGCGGGTGGGCGCGACTGCTCGGCAGAGGAAGACGACGCCGGCGCGGCCGATTCGGGTGATCACCAGGGTGTACGGCGTCGAGCCCCGCTGCTTGAGCTTCTTGCGCAGGGCATCGGGGTCGACGTCCACGCCGCGGATGAGGATTTCCAGGGAACCGCAATCTCGGCGGGCGAGTTCCTGCCGCAGGGTCTTCTCACGGAGTTCGAAGCGGCCTTCGATACGAAAGCCGCGCATGCCCGTGGGGACCGTGTCGCCGGTGAGGTAGGCGATCTGTGGGTCGAGTTGCCAGAGGCCGTGTTTCGCGGCGTAGTGGCGAACCAGGCCGGCGCGGACGACAGCACCGTCGGGGTCGATGATCCACTCGCCGGGAGCCCGATCGGGGATGTCGTCGGGGGCGGCATCGGTGAGAGTTGTCGCGCCGCCACGGGAGTCCAGGACGGTGGCGCGGCGGGTGACGCCGGGCTCGGTGAGGCCAGGTGACCAGAGGCAGGCTTCGCGCACGGCGCCGTCGAGGGAGACGACCTCCACTTCGCCTTCCCAGCCGAGGCGGTCGAAATCCAGACCGGGGGCGGACTTCACCGCGATATCGCGGCCCGCGTACGCGGCGAGCAGATCCGGCAGCGGGGGTTGGAGCTTCGCGGGATCGTAGGTACGGCGACCGTCTGCTCGACGAGCCGGATCGGCGATGATCACGGTGTCACGAGTAGTCGGGACGAGGGCATCGGCCTTGGCCAACACGATGTTTCGACCGACGGCGCCGAGATTATGGGCGGCCATCGCCAAGCGGACATCGTCGAGATCGCTGCCGACCACCGCCGGACAGAGCGCCGCCAGCTCGGACAGTTCCGCACCGATCGAGCAGGTCACGTCGTGGACCGCGCGACCGGCCAATCGAGCGGCCCGATGCCGGGCCACCAGCGCGGGTGTCGCCTGTTGCAGCGAGTCGTCGGTGAACAACCACTCGCCCGCCGCGGGCAGCTTCACCACGGCCTTGCGACGCAATCGCACGGTCTCGATCAGCGCGGGCGCCGAGTCATCGTGCGAACGACGCACCTGCTCGATATCGCGCAGGTGCGTCGCGGGGGTCAGCTCCAGCCGGTCGACCTCGGCGAGCGCGGCACGGCCTGCCGCACTGCCGAGATAGGCGACGTCGTCGCGGCCGAAGCGGTAGCCCACCTACTTCTGCGCCGCGTCCGGCTTCACGCCGGTGATCATCGCGTTGTAGAAGAACTCGCGCGGCACGACCTTGCGCAGCACGTTCTCGTCCAGCCAGCTCAGGCCGAGCCACGCGCGGTACTGCGCCAGGCGGTACGGCATGGTCAGCTTCTCGTCGGGGACGGCGGCCTCGAAGGTGCGCACCGGCCAGCCCCACAGGGCGGCGGCGAGTTCCTCGGTGGTGGCCTTCACATCGACGGCACCCGCGGACTTCGCCTTCTTCTCGAGATCGCTCGGGTCGAAGGTGTGCAGGTCGACGACGGCCTCGAGCGCGGCGGCGCGGGAGGACTCGTCCAGCTCGGTCTGCGGACGACGCCAGCCGGACAGGAACGGCAGCTTGGTGATCTCGGTGGTCACCTTCCAGGTGGCCTGGCCGAGGCGACGGGCGTAGATGTTGCCGATGGTGGTCGGCTCACCGGCGAACACGAAGCGTCCGCCCGGCTTGAGCACGCGCAGGCACTCCTTGAGCGCCAGCTCCACGTCGGGGATGTGGTGCAGCACGGCGTGGCCGCAGACCAGATCGAAGGTGTCGTCGTCGTACGGGATGGTCTCGGCGTCGGCGACGCGGCCGTCGACATCCAGACCGAGGTGCTCGGCGTTGCGCAGCGCGACCTTGACCATGCCGGGCGAGAGGTCGGTGACCGAACCGCTCTTGGCGACACCGCCCTGCATCAGGTTGAGGAGGAAGAATCCGGTGCCACAGCCCAGCTCGAGCGCGCGCTCGTACGGCAGTGGAGCCGGACCGACGGCGAGGTCGAACCGGCCGCGCGCATACGCGATACAGCGTTCGTCATAGGAGATCGACCACTTGTCGTCGTAGGTCTCCGCTTCCCAGTCGTGGTACAGGACCTGGGCGAGTTTGGTGTCTTTGCGCGCTGCTTCGACCTGGGCCGCGGTGGCGTGGGGGTTCGGCGCCGGGTCGTCGGGATGGACCGTCATAGAGGCCAGCCTAATATGTGTGTCTCGGCACGCCGCTGCTGGGACGAGGGACGGCCGTTTCACTCGTCCGGTCGGCGCGGAACGGGTAGTAACTTATCGGTGGGTTGCTACTTTCCGGTGAAGGTAGCGCTGTTCGGACCGTCGGCCGCGAACGTGCGGGTGCCGAGGCGGGCGTCGTCGGTGTCGAACAGGGCAGACCACTCGGTGACGGCGGTGGAGTGGCCGTGCGGCCCGGATTCGAAGACCGCCTTGGCGGCAGCGAGAGCGCGCGGGGCGGCGGTGACGAACTGGGCGGCCCAGGCGCGGGCGGCGGTGAGAACGTCGTCGGGGGCCACGACCTCGTCGACCAGCCCGAGCTTCGCGGCTTCCTCGGCGTCGACGAAACGGCCGGTGTAGACGATGTCCTTGGCGCGGCTGGCGCCGATGAGCAGGGAGAGTCTGCGGATGCCGGAGAGCGGGATCAGGCCGGCTTTGATCTGCGGAAGACCCAGTTTCACGTTGTCGCCGATGATCCGGTGGTCGGCGCCGAGCGCGAGTTCGAGGCCGGCGCCGAGGCAGTAGCCGGTGATCGCGGCGACCGTCGGCTGCGGAACCCGCGAGAGACAACCGAGCGCGGCCTGGAGATCGGCGGCCATGGCAGCGGCCTGACCGGCGTCGAGTGCGGCCAGCTCCGACATCTCGTCGCCCGCGCTGAACACCCGCTCGTCGCCGTAGACGATCAGGGCAGAGACCCCCGGATGCTGGGCCACCGTGGCGGCCGCGGCCGCCACCTCACGGGCCAGCTGGGCGTCGACGAGGTTCAGGGGCGGACGATCGATGCGCAGCAGCGCGACGCCACGGGTGGTCGGCTCGGCGGGCAGCTCGAGGGTCACGAATTCGGCCATGGGCCACAACCTACCGGCCGCCGAGTGCACCCAACTGCGGCAGATCGTCGAAATACCGTTCGCTGTCGGGGAAGTCCGACAGGGGACGACCGCCCGCTCCCGGCGAGTACTTCGGCATGATCGGCTCGATGACACGGTCGGCGGCCAGCACGGCCGCGGTGTCGGCGAACCCGCACAGCGCGTCGAGCTGCGACCACGTCGGTGGCATCAGCACGTGTTCGCCCTCGCGCCAGCTCGCCAGAGCGTCCTGCGGGGTCCGCCAGATCACCTGGGATGCCTCGGAGGTGGCGCCGTCGGCGATCTGGCCCTGCGGGAGCACCGCGACGAAGAAGCGGGTGTCGTAGCGGCGGGGTTCGGCCTCGGGAGTGATCCAGTTCGACCACGGGCGCAGCAGATCGGCGCGCAACACCAAGCCCTCGCTCGCGAGGAAATCGGCGAGCGACAGTTCGCGGCGCTCGAGCTTGCCCCGCGCCTCGCGATAGCGCGCCGAGTCGTCGACGACAGTGTCCGCGGTCGGACCGGCGAGCAGCACGCCGCATTCCTCGAACGTTTCCCGCACGGCTGCGGCGACGAGTGCCTGCGCGCTCTGTTCTTCGGTGGCGAAACGCTTCGCCCACCAGGCCGGTTCGGGGCCCGTCCAGGCGATATCGGCTATCCCGTCGGCAGCGTCGACACCACCGCCGGGGAACACTGTCACCCCCGCGGCGAACGCCATCGCCTTGACCCGACGCTGCAGGAACACCTCGATACCGGCCTCGCCGTCCCGCACCAGCATCACGGTCGACGCATCCCGCGCGGGGACCCCGGACTCACTCATACCGTTCCTCTCCACCACCGAACCGACTGCTCGGCTGCCGACACCGCGGCCTCCCGGCCGCAATCGGCTACCTCCTGCGAACGCAGCCGACCTCTCAGCACCCTAACGCCTGCTTGGTCGACGGCGCGTCAGCGGTCAGTTCCGGCGCCGATGCCCGCCCGAACGGCGAGCCCGCCGCGCGAACCACCGACCGTCGATCCGGTCGAGGGCGATCGACTGGCTGAAGGCTCTGCTCAGATTCTCGGCGGTCACCACGTCGCCCAAGAGCCCTTGGCCGACCACCTCGCCCTCCTTGAGGAGCAGCGCATGGGTGAAGCCGGGCGGGATCTCCTCGACGTGATGGGTCACCAACACCATCGCGGGCGCGTCGGGGTCGGCGGCGAGATCGCCGAGGCGCTCGACGAGTTCCTCACGCCCACCCAGGTCGAGGCCCGCGGCCGGTTCGTCGAGCAGCAGCAGTTCCGGATCGGTCATCAGCGCGCGGGCAATCAGCACCCGCTTGCGTTCACCTTCGGACAGAGTGCCGTAGGTGCGGTCGGAAAGATGTTCGGCGCCCAGGGTTTCCAGCATGTCGACGGCACGTTCGGTATCGATGTCCTCGTAGCGCTCGCGCCAGCGGCCGAGCACCGCGTAGCCGGCCGAGACCACGAGGTCGCTGACCTTCTCGTCCACCGGGATCCGGCTGGCCACCGCCGCCGAGGACAACCCGATGCGCGGTCGCAATTCGCTGACGTCGACGCGACCGAGCGTCTCCCCCAACAGATTCGCGTTACCGGAGGTCGGGTGGAGTTCGGCGGCGGCCATTCTCAACAGCGAGGTCTTGCCCGCGCCGTTCGGGCCGAGCACCACCCAGCGTTCGTCGAGCTCTACTTGCCAAGAGACAGGGCCGACCAGGGTTCGGCCCGAGCGGCGGATGGTCACGTCGGAGAAGTCGATGAGCAAATCGGGATCGGGTTGCGACACGCGCTCCATCTTGGCCCACGCGGGCTCTCAGCGCAGCGACCGGCCCGTACGAGATTCGTCGATCCTGGTCGCCGACGGGTCATTCGCGTTGCGAAGTTCGCTACGCAACATCCGCGCGACGACAAAAGAGACAGGCACCGACAGCGCGACCCAGACGATCAGGATCACCACAATTGTCGTCATCATCGCGGAACCTCCCTGTACCTCGACGTGCCTGGCTGTCCGTTACGTATACCCCCGGGACACCGGCGCCACACCGCGTTGTCGCGGCGAGTCGCGAAAACAGCGACGTAACTGCCGGATTCGCCTCATTCCTATCGATGCGATCACTCCCGCGGCGGCACCGCGATCACCGTCATCGAGCCCGGCGCCACCTCGGTGAAACCGGCGTCGCGCACCGCCACCGCACGACCCGCCGCCACCTCGGCCACCAAGCCCGCCCACTGCTGTTCGTCCGCGTCGCGCACAGCGCACCGGAACCCGCGCCCTGCCCACGCGGCCGCCGCGTCCACCGACAGCGCGCCCGCCAGCAACATGCTCGCATGCCCGACCTGCGCGGCCGCCTTGCCCACCGACATCTCCAACGCCGCGTTCACCCACAGCACCGGCACCGTCGGATCCACCGGGCCCGGCTCGTCATGGTCGAGATCGGTTCCGCCGATCTGGAGTCTGCGGACGCGCTGATCGATCTCCCCGACCGGGCCGGGGACGAACGCACGAGCCTGCGCGCCGTCCACATCGACAGTCACCCCGTCGACGTCGCCCGCGGCCGCCCACTGGGCGCCACGCGCGCGCCGGGCGACCTTCCTGATCCGCGACCGCTTCCACGCGAGATACCGCGGCTCCCACTCCCCACCGGGCCCCGACCGTGGGTCGAGGCACACCGCGACGGCCGCGGCGGCGGCGGCTTCCAGCAGTGCGCTGCGGGCGGGCGGATCGATCTTGGGAATGTGCAACACCATCTGCATCGCCTGCACCATCGCCGGGTCGTCGGGGTCGCCGGTGCCACCGTAGCCCTGCGCCAATTCCGCGTGCCGAGCGGCGAATTCGGCCGCCTCGTCGCGGACCGGGGCCTCGGCCTGCTCCTCGGTTTCCAACCCATTACCCATGCCACAACACCCGTTCGATCGACACCAGTCCGCGCGCCAGCCTAATCGCGCGGGCGCGTGGCCTCACCGTGTTCAGCTCACCCGGACATCCACCATGAAGGTCTGCTCGGGGCCGATCGATGGTTCGCTGGACGGCCCGTACGTGAACTGCAGCGCGGTCACACCCCGCTGGATCGCCCGGAACGGCCACACCGTGGCGTTGCCCTCACTGGTCGGCCCACCGTCGGCGATCAGGATGCCCTTCTCGGCATTGATCATGCCCCACTCGCCGGTCGACGCGGGATCCCGCGGCAGACGCACCAGCAGGCGCTGGCCCACCGTGGCCACGACCGTGCTGCCGTTGGCGGTCAGCTCGATCGTCAGCGGATCGACCGCGGACTGCGGAACGGCGGTCGGCTGGAGGGTGACGTCATAGGGTTCGGTCTCGTCGCCACCACATCCGGCGGTCAATCCGCCGAGACCCGCCAGGGCGACCAGGACGAGAAATGACCTGCGCACAACAACCTCCCGGTGACGAGCGGTGACGACGTGCCTGTGCGGTCACTCTACGTCGGTGAGGTCGCGATTCCGCGTGACGCTACCGGCCGAGCAGTGGAACCCGTCGTACGCCACCGTCACGCGCGTCGGCCGCTTCCACCTCGTCGCGGGTGACGCCGAGGATGAACAGCACCGCGTCCAGGTACGGATGCGACAGCGCCGTATCAGCCACCTCGCGCAGCGCGGGCTTGGCGTTGAAGGCCACGCCGAGCCCGGCCGCGTTGAGCATGTCGATGTCGTTGGCGCCGTCACCGACCGCGACGGTCTGCTCCATCGGCACCCCCGCCTCGGCGGCGAACTTGCGCAGCGCGGTCGCCTTGAACGCCCGGTCGACGATCTCGCCGACGACCCGCCCAGTGAGCTTGCCGTCGATGATCTCCAGGGTGTTGGCCTGCACGAAATCGAGTTCCAGCTCGTGCGCGAGCGGCTCGATCACCTGCCGGAAGCCACCGGAGACCACGCCGCAGCGGAAGCCGAGCCTGCGCAGGGTGCGAATCGTGGTGCGCGCGCCCGGGGTGAGCTCGATCCGGTCGGCGACCTCCTCGATCACCGACTCGTCGAGACCCTCGAGGGTGGCCACTCGCTGACGCAGCGATTCGGCGAAGTCGAGCTCGCCGCGCATCGCGGCCTCGGTGACCTCGCGGACCTGGTCCTCCACGCCGGCGTGCGCGGCCAGCATCTCGATCACTTCGCCCGTGATCAGGGTGGAGTCGACGTCGAACACGATGAGGCGCTTGGCCCGGCGGGCCAACCCCGCCCGTTCCACCGCGATGTCGACCCGTTCGGCGACCGCGACCTCGGCCAGTGCGGTGCGCAGCCGCGCGTCGCCTTCGTCGCTGGTGTCGGTCGCGGTGACCATCAGTTCCATCCCGGTCACCGGGTAGTCGGCGATGCCACGGATGGAGTCGATATTGGCGCCGCCGGTGGCCAGTTCCCGCGAGATCGCGCTGAAGGCCTTCGCGGTGACCGGGGCGCCGAGCACCACGACCGCGTGGGTCGGCATCGGCGGCTTGCCGATCTGCGCGTCCACGGACACGTCGACCTGCATGCCGACGGTGTTCATCGCCTCTTCGAGTTCGTCCTGCAACGCCTCGGGGTCGTTGGGGCACGACACCAGCACCCCGAGGGTGAGCCGTCCCCTGATGACCACCTGCTCCACGTCCAGCAAGCTCACCCGGTGCCGGGACAACGTCGCCAGCAGCACCGAGGTGACGCCAGGTCGGTCGGGGCCGGTGACGGTCACGAGAACTGTGGTGTCGGCCAAGTCGATCTGCTCCGTTCGATTACCCACAAAAAGAGTGTGCACCCGCTGGTCACCCAGCAGGTGCACACCCTGTCGTTCGGTGGTGTCCTACTTCTTCGCGAGCGCGCCTTCGGACACGTGCGTGCTGTGCTTACCCGAGCCCCAGCCCACGTGCGCCTCGGCCTTCATACGGTCGACCATGTGCGGGTAGTGCAGTTCGAACGCGGGACGCTCGGACCGGATCCGCGGCAGCTCGTAGAAGTTGTGGCGCGGCGGCGGGCAGGTGGTGGCCCACTCGAGGGAGTTGCCGTAGCCCCACGGGTCGTCGACCGTGACGACCTCGCCGTAGCGGTAGCTCTTGAAGACGTTCCAGATGAACGGCAGCATCGACGAGCCCAGGATGAACGCACCGATCGTGGAGATCGTGTTCAGCGTGGTGAAACCGTCGGACGGCAGGTAGTCGGCGTAGCGACGCGGCATGCCCTCGGCGCCCAGCCAGTGCTGGACCAGGAAGGTGGTGTGGAAGCCGACGAAGGTGGTCCAGAAGTGCCACTTGCCCAGACGCTCGTCCATCATGCGACCGGTGATCTTCGGGAACCAGAAGTAGATACCCGCGAAGGTCGCGAACACGATGGTGCCGAAGAGCACGTAGTGGAAGTGCGCGACGACGAAGTACGAGTCGGTGACGTGGAAGTCCAGCGGCGGCGAGGCCAGGATGACGCCCGACAGACCACCGAAGAGGAAGGTCACCAGGAAGCCGATCGACCACAGCATCGGTGTCTCGAACGTCAACTGACCGCGCCACATGGTGCCGATCCAGTTGAAGAACTTCACACCGGTCGGGACCGCGATGAGGAAGGTCATGAAGGAGAAGTACGGCAGCAGCACCGCGCCGGTGGCGTACATGTGGTGCGCCCACACCGCGATCGACAGCGCCGCGATACCCAGCGTCGCGTAGACCAGCGTGGTGTAACCGAAGATCGGCTTACGGCTGAACACCGGGAAGATCTCCGACACGATGCCGAAGAACGGCAGCGCGATGATGTAGACCTCGGGGTGGCCGAAGAACCAGAACAGGTGCTGGTAGAGCAGGATGCCGCCGGTGGCCGGGTCGTAGATGTGACCACCCAGGTGGCGGTCGTAGGCCAGACCGAACAGCGCCGCGGTGAGCAGCGGGAACGCGAGCAGCACCAGCACGGAGGTGACCGCGATGTTCCAGGTGAAGATCGGCATGCGGAACATGGTCATACCGGGTGCGCGCAGGCAGACCACGGTGGTGAGCATGTTGACGCCACCGAGGATGGTGCCCAGACCCGAGACGGCCAGACCCAGGATCCACAGGTCGGTGCCGACACCGGGCGAGTGCAGGATGTCGGTCAGCGGCACGTAGGCCGTCCAGCCGAAGTCCGCCGCGCCGCCGGGGGTCACGAAGCCCGCGGTCGCCATCGAGGCGCCGAACAGGTACAGCCAGTAGCTGAACGCGTTCAGTCGCGGGAAGGCGACGTCGGGAGCGCCGATCTGCAGCGGCAGGACGATGTTGGCGAAGCCGAACACGATCGCCGTCGCGTAGAACAGCAGCATGATCGTGCCGTGCATGGTGAACAGCTGGTTGAACTGTTCGGGCGAGAGGAACTGCAGACCCGGACGTGCGAGCTCACCACGCATGAGCAGCGCCATGAGGCCGCCGATCATGAAGAAGCTGATCGCCGTCACCAAGTACATGGTGCCGAGCACCTTGGGGTCGGTGGTGGTGACCGCCTTGTAGAGGAACGAGCCCTTCGGCCCGGTCCGGGCCGGATACGGTCGAGTCGCTTCCAACTGAGGGACTGGCCTGGGCTCTACCGCAGTCACTGATCCTCCTGAAGATGCCTGTACGTCACTCGCAGCGTCGGCCGCGCCTGAAAGGACGGACAGCAGCAGACATGCGTTGGAGTGAATCGTAAACCGTGCTGCCGCAGCATTCCGCGCGGGTCCTACTCTGTGTCGTATTCGGCGCGCCGTAGTTCGCGATCCCGATCTTCCTCCGCAGGTCGCGTGGGTGCAATGGTTGTCGGCGATGACTTTTCGGCGGTCGGCGCGTCATGATCGATGCCGACACACGAACGTGCCAGCGTCTCTATCGCGCTCCCCCTTCAGCCGAGGAGAAGTCATGTCGTTGACCCCGAAACCCGGTGATCCCACCTGGGTCGATCTCTACACCACCGATCTCGACCGCGCGATCGCCTTCTACAGCGAACTGTTCGGTTGGACCGCCGATCGCGGCGGCGAGGAATTCGGCGGCTACACAACCTTGCGCAAGGACGGTCGGGCGGTGGCGGGTGCGATGGGCCGCCACGACGATCCCGGCGACCCGTATCCCGACCGCTGGACCGTCTATCTGAACTCCCCCGATGCGCTGGCGACGACGGCGAAGACGAGCGCGGCGGGCGGCAATGTGATCGTCGAGCCGATGGCGGTCGCCGATCTCGGATCGATGGCGGTGCTCGCCGATGTCGGCGGCATCGGTGTCGGGGTCTGGCAGGCCGACACCTTCGCCGGCTTCGAAGCGGTCGGCATCGTCGCCGACGGCACCTGGACCGACCACGTCGGCGTCCCGTCCTGGTTCGAGCTGATGACCCGCGCCTACGACGAGTCCCTGGTCTTCTACCGCGACGTCTTCGGCTGGCGCGACACCCTGACGATCGCCGACACCGCGGACTTCCGCTACACCACCATTCACGCCGTCCCGCCCATGGGCGGCGGCGTCCTCGACGCGGGCGGCCACCTCGCCGAGGGCATCCCCGGCTCGTGGACGGTCTATTTCGGCGCCGACGACGTCGACAAGTCCGCCGAACAAGCGGTGGCCCTCGGCGGCACCGTCGCCTTCGCACCCATGAACACCCCCTACGGCCGCCTCGCCGGCCTGATCGACCCCACCGGCGCGCATTTCAGCATCGGCGGAAACGCCCGCTGACCGAGGTTCGACCCCCTAGGGGTGGTAATCGATCCCCCTTGGAGTCGGCGCACCAACGCTGGGGTTGCTGTCGGGTTCCCCTCTCGAGGACGAGATTAGAGGTGTAGCAAAAAACACCCGCCGACAAGCCTTCAAGGGGAATCCGATGAGCACCGTGGTCACCGCACCCGCCGACAACGTCATCCAGATGCGTCGCCGTTCCGACGCGCCGATCGTCGCGGGGCAGCTCGCCGACGCCGATCTGGATCGTTGGGCGAACCGCCTGGCCCGCGTGCTGCTCGGTCGCGGTGCCGAGGCGGGCGACCGGATCGCCGTCGCGGTCGATCCCCGGATCGAGGCGGTCGTCGCCGAGGCCGCGGTGCGCAAGATCGGTGCGATCCCGGTGTCGCCGACCAACGGTGCCGCGACCGGTTTCGGGATCACCACCAAGGCGAATCGGGCCCAGTTCGCCGACAACGGCAACTGGCTGGTGCTCGACGATCGCTCGACCCTGCAGCGCTATCTGGTCAGTTCCGACGCGCCGCTGGCGGCCACCGAACTGGCCGCAGTCTCCTGAACCCATTCCGATGTGGTCCGCGCTGGTTCAGAATGAACATAGAGCGCAGTACGCAACGGCGAGTACTACCACCCAGGTAGCTACGCGACGGTCGGGACACATCGTGAACACCGAGCTCGAGACATGAGAACGCAGGTTCGCTCATGATCGCACCAGAAGGCCCTTTTCCGCTGTCCGCCGCCCAGCGCGGCATCTGGTTCGCCCAGCACATCGCGGGCGATACGCCCATCTCCATCGCCCAATACGTCGAACTGGCCGGCGAGATCGACCACACGCTGCTCACCGAGGCGGTCCGGCAGACCGGCCGTGAGTTCGGCACCGGCTACCTGCGACTGGTCGACGTCGACGGCCAGCCGCATCAGATCGTCGACCTGTCCCTCGACGACGAGATCGCCCGAGTGGATCTGCGCGACCGTCCCGACCCGGAAGCCGCCGCGCACACCTGGATGCGGGCCGAGTACACCGCACCCCTGAACGTGATGCGCGACCGATTGGTCCGCCTCGCCATGCTGCGGGTCGCCGAGGACCGCTGGTTCT
Source organism: Nocardia sp. XZ_19_231 (assembly GCF_015355705.1). Classification (NCBI taxonomy): domain Bacteria; kingdom Bacillati; phylum Actinomycetota; class Actinomycetes; order Mycobacteriales; family Nocardiaceae; genus Nocardia; species Nocardia sp. XZ_19_231. The sequence continues at coordinate 105,315 of NZ_JACUZI010000001.1, read as the reverse complement.
GGTACGCGCGCATGCACCACATCGTGTTGGACGGGATGGGCGCGCTCGCTCTCGTCCAGCGCACCGGCGAGCTCTACAACGCCGCCTTCGACGGCCGCGAGCCGCCACCGACCAAGGCCGAGCCGTTGCAGAAGATCGTCGAGGCCGATCTGGCCTACCGGACCTCGACCCGCTTCGCGACCGACCGCGAGTACTGGCGCGATCACCTGGCCGAACTGGCCGATCCGGTCACCCTCGCCGGCCGTGACGCCGAGGTCGACGGCCACCCCAACCGGGTCTCGGGCGCCCTGCCCGCGGAGACGACCGCCCTGCTGGATTCCGTTGCCGCCTCGGTGAACTCGGGCGTCGCGCCCACGGTGGTCGCCGCGTTCGGCGCCTATCTCGCCGCGATGACCGGCGCGCCGGAGGTGGTCTTGAGCCTGCCGGTGTCCGCGCGGACCTCGGCGACCCTGCGCCGTTCGGGCGGCATGCTCGCCAATGTCGTCCCGCTGCGGGTCACCCTCGATCCCACGACGACCGTCGGCGCGGTGATCCTGGCTGTCCAGGCCGAACTGACCGGCGCGTTGCGACGTCAGCGCTATCGCCAGGAAGACATCGTCCGTGATCTCGGCTGGGCGATGGACGAGGCGACGTCGTTCGGTCCTGCCGTGAATCTGATGATGGTGGACACCAGGATCGCGCTCGGCCCGGTGGTCGGACGGCTCAATGTGCTCACCTCGGGCCTGATCGACGACCTGTTCGTCAACCTGTACCCCGGTGTGGGCGGCGAGAGCACCCACATCGATCTCCAAGGCAACGGAAACCTCTACAGCGACGCCGAGCTGGCGGCTCACCACGATCGCTTCCTGATGTTCCTGCACCGGTTCCTCGTCGCCGGCCCCGATGCCCCACTGTCGACGGTGCCGGTCCTCTCGGCCGCCGAGCAGGCGGCCTCGGTGCCCGCGTATGGTCCGGCCGGGGTCGAGCCGAAGACCCTGCCCGAGATCCTCGCCGCGGGCGCCGCGATCGATCCGGACGCGGCGGCCCTTCGCTGGGGTACCGACGACACACTGAGCTACCGCGAGGTCGACGACTACACGAATCGGCTGGCCCGCCTGCTGATCGCCGCGGGCGCAGGCCCCGAACACGGTGTCGCACTGTCTATTCCACGCTCCGCGGAATCGGTGCTCGCCACGATCGCGGTGGCCAAGACGGGCGCGCCGTTCGTCCCGATCGATCCGACCTATCCCGATGACCGGATCGAGCACATGATCGACGACAGCGGCGTCGTCACCGGCTTGACTGTCACCCGGGTACGTAAGTCCTTGCCCGACAAGGTCGATTGGCTCGCCCTCGACGCCGAAACCACTGTCGCGAACCTCGCCGCACAGGACGCCGCACCGATCACCGATGCCGAGCGAACCGCCGCGATCGGGCTCGATCAGGTCGCCTACATCATCTACACCTCCGGGTCGACCGGACTGCCCAAGGGCGTCCTGGTCTCCCACCGCGGCCTGGCGAATCTCGCCGCGAGTTCGGGGGCCGGATTCGGCGTCGACGCCGACTCGGTCGTCGCCCACGCGGTGTCGCCGAGCTTCGATATCTCCGTCGAGGAGATCCTGGTGACCCTGGCCGCCGGTGCCACCCTCGCGGTGGTTCCGCCGTCGGCGTACGCGGGTGAGGACATGGCGCAGGTGTTGCGCACGCATCGCGTCACCCATCTCAATGTCACCCCGGCCGTGGTCGGTTCCCTCGACCCGGCGACCCTGCCCGATCTGCGCACGATCGTCGTCGGCGGCGACGCCTGTCCGCCGGAGCTGGTGTCGAAATGGGCCGGGCGCGCGCTGATCAACGGCTACGGACCCACCGAAACCACCGTCACCACCACCCTGACCGAACCGCTGGTCCCCGGCGCCCCGGTGACGATCGGCAGTCTCGTGCGCGGCGTGTCGGGCCTGGTGCTCGACTCCTGGCTGCGACCGGTCCCCGCGGGCACCGTGGGCGAGCTGTACCTCGCCGGGCCGGGCGTCGCGCGTGGCTACCACCGGCGCAGCGGCTTGACCGCGAGCCGGTTCGTCGCGAATCCGCACGCGCCCGGCGAGCGGATGTATCGCACCGGCGATCTGGTGCGGTGGACCGACCGCGACACACGATTCACCCTGGAGTACCAGGGCCGCAGCGACTTCCAGGTGAAGGTGCGCGGCTACCGGATCGAGCTGGGCGAGATCGATGCCGCGTTGCAGCGGCTTCCCGAGATCGATTTCGCGATCACCCTCGGCGTCGAGACCGCCACCGGCGCGACCGCGCTCGTCTCCTACGTCACGACCGAGCCGGGCACCGAGGTCCATCCCGAAGCGGTGAAAGCCGCTGTCGGTGAACGTCTTCCGGCCTACATGGTGCCCGCCGTGGTGATGGTTCTCGACGAGGTTCCGCTCACCCCACTCGGCAAGGTGGACCGAAAGGCTTTGCCCGCACCGGATTTCAGTGCCCGCACCGTCACGAGCCGCGCGCCGTCCACGCCGCGCGAGCAAACTCTGGCAGCCCTGTTCGCCGAAGTGCTCGGACTCGACACCGTCGGGGTCGACGAGAGCTTCTTCGCCCTCGGTGGCGACAGCATCGTTTCCATCCAGCTGGTCTCGCGCGCGAAGGCCGCCGGTATCTCGTTCAGCGCCCGCGATGTCTTCGAACGCAAGACGGTCGCCGCACTGGCCGCGGTCGCGGACGACACCGAGGTCGTCGTGGTGGACGAACTGCCCGGTGGCGGTGTCGGTGCGGTGGAGCTCACCCCGATCGTGCACGCGATGGTCGAGCACGGCGATACCTGGGGTCGCTACGGACAGGCCGTGCTCATCGGGCTGCCCGCCGACTTCGACCGCCCGCGGCTCGCCGCGGCGCTACAGGTCCTGCTCGAACACCACGATCTGCTCCGTTCGTCGCTGCGCCGAACCCCGGACGGCTGGGAATGGCTTGTCGCCGAACGTGGTTCGGTCGACGCCGCGACGTTGATCGACGTGGTCCGAGCCGACACCGACGACGCGGTCGACCGCGCCCTACAGGATGCCGCGGATCGCCTCGATCCCACCGCCGGCGCCGTTGCCCGGTTCGTCATGATCGAACGCGCCGACGCCGACCCGCTGTGCTGGCTGGTCCTGCACCACCTGGTCACCGATGGCGTCTCGTGGCGAATCCTGCTGCCGGACTTGGCCACCGCGGCCTTCGGCGGCGCACTCGACCCCGTCGGCACCTCCTTCCGCCGCTGGGCGCACGGCCAGGTCGAGAACGCCACCTCGCGACTCGACGAACTGCCGAACTGGCAGCGAATCCTGGCCACACCCGATCCGTCCTTCGCCACGGACTCGCCGCCTGCCACCTTCGATCCGGCCGTCGACGTGGTCACCACCATGGCGCAATGGCAGACAACGGTGCCCGCCGACCTCGCGCACACCGTTCTGCACGCGGTACCCGAGCAATTCCATTGCGGCGCGGACGAAGTACTCCTCGCGGCGCTCGTCATGGCCGTGTGCCGGTGGCGCGAACGCACCGGCGCCCTGCTGACGCTGGAGGGCCACGGCCGCAGTGAATCCCTGCTGCCCGGCGCCGATGTCGCACGCACCGTCGGCTGGTTCACCAGCGTGTATCCGGTCGCGCTCGACCTGACCGAGATCGATCTCGGCGACGCGTTCGCCGGTGGACGCGCGGCGGGTTCGGCGATCAAGGCGACCAAGGAGCAACTGCGGTCGGTCCCTGATCGCGGTGTCGGCTTCGGCCTGCTGCGCTATCTGGACGACGAGACCGCCGCGGCGCTGGCGGACGCGCCGACACCGCAGCTGAGCTTCAACTATCTCGGCAGGGCGGTGACCGGCAGCGATCCCTGGGTACCGCAACGCTTCGCCGCGACCAACGACGACCGCGCTCCGCTGGCCGCTGTCGTCGATATCAACGCGGTGCTCACCGATGCCGGCTTGGAAGTCACCTGGGCCTACGCGAGCAGGCTGCTCGACGAGGCCGAGGTGCGCGAGTTGGCCGAGCTGTGGTCGCAGGCCCTGCGCGCGCTGGTGACCCACGCCGAATCCGGCGACGCGGGTGGCCGCACCCCCTCGGACTTCGAGCTCGTCACAATCGATCAACCACAGATCGAACGCTGGGAGCACTCCTACCCGAAACTCACCGATGTCTGGCCGCTCTCGCCGCTGCAGTACGGCCTGCTCTTCCACGCGCTCTACGACTCCGACACCGCCGACGGTTACACGGTCCAATCGCTGCTCACCCTGGCGGGCACGGTCGACGCCACCCGGCTGCGCGGCGCGGCACAGGCGCTGATCGATCGGCACGAGAATCTGCGCGTGGCCTTCGTCGAGACCGACGACGGCCCCCGCCAACTGGTCCTGTCCGCGGCCGAGATCCGCTGGCACGACATCGATCTCACCGAGATCGCCGACGACGAGCAGCGAGCGCGCGAACTCGACCGGGTGATCGAACTCGACGCGCTGACCCGCTTCGACCTGACCGGTCCCCCGCTGCTGCGCTTCACGCTGATCAGGACCGCCCCGGAGAACTTCCGGCTCGTCATGACCAATCACCATCTCGTGCTCGACGGTTGGTCGACACCGCTGCTGGTTCGGGAACTGCTCACCCTGTACGTCACCGCGGGCGACGCGTCGATGTTGCCGCCCGCCCGGTCCTACCGCGAATTCCTGTCCTGGCTCGAAGAACAGGACGCCCAAGCCTCGCTCGACGCGTGGAAACAGGCCCTGTCCGGGATCGACACACCGACCCGAGCCGTCCCCACGCTCGCCGGGATCGAGTCGACCGAGACCGGGATGCTCTCGCACGATCTGTCCGCGGCCACGGTCGCGGTGCTCGAGTCCGCTGCCAGGGAAGCGGGCGCGACCGTGAACACCCTGGTCCAGGCCGGTTGGTCGATGCTGCTGGCCATGCTCACCGGCCGCACCGATGTGGTGTTCGGCGCCACGGTGTCCGGTCGGCCGCCGGAGCTGCCCGGTGTCGAGGACATGGTCGGGCTGTTCATCAATACCGTGCCCGTGCGGGTGACGCTGGATCCGTCGGAGAAGGTTTCCGACCTGCTCGCCCGCGTGCAGGCCGAACAGGCGCGGCTCATGGACCATCAGCACGTCGGCCTCGCCGCCATCCACCGCGCCGTCGGTCTGGCCGAATTGTTCGACACCCTCACCGTTTTCGAGTCCTACCCCATTGATCGCGAGGCGTTGTCCCAAGCCCTGGATATCGCGGGCATGCGAGTGCTCGACATCGAGGGCACCGACGCGACGCCGTACCCGTTGAACCTCATGGTGATTCCGCTGCGCGGCGAGGCCGGCGCGGGCGATGCCCTGCGCATCACGGTGAAGTTCATGGCCGATCAGCTGGAACACACTGCGGCACAGACACTCCTGGACCGCTTCATCCGACTCCTCGCGCAACTCGCCGAGAACCCGCATGCGATGGTGTCGCAGCTGCGGAACTGCAGCGATGCCGAAACGGCCGCACTCGCACCGGTTCACGGCCCACCGCCGCTGCCGATGCGCACACTGGCCGACGTCCTCACGGCGGGCGCGCGCATCGATCCCGAGGCGATCGCGGTCAGCGCGGGTGAGCTGCGGATGAGCTACGGCGAACTCGACGCCTGGTCCAATCGGTTCGCCCGGGTGCTGCTCCGTCGCGGGATCGGCCCCGAGGTGTTCGTGGTACTCGCGCTGACCCGGTCGCTGGAATCGGTGGTGGCCGTGTGGGCGCTGGCCAAGACCGGTGCGGCTTTCGTTCCGCTGGATCCGAGCTACCCGGTGGAGCGGATCGAGCACATGCTCACCGATTCGAAGGCCCCGATCGGCGTCACAGTGACGGCCACCGGCGACGACCTGCCAGGGTCCATCGACTGGCTGCTGCTCGACGACCTGAACACCATGCGCCGCGCCATGCTGGTCTCCGACGCGCCGATCACCGATGACGAACGCGGCGGCCCTGTCGATATCGACCACACCGCCTACCTGATCTACACCTCCGGTTCCACCGGAAAGCCCAAGGCGGTGTTGCTCAGCCACCGCGGTATCGCGAATCTCGTCACCGCCCAGCGGGAGACCTTGGCACTCGACCCGTCGGCTAGCGCGTTGCAGGTCGCCTCCCCCAGTTTCGACGCCTCCGTCTTCGAAATGCTGACCGCGCACGCGGCAGGTGGACGCCTGGTCGTGTCGCCGCCGGAGGTCTACGGCGGCACCGAACTAGAGACGCTGCTGCGCACCGAGCGGGTCACCCACGCGGTGATCACCCCGTCGGCGCTGGCAACGATGGAGCCCACCGATCTCACCGATCTGCGGGTGCTGTCGGTGGCAGGCGAGGCGGCCACCCCCGAGCTCATCGAGAAGTGGGCCGCGGGCAGGCGGATGGTGAACCTGTACGGCCCCACCGAGTTCAGCATCTGGGCGACCGGCCCCGCCGAGTTGGTCGCGGGCGAGCCGGTGACCATCGGCGGACCGATTCGCGGTGCGGCGCTGGTAGTGCTGGACAGCTGGTTGCGGCCGGTGCCGATCGGCATCGCGGGCGAGCTGTATCTGGCCGGTCCCGCGCTGGCGCGTGGCTACTTCAACCGGTTCGAGATGACCGCGAGCCGGTTCGTCGCCAACCCCTTCGGCAGCGCCGGGGAACGCATGTACCGGACCGGTGACATGGTGCGCTGGGTCACGGGCGAGAACGCCGCGCTCACCCTGGAATACTTGGGCCGCAGCGACTTCCAGGTCAAGATTCGCGGCCTGCGGATCGAACTCGGGGAGATCGACGCGGTGCTCTCGCGCGTCGACGAGGTGGACTACGCGGTGACGATCGGGCGCGAAGGACCGGCGGGCGCCACCGTGCTCGTGTCCTACGTGCTTCCTGTGCCGAATGTCGAACTCGACACCGAGCGACTGCGCGCACAGGTGGCGGCGGAACTGCCCGGGTACATGGTGCCCGCCTATGTCGTTGTGCTGGAAGACATCCTGCTCACACCTGTCGGCAAGCTGGACCGCAAAGCCCTTCCGATACCGGACTTCTCGGTGACGCAGCAGTCCTATCTCGCGCCGCGCACGCCGATCGAACAGGCTGTCGCCGAGGTGTTCGCGGAGGTCCTCGGCAGCGAGCGGGTGAGCGTCGACCAGTCCTTCTTCGAGCTGGGCGGCAACTCGCTGAGCGCGACAAAGGTGGTGGCCCGGGTCAATTCGGCACTCGGGTCCAGCATCGCCCTGCGTGATCTGTTCGACGCACCGAGCGTTGCCCAGTTGTCCTCGCGGGTCGTCCCGGCCGCCGAAGGCAGCGCGGGTCGCCCGGCCCTCGCCCCGCGTCCGCGGCCCGACCGCATCCCGCTGTCCCCCGCGCAGCAGCGCATGTGGGTGCTCAACCAGCTCGACCCGGAGTCGTCGGCCTACAACATCGCGATCGCCCTTCGCCTCACCGGATCCCTGGACGTGGAGGCCATGCGCCGCGCACTCGCCGACGTGGTCGAACGCCAGGAAAGTCTGCGCACGCGCTACCCCGCCGACGACGAAGGCCCACGCCAGGTCGTCGTCGGCATCGACGGTTCCACCCCCGCGATGCCATTGATCGGTACCGAAGACGGTGCGCCACTGCGGGATCGGATCAACGAACTGGCGGGAACCGGATTCGATCTCACCCGTGAGCCCCCGTTGCGGGTAGGCCTGTACCGCCTCGACGCTGCGAACTCCGCCAGCTCTACCAACGGCTCCCCCGCCGCCGAGCAGCATGTCGTCGTCCTCGTGGTGCACCACATCAGCGCGGACGGCGCGTCGATGGCGCCGTTGGCGGCCGACCTGGTGGCCGCGTACTCGGCGCGGGTGTCGGGCGCGGCACCCAGCCGACCTCCACTCGCCGTGCAGTACGCCGACTTCGCCCTGTGGCATCGCGAACTGCTCGGCACCGGCACGGAAGCAGACTCTGTCGCCGCACAGCAGATCCAGTATTGGCGTGAGAACCTCGCCGACGCCCCGGATGCCCTGGAACTGCCCAGCGATCGCCCCCGCCCCGCGGTGCAGTCGATGCGCAGCGACGATATCGACTTCACCGTCGACGAACAGACCCATCGCGCGTTGATCGACTTCGCCGCCGCGAACAACGTCAGCGTGTTCATGGTGGTCCACGCCGCACTCGCGGTCCTGCTGGCCCGACTCGGCGGCACCGGCGATGTCGTCATCGGCACCCCGATCGCGGGTCGCGGCGAAGCCGCCCTCGACGACCTCGTCGGCATGTTCGTGAACACCCTTGCCCTGCGCACGCCGGTCGACCCCGGCACCGGCTTCCGGCAGCTGCTGGCGACGGTTCGCTCCACCGACCTCGACGCCTTCGCCCACGCCGACCTGCCGTTCGAGCAGCTCGTCGGGGCGCTCGACCCCACCCGATCGACCGCCCACCACCCGCTGTTCCAGGTATCGCTGTCGCTGCAGAACTTCATCGAGCCGGTGCTCGAACTGCCCGGACTCCGCTTCGAAGTCGAGGACTTCGACCGCCGCTCCTCGGCCTTCGACCTCACCCTCGACCTGCGCGAACGGTTCGGCGAAACAGGCCCCGCAGGCATCGACGGCGTCCTGACCTACGCAACGGACCTGTTCGACGCGAGCACGGTCACCGCGTTCGCGACCCGATGGCGGCAGGTCCTGTCCACCGTCCTCGCCGATATCGACATCCGCCTCACCGATATCGACATCCTCGCCGAAGCCGAACGCGCGGAGCTGATTCCGGTCCGCGGTCCCGCCACCGCGGGAACGACCACCTTGGCCGAGCTCCTCACCACAACCGCCACCACCTTCCCCGACCGGCCCGCGCTGGTCACCGACACCACCGCGCGGATATCCGGCACGACCACCTACCGCGCGTTGCACGCGCGGTCGAACCAGCTGGCCAGGCTGCTGATCGAGGCGGGGGCCCATACCGAAACCGTGGTAGCGCTGGGCCTGCCCCGCTGCGCCGAACTGCACACCGGCATCTGGGCAGCGGCGAAGGTGGGCGCTGCCTTCCTGCCGGTCGACCCGAAGCATCCGGCGGACCGTATCGACCACATGCTCACCGATTCCGGCGCCCAGGTCGGGATCACCCTCGCCGAGTACCGACCACAGCTCTCCGACGCCACCCGCTGGTTGATCCTCGACGACGCCGAGTTCGCCGCGCGCCTGGACGCCACCGAGGACGCCGACCTCACCGCCGAGGAACTGCCGGTCCCGATCAGGGTCGAGAACCCGGCCTGGATGATCTACACCTCCGGCTCCACCGGCACCCCCAAGGGCGTCACCGTCACCCATCGCGGCCTGGCCGACCTGGTCGCCTCCCAGCGCGCCGACCTCACCCTCGACGAACACGCCCGGGTATTGCAGGTCGCCTCACCGAGTTTCGACGCGTCGATCTTCGAGGCGCTCATGGCTTTCGGCGGCGGCGGGGCCTCGGTGATCGCCCCACCGGAGGTCTTCGGCGGCGCACCGCTGGCGGAACTGATCGCCGCCGAGTCGGTCACCCACATGGTGATCACGCCGTCGGCACTGGCCACCATCGATCCCGCCGAGGTGTCGAGCCTTCGGGTCCTCGCGGTCGCGGGTGAGGCGGTCGGCCCCGATCTGGTCGCCCGCTGGTGCGGCGGCGCAGGCGGGCGCACGATGGTCAACCTGTACGGCCCGACCGAATACACCATCTGGGCAACAGGATCCGAGCCGCTGTCGGCCACCGAACCGGTCACCATCGGCGCTCCTGTTCGCGGTGCGGCGGTACTGGTCCTCGACGACCGACTGCGCCCCGTACCGGTCGGCGTCGCGGGCGAGCTGTACCTCACGGGCACCGCCCTCGCGCGGTGCTACCACGCCCGGCCGAGCCTGACCGCGGCGCGATTCGTCGCCGACCCGTTCGGCGGCTCCGGTGAACTCCTGTATCGCACAGGCGATCTGGTGCGGTGGATGCGCACGCCCGCCGGATTGGCACTGGAATACCTCGGTCGCACCGACTTCCAGGTAAAGGTACGCGGCCAACGCATCGAACTCGGCGAGATCGACGCGGTGCTCGGCGCCATCGACGGCGTCGATCTCGCTGTGACACTGGGCGTTCCAGGTCCGACCGGTTCCACCGCCCTCGCCGCCTACCTGGTGCGGATGCCCGACGCCGAGCTCGATATCGCGCACATCCGTGCCACGGCGGCCGACGCCCTGCCCGCCTATATGCTCCCCGCCGCCTTTGTGGTCCTGGACGAGATCCCCATCAACGCGGTCGGCAAGCTCGATCGAAAAGCACTGCCGGAACCGGTGTTCGTCACCGACGACACCGCGTACCGCGCACCGGAGACACCGACCGAACTGGTGCTGGCCGAGGTCTTCGCCGAACTGCTCGGCCGCGCGCAGGTCGGCATCGACGACTCCTTCTTTGCCCTCGGCGGCGACAGCATCCTCGCCATCCAGCTGGTCACCCAGGCGAAGCTGCGCGGGGTCCACTGCACACCGCTGCAGGTGTTCGAACATCGCACGGTCGCGGCGCTGGGCGCGGCCGTCGATGCCGCCGAGACGTTCGAGGCACTCGAGGAACTGCCCGGCGGCGGTATCGGCGACCTGCCACTCACCCCGATCGTCCGATACATGATCGAACGCGGCGGCGATTTCGACCGGTTCGCCCAAACCGCGGTCTTGGAACTGCCGGTCGGCATCGACCGCGCGCAACTCGTCACCACCCTTACCGCCGCGATCGACCGACACGACATGCTGCGAGCACGCCTGTGGGCAGACGATGACGGGTGGCGGCTGCGCGTGGCCGACCCCGGCTCGGTCGACGTCGACGCACTCGTGCACCGCACGGCCTTCGACGCCACCGACTCGATCGACCTGCGCGAATACGCGCAGACCGAACTCGACTCCGCGATGAACCGCCTGAATCCCGCCGACGGTGTCGTACTCCAATTCGTCTGGCTCGATCCAGTCGGCGACGCCGGTACGCACACCCGGCCCGGACGCCTGATCGTCGTCGCACACCACCTCGCGATCGACAGCGTGTCCTGGCGAATTCTGGTGCAGGACTTGATCGCCGCCTGGGCCCAGGTGGCAGCGGGCACCACCCCGGCGCTGCCCGAGATCGGCACCTCGATGCGGCGCTGGTCGCATGCGCTGACCGAGCAGGCCCATTCCGAGGGGCGGCTGGCCGAACTCGAGTACTGGCAACGGGTGGTGAACGGCCCCGACCCGCTGCTCGGCGCCCGCCACCTCGATCCGGCCACCGATCAGGGGCAGACGGTCCGCCGCCTCGATATCGAGGTCGACGAGAACACCACCACAGCGCTGCTCACCACCCTGCCCCGCCTGTTCCACGGCAGCGTCACCGACGCGCTGTTCGCCACCCTGGCTCTGGCGCTGGTGCGATGGCGTGCGCGCAGAGGCGTGGACGAGCCCTCGGCGCTGCTGCGCCTGGAAGGCCATGGCAGGCAGGAGGAAGTCGTGCCCGGCGCCGACCTGTCACGGACCATCGGCTGGTTCACGAACCTGTACCCGGTGCGGCTCGATCTCGCCGACATCGACGTCGAGGACGCCCTGTCCGGCGGACCCGCCATGGGCACGGCCATCCGCCGAGCCAAGCACGACCTCGCCGCGGTTCCGGACAAGGGCATCGGATTCGGGCTGCTGCGCTATCTGAATCCCGAAACAGCCGAACAACTCCCGACGCGACTGCCCGGTCAGATCTGCGTGAACTATCTCGGCAGGCACACCTCGGTCGACACACCCGCCGGCCTGGAGGGCTTGGGCTGGCTACCCACCGACGCGCTCGGCGATCTCGAGGCGGCCGAGCATCCAGAGGTACCGATCATGTCGGCGATCGATATCAACGCGATGGTGGTCGGCGACCGCCTCCAGGCCGACTTCGGTTACGCGGCTCAACTTTTGGCCCGCGAAGATGTCGCCGAACTCGCGAGTCTGTGGGTCGAGGCACTCGACGCGGCAGCACATTTCGCCGAAACCCCCGCTGCCCAGGCCGCTTCGGCCGACGAAGCCGCCGCCATGACCGCGCACACGGCGGCGGTCGCGGAACCGGGCCCGACCGGTCTCGGCCTCGATGTGCTGCTTCCGATCCGCCCCGACGGGGATCGACCCGCACTGTTCTGCGTCCACTCCTCCTCCGGAATGTCGTGGAGCTACCTGGGATTGGCCGAACAGCTACGGCCGGGGCGACCGATCTACGGCCTCCAGGCCCCCGATCTCAGCGGTCGCGAACCGTCGGCACGCTCGATCGAGGAATTCGCCCAGCGCTACGTCCGCGAGATCCGCGCGGTGCAGCCGAGCGGCCCCTATCACCTGCTCGGCTGGTCGTTCGGCGGTCTCATCGCCCAGGCGATGGCGGTGCAACTGTCCGCCGCGGGCGAGCAGGTGGGAGTCGTCGCACTCCTGGACACCGACACCGCCGATATCGACGGCGACACCATCGAGCGATTGTCGGCGGGCGCGTTCATCAACAGCTTCGGCGCCATCTTCGGCATCGACGACGTCCCCGCCGACTCGAGCGCCGAGGAGGCGGCCGAGCTCATCACCGCCCGACTCGGCGGGGTCGAACTCGTCGACGCCGCGACGATCGAGCGAATGGCGGGCTCCTACAACGCCTCCGCAGGCACGCGGACCGGATATCAGCGGCCGATCTACCACGGTGACGTCGTCTATTTCAGCGCCACGGTGGACCCCGCCGAATGGATGGGGCCCGACGGTTGGCGGCCCTACGTCACCGGCGACATCACCAACCACGACGTCGATGTGACCCACGACGAACTGACCAATCCCTATGCACTGTCGGTCATCTCGCCACTACTCGACGACCACTTGGAAGCAGGAGACCGGATATGAGCGTCGAACACACTCTCGTGCAGAGCAACCCGCGCACCGGCGGTGTCGTGGTCGAAGGGATCGAGAAGTCCTTCGGCGACGTCCACGCCCTACGCGGTGTCGATTTCGAGGCCGCCCCCGGTGAGGTGCTCGGCATCCTCGGTCCCAACGGCGCGGGCAAGACGACCATGGTGAACATCCTGTCCACCCTCGTCACCCCCGATCGCGGCCGGGCGGTGGTGGCCGGACACGATGTCGTCGACGACCCGGCCGCGGTACGCAAACGCATCATGCTGACCGGGCAGTACGCCGCGCTCGACGACATGCTCAGCGGCTACGAGAACCTGGTCATGTTCGGCAGGCTGATGGGGCTGCGCAAACCGGCGGCGCAGGCCAGAGCCAGAGAACTGCTCGGCGAATTCGACCTGGAGAAGGCCGCGAACCGGCGCGTCGGCACCTATTCCGGCGGCATGCGCCGCCGCATCGACATCGCCTGCGGGCTGGTGGTGCGGCCCGATGTCGTCTTCCTCGACGAGCCGACCACCGGACTCGACCCCCGCAGCAGGCAGGGCGTCTGGGACCTGGTGCGCGGCTTCAAGACCGCGGGTATCACCACCCTGCTCACCACCCAGTATCTGGAGGAAGCCGATGCGCTCAGCGATCAGATCATCGTGATCGATCACGGCGTGGTGATCGCCTCCGGCACCGCGGACGAGCTGAAACATCGCACCGGCGGCAGCTACTGCGAGATCGTGCCGCTGGATCTGGAAGGGTTGCCGACCATCGTCGCCGCGCTCGGCTCGCTGCTTCCCGCCGAGAACCTGGCCGCGCTCACTCCTGAATCGGACCGCATCACCATCCCCGCGCCCGACGGTGCCAAAACACTCGCCGAGGCACTGCGCCGACTCGACAACGCCTCGGTCGAACTCGTCGACATCGCCCTGCGCAGGCCCTCGCTCGACGATGTGTTCCTGCAGCTCACCGGTCACCTGGCCTCGAACGAGGACGAATCGAAGGCCACGGCATGACCGCCGCCACCTGGAACACCTCCGCGCGCGCGACACCGGAGACGGTGCAGCAGTGGTGGGTCCTGAGCACCCGACTGATCGTGCCCTCGATCAAATCCGGCGAGTTCCTCGCCTCGGTACTCGCCCCCGCGGCCTTCACGGCCAGCTTCTACATCCCGCTGAAAACTGTGATGACGTTCTCCGGCAACGGTTTCAGCAGCTACGCCCAGTACATGATGCCGCTGGTGATCCTGCAGGCCGCCGCGTTCACCGCCATCTCGGCGGCGTTCCGTTCGGCCACCGATTCCGTGGCCGGCCTCAACCGCCGCTTCGGCGCGATGCCGCTGCGCCCGCTGGTTCCGGTCGCGGCGCGAATGTCGGCCAACCTGTTCCGGCTGCTCATCTCGTTGGCCGCGGGGATCGCCGCGGGCTATGTGATCGGTTTCCGGTTCCGACTCGACGCCATGCACACTCTCGGATATCTGGCGTTCTCGGTCCTCATCGGACTCGCGTTCACCCTCGGCGCGGATGTGATCGGCACGCTGTCCAAGAGCCCCGAAGCCACCTCGCAGGCGCTGCTGCTACCCCCGTTGATCTTCGGCATGCTCTCGACCGGTCTCGCCCCGGCCAGCCAGTTCCCGGAGTGGATCCAGTGGTTTGTCCGCAATCAACCGGTCTCCCAGTTCGCGATCGTGTTGCGCGCGCTAGCCGGTGACACCTTGGGCAACGCCGGGACGGTGACCTGGTCGCTGGTGACCCCGTCGCTGCTCTGGCTTGCCGCGATGCTGGCGATCTGCACGCCGGTAGCCATCCGGCTGAGTTCCAGGAGGGCCTGATGGCAGAACAACTCGAGACCTCGGCGGTGTCGCTGCTGCGGCACACGTTGATCCAGACCGAACGGCTGCTGGTGCGCTGGGCACGCAACCCGGTCACGCTGCTGGAGACCCTGTTCATCCCGTGCCTGCTGCTGCTGATGCTCGACATCGTGGTGGGCGGTCAGATCCAGAAGTTCACCGGCGACGATGCCCTCTACGGCTCGGTGCCGATGGTCGCCCTGGTCGGCGCGCTGTCCGGGGCCGTCGCCAGTGGCGTGCTGCTCGGCCGGGAACGCGACGCCGGCCTGCTGGCCAAATTCTGGGTGCTGCCCGTGCATCGCGCCTCCGGCCTGATCTCGCGCATCCTCGCCGAGGGCTGCCGCATCCTGCTCGGCACCGTGACGGTGCTGATCGTCGGCTACCTGCTCGGCTTCCGTTTCCACCACGGTCCACTGGCCGCCTTGGTATTCCTGGCGATCCCCGTGGTGTTCGGACTCGCCTTCGCCACCATGGTCACCGCCGTCGCCGTCTACAGCGCGAAGGCCTCACTGGTCGAGGGCATCACGATCCTCGCCTCGCTGATGATGTTCTTCAGCACCGGATTCGTGCCGCTCGTCGCCTTCCCGACCTGGATTCAGCCGGTGGTCGCCAACCAGCCGATGTCGGTCGCCGTCGACGCCATGCGCGGCCTGTCCGACACCGGTCCCATCGCCCGACCGCTACTGCTCACCCTCGCTTGGTCCGGCGCCGCCCTCCTGTTGTTCGCCGTGCCCGCGGCCATCGGCTTCCGGCGCGCGAGCCGCCGGTAGTTCGGCCCGCGAACCCGCGGCACTCGCACCCGGAGCAACGCAGTACCCTCGTGCGCATGCCGGTGAGCGCCCGAGACCGCACCCGATTGAGTCGCACCGCCGAGGCTGTCCGCTCGCGCGGTGTCGTCGCGGCTGCCGCGTTGCTGTGTGCCGCACTGCTCGCCACGGGTTGCGCGGACAAGCACGACGACGCGAGCACGATCATCCGCACCACCACCAATATCGCGGGTGCGGGGGTGGTCGGCACCGATCGCGACACCGCGACCGCGTGCCCGTTGCCGAGCGCACCCGATGCGGGCTCCGGCGCGACCCGCACGGTCACCCACACCGCCGGGGTATCGCAGGTTCCCGCCGACCCGAAGCGCATCGTCGTCCTCACCACCTCGGCACTCGACGCGGCCTGCGCGCTGGGCCTGTGGGAGCGGGTCGCGGGCGCGGTCACCCTCGACGGCGATCGTTCGCAGCCGATGTACCTGGGCTACGGCGTGGTGAAGGTGCCGAGCGTCGGCCCGATCGGTCAGCCCGATCCGGCACGGATCGCCGAACTGAAGCCCGACCTGATCCTCGGCGACGTCGCCCCGGCCGCCGGCGGTTACGAGGCGCTGAGCAAGATCGCCCCCACCGTCCTGATCGGCGCCGGCGGTAGCTGGCAGTCCGATTTCGCCGCCTACTCCGCGGGCATGAACCGCGACGACGCCGCCGACACCGCCCTGCGGAACTACCTCACCGAGGCCCACGACCTCGGCCCCGCACTGAACGCGACCCAGTCCCAGGCCTCGGTGCTGCGCTTCACCGCCGACGCCACCCAGGTCCAGGGCTCGGAAACCTTTGCCGCCCAAGTCCTTTCCGATGTCGGGGTGCAACGACCGACCGCCCAGCGCGGCCGGTCCTTCGACATCACCGAAGCCGACCTCGCCACCAAGGCCGAAGGCGACGTCATCTACGTGATGTTCGACGGCCCCGACGGCGAGGAGCACGGCGAACAGGTCCTGCGCTCGACTCCCTTCGAGGAACTCAGCGCCTCCACCGACAAGCGCGTCTTCGCGGTGGACAACAACGTCTGGCACACGACAGGTCTCACCGCGGCCCGCGCGGTCCTCACCGACCTCCGCAACAGCCTCAACGGCTACGTCACCGATTGACTCCCAGCTAACTCCCAGCGTGTTCGCAGTCGCGGCGCAGTCCACGTACCTAGCGTGGTCGACGACACGACAGCGGCGAAGGAGCAGCGATGGGTGAGCACGATCTGGGACTCGGGCACGATCTCCGAGTGATGTCACGTCGGCGGGCGTTGAGTTTTCTCGGCGTCGCCGGGGTTGCGGCAGCGGCGGCGGGCTGCGCGACCTCGACCGACAGCACTGGCTCGAGCTCGGCCGAGTCCACCACCTCCGCGTCGGCGGAGACTCCCGCGGCGGCGCCGCAGGAAACAGCGGGCCCCTATCCCGGTGACGGTTCCAACGGACCCAATGTCCTGATCGAATCCGGCGTGGTCCGCTCCGACATCACCACCAGCTTCGGCGCGTATTCCGGTACCGCCCAGGGTGTTCCGATGACGCTCACCCTGAACCTGCGCGACCTCGTGAAGAACGCGGCAGGCACCGGAATGGCGGTGTACGTGTGGCATTGCGACCGCGAGGGCCGCTATTCCCTCTACACCGAGGGCGCCACCGAACAGAACTACCTGCGCGGCGTCCAAGTCGCCGACGACAACGGCACCGTACGGTTCACCTCAATCTTCCCCGCCTGCTATGCCGGCCGCTGGCCCCACATCCACTTCGAGGTCTACGACTCCCTTTCCACCGCGGTCGCAGGCGACAACGCCCGTCTCACCTCCCAGATCGCCCTCCCCCAGAACGCGTGCACCGCGGTCTTCGACGCCGACCCCGCCTACGTGAACAGCACCCGCAACCTGTCCGGCGTCACCCTGTCCTCCGATGGCGTCTTCGGCGACGGCTGGGACGCCGAACTGGCCACCGTCACCGGCACACCCACCACCACCATGTCCGTCTCACTCACCGTCGGCGTAGCGGCGAAATCCCAGAACACCCAGTCCGACAACGGTGCTCCACCCTCGGGCGGAGCACCGGGTGGCCCACCTCCCGGCGGCCCCGCACCACGCTGAAGAGCCCGCGGGCCGCGAAACCACATTTCCTCGGTGCGCAGTGTCCAGTCGGCGGGATTCACGCCGCCCCGCACTGCGGTCGAACTACCCTGAGACGACTGCCATACCTCTGGGGGAACGTCGGAGGTAGCCGACGACTGAGTAAGTGAGTTCGATCATGCATGTGCACCGCGAGCGCACCGATATCCATTTCACCGATACCGGCGCGGGTCAGCCGGTTGTGCTTTCCCACGGGTTCCTGATGGACGGAACCATGTTCGATCGAACCCGAGAAACGTTTGTGGAGAACGGATTTCGGGTCATCACCGTCGACGCCCGCAGTTTCGGCCACACCGAGGCCGACGTCACGAAGCCCTTCACCTATTGGGATCTCGCCGACGATATAGCCGCCGTCCTCGACCACCTCACCATCGCGGGCCCGGTCACTCTGGGCGGCATGAGCCAGGGCGGCTACACCGCCCTCCGCTTCGCGCTGCGCTACCCGAATCGCACCCGAGCCCTGATCCTTGCCTCGACTACCGCCGCGGCCGATACCCCGGAGCAATCCGCTCGATACCGCTCCATGGCCAGCGCTTGGACTGATCCCCGCGTCCCCCTGGAGCCGCAAGCCCGCGGACTCGCTCCGCTCCTCATCGGCGGCACCACCGACGATCAGGAACACTGGATCCACCGCTGGCTCAGCGATCCACACCGCGTACGCACCGCCGCGGCATGGGAAACACTCGCGACCCGTGACGAGATCACCCACCGACTCGCTGAAATACGCTGCCCAGCATTGGTTTTGCGTGGACACGCGGATCAGGCCGGGGGCACCGCAGACGATGCGTCAACGTTGGCCGAACTCCTTCCCGGCGCGGCAGGCTTCTCCTCGGTGATCGCCGGAACGAGCGCCGGCCACGGCATCTGGTGGACCCACCCCCAACCGGTCGCCCGGTGCGCCCTCTCATTCCTCCACAGCCTGAATGCTGCGAACCAATCGAGAACGTCAGCTCGATGAACGCAGCCGCGGCCCTCCCGAATCCTGTCGATCCACCGCTCGGTATTGCCGAGGAGTCGTGGCTTGCCCTCAGGACTGCACCCTCAGCGCCCCGAACGGTCCGCGGCGGCAGCCAATCCCAGGTGCACGATTTCGATGAAAGCCGTGAGATCTCTGATCAGCACGTCGATGTCACCTGCCGCACCGGCGTCGGTGTGGAGCCAGTCGGCGACCGTTTCGAACAGGCCGCCGATCGCGGAGACGGCCAGCGCGTGCAGGTCGACGCCGATACCTTCGGGGGGAACGAATCCGTATTCGCGCCACAGGGTTTCGAGGAACTGGGCGGCCCAGCGGCGGTTGGCTCGGCGCTGCTGTTCGACTTTTGCCGAAATGCCGCTGGCCTCACCGAAAGTCACCCTCGCCACGCGGGGGTCGTCGACCATCGAGTGGGCGAAGGCGCCGATGACGGCGGCGACCACGTCGTCGCGGGCGCCCGAGGAGGCCGACAGCGCGTCGGCGACCCTGTCCTGTGAACGTTCGCTCTGCTGCTGCAGCAGCGCCAGGTAGCAGTCTTCTTTGCTGTCGAAGAGCTCGTAGAAGGCCTTGTTGCCGACGAAGGCGGTCTGGCAGATCTGCTCGATCGCGGTGTTGACGTAACCGTCGGCGGCGATCAGGTCGAAGGCGGCGGCCAGGATCTGTTCACGCCTGCGCGCACGGCGCTGCTCGGCGTCCAGGCCCTGGATGCGCCGGGAGCGGACTTGGCTCTTGTCGGTCGACGTCACGCAGCTCAGCCTACAGATTGCCACATATAAACAAGAACTCTTGTTCTTAACAAGGCACCGTGCTGTAATCAGGAGCACCTATCGAAGGAGATGCCATGCAGCGCAGCACGGCCACCTGCCGGTCGCCCCGGCTCCCACGGCTCGGCGCCCGAGCCCTGCCTCTGCTCGCGATAACAGCGCTGGTGGCAGCGGGGCCCGCGGGCGCCGAGGATTTCGAACTGCCCCCACTGCCGAACGAGGCGCAGGTGTATCCGGCGGTCGTGCCGATCCCCACACCGCAGCACGACCCCTGGTACGCCGATCCGGCCGATCTCACCGGCTACGCCAACGGCGAGGTGATCCGCAGCCGGGTCGTGCAGACCCATGTGCTCGGCATCCCGGCCCCGGTACACACCACGCAACTGCTGCTGCGCACCTCCGACGTGCACGACAACCCGATCGCGACCGCGACCACCGTGCTGGTACCGGGCATCCCGTGGCTGGGCCCCGGTGCGCGCCCGCTGATTTCGTATCAGGAGGCGATCGACAGCCTCGGCCAGCAGTGCAATCCGTCCTACACCCTGCGCGCGGGAATCCAGAAGGAGGTGGCCATCATGGCCCAGTTCCTTTCCGCGGGCGCCGCGGTGGTGACCACCGATTTCGACGGTAAAGAAGACACGATCATGTCGCCCAGCGAGGGCCGGATGGTGCTCGACGGCATCCGCGCGGCCAAGCGCGGCGGGCTCGGGCTCGAGGCCGCACCGGTGGGGTTGTGGGGCTATTCCGGTGGCGGCAATGCGTCCGCGTCGGCTGCCGAGCAACGCCGCCACTACGCTCCCGAACTCGAGATCAAGGGCAGCGTGCAGGGCGGCATCCCGGGCGACAAAGTCGCGATCGCACCGTTCGCGATCTCGGGCCAACAGCCGCAGGCCAACTTCACCGGCTGGCTGGCTGTGCTCGGACTGGCCCGCGAATACCCCGAGTTCGAGCGACAACTGCAGCAGTACCTGACTCCGGAAGGCCGCCGGGTGGCCGATGACCTGCGGGAACGCTGTCTCTACACCTCCGTGGCAACCACCCTGCTCCGCCCGATGGCGCAGTATCTGACCGACCCCGACGCCGCACTGGCCGCCGCGCTACCCGCCCTGTCGGCCGCGAGTTTCGGCGCACCGGAGAACACCCCCGATATCCCGCTGCTGATGTGGCATTCGACCACCGACCAGCTGTTGCCCGCCGAACTGGCGATCGACAAGATCGCCGCCGACTACTGCGCGCGCGGCGTGAACATGCGGATGATCCGAGTGCCGTTCTCGGAGCACATCAGCGCCGAGATCGTCCCCGAACTGGGCACTGTCGCCTGGTTGCTCGCGGTCGCCGCGGGCGCCGACCCGGGGCCGCGAGTATGTTGAGCGCCGCCACGACCTCGATACGCCAGGTCCGCGCCTTGGCGAGGGCCGGGATCATCGATCCGCGAAACCCCGCACAGATCCTGCGCACCGCCCGCACCATGCGCGCGTTCGGCCCGATCGCCGGTGGGATCCGATCCTCGGCACGGCGCACACCCGACCGAATCGCGCTGGTCTGCGGGGACGCAGCGGATCACCTACCGCGAGCTGGACCAACGCACCGACGCGCTCGCCGCCACCTGGCACGCCGACGGCCTCGGCGCGGACGACACGGTCGGCGTACTCTGCCCCGATGGGGTGCGACTCGTCGAATGCATGGCTGCCACAGCGAAACTCGGCGCTCGGCTGGTGTTGCTCAATACCGGATTCGGTGCGGCACAGCTGCGTGACGTACTGGAACGCGAAGGCGTCAGGGCCCTCGTGCTCGACCCAGCCCTGTCCGCGATCGCCGAAAATCTCCCGGCGCGGATCCGACTGCTGGACAACACGATTCGCCCCACCGCAGCACCGCTACGTCCGCCCGCACAGCAGGGCGGCTTCGTCCTGCTCACCGGCGGGACGACGGGCACACCAAAGGGCGCACCGCGACGAGTGGAATCGCCCTTGGCCGCAGCGCAATTCGTGGACCGCGTGCCCTTGCGACGCGGGCAGACAGTGCTGCTGTGCGCACCGCTGTTCCACGGCACCGCGCTGTCCCAGTTCATCCTCTCGCTGAATCTGGGATCGACGATCGTGCTGCACGGCCGGTTCGACGCCGCCCGCGCGCTCGTTCAGATCGCCGAGCATCGCGCCGACATGGTCGTGCTGGTGCCCACCATGCTGCGTCGCATCCTCGATCTGGACCCAGAAGTGTTGTCCGCCAACGACACCAGCTCCCTACGGATCGTGTTCACCGCCGGGGCGGCGTTGCCCTCGTCGTTGGGCACCAGGGCGATCGAGACCTTCGGCCCGGTCATCTACAACTTCTACGGTTGCACCGAAACCGGCACAGCCACCATCGCCACCCCACAGGACTGGATCGCCGCCCCCGGCACCGTCGGCAAAGCACCGGTCGGGATCATCGTCGCGCTCTACGACACCGACGGCACCCGGATCAGCGAGCCCGGCGCGGTCGGCACCGTCTATGTGGGCAACACCATCGCCTTCGACGGCTACTCCGGCGGCGGGTCCAAGCAGATCCGTGGCGGCTTGATGAGCACCGGCGATCTCGGTCACTTCGATTCCGGCGGAAGGCTTTTCATCGACGGGCGCGATGACGACATGATCGTCTCCGGTGGGGAGAACGTCTTCCCCGGCGAGATCGAGGACCTGCTCTACCGGCACCCGTCGATCACCGAAGCGGCCGTGATCGGTGTGCCCGACGAGGAATTCGGCCAGCGGCTCGCCGCGTTCGTTGTCGCCGCAGGCGAGCTGGACGCCGACAACGTCCGCACCTACGTGAAAACCCACCTCGCCCGTTTCAAAGCCCCACGCGATGTGTTGTTCGTCGACGAACTACCACGCACCCCGACCGGCAAGATCGACCGCCGCGGCCTGGCCGCGCTGGGCTGACCGAACTCGGCGGCGCCGACGAGGGGTCGGCGCCGCCCACTCCGCCGAGAAGCCGCGCCGACCCGTCGCTGCGGGCGCCCTGGGATCGCTGACTAGCGCAGTCCGCGGAAGAACGCGCGGATGTCGTCGACCAGCAGGTCCGGCGCTTCCATCGCCGCGAAGTGGCCACCGCGGTCGAACTCCGACCAGTGCACGATGTCGGTGTCCGCGTCGGCGAAGCGCCGGATCGCGATGTCCTCGGCGAAGACCGCGACGCCGGTGGGCGTGGTGAGCGGTGTGGTCTCCCAGGAGCGGACGTGGGTGGCCTCGTAGTACAGCGCGGCCGACGAACCCGCGGTGCCGGTGAGCCAGTAGAGCATCACGTTGGTCAGGAGTCGATCCCGATCCACGGCGTCCTCCGGCAGGCCGGCGGCAGGGAACGTCCACTCCTTGAACTTCTCCACGATCCACGCGAGCTGGCCGATCGGGGAATCGTGCAGGCCGTAGGCCACGGTCTGCGGGCGTGACGCCTGAATCTGGAAGTAGCCGTTGCCCTCGCTCTTGAACCGCGCGAGGCGATCGAGCCGGGCCAGCTCGGAGGCGGTCATCGTCGCCTTCTCCTCGTCGGAGACCGGACCGAACGGGATGAACCCGAAGGTCGCGGCGTTGATGTGCACGCCGATCACCTTGTCACCACCCGCGCGTCCCACTTCGGGCGTGACGAACGCACCCCAGTCACCGCCCTGCGCACCGTAGCTGTCGTAGCCGAGCCTGCTCATCAACTCGACCCACGCCTTGCCGATGCGGGCCGGATTCCAGCCCTCCTCGGTGACCGGTCCGGAGAAGCCGAAGCCGGGCAACGACGGGATCACCAGGTGGAAGGCGTCGGCCGGATCGCCGCCGTAGGCCGCGGGGTCGGTGAGCGGGCCGATCACATCGAGGAATTCGACGACCGAACCCGGCCAGCCGTGCGTCAGGATCAGCGGCGTGGCATCGGGATTCGCCGATCGTACGTGCAGGAAGTGGATGCGCTGGCCGTCGATCTCGGTGGTGAACTGCGCGAACTTGTTCAGCTCCGCCTCGGCAGCGCGCCAGTCGTAGGAGGTCCGCCAGTATTCGGCCAACTCGCGCAGATACGCGAGCGGCACACCGCGACTCCACTCGGCGCCCGGCTGCTCGGCGGGCCAGCGGGCGTCGGTCAGCCGGGCCTGGAGGTAGTCCAGTTCGGACTGCGGGATCTCGATCTGGAACGGGGTGATCTCGTTGCTCATAAGAACAACACTATGAGCACAAGCGGACACCTTCTGTCCTATAGAACTGGCAGAGTCGAATTCGTGAAAGAAACTTCGGCGCGGCTACTTCGGCTGCTCGCACTGCTGCAAACCCGGCGCGAGTGGTCCGGCGACGAGCTCGCCGCGCGCCTGGATGTCAGCACTCGCACGGTGCGCCGCGATGTCGACAAACTGCGCGCGCTGGACTACCCGGTGCGCGCGGTGAAGGGCATCGACGGCGGCTATCACCTCGAGGCGGGCGCGCGGTTGCCGCCGTTGCAGCTCGACGACGAGGAGGCCGTCGCTATGGCGATCGCCCTGCGCACTGCCTCGATCAGCGGGGTGAGCGGCATCGGCGAGACCGCGCTCAGCGCGCTGGTCAAACTCGAGCAGGTGCTGCCTGCCCGATTGCGGCATCGCGTGCACGCCATGCAGGTCTCGACCGTCCAGACCCCCGGCCGGTCCCGCGTCGATGTCGATCCGGCGGTGTTGTCCGCCATCGCGGCCGCGTGCCGCGACCGTCAACGCCTGCGCTTCGACTATCGCAGCGGTGGCCGCGAATCCCGGCGCGAGACCGAACCGCACGAACTCGTCACCTGGGGCCCGCGCTGGTATCTCGTCGCCTGGGATATCGACCGCGACGACTGGCGCACTTTCCGCGTGGACCGGATGCAGCCCAAAATTCCGGTGGGCCCACGCTTTTCGCCGCGCGAGATCCCCGGTGGCGACGCCGCGGCGCACGTGGCGAAAGGTGTCGCCCAGCTGTGGCCCTACCGCGCCGTTGTGCGACTACACGTGCCCGCCGACTCCGAACTGGCCCGCTCCGCGGCCACCTACGGCACCGTCGAACCGATCGACGCCGACACCTGCCGCCTGGAGATCGGCGCCGACAACCCGCGCGGCCTGACCTTCCTGCTCGGCGCCCTGGACACCGATTTCGAGATCGAACACGGCCCCGAACTGGTCGAGCACCTGCGCCTGATCGCCGCGCGATTCACCCGCGCGACCACCCCGGAATAGCAGAACGGCGGCGGAAAACGCTCCGCCGCCGTTCTGGTCGAGTTCGCTCAGAACTCCCAGTCCGCGTCCTCGGTGTTGATCGCCTTGCCGATGACGTAGCTTGAGCCAGAGCCGGAGAAGAAGTCGTGGTTCTCGTCGGCGTTGGGCGACAGGGCCGACAGGATGGCCGGGTTCACCTCGCACTCATCCTTCGGGAACAGGCCCTCGTAGCCGAGGTTCATCAGCGCCTTGTTGGCGTTGTAGCGCAGGAACTTCTTGACGTCCTCGGTGAGGCCGACCTCGTCGTAGAGGTCCTGGGTGTAGTCGACCTCGTTGTCGTAGAGCTCGAAGAGCAGCTCGAAGGTGTAGTTCTTCAGCTCGTCGCGCTCGGCCTGGGAGACCAGCTCCAGGCCCTTCTGGTACTTGTAGCCGATGTAGTACCCGTGCACGGCCTCGTCGCGAATGATCAGGCGGATCATGTCGGCGGTGTTGGTGAGCTTGGCCCGCGAGGACCAGTGCATCGGCAGGTAGAAGCCGGAGTAGAACAGGAAGCTCTCCAGCAGCGTGGAGGCGACCTTGCGCTTGAGGGGGTCGTCACCGTTGTAGTAGCCGAGGACGATCTCGGCCTTGCGCTGCAGGTTGCGGTTCTCCTCCGACCAGCGGAACGCTTCGTCGATCTCCTTGGTGGAGCAAAGGGTGGAGAAGATCGAGCTGTAGCTCTTGGCGTGCACCGACTCCATGAACGCGATGTTGGTGTACACCGCCTGCTCGTGCGGGGTGATCGCGTCGGGGATCAGCGAGACCGCGCCGACGGTGCCCTGGATGGTGTCGAGCAGCGTCAGGCCGGTGAAGACCCGCATGGTGAGCTGCTTCTCGTCAGGGGTGAGGGTGTTCCAGGACGGGATGTCGTTGGACACCGGGACCTTCTCGGGCAACCAGAAGTTGCCGGTCAGCCGATCCCAGACCTCGGCATCCTTCTCATCGGGCACCCGATTCCAATTGATGGCCGACGCCCGATCGATGAGCTTCATTCCGCCTCCACACCTTTCCGCCAGACCTGTTGACCCGCACCCGCCGCCGTGCGCGAAGCCCTTCACCCACGAACACTACTCGTAGTGGGTGACAACCTCGGGGAGCACTACAGCTTGTGTTGCGGCGCGCAGAACTCGACCCGACCGGCCGAACACCCACACCACACACGCGGCCCCCATTGTGCGGCACGATCGCGATCTCACCACCATCGCATCGCCAGTGATTCGCCACATGTGTGCCGACTCCCACTTCGCCGGTGAGCGCCGCCACTGCCCGGCACGCCCGGGCCCGGTGCGGGTGCGGGGCGCCAATTCCGGCACACTGGCATTCGAAGCGGGTCTGTAGGAGCGGGAGCTGTCTCGCGCGAGGGGGATTTCCGATGCGATTGCGTCAACTGGTGGTCGTCACCGCCGCCGTCATGCTCGGACTGACGGCCTGCCAGGCAGATCCGCCCCAGACCAAGCGGGTTGTCGAGCCCGCGCCGACCACGACATTGCCACCGGTCGACGCGTCGTATTGGTCGACCGTCCCGCAGACCGACGAGCAGCGGGCCGCGGTGTCGGCGCGTGCGCGACTGATCGACGTGTGCGCGCTCGTTCCCCGCGCGGAACTCGTCGTTCTCGGCGAGGTTCGCAACGTCGACAACGACGAAACCGATTCCTGCCGAGTCGAATTGGGCCCGAAGGGCAGCGTCGAGAAGCTGAGCTGGGCGTCGATGGTCGTCTTCGGTGATGCCCCGCAACCGGGGGCGACCGTGCAGCAACTCGGCGACGTGGCGTTGTCGGTGCTGCCCGATGACCAGGGAACCGGTACGACGGAGAAATCCTGCACGTTCGGCGTGCCGGTGCTGACATCGTGCGGGTTCACCTACCGCGGCGACGATGTCGTCGTCAGCTTCGAGAACCGTGAGAGTCCGACGCTCAGCAAGACCACCGAGCAGATGCCGGACGGCCGTACTGCCCACGTAGTCGACGGCACGAGCTACACCGTGGTGGTCGGCCCCGAATTCGCAGTCGAGACCGGCTATTTCGGCCTGTCCGCACCGGCGGTCAATGTCTTCGCCGACACTCCTGACGTCGCAGAAGATGTGATGCGGCACGTTCTCACACTCTTTCCCGCCACCTGAACCGGACAAGGAGAACCCCTGTGCGACAGCTCATCCTGCTCTCCGCCGCAGTGCTGACGATGGTCGCCTGCGGGAGCGAACCCGCACCGGACTCCATGCCCAAGGGTGGCTTCTGGTCCACCGCAGCGGTTTCCGATCAGGAGAAGATCGCGACACTGCGCAAGGTCAGGGCGATCGATGTGTGCGCCTTGCTCCCCCGCGCGGCACTGGGCACCCTCGGCACCGTGCGCGATATCGAGAACGTGCATCCGAATCAGTGCCGACTCAGCATCGCCGTACCCGGTCATCTCACCGGCATCGACGCGACCTGGAGCACCGGGGTGATGTTCGAGGGTGAGCCGAGCATGGACGGGCCGGTCGACGAGGAGTCCATGGGGGACGTGCGGGTGCTGTTCAACGACGAGCCCGCTGCATCGGCTGATCCACAGGTGCGCGGGGCTTGCCAGGCATGGGCGCGGTTCGTGGCGGGGGCCGATCTGTCGTTCAGCGTGCGGGCGCCACAGGACGCTTGCACGTCGGCGAGGACGCTGGTGCGGATCGCGTTGACCGAGTGGCGCAAGGAGCCCGCGCAGGGTTCCTCGCCGGATTCGGACCGGGCGGTGGTCACCGGGGCCGATCCGTGCGCGGTCGCGCCGCTGCTCGGTGTCCGGGTGCCGGTGGCCGATCAGGGTGTCACCACGTGCAAGGTGAGCGTCGACGGTCGCGATGCGATCGTCACCTACGACTACAACGAGGAACGCTCGATCATCGACGACACTCCGGCCTTCACGGTGGGCGCTCGCCAGGTGTACCGATTCGACACGGCCCAGGCCGACATGGCGTCGCTGTCGGCCGTCGTCGGCCCCGGCCTCGCGCCAGGGCCGACCGACGCGCTGCTCGGTCGGCGCGTGCCGACCGTGTCGGTCACGGCCCATTCGTCGATCGCGGAGAAGGTCATGCGCGAAACCCTGCCGCTGGTGCGCTGACGACAACGTTCTGAGAACGACCCGGCACGATGTTTGCGCGAGGGTTGCCGTCGCGGGCAGACTCGATGGTCGGGCGCGAGTCCGGGCCCGGATCTGTCGAGGACAGGGGTACCGATGTATCGCAGGATGGCGCTGGCCGCTGCCGCGTTGCTCGTGTGCGCCGCATGCGGGAGTGACGACGCGGGCAAACCCCCCGACTACGGCGAACTGCCGCCGCCGCCCGCACCGGTGATTCCCGCCCAGCCCCCCGAGTTCTGGTCGAAGGTCCCCCAGGATCCGAACCAGCGCGCCGAGGTAGCCCAGGCGACCCGCCAGGTCGACGTCTGCGCGCTGCTACCGCGCGACGTCCTGGCAAAGCTCGGCGAGGTCAAGAGCGTGACCGTCGGATTGGATTCGTGCCGGGCCGTTCTCGGCAGCGACAAGGCCGGCGAGGGCTCGACGCTGACCTGGCACGCCACCCTGCTGAGCAGTGTGTCCACGAGCGGCCGAGGCTTCATGAGGCAGATCGGCGATGCGACCGTCCGCACGGTTCCCGATCGCGAGACCGGCGAACCACGCGCCTGCGGGGCGACCGCCCAGTTCCCGTCCAGCGCGGCCTTCTACCTCGGCCTTTCCACCCCGGGCAAGAACCCCTGCGTCGTCGCCGACGAACTGATGCCCGGCATGATCGACCGCTGGCGGCAATCGCCGCCACAGGGCACCTCCCCCGACACCACACCGACCGTGCTGCTCGGCGCCGATCCCTGCACGGTCCGAGGCAAACTGGCCGGCGCCGTTCCCGACGACGAACAGCGACTCACCCAGTGCCTGTTCAACTATCGCGGCGAGAAGATCACCGTGAGCTACGAGTACCGCGTGCCCGAATATCTGGCCGCCAACAGCACCGAGGACCGTATCGACGGCCGCACGGTGCACCGCTCGGTCTCGGTGTACGACAGCTCGATCCCGATCTACACCGCGGCTGTGGGCCCGGAACTGCCCGCCGAATCCACCGCGTTCGGCAGGCGTATTCCGGTTGTCGAGGTGGTCGCCGCCACCGACGACGTCGCCAAGGACGTCATGGCACAGGCGCTCACACTCTTCCCTCAGCGCTAGATTCCCAGCACCAGTTTCGCGGTGGTGAAGTAGATGATCAGCCCGGTCGCATCGACCAGCGTGGTCACCATCGGCGCCGACACGACCGCGGGGTCGATACGGAACTTCTTGGCCAGCAACGGCATCGTGCCACCGATGGTCGCCGCCCAGCCGCAGATGACCACCAGGGTGATGGCCACGACGATGGCGATCTTCGGCCCGACGAACACCGTGCCGATCAGCAGGCCCGCGGCGGCCAGCATGGTGCCGAGCACCAGCCCGACCCGGCATTCGCGCCAGATCACCTTGAACAGATCCGAGACGCGCACCTCGCCGACCGCCAGCGCGCGCACGCACGCCGTCGCCGCTTGCGCACCGGCATTGCCGCCCGCACCGATCAGCAGCGGAATGAACAGCGCCAGACTCGCGGCCTGTTCGAGGGTCGAGGCGAACATGTCGGTGACACTCACGGTCAGCGTGGCCGCGAACAGCAGCAGCGTCAGCCACAGCGCCCGGTAGCGCGCCAGCTGGAACACCTTGGCGGCCATGTAGTGGCCTTCCCACGGCGCCGAACCGGCCTGCTTGGCGACGTCCTCACTGTCGGCGGCCTCCAACACCTCCATCGCGTCGTCGATGGTGAGCAGCCCGACCACTCGATCCTCACTGTCGACGACCACCAGGTTGATGAGGTTGGTGGAACTCATCAGCCGGGCGGCCTTCTCCGCGGCATCGGTGGCCCGCACGAACGGCGGCTCGGTGACGACGAGTTCGGACACCATCGCATCCGGGGAGTGCAGCACCAGCTCGCGCAGTTCGACGATGCCGGTGAGACGACGGCCGCGATCGACCACGGGCAGCGTGTACACCGTTTCGGCGTTGCCGCCCTTGGCGCGCACACAGCCCAGCGCCTGCGCGACGGTCAGATTGTCCGGCAGCGCAACGACTTCCGGCGTCATGTACAGCCCGACCGAGCCCTCGGGGTAGCCGAGCAGCGTGGCCGTCATCCGGCGCTCGCGCGGGCTCAGCCCGGCGAGCACCTTCTTGGCGACCTTGGCGGGTGCTTCGTGCAGCATGCGGGCGCGGTCGTCGGGGTCCATCGCCTCGACGAGATCGCGAAAGCTCTTCTCGCGCAGTCCCTGCAGGATCTGCTGCTGGTCGACCGGCTCGAGCTCTTCGAACACACTGAGCGCGCGCTCCTTGTCGAGCAACCGGAACACGACACCGGCCTGTACGGCGTCCATGCGCGCCAGCGCGTCGGCGATGACGTGCGGCGGACGGTTGTCGAGCCAGTCGAGGCCGCTACAGACCCGGTGGGTCTCGACGATGTCGCGCACCGACTCGGACAGGATTTCGAGCGCCTCGGTGACCGCATGATCTTCAACGCCCATGCGGCGCGGCGAAATCACCTCGGGCACAACGGTTTCGGTGGGTACATGACGGGCAGTAACGAGATCGACATTCGACATGATCGAGTCCTCTGGCGTTGACAGCGCACACGCCTGCGGCACAGCTACAGGATGTGCGAGAAGTGGAACGAGTGACGGTGGTTCACACCGCGGGGCGTCCACCGCCGAGGCCGACACGCACAGACCGGACCGAACAGGTCAGGATGTGTGGTGCAAGGACGAAGGGGCGACGCCGCGCGGCCTTCGACTGGGAGGTTCGTTGCACATCGCAACCCCACCTCCTCGCAGTCGCCGCGGGTGATCTCTCCGCGAATCGCTTGGAGCACCCACACGGGCACACCCTTCCGCCCATGAGAATACATGCGGGCCCCACTTGTTTCACCTTGAGCTTGCGTACCACTGGTCACAGTGACACCGATCACACCGCCGGCGGCAGCCCCGCGATGACGGTGTCGACGGCCTGTTCGGCGAGCGGCCACAGCTCGGCGCGGTCCAGGTGCCGCAACGGCCCGCGCAACGCCAGTTCCGCGAATCCGTGCACGGTGGACCAGCAGCTCCAGGTCGCACCGGGGCGCGCCACGGGGGCGAGGTCACCGACGTGCACCATCATGTCGAGCGAGTCGGCGAGGGCGAGGTAGGCGGGCGAGTCGACCACCGACTCCGGCGAGATGTCACCGGCGCCGAAGAACGCGACCGCGAACCAGCCCGGCTCGAGTAGCGCGAAGCCGATATAGCCGAGCCCGACCGCGCGCAGGCTCGCACGCGGCGCCGTCCGGCTACGGTCCATGCCCTCGGCCATCCTGGACTCGATCGCGGCCGATACCGCGCGCAGCAGCGCTTGCCGGTCGGGAAAGTGCCGGTAGGCGGCATTCGGTGTGACGCCGACCCGGCGGGTGACTTCGCGGATCGTCAGCGCGTCGGGGCCGCCGGATCGGGTGAGCTCCAGTCCGGCCTCGATTAATGCCGCCGCGAGGTCACCGTGGTGATAGGCCAACCCTTGAACTCCCTTTCGATGAAGTATACGGTGTGAACATATCAAATGTGCACGCCGTACACATTGAAGGGTGGCCCACCATGACCGCACTGCCCACGATCGTCGATCACGACGCCTGGCAGGCCGAACTCGATCAGCTCAGGATTCGGGAGAAGGCCGCCACGCGCGAACTCGACGCCGTCGCCGCCCAGCGCCGCCGCATGCCCGCCGTCCGGCTGCCCGACTACACACTGAAAGCCGAAGACGGCAGCGATGTTTCACTCGCCGAGGTCTTCGACGGACACTCCCAGCTGATCACCTATCACCACATGTGGACACCGGGCAACACCTGGCAGTGCCCCGGCTGCACCGGCCTCACCGCGCAGTACGCACGACTGGATTTCCTCGGCGGCTACGACGCGCGATTCGTCATCGTGACCCAGGGGCCGATGGACGAGGTACTCACCTACAAGAAGCGCGTCGGCAACGCGATGACCTGGTATTCGACCGCCGACAGCCAATTCGGCGCCGACATGGGCGCCGGCCCCGGCGCGGAATTCGCCGTGAACACCTTCCTGCGCGACGGCGACACCGTCTACCGCAGCTGGCACACCGACGGCCGCGGCACCGAACAACTCGCCTACAGCTTCGGTCTCATCGACGCACTCCCCTACGGCCGCCAGGAGGAATGGCAGGACAGCCCCGAAGGCTGGCCGCAGTCGCCCACCTACAGCCGCTGGCCGAGCAGCAAGGACATCGCCGCCTCCTACGGCGACCCGAGCGCCTGACCTGCGAGATCCGCGCCGACCGCACGTTCGACCGCGGGCCAGTCGGGCGTGTGGGTCACCCAGTCCGGGACCGGCCCGGTCTGCGCGCCGAACAGGTACCGCCGGGGCACCAGATCGCGCAGGATCTCGTGCACGTCGAGCCGGTCGTCGATCATGTGCGTGATGCCGAGTTCGGCGCAGTGCGGGGCCTTTTCGGCGCGAGTTCTGCAGAAGCGCAAGTGTTCTCGGGGTATTCCGGTGCGGGCGGCGAAGTCGTGATGGTCGAGCCATTGCCGGGTACGTTGCTCGATCCGCGGACCGCACTTCGAGATCACCCAGACGTTGCCGTCGAAGCGCGTGACCAGCCGATCGAGCACTTCGAACGCGTCACGACTCGGCGGAGTACTCATCGCTTCGTCGAAGCCGCCCGAGAGGAATACGGTGTCCGCGGCGCCCGGTGTGAGCGCGGCCCCCTGGATCACTCGGCCGAAGTCGACGCCGAGGCGGGGTGGGGAAATATTGTTCATACAGCTGCCAGCATGCCCGGGTTCGCCCCGCGTGCCAAGCGAATTTCGGCGCATAACGGCCGGTCCAGGGTTCAGCGCGGTGCGCGCACAATAGTTGCCTGAGCGCGCAGAAGTGGAACAGTGGATCTCGACAGCCGCGGCGTGTGACGCCGCTCGAGTTCTACTCAATCCAGGAGAAAACCTGTGCGCTTCGGCATCTTCGTTCCCCAGGGCTGGCGGCTGGATCTGGTCGGTATCGAACCGGCCGACCAGTGGTCGGTGATGCGCGAGCTGGCCCAGCGGTTCGACGCGGGCACCGACTGGGAGTCGATCTGGGTCTACGACCACTTCCACACCACGCCCGTTCCCACCGACGAGGCCACCCATGAGGCGTGGTCGTTGATGGCGGCGTTCGCGGCCACCACGTCGCGCGTGCGGCTGGGGCAGATGTGTACTGCCATGAGCTACCGCAACCCCGCCTACCTCGCCAAGGTGGCCGCGACCGTCGACCTCATCTC
This sequence comes from Nocardia sp. XZ_19_231, assembly GCF_015355705.1. Lineage (NCBI taxonomy): Bacteria > Bacillati > Actinomycetota > Actinomycetes > Mycobacteriales > Nocardiaceae > Nocardia > Nocardia sp. XZ_19_231. The sequence goes on along the minus strand of NZ_JACUZI010000001.1, from coordinate 72,446 downwards.
GGGCGGCCGGGTGGAGATGGGCATCGGCGGCGGCTGGTACGAACACGAGTGGCGCGCTTACGGTTACGGCTTCCCGACCGCCGGTGAGCGTCTCGGTCGCCTCGACGAGGGTGTGCAGATCTTCCGCCAGGCGTGGCAGACCGGCCGGGCAACGTTGAACGGCAAGTACTACCAGGTCGATGACGCCATCGTGCACCCACGCCCGTTGCAGGAGAACGGGATTCCGATCTGGATCGCCGGTGGCGGCGAGAAGAAGACCCTGCGCATCGCCGCGAAATACGCCGACTACACCAACTTCAGCGGCGACCCCGACGAGTTCGCCCGCAAGTCCGACATCCTGCGCCAGCACTGCGAAGAGGTCGGCACCGAATTCTCCGCCATCACCCGCAGCTCGAACTTCAACGCCATCGTCGGCACCACCGAATCCGAAGTGCAGGAACGACTCTCGACGATCGTCGATCGCTTTACCCCCTTCCTCGGCGCTGATGCGGCCGAAGCCCGTGTGCACGAACAGTTCGCGACCAGCGCGGCCGTCGGCACCCCGGAGCAGATCGTCGAACGTCTCACGAAGGTCAAGGATCTCGGCCTCGCCTACACCATCGTCAACTTCCCCGAGGCCGCCTACGACACGTCCGGCATCGAACTCTTCGAACGCGAGGTGATCCCCGCATTGGCGTAACGGTCGACCCGGTGACCCGACTTCGGCGCTGGTTCAGGCGGGAAAGTTCGGCACGATCGATTCGCCCATCTGCCGCAAAGTCGCGCAGGCGTCGGCGCTCTGGTGGGCGGGGTTGTTCACTACGACCATGCGGATTACGCCCTGGTCCGCGGAGAAGAAGACGTCGCAGGAGCCGGGAGTGGGAGCGCCACCGAGGCGACGGCCGACGCGGCCCGCGACTGTGTAGTCGGCGAAAGCTGTTTCGCCCGATTCCGATTCGAATTCCTCGAGGGTTCGCGAGGTGGAGAACACTCGCAGGTAGGCCGTGCCGCCGGTCCACTCGCAGGTCTGCCAACCTCCGGACACGGCGCCTGCGGCGACCTTCGTCGCAGGGTCGACACCGGCCTTTTGTAGAGCGTCCGCGGTTACTCCGGTGCACGGCTCGAACAACGCTTTCGTTGCCGACGACTCCTGCCCCTCGCTCGAACATCCGACGAGCGCCGCCAACGCCAATCCCCCGGTCGTTACCGCCATGAGCGCGCGCTTCATCCGTTCCCTCTCACCGTGCATCGCAAAACGCGGCCACGTTAACAAGGTTCGCGGCCTCCCCGAGCCGTCGTTCGACAAGCCTGGGCCGATCACCACAACCCCGCACACCACGCTGTGACGAACTCGCACGATGCGCTTGGTCTGCGTACTAGGTGCACGCCCGTTCACCGGCGGCGCGCTCCGGCAACGGGTCCGCGATGTCCCAGCCTTCGGCCAGCAGCGCCTCGACAGCGGCCACGGCGGTGGCGAGACGCTGTTCGGGTGAACCGGTCAGCATCGTGAATCGCCGTCCGGTGCGGGTGAGTTCGGCGCGGAAACGCTCGGTCATCCACGGCCGCAGGTGCTCGCCGTCGCGCAGACCGTCGTCTTCGAACGCGACGCCGACATGGTCGGTGAGCAGCCACAGGTGCTGGCGGTGCTCGGCGACGATGCCGGGATGGGCGTAGCCGAGATAGCGCTCGTGCCAGATGGTCGTGGCGAAGGCATCGGTATCGCACACGAGTACCGGGCCGGTTTCCCGGGCCGCGAAATCCTCGCTCGCTTGCTGGTGCGCGGCGATCAGCGGGAATTCCGGCGAGGTGAACTCGATGTCGGACCAGTGCCCGCCCGGACCGAGGGCGGCCAGCTTTCGTTCGCTGTATTCGCGGCCGTACTCGGGGACGTAGCGGGCGCCGTAGTGCGCGGCGAGCGCCTGCGCGACGGTCGTGGTTCCCGTCGATTCCGCACCGAGCACCACCACCCGCTTCGTCATCGCGGCGCGGACCGGCGGGGACAGGAAATCCCAGTGCGCGAGAGGATTTCGGCGGATCTCGGTCGCCGAGATCGGGTGGCGCAGTCGCCTCGGGTCGACGCAGATCGCGTCGGCGCCGAAGCGTCGGCCCAGCTCGTCGCCGTAGGCCTCCGAGGTGAAGACCGCATCCACGGGGTCGGGGACGGCGGCGAAGAACACCGCCATGTGCGCGTCCCAGATGGCGGGGTCGGTGATGTCCATCGGCACATCGTCAACGGCACCGACGACGGAAATCTCTGGATCAGCATGCATTTCGCGCATCCAGGCCACACGATCGGCGAGGGGGATCGACTCCACCGACGAGGCGCAGACCAGCACGGTCAGCCGGTCACAGCGGGCGGCGGCGGTGCGAACCAGGTGATGATGACCCGCGTGCGGCGGATAGAACTTGCCGAGAACCAGCCCGTGCCCGTACCGCGTCATGCCGCGACCGCCACCGGGGCCTCGACCACATCACGGCGCCAAGCGATCAACCCCCGAACGCACAGCGCGAGGAATCCGAGGTACAGCAGCGCCGTCAGGAACAGCCCCTTATAGGCGTACAGCGGGATGTAGACGATGTCGGCCGCGATCCACAACCACCACGACTCCAGCCGTTTACGGCACTGCCCATAGGTCGCCATCAGCGACAGCGCGGTGGTGAGCGCGTCCCAGAACGGCACGGTGGACTCGGTGGCCGTGTCGAGCAGCACGGTGATCGCGGCGGTACCGAGCACCCCGCACACCGCGAGCCACAGCCATTCGACCCGCGTCGTCCGACGCACCGGCAGCGGCTCCGTGCGCGAGGACCCGTGCACCCACGTCCACCACCCGTACCCGGCCAGCGCGATGAACACCACCTGCAACCCCGCGTCGGCGAAAAGCCCGGCCTGAGTGAACAACAGAATGAAGAACACATTGTTGGCGATGCCGATCGGCCAGTTCGCAATGTGCTGGCGAGCGACCAACCACACGCACAGCGCCCCACTGCCGAACCCGAGCACCTCGGTCCAACTCACCGCCGTCCCGAGCAACGTGAACAACGGCTGCTGCAGTGCGGCAACCAGATCCAGCACGTTCATCTCCCCACCCTCACTATTGGTCATATTGACCATAATTGATGTGAGGCCCCGCCGCAAGAGACCCGGTGATCAGGTCGACAAGGTCGACAGCGGGTGCTTGTTAAGCGGTGTCGACCACGCTGAGCCCTATGAGCAACGCAGCACCGCCCCGGCACGCGACGAGGAACAGCGGATACACCCGCGGCGCCGACGCGCAACCGCCGCGCATCGCTCCCGAGACCCGCCGGCGCCCGACGGACGAATTCCCGCTCACCGGAAGCACTTCCAGCGGCGACGAGACCGGCGTGATACCCGCGTTCCTCATCGATATGGCGCTGCACGCCGCGATCGGCGCCACCGCCTGGTACATCGCGTCCGGCACGACGGCCGTTCTGTACGGCATCCTCGCCTGGCTCGGCGTGTCCTTCCTACACCGCACGATCGTCCAACGGCTCACCCGGACGACGATCGGCAAGTGCTCGTACGGACTCCGACTGCGGTACGCCGACGGCACCTACCCGTCGACCTGGCAGCTGATCGGCCAGTGGTTCCGTGGCGGCTGGTCCTGCTTCGACCTCTTCGACAGTGCCCCCTGACGCGAAAAGGGCGGCCCCCCAGGGAGACCGCCCTTTATCGTCAGCTCAGCTCACAACATGCACGACACGCAACCCTCGACTTCAGTCCCCTCGAGGGCCATCTGACGCAGGCGGATGTAGTAGAGCGTCTTGATGCCCTTGCGCCACGCGTAGATCTGCGCCTTGTTCAGGTCGCGGGTACTGGCGGTGTCCTTGAAGAACAGCGTCAGCGACAGGCCCTGGTCCACGTGCTGGGTGGCCGCGGCGTAGGTGTCGATGATCTTCTCGTAGCCGATTTCGTAAGCGTCGTCGTAGTACTCGAGATTGTCGTTGTCCAGGTAAGGGGCCGGGTAGTAGACGCGGCCGATCTTGCCTTCCTTGCGGATCTCGATCTTCGACGCCACCGGGTGGATCGAGCTGGTGGAGTGGTTGATGTAGGAGATCGAACCCGTCGGCGGCACGGCCTGCAGGTTCTGGTTGTAGATGCCGTATTCCTGCACCGAGGCCTTCAGCAGACGCCAGTCGTCCTGGGTGGGGATGCGCACGCCGGCCTCGGCGAACATCTGCGCCACCTTGTCGGTCTTGGGCACCCATGCCTGCTCGGTGTACTTGTCGAAGTACTCGCCGCTGGCGTACTTGGAGTCGGCGAACCCACCGAACGAGGAGCCGCGCTCCTTGGCGATCAGGTTCGAGGACCGGATCGCGTGGTAGACCACGGTATAGAAGTAGATGTTGGTGAAATCCACACCTTCTTCGGAGCCGTAGTGGACCCGCTCACGTGCCAGGTATCCGTGCAGGTTCATCTGACCGAGGCCGATGGCGTGGGACTCGTTGTTGCCCTGCTCGATCGAGGGCACCGAGAAGATGTGGGTCTGATCCGAGACAGCGGTGAGCGCGCGGATCGAGGTCTCGATGGTCTGACCGAAGTCGGGCGAGTCCATCGCCTTGGCGATGTTGAGCGAACCGAGGTTGCACGAAATGTCCTTGCCCACCTTGGAATAGGACAGATCGTCGTTGAATTCCGAGGGGGTGGAGACCTGCAGGATCTCCGAGCACAGGTTCGAGTGGGTGATCTTGCCCTTGATCGGGTTGGCCCGGTTCACCGTGTCCTCGAACATGATGTAGGGGTAGCCCGACTCGAACTGCAGCTCGGCGATGGTCTGGAAGAACTCGCGCGCCTTGATCTTCGACTTGCGGATGCGCTTGTCGTCGACCATCTCGTAATACTTCTCGGTGACGTTCACATCGGCGAACGGCACGCCGTAGATGCGCTCGACGTCGTACGGCGAGAACAGGTACATGTCCTCGTTCTTCTTCGCCAGCTCGAAGGTGATGTCGGGGATCACCACACCCAGCGACAGCGTCTTGATGCGGATCTTCTCGTCGGCGTTCTCGCGCTTGGTGTCGAGGAAGCGGTAGATGTCGGGGTGGTGCGCGTGCAGGTACACCGCGCCCGCGCCCTGACGCGCACCCAACTGGTTGGCGTAGGAAAACGAGTCCTCGAGCAGCTTCATGATCGGGATGACACCCGAGCTCTGGTTCTCGATCTTCTTGATCGGGGCGCCGTGCTCACGAATGTTGCTCAGTAGCAGGGCGACACCGCCGCCGCGCTTGGACAGCTGCAGCGCGGAGTTGATGGAGCGCCCGATCGACTCCATGTTGTCCTCGATGCGCAGCAGGAAGCAGGACACGGGCTCGCCGCGCTGCTTCTTGCCGGAATTGAGGAAGGTGGGGGTGGCGGGCTGGAAGCGGCCGTCGATGATCTCGTCGACCAGGTTGCTCGCGAGCACCTCGTCACCGGCGGCCAGCGTCAGCGCGACCATGCAGACGCGATCCTCGAACCGCTCCAGGTAACGCTTACCGTCGAAGGTCTTGAGCGTGTACGAGGTGTAGTACTTGAACGCGCCGAGGAAGGTCGGGAACCGGAACTTCTTGGCGTAGGCCTGCTGGAACAGCTGCTTGACGAAGGGGCGACCGTACTGGTCGAGCACCTCGGTCTCGTAGTAGTTCTCCTTGACCAGGTAATCCAGCTTCTCGTCCAGGTTGTGGAAGAAGACCGTGTTCTGGTTCACGTGCTGGAGGAAGTACTGGTTCGCGGCCTCTCGATCCTTGTCGAACTGGATCTCACCGTTGGGGCCGTACAGGTTCAACATCGCGTTGAGGGCGTGGTAGTCGAGCACCTCGCCCGCCTCGCCGCGCACCGCCGACTGCTCTAGGCGTGCTGACTTGCCTGCCGGTGCTGTGGTTGCTGTTGCCAAAACAATCCCAATCCCTCTCGGACGCGCGCGACGTCCTCAGCGGTTCCCATGAGTTCGAAGCGATACAGATACGGCACCCCGCATTTTTGCGAGATGATGTCTCCTGCAACGCAATAGGTATCGCCGAAGTTCGTGTTGCCGGCCGCGATCACCCCGCGCAGCAGCGCGCGGTTGTGTGGGTCGTTGAGGAACTTGGCGACTTGCCGCGGAACGAGGTCCTTGTCGGGACGCTGTCCACCCATGACGTGCCGACCACCACCATAGGTCGGGGTGATCAGCACGTAGGGTTCGTCGATCCGCGGCGGATCAGATGATGTGTGCAGTGGAAGTCGAGTAGCCGGGAGACCGAGCTTCTCGACGAAACGATGGGTGTTCTCCGAGGCGCTGGAGAAGTAGACCAGCCCGCCCGGAGACATCTGCTCGGGCACGGCGCCTCCTTACCGGCGAACCGGCGCGAACTACGCAGCCACGACGGCGAGCGACTTGATGCGGTCGGGACGGAAGCCCGACCAGTGATCCTCACCCGCGACGACGACCGGCGCCTGCAGGTAGCCCAGTGCCATGACGAAGTCACGCGCCTCGTCGTTCTCCGAGATGTCGATGACGTCGTAGTCCACCCCGACCTTGTCGAGCGCCTTGTAGGTGGCGTTGCACTGCACGCAAGCGGGCTTGGTGTACACGGTGATGGTCATGATGGAAGTCCCTCTCTCCTATGCCTGATCCACAGCCTGTGATCCGTATGCAATGCACGAACGGGTGATGCTGCGCAAACTCCTGGATCTAGCGAAGAAAGCCCTGCTCGCAACCCCTTCCCTTGGGCCCGATCAGTGGTGGCTCCACACCGTCTTCCAGTACGACAGACACTACACCTAGTGTCCGACAGATGGGAACAACACAAGGTGTTGCGAGTCGCACGGATGTAATTCCCACGCGGTAAGTCCCAGGACGGGCCACCGGCCAGCAGGGAAAACAGTGGTTCAGATCACGATTTCATCTACCGGCGAGTCTTCAGCAAACCTGTCGTGGACAGCCGAAGGGCGTCGCATCCGTGACGGATGCGACGCCCTGCCGAACGCTCAGCTTACGCCGAAATCAAGGTGCCGTTCACCGCGGCGACCAACTGATGGACAGTCGCGCCGAGCTGGGTCAGCGCCTCGGCGTCCTCGGCCGGATGAGTCTGCGCGAAACGCTTGCCGATGGTCGCGAACTGCGCGTGCGCCGACTCGACGACGACGCCGCCCGCCACGCCGACGGACTTGACGGTGTCGCCGTGCGCCCACGCCGCGGCGTTCGGGCTGATCGACGCGCTCACCACGGCGACCGGCTTACCCTTGATCGCGCCGGCGCCGTACGGACGCGAGGCCCAGTCGATGGCGTTCTTCAGCACGGCGGGCAGGGTGCCGTTGTATTCGGGAGTGACCAACAGGACGGCGTCGGCAGCGGCGACGGCGGCACGCAGCGCCGCGGCCTGCGCGGGCACCGCGTCGGGCACATCGAGGTCTTCGTTGTAGAACGGGATCTCGCCGAGACCCTCGTAGATGGCGATATCGACGTCGGCGGGCGCGGTCTGCACGGCAGCCTCGGCCAGGCGGCGATTGATGGAGCCCGCGCGCAGGCTTCCGACGAGAGTAAGGATGCGGGTCTCGCTCATAGCGACTCCTGGTGTACTCAGTGGAATGATCCAAGTTTCATCCGACATTAACCGGACCTCGGTCCGATTACTTCCCGCGGAGGACGTGTGAGCGGCGTGAGCTATGGCACACCCAGGTCCGACGAGCCGCCCCTGCTGGGGATCGGACAGCCGCTGCCCGGCAGCGCGGAACCCGTCGAACGTGCCGATGCGGCGCGCAATCGCGCGCTGCTGCTCGACGCGGCTCAACAGTTGGTGCGCGAGCACGGCGTCGACGGTCTGACGATGGATGCCCTGGCCAAGCGCGCTGGAGTCGGCAAGGGCACGGTCTTTCGCCGATTCGGCAATCGCACCGGGCTGATGCTGGCGCTGTTGGATCACTCCGAGCAGAAGTTCCAGGCCGCGTTCATGTTCGGTCCGGCGCCGCTCGGCCCCGAGGCGAACCCGGTCGAGCGGCTGATCGCGTTCGGGCGGACTCGGCTGCTCGATATCGAGGTCGAGGGCGATCTCCACCGGGCCGCCGAGGAGAACGGACGCTTCGGCGGCGGGCCGTACGCCCTGCACAAGGCGCACGTCACCCTGCTGCTGCGCGAGGCGGGGGTCGACGGTGAAGTCCCGCTGATCGCCGACTCACTGCTGTCCACGCTGTCGGCGGCGCTGACCATCCACCAGGTCGAGGTGCTGGGTTACTCGCGCGAGCAGATCGGCGACAACTGGGAATGGCTGGTTCGCCGGGTCATTTCCCCTGCCCCACAAGTAGAGTGAGACGGCATGGGGACACTGCGTGAACAGATCATTGCCGAACTGGGTGTACAGCCCGAGATCGAGCCGAAGCAGGAGGTCCGGCAGCGCGTCGACTTCCTGAAGGACTACCTGGCCACCACCCCGGCCAAGGGGTTCGCCCTCGGGATCAGCGGCGGGCAGGACAGCGCGCTGGCCGGTCGGTTGTGCCAGCTCGCCGTCGAGGAGCTGCGGGCCGAGGGCGTCGAGGCGAAATTCCTGGCGGTGCGGCTGCCCTACGGCATGCAGGCCGACGAGCACGACGCGCAGATCGCGTTGAACTTCGTCGACCCCGATCGCACGGTCGTGGTGAACATCCGCCCCAGCGCCGACGCCGTGGGCATCGAGGTCGCGGGCGCGCTGGATCACGAGCGGTTGCGCGACTTCGTGCGCGGCAACATCAAGGCGCGCGAGCGGATGGTCGCCCAGTACGCCCTCGCGGGCCAGGAAAGCCTGCTGGTGGTCGGCACCGATCACGCGGCCGAAGCGGTCACCGGATTCTTCACCAAGTTCGGCGACGGCGGTGTCGACCTGACTCCCCTCACCGGTCTCACCAAGCGTCAGGGCGCGGCCCTGCTGCAGGAACTCGGCGCCCCGTCGAGCATCTGGTCCAAGGTCCCCACCGCCGACCTCGAGGACGACCGTCCCGCCCTCGCCGACGAAGACGCACTCGGCCTGCGCTACGCCGAGATCGACGACTACCTCGAGGGTAAGGACGTCACACCCGAGGTGGCCACGCGCGTGGAGTCGATCTTCACCAACACCCGCCACAAGCGCACCGTCCCGGTCACCCCGCTCGACACCTGGTGGCGCTAGCCGTTGCGCCGAACCGGAACCCACTAGATCAACAGATCGCCGCACCCTCACCGGTTGCGGTGGCGCGCAACAGGTCTCGAACGAGCTCGTAGTCCGGTTCTTTGCGGAAGCGCAGGCATCCCTTGCCCATGTCCTGGCTCGCGAGGCGGTCGGCAAAGGCCGCACGCACGTCGGAGCGAAGCAGGTAGAACGAGATGTACTGCTTCTGGCCGGCGAAGGCGACCTCGCCGATGCCGTCGCGCTCGTAGGCGGGCATGCCGTAGGACATCACCTCGCTGAAGCCGGTCAGCTCCGCCAGGCACAGCTCACGCAGCCTGGTCAGTGCCTCGCGCCGGTCGGCGGGGAGTTCGGCGAGGTAGGTCGCCACATCGGGGGCCTTGCTCTGGACCATGTGCGACTAGCCCCCGGCGAACGGGGGCAGTACGTCGACGCGGTCGCGGAGCATGGCCGACGGGTCGCGCGTGAGTTCGTCACCGATGAGGAAGGCACAGACGCCGACCAGGCCGTCGACGTCGGAACCGTAGGTGGCGGCGAGGGTGGCCCGTAGGTCGGCGACGGTGGCGCCGTCGGGTAGATCGAGGGATTCGGTGTTCTTGCCGACCGCGTCGGCGATGGCGGCGAAATAGCGGACCTCAACCACCGATGGCTCCCATCGTGCGTTCCGGGGGGACGAAACCGGCGGCGTCGATACCGTGACCGGCCCATTTCTGCCACATCGCGCCACGCCACAGCTCGGCGACCTCGTCGTCGTCGGCGCCTGCCCGCAGCACGGACCGCACGTCGAACTCCTGGTCGCTGAACAGGCACGAGCGCAGCATGCCGTCGGCGGTGAGCCGGGTGCGATCGCAGCTGTCGCAGAACTTGCGGGTGACCGTGGCGATGATGCCGACGGTCGCCGGTCCGCCGTCGACCAGCCATTTCTCGGCCGGAGCCGAGGGGTCGGCGCGGACGGTGGGAGTCAGGGTGAAGCGCTCGCCGAGGACGTCGAGGAGGTCGGCGGCGGTCACCATGTGATCGCGAGCCCACTCGTGGTCGGCGTCGAGGGGCATTTCCTCGATGAAGCGCAGCTCGCACTGTTCGGCCAGGCACCATGCGAGCAGGTCGGCCGCGCCCGCCAGATTCTGGCGCATCAGCACGGCGTTGACCTTCACCGGCGCCATGCCCGCGTCGCGCGCGGCCCGGATGCCGTTGAGGACCGACTCCAGGCGGTCGCGGCGGGTGAGGCGGGTGAAATCTTCCCGGTCGACGGTGTCGAGGGAGACATTGACCCTGGTCAGGCCAGCTGCGGCGAGCTTGTGGATGCGGTGTTCGAGGCCGACACCGTTGGTGGTCATGGCCAGCGGGGTGCCGGGCACCGCCGCGTGACAGCCCGCGATGATCTGTTCCAGCTCGCGACGCATCAGCGGTTCGCCGCCGGTGAACCGCACCTCCCGCACACCCAGCTCGCGCACGGCCAGCGACACCAGCCGCACGATCTCGTCGGCGGTGAGCAGTTCCTGGCGCGGAATCGGCGGCAGGCCCTCCTCCGGCATGCAATAGGTGCAGCGCAGCGAGCATTTCTCGGTGATGGACACGCGCAGGTCGCGGGCGATCCGGCCGAAGCGATCGACGAGGAACGGCGTCTCGGGCCTGCCGTCGAGAGACGGCCGCTCCGATCGCACGGCGGGTATCCCCATCTCGACCAGCGTCATCTCTACAGTATGACCCGTAAGGCCCGTCACATTCCCTGCGCCGGGCCGATTCTTCGCGAACTCGTCAGCTCACCACAGGCGACCCCCCACCGTGAGCAACGCGACCCCGACCGGCCCCGACGGCGGAGATTAAGCTGGCAGCATGACTCCCCGGCCCGCTACCGCGTCGGCACGCAGCGTCGACGAGTACCGCGACACCGTCGCCGCGCTGCTGGCCCACCTCGCCGACCGCCCCGACGAACAGGTGGCGGTGCCCGACGCGCTCGGCCGCACGCTGTCGGCCGATGTGGTGTCGCCGATCGACCTGCCGGTGTTCCGCAACTCGGCGATGGACGGATACGCGGTGCGCGCGTCCGATGTGGCCGTCACGCCGGTCACGCTGCCCGTTGTCGGCGTGGTGGCGGCGGGTAAGCCGGGCACCGACGCGCTGCCCGTCGGCTCGGCCGTGAAGGTGATGACCGGTGCGCCCATGCCGCCCGGCGCCGATTGTGTGGTGCCGGTCGAGGATGTGCAGGCCGGTGACGGCCGGATCGTGGTCGAACGTGGACGCGGGCGCGGCGAATTCGTGCGCGAAGCCGGCACCGATGTGCGGACCGGTGAGCTCGTGGCGCGGGTCGGCACGGTGCTCGCCCCCCGGCATATAGCGGCACTGGCCGCCGTGGGCCTGCCGGCCGTGCCGGTGCTGAGTCGATTACGTGCGGTCTGCATCACGACCGGTGACGAACTCCAGCCCGCGGGCAGCGTGTTGGCGCCGGGACAGATCTACAACTCGAACGGCATCGCGCTGGCCGCGGCACTGCGGGCCGACGGTGTCGAGGTGGTCGAGGTCGCGCACAGCACCGACGACCCCGCGGTCTTCACCTCGGTGCTGAACGCCGCGACCGCCGCCGCCGACGTGGTCTTCACCTCCGGTGGCGTGTCCAAGGGCGACTTCGAGGTCGTCAAGGATGTGCTGGGTCCGCTCGGCGGGACCTTCGGCTCGGTCGCGGTGCAACCCGGCGGACCCCAGGGCTACACGGTGGTCGACGATGTCCCCGTGCTCAGTTTCCCCGGCAATCCGGTGAGCACGATGGTGTCGTACGCGGTCTTCGCGCGCCCCGCCGTGCGCGCGCTGGCCGGACTGCCGGAACTCGTGAGCGGCGAAACAACCCTGCGCACGCCGCTGCGCTCCCCTGCCGGTCGTCGCCAATACCTGCGCGGCCTGTTGACCGAGGACGGGGTCGAAGTGATCTCGGGGCCCGGCTCGCATCTCATCGCGGCGATGGCCTGGGCCGATGTGCTCGTCGATGTTCCCGCCGAGGTCACCTCGCTGGCCGCCGGTGTCCCTGTGCGAATCTTGTCGCTATGAGCGAGTTGTCCCACGTCGACCGCGAGGGTCGCGCGCGCATGGTCGATGTCAGCGCGAAAGCCGACACCACCCGGATCGCTGTCGCCGCAGGCGAATTGCAGACCACCGCCGAGGTGATCGCGTTGGTGCGGGCCGAGGGCATGCCGAAGGCCGACGTGTTGTCGACTGCGCGGTTGGCCGGAATCGCCGGTGCGAAAAAGACTTCCGAGTTGATCCCGCTGTGTCATCAGCTGGCGCTGTCGTCGGTGAAGGTGGAGTTCGGGTTCACCGAGACGACCATCACCGTCGAGGCGACCGCCAAGACGAAGGGTCCGACCGGCGTCGAGATGGAAGCGCTGACGGCTGTGGCCGTCGCGGGGCTCACCTTGCACGACATGGTGAAGGCGGTGGATCCCGCCGCGGTGATGAATGGCATCCGGCTGGTCACCAAAGAGGGTGGAAAGCACGGGCATTGGGTGCGGCCGGAGAGTCGGTCCGACACCGGCGCGCCGGCGCTCGACCGGTTGGCGCAGCTGAACACGGGTGCCGGTGTCGAGCCCACGTCGCCGACGCACACCGAAGCTCCGAACGGTGTTGCGACGGAATCAGCTGACGCCCAGACCTTTTCACGAACAGCCGTTGTGGTCGTCGCGTCTACCGGCACCGCGGCGGGAACCCGCACCGACACCACTGGTCCCGTCATCGTTGATTGGCTGACCGCACAAGGGTTTTCGGTACGTGGGCCGCTGGTCTACGCCGATGCCGAGATCGCCGCCGGGCTGGCCGACGCACTGAGCGCGACGCCCGCGCTGGTGGTGACCACCGGTGGCACCGGCGCCTCCCCCACCGATGCGACGCCCGAGGCCACCCGCGCCGTGCTCGATCGTGAACTGCCGGGTGTCGCCGATGCGATCCGGCAGCGTGGGACCGCGAAGTTCCCCCTGGCCGCACTGAGTCGCGGCGTCGCCGGGCTGGCCGGTCGCACCGTTGTCGTGAACCTGCCCGGTTCGCCCGGCGGGGTGAAGGACGGGATCGCGGTGCTGGAACCGCTGTTGGATCATCTGCTCGCGCAAGTAGCCGGAGGCGGCAACCATGAGTGACTTCGGTGCGGTTCGGCTGGCGACCATCAGCGATCAGGACCTCGATGCCCTCACCATCGAAAAGGCTGTCGACGGACCGGAATTCGGCGCTGTGGTGGTGTTCACCGGCAAGGTGCGCAACCACGACGGTGGGCAGGCGGTGACGTCGCTGGAGTACTCCGCGCACCCCCAGGCCGAGCGCTTCCTCCACGCGATCTGCGCGGAAGTGGCACAGGCGAGCGGACTTCCGGTCGCGGCGACACATCGGATCGGACCGCTCACGATCGGCGGGTTGGCGATCGTCGTGGCGGTGGCCGCGCCGCATCGGGCCGAGGCGTTCACAGTGTGCGCCGAGCTCGTCGACCGGATCAAGCACGAGGTGCCGATCTGGAAGCGGCAATTGTTCGCCGACGGGCTCTCGGAGTGGGTCAACGCCTGCGGCTGACGGTCACTGCACGGTGTACCGCCACACGCCGAGCATCTCCTGCTCATCCAAGAGTGTCTCACCGTCGAAGACGGTGTCGTGCAAGCGTTTCAGCGCACCGTCCGCGTCGAGTCCGGCGCCGATCAGCACCAGGTTCGAGACGCGCTGCTCGCCGCGCGCCCAGCTGCCCGGGGTGAAGACCACGTGTCTGCCGACCAAGTGAACTTCGAACTTACGTCGCTCGCCCGCCACCGCGAACGTCACACATCCCTTGGCGCGGAACAGACCTGGCGGCGGATCCTCCAGAAAGCCCACCAGCGCACGGGGATTCAAGGCGCGTTCGCTCGTGAACGACACCGAGACGTAGTCATCGTGGAGGTGCCGGTGGTCGGGATCATCGTGGTCGTGCTCGTGGAGCAGTGTGTCGAAACTCAGCTGCTCGGCCACCTTCGGCTGATCGGGCACCCGATCGTCGAACAGCAGGCCCGGATCGATACGGCCGTGCGTCGTCGCGTAGACCGGCACCTGCCCGACCCAATCGGCCACCTGTGCGCGGAGACCGGCCAGCGCCTCGGCTCCGACGCGGTCCGCCTTGTTCACCAGCACCAGATCCGCCATCCGCAGATGGGTCACCAGCTCCGGATGCTGCGCGCTGGTGGCGGCGAACTGCTCGGCGTCGACCACCTCGACCAATCCGCCGTAGGCGATGCGCGGGTTCGGGTTGGCGATCACCATCCGGATCAGGTTGCGCGGCTCGGCCAGTCCGCTCGCCTCCACCACGATCACATCCACCGCACTGCGCGGTTGCGCCAGCTGAGCGAACAGATCGTCGAGTTCGGATACGTCCACCGCGCAGCACACGCACCCGTTGCCGAGCGACACCATCGCGTCGACCTGCCCCGCCACCAGCATCGCGTCGATGTTCACCGCCCCGAAATCGTTGACCACCACCCCGATCCGGGTTCCTCGATTGTTGCGCAGCAGGTAGTTGAGCAGGGTCGTCTTCCCCGAACCGAGAAACCCAGCAACGATCACGACAGGAATCACCGCACCCATGGTGCCACCTGCCCGCGGCCACACAGCACGCCGCCCACCCCTGGGTCAGGAGTGGGCGGCGTGGGTGCCGTGCAACGTCAGGACGGGCCGAAAACCAGGCCGACCAGGGTGTACACCAGATTGATCAGCTGGCCGGGAATGGTGGATTCGTCCATGCCGAGGGCCTGGGCCAAGGGCATGAGCAGCGTCATGACGGTGGTGATCGGGCCGCCGAGGGTGCTCAGATCGAGCTCGGACTCTTCGGGCGCCGCCTCGGTTTTGGGTGTGGTGCCGCGCTTCTTCGGGGCGGGCGCGGCGGGCGCCTCGGGTGTTGCCGTGCGGGGCGGGTCGCCCGGGGCCGCGGTGCGGACGGGGGCCACCGGAACCGGATCGGCGATCGGGGCTCGTGCGGGGATCGGTGCGGCGACCGCGGGACCGTTGGCGTCGGCAGGGGCCGGTTCCTCGGTCGGTGCCGTCTGATCGCTCGCGCCACCGGGCAGCGCGGGCGGAGCAGCCGGTGCCTGTTCGGGTGCGGGAACCTGCGCCGGGGCGACCGCTTCGGGGGCCGCTGTTGTCGAGGTCGGAGTCGGTGCCCCGGACTCCGGGGTCGACGCGGTGGTCCCTCCGGGCTTCTTCGAGGGCTGCGAGTAGTCGGCCGGGTCGGTGGCCCCATTCGTGCCCTCGGCGGGCGTTCCGGCACCGCCGGGTTCCTCGGCCGGGACGGCAGCGCCGTTCCGGTTCGCGGCCGGTGGCGGCGCGGGTGCGCCAGTGGTCGGCGCGGGGGTCTCGGTCGGGTCGGCCGCGGGTGCGCGCTTCGGTGTCTGGGTGGTGGTCGCGACCGGCACCCGAGCCGGTGCGGCGGCGTAGGCGGGGATCGGCTTGTTCAGCAGGAACCCGACGACGCCGGTCGCGATGGCGACCGCGTGCTCGAGCTGACCTTCGCGCGATTCCAGCCGAGCGGCATCGCCGACATTGGCGCCGTTGCCCATCTCGACGAACACCAGCGGCACCTGCGTCAGCGCCGGGCCTGCCACATCCTCGCGGGTCTGCAGGCCCGCTTTGACGCCCGCGTAGTTCGCGGGCGAGAAGCCGGCCGCCAGATAGGCGTCACGGACCGCGCTCGACACGAGTCGCCCACCACCGGACTGCGCCTTGTCGGCGATCGAGTCGGGGATGGGGAGCTGCGGCACGATCACGTGGAATCCGTGCTGGTCGGGGCCCGCGCTGTCGGCGTGAATGCTCACCGCCACGTCGGCGCCGGACTGGTTGGCGGCGCGGGCGCGATCGTCGACGCAGCCGCCCCACCCGGTGTCGTCGGCACGACTCAGCACCACTTCGGCCCCCAGCGCCTGCAGGGACGCCCGCACGAGCTGGGCGACGTCCCAGTTGATGGTGTGCTCGGGGATGCCGTTGAGCGAGGTCATGCCGGTGGTCTGGCAGTCCTTGGTGCCACCGCGGCCGTTGTCGACCTGGCGGCTCAGGTCCTCCGTATGCGCCGACCCCTGGTGACCGGGGTCGAGGAAGATCGTTTTACCGGCGAGCTGCTCGCTGGTCGCCGGTTCAGGGGCGGCGTGGGCGGTCACGGGGATCAATCCCGACAGCGACACCACCACCGCGGCGGAGACGGTAGAGCAGATTCCGGCCTTGATGATGTTTGGTTGCATGTTCGGTCGGTGCTCCGGGACGGAGCACCCCTCCCTTCCCATTGGTAACACCTGGTAACACCAAACCCAGTGGTTCACTCTTGCAACGTTGGCAACCACAGGGCAAGCACAGTTACCGAGTTGTAACGGGATGGAAGTATCAAAAGACGCTGTTCGGATGCCCAGAAAGGCGCTCAGCGGTGACTTTCAGGCAACTTCTGGCAATTGCCGTAGGGACCGCAATGCGTAGTGCACCCGGGTTTTCACAGTGCCGACCGGAACACCGAAATCCGCGGCGACCTCCCGGTACCCACGGTCGTGCAGGATCACCTCGGTCACCGCCGCGCGCTGCGGTTCCGGGAGCCTGGCCAGCAGTTGATCGACGAGCAGACCGTCGACCAGACCGTCGGCGAAATCCGGTCTGCCACAGACCGATACCTCGGTGATGTCGTCCCAGCCCACATCACCGGGCCGAATGGCTCGGGCCCGCAGGATGTCGATGATGACGTTGCGTTCGATCGCCAGCAGCCAGGTCCGCACGCTGCCTTTGCGATCGTCGAAGTCCTGACAGGAACGCCAGCCGCGCAGCAGGGTCTCCTGCACCGCGTGCTCGGCCAGGCCCGCATCACTGAGACTGCGCACAGCCCGCCAGTGCAGCAGACCGCGATCGGTGGCGAGCACCTCGGCCAGCCCGTCCCTGGTACACAGGCGCGCACAGTGCGCACCGCAGGAGTTGTCCTTCATATGGGGATATCGCGGTGGACCGCGTCGATGACAACGCCGCGCGTTAAGCGACTCTTCAGGATCCTGCTGGGCCGGTACCGGAGAGTAGTTCTTGCGAGCCCGGCAGGGCCTGCTCCAGGAGGGGGGAGCAGGGACGCCGGGCTCGTTCTTTTTTCGGGCTCGCGCATTCGAGCGAAGTCGAGCACGATCGCACCAGGGCGACGACAATCGCCACGAGGAGCGAACAACGTGGACATCCATGCATATCCGACCGACGCGCACACGCCGGTCGACCGAGCCGAGGCCACGCGCCTTGCGGCCGAACACCTACCCGCCGAGCAACCTGGGCACGATCGGCAGATCGTCGAATTCGCCGACGGCTTCACCGTTTTCGCGATCGCGCCGTTGCACGCGCCCCCGGATCGGCCGATCCCGATCGGCGGCTCGGTGTACGTCATCGACAAGGCGACCGGGGCGGTGTCGTTCTGGCCGACCTATCCGTCCGGTGTGGTCGCCGAGTACTACGCGCTGCTCCTGGCGGCGGGCAAGTTGGTCGTCGCCGATGCCTGGCCCGATCAGGACTGATCGACCGATTCACGAGGTCTCCTCGGTTGAGCGGCCGGACGACGGAGGGCAGCGAGTCCACCGGCCACGGCGAGCATGATCGACAAGGCCCCGAACCAGTCGCCCCAGCGGACGTATGGAGTGCGATCCCCGGCGGTGCGGATGTCGGCGAGCGCCATGCGGGTTTCGGTGAGGTCGGTGCGGACCGACGCCTTCACGGTGCCCTGTGCGTCGACGGCGACCAGTTCGCCGAGGTGGGCGGGGCGGGCGATGGCGATGCCTGATTCTGCGGCTCGTAGTACTGCCATGCGGCTGTGTAACCAGTGGTCGACGGTGAAATCCAGTGCGGGAGCGAGGATCAGCGTTGCGCCCTCGGTGCGGTTCTGTCGAACGAGGGCAGGGCGGTCGAGGTCGAAGCAGATCGCCAGTGCCCAGGAACGACCAGGAATCCGGACCGAGACCGATCCTGGCTGGAGCGAGGATTCGAGGCCGGGGACGAGAAAGCGCTTCGCATAGATAGTTTCGCCTGGATAGGCGATGGCGGCGTTGACAGTGCCGTCGGGTTGTTCGAGTTCCAGACCTACGACCACGTGGACGCCACGGCTAGCAGCAATGGCGGTGAGTGGGTCGCGCAACAGGCTGAGTTCGGATTGTCTTGCATGCCAGGCCTTCTCGGTGAAGACGATGACTTCGGCGCCCTGGTCGGCGAGCTGGTCGACGGCGGCGACCGCTTCGGTGATCATCCGCGCACCATCGGGCGTGGCGACCGGAACATACATCGGCGGCTGCGCGAGGGCGACCAACCCCACCCTCGTCACCGGGCCGCCGCTTGCCGCCGCAGAGTACCACTGACCTGCACCGATAGCGCCGATCACCGCTACCGCCGCCGCACCTACCACCGTCAGCCCGCGTGGCATTCTGATTCCGGGGGCCATCAGCGTGGCAACAGCACTGGGCACCGTAAGGAGCAGGAAGCTGATCCCCCACACGCCGGTGATCGATGCGACGCGCACGATCGCCGCCACCTCGGCCTGGGAGTACGCGATGCTCCACCACGCGCCGATCCCACCGACCATGCTGACCAGGAACTCCGCCGAGGTCCACAGGGCAGGTAGGGCGAGCACGGCCCATCCGGACCTGCCCTGTATCAGCAGCTTTCGAAAGAGGACGATGCACGCCCCGAAGGTCAGTGCGCCGCCGACAAGCAGGGTTACGGGAATCGTCGCAGGTTGTTCCAGGGTATCGAGGAAGTAGGACCAGTACCTGGCGTTACCGCCGAACCACGACAGCGCCGCTGCCGCGTACACCGCAGGCGTGGATTGCCGGGGCGCCAGCCACAACACCGGAAGTGGTGCGAGCAGGGCGATTCCGGGAATCGGATGCAGGCCGGTGCCGATACTCCACAACACCGCCGAGCCGACGGTGGCGACCAACCAGATCGTCGACGGCCCGAGCCATCGACGATCGAATCGCCCGGAGAACCTTTCGCGTACAGCCTCTTCAGTAGATGTCACCCCTTGATCGTCGCGGTGGAGGCGGCTTCAGCACATCGCCCGTACGAGCGGACCCGCCTCCCTCGTGCGAGTGAGATCACCTCGCACCGCCCGGCAATTGGTTGTCCCCCCGAGCCACCATCCCGGATTCATAGGCGAAGACCACCGCCTGGGCGCGGTCGCGCAGTCCCAGCTTCGAAAGAACGGAGCTGACATGGGTTTTCACGGTGTGTTCGGTGACGACCAGCCGGGCCGCGAGTTCGGTATTCGAGCGGCCAGCGGCGAGTTCTCGCAGAATGTCGCGTTCTCGCGGGGTCAGCGTGGCCAACTGCGCGGACGCTTCCGGATGCGGACTCGCTCGCGCGGTGACCTCGGCGATCAGCCGCCGTGTCACCGAGGGGGCCAGCAGCGCGTCACCGGCGGCGACAACCCTGACCCCACCGATCAATTCGGCCCTTCGCGCGTCCTTGAGCAGGAATCCGCTCGCACCAGCCCGCAGGGCGGCGTACACGTACTCATCGATGTCGAACATGGTGAGTACCAGCACCTTTGCCGCAGTCTCCGCGCAGATCCGCGCAGTGGCGGCCACTCCGTCCAGCCGCGGCATCCGCACGTCCATCACCACCACATCGGGGGTGAGCCGCCGGGCCGCCGTCACCGCTTCCACACCGTCGCAAGCCTCCCCCACCACCTCGATGTCGGGTTCGGATTCCAGGATGAGCCGAAACCCGGTGCGGAACAATTCCTGGTCGTCGACCACGAGCACTCGCATCGTCAACTCCCCTGTGCCAGCGGCAGATCGGCCGATACCACGAACCCCGACCGTGTGGGCTCCACCCGCAACACGCCACCGCACGCGTGCACCCGTTCCCGCATCCCGACCAAGCCGAAGCCCGTCGGGTCGCCATCACCCACCCGGTCGGCTTCCACCGCGGTGCCGTCGTCGGCGATTCGTACTCCGAGCCGACCCGA
The DNA here is from genome assembly GCF_015355705.1 of Nocardia sp. XZ_19_231. Taxonomy (NCBI): domain Bacteria; kingdom Bacillati; phylum Actinomycetota; class Actinomycetes; order Mycobacteriales; family Nocardiaceae; genus Nocardia; species Nocardia sp. XZ_19_231. The sequence goes on along the minus strand of NZ_JACUZI010000001.1, from coordinate 52,399 downwards.
TGACCAGCTCAGCGCCACGTCGACCCGCGTCGCCTTCGCATGCTTGCCCGTATTGGTCAGCGCCTCCTGCACGATCCGATAGGCGGCGGCGTCGGCTTGCGGTGAGATCGGTACGCGGGCTCCGTGTTCGGTGAAGTGGGCGGCCAGACCCCTATGCTCGGCGAGCGCGACAAGATCGGCGATGGCGGCCACCCCCGGTTGATGCGGCGGATCGTCCTCGCGCAGCGCACCGATACTCTGGCGCAGTTCCCGCAGGGCAGCACGCCCACCGTCGGCGATAGCCGCGAACGCCGCGTCGGCAGCGGCCCGATCGAGCAGCGGACCGGTCTCGGCGCGCACGATCATCGCCCCGACCGTGTGGGCGAGCCCGTCGTGCATATCCCGGGCGATCCGCAGCCGCTCGCGAACCACGGCGGCCTCGCGTTCGTCGTCGAGGCGGCGCGTCCGTTCGGCGAGTGCGTCGATCTGCGCCTGCTTCGCACGGACCCCCGACCCGAGCGCCCATGCCGTCATGAACGACATCGCGGCATAGGCGTACGAGTCGGCGGTCTCGCGTGGCACCAGTAGCGACACCAGTATTCCCACCACGACCAGCACAAAGGTCGTACGTCGTTGCCGCGCGGAACAGTACGCCGCGATCGTGTACACACAGACGACCGTGCCGAACGGCAGGATCGGCAACGCGTGCACACAGCCGAGCGCGGTGATCGCCGGACCGACCACGAACAGCACACCCACCGGAGCCCGACGCCGCCACAACACCGGCACCGACGCGAGGACCGACAGCCCGACGATCCACCACGGGGCTGCGACAGCGAGCGCGGGCACCACCGTCGCGGCCGTCACCATGGCGGCGATCAGCGCGTCGAGCGGTGATGGATGTTCCCGAGGTAGTCCCACGACGTGCCAGTCTGTCCGGAAACAGTCCACCGCACCTCACTCTCGCGAGTGATTCGGCGCGCGTTACCGCGCCCGTACGCTCAGGCATAGGCTGGAATCGGACGCGGCAACATCCGGTGACCAGCGACGATCACCCCCGACCAAGAACGAATTGCATACATAGCGATGTGTGCATATGATTGCGACCGATCGAACCGCACAAGAGGGGAACGCGATGGGCGCAGGACACGGGCACGACCACGGGGTATCGGCCGACAGCGATCGACGCTGGCTGGCAGGCGCACTGGCGGTGATCGTCACCTTCTTGATCGGCGAGGTGATCGTCGGCATCATCGCCGATTCGCTCGCACTGCTCTCCGATGCGGCGCATATGACCACCGATGCCGCCTCGATCGCGCTGGCGCTGTGGGCTATTCGGCTCGCGGCGCGACCGGCGAGCGGGCGGATGACGTTCGGCTGGAAGCGGGCCGAGATCCTGTCGGCACAGGCCAACGGGCTGACGCTGCTGCTACTGGCACTCTGGCTCGGCTACGAGGCGATCCGCCGACTGTTCGAGCCGCCGGAGGTGCACGGCTGGCTGGTGCTGATCACCGCGCTGGTGGGCATCGTCGTGAATGTGCTCGCCACCTGGATGATCAGCCGCGCCGATCGCACCAGCCTCAATGTCGAAGGCGCCTACCAGCACATCCTCAACGACCTGTTCGCGTTCATCGCCACCGCCGTGGCCGGCCTGATCATCATCCTCACCGGCTGGGTCCAGGCCGACGTGGTCGCCACGCTGATCGTGGTGGCGCTGATGATCAAGGCCGGGATCGGCCTGATCAAGGCGTCGAGCCGGATCTTCCTCGAGGCCGCGCCCGAAAACCTCGACCCCGCGCAGATCGGCCGCGATATGGCCGCGCGCGACGGTGTCACCGAGGTTCACGACCTGCACATCTGGGAAATCACCTCCGGCTCCCCCGCGCTGTCGGCCCATGTTCTCGTGCAGCCCGGCCGCGATTGCCACGCGGTCCGCGAGGACATCGCGCACATGCTCGATCACGACCACCACATCGAGCACGTCACCCTGCAGGTCGACCACGCCAGCCCGAAACTCCTCGACATCGGCAACCGCGACTCCCACCCGTGCGCCGACTCGCACGGCCCGAAGCATGTGCCCGAACGGGCCCCCCACACCCACTGACGAGGGAAGGCCCCACACCGTCAGGTGCGAGGCCTTCTCGTCGGTCACGCGCTAGCGAGGACCAGGTCGTTTCATCGACCTATGGGGCTGTGTCAGCCGCCGAAGGAACCGGTCCACAGGGTGTCGACCAGCCCCTGGAATGCGGCGCCGAAGGTATTGAAGAGGCCGCCCAGGGCAGCGCTACCGGTGTCGATGATAACGGGGATCATAGTAATTCCTCTGTTTCTCGCATAGGCCCAGCCGGAGCTGGCTTACGAATGGCATATCGACGCCCGAACATCACGGGTTACGGATTTACCGATTTAGTGACACTGGTAACAGTTCGGCCACAATGCCGCCCCCAACTGGCATTTTCGCGCGATACCCGATGTTTCTTAATTAATTCTGAGAACTCGATGAGATTTGTATTGCGGCATCCGATAAGGCCATATTTCCATTGCCCCAAGAAATAGGGGCACCGCTACACACTGTCACATACAAATGCGAAAACCGCCGGTAGAGCGGTTATGGATCAGCGCGCCGGGCAGGTGTTCACATAGGCGTGGCCGGGAAGGGCACCTGCCCATTCCTCGCGGGTGATCGGGGTGGTGCCGCTGGCACAGATGCGGTCGGCCTCGACGGCGGCGTCGGTGCGCCATTGACGCAGGGTGCCGTCGACGGCGGATTCGGTGAGGACGGCCCCGTTCGCGGCGAAGGCCAGCATCGTGGGCTGACGGTGGCGTTGGCCGCGCGTGATCGTGGCGTAAGCGGTGGGGTTCGTGGGGTCGCTGTAGTCCCAGAGCAGAATGGTGCCGCTGAGGATGTCGTCGATGGCGAGTCGGGTGCCGCCCGGATCGAAGGCCACCGAACCCGCCGAGCCGTTGGCACCGACCGGGACGGTGAGGGCGCGCGGCGAACGACCCGGCTTGCCGATCTCGTAGACGAACGCGCCGGTAAGAGTGCCGACCGCGAGGGTATTGCGCGAGCTCAGGGCCAGCGACATGGTCTGGCCCGGGGTTTGCAGATCGGACAGTTCGGCGATCGACTGCGCGGCGGGTGTGGTCGCGAAGACGCTGACGTTGCCGGTGCGGTGGCTGCCGACGGCGAGCATGCTGCCGTCCGGACTGAAGGCGAGCGAGGTCGGGTAGCCGCGGCCGAATCGGATACTCGACAGCAATCGGGGTTCGCCGGAGACATCGAAGATTTCGACGGTCTGGGTCATGCTGCGACCGATGGCCAAGGCACCGTCAGGGCTGAACGTGATGGCACGGATGTCGACGCCTGCCGCGCTGAGCGGCGCGCCGACGCGGCGCGGATTCACCGGGTCGGCGATGTCCCATACCTGGATCGTGGATTCGGTTCTGGTCACCGCTCTTGTCCCGTCCGGGGCGATCGCGACGACGTCGATCAGGCCGGCGGGGTCGCCGTCGAGCAACGTTCGATCGGTGGCGAAGGGCGTTCTGGCCAGCATTCGCAGGTGCGGGAACAGTTCCTGGGGCAGGACGGGCGGGTCGAGCGGAAACCGGAACAGCGTGAGCCAGCTGGTCGACACGACCGGACCCGGCAGTTCGAAAACGTGCACGGCATGGTCGAAACTCGTTGTCACCAGCGATCTTCCACCGCGCAGGAAGCGAGCGTGCGCGACCATATCGATCGGGAGCGTGACCAGCTCCACGCCGGTGTCCAGGTCGCGGATGCGGGCCCGGGAATCGCCGCCGACGATGACGGCCGCTCGACCGTTCTCGGTCAGCGACACGTCGAGGTATTCGTTGGCGCCCCTCATCACGGCGGGCATCGGCTCGAAGGTGCTCGTGCCGACTCGCCAGCGCGCGACCTCACCCGGATTGAGAGCGACGGCCAACACGGTGCCGTCGCCGGTGAACTCGACCGACCTCGCCTCCGCGCCGCCGGGCCGTTCGATGCGACGGTCGAACACCGGTGTCTGATCGCGGTCGAGGGTCTCGGCGTTCCAGCCGCGCACCGTGGTCGTCCAGATTCCGCCGAACAACGACGGCACCGCCGCGACCAGCGTGTGATCGCTCAGGGCGACCTCCACACGCTGGCCCGAGACCGACTGCGTCGGCAAGGCGACCGGGTGCGCGGGATCGTCGCCGAGTCGCCAGGTCGACACCGTCGCACTGTGGGTGCCGATGGCGACGAACTCGAGGTCGGGACTCAACGCGACCGACGACGGCAACCGACCGGCGAGGGGGAGCTGGGCCACCAGGCGCGGTGCGCCGGGGTCGGCGATGTTCCACAGCGCCGATCGCAGATCGCCCGCGACCACCAACCATTCGTGATTCGCGCTGATCGCGATGCCGCGGATGTGGCCGCTGTCGGTGGCGAACCGTGGCCACCGGTCGACGCCGGACTCGGTCACCCGCACCAATTCCACGGAACCGTCGCCTTCACCGATCGCGATCACGTCGCCCTGCGGGGTGGTCGCGATGCGCGGTGCGTCGGGATCGAAGACCACACCGCGGCCGAACACGACACCCGGGCTGATTCGGATGGGCGCGTTCGTCGCGGTGTTCTCCAACAGTGCCGATCGCGCTTCCTCGGTCGGAGCGATTCGATAGGCGGCGAGCGCGATCTGTTGGGACAGTGCGGGATTGAGGTTGCCACCACCGCGCGCGACACCGGCGAACAGGCGCGAATTCGATTCCGCGCGCGCGGCCGCGTTCTCGATGCGCATCTGGACCAGCTCGGTCACCGACCCCACCGCCAGCAGCACGGCCAGCCCGGCCGCGACGGAAACCATCCACAGCGCGAGGTTCGCCCGGGTGCGGGTCCTCGCGATCGCCTCGGACACCGTGCGGGCGGCCGAGATGCGGTCGGCGTAGTTCTGTGGCGCCTCGTCGGCCGCTGCCCGGTAGGCCTCCGACGCGACCACCACGCGCAGCGACGAGCGTTGTGCGGCAGTCAGTTTGCCCGCATAGCCGCCGACGGCGGTCAGGTTCGTGCCGGACAGCCCGGCGGTGACCGCGCACTCGGGGTCGAGCCGACGGGGCCGCAGGCGACGCAGCAGCGCGTGCCGCGGCGCGAGGTCGTCGAGGGCGACCGCGAACGCCGCGCTCATCGACGCGCCGTTGATGTCGTTGGCCGGCGCGCTGCCGTGCGTCGAGACCGACCACCGCACACACGCGTCGGTACCGGCCAATCTGCTGATTCGCCAAGCTCTTTCGAGACTGTCGGTGAATTCGCGATCGGCCTGCAGGAAGCCCATCCGCGCCGGGTCGGGATGCAGGCCGCTCGGTCCGCCACGAACCTGGTCGAGGCGCAGCACGCCCACCTCGCCACCACCGCCGAAGCTAGAGAACAGCACGCTGATCCGGCTGCTGCGCACGACCGCAAGGGTGTGCCCGGCCAGCTCGAGCGCGGCCATGATGGCGTATCCGCGCCCCGCCCGACCGCCCTGCCCGAGCAGATGGCGCACGATCTCGCCGAGCGGGGCGTGCGCGCTGGTGATCGGAATACCCGCGGGCAGCAACTGGGTGCCGACCGAGATCAACCCGGCGCATTCGGCGTGATCGAGGAAGGCCTCGCACGCGTCGTCGGTGTCGATCGAACCGGTCAGCGCCTGCGCCAGCACCGCCATCGCGCGGGCCGCCGACAGATCCGCGGTGATCCTGCGGTCTTGCGCGTCGGGATCCTCGGACTCTTCCTCGAGCAGATCCTCGTCCGCCGCGAGATTCTTCCACCGGGCCAGCGACTGCCGTGCCAGGACACCCGTCTCCCGCCGGTGCTCCAGCAGCCGGCGCGCGGCATCCGGCCCGGCGGCAACGGCATCGCGACACAGGGCAAGCCATCGTTGCGGCGCACCGGTCAGCTCGATCAGCACCGCGTCATCGGTCGACAGCGCGCCCGCCGACTGATCCGTCGATTCGACCGCCATGTCTCCCCCGTCTCCCCCCGCCGGGCATCACCCGACCCTCCCGAGAATGCCCCGATACGATTGAATTCCAGCACACCATCGATCGACCCGAGGGACCACGTTGCCGAGACGACACAGCGCCGGACGCACCACGACCGTCGCGGCCCTGCTCGCCGTGATCGCGGTATCGGCGAGCTGTTCGGCCGCCGAGGACGCCACCACCGAGCCGACAAAAGTCGTAGCGCGCGAGATCTCCGCGCCGCTGCCACTACCGAGTGCCGACGAAGTCGGGGCACTGATGCAGCGACTGCTCGACCCGGCGGTGTCCAACGCCGAGAAGATCGAACTCATCCAGGGCATCGAGAGCGACCCCGAACTGCCGAACCGCGTCGCCGACGCCCCCCGACAGGGCGGCGCCACCATCGCGATCACCATCGCGGGCACCAGAACCGCACCACCCGGCATGCTCGCCGACGGCACCGCGTCGATCAACGGCAGTCCGCCGTACCCGCTCATCGTCAACTTCGTCGCCGAGGACGGGAAGTGGAAGGTCGAAAAGGCCTGGTACTGCCAGATCGCGTTCTCGTTCATGGTCGCCTCCCCGGCCTGCCCGGCCTGATCGCGCGGGTATGCCGTCGGTGACGCGAACCGCTCGGGGCGGCAACGGCATCTGTGTAGGAGCCGATCGACCCGACAGGAGGCTCCGCGATGGGACATGTTCGATCCCACCCCGCGCTCCGCTGTCTCCGGTCGGCCCGGCCTGCGGCGCAGGTAGCATCGACGGCGACGAGAAAACGAGCCGTGGTGTGCCCGTCGTCGGGCGAGTGGGGGTATCAGTTGAGTTCTGAGCCCTTGGACCAGTGGCTCGGCGCTGCGTGGAGCGAGGTCCCCGAACGCCTGCGTCCCGCGGTCGTCGACCACATCTTCGGCGCCGATCTGGTCACCATGTCGAGCTATGCGGCAACCAAGGCGCGCTACGTCCTGGATCGGCTCGACCCGGATATGCGCAGCGACTTCGAAGATGTCGCCCAGGACACGATGGTCGAGCTCACCGCGACGCTGCCCACCGAGCGGATCCGCCACTGGAAAGCGTTGGTGCTCAAGAAACTTCAGTGGCAGGTGCTGCAGGACCGGCGCAGTCGCACGGCCGAGAAACGCCACCCGGGTCACCGGGTCGACTACGAGTCGACCGTGCTGGTACTCGAGGATCATCGGTGCGGCGATGCCGAGAACCGGCTCGCCGACCGCGCGGTCCTGCGGGACGCGCTGGCCTCGATCGCGCACGCCGAGACCGCGGCCGTGCTCCGCGCGACCTTCGTGATCGCCACGGACGGCAGCTATTGCGATGTGCAGACCACCGGCGAGGTGGCCCGAGACCTGCAGTTCAGCCAGGAGAAGGTCAAGCGGTTACGCGCGGCGGGCGCCAAGTTGCTGCGTGCGGCAGTGCGCACGCAACTCGACGCCCGGGACAACGAGGAGACATCCTGATGGCGCCGGATCATGACGCGGACCGCCTGAGTCTGCCTGTCGATATCGATGTGCTGATCGCTTTCGCCGAGGCCGACAGCCCGGATGTAGACGCGGAGTCGGCCGCCGCCGGGGCACGGATCGCGGCGCGACTGTTACGCGGCGAGGCGGGCGGTTCGGCCGCCGTCGGCGACCTCGACGTGCGCCGTGCCGTGATGGCGGTGCCGGGCTGGACCGTGCAACCGCTCGCCGCGTCGTCCGAGGGCGAGACGACGGCGACCCGCGCGGTGCAGAAACAGCTCGACCGGGAGTTGGGTATCGAGTTCACCCGCTCGCCCGCGGGCGCGGAGCAGACGCGAATCTCGGTGCACTCGTTCGGCGCTCGGGCCGCGGCGGGCGACATCGTGCGCGTGGCGGTGGGCCTCGGTGCCGAGCGCACCGAACTGCTCGTTGTCCTCTACGCCGATACCGACGGCACGCTCACCGGTCAGGTCGTCACCAGGGCGCTCACCATGTCCGAGGATCTCGAGATCTCGCTGCTGCCGGGTGCCGCGCTCGGCAGCACGCATACATCGGCGGTCACCGACGCGGTGCGCTGCTCGCTCACGGCCGGGCGCAACGCGTGGCGCAGGGTGGCCAAAGGGCTGCCCGCCGGCGATCCGGTGCGGGCGGCGATCGTCGCCGGCTTGAGCTGATCGTCGCTGTCGCGGCGCGGAATACGAACCCGATTACCGGAAACGTCGGTCCGGCAATCGGGTTCGGATGCGCCTTGGGAGGGCGCACCACCGACCCGCGTGGAACCCCCCTGCGGCTCCACTCGGCGAGCGGCGGCGCGGCCGTCACCCCCAGAGGCAGCAGTACTTCACCGACGCCGCCACGGTGGTGCGACGACGTCGGTGAAACCCCTCACCGACACTGATGCCGTACGAGGGACGAACGGTTCGCGGCGAACCGCCATCGGGTCGCGGCGCATCTATGTTCTCGACGACCGGTAGTGAGGAACGCGGGGATGACACCTTCGAGAAGCGACGCAGCGCGTCGGCTCGCTGTCGCCGCGGCGATGGTGTTCCAGGTGAGCGCGCACGCCAGGGCGGGGTTGCGGACTACGGCGGAGTCTTTCGAAGCCCAGGCGCGATTGCTGCTCGCCGATGGTGAGGCTGAGCATCGCGACAGCGTGCGAGACGCCTACGCCCGCGCCGAGGAGCTCGTCGCGACAGCCGACGTCGAAATGGCTCGGCGACAACGCGACAGCGAGGTCGACGGGGCGGATCGGCGACGGCACTCCCTGATCGCCGCCATCGCCCGTCATCGACTCGACGAGGACGCCCGCAACCGCCGCCGCGCCGCCGCGATCGACAAGCAGGAGCGTGCCGCGCAACGCATGCTGATCGAGGCGAACCGCGGCGACCTCTGCGCCTACCGGCCGACCGTGACTTCGCCCGCCGGTGTGACGGTCGACGAACTGGTGGCCGCACAGGAATTGGGCGTGCACGAGCTGCGGCGTCGCCTCGACGTCTACCTCGCGGCGGTCGAAACGCACCCCGAAGACGACAGATACGTGGCGGACCTGTGAGCTCGACCGACAAATTCACCGCGGGCAGTGGGCCGACACGTGGCAGCGCTCAGCTCGCCGCCGTGGTGGAAGCGGTGAGCCCGACGCCTACCGCCGACGCGACACCACCACCGCCCGCACGTCTCCTCGAGCGCACCGACTCAGCATTCGACGGCGATCGGGGCATCACCGACACTGTGCGAATGTTCGGAATCGCCGTGACACAGGCTGGTTCGTTCCGGTGACGCGTCGACATCCGTCCCGCCGATCGGCATACCGCCGAGCATCCGCAACACCAGCCGCGCGAACGCCAGATGGGTGCGCAGCGCCCGCGGCGAACGCGCGACGGAGGCGACGGTGCACGTCCCGGTCGGCGCGGGATCGCCGGCGAATCTGTCGGTGAGCCAGTCGAGAATCGCCGGCACGATGAGGAATTCGAGTGGCAGGTGCGAGCCACGGCGCACGCGCAGATAGCGCACCGTCGCCCCGGCCTGCTGATAACGGCGCACGTGCGCGTCGATATCGGCGACCGCGATCACCTCGTCGTTCACCCCCTGGACAATGAGCAGCGGTGCCGCGGGCGCGCGAGTGCCGGGTTCGATGTCGGCGAGAATGCGGCGCAGGACGGGTTCGGCGAGCAACGCCGCCATGCCGCCGCGCAGATGCCCGGTGACATCGCGACGCGCGAACCGCAGCAACAGCGCGAAGGTGCTGCGCTCCTCGGCTTCACCGAGCAAACCGCGGTATCGGGCGTCGAGGTGATCGTTCAGCACGGCACCGAGTTCGGGATAGGCCTGCCGCAACCCCGCGATGAACGCCGCGGGGAACCCCGCGAACCACCCGCCGTTGAGACGCTCGAAGGCGGCGGCCGGGTCACCCACCGGTGAACCCGCCGCCGCACCGACGATATTCAGCTCCGGCGCGTACTCGGCGGCCAGTTCCGCGGCCCACGCCGTGGCCAGCCCACCGCCCGAATAACCCCACAGGGCAACAGAAGTGGCCGGTGTCAACGCCATCGGGGCGAATTCGAGGGCGGCCCGAATCCCGTCCAGCGCACGGTATCCGGGCTCACGCGCCGCCCCGAAACGACCACCCAGCCCTTCGTGATCGGGTACCGACACCGCCCAACCCCGCTCGAGGGCCATCGCGATGATCGGCAGCTCGAACGGCGCGATCGAACCGATCGTCCACGCACCGCGCCGCAACGCGTACGACGGAAAGCATTGCGGGGCAACGGCGTCGATCGCGCATTGGAACGAAACCAGCGGTCGGGATCGCGCCGAGGCACCCCAAGGCAGCAGCACCGTCGTCACCGAGACTTCCGGCGCACCGTCGAGATCGCAGGTGCGATAGAGCAATTGCCACGCCGTGATCTGTTGCCGGATCACCCCGAACAGCGCGAGCTCCACCGGCCGCGACCGCACCACCGTCCCCGGCGCGAGCGCGGCGATGCCGGGTGGAGTGTCGTAGAACGGGTCGTCGGGTGGCAGGACCGGAGCGTCGTGCCGGGTCGCGGCCGAAGCGTCGACGGTCATAGGCTGCCGCCGCCACCGAAGAACCAGGGGTTGAACGCACAGGCCAAGGTGGGACTGCCTTCCGGATCGAGAGCACGCAGCGCGATCGAGGTGGCGCGCGGCGAATACATCATGGTGAGGTGGTCGGAGACGTCCTGCTCGCAGCCGTTCTGCAGGGTGATGTTGTCGACGGTCGCGTCCGGCCCTGCCTGCAGGAAGACGAGGTCGAGGGGGTTCATCACCTCGTCGTAGCGGGAACCGACCGCGGTGTAGGCGACGCCGGGCACCGTGTCACCGGCGGCGTTGAGGGTGGTGTAGAACGGCGAGCCGATGGCCTGTTCGACATTGGCCGCACCGATGATCGGCCGGTAGAAGCCCAGGATGTCGATGCCCGCGTTGTTGATCATGCGACCGAGCGTGGCGATCCCGAGCAGCGAGGTGCCGTGGTGGGTGGCGCCGAAACTGACCAGCTTGCCGACCTTGCCCTGGCCGCCCTCGAACTTCAGATAGTGATTCGCGATGGTGCCGCCCTGGGAGTGGCCGACGATGTCGACCTGGTCCGAGCCGGTCGCCGCGCGTACCCGCTCGATGAAGGCGGCGACCTGACGCGAGGAATCGGCCATCGGGCCGACCCCGTAGCGGCCCGGCAGCACGGCGCCCAGTCCACCGGCCTCCAGCAGCCCGGATTTGCCGAAGTTCAGGGCGAACACGCAGTACCCAGCCTTCGCCAGGTGCGGCGAGAGGTAGGAGAAGGTGTCGTAGGCGTTGAGCCAGGTGCCGTGCAGCAGTACCACCGGGCGCGGGTGCTGAGCCGAAGGCTTGCAGTCCCAGCGGTTGGCGCCGGACGGCGCCGCGTCGGGGTGGAGCAGGCCGTAGGCGAAGGCAGGCAGGTACGCCGACATCTCGGGACCCTCGCCGACGGCGTCGGAGGCGCGGCTGCCCGCCGAACCCGAACTGCTGCCGGAGGCGCTGCCGGTGTCGGCGATGACGGTGGGGGTGCGGCCGTCGGCGGCGGGCACCGTGCCCGCGTTCACGTACTCGGCCAAGGAGGCGATCGTCGGCTCCAGCGTGGGAGCCGCGGTGGCCGGGCCGGATGCCGCGGTCAACACCGCGGCGATGCCGATTCCGCACAGCGCGCGGCGAAGGGAATGCGTCGTTGCAATCATGGTTTCACTTCCGTAGATCCGCGTCGACGAGCAGGTAGCTCGGACGCGCTCTGCGAATCTATGACCCAGGACACAGTGATGTCACTGCACCTGGCAACGGGAAACTCTGGACGTGATTGGCGCGGGAGCCAAGTTCTGTTCGTTTTCGATCGGATGGTTCTACATCCGCCTGTCGTCGGACACAATCGAGTCATGCTCGCCGAACACCCCATCTCCGAACTCCCCGCCCTGCCCGCGCTGACCGCACGTCTGTTGACGCGATGGCCACAGATTTCCGAGCGCATGCTCGCCGCAGGTCTCGGCGCCAACGCGCCCGCCGAACTCCCCGACGGCCACTTCACCGCGGAGGTATTGCCGACCATCTACGCGTGCGGGCGGGCCGTGCTCGAGGCGATCGGCGCCGACCGGGAGTTCACCTATGCCGAGGTCGCGGCGTTCGTCGCCCCGGTCGCCGAGCGCCACGCGGAGGACCGGCTGCCGTTGCCGATGCTGATCGGCGCGATCCACGGGTCGGCGCAGTCGGTGTTCGCGGAGGCGCTGTCGCTGGCCCTGCCCACGGAGACCGCGGAGATGGCACGGGTCGGCAACCGCCTGCTCGATCTGCTGCGCCACATCAATATGACGGTCGTGGAGACCTACACCGAGGTCGAGCAGTCGATCTATCACGCCGAACGCGAGGCGCGCCGGGAGCTGTGTTCGGCGCTGGTACGCGGCCTGCCCGCCGAGGAACTCGCGGCCCGCGCCGACACGATCCTCGCCGACCAGTACACGGTGCTGGCGGTTCACCTGAGCGAGCCGCCCCGGGTCGGCACCGCGGCCAACCTGGTGACCAGGCGACGGATCCGCGTGCTGCAACGCGCGTTGGACGAACTCACCGGCACCACCACCCCGGCCACCTTCGACGGCACCCATGGCATCGCGTTGCTGAGTCACAGTTCGGAATCCGACATCCTGGACCCGGTGAAGTTCGACCAACTCGCCGACCGACTGCGCACCCAGTTTGGCGTCCCGGTGTATCTGGCCGAATTCCCCGGCGTCAGCCGCGACGCGATTCCGGCCGCGGCCGAGGACGCGACCGAACTGACCGAACTGGCTCGACTACGCGGCAAGCCCGGTGGCTGCTACCGGCTCGACGATCTGCTGCTCGAATACCAGCTCACCCGGCCGGGGCCGGCCCGAGAACGCCTGGCGCAGCGGGTGATTCCGCTCCTGAGCAGTCCGCACCTGATCGATGCGCTGGAAGCGCACCTCGTCCACGGCGGAGACCGCAAAACAGCGTCACGATTGATTCACGTACACCCGAATACATTTACCTATCGGCTGCGCAGGATCGCCGAGCTCACCGGCCTCGACCCGTCCGATCCGTCGGATTCACGTATGCTCGCCGCATCGCTCATGGTATATCGATTGGATTCTCCAGACAACGAAAAAACCCGCTATTCGACGTGTGCTTCGAATAGCGGGTAATTCGTTTCCCGACAAGGAAAGTCTTACTTGTCAGCGCTCTTTACAGGTAGGCGCTGCACACGGGCCAGGCGCCGGGGCCCTGCGCGGCCAGCACGTTCTCGGCCACGCGGATCTGCTCTTCACGGCTGGCGTTGTCGGCACTGCCCGCGCCGCCGTAGGCTTCCCAGGTGCTCTGCGAGAACTGCAGGCCGCCGTAGTAGCCGTTTCCGGTGTTGATGTTCCAGTTGCCCGTGCTCTCGCACTGCGCCACGGCGTCCCAGTTGTTCGCCGAGGCGGTTGCGGTGGTCAGACCGGCCGGAACGGCGATCATCGCGCCGGCAACAGCGGCAAGACCAAGGGCACGGGTGGTGAACTTGCGATTCAAAGACATAAAGTATTTCCTGCCTGCGTCCACCGACTCGGTGATGAAAACTACCGCGTCCCTGCCCCTCAGTCATGTCGGGGATCCTCGAATCACGGGGCAGGCTTTCTGGCGTTCTGCGATTCGATTCGGCTCGGGTTGTTGTTCAAGCCGTGATCGAATGTAGCTGGATTGCGAGCTGAGATCACGTACCGATCACGGGGGTGTTTGTAGCGGATATTGTCCAAAGGAACACTGTTCACCGCTGGTCGGCGGTAACAAATTCGTAATCACATTACTGTCGTTATAGTGCCGTAATGTGACTGGGCTCATATGGATTCAGAGACCCCGGTCACGTTTTCTTTTCGGCAATTCGGGCACGCGACCCGGGCCGCGACGGGGGATGATGGATGCGAAGGAGGCGCAATGAGCACTCGCCGGACCCTGTTCACCGTCATCGCCATCGGCTTGGTCGCGGCCGTGACCGTGGGCCTCTACCTGTTCCAGCCGTGGCGGCTGTTCACCACGGTGACCGTCGACGAGGCGCCGGTCGTCGCGGTGGACGGTGCGCCACCGCCGGTGATCGCCGAGGGCGCCTTCCTCTCCCATGAGCACGACACCTCCGGCACCGCACAGCTCCAGCGCACGTCAGAGGGCACCATCGTGCTGCGGATCGTCGACCTGAACACCTCCGACGGGCCTGCCCTGCGCGTCTGGCTCACCGATCAGCCGGTGATAGTCGACGACTGGCACAACTTCGACGACGGCAGCCACATCGACCTCGGCTCGCTGAAGGGAAACGAGGGCAGCCAGAACTATGAGCTGCCCGCGGGCACCGACCTGTCGACGGTGAAGTCGGTCAGTATCTGGTGCGAGCGCTTCCAGGTGTCCTTCGGGGCCGCCACTCTGGCACCCGCTTAGGGTCACCAGACGGCTCAGGCGAGCAAGCGCCGCTCAGTTGCCACCGCGACCGCCGCGGCGCGGGTGTCGACGCCGAGTTTGTCGTAGATGCGGCCCAGGTGGGTTTTCACCGTCGCCTCGCTGATGTGCAGCGCGCGGGCGATCTCCCGGTTGCCGAGGCCGTGGGCGAGCTGACCGAGGATGTCACGCTCGCGGGCGGTGAGCGTGGGGCCGGGGTTGCGCATCTTGGCCATCACCTTGGCGGCGACCGGCGCGGACAAGGCGGTCTGCCCGCTCGCGGCGGCGTGGATCGCGGCGAACAGTTCCTCCGGCCGTTCGGCCTTGAGGAGATAGCCGGTGGCGCCCGCCTCGATCGCGCGGGTGATGTCGGCATCGGTGTCGTAGGTCGTCAGCACGAGGACGTGCGGGGTCGGCGCGGGCTGGGCGGTGATCCGGCGGGTCGCTTCGACACCGTCCATGTCAGTGCCGAGCTGCAGATCCATCAGCACCACATCGGGGCGCAGACTCGCGGCCAGCGTCACCGCGGTCGGTCCGTCGGCGGCCTCACCGATGACCTCGATATCGGGCGCGCTCGACAGCAGCGCGTGCAGTCCGGCGCGGACGACAGCGTGATCGTCGCAGATCAACAGGCGCACGGTGGTGGTCACAGGTGCCGATGTTAGTGCGGCTGCGTCGGGGCGGTGGCGAGCGGAACGGCGGCGGAGAGCACGGTGCCGTCGCCGGGCGCGGACTCCACGGTGCAGGTTCCGCCGAGTTGGCGAACCCGCGCCCGGATCGCGGGCAGACCGTGGCCGCGATGTCGCGCGGGGTCGGCCCGTGCGTCGGGGTCGAAGCCGCGGCCGTCGTCGGCGACGTCGAGCACGATCTGGTCGTCGAGGCTGGTCAGCGTGATCGTCGCGGTGGTGGCCGCCGCGTGTTCGCGCACATTGGCCAGCGCGCCCTGGGCGATCCGCAACAAGGTGGCCTCCACCCGCTGGGGTAACCGCCCCGGCGTTCCTTCTATATGGCAACGCACGGTCAGGGAGTCGCTCGTCTCCCGCTCGGCGAGCGCGGCCAGCGCGGCGGGCAGCGATCCGCCCACGGCGAGGTCGGCCGGGGCCAGGTCGTGGACGAACCGGCGCGCCTCGGTCAGGTCGCGTTCGGCGATGGCGGCAGCCGAGCGCAGATGCGTGTGCGCGAGATCTGGATCGCTGTCCCACACCAGGTCGGCGGCTTGGAGCAGCATGCGCTGGCTCGACAGCCCCTGGGCCAGGGTGTCGTGGATTTCCATGGCCAGCCGTTGCCGTTCGGCCAGCGTGCCCGCCTTGCGTTCGGTGGCTGCCAATTCCTGCCGGGTCCGCACCAGGTCGTCGATGAGCGCGGCCTGACGTTCCGCCTGACGGCGCATACCGACGAACAATGCCGTGGTCACCGCGGCCACCGCGGGCGGGGCGAGTATCAGATTCGGATCCAGCCATCCGGCGATGCGCACCTGACTCGACACCACGAGCACGGTGAGCGCCACGACCAGAATCACCGCCACGCGCTCCGACAGAATCCGCAGTCCCGTGTACACCAGCGGCACCGCGCACCAGGCGAAGCTCGGTGCGAGCACCACCAGCACCGACCAGGTCACCACCAGTAATGCGAACCATTCCACCCGATGCGACTGCCGCAGTTCACTCAGCGCGTACAGCACCGCGAGGAGCAGGGCGAGCACGACGATCAACGGTGTGGAGCGGGTCTCGCTGTGCCGGATCAGCCATCGCATCAACGAAGCGGCCAGCAGGACGTAGAAGGCACTGTGGACGATGACAGCAAGCAGTCGCGTGTCGTCCCGTTGGGCGCCGAGCAACTGAGCCATGTCATCCACCTGCGTCCATCGGCGGCTGTCGCCGCGGGTTCTCGGCCGCGAACGTGCACGGGCCTGGGCAAACTCCGATTCTCCCCCGGTGATCCCCCGCGGCGGGTCATCCGATCGGTCGACCCGGGTGTCGGCCGATCCGACCCCGGAGTACAGCCGGTACGCCGATCCGTGGAGGCCGCTGCGCGAACAGGATGGATATCAACAGGCCACGGCAGACCGCCGGTCGGCCGAGATCCGCGCAGGAGCAGTCATGACCACCAAGTCCACCACCCGCAATCGCCTCATCATCGCCGGCGCCACCGCCGGTGTCGTCGCCGCCGGTGTGGTCGGCGTCGTGACCGTCCAGGCGCAGGATCAGGACCCGGCGACCCGTACCCCCGTGGTCGTCGACGCCGCCGATGCCAACCTGGCCCAGTCCACCCACCTGTCGATCGCCGCCGCCACCAAGGCCGCGCAGACCGCCCTCGACGCCGCCGCGAAGGAGAACCAGCGAGTGAGCGTCGCGGTGGTCGACCGCAACGGCAATGTCATCGTCACCCTGCGCGGTGACGGCGCGGGCCCGCAGTCCTACGACGCCGCCCAGCAGAAGGCCTTCACCGCCGTCTCCTGGAACGCCCCCACCACCGAGCTGGCCAAGCGCCTCGAGTCGGCCCCGCACCTGGCCGACATCGACGGCACCCTCTTCCTCGGTGGCGGCGCCCCGGTGAAGGCGAACAACGCCCCGATCGCGGGCATCGGCGTGGCAGGCGCCCCGAGCGGCGACCTCGACGAGAAGTTCGCCCAGGCGGGCGTCGCGTCGCTCGGCGGCTGATCAACCTCTGACAGTGTTCATTCGGCGCGGCGGGCGCGGGCCCGGCGTTTGCCCTCGTGCATGGCCTGGACTCGGGCGATCGGGATGGTGTGACCTTCGGCGATCAGGTCGGCCGGGAGTGCTTGCGGTGCGGGCATTTCCGTGGCCCACGGGTCGGTGTCACCGAGCAGATCCGGTGCGGTGCGCAGGGTGAAGTCGGCGGGGGTCACCGACTCGATGTCGTTCCAGCGCAAGGGAAAAGACACCGGGACTCCCGGTCGGATGCGCGGGCTGTATGCCGCGATCACCGTCGCGCCGCCCGCTCGGGTGGAGTCGAGGAAGACCTTTCCCGCTCGGTCCTCACGAATGAACGCGGTGGTTCCGACGGTGGGATCGATGCGCTCGGCTCTGGCCGCCACGGCCCGGGTCGCCGCTGCGGCGTCCTCGATCGCGACGCCGGGCTCGATCGGCACGTAGACGTGTAATCCCTTGGCGCCGCTGGTCTTCACCGCACCGGCGAGCCCGTCAGCTTCCAGCGCGGCCCGGATCAGCTGCGCGCCCGCCGCCGCGTCGCGAAACGTTTGCCCCGGTGAGGGATCCAGATCGAGTACCAGGTGCGTCGGCCCCGCGCTGTGGTCTACCGGCAACAGCAGCGGGTGGTACTCCACCGCGCGCTGGTTGCCGAACCACAGCAGCGTGCGCACGTCGTCACCGAGCGCGTAGGTGACCTCGCGATGCGAGCTCTCCGCCCACACCGTCGCGCGCGGCACCCATTCCGGGGTGTATTTCGGCAGATTCTTCTGCATGAACGGCGGCTGTCCCGGCCGCACCCGCACCACCGACAGCACTCGCCCCCGCAACACCCGAACGAGCCGCTCCCCCACGAACTCGAGGTAGTCGACCAGATCCCGCTTGGTCGCCTCGGCCCCGTCGAACAGCGGCTGATCGAGATTGCTCATCTCCACCCCACCGCGCAGCTCTTTGCTGGTCATGGCCCCACTGTGCCCCGCCGCCAAGGGGTGGTCAACCGGGGCGACCACCCGTTTTGGTCGATCACCAGGTCGTCGGCTATCGTATGTTCCGCGCGGCTCACCCTGGTGAGCTGTTGTTCTGGCCCCGTCGTCTAGCGGCCTAGGACGCCGCCCTCTCAAGGCGGTAGCGCGGGTTCGAATCCCGTCGGGGCTACAACGAGAACTCCTCGGTCATGGTGACCGGGGAGTTTTTTTGTGCCCGTTCTTGTGCCCGGAGTGCAACATATTGACAGACGTTGCACAGTTCATACACTGTAGGAAACGGTGCATGGAGGTGACGTGATCGAACAGACGGCCCTGGAGAAACGACTCCAGGACGCGGCGGCACGCCCCGATGCCGTGAGCGCGTTCCGCGCCGCCAGGGCCATATTTCTGGCCGGGCACCGACTGGAGATGAAGGAACTCGCCGTTGCGCTCGGGGTGAATCGCGCGACGCTGTTCCGGTGGGTCGGCGGGCGCGACGAACTGCTCGCCGAGGTCATCTGGTCGGTCGCCGAGCCCACCTTGCGTCGCGCGGCCGCCGCGGCTCCCGGCCACGGCGCGTACCGCATCGCGACCATCCTCGGCGATTTCGCCCAGGCCACCAATACCTCCCACGCCTTCCGCCAATTCCTGTTGCGCGAACCCGAACGGTCGCTGCGACTGCTCACCACGCGCGCGGGAACGGTGCAGCACCGCATCGTCGCGATTGTGGAAGACATACTCGCCGAAGAGATTTCGGCCGATGCTCTCGATCCGCTGCTGCCGGTGCCCGAGTTGGCGCTGCTGCTGGTGCGGATCACCGAGACCTTCATCTACACCGATGTGATCAGCGGTGAGGAACCCGACGCGGCCAGAGTTGTCCGGGCGTCTTTGGTTCTGCTGGGCGAACGGCCCGAACAGTAAGTCAGCGAAAGGACACCATGAAGCGCTCCATCTTTACCGAGGACCACGACGCCTTCCGCGCCTCGGTCGCCGAGTTCGTCAAGCGCTCGATCGCGCCCAATGCCGAACGCTTCGTCGAAGAGCGGGCCATCGACCGCGAAACCTGGCTCGCGGCAGGCGAAATGGGCTACCTCGGCCTCGGTGTGCCCGAGGAGTTCGGTGGCAGCGACGCGGGTGACTACCGGTTCAACGCGGTGTTCGGCGAGGAGCTGTCGAAGGCGAGCGCCGCGATCGCGTCCTCGTTCGGCATCCACTACGACGTGTGCGCGCCCTACATGGTCGAACTCACCAACGATGAACAGAAGCAGCGCTGGCTCCCGAAGTTCTGCACCGGCGAGATCATCACGGCCATCGGCATGACCGAGCCGTCGGGCGGTTCCGACCTGGCCGCGCTGAAGACCACCGCCGTGCGCGACGGCGACGACTGGATCGTCAACGGCTCGAAGACGTTCATCACCAACGGTTTCAACGCCGACCTCGTGATCGTCGCCGCCCGCACCAGCCCGGAGAAGAAGGCCAAGGGCATCACGCTGTTCGTCATCGAGACCGGGATGGACGGCTTCACTCGCGGGCGCAAGCTCGACAAGGTCGGTCAGCCCGAATCCGACACCGCCGAACTGTTCTTCGACAATGTGCGTGTCCCCGACGCCAACCGGCTCGGCGAGGTCGACCGCGGCTTCATCGCCATGATGGAGCGGCTGCCGCAGGAACGCATCGGCGCGGCGATCTCCAACCTCGCGCATGCCTCGGCGATCCTGGACGAGACGCTGCAGTATGCCAAGGAGCGCAAGGCATTCGGGCAGCAGATCGGCAGCTTCCAGTACAACAAGTTCCTTTTCGCCGAGCTGGTCACCAAAATCGAAGTGACACAGGCGTTCGTCGATCAGGGCATCGTCGCCCACGCTGCCGGTGAGCTGTCCGCGGTCGACGCGGCGAAGGCCAAGTGGTGGTCGGCGCAGGTGCAGAACGACGTGCTCGACGCATGTGTGCAGTTGCACGGCGGCTACGGCTACATGCGTGAATACCGGGTCGCGCGGGCGTGGATGGACGCCAGGGTGACCAAGATCTGGGCGGGCTCCAACGAGATCATGAAGGAACTGATCGGCCGCGATCTGGGTCTGTAGCACACGGATAGCGTCGCGCCCGGCGTAGGAGCCACCGGGCGCGACGCGTCGCCGGTCAGCTCAGGATGATCGGCAAGGCGGCCAGATCGTTCTGCGTGAGCACCGGCAGGTTGCCGATCTCACTGTCGGGCACGGCAAGGCGCAGCTCCGGGAAGCGAGCGAACAGCGCGGGCAGCGCGATCGCGGCTTCCAGACGAGACAGGGCGGCGCCGGGGCAGATGTGCGGGCCGTAGCCGAAGGCCAAGTGGCGGTTGGCGGTCGAGCGCGTCACGTCGAACTCGTCGGCGGTCTCGCCGTGCACCGTGGTGTCGCGGCCGACGGCGCGGTAGGACATCACCACGCCCTCACCCTTGGCGATCACGGTGTCGCCGACAACGATGTCCTCGACGGCGAAACGCATCAGCAGGTGCGAGACCGGGCCGTCGAAGCGCAGCGATTCCTCGATGACCTGCTTCCACTCCACATCCCCGGCAAGGACTTTCGCCAGCTGCTCGGGTTCGGCGAGCAGCGCGCGCACGGTGTTGATGATCAGGCTGACGGTGGTCTCGTGGCCCGCGGCGACGAGGGCCTTGATGTTGCCGATCGCCTCTTCCTCGGTGAGCGGCTCGCCGCCCTCGTCGGCGGTGACGAACGCCGAGGTCAGATCATCAGCCGGGTCCGCGATCTTCTGCCGGACCAGGTCGGTGAAGTACACATCGAGGCCGCCCATCACCTCGAGGCGCTCGTCCTGCGGGGTCATCACCGAGAAGAACTTCTTGTACCACTCGAGCAGCTGCGCGTGGTCTTCGCGCGCGACGCCCATCAGGTCGCCGACCACGCGCATCGGCAGCGGATAGGCGAAAACCTCCTTGAGGTCCACCGGAGCGCCATCGGCACCGGCGGCCTCGAGGTCGTCGAGCAGGTCGGCGGTCAGCTGTTCGATCACCGGACGGAGCTCTTCCAGCCGCCGCGGGGCCAGTGCCTGGGCGGTCTTGAGCCGCAACCGGCGGTGCTCGGCACCGTCGACGCTGAACATCGAACGGTCGACGAGGACCATCCCGATCAGCGGCCACTGGGTGGTCACCACGCCGTCGGCGTACAGCGACCACGCGTTGATGTCCTTGACCAGCCTGGTGTCGGTGGTCAGCTGACGTGCGACGGCATGATCGGTGACCGTCCAGGCGGGCACGCCGAGCAGGTCGATCCGGGTGATCGGGCCGAGTGCTCGAAGTCGGGCGGTTTCCCCGTTGAGGTCACCGACCATGGGGTCGATGGCGAAAGGGCATGGCGAACTCACGAAAAACCTCCGACGGGTCGAACTGGCGTGAAACGAACGGGCAGTGCGGTCATGCCCCGAAGGAAAGCCGAAGGTCGCCGGGTGAGTTGGTCGGCGGGTACTGCGAGGTCGACATCGGGAAGCCGGTCGAGCAGCACCTCGATCCCGGTCCTGGCGATGATCTCCGCGATCTGCTGCGCCGGGAAAGGACAGCGGTATTCGCCGTAACTGAACGCGAAGTGGGCGCTGTTGCCGGTGGGTACGGAGCCGCCCTCGGTAAACGATTGGCGCACATGCGGATCGAGATTGGCGGCCGCGAGACCGAGCAGCAGGAGGTCACCTGCCCGAATCGTCTTGTCGGCGAGACGGGTGTCGCGCGCTGCCCACCGGCCCGCCAGAATCGAGGTCGGCCCCTCTTCCCAGAGCACCTCGTTCATGGCCTCGCCGACACTGCGCCTGCCACCGCCGAGCGCGTTCGCGAACCGGTCGTCGGTGAGCATCAGCCGCATCGAGCTGCCGAGCCAGTCAGCGGTGGTGAGGTGACCCGCGGCGGCGATCGCCATCAGGTCGTTCATGTATTCCTCGTCGGTGAACGGCTCGGGGTCGGCCAGCATCATCGATGCCAGATCCCCAGCGGGACGAGCCCTCTTCACCGCGACCAGCCGCGCCATGTGTTCGGCGAAGCGGGCGTGCCCGGACTGGGCGTCGGCGCCACCGTCGGCGAGCTGCTTCATCGTCAGGGCGAGGTCTGCCGCGTCGTTGTCGGGCAGACCGAGGATGCGCGCCAGGGCGAGAGCGGGCAGCGGCACCGCGAACTCGGCGACCAGGTCGGCGCTGCCGCGACCACAGAACCCGTCGACGAGACGATCAGCGAGTTCCTCACAGGCCCTGCGCAATTCGAAGTGGTCGACCGCGTCCAGTGCCGGTTCCACCATCGCCAGGTGCCTGCGGTGTTCGGCGCCCGCGGTGAAGTAGATCGAGGGCATCGGTTGCCCGATCATCGGCAGCAGCGGCCAGTCCTCCGGTACCCGGCCCCATTGATTCCACAGCGACACGTCACGCGGGAAGAGCAGCGGATCGCTGGTCACCTGGTGCAGTTCGCGGTAACCGATGATCAGCCAGGCCGGGAACCCGCCGGGCAACTCGACCTGCACGACGGGCCCGTGATCACGCCGCATCCGCCGATAGACCTCGTGCGGTTCGATGTGGAACTCGGGGCCGCTCAACGGCACCGCGCCGGTGATCGGGCACGCGCCGGTCGGTGTGCTCATCAGACGGTTTCTCCCTGTGGGACAGCGGAATACAGATGCTCGACCAGTGCGATCAGCACCTGCTTGCTCGATTCGCGCGAGCGCGCGTCACACATCACCAGCGGTACGGCCGGATCGAGATCGAGTGCGTCACGCACCGCACCCGCCGAATGGGAGTCACCGAAGTCGTTGCAGGCCACTACGAACGGGGTGCCCTGGTGTTCGAGACGGTCGATCGCGTACCAGGAATCACTGATCCGACGCTGGTCGACCAGCACGATCGCACCGAGCGCACCCGCGAACAGCCGGTCCCACAGGAACCAGAACCGTTGCTGCCCAGGAGCTCCGAACAGGTACAGCACGTGTTCGTCGTCGAGGGTGATACGGCCGAAGTCGAAGGCCACGGTGGTGGTCGACTTGCCGGGCACACCGCTGGTGTCGTCGACGCCTGCCCCGACATCGGTCATGGTGGCCTCGGTATCGAGTGGCCGGATCTCGCTCACCGACCGCACCAATGTCGTTTTGCCGACACCGAATCCGCCGATGACCACGATCTTCAACCCGTGCATTGCCGTGCTGTGCAGCGGCGCTCTCGCCCGCTCGGGCACGTTCTCAGAGCTTGCGAAGTCCAACGAGCACCTTCTCGAGGGTGGAAGCGTCCAGCGACATCGCCGCCGACAGCGGTGGGCGCACCGTGATCTTGCCCGCGGCCAGCAGGTCCGACAGAACAACCGTGGTGACACCGACGGGCAGGCGCAGCTCGGCCGCGATCTCCACCACCGCGGTGGGCGCCCGGCAGATGTCGAGGACCGCGACCTGCTCCGAGGACATCCCCGCGGTCGCCGCCGACTCGCTGACCACCAGGGTGACCAGGTCGAAGTCCTCGGTGACGGGAGCTCGGCCGCCGGTCAGGGTATAGAAACGGTCGGGATCGTCGTCACGACCGGCCCTGGTCAATCGATCGCTCCGCGTCTCGGCTGGGCCGCCATATGCTCGCCGAGCTGTTCGACCAGCTCGTGCATCGTGTGCCCGACCAGACCGGCATCGGCGTCCTCGGCGGCGACCACCGCCAAGTGCGCCCCGCGCCCCGCCTCGACCACGAATAGGATGCCGCCGTAGAACTCGGTCATCGACTGGCGAACTCCGCCACGCCCGTCACCGAACTCGACGGAAGCCCCGTGCGACAGGCTTTGGAACCCCGCGGCGATGGCGGCCAACTGATCGGCGCGGTCGACGTCGAGCTCTGGTGTATGGCAGATCTTCAGCCCGTCACCGGACAGGAGCAAGGCGTGCCGGGCACGCGGAGTGCGGGCGAGCAGCTTCTCGAGCAGCCAGCCGAGGTTCGCGGGGGCGGTGGTGGTCATCGGTCCTCCAGTGGGTCGGCAGCCGCAGCGGCATTGCCCGGATCGTGGCTTGCAATGGTGCGGCCCGGCGCGGAACGCTGGAAGGCACCGAGGGCGGTGGGTTCGGCCGGTGATGCCTTGGCGGCGGGCCTGGCGGTGAGGCCTTCGGGATGGACCTGCGCCAGAGTGTCGCCCCTGCGACGTTTCGGCAGCATGGGCGAGGTGGACGGGGCACCGTCGGCCTCGGGTTGCGCGGGTTGGCCGACAGGCTCGCTGAAATCCATGGTGCCGGTGTCGGTTCTGCGCGGGATCGGGCTGTCGAACTGGCTCAGCGTGGCCGGCTCGGCGAAGCGCGGCGGGGCCACCACGTTGCGACTGCGTCGTTCGGCGCGCGCGGTGAGCTCTCGCGGGACGACAACGACGACCGCGGTGCCGCCGATCGCCGACGGCCGATACGAGACGGTGAGTTCGTGTTTGCGCGCGAGGTACCCGACCACGGCGAGTCCGAGCCTGGTCCCCGACAACGAGGCCAGGTCGGCGCCCTTGCCCTTGTGATCACGTCCGGTCACGGCGGCTTCGGCGCGGCGCAGCGCGGAATCGCTCATGATCAGGCCGCTGTCCTCGATCGTGATCACCACGCCCGCAGGCACTTCCGCGGCGTAGACGTGTACCTCGGTGGTGGGCGGAGAGAAGTTGCAGGCATTGTCGAGGAGTTCGGCGAGCGTGTGCATCACGCCTTCGGCGGCATGCCCGGCGACACCGACCTCGGCGATCGCCCGCAGCCGCACGCGCTGATACCCGGCGACGCGACCCATCGCGCCGCGCAGAATCGATTCCATCGCAATAGGTTTCGCCCAGCGGCGGCCGGTGCGCGCACCGGACAGCACCGCGATGCTGTCGGCGAGGCGCCCCGCCTGGGCGGTGCGGTGGTCGATGTGGAGCAGGTCGGTGAGTACCCGGGGGTCGGCGTGGCGGTGTTCCATCTCCCGCAGCTCGGCCAGCATCGAGGTGGTCATCGCCTGGATGCGGCCCGCGGCGCCGGCGAACGCGGCCAGTGCCGCCGAGCCCCGCCGCGAATTCTCCTGGGCTTCCCAGGCGTAGGCGGCGGTGTGCTCGTCGGCCTGGGTCAGCCGTGCGCTCGCCTCGGCCACGGTGGCGGCCAGTTGCTGTTCGGCTCGCTGGGCGGCGGCCAGACTCGCGCGCGCCTGCGCGCGTTGACGCAGTGCGAACCACACCGCAGGACAGCCGATCAGTGCCGCCGCGACAGCGGCGGCGAGCACCGGGATACCGACGGCCTGCGGCGCGAACACCGCGGTCACGGCGGCGATGGCCACCACCGCCACTCCGGCGCCGAGCACCACAGATCCGGCGCTGTCACCGGATTCCTCCGGTGCGGCTACCGTCTGCGCCATCGGCAGTACTTCCACAGTACTCACAGGCCCCCTGCCATCAGTGGTCGATCAAACACGCAGCAAGGCAGCCTGTTTCGAAGTCGGAGTCGAGCATATCGAGCCCCCGCCCTACCTGCCAGTCGACCGACCAGGGTTCACCGGCCGTTGGGGTACGGGTCAGCGTCCGGCCTGGTCACGGCGGGTGGGGCGAGACGGCGATCACGGAGCGAGGGCCGGTGCGATGACCGTCGCCATGGCTCGATAGCCGGAATCATTGGGATGCAGGTGATCACCGCTGTCGAAAGCGTCGGCGAGGCGGGTGTGATCACCGGGCGCGGCCAACGCCTGTTCGAGATCGACAACCTTGTCGAACGCGCCCGATACCCGCATCCAAGTGTTCACCTCGGTGCGTAGTCGCTCCTTCTCTGGCGAGAAGTACGTCGAACCGGCGAACGGCGGGATGGTCGCGCCGACGATGTGCACGCCGCTCGCCCGCGCCTGATCGATCAATTCGCGATATCCGGCGATGAGCTGATCGCTCGAAATCTTCGGGTAGACCGCCCCGTCCGGGCCCGCGCTCCCCGACAGGCCGATGTCGTTGATCCCGATCAGGACGACGGCGGTGCCGACGCCCGGTTGTTCGAGGACATCGCGACGGAACCGAGCCAGGGCGCTGTCGCCGAGCACGGTCGAGTCGGTGAGCAGCCTGTTGCCGCTGATTCCGGCATTGACCACCGGGCCGTGGTGGCCCGCCGCCGCGAGTTGGTCGGGGTAGCGCTGGTCGGCGTCGAGGGTGGAGCGGTAGCCGTCGGTGAGCGAATCGCCGAAGGCCACGGTGACATCGCCCGCGCTCGGTCGCAGAGTGTCGACGCCTGCCAGGTAGTACCAGGACTGGGAGGTATCGGTGAAGGGCGCAGCCGACGGATCGGCGCTGTGATCGCCGTGTGCCCGGTAGCTGGTGGCAAGCGCCTGCCCGTGCTGGGTCGCGGGGCCGGTGGGTTGGGCGAAGTAGAGGGTGACCGCCATCGATACCCCCGCCGTGTCTACCGCGTCGCTGACCATTTCGTGCCCTGGGGCGATCACAAAGGTGGACTGTCCGCCAACGGTCAACGCCCGCACCGACTCCGGGACGACAGCGGCGCCACCCGCGCTTCGGGCAACCGTCGCCGACGAGACGGGCAGGGGGTACTGCCCGTAGCGATTCGACAGCCGAATTCTGACTTGCGGGCCCTCCTGCGACAGGCGAATCACCTGTCGCACAGTCTGATCAGCGAAACCCATGGCGGACCAGTTCTGGTAGATCGGGTACTGAACAGAGGTAGCCCAGGCACTCGACCATGAGGTTTCGGTGTCGCGAGCACCGAACGCCACCAGCGCCAGCGCGGCTACGGCAGCGACAGGCGCGGCGATCCAACGCAGGCGCACCGTCATCGGAGTGACCGAATCATCGTCGCGGCCTCGACCGAGGCTTGTGGAGACTTCATCACTGCACTGGTTCCGTCTCGTCAGGGAGTAGGAAGGCATCTAGATTCTGGAAGACGGTGCGCATACTCCCGCGCGAGCCACCGCCGCCGGGCGCGGCGACGCGACTCAGGACGATCCCGTGGTCAGTCGAGCACCGCCGTCGCCTCGACCTCGACGAGCAGATCCGGCTCACCGAGCGCGGCCACCCCGATCAACGTGATCGGCTTGACCGGATCGACCCCCAATTTCGCCGCCGCCCGTGCGACACCTTCACCGAGCAGCGGGTACTTGTCCGCACTCCAGTCGACGACATAGATGGTGAGCTTCGCGACATCGTCGAACGAGCCACCGATCGCCGCGAGCGCAGTGCCGATATTGAGGTACGCCTGCTCGACCTGCGCGGCGAAATCACCCGCGCCGACCGGATTTCCAGCACCGTCGCGCGCGACCTGCCCGGCCAGGAAGACCAGCCGCGACCCGGTCGCGATCGAGAGTTGCCGATACACCTCCGGCTTGGGCAGTCCATCCGGATTCACCAGTTCCACAGCCACGATCTCTCCCATCGTCCGAGGGTTCCGACCAATAACATAACAGTGATATATAATCTTGCGCTATGGCCAGGACCAAGAATCCCGCGGTGCGGTCGATGTTGATCGAACGAGCGGCGCACATGGTGGGCGCTCGCGAACCCGTCACATTGCGTGGTCTCGTCGCGGGCACCGAGGTATCCACCATGGCGGTCTACACCTACTTCGACGGCATGGACGGCCTGTGGCGCGCGGTCCGCCAGGAAGGTTTCACCCGCCTCGCCACCCGCCTGACCGCGGTGCCGACCACCGACGACCCGGTCAGCGACCTGGCGGCACTCGGTAGCGCGTATCTGTCCAATGCCATGGCCTACCCGGACCTCTACCGGCTGATGTTCGACGCGGGCTTCGACCTCGAAGATGCCGAGGCCGCCGACGCCACCCTGCACCGCCTCGTCACCGCGGTGGAATCGGCCCGATCCACCGGCCGGTTCCACGCCGACACCGACCCACTCGACCTGGCCACCCAGAGTTGGACCATCGGCCACGGACTGGCGGGCCTCGTCGCCACCGGCCCGCTCCCGCCGCCGACACTCGCCTACGGAATCCCTATGCTCACAGCACTTTTCGTCGCAGCGGGCGATGAACCGCAGCGATGCGCGCGGTCGGTGACGTCGGGGTGGCGGGTCAGTTGAGCGACAGTCCGTCGAACGGCGACGGCCCGATGAACAGAGGAGTTCATCGGGCCGTTCACCGAGCGGGTGAGCCAGAGGACGGTGCAGGCGGAGCCGGTTGCGCTAATTGATCTCGGCCACAGCGATTTTCGTTGCTTCGGCTACAAGTTCATTAGACGGTTCAGCGTTCTGGTCGGGCTTGGTGGTGAGGACGGCCAGCACGAGCGGCGCACGGCCGGGCGGCCAGGCGATGGCTACGTCGAGGGCGGAGCCGTAGGCGGGGCTGCCGGTTTTGTCGCCGACTTTCCAGTCGGTGGGCAGGCCCGCTTTGATGCGTTTGGCGCCGGTGGCGCTGGCGAGCAACCAGTCGGTGAGCTGGGCGCGTTCGGGGTCGGCGAGGGTTGTGCCCAGGACGAGGGCGCGGTAGTCGGCGGCCAGGGCCGCGGCGGTCGTGGTGTCACGTTCGTCGCCGGGGACGGCGGTGTTGAGCTCGGGCTCCCAGCGATCGAGGCGGGAGACATCGTCGCCGAGCGTGCGCAAGAAGGCGGTGAAACCCGCTGGGCCGCCCAGCAATCGGAGAACGAGGTTGCCCGCGGTGTTGTCGGAGACGGTGATCGCGGCATGGCAGATCGCGGAAACGGTCATGCCGGTGTCGACGTGCTTCTCCGTCTCGGCGGAGTTCACCACGATGTCGGCTGCCGTGTAGTGGATGACCTGGTCGAAGTATCCGGTGGACAGCGGATGTGCTTGCAGCAGAGCGCCACACGCCAAACCCTTGAAGGTCGAGGCCATCGGGAAGCGTTCACCCTCACGGTAGTTCACCGTCGCGCCGGTGCCGGTGTCGATTACCGACAGGCCGAGTCGCGCACCGTATTTCGCCTCCAGGTCGGCGAAGGTAGCAGCGGCTGGCGCGGTCGACGACGCGAGCCCGGGTGTCGACGGCGGCGCCTGTTCTCCGTCCTTGCTCGAACAGGCCGTCAATGTCACGGCCGAGATGGCCAGCGTGATGGCGGCGATTCGGGTTCGAAGGCGCGGCGCGCGGTGCGTCAGTGCGGTGGGAGTCACCGGTGCACAACATCATCGTCGGCCATCTCGGGGCCAATATCGGACACCGGCCTGGACAAGTCGCACCCGATATCACCGCAGGTCGCATGCCTCGAGGCCGGGCAGACAGCCGTTCGGTGCCGACCTGTCCTCGCCGATCGACCGAGTGGCGACAAGTCCGCTGGTTCAATGGCCGATATGGATCTGATCCGCCACCTCCGGTTCTTCGTCTCTGTCGCGGACGAAGGCCACTTCGGGCGGGCGGCAGCGGCGCTCGACATGACCCAACCTCCCCTGTCGCAGGGGTTGCGGCGCCTCGAACAGCATCTCGACGTCGAACTCATCCGCCGCACCACCCAGGGCGCGCTGCTCACTACCGCGGGCAGGCACCTGCTGCCGCGGGCCCGGTTGCTCGTCGACGACGCCGACCGGTTGCTCGCCGAATCACAGCGGATCGCTCAGCTCAGCGGAACCGTGCGGTTCGCGGCGACCAGCGCGCTGCCCGACCGGCTGGTCACCGCGTGTGTCACTGGTCTGCGTGCCGCGGGCGGCAGCGTGGCGACGACGCTGGGCACGACCGTCGATCTCGTCGGAGAGGTGCGGGCGGGTGTGTGCGATGTGGCGGTGATCGAACATCCGGCGCTGGTCGACGGTGTCGAGGCCGGACCGGTGGTGAAGTTGCCGCGCTGGTTGGTGGTGCCCCTCGATCACCGCACCACCACCGCCGAGCGGCCGACCTTCCCGATGCTCGCCGGGCTGAACTTCGCGCATCCGCCTCGCGCCGCGAACCCGCCCGCCTTCGACAGCATCATGGATCTGCTGCGGGAACGTGGGCTGGACGCGGCGCCGCTCGCCGCGCCCGACGATCGCGCGGTGCTGGCTGCCGTCGCCGCGGGCACCAGTTTCGGCGTCACCGCCACACCGCCGACACCGACGCCGGGGGTGGCCTGGCTGACGTTGGCGCCGCAGTCGATTGCGGTACGGGTCAGGGTTATCCGCCGGGCCGACGCCGACGCCCATGCCGATGCGTTGGATCGGGTGCTCTACCGGGAGCGGCTGCGATGAGCGTGTTCGACGCGGAAGCGGCGACCACCAGGATTCGCGCCGTGTTCGCCGACGCGGGCTGTGCCGGTTGGTTGCACGCCCGGCGCTGCGACGGCTCCCCCGGCGAGGTCTCTGTCGGCGGGCGCGACCGTGTGGTGATCGCGTCGGTCTACAAACTGCTGCTGCTGGCCGCGTTCTTGCGACAGGTCGATCACGGGCTGATCGACCCCGCCGGGCTACTCACCATCGATCCCGCCGACTGCACTCCTGGCCCCACCGGCCTTGCGGCACTGCATGATCCGGTCACGCTGAGCCGCCGCGATCTGGCGACGTCGATGATGACGGTGTCCGACAATGCCGCCGCCGACGTGCTGCTCGGTGAGGTCGGCCTCGCCGCGGTGGGCGAGCTCCTGCGAGAACTCGACCTGACGGATACCCGCATCGTCGGCGGTACGGCCGACCAGCACCGCAGCCTCGTCCGCGATACCGATACACACAGCACCGCAGAGGCTTTCGCGGCCCTGGCCGACAACGACGAGGCGTGGACCGTCTCCGCCTACGACCCCTCCTATGCCAGCGCCACCACACCCGAAGAGATGACCCGGTTCCTGTGGAAGCTCTGGTCGGGCGACATAGTGTCCACCGCGAGCACCGAATTCGCGCGCACGGTGATGAGCAAGCAGATCTGGCCGCACCGCATCGCCGCCGGATTCCCCCATCGCGGGGTGCTCGTCGCGGGAAAGACCGGCACCATCGGGGTGATCCGCAACGAAGTCGCCGTCATCGAGTTCCCCGGCGAAACACCGGTGGCGGTCGCGGTTTTCACCCGCGCCGCCCGCGCCGACCCGATGCTGCCGGTGGTCGACGCCGCGATCGGCGAGGCGGCACGGATCGCCGTCACCGAACTGCGCCGTCCACGGGGCTAGCATCGTCGTTTGTGGGTGGAGATTCTTCCGGCTTCGGCCGAGTGCGGAAAATCGGGATCGCGGCGGGGGCGCTGGGTGTGGTGCTGGCGGTGGCGACTCCGCTACTGCCGGTTCAGCAGCAGCACGCGAGCCTGGATTGGCCGCAGCCGCAGTCGATGCAGCTCAGCGCGCCGCTCGTGGACTATGTGCCGCTGTCGCTCGATGTGAGCATTCCGTGCACGGCATTGCGCGACATGACCGGCGGGACCGTGCTGTCCACCGTTCCCGCCCAGGCGCCGCGAGCCGGTTCGAAGGGCTTGGTCGCGCGGATCGAGGACCGACCGGGAGCCGGGCGGACGCTGTCCGTGGTGCTTCACGACAAGCTGCTGTTGAGCGCGTCGATCGCGGATATCGCAGGGAGCGATGCGGCGCGGGCGGGCACGCCCGGCTCCGCCGCCGAGGGCCGGACAGGCACGCAACCCCCACCCAACGGGACGAACCAACCCGCGGGGCCTCCCGCCCAGCCGCCGAGCAGCGCTCCACCCCACAGTGCATTGCCCCTCGGCAGTACCCCGCGCAACGGGACACCGCCCCTCGGCAGCACCCCACCGAATGGCGCTCCCGCCGATGGAAGTACTCCCCCGAACGGCGGTCCCCCTGTCGGGAACCCCTCGCCTAGCGGTGACGGGTCACCGCTAGGCGCGCCACCCACGGGGGCACCGGGTAGCGGCCAGCCGCCGGGGCCGCCCACTCCCGGCAGCGCTCCCCCATCGGGCGCGGTTCCGCCGAACGGTGCACCGCCATCGACCACCAACACTCGGATCGGCGGCGCTGCATCCGAGAAAGCGCCGACCGCGCGATGCGGTGCGTTGACGGTGGTATCCACGGCATCGAGCACGACCGCCGAGCTCACCGGTATGACCCGGGTCGACGGGTCGCCGATGAGGACGACCGTCGACGCTGATGTGCGGCCGCAAGTGGTCGGGGTCTTCACCGAATTGGATCGTGGACGGATGGGGGACGCGCGGCTGCATGCCGAGATCGATGCGCGGTTCTCGTCGAGTCCGACTGGCTGGAAGCTGGCCGCGATCATCGGGGCGATGTTGTGCGCGCTGCTCGCATTGATCTGCCTGCACCGCGGCGACACTCGTGACGGCCGCCGTACCCGTCGCATCCTCCCCGCGCGCTGGTGGCGGTTCACCGGTCTCGACGCGGTGGTCGCAGGCACGTTGGTCGTGTGGCATGTGCTCGGCGCCAACAGCTCTGACGACGGCTACATCCTCACGATGGCGCGCGCGTCGAAGGAGGCCGGCTACACCGCCAACTACTACCGGTGGTTCCAGGTCGCCGAGGCACCGTTCGGGTGGCCCTACGAGGTGCTCGCCCAGATGACCCGGGTCAGCGAGATCGGGCTGTGGATGCGACTGCCCGCTTTGCTCGCCGGGTTCGTGTGCTGGCTGGTCCTCAGCCGGGAAGTGTTGCCGCGCCTGGGTTCCGGCGTGAGTTCGAGCCGAGTGGCGCGCTGGACGGCGGCGCTGGTGTTCCTGTCGATCTGGCTGCCCTACAACAACGGACTGCGTCCGGAACCCCTGATCGCCGTCGGCGCCTTGCTCACCTGGTGCTCGATGGAACGATCGATCGCCACCCGCCGCCTGCTGCCCGCCGCGGTCGCGGTGCTGATCGCCGCGTTCTCCCTCGCTGCCGGTCCCACCGGATTAATTTGCGTGGCAGCGCTATTGGCTGGTTCGCGACCGGTGATTCGGACGATCATCGCGCGCGCCACACCGGATTCGGGCGCCAGTCGGGGAGCTGTCTTCCTCCGGTACACCGCGCTCGTGGCCCCGATCCTCGCCGCGGGCACTCTCGTGCTGGTCGTCGTCTTCGCCGACCAAACCCTCTCGACCGTCCTCGAAGCCACCCGCGTCCGTCAGCTCGTCGGCCCCGACATGTCGTGGTTCGAGGAGCGCACCCGCTGGGATTCCCTGCTGTCGGTCAACCCCGACGGCTCCCTGGCCCGTCGCTTCGGCGTCCTCGCCATGCTCCTGTGCCTCACCGTCGGCATCGTCGCGACTCTGCGCCGGGGCCGTATCCCCGCGACCGCCCGTGGCCCGGTCACCCGAATCCTCGCCGTAGTCTTCATGGCCCTGCTGCTGATGATGTTCACCCCTACCAAGTGGACCCATCACTTCGGCGTCTACGCGGGCCTGGCGGCCGCACTCGCCGCGATCACCGCGGTGGCCCTGGTCCGCCTCGGCCGGAACTATCTCCGAACCCTGTTCGCGGCCGCAGTACTGTTCCTGCTCGCCGTGAGCTTCACCGGCTCCAACGGCTGGTGGTACGTCTCCGGCTACGGAGTCCCCTGGCCCGACCGCGCACCCACCCTCAGCGGCATCGAGGTGTCGACGCTCTTCCTCGCCGCAACGGCCGCAACCCTCCTCGCGGCACTGTTCCAGTACTACCGCGCAGGCATCGAGGTCTCGGCCTCGGAGGTAGGACACGATACCGATGACCTCCGAGACCCGAGCGCTGACGACGTCGGCACCGGTGACGACGGAACCGACAACGATGCCGCAGTTCCAGCCGGTTCCGACACGAGTCACGTACTCGAACGCGCCAGCGGCGGACAGCTGAAGTCCGGTGGCTATCGCGGTCGCCGTGGTCGGCCCGATCGCAAGGTCCCGGCTGTCGCGCCGCTGACCGTTGCGGCAGCGGCCATGGTTCTGTTCGAGGTGGGATCGCTTGCTGTGGCAGCTGTTTCGCAGTACCCGGCGTATTCGGTCGGGCTGTCGAATCTGCGTGCGCTGACGGGTGACCACTGCGCG
Organism: Nocardia sp. XZ_19_231; assembly: GCF_015355705.1. Classification (NCBI taxonomy): domain Bacteria; kingdom Bacillati; phylum Actinomycetota; class Actinomycetes; order Mycobacteriales; family Nocardiaceae; genus Nocardia; species Nocardia sp. XZ_19_231. The sequence goes on along the minus strand of NZ_JACUZI010000001.1, from coordinate 18,602 downwards.
ATGGCCGATGACGTTCTCGTCGAGACGAATACCGCGGACTCACTGCTCACCCCGTACAGCGGCACTGTCGCCGACGGGCTGGCCGCCGAGAACACGGGCTTCACCCCGAACGGCGTCGGCAGCCTCGCCCCCGATCCCGGACCCGACCAATCCTCGGCCCCACCGTCGGGTTCGGGACCTGGTCCCGGTGGACCCGGCCCCGGTGGAAGTGGGCCCGGCGGCTCCGGCCCCGGTGGAAGTGGGCCCGGCGGCGCGGCACCAACTGGGGGCGCTGCTCCTGGTGCCACGAACAGCCCCGCAACAGGTGGTTCCGCTGGGGCACCGCCGAGCGGTCCGAACGCGGGACCGCCGGGGGCACCTGGTGCGTCCGGCCCCGCGGTGGCCGGTGTGAACGGGAGCACGGTGGCATTGCCGTTCGGGCTGGCCCCGGAGCGGACGCCGGTTCTCGGTAGTTATTCGACTGGCGAGCCCCAACGGACACAGCTGACCACGCAGTGGTATCGAATGGATCTCGCTGCCGCACAGCAGAACCCGGCGTACCGAGTGCTGATTCTGACAGTGGCCGGACGAATCGAGTCGACCGCGCCCGATGGTTCGCGCATGCCGGGTCAGCGGTTGCGGGTGGAGTTCGCTCGTCGTGACGGTGACGGAACCATCACCGCCGCCCTGGGCGATTCGACCCCGCCATCGGTCGGCGGCGCTCCGGGCTGGCGCAACATCCCGGTCGCTTTGGACCGAATTCCCTTAGGCACCAATGCCATTCGACTAGTCGTCGACGCAGCCGAGCCCGACCCCATGCAGTGGCTCGCGCTCACTCCACCCCGCCTGCCGAAACTGTCGAGCCTGAACACCGTTGTCGGCAGCTCCGACCCGGTACTCGCGGATTGGCATGTGGGACTGGCCTTCCCGTGCCAGCGCCCGTTCGACCACCACAACGGCGTCGCGGAGATGCCGATCTGGCGGATCCAACCCGACAAACTCAACGCACAGGTCTCCGAGACCTGGCAGGGCGATACCGGCGGCGGCCCGCTCGGCTGGACCGGCCTGCTCATGCAGTCGCGCACCATCCCCGCCTACCTGGCCGACGACTGGACCCGCGATTGGGGCGAACTCCAACGCCTCACCCGCACCGTCGCCGCACCACCCGCCGAGATCGGCCGCCGGTCGAGCACCACGTGGGGCTGGTCGAACGAGAGTCCGATCAAAACGAACTGACCGCTACCGCAAGGAGATCCGGCAGATGACAGACGAGAAGAAGCTGTGGGAAATCAGCCTGGGTGTTGTCGCGTCCGAGGCCGATGCGCGCATGATCGCCGAGCAGATCGAACGGCTACTGTGCCCGGACCCGGAACACACGCCACCCTGCCCGATCCCCTGGAGCATCAGCACCGTCGCCGAGGAACACATGACGGCCGACCAGCGGACGCAATATGAGGTCGTGGTGGAGCAGCACCGCATCGAATCCGGCACTGACTGACCGAGCTCCGAAAGAGCGAAACCGCCGCTACCCGAGTGTGGGTAGCGGCGGTTTCGTTTGTGTCAGAAGCTACTTCGGTGGTTCGCCACCAGCGGGCGGACCACCGGCCGGGGGTCCGCCGGCGGGCGGTGCACCACCAGCGGGCGGCGTGGCGCCGGCGGGCAACGGCTTGCCGATATTGCGTGCCATGTCCGGCATCAGGCGGATGGCGACCTGTTCCCAGGTGCCCCAGTTGTGGATGCCGATGTCGGGGAAGTCGTAGCTGACGTTCTCGTAACCCAGTGCGGTCACGCGCTTTTCGAACGAGCGGGTATTCGCCAGCGCGATCGCCTCCAGCGGCATGCCCTGGGTGATCGCGTCGACCGAGGACAGATCCTGGTCGGCGGGCTTGGCGCTGCCCGCGGCGACGTAAAGGCGGGTGTTGTTGGCGATCAGCTTCTCCACGAAGCCGTAGGGGTCCATCCGGCGCCACTTCTCGCCGCCCGCGGGCGCCATCGCCTCGATGTTGTAGCCACCGCTGGCGATCATCGCCCCGCCGAGCGCCTCACGCATGCCGGGCATCGACATGTGCAGGTAGCCCGACAACGAGCCCGCGTAGGTGAACTGCTCCGGGTAGTAGGCCGCCATCAACATCGCCGCGCTACCACCGCTGGACAGGCCGACCACACCGTTGCGGGTCGAGCTGAAGCCGAGCCGGGACTTCATGGCATCCGGCAGGGTCTTGGTGATGAAGGTTTCCCACTGGTAGGTGTTGGTTTTGCCCTGGGTGTCCTCCCAGCCGCCGATCGCGGAACCGGAGTCCGCGCTCGGCAACAGCGACCCGTCGGGGTTGACGCCGAAGAAGTTGCTCGGCTGCTCCCAGTCGGCGTAGAAGCTGGATTGCCCTCCGACCGGCATCACGACATTGATGTTGAACTTCGCGATCTGCGCCGGGATGGTCGTGTGCTTTTCCCAACCGTTCAGGTCGTCCTCGGCGCGTTCGCCGTCGAGCAGGTAGACCACCCGATCGGTGTTGCCGTCGGCCGCGCGGATGATCCTGGTGTTGATCTCCCCCATCGACGTCTCCACCCGGAAGTCGATCGCGGACGGGTCGGCATCGGCGGCCGCGGGCGCGACCGACGCGCCGAACGGCAGCACCGCCACCACGGCGCCTGCCATGACCCGCCGAAAAAGCATATTTACCCCACGCATGATCGGTGTTCTGACCTTCCCGTTGTGCGGCCACGCCGCTTCCCCACTCGACCCGCCGCGGTGCGAAACCTGCGCGCGGGGCCCTGCCGGGCAGCTTAGCGCGCCCCCGATCCCCGGGGAACCTCGAATTGCGCAGTGCGGCAGCCCGCTTCGTACACATGCCCGGAACTGCGGTTTCTCGGCGAAGAGGGCGTCCGGCCGGAGCGCTACCCTGGGAGGTCGATCGTGGCCGCACCCGGCCGCACCCTGCCGAGAACGGACCGCTGTGAAGATCGCCGTACGCCTGATGATGTTGTCGCTGGTCCTCGCCTTGCTGTTCGGGGTGCCCTGGTGGACGTTGGTCTCGTCACCGACCGGTGGCAGCGGGACGCTGTTCTGGATCGGGACGGCCGTCTGTGTGGCCGCGCTCGTGTGCCTGCCGCTCACGATGTTCCTCGGGCACGGGCCCGCGCAGTCCGATCCTGCGGTGATCGTCGGCGACACCCTGCTCGGGGTCCTGTGGGTGGTTTTCTCCTGGTCGGTGATCGGGCTGTTCGTGCGTGGCGCGCTGGCTGTCGGTGGGGTCGACAGTGCGCGCATCGTGGCGGCGGGGGTGCTGGTCACCTCGACGGTGCTGGTCGGCTGGGGTGTGTACGAGGCGCGTCGGGTGCCGCGGGTGCGTACGGTCGATGTCGCGATCCGTGGGCTGGCGCAGGGGCTCGACGGTTTGCGGGTCGTGGTCGTCACCGACACCCACTACGCGGCGCTGAATCGGCGGCGTTGGTCGGAGCGGGTGGTCGAGGTGGTCAACGCCCAGCGGCCCGATATCGCTTGTCACGCCGGCGATCTCGCCGACGGTTCGGTCGCGAAACGCCAGGCTCAGGTCGATCCACTCGGCAAGGTCGAGGCGCCGCTCGGCCGGTTCTACATCACCGGCAATCACGAATACTTCGGCGACGCCCAGGGCTGGATCGACTACATGGCCTCGCTCGGCTGGCAGCCGCTGCACAACCAGCACAGCGTGCTCACCCGCGACGGCGACCGGCTCGTCATCGCGGGCATCGACGACCCGACCGGCAAGAGCCTGCCCGGTCACGGCCCTGATCTGCCTGCCGCGCTCGCCGGCGCCGACCCCGAACTACCGGTGGTGCTGCTGGCCCACCAGCCCAAACAGATCGCCGACAGTGCCGCGGCGGGCGTCGCACTGCAAATCTCGGGCCACACCCACGGTGGGCAGATCTGGCCGTTCCACTATCTCGTCCGGCTCGACCAGCCGGTGGTCGCGGGCCTGAGCAGGCACGCGAACAACACCCAGCTCTACACCAGCCGCGGCACCGGTTTCTGGGGTCCGCAACTTCGGGTGTTCGCACCCAGCGAGATCACGGTGCTGGTGCTGCACCCGCACAGCTGAACTCAGTTGCCCAACGCGCATGGGCAACTGAGAGCGGATCAGCGGTGCGGCTGGGTGACTTCGGTCGGCAGCGTGCCGCCCATCACCACCTTCGAACCGTTCCACGAATAGGTGATCGTCGCGGGGCCGCCCTGGGGTGCGGCGAAGGGTTCGTCACCTGCGAGCCAGCGGTAGTCGACGGTGACCGCGTTGTTGCTCGACCCGACGACGGTCGTGAAGGCATACGGCTCGGAAGTACCTGTGCCCAGGTACTTTCCATTGCGGAAGAACAGCATGTGGATCGGCGCACCCGCGGAATTGCCGCCGATGGCGCGCACATACAACAGCTGACCACAGCTACCCGGTTGATCAGTGGAAGCCTGTCCGGCGACCCAGCTTCCCTCGAGGCTCGCGAGGGCGTTCTGCACACCGGTCGAGGCCGGGTCTATGCAGCGACCCGGCCCACTGATGTTGTCAGCGGGGGCGGGAGAGGTGGTGTCGGGAACCGGGATGATCGTGGGCGGCGGTGTGCCCGGCGCTGTTTCGGGCTCCGGCGCGGTGGTGGCGCCGGGCCGGGGTGCGGAGGTCTCCTCGGGCGCGGTAGACCCCGGTGCCTCGGGGCCCGGTGCGGGCGCGCGCGTTGTCGACGAGGCGACCGTCGCACGGGAAGTGGAAGTGGTTGTCCCTGAACCACTCTCGTCAGTGCAGCCTGCGACCAATGCCGCGGCGACGGCGATCAGCGCACCCATCCGAACTGCGTTCTTCATGGTTCCTCGATTCTGTGTCCCCTACGCGCTGTAGCGCGTATATGCAGACTTCATCGGGGCCCTTCACACGGTCGTTAGGCGATTCAACGAAATCCTCACCCTAGGGTGCGACATTCACACCTATATACCTAGATCTGCTAGGTTATGACATAGATCTTCTAGGTATAGGAGTCCGATGCGGATAGACAAAGACCTGGTGGCGGCCTCGGCGACGCCGCTGGTGCTCGGGATTCTGGCCGAGGGCGAGTCGTACGGGTACGCCATCCTCGAGCAGGTCAACCAGCTCTCGCGCGGGCGAATGCAGTGGACCGACGGGATGCTGTACCCGCTGCTGCACCGACTGGAACGGCTCGGGCACGTGTCGTCGACCTGGCGGGTGTCCGAGGGCGGACGTCGGCGCAAGCACTACTTGATCACCGATTCCGGCCGAGCCGCGCTCGCCGAACGACAAGCTCAGTGGAGCGTGGTCGCCGAGGCACTCGACCAGGTCTGGCGCAGCGCCACCGGACCGGTCGAGAAGGGATGGGCGTGATGGAGACCGAGTTGCAAGCCCATATCGATCAGTGGCGCGGGTACGTCCAGCGCCATCGTGCGATTTCGGTCGCCGATGTCGACGAGATGGAAGACCATCTGCGCGAACAGATCTCCACCCTGCAAGCCGGCGGCCTGTCCGGCGACGAGGCCTTTCTCGTCGCGGTGAAGCGGATGGGCAGTATGGACGCGATCTCGCGCGAGTTCGCGCTCGAGCATTCCGAAAGACTGTGGAAGCAGCTCGTTCTGGTGCCGGAGGAGTCCGAGGGCGGTGCGGGCAATCGAGAGCTGATGGTGGTTCTCGCCCTCGCCGTAGGAGCGGCGCTCACGGTAAAGGCGGGCTTCACCTGGCTGGACGGCCCTGCACTGGGCCGCAACCTCAGCCTGCTCGTATTGCCTTTCCTCGCCGGATATTTCGCGTGGAAGCGCCAGGTTTCCGCGCGGGTGGCCGCAGTGCTGCTCGTGCCGTTCGCACTCACCGCGCTGGTTCTGAACCTTTATCCGTTCGAGCCCGAAGGGGCGACCGAGATCATCGCCGCCATCCACGCGCCGATCCTGCTGTGGTTGGCGGTCGGCCTCGCCTACGCGGGCGGTGACTGGCGATCCGGGCGGCGGCGGATGGATTTCATCCGGTTCACCGGGGAATGGTTCGTCTACCTGACATTGCTGGCGCTCGGCGGCGGCGTGCTGATCGGACTGACGGTCGGCGCGTTCGGGACCCTCGACTTCGATATCGAGCCGGTGATCGAGGACTGGGTGCTGCCCTTCGGCATCGCGGGCGCGGTGATCGTCGCCGCCTGGCTGGTCGAGGCCAAACAGAACGTCGTGGAGAACATCGCGCCGGTGCTCACGAGGGTCTTCACGCCGCTTACCGTCGTCATGCTGTTCGCACTGCTCGCCGCCCTCGCGACCACCCACAGCCTGACCGCGATCGACCGCGACCTGCTCATCCTGATGGACCTGATCCTCGTGCTCGTCCTCGGCCTGCTCCTCTACACGATCTCCGCCCGCGACCCGCTGACCCCACCCGGCTTCTTCGACCGCCTGCAACTGCTCCTGGTGGTCACCGCACTGGTGGTCGACGTAGTGATGCTGGCCGCCATGCTCACCCGGATCGCCGAATTCGGTTCCACTCCGAACAAGGTGGTCGCGCTCGGGCTGAACGTGGTGCTGCTGGTGAACCTCGTCTGGTCGGGCCACCTCGGTTTCGGGTTCGTCCGCGGCACGAAGACCTTCGCCGCTCTCGAACGCTGGCAGACCGACTACCTGCCCGTGTACGGCGTGTGGGCGGCTGCCGCGATCGTCGCCATCCCGCCCTCGTTCGATTTCCGATGATCTGACAACACAGCGAAAACCGCTGGCGGGCCGTGACAGGATCATCAAGTGCTCTTGACGATCTCCACGACTCACTCACCGGCGACCGACCTCGGATACCTCGTGGTCAAACATCCCGACCGCGTGCAGTCGTTCACGACCACCGGCGGCACGGCCCACGTCTTCTATCCACAGGCCGATGTGGACCGCTGCACCGTGGCGTTGCTGCTGGAGGTCGACCCGGTGGAGCTGGCGCGACCGACCAAGGGACACAACGGGTCCGCACTCGGGCGCTATGTGAACGATCGGCCGTATGTGGCGTCGAGTCTGCTGTCGGTGGCGTTGGGCAAGGTGTTCCGGTCGGCGTTGAACGGCACGAGCCGGGACCGTAAAGAGTTGGCGGAGCAGGCGATTCCATTGGAGATCGAGGTGCCCGCCGTACCGTGCCGGGGCGGGACCGAGATCGTCGAGAGGCTGTTCGCGCCGCTGGGCTGGACGGTGTCGACCACGTCGGTGCCGCTCGATCCGGAGTTCCCGGAATGGGGCCCTTCGCCCTACACCCGCCTCCGCTTGACCGGAACGCTGCGGCTGGCAGAGGCACTGAACCACCTCTACGTCCTGTTGCCGGTGCTCGACGACGCCAAGCACTACTGGGTGGATGCCGACGAGGTCGACAAGCTGTTGCGCGCGGGCGAGGGCTGGCTCGGTGGCCACCCCGACCGCGAATTGATCGCGCGACGCTACCTGGCCGGGCGACGGACACTGATGCTGTCGGCGCTGGAACGTCTGCGCTCGGTGGACGAGGTGGTCGACGATGCCGAGATCCCCGAGGACGCGGTCGAACGCGTCGAAGCCACCGAACGCCGCACGCCGCTGGTGAAGCTCCGCAAGGAAGCGGTACTCGCCGCACTGGCCGAGACCGGCGCATCGCGTGTTCTCGATCTCGGGTGTGGCCCGGGCGCTCTGCTTCTCGCGCTGCAAGCCGAGGCCCGGTTCACCGAAATCGTGGGCGCCGATGTCTCCAGCGCGGCGTTGACGATGGCGGAGCGGCGCTTGAAGTTCGATCGGATGTCGGATCGGCAGCGGGCCAGGATCACGCTGATCCAGTCGGCGCTGACCTACCACGACAACCGGCTGCAGGGTTTCGACGCGGCGGTGCTCATGGAGGTGATCGAACACGTCGACGAGTCCCGGTTGCCCGCGCTCGAGCGCGCCGTCTTCGAACACGCCGCACCCGGCGCGGTGATCGTGACGACGCCGAACGTGGAATACAACGTGCACTACGAAACCCTCGACGGCCACCGCCACGACGATCACCGATTCGAGTGGACCCGTGCGGAATTCGCCGCATGGAGCGCCCGCGTCGCCGAGACGTTCGGCTACACCGTCGACATCCGCCCGGTCGGCGACCACGACCCGCAGACCGGCTCCCCCACCCAGCTCGCGCTCTTCCGGAAGGGCGCTGTGACATCGGCGCCTTCACTCGGCCCTGCGTGGTCACGCTCCGCTACCGCCTCCGGGCCTGAACGTGAAGGCGCGTAATGAACATCGACCTCCCCGAGCTGTCGCTCATCGCCCTCGTCGGCATCTCCGGCTCCGGCAAATCCACCTTCGCCCGTGAGCACTTCAAGCCCACCGAGGTGCTGTCGTCGGACTTCTTCCGCGGTTTGGTCGCCGACGACGAGAACGACCAGTCCGCGACGAAGGACGCCTTCGACGCGCTCGGTCACATCGCCGGAATCCGGCTGCGCGCCGGTCGGCTGGTCGTCATCGACGCGACCAATGTGCAGAAGCACGCGCGGGCCGAATTGGTCGCTTTGGCACGGTCTTTCGATGTGCTGCCGGTCGCGATCGTGATCGATACACCCGAGGCTGTCGCGTGGGAGCGTACTCAGGGCCGCACCGATCGCGACTTCGGGCGCAATGTGCTCAAGCGGCAGAGTCAGGACCTACGGCGTTCGCTGCGCGAGCTCGGCCGCGAGGGTTTTCGCAAGGTGCACGTCGTCAGCGATCCCTCCGATGTGGCGATCACCTACGAGAAGGCATGGAACGACCGGCGTGAACTCACGGGGCCGTTCGACATCATCGGCGATGTGCACGGCTGCCGGGCCGAATTGGAAACGCTGCTGGGCGAACTCGGGTGGACGCTGGTTCGCGACGAGGCGGGCCGTCCGGTCGATGCCACACATCCGGAGGGGCGTCAGGCGGTGTTCGTCGGTGACCTCGTCGACCGTGGGCCGGATTCACCGGGCGTGCTGCGATTGGTGATGGGGATGACCGCCAGCGGCAACGCCCTGTGCGTGCCGGGCAATCACGAGCAGAAGCTGCTCAAGAAGTTGCGTGGCAAGAACGTCACGGTGTCGCACGGCCTCGCGGAGACGCTCGAGCAATTGGAAGGCGAGACAACGGAATTCATTGATTCCGCGGCGCAGTGGATCCATGCCCTCGTGAGCCACCTGCGACTGGACGGTGGGCGGCTCGTCGTCGCGCACGCCGGACTGAAGGAGGCCTACCACGGTCGCGCGTCCGGGCGGGTTCGCGACTTCTGCCTGTACGGCGAATCCACCGGGGAGACAGACGAATACGGCTTGCCCGTGCGCTATCCGTGGGCGCGGGACTATCGCGGTGCGGCGACGGTCGTCTACGGGCACGTGCCGACGCCGAAGGTGGAGTGGATCAACAACACCGTCTGCCTCGACACCGGCGCGGTATTCGGCGGCGAGCTGACGGCGATGCGCTACCCCGAGAAGACGTTCGTCGCGGTGCAGGCCGAGCGGATGTACTACGAGCCGATCCGTCCGCTCGCCGATGTGGAATCCGCGCGCGACAACGAGACTCTCGACCTCGCCGACGTCACCGGACGCAGGCACATCCGCACCGATCACGGCACAGTGATCGTCGATGCCGAGAACTCGGCGGCCGCGCTCGAGGTGATGAGCCGCTTCGCGATCGACCCTCGGCTGCTGCTGTGGTTGCCGCCGACCATGTCCCCGCCGTCGACCTCGACTGTCGAGGGCTATCTCGAATATCCCACGGAGGCGTTCGCCGACTATCGCGCGGCGGGTGTGGACAAGGTGGTGTGCGAGGAGAAGCACATGGGGTCGCGGGCAGTGGTGCTCGTGTGCCGTGACGGGGCAGCGGCTCGGTTCGGGGTCGGGGGCTCCGGTGCGATCTACACCCGCACCGGGCGGTCGTTCTTCAACGATTCTGTCCTGACCGAAACGCTCCTCGACCGCGTACGAGCCGCCGCCGCAACACTTTTCGACGAACTCGATTCGGACTGGCTGCTCCTGGACTGCGAACTGCTGCCCTGGTCGGCCAAGGCGGCCGGACTGATCCGCACCCAGTACGCGGCCGCCGGTGCGGCCGCGCGGTCCGCACTTCCGTCCGCCGTCGCGGCACTCGACGCCGGTCTGTCCCGTGGGCTCGACCTCGGCGCACTGCGTGAGCGCACCGCCGCCCGCGCCGAGAACGCGGTCAAGTTCACCACCGCGTACCGTCAATACTGCTGGCCGACAACCGGACTCGACGGTATTCACATCGCGCCGTTCGCCCTGCTAGCCTCCGAAGGCGCCACCTACGCCGACCGCGACCACGTCTGGCACCTCGACATCAGCGACCGATTGGTAGCGGCCGACCCCGCGACCTTCCGGCCCACCGGCCGTCGAATCGTCGATCTGTCCGACCCCGCCGCCGAAGCCGAAGCCACCGCCTGGTGGCTCGAGATGACCGCGGCAGGCGGCGAAGGAATGGTCATCAAGCCCTATGCCGGTCTCGCCCACCGCGCCAAAGGCAAACTCGCCCAACCGGGTATCAAGTGCCGAGGCCGCGAATACCTGCGCATCATCTACGGCCCCGACTACACCACCCCGGACCACCTCGCCCGCCTCCGCGACCGCACCCTCAGCCGCAAACGCACCCTCGCCCTCCGCGAACACACCCTCGGCCTGGCTGCCCTGGACGCCATCGCCACCGGCGAGCCGTTGTGGCGAGTCCACGAGTTGGTTTTCGCGATCCTCGCCATGGAATCCGTGCCGACGGACCCACGACTGTGAGGATCTCCGCGTCAACTAGTGTCGGTCCCGGCATAGGCCTAGTCGTGCTCGTTAGAACTGTTGAGAGAATAGAGAATTGACTCAGCTCGCCCCGTTTCCCTTGCCCTTTCGTGTCGCTTACCTGGTTGCTGTCGCGCCGGTCCGGACGGTGCGCGAGTTGGAGATGATGCGATTGAGCGCCGCAATCCGGGCGAAATCGCAGTGGCATCGAAAGATCGACGACTCCGACATCGTCGCCCGATGGACTCGAGAAGCGGCCGAGCTCGGACTGACGCAAGCCCAAATCCGCTATGTGCTCGATGAACTCGTGTACTACGCCGAGCTGCGCGACGAGAAGACCGGGATCGAGGTGTCCGTTGTCGATGGGGTGTGGCAGTCGGACATGCTGATCGACGAGGCGTTGTGTGGTCGACTAGGCGAGGCGGCGCGGGTATTGGAGGATGTCCCCGCGGCCGAACAGGATTGGCATCCCGGTTCGAACGGTCAGGTACGTAATCTCGTCCATCCCTCGTTGTATTGCCTGGTACGCGGCGTCAGTCGTCCCGCCGACGCACCATGGCCCAGCCCGGCGACCAACGACGCCAAGTACGCGTATTCGCAGAAGTTCCAGTGGCTGCCCACCGACGTCGACGTCACCGACGGCGGCGACGTTGCCTTCCGTTCCTACGTCAACAACGTCGACCCGGTTCGCCATCACGCACTCGAGGCCGTACTGCCGGATCTCTTCGCCCGCATGCTCCCGCTGCTGGCGAATGTACTCACCGACCTTCGGCAACCACGACCTGTGCGGATCGACGTCAACCCGTTCACCTGGTACGACGACAGCGAACCCACCGAGCCGACCCGTGCGAGCGACGAAGCCGAAGAGGCCTACGAAGAGGCCTGGAACCACTGGTGGGAAAACCGCCGACCGGCCATTCCCGACGCCCCCGTCTTCGAACCGCCGACGCCCACCGACGACACCGTCCGAGTCGACCTCAACGGCCGCCGGCTACAGGTCATCGTCAAACTCGCCAACATTCACCTCACACCCGAGAATCCGGAATACCCGGGCGGTTCGTGGCACGTCGAAGCAATGCTCAACGAGCGCATCGTCGCCACCGGAATCTACTACTGGGACAACGAGAACATCACCGACAGCGTGCTCGGTTTCCGCGCCGCCGTCGACGACCCGGAGTACCAGCAGAACGACGAGACCGGGATGCGCGAGGTCTTCGGTCTCACCGACGAAGACATCCTCAATCAGGACTTGGGATCAGTCCAGGCCACAGCAGGTCGCTGCATGGCCTTCCCGAACATCCTCCAACATCGCGTCGCCCCGTTCCGACTCCACGACCCGACCCGAAACGGCCACCGCAAAATCCTGGCCTTCTTCCTGGTCGACCCGTCGATCACCATCGTCTCGACCTCCGACATCCCGCCCCAACAACCGTGGTCACCCACGTCGACGATGACGGCAGCCCAGGCCGAGGACTTCCGCGAAGAACTGATGCGAGAGCGAAAGTTCTTCGTCGACGAACACAACGACGAGCTGTACGAACGAGAGTTCTCCCTCTGCGAGCATTGACAGATTCTTTGCCCGAATCACCAGTCGTAGTATGAGACCACCGAGGGTTGGCCGGTATAGCCGGGGCCCGCCGTCGGGTCGGCTCCGAGGTAGGTGGCGGAGAACTCAGGGCGGCCGTGGCCGTGGATTCGGTGGCGGTTGTAGGTCAGGCCTGCCGCTCGCAGGGTTTCGATGACGGCCTCGGCTGCCGGTGAGTCGTTGCGGCGGCGGATTTCGGCTGGGACGTCGACCTACGTGACCCGAGCCGTGGGGTCGGCGCGCAGGCGTTCGGCGAGTACCTCGTAGGGGTCGAAACCGAGTTCTCGGGTGTAGCTGTTGACGCCGGACAGTCCCCGGCCGCGATTCATCGCGTTGTTCGCGACTACCGAGGACTGTTCCAGCGTCAGATTGTCGAGCAGCACGGGATCTGTTGGCACCACACTATTATCGCTGCCGCGCAGGTCACGCGGTACTTATCGGCGCCAGAAGAAATGGTGTACCACTCCACTGGGGCTGGGGATCTGCTCGTGGTGGAAGCGGTCGTCGTATTCGTTCGAGCTTTCCCACAGTCGTTCGCCCGCAACGATTTCCACCGGCGCGACGGCGATATGCATCGCGTCGATGAGATCGGCGGCGAGGAACTCGCGGACCGTGGCGACGCCGCCGCCGATACGAACGTCCTTGCCGTCGGCGGCGTCGAGAGCCTGGGCCAGTGCGTCCTTCGGGGTGGCGTCGATGAAGTGGAAAGTGGTGTCGGCCAAAGTGAATGACGGACGCTCGTGGTGGGTGAGGACGAACACCGGGGTGCGGAACGGCGGGTTATCGCCCCACCAGCCCTGCCAGTCGTAGTTCTCCCACGGGCCACGGAATGGCCCGAACTTGTTGCGGCCCATGATTTCCGCGCCGATGTTGAAGGCGAAGTCGCGAGTGATGTAGTCGTCGAGGCCGTAGGTGCCGCCGGGATCGGTGCGGTTGGGCCAGTGCGCGGTGGCGCCCGCCCAGGACATGAAGTCAGCGGGGTCAGCGTGACCGAAGGGACGATCGAGACTCTGCCCCTCCCCCGCACCGTACCCGTCGCTGGAAATGCTGAAGTTCTGAACGCGAACCATCTGAGCCATCGAGGTGCCCTTTCTGATTGCAATACGCAAGCAGTGACGAACGTATCCTAGACTGATCCTATGCCGCAACCAGTTGCCCAAGATAAATTGCCCGTACCGCCGGGCAAGTCGGGCTGCCCGATCAATCTGACGGTCGAGCTGCTCGGCGACCGCTGGAGCCTGATCATCGTGCGCGACATCATGTTCGGCGGACAGACACACTTCCGGGAGCTACTCACCGGGTCCGTCGAGGGCATCGCCTCGAATATCCTGGCCGCACGCCTGACTAAACTCGTCGCCGCGGGCCTGCTCACGCGCGACGATGACCCGAGCCACCGCCAGAAGGTCGAATATCACCTCACCGAGGCCGCGATTCAGCTCGTTCCGGTGCTGGCCGCACTGGGCGCGTGGGGCGCGCGATGGTTGCACACGACGCCGGAGCTGACCGTGCGCGCGGAGTTGCTCGCTGCGGGCGGTGCCCCGATGTGGGACCGATTCATGGATGAACTGCGCGCCACCCACCTGCGTGGTGCGCCGCTTCCCGATGACGGGGTGCTCGCCGAACTCACCGCCGCCTACAACGAGGCGGTCGGTCAGTAGGCGCTACCGCACAGTCTGGCGGCCGACCTCGTTCAGGTGGGCCATCGCCTGGCGATAGGACTCGAACAGGCCGGTCTCGCAGTAGGGAACGTCGATCTCGGCGCAGAACTGGGCGACCATCGGCTGAGCGAGGCGCAGGTTGGCACGGGGCATCGACGGAAACAGGTGGTGCTCGATCTGGTAGTTCAGGCCGCCCATCGCGGTGTCGACGAGGAAGCTACCGCGCACATTGCGTGAGGTGAGCACCTGCCTGCGTAGGAAGTCGGTGTTGTCGCCTTCGGGCAGAACTTCCATGCCCTTGTGGTTCGGGGCGAAGGTGGAGCCCATGTACAGACCGAACAGGCCCTGCTGAACCGCGATGAACACCAACGCTTTGCCCGGCGACAGCACCAGGAACGCCGCAGAGAGCACACCGATGAAGTGGGCGGCGAGCAGCACGCCCTCCCAGATGCGGTTCGGGATCGGCCAGCGGAACACCGCGACGATGCTCTTCCAGTGCAGGCTGCCGCCTTCGAGCAGCAGCAGCGGGAAGAACAGCCACGCCTGGTAGCGGAAAATGAAGCGCCGCCAACCCTTTCCGGCCCGCGCGCGGTCACCGGAGAACGCGAGCACACCCATCGCGTCCGGGTCCATGCCCTCGGTATTGGGGTGGGCGTGATGCCGGTTGTGGTTGCTGGTCCACCACCCGATGCTCAGCCCGATCGCGAGATTTCCCGCGATCAGACCGTACAGATAGTTGGCCCGGCGCCCGGCGAAGATCTGCTTGTGCCCCGCATCGTGGCCGAGGAACGCGAGCTGCGAGAACACCGCGGCCAGGAACACCCCGACCACCAGCGTCCACCACGAGTCACCGATGGCGAAAAACGCCGCCCAACCAGCAATGAAAGCCACCGCGGTCAGCGCGCTCTTCCACCCGTAGTACCCCACTCGCCGGTCGAGCAGGTCCGCCTCCCGGACACGGCGCAACAGGACCGAGTACTCACTGCCACGCACGGGGACGACATCAGACGCGATAACCACAGGACAAGCATGGCGCATGCAGGCCACGGCTGGGTGAACGGGTTGCAGATCCGCGATATCCACCTCTGGGTGGTCGCGGAGCGTGGCGGGAGTTCGCTACCGTCGAGCCGACGAGGGGAGTCCCATGTCCGCTGAACAGTTCGTCGCGAACTTCATCGATTTCTGGGATCGGCCGTCCGTGGACCGTATCCCCGAGATTCTGCATCCGGACGTGGTGCTGACCCAACCGTTGTCCCCACCGATGCACGGAATCGAAGCGGCACAAAAAGAATTTGCCCAGATCTGGCGATTTCTCCCCGACTTGCGGGCGCACGTCGACCGGTGGCGCGGCGACGACGATGTGGTCTTCATCGAGTTCCGACTGCTGGCGCACGTGGGACGCCACCGCATCGAATGGCCGAACGTCGACCGCATGATCCTTCGCGACGGCAAGGCGATCCAGCGAATGAACTACTTCGATCCCCTCCCCGTGCTCCCGATCGTGCTGAAGCATCCGTCGTTATGGCGGCGCTGGTTGGTATCGGGTGCGGCGCGTCCTTGGCGGAGCGGCCATCGGATCGACGACTACCGAACCCTCACTGACGGTCTGTGACGACCTGACCGCGGTATATGCCGTGGTCTGCATGGCTCGGCAACTCCGATCTGACCGAGCCGGGCGATATTCTTCGTTGTCCACCGAGTGCTGCGCCTCTTGGTCGCGGCGAACGATCAGGCATCGAAAACAGCGGCCGAACCGGCAGCGAAAGGGTCCGAGGTGAACGGCGATTCGTTGAACGAGGGAATGCCGGGTTCCGAGCGCGGCGCGACGGCCCTTATACGTAGGCGCGTCTCGAGGCTGTCGACACCGCTTCGCGTTGCGATCGGGATCGCGGCCGTCGCGGTGGGTGCGCTGCTGGTCCTCGTCCCGATGCGGGTGCAGACCGTCGCCCTCGTCACCGGCATCGGCTTCGCGCTCGTGGGGATCGCCGCCGCATTGATCCCCCACGCCGCGGAGGGTGAGGAGCCGAGGCCGGGCGCCGTTCCATTCCACGCGCGGGTGCTCGGTGGCGTTCTTGTCGTGCTCGGCGTGGCGATGGCGGTCTGGCCGAGTGTCGGCGCACCGGGACTCGCCTTCCTTATCGGTGCGGCGCTCATCGTGCACGGGCTGCTCGCCGTATGGCAGGTGGTGCGCGGTGACGGAGCGGGCGAAGCGGCTCGTCCCGGCGGTATCGATCGGCGGATCACCGCGGGGCTCACCGCGGTCGCGAGTATCACCGTCGGCGTGGTCGCGTTCTCCTGGCCGGTTCTCACCGTCGTGGTTTTCCGGTTCGGGCTCGCGGCGTGGTTCGTATTCCTCGGATTGCAGTTGCTCTTCACCGCGCTTCTCGGGTTCCGAGCGCACTCCGACGCGCACCGACACCGGCGCGGCTGGACCCGCACCGTCGCCGCCGCTTCTGCGCTCGCGATGGCGTTGCTGCTCGCCTACGGCAGCGTTCGTCTTCTCTCAGGCGTGCCGCTGCCCGAACCCGGCCCGTTCTATACGGCGCCGGCGAATTCGCCTACCGAACCGGGCCGACTGCTGCGTACCGAGCCGCTCGACGAAGGCGTTCCCGACGGTGCGCGCGGATGGCGAATCCTCTATACGACAACGCATCCCGATGGCACGGCTGCCGTGTCCAGTGGCACGATCCTCGCCCCGGAGAACCCGTCGGCCGATCCGTATCCGCTGCTGACCGTCGCCCACGGCACCACCGGGATCGAGCCGAAGTGCGCACCGTCGCTCGCCGCGGCACCGTTCGACGACGGCGCCGGAACCGCACTCCGGGAGATGGTGACCCAGCACGGCTGGGTCGCGGTGACCTCGGATTACCTCGGGCTCGGGACGCAGGGCACCCACCCGTACCTCGTCGGGGAGGCCGAGGCGCGCAACGTGCTCGACGCCTCGCGGGCGGCGCAGGAGTTCGACGAGATCTCGACGACCACCGACACCGTGGTGTGGGGGCACTCGCAGGGCGGCCAGGCGGCGCTGTGGACCGGGCAGATCGCGCGTAGTTACGCCCCCGAGTTGGACGTGAAAGGCGTCGCCGCGTTCGCCCCCGCCGCCGACCTCTTCGGCCTCGCGGAGGCCGACAAGACCGAGGTCGGAGGCAAGACCATCTCCGCATATATCGCGAGCACCTGGAATCGCCTCTACCCCGAACTGCAGCTGCGCGAGCACCTGACCCCGGGTTCGGAGCGCGGGGTCGAGAAGATCCGAAACCTGTGCTTCAACGGCAAAGACGCCCTTTCCGCTATCCTGCGCGGCTCGCAGATACCGAATCAGGTCTTCCCGGATAGCCTGCTCGAGGGCGAATTCGGCACGAAGCTGAAGCGCCAGACTCCCGTCGGCCCCTTCCCCTCCCCGGTACTGGTAGCGCAGGGACTCGCCGACCCACTCGTCAAGCCCGCGCTGCAACAGAATTGGATCGATGCGCGCTGTACAGCGGGCGAACCGATCGACTACCGCACCTTCCCCGGCCTCAGCCACATGAGCCTCGTCGCGGCCGACTCACCGCTGACCCCACAGATCATCCAGTGGACGCTCGACCGCTGGAGCGGCGCCGCCCCGACCCCGACCTGCAACGCCGGATAATTCACAGCGCGAGAGTAATGAAAACGACAAAATACCCGGCTCGCAAGCCGGACCTCTTGTTCTCGGGCGGAGCTATGGGGGACTCGAACCCCTGACCCCCACATAGAGCGTCATAAGCTCATCCGGCTGGCGAGGATCGAAGTTCAGCGTCCGCACCAACGATCTCCTCCGATACGCGACAGATGTGCCCAGATCGACCCGGCGCCAGTTGCAGCGAATCAGGTTCAGCAACAAGGGATTACACTCCGCGTTGCGAACACTTCGGCCAGGACCGGGCAGTACGGCTTCTACTCGGGGCCGCGTCGAGGGACCCCACGCCAGGCATCTAACCCCCAATGACCAGTAGTCAGAACGTCAAATTCCACTGACGACACCGCAGCGTCCCTATCCACTACGACTGAGATGGGCAACGATGCCAAAAGGGGCCCTGATCAGGGGAACAAGAGGCCGTCGCCAATGCCGCTCAGATCCGCGGGCAGTCATCCATCGGTAGCACCAGACACAATCTCGGCGACGAAAGCGCGCGGTTACCGGGGGCCAGCTCAAGTCTCCACCGGGACGGGTCGACGGACGTGATAACAGAATTCGAATCCCTGGCTCCTGCTCAGCAGCTCGGCATCTCATGGTCCCGCTGGGCGGAACCTACAGTTTGCAGTCGGCTTCGATCCTCAACTGACCGCGCGCAAATCGCAGGTCGTCCCCGGTCCCATCTTGGATGTGCCCCGCCGAGGGCACCAGAACTTCTCAGTCAGGCATTGCCGAGTAGGTCACCACGAGTGGGGCGTGATCGGAGAGCCGCTCAGCGGGTGACGGCTCCTTGTCGACGACAACAGACGTGGCGCGGCGGGCGAGACCGGGTGTCGCGAGTTGGTGGTCCACTCGCCAACCCACATCCTTGGTGTCAACGGCCATTCGTAAGTCCCCGCTGGTGGCCAACGGGAAGTCCCCACCCCCAGGCGGGGGTGGGGTGCTCAGATCAGGGGCGCTCACCTGCTTTCGTGCGGTGTTTCATCCGGTAGGAATC